>JANXXU010000001.1 GCA_025350465.1 Alphaproteobacteria bacterium | reverse complement strand
CGACGCGGTAGACCACTACCCGACTCATCTTTGAGTAGCGCGGGCCACGGCCTGAAATGCGCAGCTTGGCGAGCGTTGAAGACGACAGCCGAACGTACTTAGCGGCGTCCGGCGTGCGAAGAACTGAAGGGTTTGTCACGTTTCTGCCTCATCGTGTTGGTTGGGGCACGATGAGAAATGACAAGGCGACTACTCCGACGATACGGAAAAAACCTCGACTATAGGGGTCGGTTTTTCTCCGTTTGCCTGCGCAGCGAAAACTCGATGTGCTTTCGAAGCGCCTCGTCGGAAACGCCCACACCGGGGGGAACCAAAGCCTTGACGAACAAAGTGAACTTCAGGGTCGCCCCCGGTCGTCGAGTCGGCGATCGATACTCACGCGCGCAGGCGTCGATAAAGTCCTGCCATCCGGCCAGTGGGCGGCCGGTCGGTCTTCCGATAACTTCGGCCGCGAAGCGCGCGCTCGACGCGAGCCCACCCATCGGAACAATAACGTTCGCGAGAACCTTGCCGTTGGGGTGCGACACATGCATGTCGCCTACCGCGTGATAAAGCGCGTCGCAAACATCGGCGAATAATTGCTCTTCACGCAGGACGGCAAAAACCGACGCGGACAGGTCGCGCGCTTTATCCGCGATGCCAAAAAGTGTTTCACGCACAAGCTGAAGGCGTTCCTGATCGATCTGCTTGCTCGCCCAAGACCAAGAAATCCAAAATCGTTGGCGGGCGAGCATGAGCCGTTCGAGTGATTTCTCGCCAAGAGTCACGCCCGATTGTTGTTGTAGGTTGTGCCATTGCACGGCAGGAAGGACGCCATGCTCGGACAGAAAGGATCGTGGCAGCCAGGGTCCCGGGACCATGGCAACTTCCATGAAGCCGCTAGCGTCAAGTTTGCGCGGGCCAGAACGCCTCGGTTTGGCGCGTCCCCGAGAGTGTTTCATTGCGTCTCCGCCGAGCGCTGCCGCAAATCAAGGGCGCGGCGGTCCGTGCGGAACGGGATTTCGGGGATCAGCCTAGCCGCGCGGCCGGAGTGGACGATTGCCGCTGTCTACCGTCAACCCCTGCTCCACGACGCCTCGGCCTGTCCGGCTTCTCTGTCTGGTGCTTACCCGGTGCTTACTAGATTAGCCTGTTGCAGGAAAAATGGCTCAACTCGTCGGGTAATTGACTAAATCACTATCATGATGAACGAGCGCACGGCTGGAATCGAAGAGCCGCTGAGAAGCAAATATGCGAATGACGCGAAGAGCGCTGCAACCGCAGCCCATTTCTTTACCGGGTAGTTGAGGGCGATCGCCGGGATCAGGGAAAAGATCAACCGTAACGCCGTCAGAAAGCCAAAGCCCGCGAGTGCCAGATGCACGCCTGAGATCGACAGGAGATGGGCGAGGCTGGAGTCGCGCATCGCTTGCTGATCATCGTCGGCAATCAAGGTCCGCTCGCCTGTGAGGAAGGCGTCGGCGATCGGCCCGGTCCGCGCGTCGAGTTGCGAGCGAATGCGATCCGACGTCGCTTGCCGGACAGACGCCATCCACATCGAGAATTGCTCAAGCCAGGTGTCGCCCTCAATTGGCGCGATCCGTTCCGTAGGCCCCATTGAAAACCCGACGGCGCCAATGCCGTCGAACCAGAGCGTGCGTGCAAAATCGTAGCTGCCCGGCTCGACGGGCGCGGGCAACGGCCGCAAGACGGCTCTGACCGTGATCCATTGGCTTGGCCGCAAACCGGCCGGTGCCTTGGCAAGCGAGACGCGCACACGCGTTGGAACCGCGCCTGGGGGTGCCGGATCGATCTCGACACTGTCGAGCAATACCCGCGTGCGATTCTTTTCGACCGGCTCCGCGCTAAGTATCTGACCACTCACGTCGACAACACGCGTCTCCTCGACGAGCGTCACGGTCGACAGCATCTGGACGCGGATGATTGCGGTGGCAAAGCCCACGCCTATCGCGGCGGCCGTTGCAAAAGACGCAACAAGCGTTTCAGAGCACTCGGCCCAGCGCACAACCAGATACGCCGTCACAAGAACAAGCGCGGCAGCTGCGAGGTAGGCGGGCGGCTCAACCGGAAGTGCAAAATAGATTCCGATGCCGACGCCAATGAGCACAGGCAGCCAATTGAAGCGCTGTGCCCTATCCTCGCCCCAACCGGACGCGAGGATTCGACGCGCGGCTGCCCAAGCCCCTTGCAGCGCTTGAACGGCGAAGCGGCTCGTCAAATCCACGGCGCCGGGTCCGGCGACACTGTCGAGGTTCGCCGTGGTGCTCACTGGTTTCGCTCAACTGTGGGGCTGTGCTAAGGACCGGCCTTCCGGGCGCCGAGCGTCCCTCGCAATATGATCAAAGACAAGAGCCTCGCACCAACCAAACGCAAAACTTCAGGGACTTCATGAAGATCGTCACACGTTTTGCTCCCTCGCCCACTGGATTTCTGCACATTGGCGGTGCCCGCACGGCGCTCTTCAATTGGCTGTTGGCGCGTCATCACGGCGGCACCTTTCGTCTGCGCATCGAAGACACCGATCGCCAGCGCTCCACAAAGGAAGCGATCGACGCCATTGTCGACGGCATGAAATGGCTTGGCCTCGACTGGGACGCCGAGGTGGTCTTCCAATTCGCCCGCGCCGCGCGCCACGCCGAGGTCGCCAAGGAGCTGCTCGCCAAAGGCCACGCTTACCTCTGCTACGCCTCACCCGAAGAGCTCGAAGAAATGCGCGAGTCGCAGCGCGCCGCCGGCAAACCAATCCGTTACGACGGGCGCTGGCGCGATCGGCCGGTAAGCGACACCCGACCAAATGTCCCGCCCGTTATCCGCATCAAGGCGCCGCGATCCGGCGAGACGATTGTGCGCGACCAGGTACAAGGCGACGTGCGCTTTGCCAACGACGTGCTCGACGATTTCATTCTCCTGCGCTCCGACGGTACGCCGACTTACATGCTGTCGGTCGTGGTCGACGATTTCGATATGGGCGTCACGCATGTCGTGCGCGGCGACGATCATCTGACCAACGCCGCACGCCAATTGCAGATCATCGAAGCAATGGGTTGGCCAATTCCGACCTATGCTCACCTGCCTCTGCTTCACGGCGAGGATGGCGCGAAATTATCCAAGCGCCACGGCGCGCTCGGAATTCACGAATATGCCGGCCTCGGTTATTTGCCGGAGGCAATGCGCAATTATTTGCTTCGGCTGGGGTGGAGCCACGGCGACGACGAGACGATCTCGACGGAGCAAGCGATCGAATGGTTCAATCTTGACAATATCGGTCGAAGCCCTGCTCGCGTCGACTTCAAGAAGCTCGACAATCTGAACGGTCATTATTTGCGTCAGACTAGTGATGAAACGTTGGCCGACGCGTTGGGGCCGCTGCTCGATCAGCGCGGAACGAAGGTCGACGACGAGCTGCGAGCAAAATTGATCAAGGCGATGCCGGGTCTCAAAGAGCGGGCGAAGACGCTCGTGGAGCTCGCCGACGCCGTCTATTTCTTGACCGCGCGCCGCCCGCTCGACCTTGATGAAAAAGCCAAGAAGCTCTTAACAGCCGAGGCGCGCGCCATTCTGAAGGAGCTCAAACCGGTCCTTGCGGCCGCCAAATGGGAGGCGCAAACGCTTGATGCCGCCGCCCGGAGTTTTGCAGAGCACAAAGGCTTGAAGCTGGGTGCCGTTGCACAACCTTTGCGAGCATCAGTGACGGGTCGAAGCACGTCACCGGGGATTTTTGATGTGCTTGCCGTCCTGGGGCCGGCCGAATCCCTCGACCGGATCACGGACCAAATCTGAGGCTGGCCGCCCCGGCCCATGGGGGGTCGGTGGCTTTTGGTAACCCGAAACGCCTATAACTCTTAGAATCTATTGCGCCGCACAATGCCGCATTCCTGGCGAAAGCGGCGACACACAATCGGAGCTCTGCCATGCCCATGCCTCCGTTCGCTTCAAAACCAGGTGGTAACGCGAAGCTCGTGTATGGCAATCGAAGCGTCGAATTGCCCGTGATGAAGGGGTCGGTCGGCCCGGACGTTATCGACATCCGCAAGCTTTATGGCGATGCCGGCGCATTCACCTACGATCCAGGTTTCACATCGACGGCAAGTTGCGAAAGCGCCATCACCTACATCGACGGCGATGAGGGCATCCTGCTCTATCGCGGTTATCCGATCGAACAACTGGCCGAGCACAGCGACTTCATCGAGGTCTGCTATGTGCTGCTGCACGGCGACTTGCCGTCACCCGAACAGTTGAAGACTTTCCGCCACCAGATTACGCGCCACACCATGGTGCACGAACAGATCAACACGTTCTATCGCGGCTTTCGTCGTGACGCGCATCCGATGGCCGTCATGTGCGGCGTCGTCGGCGCGCTCTCGGCCTTCTATCACGACTCCACCGACATCAACGACCCGCATCAGCGTATGATCGCAAGCCATCGGATGATTGCGAAAATGCCGACGATCGCCGCCATGGCCTACAAATATTCGATCGGTCAGCCGTTCGTGTATCCGCGCAACGATTTGAGCTATTCGGAAAATTTCCTGCGCATGTGCTTTGCCGTGCCGGCCGAGGAATACAAGCCGAACTCCGTGCTGTCGCGCGCGGTCGATCGCATTTTCATATTGCATGCCGATCACGAACAGAACGCGTCGACCTCGACCGTTCGGCTCGCCGGCTCGTCGGGCGCCAACCCCTTCGCCTGCATCGCCGCCGGCATCGCCTGCTTGTGGGGGCCGGCACATGGCGGCGCGAACGAAGCGGCGCTGAAAATGCTCGAGGAGATCGGTACTGTCGATCGCATTCCCGAATACGTTAAAATGGCGAAGGACAAAAACTCGGGCTTCCGCCTCATGGGTTTCGGTCATCGCGTCTACAAGAACTATGACCCGCGCGCCAAGGTGATGCAGCAGACCTGTCACGAAGTCTTGGACGAGCTCGGTATCCACGACGAGCCGCTGTTGAAGGTCGCGCTCGAGCTGGAAAAGATCGCGCTGCACGACGACTATTTCGTCGAGAAGAAACTCTATCCGAACATCGATTTCTACTCGGGTATCACGCTGAAAGCGCTGGGCTTCCCGACGTCGATGTTCACGGCGCTCTTTGCGCTTGCCCGCACGGTCGGTTGGATCGCGCAATGGACGGAAATGATCGAGGATCCGAGCCAGAAAATCGGCCGTCCGCGCCAGCTCTATGTCGGCGCCGGCAAGCGCGAATACGTGCCTTTGCACAAGCGCTGAAGCACGCTGCGCCCGGCCGGCATTCGATCCCGCTCCTCTCTGCGAGAGCGGGATCGAGTCGTGGCGAGGACTCAAGACAGCAATATCGGTCGTCCGCGCGTCGTCGTCAGCCGGCAAGCTCGTTAGTAAAATGTTAGCCATCCCCCGGCGAAAAAAGATGACGTTGTCTTTGCGCCGTATCGGCTCCTGCCAAGCGAAATTCACCAACTGTCGCCAATGCCGCCCTTCGGCCGGTAGATTGTCAGGGCCAGGCTGAACCGGGCTGAACGTTCCGGCAACCACTGCGGTCCATAATCGCCCGCTTCCAGCGACGTGGGGACGCGCAGATGATTTGGTTGGCTTATTCGGGCTTTACGGGGTCCGTGGTTCTTTCAATTGTTCTTCTGACGTGGATGTTGGGAATGCCGGTCCTTCCGGCCCTTTCGCTTGCCGTGCAAACGGGTGCGATCCTTCTGGCTGCCGCCGCCGTGGCGACGCTCTTGTTCACCGAAGTGCGCAAGCATCTCCACTAACGAGGCCGTTCTCCGGATCGATTTCCGTCACGGCGCATCCAATTCGTGAACGACTGCGTGCGCGCCCCTCTCGCCGATGCCCATGCGTTGGGCTAACGTGATGCGAGGTTCGTTTTCTCGCGGGAATGATTGAACTGACGCGACTTCCCATTATCGACGTGGCGCCGCTTTTCCGGGCCGAAGACACAGCGCCGCGCGAGAAGGTCGCGCGCGCGATAGAGGCGGCTTGCCGTGACACGGGCTTTTTCTACGCGACGGGCCACGGCATCTCGCCAAATCTGATGGCGCGGCTCGACCGGGCGAGCCGCCGATTCTTTGCCTTGCCGGAAAGTGTCAAGATGAAGATCGCCATGGCGGCGGGCGGCAGAGCGTGGCGCGGATATTTTCCGCTCAAGGGTGAGCTGACATCGGGAAAGCCGGACTTGAAGGAAGGCATCTACTTCGGCGAAGAGCTGGCTGACGATGATCCGCGCGTCAAGGCACAAACGCCGTTGCACGGGGCCAATCTATTTCCGGATGAGATACGAGAGTTGCGCCCCACGGTCCTTGAGTTCATCGCTGCCACAACGCGCGCCGCTCACGCGCTGATGGAAGGGATTGCCGAAAGCCTTCATCTCGAGCCGACCTATTTCGCACGACACTACACGGCGCATCCGACGGTGCTCTTTCGGGTCTTTCATTATCCGGCCTCTTCGCTTGCGGCCGACGAGTGGGGCGTCGGCGAACACACCGACTACGGCCTGCTGACTCTACTCGCGCAAGACGACCTCGGCGGGCTCCAAGTGAAGGCCAAGACAGGTTGGATCGACGCACCGCCGATTCCAGGCGCCCTCGTCTGCAACATCGGCGACATGCTCGATCGTTTGACCGGAGGATGGTATCGCTCCACGCCGCATCGCGTCCGCAACGTGAGCGGCAAAGGCCGACTCTCGTTCCCGTTATTCTTCGATCCCGACTTCAGCGCGCAGATCGTTCCACTACCGCAACGTGCGACAACCGCGGTTGACGACAGCCGCGAGCGCTGGGACCGTGCCAACGTTCATGCCTTCGAAGGGACATACGGCGACTACCTTATGTCGAAGATTGCAAAGGTATTTCCCGAACTGACGCGAGACGTACTGCCGTCAGGGCCGCTAAGTGCTTGAGGCGGAAGCTAGAAGCGCGGCCTCAACTTCGCGGCAACAGTGCGTTGCATCCTTGCACGCCGCGGCGGAGCGTTTCGGACGTCACGGTCGCTGCAAATCTTCGCCAATTTTGATTTGAGTTCCTCGGCCTTTCGTCGTTCGATAGCCGCCTGAGGTGTAGTCCCCAGTCATGATTAGCGGGACATGGTTTGCGTGATCGCCTCGCGTTTTCGTTGCACCTCGCAGGAGCGATCATGAACGCCGAGCATTTGTCTCTCGCCTCCGTCTCGACTCTTTCCTTGGCCACGCCGCAACACCCGCTGTCGCGCGAAAGCGCCGCCCGCGTTGCCGGGCATATTGTGATGGCGTGGCGGTACAATCGCCTGCCGGCAAACGCCGACGCCCGCCTGACGCGTCACTACAAACAAGCAGTGGTCGATGGCTGGCTTCAGTCCGGCGATTTGACCTCGAGTTTCGATCTTTGGATGGACCTGAAGATTTTCGTTGCCGGCGATGTCGCTCTTCGGACACTTTGTTCGGACGCTCCACATCCGCGCTTCGCGGGAGCATGTCTGCTCGCCGATCTCGACATCGACGAGGGCCACACCGAGAACGGGGAAACGTTCAACATCCTCTGGCATGGCGCGGACGCGGAAGAAATGCTGAGCCGGCCGGTTCTGCGCACGGCACTCGCGCAGGTGTACGATGCACTCCAATCCGAACCCTCCCTTAGCGCCGCGGAGGTCAAATCCTTGCTTGCCTGGGAAGAACTGTCCGCACGCTACGAGCGTGAAGGCGCGCGGGAAAGCTTGGCGGAGGCCGCCGCTTCAGCTCGCGAAGACTGGCTGTTGAAGCAACCGACGGCAAACCAAGAGCACCGAGCCGCGGCGGAATAACGAAAACCAACTCCTAATCTTTTCCGAAAACCGGTTTCCACTTTTCGGGATCACGCTCTAGCGGCGTACCGCTATGACGGCGTTGTGCCCGCCGAACGCGAACGAGTTCGAGATCGCAACCTCGGCCGCCGCGTCACGCGCCTCGTTCGGCACATAGTCCAAATCGCAAAGCGGATCGGGCCCGGTGTAGTTGGCGGTCGGCGGAATGAAACCTTCGCGCAGCGCCACGATGGTGGCGGCAAGCTCGATCGAGCCTGCCCCACCCAACGCATGGCCATGCATCGATTTTGTCGAGGAAACCATCAGTTTACGGGCATGCGAGCCGAAGACGCTGTGCAGCGCCTTCGTTTCCGTCGCGTCGTTTGCGGCCGTGCCTGTCCCGTGTGCATTGACGTATTGCACCGCCTCAGGACGCAGTCGCGCGTCCTCCAAGCAGCCGGCAATCGCGCGCGCGGCGCCTTCGGCGGAAGGCAACACGATGTCGCTCGCATCCGACGTCATGCCAAAACCGATGAGCTCGGCCAGGACCTCCGCGCCACGCGCCAGCGCCGCCGAACGTTCCTCGAGCACGAACATCGCCGCGCCTTCGCCAAGAACCATGCCCTTGCGATCCCGCGAGAACGGCCGACAGGTATCAGGCGCCATGACGCGCAGCGCCTCCCAACCCTTCAACGTCCCGTAAGTGAAGACACATTCGGCGCCGCCAGTCACCGCGGCGGAAACCGTCCCGGAGCGCAACATATGAAATGCGACGCCCATGGCGTGGTTTGCCGAAGCGCAAGCGCTGGCCACCGTGAACGACGGCCCCTGGATGCCGTGCTCCATCGTGATATGCGCGCCCGGCGCATTGATCATCATCTTCGGGATGGTGAACGGATGCACGCGTTTCGCGCCCTTGCCGTAGACGGCAAGGAAGGTCTCGTCGATCGTCGTCAAGCCACCGACGCCGGTGCCGATGATGCACGCCGTTCGAAGGCCAAGCCCGTTGCGAAAATCAAGGCCGCTTTGCTTGATTGCGCCGCGCGCCGCGACGGCGGCAAATTGCGAACAGCGGTCGAGCAACGACAGCTTGTTCTCGGGGAAATGCGCGAGCGGGTCGAAGTCTTTGACTTGGGCTCCGACCTTTGCGCCGAGATCCGGATTTTGAATTCCGGTGATGGGTCCGATGGCGGACCGCCCGGCCTTGAGCGCAGCGCCTAGATCGATCGCACTGTGACCGAGCGGCGATACGATGCCGAGCCCCGTTATAACTACTCTGTTCATAACGACGGGCCCGCGCTGCTCAGTTCAGGATTTCTTGGATGCCTTGCGCGCCGCCAATTTTGAAATCCCGTCGACCACATCGCCCACGGTATCGAAATTGATTCCCGCAGCATTGGTCTCGTTCGCATTATAGGGAACTTCGATATCGAACTTTTCTTCGATCGCAAAAATGATCTCCGCCACGTCGAGCGACTGGATATCCAAATCGGCAAGGCGATCCTCTCGCTTAACGGTCGCCGGTTCGCGATTGACCTGCTTGGCGATAATCTCGATGACGTCGCTTTCCAGGCCGGCCATGCTGGCGCCCCTCCTTCTGACTTTGCGGAGCCCCTATTGGGGCGCAATCGGCCGCAAGTCAACATCCGCCATCAAGGCCCCCCGTGACGCTCGGATTCCTCCAGTAGCTCCCGGAGGTAAGTTGCCCACAGCGCGGCCCATGTGTGGCTGCCGTGGCCATGCGTATTCTCGCCGATGGGGATCAGCACGAAGCGCCCATGCGCCAGTCTCCCCGCTTCGCGCTCCGCAATCCCCAGTTCCGGCGGATTGATGAAGTCATCGGCGGAATTGATCCACGTCAGCGACGCTTGGATCTTTTCGAGACCGGGAGATGGGTCGTAGTTGCGCGAGGCATCGACCTGATAGAGCAAGTCGTTTGCATCCAGCGTCGACAGGTTCTTGTCGATGGTCTCGACGGTGTATTTGTCGGCCGCGTCGCGCGTCGCCTCTGCCTTTTGCATCAGCAAGGGCGCGCTGCCGGCGATCAAAAGCAGATCGGCTGCAGTACGCAAACCTTCTCGCGGTTGCTCCTTATATTCGCCGCCTTTCCACGCCGGATCGGTCCGGATCGCATCCATCAACATCTTTCGCCACGTCCGATTGCGCCCGGCGATCTGCACCGGCAGGCATGCGAGTGGCATCAATGCGTCGGCAAAATTCGGATAGGTCTCACCCCACACGAATGCGTGCATGCACCCCATCGATGTGCCTATGATGAGGCGCAAGTGATCGACCATCAATCCTTGCGCCAAGAGCGCGTGCTGCGCCGCGACCATGTCGTCGTAGTCGTAATGTGGAAAGCGTGCGTGCAAACCATCGCTCGGCTTCGACGATTTTCCGTGTCCAATACCATCCGGCAAGATGATGAAATAGCGCGCCGGATCGAGCAGACCTCCAGGCACAAAGAGTACGCCCGAAAACTGCGGCCGAATGAATTGCTGCCCGCTTCCGCCCGTGCCGTGCAGGATGAGTACCGCATTGGTTACGTGCCCCTGCGCGTCGCGCTTGGGCTCGCCCAGGGTCGTGTAATGCAATCGCAGTTGCTGAAGATTCTCGCCTGAACGGAACTTGAAATCCCGCACGACGAAATCTCCCTCTTTCGTTGCGAGCGGCGCTTCTTCGGCAAACGCAGGCGACAAGGCCGAAAGGCAGATGACGATTGCGGCCAAGCGGGCGAATAAATTCATGCAGTCGCTCCTCAAAACCGTTGCCGCACTCAGGCCAAATATGCCGCCACAATGCCGGAAAGAACGATCCCATCGAATGTGCCCGCACCGCCGATACTGGCAACGCCGACCGCGTTCTTCGTGATGTCTCTCAGATGAAACAGATCGGCGCCAACCAATGGACCCACAACCCCGGCAATGAACGCAACAGGAGCCGCTTCGCTCGGCGCCAGAAACGCCGCGAGCACGGCGGCTATGATCGGCGATACAAAGCCGGGCATCACAATCCCGACTCCGGCAACCGGCTCAGCAACGGCGTAACA
Organism: Alphaproteobacteria bacterium; assembly: GCA_025350465.1. Classification (GTDB taxonomy): domain Bacteria; phylum Pseudomonadota; class Alphaproteobacteria; order Micropepsales; family Micropepsaceae; genus SZUA-430. The sequence continues at coordinate 5,609 of JANXXU010000001.1, read as the reverse complement.
GGCGAGCGTATTTGCCGCGCAGGCGATAAGGAGCGCCGCCAGAACCGGTGAACCGAATGCAACGATGTGCGCCAACTCGTAGACCGCCAATGCACTCGGTATGAGGCAGCCGCCGACATTGACGGCGATGATCGTCTCTCTGCGCACGCGCGCCAATTGCGGCATCGTGCCAGACAACCCGAACACCGCCAGCGGATTGCTTGAAACGTTGTCATGCCGCACGATGCGCTTCACCGGGAGATTGATCAGCCCGCCCAAAATGATCGCGATCACCAGATCTATGGCCGCGCTCTGCGTCAGATGCAGCTTGATCAACGCCGCAACCATCAGCTGCCCAAAGACCAGCGGAAACAGCACTAACAGCAGCAGCGACACCAGCATTCCGATGGGCGTGAACCGTCTCATTGTCTGATCATCACTCCTATGCCAACCGGCACACCCTCAGCGCGACCCAGCGAGGTTCAAACGGAGACAGCTTGTCATAGTTGGGCAGCCCGTGCAGCCAGCCGTTTCGGACCGTTTGGACCCAGAGCATCAAGACCTGCTTATCCGCCATCGTCCTTTGGCGCTAAGAGCAAATACATGACCGGTGTCACCAATCGGGAGAGCACGGTCGAGGAAATCAACCCGCCGATGATGACGATGGCGAGCGGCGAATAGAGGCCCGAGCCCTCGATCGCCAGCGGCATCAAGCCGCCGATCGCCGTCGCGCTCGTCAGCAGGACGGGCAAAAACCGGATCTCGCCCGCCTGTTCGATCGCCTCGCGCAGGGGCACGCCTACCGCGCGCAACTGCTGTGTGAAGTCGACGAGCAGGATCGAGTTTTTGATCTCGATGCCGATCAGCGCGATGAAGCCGATGATCGCAGTGAAGGCCAGCGGATATCCGGTCACCCACAAGCCGACGAGTCCGCCGATGATACCGAGAGGAATGACGCCGGCGACAACGCCCGACGTTTTGAACGAACGGAATTCGAGGATGATCACAGCCATGATGCCGAACAAGGCAAGCAGTACGGCGCTGCCCAAGCCGCCGAAGCTGCGGGCCTGGGCTTCCGCTTGGCCACCCGCGCTTATGCGGTAGCCCGGCGGCAAGGGGATGGCCTTCAATCGCTCGAACACTTCTTGGGTCACGCGCGAGGTCAAGTAACCGCTGCCGGTGCGGCCGGTGATGGTGACGGTGCGCTCGCGCTTAAAACGATCGATGCGCGCAGGCTCGCTTTGCAATCTCGGCGACGCAATATGACTCAACGGAATACCGGGCCCCTGACCAACCGGCACATAGATGCGGTCGAGATCGCCGATCTCGTGACGGTTCTGAAACGGCAGGCGGAGCGTGATGTCGAATTCGTCGCCGTTCGACTGACGGTAGCTGCCGACGATTTCTCCCGAGAGTGCGATCCTCACGGCCTGATCCAGCATGCCCGCAGGCACGCCGAGCGTCGCGGCCTTGTCGACGTTCAAGCCGAGATTGAGGTCGGTGCGGTCCAGTTGGAGCGGATTGACGACGTCGCGCGCGCCCGGCACCGACTCGATGATTGCCGTCGCGCGCGCCGAAAGGTCCTTCAGCGTCGCCATTTCCTTGCCCGAAATCCGCACCGCGATCGGAGCTTCGAGCGGCGGCCCGTTCTCGAACACGACAATGATCACTTGCGCGCCTGGGATCTTGCCGAACTCGGCGCGCCAGGCATCGAGAAGCTTCGGCGTCTCGCGCGACCATTCCTTGAGACCGACGAAGACGGACGCGTGGTTGGCTTTCTCCTGCTCGGGGCGGACGTTGTAGAAGATCTGCGGGTTGCCGTGCCCCAAGTTCGACATGAACCAGTCGACGGCCGCGGACTTGCCGAGAATGGCTTCGACGCGGCGCAACGCCTTGTCGGTCTCCGACATGGCGGCGCCGTCCGGCAGCTCTATGTTGACCAAGACTTGCGGCACCTCGGCGGGCGGGAACAGGCTGAACCCGAGACGCGGAATGAGGACCAGCGAGAGAGCGAAGAGGACCGTTGCGACGATGAGCGTGAGGCGCGGGAGGCGCAGCGCGACGCGCAGCAACGGACGGTAGAACGAATGGATTCCGGCCATCACGATGCGCAAAAGCAGATTGCCGCCAGGTGGCTCGTGCTCCGATAACACACGACTTGCCAGGAACGGGATGATCGACAGCGAAACGAAGAGCGAAGCCGCCACCGTATAGAGCACGGAGGCCGGCAGCGAACGGATGAAGGCGCCCGCGCCTTCCGGCAAGAACAGCAAAGGCGTAAAGGCGAGCATCAGCGTCGCCGTGCAGCCGACGACCGCAACGCCGATTTGCCTGGCGCCCGCGATCGCCGCCTCGCGCCGGGACAGCCCTTGGCGCAAGTGACGCGAGATATTCTCCGTCACCACGATGGAATCGTCGACCAACAGACCCAACGCCAAGACGAACCCGGCGATCGACAGCTGGTTGAGCGTGAATCCGGTCATCTTCAGAACGGCGACGCCGATCGCGAGCGATAGAGGTATCGAAATCATCACGATAAGCGATGCGCGCACGCCGAGCGGCAGCAACGTCAGCAAGACGAGCGCGAGCGCGATGCCGAAATCGCGAAAGAGGCCGGACAATCGATGCTGCACGTCCTGCGACTGATCGAAGCCGCGCATGATGCGGATGCCGCGCGGCATCTCCTTCTCGAATTCGTCCGTCGCTTGATAAATTTGATCGCGGACGGTGAAGACGTTCTCGCCGGGCTTCTGATTGACGTCGAGGAAAACGGCAGGCTTGCCGTTCCAGCGCGCGACGTGGCGCTGCTCGTCGTAGGCCCAGGAAACCTCCGCAATGTCGCCGACGCGCAGCGTGCGGCCATTGACCGAAGTCAGGACGGTTTGCCGGATGGCGTCGAGCGACTCGAAGGCGCCGGTCGCCTTGACGTTGAAACGGCGATCGCCGGCGTAAACCACGCCGGGCGGGGCCTCCAGGCCCTCTGCCTTCAGCGCCGTCGCGACGGCCGTTATCGGGATGCTCCACGCCGAAAGCCTGCCCATGTCGACGGCGACGCGAACTTCCGACTTCGGCGCGCCAAAGACCTGCGCCTGCTTCACGCCGGGCAGGCGGTTGATGATGTCGCGCAGATCGATCGCCGCGCCTTCGAGCTCGCGATAGCTCGCTCTGTCGCCGACGAACGCCATCTGCACGATGTTGGTGAGCGCGGTCGACGCCTTCTCGATCTCGACGCGAACGACGCCGGTGGGCAACGTCGGGCGCAAAATGTTCACCTCGCGCACGACCTCGTCGAATTTGCGGTCGACGTCGACGTCCCAGGAGAACTCGGAGGTGATGACGGCGACGCCGTCCTGCGAGGTCGAGCGAATTTCCTTCACGTCTTCGAGCGCGTCGATCGCGTCTTCGATCGGCTTGGCGACGAGCTTCTCCATCTCGGCGGGGCCGGCGCCCGGCAAAATGACGCGCACGACGTAGACGGGAATGGGAAAGGCCGGATCTTCGGCACGCGCGATCGTCATCAGCGAATTGGCGCCGAAGACCGCAAGCCCGGCAAAAAGAACGAGCGTGAACTGCCAATTGCGAACGAAGAAAGCGCTGACTTCGCTCACGACGACGGCGGCGCGTCGGCGACGATAGTGACGGTCTGGCCGTTGCGCAGATAAGCCGCGCCTGAGGTGACGACGCGGTCACCCGGTTTCAGACCCTCGGCAATCAGCACGAGTTCATCGAGAAAGCCGCCGATGCGCACGCTCTGGCGTTGCGCGCGGCCGCCCTTGTCGACGATGAACACCGCCGCCCGATCGCCGCGCCCCTCGAGCAAGGCGATCGCAGGGACGGCCAGATACTCCGACATGCGGTCCATGACCGAGGGCAAGATACGCGCGTCGCCGACGAGGCCCGAGCGCAAGCCCGGCGCGATCTCCGCAAGCTTGAGTTCGACATCGAAGGCACCGGTGCGCGGGTCGGCCTTCGCGGCAAGCCGCGTGACGGTCGCCTTGATCGGCGCGGCAATGCCGGCAAATTGGACCTGCGCGAGATCGCCGCCGCGGATGCGCGTGATCTGCAGATCCGATACCGGCGTCACGAGAACGAGGCCGCCGCTGGCGTCGCCGAAGAGCAGGATCGGCTTACCGGCGGCGACGACCTCGTTGGTCTCGGCAAGACGGGAGAGAACCACGCCGTCGGCCGGCGCATGAAGCTCGGACTTCGCCGCGTCGAAGGCGCTCGCGTCGCGCCCGGCGCGTGCGCGATCGACGGCCATCTGCGCGTTGTCGACCGCGGCCTGAGAGGCAAAGCCCTTGGCGAACAATTCCTTCTGACGCCTGAGTGCAATGTCGGCATTGTCGAGCGAGGCTTGGGTGTCGCGATTGCGGGCGCCGACTTCGGTCGGATCGAGACGCGCGAGGAGCGCGCCCGCCTTTGCGGCATCGCCCGAGTCGACGCTGAAACTGTCGATGATGCCGGTGACCTTGAAGCCAAGCGTGATCTCACGCTTGAAGAGCAGCGTGCCGGTGGCCCTGATTTCGCCCGCGTGGGTGGCGCGCGCAGCCGTTGCCACGCGTACAGGAACCGACGGGGCCCCCGGCGCACCGGGCGCTTGAGGCGAGGGATGTGGCGTCGCCGCGCTCGCCTGAGCGTCGAGGCTCGCCCGACCAGAGGACATCGGCGTGCCGGTCGCGACAGGCCGGGGCATCGCCAGCACTATCAGCGTCGCGACCGAGGCGAAGGTCACCAGCGAAACGATCGTCCGAATTCGAACGCCCATGGCGGCGAGCCCAAGTCCGCTAAGTAAACGGTGTACACTTCGTTCACTATTGTTGTTTCTTAAGTGAACGGTGTCAACTTGATCCGGCGGCGAAAATCGCGTGTTAGTACGGCGAGCCGCAGAGTGTGGTTCGAAGGGCACATGAGCAAACGAGCGATGACCGCGAAAGCGCGCCGGCTGCCGAAGCGCAGAATAGGAGCGCCCGCGCGGCGGGCTCAGATTCTGCGCGTGGCCGGCGACATGTTCTCAGATGACGGCATCGATGCGACCTCGATGCGCCGCGTTGCGGCAAAGGCCGGGGTGACTGCGACCCTGCTTTACAAGCACTTCGCCGACAAGGACGCCCTCTTGATGGCGATCGGCGAGGCCTTCTTCGCCAAGCTGGGCACGTATCTAAACGAAACGGTCAAGGACGAACGAGATCCGATCATGCGGCTGAAGGCGCGCATGCGCGCCTATGTGACGTGCGGTATCGAAAATCCGCGCGAGTACCATCTGACGTTCATGACAGCGCTGCCGGGGCTGCGGCGCGGGAAGGATTTGAAGGCGTTTCGCGAACGCGCGCGGCGCGGCGAGCCGATCTCCGACGCCGAGATGACGTTGGGTATGAAATGCTTCGGCCAGCTCGAGCAGGCGGTGAGCGACGTCGTGGACGCAAACCTCACGCGGATCAAGGACGTGGCGGCATTATCGGAAGCGGTGTGGGCGGCCGGGCACGGCGTCGTCTCGCTCCTCATCACCCACGGCGATTTCGGCTTTACCGAACCCAAGCGCCTGATCGAAACCTCGATCGACCTCGTGTTGCACGGGCTGCTCAAGAGATGAGGGCGAGGGCCGCCGGAGAGGAGAATGGCGGAGCCGGAGG
>JANXXU010000023.1 GCA_025350465.1 Alphaproteobacteria bacterium | reverse complement strand
TAGCTCGCGCTTGCCGTCGAAGTCGCGGTCAAGACCTTCAGGCGCCCAGCACCCGTGCGGTACCAGCCGATGCAAACCTCGTGCGGGTTGAAATCCGGCACAGCTACGGCCATCGATCCAGCGGCAGACAGTTCGCGCGCGAGCAAACGGCGCGCGTCGGCAGCATTTGCCAAGCGCGGCGGCAGGACGAACAGCGTCTTTTGCTCGTGGCCGGCAGCGCGGATGTGCGCCAGCTCCCAAAGCACGCCGTCGGTGTCGTCGAGGACGACGACGATCGCGCGAGCGGCGCCGGCGATACTTGCGACTACCTCTTTCCATTCGTTCTCGTGCACGAACGCGCGCGCTGCGCCGAACGGCGCCGGGCGCCCCGGCATACCGATGGCGACGACCGGGCCGATGGGCGTTGCCTCCTCAAATAGCAGGTGATCAAAGCGCGGGCTCGGTTCTCCCAGCGACAGGAGGCCGTGAAAGGCGCCACGCGCTGCACGGCGCAGCTTCACCTGATCATCACCGAAGGAGCGCAAGAATAGAATTGGCGGACGGTTGTCGGAGGCACCGATCGCCTCGAGCGACGTGCGGGCACTGGTGCGCGCCAGCCAGCGCAATAGCGCGGCGATCGTAACTAAGACGAAGATTCCTATTGGAAGTGCGAGCATCGTGACAACGCCGAGGCCGCAATGCACGGTGGCGAGAGGATGAGGTCCACTGCTGCCGCCGAGACAGGCGGCGAGTTCCGTTGCCGTATCTGCGACATGGGGATTGAAGACGCCATAGATCGCGAGAGCCAAGCTCAACGAAACAACGAATGTCGTGGCCATGAACAACGCGGCGGCGAATGCGCGGCGTCCAGCGCCGGGCAGCCAGCTGCAAATCGGATGAATGCCGACGATGCGCGCGAGCACACCAGCGAGGCGCACGCGGTCGGGCGTCGCGGCAACCAAGGAGCGCGAATCCGCCTTGGTGCGCACGAGCCACCAGGCGTCGATGAGAATCCGCAGCGAGAATGCGAGCGCAAATAACGTGGCGGCGATGACGAAGCTTCGCACGAACCAGTCTGCGTCCGTCGGTAATCGAAGCACCTGCGCGCCGGTCGCGAGCCCGAGGCTCATGCCCCACAGTAGCGCGCCGGCGAAGATCGGCAGAGGGCGCATTTGCGCGATCGACCATGCCCACGCCGCCACCGAGAGCGCGATCGCGGTGGCAGTCACTGGCGCGGCCAACGAAAGGCTGCTGACGCCTAGAGCAAATGTGGCGGCGATCAGCAGCAAAGAGGACAGAAACAAAACTGAAGCGAGCGCCGCGAGAAATGTTGTGGCCTCGATCCCGTTGCTCAGAGAACCAAGCGCAATCTCATCAAAGGTGCTTTCATTTTTCCCCATGACTTGGCTTCGTTCCGCCCGACCCTTCTCGCTGCAGCCTGCGGTGCGACTATAGCAAAGGCGAAGGTAAGCCAGGCCCGGCGCGAGGTTTGCCCGCTTGATCCAGGATCCGACATTTGGCCTGAATCGAAAAATGGGGGACCATCGCGCATGCCGAGAGCAGACAGCCCACGAACGTGCCCTTGAGCAGAAATTTCCGTTTAGTCAGCCCCACTTCGGGCAGCAAATACGCGCGTACAGCGGGCATTTCCGACGCCAAGCCCTGCTCAGAGCAGGAAGACGTCAATGGCTGGCGCACCCGGAAGGATTCGAACCTCCGACCCCCAGATTCGTAGTCTGGTGCTCTATCCAGCTGAGCTACGGGTGCAGCGCCTGGCGGCCGTTTGGGAGGGGGCCACCCTCAAGAGGCGCGGAAGTTAGTTCGCCGGGACGCAACGCGCAAGCTTTGCTTGCCCGCCATTTTTTCGACGTACCGGCGCGGCAAAAGGCCCGCAAGCACTCGTGATACCGGTCACTGGGCCCGTGCCACTCGCCAATTGCATCGTCGAGCGCGTGGCGTAAAGTCCGGCCAACCAAATCAGCGCTCAGCTTCGTCGAGGGGGACGCCCATGCGCCGTTCAATATCGCTTCGCGGCGCCGCCGCGACGGCGCTCGTCTTCGTCACCGGCGGTTGCACCAGCGTCAGCAGCACGATCTTTCCGGAACCGCCGGCGTCGACTGCGCCCGCCTCGCCCATCTCCACGTTGCCGTCGGCCGGAACTTCGGTCTTCGCGCCGGTCAACGTGGCGCCCGGCACCCAGACCGGGACGCCGCAAGGCGAGGTCATCAACGGCCTGCGGGCGCGGCTCGTCACCGTTCAGGGCGCACTCTCGAACCACAACGCCAGCATCTCGGAGATCCGTCAGAAGGCGGCGGCCGAAGGCGCGCTCTATCGCATTTCCAAATCCGATGCCGTGGCGAGCGGCGCTCCGCCCAACGCGGCCAAAGTCGACGCGGCGCGAGCGGCCCTCGAACGTTTCGCCGTGGACTCGGCGGCGCTCGACGGCGAAGTCCGCGCCTTCGCCAAGGGCGCGGCGGATGCAAATCGCCTGATGAGCGAAGCCGACGCCATCCGCGGCGGCACCGACGACGACCAGAAACAACTTAACACGCTGCGCGGCGAAATCGGACAAACGGCCAATCAAGTCGACAAGCTCGTCAACGACCTCTCGACGGAAAGCGCGCTGCAGGGCGCGTTCCTGGCAAAGGAGCGCGCGGCACTTGCGGACCTCGGCGCGGGCGCGCCGGGCGTCGCCGTGCTGGCCCAAGCGGTGCCGGCAACGCCCGCGGTTCTCGCCTCGCCCGCTTTCGTTACGATCAAATTCGACCGGCCCAATATGAGCTACAAAGATGCGCTGTCGGCGGCCGTCACGGCGGCACTGAGGCGCAAACCGGATACGACATTCGACGTCGTCGGCGTGGTCGCGCCACGTTCGAACCCGGAGGACAACCTCGCGCGCACGCATGAAGTCGCTCAGATGATGACGACGCTGGGCGTCAGCGCGACCAAGGTTCGCTTGATGACGGGCATCAGCCCAGCCATCTCAACGCCGGAAGTGCGCATCTACGCGCGCTGAGAAAATCCCGCGGCGTGAACGGTGCGATAGTTCGCAAAGCGGCCGAGAGGCTCGGCTTCGAAAACGCCGCGCGCAATGGCCCGCGCCAAACAATCGGCGGCGATCGAGCCGATGCGGCCCAAATGAAATTGCCACGGCTCAGCCAACGGCTTCGCGCCCGTCGAAAGCGCGAACACGACATCGCCGTCGACGGGCGTGTGAACGGGCCTCAGCGCGCGGGCGAAGCCATCGTGCGCCATCACGGCGACGCGGCGCGCTTGCGACGGCGTCAGTGCGGCGTCCGTCGCGACAATTGCGATCGTCGTGTTCGCGGCAGGCTCGGGCGGGCGCTTGATGTCAGGAGGAAAATCGAGTGACAGCGCGCCTGGCTTCGGTGCGAATTGACCACCGAGTTCGCCATTCTGCTCGAACGCCCACGCCCAGAGCGTCGAGGTGCCGGGCATCACCGGCGAGCCGAACGCATTGACGGCGGCGAGCGCGCCGACCGTGTAGCCGTCGGACGTGATGGCGGAAGCCGAGCCCAAGCCGCCTTTGTAACCACCGGCGACCGCGCCAAAACCGGCGCCGGCATTGCCGAGGGCGAAGCGTGTGCCCGCCTTCTCGCACGCTTCCTCGCCTAGGCGACGATAAGGCGCCTCGCGGCCCCAATTCTTGTTTCCACCGTTCGCGATATCAAAAAGAATCGCGCCGGGCACGATCGGCAACGGGACCGGCGATTGCGGCAAGCGAAAGCCGCGACCGTGCGCGGCAAGCCAGGCGAGCGCGCCCGACGCAGCGTCCAGCCCGTAAACCGAGCCGCCCGACAAGGTGATCGCATCAACGCCCATGCCCAAACCCTCAGGGCGGAGCGATTCGGTCTCGCGGCTGCCGGGCGCGCCGCCCCGAATATCGACGCCGGCGATCGCGCGGCCGCCCGACAAAAGGACTGTCGCGCCGGTCAAGGCTGTCGCATCCTCGGCGTTGCCGACGGTGATACCGTGGACGTCGGTGATGAGATTCAGAGGGCCCGGCTTGGTCATGAGAGCGACGCTAACGATGGGCATTTTCAAAGGCAAATGGCTTGCGCTCGCCGCGTGCGCGGTCCTCTTGGCGACCGGCCTTGCAGCGCGCGCAGAAGATGCGGCGCAAGCGCTGCCGAAAAAATATATCATCGTCGCCTCGCACCCGTTGGCAGTGGAGGCGGGCCTCAAGGAATTGCGCCGCGGCGGCACGGCCGTCGATGCGGCGATCGCGGCGCAGATGGTGATGGGTCTGGTCGAACCGCAATCGTCGGGCATCGGCGGGGGCGCATTCCTGATGCATTGGGATCCCAAGACCGGCCACGTCGAATCCTATGACGGGCGCGAGACCGCGCCGATGGTGGTGAAGCCAAACCTGTTTCTGAAGCCGGACGGCAAACCGATGCCGTTCCTCGAGGCAGTGTTCGGCGGGCGCTCGGTCGGCGTTCCGGGCGTGATTGCGATGCTGTGGATGGCGCATCGCGAGCACGGCAATCGTCCGTGGGCGGAGCTGTTCGACGACGCGATCCGATTGGCCGAAGACGGATTTCCCGTCTCCAATCGCATGGCGGCGGCGATCGCGCGGGATCCTGGTCTTCCGCTGATCCCCGACAGCGCCGCGTATTTCTTACCCGACGGCAAGCCGCCGGCAGCAGGCACCATGTTGAAGAACCCGGCTTATGCGGCGACGCTGCGCCTCATCGCGGCGCACGGACCGGACGGCTTCTATCGCGGCGAAATCGCCGAGGCGATCGTGCATGCCGTGCAAAACGCGCCGCGCGGACCACAATCGCTGACGCTGTCGGATCTATCGCACTATCGGGCGCTGAAGCGCACGCCCGTTTGCGGCACCTATCGCACCTATCGCATCTGCGGCATGGGGCCGCCGAGTTCGGGCGGCATCACCACTCTACAGATTCTGGGCGAGATCGAGCACAAGGACGTCACCGAGATCGCCCCGAATTCGTTGCGCGCGGTGCATTTGTTCGCCGAGGCACAACGTCTGGCTTTCGCCGACCGCGCTGCCTTTGAAGGCGATTCCGATTTCGTGCGCGTGCCGGTCAAGGGACTTATCGATCAACGCTATCTGACAAAGCGCGGTGCGCTCATCGGGTTCGACGCGGCGCTCTCGGCCGACATGGTCTTGCCCGGCAAGCCCGCGGGTGGCGACCTCATGCTGCGGCGGTTGCGCGTACCGGATCATTCAAAACCGTCGACGGCGCATCTGAGCGTGATCGACGGCGCCGGACGCGCGGTCGCAATGACGACATCGGTCGAAGGACCGTTCGGAAGCCATTTGATGGCGGCCGGGTTCATCCTCAACAATCAGCTGACCGATTTTTCGTTTGAGCCCGCGTTCGACAACCGGCGTCTCGCCAACGCACCGCAGGGCGGTAAGCGCCCGCTGTCATCGATGTCGCCGACGCTGGTGTTCGGCGCGAAGGGCAAGCTCTACGCCGTGATCGGTTCGCCGGGTGGGTGGCGCATCATCCCCTACGTCACGCAAACGCTGATCGGCTTGATCGATTGGCACATGGATATGGCGACCGCGATCGCCCTGCCGCACGTGACGAGCCGCAGCGCGACGGTCGAAATCGAAGCCGGAAAAGGATTGGAGGCGTTGACATCTGAGCTCAAAGCCCTTGGTCACGACGTTTCGCCGCAAGCGATGGACAGCGGCCTCAACGGCATTCGCGTACGCGACGACGGCTATGAAGGCGCAGCGGATGCACGGCGCGAAGGCGGCGTCGGCGGGGATTAGGCGCGAAACTCACATGGGAGCGCTGCTGTGGTTCAGGAAGCAGTGAAATCGTTGTGTGAGATCGCGGAAAAGTTGACCGACGCGTTAGACTCAGAGCGGCTCGCTGCCGCCTGAGGAGGGTGACACCGCATCCGGCCTGAATTCGTTCCGGAAATCATGGCTCTTCTTCCGCTTCCTCCACGCCGGTTTCGGCGCCAGGCCCTGACGGGACGAACTCGATCAGATCGCCCGGCTGGCATTGGAGTGCGCGGCACAGCGCCTCCAAGGTGCTGAAGCGGATCGCTCGCGCTTTGTTGGTTTTGAGGATCGAGAGGTTGGCAAGCGTGATGCCGATGCGATCGGCCAGCTCCGACAGCGTGATACGGCGTTCGAGCATCACGCGGTCGAGGTTGAGCTTGATCGGCATCCGCTATCGCTCAAACCGTGAGATCATGTTCGCTCTTGAGCGTTAGCCCCTGGCGAAAGACTTCCGAGATGGCGAGCACCAATAGACCGGCAAGGAACGTCGAGCCACCAAAGCGAAACCCGCCGTGAGGGAAGCCCATGGCGTCGGGCGCCGGAAGGTGCAGCGACGTACCTGATACCGTAATGACGGCGTGCTGAGACAAATAAGCAAGCATCGCAGCGGCAAACCACCCCTCCGCATAGGCCGCCACGAATGAATAGACGATGAGGGACCCGCCGACGAGCTGCACGAATGTGACGCTTTGCCGTGTGAAGCTTTCGCCGCGGCCGACATTGCGAAACAGCCGCCGCAGAAGATCGAACAGCACGACGAAGAAGATTGCGCTGATCAGGATCGCCGGCAAACCGTAGCGCTTGGCGACCTCGATCAATCCGCCGGCCTGCTCCACAAACACGACGATGTCTCCGCGAAACGCCGTCACCGTGAAATCGGAGTCGTTGTTGACCGCGCTTAAGGCCACGGTGCCGGGCTGACCCGCAAAGTCGACAGCGAACGGGCCGAAATGCGTTCCAGGCGGCAACCGCGGATCAATTATGTAAGTCAAAGCAATGCAGACAGCGGCCAGAACGCAAAGCACTTCGACGGCGGTGAACAGCCACCGGAAAAGCTTTGGCAGAATGCTGACGGATGCCATGGGCGACCCCCTTGTTTATCGATAAACGATACGTCATTATCGATAAACAATAAAGGCCAAATTATGTCGGTGGAGCCGCCCGCAGTGCGTCGAGGACGTTGAGGCATCGAAAAAAGGCGTGGTGGACCGCTAGCGAAGCATTTCGGCGAGGCCGCGGAAGGCGAGGTCTTTCGCCGTGATCAGATAGGTCGGGATCGGCTGCAGGAATGTGCGCATGCGGCCTTTGGCTTCGAAGCGATGACGAAAGAGCTTGGCGTCGAATAAATCGCCCCATTGGGGGACGATACCGCCGGCGATGTAGACGCCGCCGCGTCCGCCGAAGGCGAGTGCCAGATTGCCCGCAACTGCGCCGAGCCAAGCGGTGAAAAGATGAACCGCCTCGACAGCGACGGGATCGCTCGCGATGCGAGCGGCGCGGGCGATGTCGGCGGCGATCGGCTTTGCCTTCATGGTCACGCCGTCGAGGGCTGCGATCGCGAGGTACAGCGTCTCGAGTCCGGGACCGCTTAACACGCGTTCGACGGAGACGTGGCCATGTTGGCCGATCAAGTAATAGACGATAGCAATCTCGCGCTCGTTGGCCGGCGCCAGATCGACGTGGCCGCCCTCACCCGCCACAACCGTCCATTTGCCGGTGTTGTCCGGCACGAGAGCCGCGACACCCAGACCGGTGCCGGGGCCGAGGACAACTTTCGGTGCCGCGTCGAGCGGCTGCGTTCCGCCGAAATGGATCAGGTCGTCGTGACCGAGCACCGGCAACGCTTGCGCCACGGCGGCGAAGTCGTTGACGAGCACGGGCTTCTTCGCGCCGGTCGCGGCGGCGATCTCAGCGCGCGAAATCTTCCAGGCGCAATTGGTGAGGTCGATGTGATCGCCTTCGAGCGGACCGGCGGCGCATACGGCCGCGCGCGCGAACGGCAAAGTGACGCCGGCAATCTCAGCGTAGGCACGCACTGCCGTCACGAAATCGGGATAGAGCGCGGTCAACCAGGCTTCGACGGCGCCGATCCTGCCGTCGGGCAGCAGTGTCGCGAAGCGCACATTGGTGCCGCCAATATCGGCGAGCAGTCCGTGGCCCTTCACGGCTGCTTCAAGCGGCGGCCCGGCGGCCAGCCGATGAAACCTTGCGCCAAATTTCGTCGGCGAGAAGCTTTATCTCGGCGGCGGCGACCGAATGCGGTTCGGTCTCGGTGATGCCTTTGCCTTCGACGAAACTTGCGGCGAACGAGATGCGATTGCCGAGCGCCGAGCGCGCGATCGGCACCGAGCCGCGCTTCAGGTCGACAATGAGATGATCGGTGAGCTTGGCGCGCGAGGGCAGACGGTTGAGCACGATCAAGGCGGGCGTTCCTTCCTTGGCGATCAGCTCAAGCGTCGTCTTTGAGGCCCAGACGTCGATCGGCGACGGTTGCACGGGCATGACGACGATGTCGGCCGCGCGCACGGCAACGCGCGTTCCCAGATCGTCCTTGCCCGGACAGTCGATGACGATCACGTCCGCATCGCGACTGGCGCGAGTAAGTTCGTTTGCGAGACGCCAGCCTTGCGACGGCCACAAGCTCATCGTATTGGCCTCAGCCAATTTTTCGCTGCGCACCTGGAACCAATGCGTCAGGCTTTTCTGCGGATCGAGGTCGAACAAGGCAACGCGACGGCCCTTGTCGATCGACCATGTTGCAGCAAGATGGGCCGCGAGCGAGGTTTTTCCAGCTCCGCCTTTTTGCTGCGCAATCGTGATAATGTAAGTCATTAACGCCCCCAACAACGCACAATGCGAATCAGTGCGCTAAGTGTAAGGCGCGTCAAGACACACTCAAAGTGCGAACTCAACGCCGGGCGACGATGAATATTCGCTTGAACGGAAACAGCGTCTTGCCGTTCGCCTGGCGCGGATAGGCGCGCGAAAGCCGTTCGCGATAAGCATTTAAGAATGCGTCGCGTTCCGTATCTTCCAGCGCATTTCTATACGGAACGAGCGCGGTTCCGCTCACCCACTTGAAGACGGCATCCTCTCCGTCGAGCGCTTGGAGATACTCCGTTTCCCAGATGTCGAGCGACGAGGCGTGCGAGGACAACATCGCGTAGTACTCGGCCGGCTCCAAAACGGGCTTCGGGCGATGGAGACGCGTAACTCTGGGCGCCCAGGGACCCGCCGCCGCGGTCTCGCGCAGGAGGACGTGGGACGGCGCTTCGAAATTGCGCGGCATTTGCAGAGCGAGCACGCCTTTGGGCTCCAACATGGAGAGAAGGCGCGGAAAGATCGCACCATGTCCGTCGATCCATTGGTACGCAGCGTTCGAGAAGATGACCGGAACAAGCTCGCGCGCCGCCCAATTGGCGAGGTCCGCCTGCTGCCACTCGGCGTTCAGCGCCGTCTTGCGCGCGGCAGCGAGCATCTCAGCCGAATTGTCGACACCGACAAAGCGCGCAGCAGGCCAGCGTTGGGCGAGCACCGCCGTCGAGTTTCCGGGCCCGCAGCCCAAATCGACGACGACGCGCGGGGCTTGCAGCGCGACGCGCGCGGCCAGCTCGATCGCGGGACGCGTGCGCTCGTTGTCGAAGGCAAGATAGATCGAAGGATCCCAGCTCATGTCTCACCCTGTTTTCGGGCTGTCGGGGATGGTGACGCGGAACGTCGTACCTTCCGGACCGGTGCGTAACATAACGACATCGCCACTGTGACCGCGGGCAAGTTCGCGTGCAATCGCCAGGCCGAGACCGGTGCCGCCGACGCGGCCGCGACCGGCAAAGGCCTCAAAAAGATGCTTCAGAACTTGCTCCGGAATGCCGGAGCCGTTGTCCGAAACGTCGATGGCAACGCCGTCGCCTTGGCGCCGCGCGGAGATCGTCACCTGACCGTCCGGGCGCGCTTCCACGGCTTGGACGGCGTTGCGGCCGAGATTCGCCAACATGCGCAGCAATTGTTCGCCGTCGGCGTCGACTTCCAGATCGGGTGGAATCTCGCTGCGCCAGATTGCATGGCCGTCGCCCGCCGCCAGAGCAACATGCATCGCCTCTTCCGCCAGCGGCAAAAGCGGCTGGCGGCCTCGATGCGCCGGTGCCTCCTCGGCGCGGCCGTATTTCAGCGTGTTCGTCGCCAGCGCAATAGCGCGGTCGATCGACTTCATCAAACGCGGCGCCAATTGCCGGACCGCCGGATCGTTGCTTGCGGCTAAGCGGTCGGACGCGAGCTGCGCGCTCGCCAAGATGTTGCGCAGATCGTGTTGAATCTTGGCGACCGCCGAGCCTAGCGCCACCAAATGCTCGCGCTGCTGCAAGGCTTGGCGGATTTCGCTTTGCATGGTCGCCAGGACACGCTCGGACTGACCGATTTCGTCGTCGCGTTGCGACGGCACGATGATGCGGTGCGCGTCCTCGGGCTTTTCCTGAAACGAGACCATGGACTGCGTCAGGCGCTGCATCGGGCGCACGAGCGTGAAATAGAGCGTGGCGAAAACCAAACTCGCGGTGACGATCGAGATGAAGAGCGACAGCTCGAAGATGCGGCCGGAATAGGCGAGCAGTTCCTCGCGGATCGGCCTTTCGTCGACGATCGCTTCGATGAATTCGCCGCCCTGCAGACGCGGCTTGCCGATGATCCGCAAGACACGGCCGTCGCCCATCGCCATGGAGTCGAGCGCATAAAGGGTGAGTCCGACGAGCGTGACGTCGCGCAAATCGATTGACAGCGAAATCACGGGCGGCATGGACTCGGCGAGATAGAGCCGGCGCGTGTTGTTGCGTTTCAATGCGACCGCGCGCACGCCCGCATTGGCAAGAAGCTCGGCCTTGAGCTGAGGCGACAAGGTTTGCGCGTCGCCTTGATCGAGCGCAAGTACCGCGATCTGCGCCGCCGCCAAGCGATTGGCCAATTGGTCGTGATAGAAGCGTGCGGCTGAGGGAAAATAGAGCAACGCTTCGGCCAACATCACAAAGGCGATCGTGAACAGGAGCAGGCGCCCGGATAGGCTCTGCGTCACCGTTCGTGCGATCGTGTCGGGAAGTCGCTTGAATGTGTCCCACATCGGCCGGGAGGGATAGCACGGCGGCGCCTGGCCGCGAACCTTCGATGCGGTTAACCGAATTGAGCGAGCAACCGCACTAGGAGCTTCGTGCGGGCAGAAAACAGGGTCGGCGTGTAATAAGCGCCGGCGACGCGTTTTGAAATCTCTCCGAGCGTCGGATAGGGCGCGACGATGCCGGCCATCGTGCTCATATTAAGCTTCTGCCCGATCGCCAAAACCCACGGCAGAATCAAATCGCCTGCGTTGGGCGCGACGATCGTTGCGCCTACGATGCGGGCGCCCTTGGCGGTCACGACCTTGATGAAGCCGCGGGTCGCGCGCTCGGTTTGGGCGCGATCATTGTCGTGAACCGGCCAGCGCGTCACCGCTACTTTGCCGTAACGATCCTTTGCCGCTGCTTCGCTCAAGCCCACCTGCGCTAGCTCCGGATCCGTGAAGGTGCACCACGGGATGGCGGCCGCATCGACCTTGGCCGGAACCTTGAACAAGAGGCGCCGGATGATGAGGCCCGCGTGGTAGCCCGCGACGTGCGTGAACTGCAGGCCGCCGGTCACATCGCCCACAGCGAAGACGCGCGGGTTTGAACTGCGCAACCCGTCATCCACCGTAACGCCCGCTCGCGTGTAGTTCACGCCGGCGGCCTCAAGATCGAGCCCGCCCACGTTGGCGCCGCGACCTGCGGCCAACAGGAGGTGCGAGCCGGAGATCGTCTCCGCACCGTTTGCTCCGGCGATCGTTGCGCTAACGCCCGCCGCAGTTTTTGCGACGGCGGCGACCGGCGCGTTTTCGCGAATGACGATGCCCTCCGCGACGAGCGCGTCGCGCACGACGCCGACCGCTTCGGCATCGTCCTTGGGCATGATTTGCTTTGCCTCAAGGACGGTTACGCGCGCGCCTAAGCGGCGATACGCTTGCGCGAGTTCGAGACCGATCGGGCCGCCACCGATAATCAGCAGGTGGTCGGGCAGCGTCGTGTTGTCGAAGATCGTCTCGTTGGTGAAATAAGGCGTGTCGGCAAGACCCGGGATGGGCGGGACCAAGGGTGCTGAGCCGGTCGCGATGATGAAGCGTTTCGCTTGGATTCTTGCGTCACCGGCCTCGACCTCGGCAGGACCGGTGAACCGCGCCGAAGCCTTGACGACGCGAACGCCAAGCTTTTCGAAGCGCTCGACGGAATCGTTTGGCTCAATTGCTGCGATCACTTCGCGCACGTGGCTCATCACGCGCGCAAAATCGACCTTCGGCTCGCCGGCAGTGACGCCAAAGGGCGCCGCTTCGCGAATTGTTTGCGCGTGATGCGCGGCGGCGATCAGCGCCTTGGACGGAACGCAGCCATAGTTGAGGCAATCGCCACCCATCTTGTGGCGTTCGATCAGAACCACCTTGCGACCGAGCTGAGCAGCGCCCGCGGCTACGGAGAGGCCGCCGGAGCCCGCGCCGATGATGCACAGATCGGCGCGTATGGTTTCACTCATCGCGCGGTTTCCGCTTTAGCTTTACGCGGCGAAAATGCGCGATAGACGATTGGGATGAGCGAAAGAAGCGTGAAACCAATGATGGGAATGTAGAAGTCGGGGCGCGACAGAAGGCCGATCAGACTCAAGTCGGGCTGTCCGCCCGCATCGAACAAAGCGTTCAAACCGTTGCCGATACTGGCAAAGACAAAGGCGCCGGGAATGATGCCGACGGCCGTCGTGATCAAGAATGTTCCCAAGCCGACACCCGTAAAAGCCGCCGCGAGATTGACGAGCCAGAACGGGAACAACGGCACCAACCGCAGCAACAAGAGATAGCTGAAGGCATTGGCGCGAAAGCCTGCCTCCATCGTCTTGATTCGCGCGCCAAAGCGCGCGCGCAACGGATCGCCGAGGGCCGATTTCGCCGCCAAGAATAGAATGGAGGAGCCAATTGTCGCGCCGATGACGATCCAGATCGCGCCGTCGACGCTGCCGAACAGAAATCCGCCGGCGATCGAAACAAGCGCGGCGATCGGAAGCGAGAATGCCGCGATGACAATGTAGGCGACGACGAACAGCGCGACGGCTTGCAGCTGATGGTCGCCGACCCAGTGCTTGAGCGCGACGCGGTTCTCCTTCAGCAGGTCCAAGGTGAGGAAATGCTGCAAGTCGAGGGCGAAGAACGCGACCAATCCGGCGATAAGAAGAAGCAGCGGCAAAATCCGCCCCAAGGAAAAACCAGGCTTATCCGTCATCGGGGCTCCCGTAGGCCTCTTCAATTCGCATCGTTCAGCGACCATTCGTAATCATAGCCACTGATGGTATCGACTTTGGAGAATTGTGCGTTGAGCTCGGGCGAGGCGTATTGTTGGAGGTGGGCGATCAGAGCCGCCTGATTTGCCCCAAAATCTCGGGCGTACCAGGAGTAGATGCTCGAAAGGCGGGCCTTGTTGCCGGAAACCTGCACGCCCCTGGGATGATTCACGTAGGCGTGGGCTCCACGCGTCAGCATGGCGTCGAGTGTCGCCCCGGTGAAGGCTTTCGCCATCAGGTTCGGACAGCTGAGCGAAGCGCAGTTCACGGCATAGTGCACCCGCGGGTCGTGCCAGATCTTGCGCAAGATGTCGTGCTCGATGTTGTTGAGCGATAACTCGTTGCCTTCGACGGCGACCAACGATTTGCCCCAAGGGCCGCCGAGGAGGCTGAAGCCCAGCCTGACGTCGCGGATCGATTTGACCGGATAGTGATCGAGGACGACGTCGATCGTCAGCGCGTTGTAGAGGTTGATCCAAAAGGCTCGCTGCTCGTCGCTGTTGAGGGCCGTCACCTTCGTGTCTTGAAGCCGCGCAAGGTAGGCCTTGAGGGCTTGCTTGTCGGCCGCCGTGACGGCGCTATATGCGAAGCGGTTGATGCCGTCAGGTGACGGCATCACATACTTTTCAAGCAGCGTATCCCACGCGCTGTGATCGACCGTCATTGTGGAGCTTTGATCGTTAGTTGAAAAACGGGCGTCGAGTTCGCCAGCGAACGCTTGCGACGATCCGGCGAGGAGAGCAAGCGCGAGAACAACAGAAAAATCACGCCGCGACAAAAAAGCCGACATGCGGCCTCCAGACTTTTGCGCGCGCTTCCGTATCTGACATCGGGGCCGCGTCACGGGCGAGTCACAGCTGTGTGACGGTTGCAATGCTTGCGCAACGCAACGCTCAAGATTTGGGCAGAGGGGGCGAAGTAATTTTTGCTTGCGCTATGCGGGAACCGGGATCGATTCTACGGCGATGGGCGGCGCAATGATTCTCCGACGGTTGCGAAGATTGATGGGCTCAGCGTCTGCCCGGCGGACCGGCGCATCAACGTTGCTGGGACGCAAAAAAGATCCCCGCCGCCTGGCGCTTGCACTTCAAGGCGGAGGCGCGCACGGCGCGTTCACCTGGGGCGTCCTCGATCGCCTCCTTGAAAACAACAGCCGGACAGTCGATGCGATCAGCGGCACCAGCGCGGGCGCGATCAACGCCGCCATTTTCGCGGCCGGTTATCTCGATGGCGGAGCGAGCGGCGCACGCGACCGTCTCATGCGCTTCTGGCACAAGCTTGCTGATCTCGCACGATTGAACCCGATGCAACCGACGCCATTCGAGATCATGGCGTTGGGGCGCAATATCGAACTCTCGTTCGCGCATGTCCTGCGCGACGTCATGGTGCAGATGTTTTCGCCCTATCAGCTCAACCCGCTCGACCTCAATCCGTTGCGCGACTTGCTGGTGCGCTTCATCGACTTCAAGCGGTTGCAGCAGGACGACGCGCCACGCCTCTTCATCGCCGCGACGAATGTGGAAACCGGGGAGCCGCGCATCTTCAGCAATGCCGAGATTTCGCCCGAGGTGCTGTTGGCGTCGGCGTGCCTGCCGGCGCTCCATCAAGCCGTCCGCCTGCCCGACGGCTATTATTGGGACGGCGGGTTCACCGCCAACCCGCCGCTGCTGGCGCTGATCGAGGGAAGCGTGGCCGACGACATCTTGATCGTCCGCCTCAACCCGCAATCCGAGAAATCATTGCCCGTGACGGCGCCGGGCATCCAGTCGCGCGTCAATCGCATCGTCTTCGACGCACCGCTCAAGCGCGAGCTCGAGATGATCGAGCGCCTGCGGCACATGTCACATGAAGGCGGCGCCGCGCGCACTGCGCTGGGGCGGCGGCTTGCCGCCCTCACGCTTCACACGATCAGCGAAGACGACGTGATGAACGAACTCGGCCCTGCCAGCAAGCTCCACCCGAACTGGGAACTCGTGCGCTATTTGCGAGACGTCGGGCGAGACGCCTGTGCGCGCTGGCTTGCCGAGACCGCGCCGACGGCTGGTGCGAAAACGCAAGCTCCACTCCTGCTGACGCGCGAATTCGAGCTCGGCGGGCGCGGCGTCGCGATCGCCTGAGCCGACGTCAGGTGCCTTCCTTGTGCGGGACCATCATGATGACAGCGATCGTTGCCGCGACGTTCGCGGCGATCTGATACCAGGCCGGCATCAACGGGTCGAACTTCGATAGCCAGAGGATGATCGGTTGCGTGGTGCCGCCGAAGATCGTCACCGCCAGCGCATAGAGGATCGCGAGTCCGCTCGAGCGAACGGCTTTGGGAAACGCCTCGGTGAGGAAGGCGTAAGAGCCACCGATACCGACCGAGAACAAGAAGCTCAAACCCATATTGAGGCCAATGAGCGTCATCGCACTGGCGTCAAGCCAGCAAAGATCGAGACCGGTGCTCGATTCCAACGCAGGCACGACCGATGGACCGCAACTCGGCGACCCGTGAATAGTCGCAATGACGAGCCAAACCGGATAGATCGCAGCGATAAAGACAATGCGCGAAACGACGAGAACGGGCTTGCGCGGAAGAAGATCGGCCGCCTTGGCACCGAGCCATAGGCCCGGCATCGACGCAAGCGCCGCGGTGAAGGTCAACAACGTCGCAACCTTGACCGAAACGCCCTGCGTGATCGCGTAGGTCGTCATGAAATTGAAGACGTAGGTCGAGACCGTGCCGCCGCAGATGATGAACATGCCGAGCACGACGGCGCGCGAGTGCTTGCGCAACAGCTCCCAAAGCACCGCGGTTCCGGACTCGTGCGTCTCGCTCTTCTCGATCGTCTCGGGCAGTTGGCTTCTGATGTAGAGCCCCACCGGCGCGATCAGGGTGCCGACGAGGAACGGCACGCGCCAACCCCATGAAAACAGATCGTCGTGCGACAGCGTAAAGGCGAGAATGACGCCAAGACCGGCACCCGAGATCGTTGCGAGCTGCTGACTTTGCCCCTGCCACGAGGTGAGTGCGGCGCGGCGATGCGCCGGCGCTGCTTCCATCAGATAGGTCGTCGCGGGGCCGACTTCGCCGCCGCAGGAGAAGCCTTGGATCAGGCGTCCAATCAACAAACATATGGGCGCCCAGATGCCGATGCTTGCGTAGGAAGGCGTCAAACCGACGACGGCCGAGCCGATTGCCATCAACAGCAATGTCAGCGTCAGCGCCGCTTTGCGCCCGACGCGGTCGGCATAAGCGCCGATCATCGCCGCGCCAAGCGGCCGTGTCGCGAACCCAACGCCGAAGGTTATGAGTGAGGCGAGCAGCTTGAGGAATTTGTCGTCGCCTGGAAAAAACGCCTCCGCGATCATGGCCGCGAAAAACGTGTAGACGATGAAATCGTAGAACTCGAACCAGTTGCCGAGGATCACGGCGATGATCGAGCGTGTCGAGATCTCAGGCCGCGCGACCGGCGTCTCGGCAACGATCGCCGTCATCGCAATCCCCCTCGAGTGTTCATCGTGTGAACACGCGGCCGGGGAACAGCTCGCCGTCCGGACCAAGGCGCCCGGGGTAACATCGGGTCACCGCGCCACAGCGTGTGTAGTACATCTGAATCTTGGTCTGGCTGGTGCGCCGCAGCTCGAAGCACACGGTCGCGCCGGAGCCGACGCGGGGGATCGTCTGGCACAATTCGCCGGCGTCGATCGACCACGAACCGTGCTCCTCGTAGTCGAGTTCTTCCATCGTGCCGTGCGGCAGGCGCGCGCCGACCCGGCGAAAATGAACCTCAAGGGAACCGTCGGGACCGTAATAGACTTGCCACGGAAACGCCGTGCGATTGTCTTCTGAATCGGGCGCCGAACCGTCGACGAAGCCCTCGGTGCCGCGCATGGTGTAGCCGGCGAGCAAATTGTGCAGATTGCCCAAACGCTGACCGATGACGGTGACGCGCTCAATGCGTTGTTGCTGCTCAGGTTGTCCGGCTCCGGACGCCTTGGTCGGTGCTTGGCCAACCGATATCCCGGTGAGCGCGATCAATGTGACGATCGTCAGGAGACGCAAGAGACGCATTGATTTGGCCGAATACCGCTAATTGCGAGGGTTGGAATGCTAGTGTAGCGGCGGGCTTAGAGCCAGCACCCTCGCGGCGTCCGTCGCCGCCGACGATGCCAAAAATTTGACTTCAGTGGCGGATTTCCCTATATCGCCGCGCTCCCACAGCCGCCTCAGTCCCAAGGAAAACGAGCCGTGACGTCGAAGCGCACCTATCAGCCCAGCAAGATCGTGAGAAAGCGCCGCCACGGCTTTCGCGCCCGCAAGTCAACCGCGGGCGGGCGCAAGGTCTTGGCAAATCGGCGTGCGCATGGCCGCAAGAAGCTGTCGGCCTGAACCGCCATCGGCCGGTTTTTGAGTCTTAAAGGTTTGATCGGCACCATTGCCCATGAAACAAACCTCGCTCTCTTGCGGCTGAAGGTCCGCGCGGACTTCCTGCGCCTGGCGCGCGGGCGGAGGTGGTCGGCCGCAGGGCTCGTCTTACAAATGCAATCAACGCCTGTTGAAATGGCGCCCGTGGCGAATTCCATCCGCGTCGGCTTCACCGTAACGAAGAAGGTCGGGGATGCCGTCCGCCGCAATCGCGCAAAACGGCGGTTGCGCGAGGTTGCGAGGGCGGTCCTACCCCTTTATGGGGTGGCGGGCACTGACTATGTTCTGATCGGCCGCGACGGCACGCTGACGAGGAACTTCGCGGATTTGATCGCAGATTTGAAAACGGCTCTTCGCAAAGTCCACGGCGGTACAGCGTACAAGGCGGAACGGGAATGACAGTGACGACGCTAATCCGCCGAGCGGCGACGTACGCGTTGCGCGCACCAATACTGCTGTACCGGTACACGCTCTCACCGCTAATCGGGCCGGTTTGCCGGTATCAGCCGACCTGCTCGGCTTACGCGCTGGAAGCGCTCGAACGGCACGGTCCCGTCACGGGCACTTGGCTAACGCTGCGGCGGCTCGGCCGCTGTCATCCGGTCAAATGGCTCGGCGGGGGCGAAGGATATGACCCGGTGCCGGACCCAACGAGCACGAAGAGCCAGCCTCACATGCATCAACCTAGGTCACTGTAATGAACAAGAATGCGCCGGACACCCTGAACGTCATCGTCGCGGTCGCCCTCAGCATCCTCGTTTTCATTGCATGGCAATATTTTGTCGTCGGGCCCCAAGCCGAAGCTCAGCGCCAACACATGCTAGCCGAGCGCGCCGCCGAAGAAGCGAGGCAGGCTCAAAATCCGGGCACGCCGAACAGCGCGGGACCGACTGCGCCGAATGCGGCCGGAGAATCGCCTGCAACTCCGCAAACGCCCGAAGCCATTTTGGCGGGCGACCGGGCGCGGGTGAAACTCGACAGCGCAACCGTCGACGGCTCGATCCGCTTGACCGGTGCGCGCTTCGACGACTTGCGATTGAAGACCTATCACCAAGAAGTCGACCCCAAGAGTCCGGAGATCGTCTTCCTGCTGCCCGAAGGGACCGAAACGGCGACCTATGGTGAAATGGGATGGACCACGGGCGGAAAATCAACCGTTCCTGTCCCAACGTCGACAACGCTGTGGCGCGCCGCCGCTGGTCAAATCCTGACGCCGACGACACCGGTCACGCTGACCTGGGACAACGGCCAAGGCCTTCTTTTTGCGCGCACGATCTCACTCGACAAGGACTACATGTTCACCGTTCGGGATTCGGTCGAGAACCGGTCCGGCGCGGCGGTGACGCTCTTTCCCTACGCCAGCGTGGCGCGGCACGGCGAGCCAAAGACCAAGACAACGTGGATTTTGCACGAAGGTCCGATCGACGTTCTCGACGGCAGTTTTCACTATCCAAGCTATGACGACGTCCGCAAGGATCACGAGCAGAAGGCCGACAGCACCGGTGGCTGGCTTGGCTTGACCGACAAGTATTGGATGGTTGCCGTCATCCCGCCGCAAAACGAAAAATTCACCGGCCGCCACTCCGTGACGCCTGGCGGGACGGAGGTATTTCGCGCCGACTATTTGATGGCTGCCCGCACAGTCTCCCCGGCCGGCACGGCAACCGTCGTGCATCGCTTCTTTGCCGGGCCGAAGATCAACTCGCTTCTCAATGCCTATGAAGACAATTTGGGTATTGCGCGCTTCGACATGGCCATCGATTGGGGCTGGTTCATGCCAATCACCAAACCGATGTTCTGGCTGCTGGACTTCTTCAACAAACTCGTCGGCAATTTCGGCATCGCCATTTTGATGCTGACCGTCGTCATCAAGGGAATAATGTTTCCGCTCGCCAATCGCTCGTTCGAGTCGATGACGAAGATGAAGAAGGTGCAGCCGCAAATAAAGGAGCTGCAAGAGCGCTGGAAGGAGGACAAGGTCAAACTCCAGCAAGAGCAGATGGCGCTGTTCAGGCGCGAGAAAATCAACCCGATGATGGGTTGCCTGCCGATCGCCGTGCAGATTCCGGTGTTCTTCTCGCTCTACAAAGTGCTCTTCGTGACGATCGAGATGCGCCACGCGCCGTTCTTCGGGTGGATTCAGGATCTAGCCTCGGCCGACCCGACGTCCGTGTTCAATCTGTTCGGATTGTTGCCATTCATCCTGCCGACGTGGCTCCACCTCGGCGTGTGGCCGCTGTTGATGGGCGCGACGATGTGGTTTCAGATGCGGCTCAATCCGCCTGCGACCGATCCCGTGCAGCAGCAGATGATGACCTTCATGCCGTTCCTCTTCACCTATATGATGGCGTCGTTTCCGGCCGGCCTCGTCATCTATTGGACGTGGAACAACCTGCTTTCGATCACTCAGCAATACGTCATCATGCGACGCATGAACGTGCCGGTCCAAATCAATCTCAAAGTGCCCGCCTGGGTCACCGCGCTCTGGCGCGGGCCTCGGCGTAAGCCCGCGTCACCTGGCGAGTGACGCGGTCGCCGCCAAGCCGATGAGCAATAGCAAAGCGATCGAACGCGGCCGGCTTCTGTTCGCGCAGGAGTGCCGCTTCCTGCGGCCGATCGTGTCACTTGAGGATGTGCCGGATACCGAACTGCCGGAGGTGGCGTTCATCGGCCGTTCGAATGTGGGTAAATCGAGCCTGATCAATGCCCTGACCGGACGCAATGCGCTGGCGCGAGTGTCCAACACGCCCGGCCGAACGCGCGAGATCAATCTTTTCGATCTCGGCCGCCAACTCATCTTGGTCGATCTGCCCGGCTATGGCTTTGCGCGCGTCGCCAAGGCGCAGAGCGCGGCGTGGCGGCAACTCATCAGTGGTTATCTCAAGGGCCGCCCGCAGCTGGCCCGCGTCTGCCTTCTCATCGACAGCCGGCACGGCGTCAAGGACAGCGACGAAGAGATGATGGGTTTGCTCGACGGCGCAGCAGTGTCTTTTCAAACGGTCCTAACCAAGATCGACAAGATCGCGGCCACCGAAATCCCCAACGTCCTTAACGCGACCACCAGCGCGACCTCGAAGCATACTGCCGGACATCCCGACGTCTTCGTCACATCCGCAGAGACGGGAGCGGGGTTGCCGGAGCTGCGCGCGGCGTTGGCCGACGTGGCGCTCGCACCCGATTCGGGCTATAAGCCCGCGGCGGCGGGCAAGGATCGTGCATGAGTTCGCAACCCGACGAACCTGTCTATCAAGGCAAGGACGAGCGCGTCCAAGGGCTTCGCCAGCTTGCCAAGTGGCGAGCGACGGCGCGCGTTCTAACCGAAGCGCTGCCCTATATTTTGCAATACGATCAAAAAACCGTCGTGGTGAAATACGGCGGGAATGCGATGGGCGACGTTGGCGTCGCCGAGCACTTCGCCCAAGATATCGTGCTGATGCGCCAAACGGGAATCGAACCGGTTGTGGTGCATGGCGGCGGACCGCAAATCGGCGCGATGCTGAAGAGGCTTGAGATCAAGTCGAGCTTCGTCGACGGCCTGCGCGTGACGGACCAAGCGGCGATCGATGTCGTAGAAATGGTGCTGACCGGCACCGTCAACAAGCAGATCGTCAGCGCCATCAACAATGCGGGCGGGCGGGCCGTCGGCATCTCCGGCAAAGACGGTCAGATGATCGTGGCCAAAAAAATCGTTCGCACGCGGACGAACCCCACGACCGGCAACATCGAAACGATCGATTTGGGCTTTGTCGGAGAGCCCGACAAGATCAATACCCAGGTCATCGAGACGATCGTCAAGGCCGACATGATCGCGGTCATCGCCCCCGTTGGCATCGGCCATCACGGCGAGACCTTCAATATCAATGCCGACACGGTTGCGGGCGCAGTTGCGGGCGCCCTGAACGCGAACCGCCTTCTGCTGCTAACCGACGTCCCCGGCGTGATGGACCGCCAAGGCAACCTGATCGAGCGGTTGACCTCGAAGGAGGCACGAGCGCTGATCGCCGACGGCACGATTTCCGGGGGAATGATACCTAAAGTTGAAACCTGCATCGATGCGGTCGAGCGCGGCGTGCATGCCGCAGTCATTTTGGACGGGCGCATCCAACACGTCCTGCTGATCGAGCTCTTTACCGAGCACGGCGCGGGGACGATGATCGTCCGCGAATAACCCCGACGGTTTTGCAAGGACGGCGGCGTGACGTTTAAGACTATGCTTTGGGTGTCCGGCCTGGCGAGCGCACTATGCGTGTCGAGCCTCGCGCTCGCGCAACCGAGCGGCCAAAGCGGCAGCGACGCCGGGACTGAGGCACCTGCGCGACCAGTCCTGATCCCGATGACTCCCGGCGCAACCGCGCCGGCGGCGCCGGGCCGTCCGGCGAAACCCTCTCGCGGGCATTCGCGCGTCGTCACCGTGCCGGGCGTTGGGACAGATGCCGATGCGACGTCCATCAAGCGCGACACCGACTATCAATTTTGCAACAAGACTTCGTATGAGATTCAAGTTGCGGTCGGCATCCGGCAGAGCACGGGGTTCTGGGCTACGCGAGGCTGGTGGCCGGTGTCTTCGGGCGAATGCAAGGCCGTGATCAAAGGAAGACTCTCCCAGTCGTCCTATTACACGTTCGCCAAGTCGTCCTTTGCGCATGCGGGCGCCATTCGCATGTGGGGCGGCAATCAAACGCTCTGCACCGGCAAAGGTCAGTTTGAAGCGACGAGCGACGGCACCGAGCAATGTGGTCCCGGCTTGGAGCCGCAAGGGTTTGCGAAAATCGAAACAGGCGGCAAGACGTCCTGGACCACAATTCTGAGCGAGAGTCCGGCCTACAAAACCAACGAGCAGGCGCGCATCGCCGGCTTGCAACGGTTGCTGAGTGATTTGGGACGATATCAAGGCGACATCGACGGCGTCGTGACCCCGAAATTCACCGAAGCGCTGGCGCTCGCGCGTCCGGCCTATGGCATCCCGGCAACCGACGACGTCGCGACGATCTATGGCAAGCTTCACGCTGAAGCGATGAAAGCGCAGACGGCGCTGGGCTTGACCTTTTGCAATCGGACGCAAGACGTCGTGTGGGCGGCCCTCGCACGCGAGACGCAAGGCAAGAAGGTGAGCAAGGGCTGGTGGCACCTGCAGCCGGGCCAGTGCGAAAAGGTGATCCGAGACCGGCTGGGCGAGCGCTTCGTCTATGCCTTTGCCGAACATTCCGGCGAGAGCACCGACCAACCGTGGAAGGGGCTATTCAACTTCTGCACGCGCGCGCAGGTGTTCGAAATCGAGGGCGCCGAGGATTGCGAAGGCCGGGGCTTCAAGAAAACCGGGTTTCTACAGATCGACACCGGCGGACAGGCCGGCGCGATATTCGAATTCCGCAAGGAAGAAGCGCCGCCGCAGGGCCAGTAGCGGATGTGAGTTCTGCTTTGCTACTTTGAAATGCGGCTGCGAGCCGAGGCCCAGAAGGTCAATCCTTCACGCCGAAATAGCGCAAGTGCCAACTCATCTCTTCGGTCGACAGCGGGAAGTGGACGCCTTCGCGCGCGAGAATGACTTTCGACGACGATAGATGCACAAGGGCCGTCTGAATCTTCACCGCCACGCGCATTGCCAGATTCGCGCGCCAAACCAGCGCCGTGATCGCCTTGCCCGAATGGCTGAGCAAAATTCGATCGACAACGGGCTTCGGCATCTTCGCGAGGCAACTCAAAGCGCACGCCACAAGCCGGCGGTCGCCGTTATCGACGGCGGCAAGTACGAATTCGTCGTCCAAGCGTTTTTCGTTCATCGCCTCTTGTACGGCGGAAGCGGCGCGCGCGTCGCCGGCGGCGGTGTCTTCGCTGAGCGACTCGACCTCAATGCGTTCGCGCACGCGTTTGGTGAGGAGCGCCGCTGTTTCATCGTCGAGATCGCTACGCTGCTGAAGTTGCGCGATCAGCGACGAGGCGACGAAGCCGGCGATACGGCGCACGGCGCGCAGACTCAGATCGGCTCGCAACACGACCGGTAAATGCCAGGCCTCTACTTCGGCGGCGTTCTCGATGATGCGGTCGAGTGTATCCTCGCGGATTTGGGCGTTCGGATTGGCAAGCAAGGCGGCCACGGCGGAAACGTCGAGCGACGCTACAATCGCATCGGAAACAGCAACGCCGATCGATGCGCGCCGCGCGATGGCGGACAATTTTCCCTCGACCCGCGCACCGGCTATGACCTCGATCAGATCGTCGTCGGAAAGAAGGGGCGAGTACTCCAGGATCGGCGCGCTGACGATAAGTTCCAGATCCTGCGCCAAACGGCGAACAATGTGGGCGGGAACGTCACGCGACGATTTGATTTCCTCGGCCAGGATCGCTCGCACGCGCGGCAGACTATCGTTGGCAAGGCTCTCCATGACCTCGATGGCCAGCTCGCGGACGCGGTGTGATTCCTGCGGATCCATTCCGGGTACCAATCGGCCGATCTTCTTGGCAAGCTCGCAACGAACCTCGTCATCGCCGTCGCGGGCCAGAAGCTGGTTGGCTTTCTGCGGCGTCGAAGGATTGGCGGCCACGGAGCGACGGACTTCGGCGGCCTTGTCGGTCGCTAGGTAGTAAAGAATCTCCGGTTCGATCTCCGATTGGCCGGCCAAGAAGTGACGCGCCCTGTGAGCGTGCGTCTCGAGCGCCGCTCGCGCCTCCTCGTAGGACATTTTATGCGACGGCGAGGGCTCGCTGCCGGTGATCTTCGCGATCAGGCGTCTCAGCATGACAGCACCTCTGTACGACTGTGGGCGATCGTTGAGCGCTCAATGAGTGTTTCGCCCAAGGCGATAGCGACGCCGAGCTGCGGCATTACCGCCGCCAAGAGTTGGCGCTCGTCGTCACCGAACGCATCGCGGCCCTCGCGACGCAGCAGTGTGATCGTTCCGTTGTAGGCACCGTGATAGATCGCGTTGGCGTGAAGTCTGAGCGGTGCCGCGGAGTCGACGGCGCCGGCTTGAGCGTTGAGCTTGCTGGCGCTGCAAGCAATCGAGACTGCATCGGCCTTTGTCGCGGACTTGAGCGCGGCGGCTGCAATGTTCAACATGCGCGAAGGATCGATTTCAGCGCGCATCGCCTCGACGATCGCACCGGCCAAATCGTCTCGCCGCTTGGTGCGCCACGCTTGGCGCTCATGCGTGCGCAAGGCGGTCACATCGCGCGCGACGCCGCGCGTCGCACGACGCAAGTTGTTAGCGCCCGGCACGGCCAGAGCGCTGACGACCAAGCAATGCGTCGCGCCCTCTTTTGCGTGCAGCCAAACCTCGAGATCGTCGACGCGCTCGCTCGCGGTGAAACTTTCAACGCCGGCGACCGTGCCGAAGAGATTTTCCGGGCGTGCGCCTTGAAGCTCGCCCGCCGTATATCCCAGCAAGCCGCGAGGCGATACCCACGAGAACGCCCCGCTCTCGTCGGTCTCAAATGCAAAGTCGACATTGCACGCGGCGAGATCGCGAAAGAGTTCGCGCGAGATCGTCAGGGCCGAAATGAGATTGGCTTCGAACGACGTTTCCTTGGCGAGAATCAAGACCTCGCCGTTGACGGACGGCATCAGAGTCAGATCGAAACGGCGCGAATTGCCGTCGTCGGGGAGGGTCACGCGGGCGAGTTGGGCGCGGCCTTCGGCCCGCGCCACCGCTACATGTTGCGCAACAGCTGCCTTGAGAGCGCCGTTTTCGATGAGCGGCGCGGCATGCGCCGTGGAGAATTTCAACGCGCCGTCATGCGCGACGACGAGGGCCGGCAAGCCGGCGAACGCCGCTTGCGACACGGGAGTGCCATCGCGGGTCGATGCCGTCGCCCCCTCAGGCGATTCGCGTGCGACGGATATGGCAGCCTGACGGCCCATAGATTTCCCCATTCGCAAGTTCTTTGCGAATTCGACGATTTTATCGGCGAGCGGATTAAGGCCTACTAAAGGTCCGCGGCACATCGTGGTTAAGATCAGGTTGCGCGCCGACGATCGATCACGCATGTTCGCGCCCGCTCATGCCGCCGCGCGCCGCCGATTTCCAAACCGTCGATTTCTGGGTCTTCGACCTGGACAACACGCTCTATCCGCCGTCGAGCGGTTTGTTCACGCAAATCGACGAACGGATGCGCGCCTTCGTGCGAGCCCGGTTCGGCGTGGATGACGAGGAAGCGCGCGCAATTCAGAAGGGTTACTATCGCACTTACGGTACGACGCTGAACGGGCTGATGAGCGAGCACGGGGTCGACCCGCACGAGTTCCTGGGATTCGTTCACGATATCGACGTTTCCGCGTTGGCGCCCGATCCGAAACTTGCGCAAGGCATCGCCGCGCTGCCCGGACGCAAGGTCGTGTTCACCAACGGATCAAGCGCACACGCCGAGCGCATAACGCGTCAGCTCGGCCTCGCGCAATCGTTCGATGGTGTCATGGACATTTTCGCGCTCAAGTTCCGACCGAAGCCGCACGTGGAGGCCTATGACGAACTGTTCGACCATTTCGCCGCGGAGCCGAGACGCGCGGCGATGTTCGAAGATCTGCCGCGCAATCTTATCCCGGCGCACAAGCTTGGCGTGAGGACCGTGCTGGTTACAGGGGATCACCCGTGGCGGCACGAGGGGCCGCCGGCGCCGCCCGACTACGCCGACTTCGTCCACCACGAGACAGACGATCTGCCCTCTTTTCTTCGGGACCTGACATTCGAGAACGCGACATGAGCTGGGTCACTTTGCAAGCAACAATCGATGAAGCGTGGGAAGAGCGCGAGCGCCTCTCGCCAACGACGCAAGGGCCCGCACGCAAAGCCGTGGCGGAAGTGCTTGCGGCGCTCGATTGCGGCGACTTTCGCGTCGCGGAGAAATCGGGCGGCCAGTGGCATACGCACCAATGGATCAAGAAGGCCGTCTTGCTATCGTTCCGCTTGACGGCGATGGAAGCCATCCCCGGCGGCGCCGGCGGTGCGCCTTGGTACGACAAGGTGCCCTCTAAGTTCTTGACGTGGAGCGCGGAGGATTTTGAGCGCGCCGGATTTCGAGCCGTGCCGGGCGCGATCGTGCGTCATTCGGCCTTCATCGCGCGCGGTGCCGTGCTGATGCCGAGCTTCGTCAATGTCGGCGCGCGCGTCGGCGAAGCGACGATGATCGACACGTGGTCGACGGTTGGATCGTGCGCGCAAATCGGCAAGAATTGCCACATCTCCGGCGGTGTCGGCATCGGCGGTGTCCTTGAACCTCTGCAAGCCAATCCGGTGATCATCGAAGACAATTGCTTCATCGGCGCGCGCTCGGAAGTGGCCGAGGGCGTCGTCGTCGGCGAAGGCGCGGTGTTGGGGATGGGCGTTTATCTCGGCCAATCGACGAAAATCGTGGATCGCATGACCGGCCAGATTTACACGGGGCACGTGCCGCCTTACTCGGTCGTCGTCGCAGGCACATTGCCGCAAGAGCCGAACAAGCCTTCGCTCTATTGCGCTGTGATCGTGAAGACGGTCGACGAGCGGACGCGCTCAAAGACCAGCATCAACGAGCTGCTGCGAGACTAAGCGATACTCTCAAGGCTTCGGCGTCAACAATTGCTGCAACATTTCCGGATCGATGCCCATCGCCTGCATGATCGGCGCGAAGACCTGAACTTGGCGCTCGCCCGTCGGGCCGATGGTGATGCCGCCATCGACAGTCAGCGCCTGGCCGGTCACGAACGTCGAACCGTCGGAGGCGAGAAAGAGCGCCGCCTCGGCGATGTCTTCGGGCAAGCCGGCCCTCGCGATCGGTTGCGAGTTCTTGGCAGCCGTGGCCACCGCCGCCACGGTCTGATCGGCCACTTGCGTCGCCATGCCGATACCTTTGGCGAATATCGGTGTGGCGATCAGACCGGGGCAAATGCAATTGACACGAATGTTGAACGGCGCGAGTTGGCCGGCGGCGACCTTGCTCATGTGCACGATCGACGCTTTGGCGATCGAATAGAGCAATGGCCCAAAGCCGTGCTGGAGGCCGGCGATCGACGCCGTCGAAATGATCGAGCCGCCGCGTGCCTTCATCGCCGGCATGGCGTGCTTGATGCCGAAGAGAGCGGCGCGCAGATGCAAATGCATGACGGCATCGAAGCCCTCGGCCGTGACCGTATCGGCATTCTCGAGCGGGCCACCGGTGCCGGCGTTGTTGAAGAGGCAATCCAATTTGCCGAACGCTTTCACGGCCAGGTCAACGGCGTTCTTAATCTGCGCTTCATCGTAAACGTCGCAACGCACATAACGCACGGACTTGCCCAACTGCTCTACCATGCGGGAGCCTTTGTCGTCCTGCACGTCGGCGGCGACGACGCGCGCGCCCTCTTTGACGAAGAGATCGACGGTGCCGCGGCCGATACCGGATGCGGCACCTGTGATGAGCGCTACCTTACCTTCAAGTCGACCGGCCATGCTGCCCTCGCGCGTTAATGTGTTCGTGGTCTGATTGACCGCCTATGGTCAACGGTTCTAAATCCGGCCCATGAAAACACAAGAGCGCGCGCGGTTTGCCGACCCCTTGCCGCTTGCGCAAGAACTGATCCGCTGCCGTAGCGTAACGCCGCACGACGACGGCTGCATCGCAGTGCTGGAGCGCGCCCTCGGCGAACTCGGCTTTGCGTGCACGCGCGTGCCGTCGGCGACCGGCGGGCCGCGCATCGAGAATCTCTATGCGAGGTTGGGCAAGACCGCGCCCAATTTCTGCTTCGCCGGACATACCGACGTTGTCCCGCCGGGGGACGCTGCGGCGTGGCGCTTTCAGCCGTTTGACGCGCGCGTCGAAGACGGCACATTGTTTGGGCGAGGCGCGGCCGACATGAAAAGCGCGATTGCCGCGTTCGTGGCGGCGGTCGCACGCGCCAAAACGGCATTCGGAGGCTCAATCAGCCTGCTCATCACGGGCGATGAAGAAGGACCGGCGATCGACGGAACGGCGCGCGTTCTGGAATGGCTGAAGGCGCGGGGCGAGCGCATCGACCATTGCATCGTCGGGGAACCGACGGCGGAAGCTTCGGCCGGAGACACGGTCAAGATCGGGCGGCGCGGCAGCCTCACGTGTACGCTCACGGTGATCGGCATGCAGGGTCACGTCGGCTACCCGGAGCGCGCGAAAAATCCGGTTCCGGGAATTGTCGCGGCCCTGCAACGCCTGATCGGACGCAAGCTCGACGCCGGCAACGCGCAATTTCAGGCGTCAAATCTCGAAGTGACGACGATCGATATCGGCAATCCGGCGGCCAACGTCATTCCGGCGCAAGCGAAGGCGACGTTCAACATCCGCTTCAATACCGAGCAGACGGCCGAAGGTTTGGAGGATTGGATCAAGGTAGAGACGCAGGCGGCGACACGCCCGCTAGGCCTCAAGACCGAGGTCGCGTTCACGCGCGGCGCCCAGCCCTTTTTGACGGAAGAAGGTGAGTTCACCCAAGTCATTGCCGATGCCGTGCAGCGCGTGACGAACCAACGGCCGAAGTTTTCGACAACCGGCGGCACGTCGGACGCGCGCTTCATTCGCGAGCACTGTCCGGTCGCCGAGCTCGGTCTTGCCGGCTCGACCATGCACAAAGTCGACGAGTGCGTGAGTCTCGCCGACCTCGAGAAACTCACGCGCATCTACGAAGAGCTGCTTGCCGCCTATTTCGCTAAGGTCAAACGATGAGCGTCGACATCGCCTATGTCCAGCGTTCGATCGACGCGGCGGCGCGATTGGCGCTACGCGACGCGCAGGCCATGGCGTCGTTCGACTTGACGGCCGACGGTTTTTTCCGCTCGTTCGCCGCCATGATCGTGGCGCTGCCGCTCTATGTCGTCCTCAACTATGGCTGGGAAACGATCGCGGTGACGATCGGCGAAAAGCACGCCGAGGCCAATGCCGCCCACTTCGCGCTCTACACAATCGACTATGTGCTGTCGTGGCTGGCGTTTCCGGTCGTCATGATCTTCGTGCTGCGTTTTCTGGGTCTGACGGAGCGCTACAGCGCGCTTATCATTGCGTATAATTGGGGAACGATCATCGTCCTCTTGCTTGATGTCCCGCCCATCGCGCTTTTCGGCCTCGGTCTCATCACGGCGGTTCAGGCATTCTTGCTCGAGCTCGTCATCTTCGGCATCGGCCTTTATTACCGCTTCTTTTCCGCCATGACGGCGCTCCAGTCGAAGGCGTCGGTCGCGATGGCGATTGCGCTCATCGATTTCATCACACTGACGTTCTTGGCCTTAGGTCTCGGCGCATTGGGTGGTTTGTTGAATACATGACGAGTCGGCGCGACCGCCAGATCGGCATCTTCGACTCCGGCGTCGGCGGACTCACCGTCATGGCGGCGATCGCAAAGCTCATGCCGCACGAGCGGCTGGTTTATCTCGGCGATACGGCGCGCCTGCCTTATGGCACGAAGAGCGCCGAAACCGTGTCGCGCTATGCGGTGCAGGCGACGCGCGCGTTGATGCGGTTCGATGTGAAGCTCGTCGTCGTCGCTTGCAACACCGCCTCAGCGGTGGCGCTGCCGGTGCTCGCCGCAGCACTAGCACCTGTGCCGGTCATCGGCGTCGTTGAACCCGGAGCGCGCGCGGCCGTCGCGGCGAGCCGCAATGGGCACATCGCAATCATCGCGACGGAAGGAACCGTGCGTGGCGGCGCCTATGTGCGCGCCGTGCATGCCTTGAAACCAAACGCCACGGTCGTGCAAAAGGCCTGCCCGCTTTTCGTCGCGCTGGCGGAAGAAGGCTGGACCGAAGGCGACGTGCCCGAGCGCGTCACCGAGCGCTATGTGCGCGAACTGTTCGAGAGCGCGGACGTCAAGCCGGACACGCTGGTGTTGGGCTGCACGCATTTTCCCGTCTTCGCCAAACAGATCGCAAAGGCGGCCGGCTCCGGCGTGACCCTGGTCGACAGCGCACAAACGACGGCAACCGAAGTCGCGCAGCTGCTTCAGGCCCAGAACTTGAAGCGTCAAGGCGCCGGCGAGGCACCGCTCTTCTTGGCGACGGATGCGGCGGAACGGTTTGCCCGCGTCGGCAGCCTGTTTCTCGGCCGCCCCATCGACAACGCTCAGGTCGAGCTTGTCGATTTGGCTCCGTAATCGACGCGCACGAGATAAAGCCCATCGGCCGGCGCCACGGGGCCGCACGCCGCACGGTCGCGCGCCGCAAGCGCGCGCTTCATCTCTGCGGGGCGCCACTTACCCTCGCCCACCAATTTCAGGCTGCCGACCATCGAGCGCACTTGGTGATGAAGGAATGAGCGCGCCGAGGCATCGATCGCGATTTCTTCGCCGTGGCGGCTGACGACGAGGCGGTCGAGTGTCTTGACTGGCGATTTGGCCTGGCACTCGGCGGCGCGGAACGTGGTGAAGTCGTGATTGCCGATCAGATGTTGCGCCGCCTCGTGCATCGCCTCGGCGTCGAGCGCGATTTGCACGGCCCAGGCGTGGCCACGATCGAGCGTCAACGGGCTGCGGCGATTGACGACGCGATAGAGATAGTGGCGCGCCGTCGCATCGAAGCGCGCATGAAATTCCGGCGCAGCCTCTTCGGCGCGCAACACGGCAATAGGCGCGGGACGCAGGTGAGCGTTTACGGCATCGCGCAGCTTGTCCGCGGTCACGGCCTTCGCGATATCGGCATGCGCGACTTGGCCCAAGGCATGGACGCCGGCGTCGGTGCGGCCGGCGCCGGCGACCGTCACTGTCTCACCGCAAAACTTGAGGATCGCATGTTCGAGCGACGCCTGGATCGACGGGCCATTTTCCTGCCGCTGCCAGCCGGCGAAGGGTCCGCCGTCATATTCAAGCGTGAGTTTCCAGCGCGCCATCAACCGAACCGCGCGCCCTTCGGCAAATCGAAACCGCGCAGGAACGCGTCGGCCGATTGCGCCTCGCGACCGGCGCGTTGCAGCTCGACGATCTGCAGCGCGCCCGTGTCACAGGCGATCGTCAGTTGATCGTCGATCAATTGACCCGGCTCGCCTGTCGCGTCGGCCATTCGAACGCGCAGGATTTTGAGGCGTGTCGGACCCGCCATGGTCCAGGCACCCGGCGCGGGATTGAGCCCGTGAATGTGGCGCAGCACTTCGCGCGCCGGGCGGCGCCAATCGACGTGCGCCTCTTCGGGCGTTATTTTTTTCGCATAGGTCACTGCGCCCGTCTGCGGGTGCTCGATGACGGCGCCGCGTGCAAGGCGCTCCACAATTTCCGCCAGCAGCGAAGCGCCCTCTGCCGACAGCTCGTCATGCAAGTCGCCCGCCGTCGTCTGGTCAGAGATGGGTGTTTGCAGCTGGGCGAGGACGGGGCCGGTGTCGAGGCCTTCCTCCATGCGCATCACCATGGCGCCGGTCTTGGTGTCTCCGGCCATGATTGCGCGCTGGATGGGCGCGGCGCCACGCCAGCGCGGCAATAAAGAGGCATGGAGATTGAAACACCCGAGCCTCGGCGCGGCGAGGATGGGCTTGGGCAAAATCAAGCCATAGGCGACAACGATTGCGGCATCGAGAGCGAGCGCGCGAAACACTTCTTGCTCGCGCGGGTCACGCAAAGTCTGCGGAGCGTGGACGGCGATGCCGTGTTTTTCCGCCACGCGCTGAACCGGCGAGGATTGCGGTTTCTGGCCGCGGCCGGCCGGGCGCGGCGGTTGCGTGTAGACGGCGGCGACATCGTGGCCGCGCGCCAGCAGCGCTTCGAGCGTCGGTACGGCGAAGTCGGGGGTGCCCAGAAAGGCGAGGCGCAAGGTCGTCATGGGCCGCCTTGTAGCGCGGGAGGGGCGCCCTCGCCTACTCCACCTCTTCGCGCTCGGCCGCTTTGCGCGCCTTGATCAGCTTTTTCAGCATCATCTCGCGCTTCAACCGCGACAGATGGTCGATGAAGAGCGTGCCCTCGAGGTGATCCATCTCATGCTGCAGGCAGACGGCGAGCATGCCGTCGGCCTCGACTTCCTGGGCCTTGCCGAAATAATCCAAGTACGACACGCGCACGCGCACCGGACGTTCGACCTCTTCATAAAGATCAGGGACCGAGAGGCAGCCCTCCTCGCACAGCACGCGCTCGTCGGCGGCCCAGAGCAATTTCGGATTGACGAAGAAGAGCGGCTTGTGCGGCTCGCCCTCCTTCTCCTTCGCCAGGTCCATGACGATAACCCGTTTGGGTACGCCGATCTGCACGGCGGCAAGCCCGATTCCAGGCGCCGCGTACATGGTCTCCAGCATGTCGTCCATCAGACGGCGGATCTCGTCGCCGACCTCGGACAAGGGCTCGGAGACCAGCTTCAGCCGCGGGTCCGGGGCGGTTATGATCGAACGAAGTGCCATGCGCCGGAGGTAGGATAAGCGCCCTTTCCCGTCAAGACGGCGGCAATCGCGCAAGCCCAAGGATGATCGGCGCCATGCTAAAAACCACGCCCGCGGCGGCCCTCGCCAAGGTCAGCAAAATGCTACATCGCCCGGCGGGCGGCGAAGGCGGCGGCAAGCGTGCCTTCGTCGAGGTAGTCGAGTTCGCCGCCGACGGGGACGCCGTGAGCTAGCCGCGTGACTGAAACGTTCAAGGGCGCGATCAAATCCGTCACGTAGTGCGCTGTCGTCTGGCCTTCAACCGTTGCGTTGAGGCCCAGTACGACCTCGCGGATTTGGCCTTGCCTCACGCGTTCGACCAGGGAGCCAAGATTCAACTGATCGGGGCTGCGGCCGTCGAGCGCGGAGAGCGTGCCGCCGAGCACATGATAGCGGCCGCGAAAGACGCCGGCGCGCTCCAGCGCCCAAAGATCGGCGACGTCTTCGACAACGCAGATGAGGCTGCCGTCGCGGCGCGGATCGGCGCACACAGAACACGGGTCAGTCGAATCGAGATTGCCGCAGTTGGTGCATGCCTTGATGGTGCGCGCGGTTTCCTCTAGCGCGGCGGCCAACGGCTGCAGCAGCGTTTCTTTCTTCTTGAGCAACGCGAGCGCGGCGCGGCGCGCGGATCTGGGCCCGAGCCCCGGCAATCTTGCCAAGAGCTGCACCAAGCGTTCGATCTCCGGGCCTGCGAGCGGCGTCGCCATGCGTTAGAGCTTGAGCCCCGGCGGCAGCGGCAGGCCGCCGGTCAGCTTCTGCATTTCGTCGGCCGAGCGGGCGTCGACTTTCGTCTTGGCGTCGTTGATCGCGGCGAGGAGTAAATCCTCGAGCATGCCGATGTCTTTCGGGTCGGCAAGGGAAGGATCGATTTGCACGCGCTTGGCCTGGCCCTTGCCGTTGATGGTGACACGCACCATGCCGCCGCCCGCCTGCCCCTCGGACTCGATGGCGGCCAAGCGATCTTGCGCCTCGGCGAATTTCTGTTGGATCACCTGCGCCTGCTTCATCAAATCGCTGAAATTCTTCATGCGCTTTCACCGGGCTCGGATTCGGGGACTTCGCGATCGCGGACGGCGACAATGCGTGCGCCAGGAAATATGGCCATCGCGGCCTTGAGCAAGGGATCAAGTGCTGCCGCCGCACGCCGCG
Organism: Alphaproteobacteria bacterium; assembly: GCA_025350465.1. Lineage (GTDB taxonomy): Bacteria > Pseudomonadota > Alphaproteobacteria > Micropepsales > Micropepsaceae > SZUA-430. The sequence goes on along the minus strand of JANXXU010000023.1, from coordinate 56,849 downwards.
CTTCATCTTCGGCGGCACTTTGTTCGGCGACGGTCGGCTCGCCCGGCGCGCTCGACACCGTGATCACCCAACGCTCGCCGGTCCATTTTGCAAGCTTGTCGGAGAGATCGCCGGGCAAGGTTGCCGGCGCGGTCGGCGCGACGCGCATCTCGATGCGACCGCGTTCGAAGCTGATCAAATGAACGTAGTGTTCGAGCGCATAGGATAATCGCGGCTCGCGTTCGCTGCGCGCCAATGCGATCACGGCCTTGAAGTCGGCCAGCGAAACAAGCGGCTCGGTCTCGGCGGATGCTTTCGGTTGCTCCTGCGGCTCGACGCGGGCGCGCGCGGGTGCGGGTGCCGCCTCGGCGGAGCGAGCGCTTTGCAAACGCAATGGCGGTGCGGGAGGCGGTGCCGATGACGGCGCATGTGCGCTTGGTCGCGCCGGCGCGGGCGTCGCCGTACCACTCGCGGTACTGCGGATCAGCGCATCGGTCGGCGGAAGCTCGGCGGCATAGGCAATGCGGACGAGCGCCATTTCAGCCGCCGCCGCTGCATCGGGCGCTGCTTGCACTTCCGGCAGCGCCTTCAACAACAATTGCCAGGCGCGCGCCAATTGCGGCACGGACAATTTGGCCGCGAGTTCGCTGTAGCGTTTTGCTTCGGCGTCGGCAAGTCCACGCGTCGTCGCCTCGGGCACGATTTTCATGCGGGTGATTTCGTGCGTGATTTGGGTCAGATCCTGCAAGACGCTGAGCGGATCTGCGCCCTGGTCGTATTGGGCGCGAAATTCGTTGAGCGCCTCGGCGATGGCACCCCGCATCAATTGATCGAAAAGCTCGAGCCCGCGCGAGCGGTCGGCGAGGCCCAACATCGCGCGAACGGCGTCTTCTTGGATCTCCGCACCGCCGCCGTGCGACATTGCCTGATCAAGCAGGGATTGCGCATCGCGCACGGAGCCTTCGGCGGCGCGCGCGATCAAGCGCAAGGCCGCCCCGTCGGCCGGGTATTTTTCGGCCTTGCATATCTGAATCAGGTTGGCGGTGAGTTCGTCGAGCGGCACGCGCTTGAGGTCGAAACGCTGGCAGCGCGACAGAACCGTGACGGGAACCTTGCGGATTTCCGTCGTCGCAAAGATAAACTTCACATGCGGCGGCGGCTCTTCTAGCGTCTTGAGCAAGCCGTTGAACGCTTGCTTCGACAGCATGTGGACTTCGTCGATGATATAAACTTTGTAGCGCGCTTGCGCGGGTGCGTAGCGCACACCTTCGATGATTTCGCGGATATCGTCGATGCCAGTGCGCGACGCCGCATCCATTTCCAAAATGTCGATGTGACGCGATTCTGTGATGGCAACGCAGGATTCGCAAACGCCACATGGCGTCATCGTCGGCTCGCTGCGCTTGCCGTCGGGGCCGATGCAATTGAGGGCCTTTGCTATGATGCGCGCCGTCGTCGTCTTGCCGACACCGCGCACGCCGGTCAGCATAAAGGCGTGGGCAATGCGGCCGCCCACGAAGGCATTCGCCAGCGTGCGCACCATCGCATCCTGGCCGATCAGGGCATCGAAGGTCTGCGGCCGGTATTTGCGCGCGAGCACGCGATAGGCGCGGTTGTCGGCCGCACCTGCGTCCAGCTTCAGTTCGAGCGCGTCCGCATCGGCTGCGTCCGTACCCTTGGTGTCTTTCTTGGCCATCAAGGATTTCCGAAGGTGGGAGGCTGACAACGACCCGAGTCGAAACCCGTTACGGCTGCTTCCTTCCGGACCTGACCGGATTGGCGAGAAACTCGTCCGCGCCAACCTCCCGAGCCAACTATAGCAGAGAGGGCGCGCATGATCGCAAGCGTCTCAGTTGTTCTTCTCAGGCGTTGCGAGCGGGCGGAACTGCGTGCATAAGGTCGTTACCCCTCCTGTGGATTACCGCTCGCGAGTTTGCGCATGACACGGGTCTTGCCCCGAAACCCCAACGTTTTTGCCAATAGCCCGCTCGATCGCGCCAGCCACCGGCGCGCCGACAAGGAATGGCTCGCCGCTGCCTTCGCCGACAAGCGCTCGCTCTTCATGCCGGTGTGGAAGCTGATGCCGTTCCTGATCAAGGGGCGCGAAGGCAAACACGAAGCCGGCTGGATCACCTCAGAGCTGGTGCTGCCGCTGATGCGTCCGGGTGCGACGACAATTTTCCTGGGCGTGCACAACGAGGCGGCGCATTTCGCCATCGACATTTCAAGCCTGCCGGATCCGGCAGCGCACGGCGCGCTCGCGGGGCTCGGCACGTTCGCCGATTTGCGCACGATCGCCGAGGAGATCGACCTGGGCGACGCCGCCATCCTGGCGCAGGCGAAGTCGGTGATCGACTGGCACCAGCGCCACGGCTTTTGCGCGAATTGCGGCGGTGCGACGGTGCTGGCGGACGCCGGATACAAGCGCGTTTGCGAGGGCTGCAACACCGAGCATTTTCCGCGCACCGATCCGGTCGTCATCATGCTGGCGCTGAATGGCGACGCCTGTTTGCTGGGCCGGCAGGCGAAATGGCCCAACGGGTTCTACTCGGCGCTTGCGGGTTTCGTCGAACCGGGCGAGACGATCGAGGAAGCGGTCGCGCGCGAAATCATGGAAGAATCCGGCGTGAAGATCGGCGAGGTGCTGTTCCATTCTACGCAGCCGTGGCCTTATCCCTCGTCGCTGATGATCGGCTGTTATGCGCGGGCGCTGACGACCGAAATTCACTTGGACCAAGACGAGCTTTCCGACGCACGCTGGTTCACGCGGGCCGAGGTGCGCGATGCGTTGGCAAAGCGCGGGACGCCCGACTTGCGCTTACCGCCGCCGTTGGCGATCGCGCATCAGCTGGTCAAGAGCTGGATCGAACAGGCAGGCTAGTCGCCCTTTGCCATTTGCCGGCGATAGGCGTGGGCGGGGTAGACACCCAGGATGCGCATCGAACTGGTGAAGAACGTCAGCTCTTCAAGGGCGAGGCGTACGTTGCGCTCCTCGGGATGGCCTTCGATGTCGGCGTAGAATTGCGTCGCGTTGAACGAGCCGCCAAGCTGATAGCTCTCGAGCTTTGTCATGTTGACGCCGTTGGTGGCAAAGCCACCCATCGCTTTGTAAAGCGCGGCGGGAACGTTGCGCACGCGAAAGACGAAGGTCGTCACGACCGGACCACCGCCCATCTCGGCATCGTCCGGCTCGGCCGACATCAGCAAGAAACGCGTCGTGTTGTGGGGCGCGTCCTCGACATTCGCCTTGAGGATGTCCAGGCCATAAATCTCCGCGGCGAGCGAGGAGGCGAGCGCCGCAACCGTCTTGTCGCCTTCCTCGGCCACATGGCGCGCCGAGCCCGCCGTGTCGGCGCCGACAATCATCTTCAATCCGAGCGAGCGGATGATGTTGCGGCATTGGCCGAGCGCCGGGATTTGGCTCATCACGCTTTTCAACCCAACGAGCGTCGCCCCTCTGACGGCCATCAATTGGTGATGCACGCGTAGGAAATGCTCGCCGACGATATAGAGTCCCGACTCCGGCAAAAGGTGATGGATGTCGGTGACGCGGCCGTGCAGAGAGTTCTCGATCGGGATCATGGCAAGGCGCGCCTTGCCATCCTTCACCGCCGCGAGTGCGTCTTCGAAGGTTTGGCACGGCAGCGTCGTCATTGCCGGATAAACTTCGCGGCACGCAAGGTGCGAATTCGCGCCGAACTCTCCCTGAAAGGCGATTGTGTCGGCGGTCATGTTCGGCGGCCTTTCGGGTCCAACATCGCGCGGGCGCGTTCCAGATCTTCCGGCGTGTCCACTTCCAAGAGCTTGATGTCGACGACCCGCGCCGTGATATTCATACCGGCTTCGAGCGCCCGCAATTGCTCAAGCTTCTCGCGTTTTTCCAGCGGCGAAGGCGGCATTCCAACGAACCGTTCCAGCGCCTTTCGCCGGTACGCATACATGCCGATATGACCGAAGATCGGTCCGTCGCCCCACGGCGCCAAGGCGCGCGTGAAATAAAGCGCGCGCCCCTGACGCCCGTCGGCGGCCATGGCTAGGATCGCCTTCGGAACATTTGGATTTGTGCGCTCGCTGTCGCTTCGACTCATCGTCACGAGCGTCGAAATATCGACGGCAGGATCGCTAAGAGGCGCAAGGACCTCGAGTATGAGAGCCGGGTCGAGCGTCGGCAGATCGCCTTGCAGATTGACGATGACGTCGTGACGCGCGGCGGGATCGAGTTTCATCGCGGCTTCGAAGACCCGATCCGAACCGGAGGGATGATCGGGTTTCGTCAGAATCGATTCGCCGCCGGCGCGCGTTACCGCGGCTGCAATCTCTTGCTCGGCAGCGGCAACCGCCACGCGCCCGGCGCGGGCTTCCATGGCGCGGCGCCAAACGTGCACAATCATCGGCACCCCATGGATATCCGCCAACGGCTTGCCGGGCAGCCGTGTCGACGCCATTCGCGCGGGAATCAGGATCAGCGGTTCGCTCATGCCGGGCCACTCTGATGATGCCGCTCACGGGCGTCAAAATGCGACGTTCCGCCGCAATGACGCACTAGGGTCGGCCGGTATTGTCACGCACCTTTAGGCGGCCGGGGGTGGACGTACCTCTCGCGTTGAGCCCTTCGATGCACAGCAGCCGCAACTTCATGGATCGATCCTGATGGATTCCTTCGAGTGGAACAAGATTATCGGTGCGGTGTTGGGAACGATGCTGTTCATCGCCGGACTGAACATCCTCGTCGACGAGCTGATGAAGCCGGAGAAGCCGTCAAGCGCCGGCATGACCGTCGCCGTCGGCGGAACGCACGACGGTGGGACGACGAGCACGGCTCCGGAAGCAAAGCCGGATTGGGGCACAGTCTTGCCGACCGCGGATGCGGCGGCGGGCGACAAAATCCATCAACGTTGCTTGCAATGTCACGATTTCGAGAAAGGCGGCCCGAACAAGATCGGCCCCAATCTTTACGGCGTCGTCGGCAACAAGCGCGCACACGAGCCCAGCTTCAGCTATTCGGGCGCGATGCAGAGCGCCGGCGGCACTTGGGGTTATGACGAACTCAATACCTTCCTGAGCAATCCGCGGGCGGCGGTGCCAGGCACAAAGATGACATTCGCCGGGCTCTCGAAGGCGCAAGACCGCATCAACGTGATCGCCTGGTTGCGCTCGAAGGCGGATTTGCCCGCTGAGATTCCGGCACCGCATCCCAGTGCCGCACCGGCTGCCGGGGGCGGCGCGGACGGCGAGGCTCCAACGAGCCAAACGCAGGCGCCGCAGCCGGGCGAAAAGCCGCAACCGGTGGCACCGGGGGCCGCGTCCACGCCAACCGGCAGCGCACCGCCTGCCGGAGCGACACCGGCGCCCACTCAACCCGCACCTGCTGCGCCGTCAGCGCCCACGCCGGCTCCGACTGCGGCACCGACGCCGACGACGCCACCGGCCCACTGAGCGTTGTTCGCAGGCGGTCTCGTTTCAGCGGATCGAACGACGGCTAGAGGTATCGCGCCTTGAGCAAGGCAAAGAGCGCGCGAATGCCCTGCGCCTCGCCCCCGAGCGGGCGTCCAGGTTTCGCGCGGTCGATCCATGCGGCGATATCGAAATGCACGAAGCTCTTCGCGTTCTCCACGAAGCGCTCCAAGAACAGGGCGGCGGTGATCGCGCCGGCATTGGGGCTGTCGGGATTGTTCGTCAGATCGGCGACTTTGCCGTCGATGAGCGAGCGATAGCCGGGCCATAGCGGCAATCGCCAGGCCGGGTCGGATTCGGCAGTGGCGTGGCGCATAATTTCCAATGCCAGGGCATCGTCGTTGGTAAAGAAGGGCGGCAAATCGAAGCCTGTCGCCACTCGCGCGGCACCCGTCAAAGTCGCCATGCAGACCAACAACTCGGGCGATTGTGCATCGGCTTCCGTCAAGGCGTCGGCGAGTACCAAGCGGCCCTCGGCGTCCGTGTTGCCGATCTCGACCGTCAAGCCCTTGCGACTCCTGATCACATCGCCGGGGCGATAAGCATCGCCCGAGATGCTGTTCTCCACCGCCGGAATCAAAACGCGTAAGGCAACGGGAAGCTTCGCGTCCATGATCATGTGCGCCAAGCCCAGCACGGCCGCAGCACCACCCATGTCCTTTTTCATCATCGCCATGCCGCTCGCGGGCTTGATGTCCAACCCGCCCGAGTCGAAACACACGCCCTTGCCCACCAGCGTGACGCGCGGATGGGACGCGTCACCCCAAGCGAAATCGATGAGACGCGGGGCGCGAGACGAGGCGCGGCCGACGGCATAGATCAATGGATAATTCCGGGCGATTAGATCTTCGCCTTCGATGACCTCGATCGACGCGCCATGGACGCTCGCAATTTCGGCAGCCGCCTTTTCAAGCTCCAACGGCCCCATGTCATTCGATGGCGTGTTGACCAAGTCGCGCGCGAGATAGAGACCTTCAGCGGCGCGCAAAACTTGCTGCCTGTCGACGCCGTCAGGCCAAACCAAGCGCGCCTGCGGCTTCGGCTTGTCGTCGCCTTGATAACGGCGAAACGCATAAGCCCCCATCGCCCATGCCAGCGCGCGGCGGTCGGCCGTGTGGTCGGGCGGCGCGAAATCGAAACGATAGGTACCGACGGGGAGTGCGGCGGAAAACGTCGCCGTCGCGAGCGCATCATCGCCCGCGCCTAGTCCGAGCAGCGCGCCGCCGAGGCCACCATCGCTACCGGGAAGCAGCAATATCTTGCCGGCGCCCGCATTGAATCCGGCAGCCCTGATCCACGACGACCAACGTTCGAGCGCGCCGCGAAGGGCTGCGTCGAACGTGGCGTGAGAGACGGCGAAAAGCGGAATTGCGTCCGGTGCCGAGCCTTCAACGAAGAGATCCTTGACGCTCATAACTCGAGACTCCAGCGCATGCCGACTTGACGGAGGGAGAGGTGGGCCACTTTACTCGCCTGCCTTCGGCAACGGCAACGGCAGAGTCCCATGGCAAGCGCGACCTACAGTCTTTTGATCGGAAGCCGTAATTTTTCATCGTGGAGTTTGCGCGGCTGGTTGGCAATGAAACTGACCGGCGCGCCGTTCGAAACCAAACTCTTCAACTTCCACACTCCGGAACGGGCGCAGATCGCGCAAGCTTCGCCATCCGGTTTGGTGCCGGCTTTGAACGTCACGCGCGCCGGCCAACTTCCTTTCATGGTTTGGGATTCGCTCGCAATCGGCGAGTTCCTGGCTGAGGCTCATCCGAACGCGCATCTCTGGCCAGAGGACCGGTTCGCGCGTGCGCGGGCGCGCAGCGTGTCGGCGGAAATGCACTCGGGCTTCGCCGAATTGCGCCGCACCTGTCCGATGGACATCATGGCGCGCCCGGCCAACCACGCGCTCAACGACGAGACCAAGCGCAACGTGGAGCGCATTCAGCATCTGTGGCGCGAATGCCGGCAGGTATACGGTCAAGACGGCGATTTTCTGTTCGGCTCGTTCAGTGTTGCCGACTGTTTTTACGCACCGGTCGTCACGCGCTTCGTCACTTACGGCATCCCGCTCGACGCTACGGCGCGCAGCTATGTCGAGGCGGTGACAAGCTGGGCGGCAATGAAAGAGTGGACGCAAGGCGCCGCGCATGAAGAAGAATTACGCAAGAAGAGCGCCTAGCCCTCGGACGACGGCTCGGGAATAGCGAGCACCAAGCCGGCCAGTAGGGCCACGCCGATCCCGACCCAACTCAGCGGCGTACCGATGAAGACGATCGTGAGCGCCACGATCGCAATCGCGAGGGCGAGAAAAATCCACCCCGCGGCACCAAAGACAATGCGCGCGGCGCGCGCCGACGCGCCTGCAGATAGCCGCAGACACAGCAAACTCGCGATCGCCAGCAAAAGTCCGGCGCTAGGTGGAACGATATCGCGCGTCCTAAGCGGAAAGCCGACTGCTTCGCCAACCAACATCAGGCAGGTCAGTCCGATCGTGACGACTTGGGCGAAGTTCAGTGCAAGAAAAAGCCGGCGAATACCCGAGGCTCTGAATGCGTCATTCTGAATAGCGGCGATGACGACGGCGAACAAAGCAATCGCCGCACAGGTAATCGCAATCGTTATCGCCGATTTCGCTCTCGTGCCGGTGATCGACAGACCGCCGGCGTTCCACTGCACGACAAAACGATGCGGCAGGTCGTCATAGAAGAGCGCGACGAGAATCAAGGGCAAGAAGCCCAATATCAGGAGCATGAGATAGGCCGACACCGGTTGCGATGATCGCGTGCTCGGCATTTCTCGCGCTCTTTCAGGAAGTGAGAACGGCAGACGTCAGTTCTGCAGCCGGCCGGCGTCCTGATAAAACTTGGCAGCGCCAACGTGCTGCGGAATTGGCGAAGACTCAAGCGACCCGTCGCGGTGGATCGACGCGGCGACGGGCCCTAAGCCATCGAGCTCGCTACGGTTGGCTGGATTCCAGAGGGCCCGGGTCAAGCTATAGGCGACGTCATCGGGCAGACGCGCGGTGGTGATCCAAAGGGCCACAACGGCGAGCGTGCGCGTCGCCTTCGACCCATGATAAGCGCCCTCGGGCAGATTGGTCGACATCAACGAAGGTTGCCTTTTCAGCCAGGCAGTTATCGCGTTGCCGTCGATGGCGACGAGGCGCGCCGAGCCACGCCGCAGCAAATCATCGACGACGCGTAAGGGTGCCGTCCCGATCACAAATAACGCATCAAGTTTGCCGCTCTTCAGATCGGCCGCCGCTTGGTCCGGAGATTGGAACGAGAGCTTCAGCTTCGCGACGTTCAGTTTCGCGGCCGCCAGGATCAATCGCGCTGTGGCATTCGTCGCCGACGACGGCGCGTCGATGCCAATGCGCTTGCCTTTCAGGTCCGACAAACGCTTTACGCGTGCGTGCGTCGCAACGACGAGATGAACGGTTTCGCTCTGCAATTTGGCGAGGACGCGAAGGTCCTTGAAGGCGCCCGACGACTGGAATGGCCCGGCGCCTTGATAGGCCAAGCTCGCGAGGTCCCCTTGAATGAGCGCCGATGTTACGCGACCACTGCGCATGGCCGCGATATTGGCCATCGGCCCTTCCGACGCTCGCGCCGAGGCGATGAGACCCACAGGGCCGCAGACATTGACATCGTCCTCACAGCGGCCGAAGCCCGGCGGGTACGAAATAATGCGCGCCAATGCTTCGCCGACCGGAAAATAGCTGCCGGCAACAGGGCCGGTGGCTATTTGAAACGAAATGCGCGCGACTTCGGGCGGCGTCTGCGCGCCGGCGCCCAACACGGCAAGCGCGCACGCAAGGAATCCGAGAAGCGCTGCAATGGGTCTGCGACGACGCGGCATTTCGGCGACCCCCCGCTTTCGGCGGGACTTATACGCTTCGCTCGACATCGGCGAAAGCGCTCTTAACCCGCGATTAGGCTTAAGTATTTGTTATCCGCTTTGCGGCGAAATTGGGTCGCATGAAACCCTGCGGGCCACATCCCATCGCGGCTGTGCGCTCGCTCACATTGCGAGGACTTAGACCCATGGCCCGTGCATCGAGCCGCGATCTCCTTCGTTCGGCGAGCAAGCTCGCCATTGCTGCGGCCACGGCAACATTGTTGACGGGCTGCGGCGGATTTTCGTCGCTCATAAGCAGCAGCGACGCCGCGCCGGACAGCCAAATGGCAGGTTCGCCGCAGGAGCTGATCCAACCCGATGACCGTGATTTCATCGGGGGCGCCGCCTATTGGGGCGCGAAATTCGAAGCAAACCACAACGACATGAACGCCGCGCTCGCCTTCGCCCACAACTTGCGCCTGATGGGTGGGGCCCGGCAAGCGGTCACGGTCATGAAGGACGTGGTGATGAGCCATCCCGACGACACGCGCGTGCTCGCCGAATATGGCAAGGCGTTGACCGCCGCGGGCCGGGCGCCCGACGCAGTGCCGTTCCTCGCCCGCGCCTCGCAGATCAACGGCAACGACTGGTCGACGCTCTCAGCCTATGGCGTCGCGTTAGACCAAATCGGCAGCCACGGACCCGCCCGCGATAACTATGAGGCGGCCTTGAAGCTTTCGCCGGGCAACCCTGCCATTCAGTCCAATCTGGCGCTCTCTTACCTTCTTGAAGGAAGGGTCGCGCAAGCAGAGCCGATCTTGCGCCAATTGGTCGCGCGTCCAGACGCGACGCCGCAGATGCGCCAGAATTTGGCGATGGTCGAGTCGATCCGTGGCAACAAGGTCGAGGCCGAGCAACTCGTTCGCGGCGACCTGCCGAAATCGGACGCGGACAATAATATCTCCGTGCTCAATCAGCTCTCAGCCTCCAACGCGACGGTCGATGTGCAGCCGCTGTCCGTGCCGCCGAGCGAAGCTCCGGTGCTGGCGCCTGTCCCAGCAGCGCCGAAGCCAGCCGCGACCGCTCTTGCGCCGCCGAGCGCCGAAACCGATGCCGCCGCGCCACCGAAAACTGAGGCAAGCGACGAAGCAACGCCGCCGGGCGCGCAAGTGAAGCCTAAGCCGGCCGCTCGCCAAATCGTGACGATGGCACCGATCGCCGACGACGATGCGGCGCCCACCAGGCCCGCGGGCGCGAAGCCAACCAGCGTGAAGCCGGCTGCAACAGCCTCGACCAGCGCGACGCCGGCGACGACCTCCGCGGTGACAACCCCCGTGGCGGCGACGCCCGCGGTGACGACACCCGCGGCAGACACGACTCCGGAAACGCCCGCCACTTCATCGACGACGGGTCCGGCGGCGACAGCTCAGCCGACGTCCACCTCGCCCCAGCCGGATGGCTCGCAGACGAGCCTGCGCAGCTCGCAGCCGACGGATCCCTTCCGTCCGAAGCATCAGGTCAACGTCGCCAACGCGGCGCCGTAAGACACTGCGGTTTCGAACAAGAAAACGCCGCGCTCGACGAGCGCGGCGTTTTTCTTTGGCGTGACGAATGGACTAAAATGGTGTGGTCGAGCGCTTCCTTGAGGCGATGCCGGCCGCGGACCTGTGCATGCATATCAAGAACAACAAACTGCCAAAGGGCATGAGCTACCCGCTCAAAACTGCTTTTCTTGTACCGGCTTTGCGCGCTGGCGGAATCGAACTCGACACATATCTTACCTGTGGCGCTGGCGGCGCCTTCTTCCAAGCGCAGTTCTTGCCGCCCAATCCGAACATCCAGCACGAGCGGCTTTTGTTCGCTCATGCGCTGTTGCGGCCGCACAGAGCGCCGTCGCACGTGCTCATCTCGAAAGCAAGGTCGTGCCGGCGGTCGTCGCGTGGTTCAAGGCATCGTATCGCTGCCGCTGAATTCCCCTATTCGACGCGAGCAACAACTGTTCGACGCGCGTTCTTGGTGGCCGTTGATCAACTAGCCTAGAGGTTCATCAACTTGATGGCGGCCGGCCCAAGGATGACGATAAAGAGCGACGGCAGGAAGAATAGAATCATCGGCACGGTAAGCTTCGCCGGCAGCGACGCGGCCTTTCTCTCGGCTTCGGCCATGCGCATCTCGCGATTTTCCTGCGCCATGACGCGCAGGGCGGTGCCAAGCGGCGTGCCGTACCGCTCGGCTTGGATGAGCGACGTGGTGACCGCGCGCACACCCGAATGGGCACAACGCTTGCCGAGATTTTCGTAGGCCTGGCGGCGGTCGGGTAGGTACGACAGCTCGGCCGTTGTCAGCGCGAACTCTTCCGCCAGCTCAACGGAGGCGGAGCCGACTTCGCTCGCGACCTTGTTGAACCCGGCTTCGACCGACATGCCCGATTCCACGCAGATCAGCAGAAGGTCGAGGGCGTCGGGAAAGGCTTTCATCACCGAGCTCATGCGCTTGTCGATGACGTTCTGCACATAAAGATCGGGGAGATAGAAGCCCGCGAATGCCGCACCAAAGGCAATGCCGATCTTGCCGATCGGAGGAATCGAATAATGCGAGAGCGCGAACAAATAGACGACCGTGCCGAAGAAAACGACGAACGGCATGACGAAGCGGAAGAACATGAAGGCGTAGATCGCCGCCTGGCCACGATAGCCGGCGCGCGACAGTTTTTCCTTCGTATTGGGGGATTCCAGAATGTTGCGCAGGTTCAGCTTCTCGACCGTCTGCTTCATGAAGCCGACGGGGGTCGAGCGCAACTGACCCTTCTTGTTCATCGCCTCGCGCGCAATGCGGCGCAGCTCTTCGCGACGCGTCGCTACCGCCTTGAGGCGCGCGCCTAGCTTGTCGCTTTCGAGCAACGGAAATGCCAGCGTCAAGATCGTGCCAAAGGCCGCAAGCGCCGCCAGCGCCGTGACGACGAATTGGCGATCGAACAACAAATTCAAATAATGCATCATGACAGGTACCGGGTCTCAGTATTTGAAGTTGATCATCTTCTTCATGACCAAGATGCCGATCGACATCCAAAAACCACAAGCGACGAGCATGATGTTGCCCATGCGCTCGGTGAACAACAGCTCGATGTAAGACGGCGTCGTCAGATAGACGAGCAGCATGACGATGACCGGCAGCGCGCCGATGATCATGGCCGAGGCCTTGGCTTCCGACGACAACGCGCGGATCTTGCCGTGCAGACGCTTGCGATCGCGCAGCACGTTCGACAAATTCGTCAAAGTCTCCGCCAAATTGCCGCCCGTCTTCTGTTGAATGGTCAAGACGATCTGGAAGAAATTTACCTCCGGAATCGGCATGCGCTCGTACATTCTCTTCAGACTGTCCTCGAGCTGGACGCCGACTTTTTGGCCTTCGACGACCTGACGAAATTCCGGGCCAACCGGCTCGGGCGTCTCGTTCGAAATTATCTTCAAGCACTCGTTGAGCGGCAGACCCGATTTGACGCCGCGCACGATGACGTCGATGGCGTTGGCAAATTCCTTGGTGAACGCCTTCTTTCGACGATTGATGGTGAAGCCGAGGAACCAGCGCGGAAAGCCGAAGCCAACGGCAAAACCCGCTAGGATCGCGGTGTACCAGGCATAACCGAGAACAAAGAACAAAACGGCGATCGCGAGCCCGATGCCGACCGTCATGATGTAGAAGGTGCGCTGTTCGATCTTCCAATCCGCTTGATCGAGCATGTTGGCGAGCGTTGCCTTTGTCTTCTGTTGTTCTTGCTTGCGCTCGATATCCTTCAGCGTTTCCTGGACTTGGCGACGGCGTTTTGCAGTGGACTCAACGGTGGCATCGGCGCCGGGCTTCGTGGGTCCGCGTCCGCCCGTGCCGCGCGATACAGCCGCGACGCGCTTCGAGGTTTTTGCCAAACCGTCGCCGGCGCCGAAAAATGCAAAAGCGGCGCCGCCGACGGCCAAAGCCGCGGTCAGCGCGATCGCGAGAATGATCATGGTCTGAGACATTGGCGGCGTTGGAGGCGCTCTCGCGCCTCACCTCCCTTATTTGTCGGCAGCCGCCTCGAGTGCGTCGGCAAGTTCCTTCTCACGGCCGTAGTAGCGCGCACGCTCCCAAAAAGCGGGACGCGCGATGCCGGTCGACATGTGCCGACCCTTGACCTTGCCGGTCTCGTCCTCGCCCGTAATCTCGTAAAGGAAGAGATCTTGCGTGATGACGACTTCGCCTTCGAGGCCAATTACTTCGGTGATGTGCGTGATGCGGCGCGAACCGTCGCGTAAGCGCGCGGCTTGGATCACAACGTCGATCGCGCCGACGATCATCTCGCGGATTGTCTTGGAGGGCAGATTGTAGCCGCCCATCGTAATCATCGATTCCAAACGCTGCAGAGCTTCGCGCGGACTGTTTGAGTGAAGCGTGCCCATCGAGCCGTCGTGGCCGGTGTTCATGGCCTGAAGCAAGTCGAACGCCTCAGGGCCGCGAACCTCACCGACGATGATCCGTTCGGGGCGCATGCGCAGACAGTTCTTGACGAGGTCGCGCATGGTGATTTCGCCGGCGCCCTCAAGGTTGGGCGGGCGCGTTTCCAAACGCACGACGTGCGGCTGTTGCAGCTGAAGCTCGGCGGCGTCCTCGCAAGTGATGACGCGCTCATCGATTTCGATGAAGGCTGTCATGGTGTTGAGTAGTGTCGTTTTGCCCGAGCCGGTGCCGCCCGAGATCAAGACGTTACAGCGCGAGTTGCCGATCACGTTGAGGACCATAGCGCCCTCTTTCGAGATCGAGCCGAAGCGGACCAAGTCATCCATCTTCAGCTTGTCTTTTTTGAACTTACGAATCGTCAGTGCGGGCCCGTCGATCGACAAAGGCGGGGCGATGACGTTGACACGGCTGCCGTCGGGCAAGCGCGCGTCGCATATTGGCGAAGATTCGTCGACACGCCGGCCGATCTGGCTGACGATGCGCTGGCAGATGTTCATCAGCTGCGCGTTGTCGCGGAAGCGAATGTTGGTCAGCTGGACTTTGCCGGCGACCTCGATGAAGACCCGCTCGGCGCCGTTGACCATGATGTCGGCGATGTCGTCGCGCGCCAGCAGCGGCTCGAGCGGGCCGTAGCCTAGGACGTCGTTGCAGATGTCTTGCAGGAGCTGCTCTTGCTCCGCAATCGACATCACGACGTTCTTGATCGCGATGATTTCGTTGACGATGTCGCGAATTTCCTCGCGCGCCGATTCCGCGTCGAGTTGCGCCAATTGCGCCAGATCGATCGTGTCGATCAGCGCATTGAAGATCGTCGTCTTGATTTCGTAATACTGCTCGGAGCGCGAATCGACCACGATCGGCGGCGCGACTTGAGGCGGCGGCGCACCACGCGTCGCCGGCGGCGGCACGGCACCGGGCTTTGACCCTGCAGGCATCGGCGGCGCGGCGGCTTTCGGCCGCGCGGCGACCTCGGCACCTCCCCCTGGACGCTTACCAAACATTCGCTACTCAAGCCTTCTTGCGCTTCAGGAAGTCGAAGCTGAGTTTGCTGGTTGATTTCTGCTCGACGCGCGGTTCGCGGCCGGTAAGCTGTTGCGCCAATTGGCGGAAAGCCTGAGCGGCGCGCGATTGCGCATTCAATTCTCCGACCATTTGGCCGTTGTTGCCGGCGGTGGCGAAGAGTTGCGGATCGAAAGGAATGACGAGCGCGGGGTCGGCACCCATCGCCTCGGCAAAATCCTTCACCGGAATTTCCGGCTTGCGCGGAATGCCGACTTGATTAAGCACGACCTTGAGCGGGCGATCGTTCGGCCGCGATTGGTTGAGAAGATCGTAGATGTTCTTGCCGTTGCGCAAGCTCGCGAGATCGGGCGTGGCCGTGACGATGATTTCATCAGCGGCGACGAGCACGTGCTTAACCCAGGGCGCCCACACATGAGGCACATCGACGACCACGCAGGGCGCGGCTTGGCGAACGATGTCGAGAACGGTCTCGACCGATTCGGGCGCGAACGCCGAGTCGCGATCGAGCTGAGCCGGCGAAACGAACAGATTGAGGTGATTGGTATGCTTGATCAGCAAGCGATCAAGCAGCATGTCGTCCAATCGCTCCGGACTGGCGAGCGCTTCGGAGATGCCTTGCCCGGAATCCTGATTGAAGTCGAGACCAGCGGTGCCGAACGGAATGTCGAGATCGGCGATCGTGGTCGAAATGTGAAGATCCTCGGCGATCGACCAGGCGCAATTGTGCGCGACCGTGGACGACCCCGTGCCGCCGCGCGCACCGACAAATGCGAAGATCTTGCCGATCGGCGCCGCCGCCGGGCTGTGATAGAGGGTGGCGATCGCCTCGATGACCTGAAGCGGATTGAGCGGCGCGACGAGATATTCGTTGACCCCTTGGCGGATCATCTCGCGATAGAGAACGATATCGTTGGTACCGCCGATAACAATGACTTTCGTCCCCGGATCGCAAACGTGGGCGAGCTTCTCGAGCTCGCGCAGGATGGAGGGACCGTGCTCGCGCGTCTCGACCATCACGACGTTGGGCGTGGAGGAGTCGCTAAAATATTCGACGGCGCCGAAGACGCCGCCCATGTGCACGGTGAGATGCGCCTTCGCCAAGCGGCGATCTTGACCCGCGCGCTGGATGACTGCGCCCGTTTCCGGCGATTCGCAGAACGCGTGGATCGAAATGCGCGGGACGGGACGGTCTTGAACGGCCGCACCGAACGTCGGCTCTGGTTTGTCGGTCCCACTCGTCTTGGACATCGCAGGCT
The DNA here is from genome assembly GCA_025350465.1 of Alphaproteobacteria bacterium. Lineage (GTDB taxonomy): Bacteria > Pseudomonadota > Alphaproteobacteria > Micropepsales > Micropepsaceae > SZUA-430. The sequence continues at coordinate 40,812 of JANXXU010000023.1, read as the reverse complement.
ACTCCCAAATTCCTACAGAGGTATTTTCACGCGCTAGTGCGCGACATTGCTTACGTTGCCGGTGTCGTTGGTGGTACGCACGGTTTCGGTCGGCTGACCTTGACGATACTTATCCAGCACCTGCGACCGACGCATATTGTCGGATGGGTCGGAGGTGTGGGGCTCGATCAAGTCGCGCGGATCGGCAACGAGCGCCGCGAAGTTGTGCTGCGATGAACAGCCAAAGTCGGGCCACGGTGTGTTGCGCGGATTGAAGGCGAGATTTTTTGACCAATTGGCACCGCATTCGACAGTCGATGCGGCCAACGTGACAAAGCTCATTGTGATCGGTGCGCGCGGATCATTGTCGGCGCGGTAAGACGAGACGGTGACCGCGCTCGAATCGACGCCCGACGAGCGCAAGATTTGCTTGACCTCGTCAAGCCCCGCCATCGCGGCTGCGCGGTTGGGCGAGCCTGCCGGTGCGGCTGCGTTGATCATGCCCTGGCCGCGCGCCTTCCAGCGTTCCGCGAAGGCGCGCACCCGTTCGCTTTCACCGGGCGCCAGGCGCTGCATGCCGTCGTCGACGGCGACCGTCATCGTGACGACCTGCGGTTCGACGGCGATCGGATAACGCTGGGTCGGCGAAATCGACTCTTCTTCGCCGTTGCTCATGGGCATCGAGCAACCGGCGGCGCAAACGGCCACCATACCCAACGCGAAAAGACGCACATACCGGATCATGAGAGTCATCCTAAGCTTCGTGTGATTGCCAATTCCTTGCGGCAGGCGTCTTAACCCTTACTGAACGATGAACCCGATCGGTCCCTTGAGCGCGCCTTTCGGCTGGCCATGGCCTTTCGGGCCGTACGTCGCATTCAAGCAAGAGAGCAGAATTGTTTCGGCGTCCGAGGGCGGTGAAAAGCCGTCGGTCGGCGACGCCAGATCGTCCGGCGACGTCGCCTCGACCAAATAGGGCGTGACGATGACCACAAGCTCGGTCTCGCCGCTCTGGAAGTCGCGGCTTTGGAAGAGCGCGCCCAAAATCGGCACGTTCTTGAGGCCGGGAATGCCGTCGATGTTTTGTTTCATCGATTGCTGCAGCAGGCCGGCCATGACCATGCTGCCGCCCGAGGGCAACTCGACGGTCGTCTCGGCGCGGCGAACGCGCAAGCCCGGGATGGTGATGCCTGGAACGGTGATGACGTTGTTGTTGCTATCGATGACAGTGCCGCCCTGACTGACGAACGCGTTCTCGCCGGTGATCTCGGAAACTTCGGTCGAGATCTTCAGGCTGATGCGGCCTTCCGAAAGAACGACCGGCGTGAAACCAAGGCCGACGCCGAACGGCTTGAACTCGATCTGAACGTTGCCGTCGCGGTCACGCGAAACCGGCACCGGGAATTCGCCGCCCGCCAGGAATTTTGCCGACTCGCCCGAGATCGCCGTCAAATTCGGTTCGGCTAGCGTGCGAATGAGACCGGTGCGCTCAAGCGCGCGGACCATGCCCTCGACAGAGTTACCCTTGGCCAGGCTGCCTATTTGGAAGTGCTGATTCTGAGACAGCGCCTGTCCCAGCAAGCTGAAGGGATTCGAGCTGGCGAGAGCGATTGGAAAATTCTTGCCGATGTCGAAGGCGGCGCTCATGTCGACGCCCAATTGCTTGGACAACGTGCGCTGCATCTCGGCAACGCGAACGCGCACCATCACCTGCTCGCCGCCACGGATGGCGATGCGATTGACGATGGCGTCTTTGCGAAGCGGTTGGGTCGATTCGGTGACGTAACGAATGGCAATTTCCTTCGCCGCGTCGGAATCAACGGTACTGCGAACGGAACCCGTCAGGATGACGTTGTCGTTGACCATCTCGACCTTGACGTCGGCGCCGGGAATGCTGCGATCGATCAATTCACGCAACGCGCCCAAATCGCGTTCAACGACAATTTCGAGATTGAGCAACTGCTTGCCGCCGGCATTGAAAAAGAAGGCGTTCGACTGGCCGACCTTGAGGCCCACGACGTAGATGCGGCGCGGCGTGCGCACGACGGCATCGACGATGTCGGGACTGGAGACCAGAACGTCGCGCGAGTCTTCCAGCAGCTCGATGATGGCAGCCTTGTGCAGGGGCAAGAGCAAACGATGCGACACAGGGCCGGATCCGCCCGCGCGAATCTGCAATGTCTGCGTAGGCTCGGGCCGCGCAGACGGCGCCGAAGCATGGTCCACGCCGTCGGCCGCGGCCGGCAACGCAATTCCGCAGACGATCGTGACAATGGCCAAAAGGCGGAGAAGCATCATTGTTACACCCGTTATTCTGCTGCCGCGCCCGGCGCGGCGTGTGACGGCGCACCGAAACGAAACACAGCGATTTGGTTGGAATCGTCGCCGCCGAGACCGTGGCGGGGCTTGGCGTCGGCCTCGTCCGGCTGGTCCGGCTGACTTAAGCTGCGCAGCGAAAGGTGCAGCTCACCCATCGCCTCGGCGAGCGCGATGGTTTCGGCTTGCTTCGGCGTTAGCTCGAGCGTCGCCGTCTTACCGACGATGGCATTCGAGTCGCCCTCTTCCTTGGCCGTCTGATCGATGGCGAGCACGCGGATGCTGCGTAGCACCGTCATGGACCTGTAGGAGGGTACGCCCTGATCGTCGTTGCCGAGTTTGCGCGTCATAATTACGTCAACGCGATCATTCGGCAGAATAAAACCGCCGGCGCCGAGTTCGGCCGATACCTTGACCCCGATGCCGCGCATACCGGGTGTCAAGACCGCCGCCATAAAGCCCGCGCCGTCAGCGCGCACGACTTTCTGCGCGGTCACCGGTTCGCCAGGCAATAACGGCGCGCGCGCCACCGATCCGTTGGACGACTGTTCCAGCGCTTGCGGTTGGGTCTCGCGCGTCACATAGCTCGGGTCCATCGCGGACTTCGGCCAGCCCGACCATTTGAGATCGCCGGCCGCAATCTTGCCGCCGACCGAAATGGACTTCGCGGCGACGAGAATTTCAGTGGTCTCGACGTTCACGGCTGCAGCTTGATTTGGCCCGCCTGCAACAAGCCCGCGCACAAGAAACGCAGCGAGGCCAGCAGCGCCGAGTGCCGCCACAAGTATCAAGATCCGCGTCATGCTCATGCGAAGCGACTCCCTAGCCGAACGATTTTTCGGTCCCTAACCAACGTCTTACCTGCGGAGTATCAACCTATGGTTAATTTTAGAACCGACTTTGCCATTCACGAACGAGCTGGCGTTTACGCCACGTCAGAGGACTGCGATGAGTTCGAAGAGATGCGAGGAAGGAAATGCCAGTAGGCCACCAACAACGATGGCGACGCCGTAAGGAATAGCCATGCCGCGCGCACGAATTTGCGTCAGAAGGGGTGAGTGGTGCGCCCATTCTTCCAAGCGCGGTTGAAGCAAGAGCAGGAACAGTACGCCGACAACGCCGCCGGCGACGGCCACGTCGAACACGTAAGGCGCGATCGCGCGCGGGCCCATATATAAGGAGAGAACCGCGAAGAGCTTTGCGTCGCCGCCCCCGACGATGCCGGACGCGAACGCCGCAATGCCGGCCGCAAGCGCGGTCAGCGCTATGGCGCCATGCCACCCGAGTTCGTGCCAGCCCAAACCGCCAACAAGAGCGAGGACCGGAAAGAAAGCCAGAAGCGCCAGGGAAATCCAGTTCGGGATCGTCAACGTCAGGACGTCATAGGCCGCGGCGGCGACCATGGTCGCGCCCACGACAGTATATAACGCCGTCTCGAGCATGGCGCTCGTCTTCCCCCTCGCGGCAATGCCGGTCGGTATCAGACTAGGCGCGATGCCTTACCGGGCGATTAATATTTGCTGATCGTCCGTGTACGTATGAAAAGAGCCGCCGGCCGCATCACCCGCAGCCGACGGCTTTTTTCCACTTCGCAAGGCAAGCGCCGATGCGGCGGCTCACCTCGCGGCAACTCTCTTAGAGAGCGTTGGCGACGCTCGTAAAGGTCGTCGTGAGCTTCGTGCCCAGCAACTGCACCGCGGTGATAATCACGACCGCGATGGACGCCGCGATCAGACCATACTCGATGGCCGTCGCACCGGACTCATCCTTCACAAAGCGAGTAATAAAACGGCTCATTGAGGCCTCCATGTTTGACACCACTGCACCATGTCGGCCCGCTGAACGATATTTTCCCCGTTACACGAACCGCGCTGGAGGCTACGGCCCAAACACCTAACAATGTATGAAAGCCGAGATTTTCCCGAAGTATTAGAAGACCATAACAAAGTAAAACATCGGTTAAGAACAATAATGATTTAAGCAACTCAATAAACTTATTTTCGCATGACCAGGCGGAACGCGCTCGTCTCGCGCAAATGCGCTTCAGACATCCTTAACGGCTTTCCGTCACGCTCCACCCTCACGAAACCACTAATCACAACGGGGATTCCCATGACGGGTATTCGCGCCGCGCTCTTGGCCGCTACAGCCGCCGGCGGACTCTTTTCTTCATTCGCTTGGGCCGACAGTCCCGGCGAGAGCGCACAATCGGACATGCGCATCGACTTCGATCAAACCTCGGTCGTGAAGCTCGATCGCCCCGCCAAGACGATCCTCGTCGGCAACCCGGCGATCGCCGATGCGCAGATGGTCGACGACAAGACCGTGTATGTGCTTGGCCGCACGTTTGGGCAGACCAACATCGTCGCGCTCGACGCAACCGGATCGGAAGTGCTCAACACGCGCGTCACCGTCGGCGTCTCGAATTATGCGACGGTAACCCTCTACCGCGGCGCACAAGGCCAGCGCAACCTCGCATGCTCGCCGCGTTGCGAACGCACACTGACGCAAGGCGATTCCGAGTTCAAGAACATCAGCGACGACGTCGATAAGAAAACGGACATCGCCGACAAGAACAATAAGATCTCGTCGGGCAAATAGGCCGCCCCTTCGATCTTTTCGTTATCAAAAAAGGCTCGGCAACCGCCGGGCCTTTTCGTTGGCGCCTAAGCAGGGTTCTCCAAGCTGAACAGCCCGTGCTCGTCGTCATAAGCAAAGAGCTCGCCAAATCTGCCCCAGCTGACAATTGTGCGAAGAGTCTCCTCGGCGGCTTCGGGTGCCATGTGATCTTCAAGCTCGTCCAGGAAGCGGCTCTTTGGCGCATGGTGATTGGCACGCTCATCGAGCACCCGGCGAATGCGAGCGGCCAACGGCACAAATGACATGAGGGCGCGTGCAAAGATTTCTTTGCGCGTATTCATGTCGGCTTCCGCGTAGCGCTTGCCCGTCGCGGTGAGTTTGATGTCGCCACCTTCGAGTTCAGCAAGCCGGAGCATTTGCAGCGTTTCGGCGGCCGGAAAGAGCTCGTCGATTTCCAATTGGTTCTTCGACGCAACATCGGGAAGATCGGCTTTGCCGAGGTAGGGCGCAGCAGCGACAGTCTCGACAAGACCGGACAATAGGTTCGCCGAAACGCGCGGCAGCACTGTTCCAATGCCGGTGCCCGCAAAGCGCTCGTGGCGTTGGGCGCGCTCGGCCCGGTGGGCCATCATCTCGATATAAATTCGATCGACGATCGCAAGAAACGCCGGATCCTGCCGGTAACGCGGCTGCGGCAGGTCGATCTTGATCTCGGTGGCAATATGCCCCGGGTTCGAGGCGAAAAGCAACACTCGATCGCACATCAAGACCGCTTCCTCGATGTTATGCGTGACGAGGATGACGCCTTTGATGGGGAGCTGGCCTTCCTGCCAAAGATCGAGAAAATCCGTACGCAGATTTTCGGCGGTCAACACGTCGAGCGCCGAGAATGGCTCGTCCATCAGCAAAATGTTCGGATGAACCACAAGCGCGCGGGCAAAGCCGACGCGCTGGCGCATGCCACCCGACAATTCACGGGGGTAGGCGGACTCATAGCCGTCGAGACCGATCAGATCGATCGCGGCCAGCGCGCGCGAGCGAATTTCTTTCGGCGGCAACGCGAGCGCCTCGAGCCCGAGTTGAACGTTCTCAAGTACGGTCAGCCAGGGGAACAAGGCAAAGCTCTGGAATACCATCGCGATGCCGGGCGCCGGACCGTCAACGCCACGGCCCAGGTAAGTTACGGATCCTGCGGTTGGTTTCGAGAGCCCTGAAATGATGCGCAGAAGCGTGGATTTCCCCGAGCCCGAACGGCCCAATAGGCCGACGATTTCACCATCGACGAGCTTCAATTCGACGTCGTCGAGGACCAATAGCTCGCCACCACCGGCTTTCGGGAACGAGCGACGGACGCCGTGCACGTCAAGCAAGATATCTGCTGCTTCCATTTCTGACCTCATGCAAGTCGAAAGCGGCGCTCGGCATACCAATAGAGCTGGCGCCAAAACACTCTGTTCACGACGGTAACGAGCAGGCTCATCACGGCGATACCCAGAACGATGCGACGGAAGTCGCCGGCCGCCGTTGCCTCGGCGATGTAGGCGCCGAGACCGTGGGCCCGCAACGTATGATTGCCCCACGTCGCGACCTCGGCAACAATTGAAGCATTCCACGATCCGCCCGAGGCGGTGATTGCGCCAGTCAAATAGAAAGGAAACACGCCGGGTAGCGCCACCTTGCGCCACCACAGCCATCCGCGCACACCCAGATTGGTACCGACATCCCGCAGCTCCATCGGCAACGTCGACGCACCCGCAATGACGTTGAAGAGAATGTACCACTGGGTGCCGAGCACCATCAGCGGCGAGAGCCAGATGTCGGGATCAAGAGAGAAGGAGACGATCAGCGAGACGGCGACAGGGAAAAGCAGATTGGCCGGAAAGGCAGCCAAAAATTGGGCAATCGGCTGAACGAAGCGCGCGAGGCCCGGGCGCAGGCCGACATAGATGCCAATCGGCGTCCAGATCACGCTTGCAAGCGCGATCAACACCAAGACCCGCAACATCGTGATGAAACCCAGGCCGACGCAATCCACTGCTTCCGCCAAGGACACGCGCGCGGCAATAAAGGCGCCCACCCGCCAAGCGGCAACGACAGCGAGCGCGGCGATCAACACGTTCCAACCAATCGCCAAGGCCCGTTGCGAAACTGAATTCCGAGCGGGCCTTACCGGCACGCGCGGAGGGGCGAGGCGAAATGTCCATGACATGAACGCAGATGCCGGGCTTGCCACCGCTTTGATGAGGCGCGAGCGGCGCAACATCGTCAGCGCCCACGCACGCGGCGGTTCGTCGCTTTGCTGGTCGTCGAAACGGAAACGGTCCGCCCAAGCAACCAACGGGCGGAACAGAAGCTGGTCGTAGACCAGGATCACGATCAGCATCGCGCCGATCGCCCAATAGATCGCGGTCAAGTTGCTCTGAGCAATCGCGGCGGCGATGTAGGAACCGATCCCGGGCAACGTCACCGTGGTGTTGCCGACGCTGATCGCCTCCGAGGCCACGACGAAAAACCAGCCGCCCGACATCGACATCATCATGTTCCAAATCAAGGACGGCATGGCGAACGGCACCTCGATGCGCCAAAAGCGCGCCCAGGCGTTGAGGCCGAAGAGCTTGCCGGCTTCGGTCAGCTCAATAGGAACCGTGCGCAGCGATTGGTAGAAACTGAACGCCATGTTCCAAGCTTGGCTGGTGAAAATCGCGAAGACGGCAGCAAGCTCCGCGCCCAGGACGCGGCCCGGGGCAAGCGAGAGGAAGAAGACCACCGTGACCGAAATGAACCCGAGAATCGGCACCGACTGAAGAATGTCGAGCAGCGGGATGAGCAGCCTGCCGGCGCGCTCGCTCTTGGCGGCGAGCGTCGCGTAGGTAAAGGTGAAGAGAAGCGACACGCCGAGGGCGATGAACATACGCACCGCCGTGCGCGCCGCGTATTCCGGCAAGTGGGATGGATCCAGCGAAATCGGCACGACGGCGAGCCGGCTGAGCGGCGCGACGAGGAGCTGGCTCAGGTTGGCGAATAAGACGACAAAACCAAGCACCAACAGGGCGGCAAGCACATCCCAGCGGCTTGGCAGCAGCCCGGGCGATTTGATCGAGACCGGCGGAAGAATGCGCATCCTCAGCTCGCCCGGATGAAAGCTTCATGTCAAAGATCGGAAGGCCGCGCGGTATAGCGCGGGCTCTGGGCGAGCCTCCACCGCAAAATCGTGAATCGGAGCGAACGGGCATCCGCTGCGACATTGTGCGCGTGCGAGACGAACTGACAATGCGTGCGAAGCGTTTCGTCGATGATGACGCGGAGTTGCGAGTCATCAAGCGCCTCGAGCGTCTACGTTGCCAAGACCTCACAGCAAGTTAATTCGCACTGTCGAGAAGGGCGTCTCGAAACCTTTCGTTCACCATCACACTGTCACAAAGGCGAGTTTTCTTTCGGACACTGCCAATGGCCAACCCCAATGCACGGACCCAGGACACCTGGTTCGTTGCCGTCGACGGCAAATCATACGGTCCGTACACCGAAGAACAGGTCGCAAACTTCGTCGCGGAAGGCCGGGTGGCGGTATCGACGCCGGTCATGCGCGTCGGCGAAAATTGGTCGCTAGCCGGCGAACATTTGAGCCTTGCGTGGACATTTGCCGCGCGTCCCGCGGTCGCCGCCCCTCAGACAACGGTCGAACCAACCCGCTCCGCCGATGCGAAGGCAGAAGAGGCATTGGCGAAGATCGTCATCGTCGCCGACCTTCGCTCGGGATCGACGATCGCCTTCGAAGGTGCGGTGGCGAAGCTGGGCAGAAGCTATCGCATGAACCAGTTCGTCTGGCTTGTGCACTCCGCGACGCCGATAGCCCAGATTCGCAAGGACCTTGTGGCGCATGTCGGGCGAAACGACCCTTTGTTCATTGCCGACACCAGCCACGGACGCGCTGCTTGGTTGCATTTCGGCCCGGGCGCCGAAGCGACAATCAAAGCCCTATGGCGCGGGGGGCTCTAGGCCCCTTTAATCGAATTGTTGGGGCTAGCTGGCTCCTATTTGCGGCAATTGCCATGATTTCCCCGATGCTCGGGTAAAATCGCGCTGATTCTATCGCGCCGCGCCATGGGGACGGCTGGAAAGGAAATGTGGAAATGAGTGGAATCAAGAAACTGGTCACTTCGTTGCACGACGAGGAAATTCAACTCCTCCAGCAACTTCGCACTGCGGTGAAAAAAAGGCGGGAGCGCCCGTCGAGTCAGACCATGCCGCTTGGGGCGCGCGTTGCCGACGGGGTCGCGGCCATGGTCGGGTCATGGCCGTTCATTATCGTTCAGAGTTGCTTGCTCCTTGCCTGGATGGTGCTGAACGTTACGGCGATAATCGAGCATTGGGATCCCTACCCCTTCATACTGCTCAATCTCGCGCTGTCGTTTCAGGCCGCCTATGCCGCGCCCTTCATCATGATGAGTCAAAATCGCCAGGCGATGATCGATCGCCAGGCCGCCGAACACGACTACGACATCAACATCAAGGCCGAGCTCGAGATCGAATTGCTTCATCAAAAGATCGATTTGCTGCGGGAGACGGAAATTGCCGAGCTCTTGCAAGTGATCAAACGGTTTCAAGAGCAGATGCGCGTGCAAGGCGGCGGCGCGCCAATATTGCCGGCTGCGACGACGGATACTCCGTCGACCTGAGAATCGGGATGCAGCCCCAACCATCGCCGATGGCCCGGATATGGCGGGCGCTCGGCCCCGGCCTGATCACGGGAGCCGCCGACGACGACCCGAGCGGCATCGCGACATATTCTCAAGCCGGCGCGCAATTCGGCTACGCGCTGACCTGGACGATGTTCCTTACGCTGCCGTTCATGGCGGCGATCCAGATCATCAGTGCGCATATCGGCTGGCGGACAAGGCGCGGACTGGCGCGCAACATCGCCAAGTCGCTGCCCAAACCCGTCGTCTACCTCATCGTCGCGTTGCTGGTCGCCGCCAACACCATCAACATCGCAGCCGACCTGGCGGCGATGGGCGCGGCGTTGCGGCTGATCGTGAGCGGGCCCGCGGTTCTATATGCGCTTGCCTTCGGGCTCGCCTGCCTCGTCGCGGAAGTTTTTGTTCCCTATCATCGCTATGCCGGCTATCTCAAATTCCTGACGATGTTCCTCTTCGTCTACGTCGCGGCGGCGTTCAGCGTTCACGTGCCTTGGGTCGATGTCATCGCCGCGACCGTCGTACCAAACATATCGCTCGACAAGGATGTGCTGCTGACGATCGTTGCGGTCTTCGGCACGACGATTAGCCCCTATTTGTTTTTCTGGCAGGCGTCGCAAGAGGCCGAGGAATCGCGCTTGAGCCATCGGCGCATCATTGGCGCCATCGCTTCTTCGCCCCAGGACGAACTCAGGCACATCTCGGTCGATACCTGGATCGGCATGAGTTTCTCGAATCTCATCGCCTTTTTCATCATCGTCACAACGGCGGCGACGCTTCATGCGCACGGTGTGACGAAGATCGATACCGCCGCGCAAGCTGCCGAGGCGCTGCGACCGATCGCCGGCGATTTGACGTTCGCGCTGTTCGCGGCAGGCATCATCGGGACGGGATTGCTGGCGGTGCCGATTCTGGCCGGGTCGGCCGCCTATGCCGCGGCGGAAGTGTTCGGCTTGCGCGGCAGCCTCGAGTTGCCGGCCAATCGTGCGCTCGGCTTTTATGCCATCGTATGCGCGGCGACGCTGGCGGGCGCAGCGCTGTCGGCAACGAATATCGACCCGATCGCGATGCTGTTTTGGACGGCCGTCATCAACGGCATCGTGTCCGTTCCGATCATGCTGGCGATGATGGTGATCGTTTCGGGCGCGCAGGCGGTCCAGACCCTGGCGCTGCCGGTGTGGATTCGCGTGTTGGGTTGGCTTGCCACGCTCATCATGACCATCGTGGTCGGCGCGTTCGCTTGGTCGAGCTTTGCATAAGGGCTTCGGCGAAGAGCGGGATCGACTGCGGAACTCAGTCGCTCCAACTGTGGTCGGCCTTGAAGCGAATGCCGACGACCAGCGCATCGCGAATGGCGGCATCGGCGCCTGGATGATTGATCCATTGCACATCAGGCTGCAGGACGAAGCCATCAATGACCGGCGCCTGGTATGTCACTTCAAGATTGATTTCCCGCGACGACGGTACCCCCGACGAGGCTTCGATCAATTTTTGAAATTTGTCACCGGCATCGGCAATCGCGACGGCGACGCCAAGCTTATCGGTGGGTCGCGCGTCGAACGGTCCGGTGACGACGAGGCCGAAACCAAAATAACTCGCAATCGGATTGACGTCGGCGGCCGCGAGGCCGGCTCTCGCAAAACCGGACACGTCAAACGGGTCGTGATCCTCGCGCGACCACAGCGGCCCCTCTGCCGCGATATAGACGCCGCGATTGTCGTGACGCTTGATTGGATCGCCGAGCGGTTTGGTATCCGTCAGGTCATCGAACGCCGCGGTAAACCCCCAAACGCCAAGCGACAATACACGACCGCTTTCGTTGGCGAGGCCGACTTCGGCGGCGATGAGTGCGCCATCAGGCCCACGCAAATCGATCGTCGTGCGCTTGGGATGGTTCGGATCGTCGGGTACGCCGTCGAGTACGGCGACGCGAGCATAGGCGCCGCCGTCAAAGCTCCAGGCAAATCTTGCGGCTAGGCTGGTCGCCGGGAAGATCGACGGGCCATTCAAGCCAGCCTGGCCGAAGTCGGGCCCGATGCCGTGCGAAGGGTTGATAAACGGACTGCGGACAAGACTCGCGTCAAACTCGCTGTTCAAATTGTATAGGCCGAAACGAATGGAGCCGTGACCGTCTGCGAAGGTTTGATCAAGCCAGGCTTCCTCGAGGCGAAGAGCCTCGATGCCCGTCTCGATGTTCGACACGCCCTGCAGATCGCCAACGAGATCGCCCGAAAACGACGTTCCGTTGTTGTAGAGGCCATAAACGAACGCCTTTGCGCCCTGCCAGCCGATCGCCTGCTCCAGATCGACGGTCAGCTGGACATCGAGATCGTCGAGATAGCGTTCACCTCGACGCTGCCCGCCTTCTACTAGGGACCAAGTCTCGCCGGTGTAGGCCAGCGTAAGATTGACAGATGGCGCAGCCGGCTTTTGATCGTCGGCAAGCGCCCCGCGCGGCAGGGCGCCGGCAAGGAGACACAGGACAATCGTGGCGAGCCTTGATTGCATTGGCCCCTAAAGCCGAATCGCAGCGCGACATCAGTCTTGATGGTTTGGGGGCTGAGGCAATAGCCTCCGGTCGGTCAATGGCACCGCTGGTCGAGACGGAGACGCCAAAATGATCATGCCTGGACGGCTCGGTACGTTCACTTTGTGCCTTGTGATGGCCGTGACTCTCGCGCCTGCAGCAGCTGCCGACGACGAGGCTAAGTCGACGCCCGCGAACGAGCTGACGATCCGCTGCCTGTTGCTCGCCCGGGCCGAGTCCTCGTTCCCGCCGAACTCAGCGCAACAATCGCTGGCAGCGCATCAGCTGCGCATGCGCACGATTTGCTGGGATTGGCGCGCGCTCACGGCCTCGGCGAGTCCGGAGCGCAAGATCAAGGCGTCGGCGCTGCTGGAGCGCTGCCTGTCCGAAGCGCCGTTCGATCTCGCCCGCGCGCACGAGCTTTATTACGAGAGGCATGTGAAGAGCGTCGAGCAGATGTGCCGCGACTTTGGGGCGTTGGCCGGCGAGAGCGGTCCCTAACGCAAGAAGGGCCCGGCGGTCGCCGAGCCCTTTTCCGCATATGAGAAGTGCCGGGCTACTTACTGACGCGCAGGTTCGACAGGTCCGTCGCAATCGCGTCGAAGACCGACTGGAGCTGGCCGGCGCTCGGCGAATTGAAGTAGAGATCGGGCGAGGTCGCACAGTTGCGCATCAGATCGACGGCGCGCGTCGAATTCTCCATCAGCAAGATCGTGTAGATCCGGATGCCCGCAGCCTTGGCGTTCTCGCAAACGAGCGCGGTTCGCCGATCGAGTTCCGCTTCGGTCGCCGCGGTCGAATACGAATTGTTCAGCAGCTGGTTGCGGATCAGATAGTTGAAGGCCGTGTAGTCCGACTTGTGCCACGTGTTCGTCGTCGGCTCGGTGTTCGTGCCGTCGGTGAGCACGACCATCGCTTTCGTCCAGTACGGGTCGCCGTATTGCGAGCCCTCAGTGTAAGGCGGCGTGGGCGACAGGGTGCGCCAGCCCCAGCCGACGCCCAGATTGACGTCGGTGTTACCGGTCGCGACCATCTGATTGATCTGATTTTTCAGGGTCGTCGAGTCGTTGGTCAGTGGCTGGATTTGCAGCATGGTGCAGCCGGTGTTCGGACCGGCGTTGTTCTTGCCGACATATTTCGCCGACCGCTTCAGCCGCGGGTCTTGCGTGCTGTTCACGCCGTCCGACAAATAGGTGTGCGAATAGCCGCCATAGGCGGCGCCGTCGGGCTCGTCGGGGTAGAAGAACGGGACCCACAATGTATCGGGCGTGCCGACGGCCGGCGCCGTGTCGAGCTCTTCCAAGCCGTTCGGACGCGCTTCAAGACAACCGCCCCAACTTTGGTTCGACATCGTCGCCCACACGGCGAAGGCATATTTGTTGTTGTCGAAATTCAATTTCGCCGTCGACGACGCCCCGGTCTTATCGACCCAGTTGTTGGCCAGGAAGGTCGCTGTGTCGACACGCACGGTGAAGCTGAAGGGCACGATCGAGCCCTTGGCATAAGTCGGCGTCGTCTGGCCCGCCCACACGGCGTCGATCAGAGTGCTTGCAGACGTCTTGAGCGCGGCGAGCTTGCCGGACTGGGCCATCGAGCCGGTGTTGTCGAGCACGAGCGCCACCTCGAGCCCGTGGGAGTCCTTCGTCACCTCGGCGCTCGAGTCGACGGTCAGATAGTTGACACCGAAGAGTCCCATGAAGGCGGTTTGCACTTTTGCCGTGGCCGAGACCGTCACAACCTGTCCCGACATCGTCACCGACAGATTGCTGATCTGGCCTATTTCGCCCGCCGGATAGTTTGCGTCGAAATATTGCTGTGCCTTGGCGGTCATTTGCGCCTGCGTCAGACCCAACGTACCGCCAACAGCGAGGGCGGCGGCGTCGAGCGATTCACCCAGCCGCATCTTCACGACCATGCCGCGCGAGAGATCGATCGCCGACCCCGTCGCGGCGATAATCGGAATCAAACTCAGCGCGTAAATCATCGCGATGTTGCCCTGGCGGGCGTTCGCAAACGACCGCAGGCGCGACACAACGCGAGAGATCAAGTTGCACATAGCTTTCGACCTCGCTCCTCGGCACAGAACAACGAGATTCCACGCCGCCGCGAAAATATCGGCGCCGAGTGTTTATCAAATGTAAATATGAACGGCACAATTGAAACGATGGTTATTTGTTAAGATAAATCTTTCTCGTGCCAATTAACTTGAAAATAATGGTTACTATACTTTCAACTGTACTTGACGTTTCTCACGCGCGAAAGCTTGTATACTGAAGCGTGCAGAAAGCATTTCACACCGCGCCGGCTACGCCGCCGCCACTTTGCCTGTTGGTCTTAGAGGAGCGTCACCATGTCTGTCTTGGAGAGCGCGACGCTGATGCTCAGCCGATTTCGCCGCGCCAAAAAAGGTTCGGCGGCGGTCGAATTCGCGATGCTGGCCATTCCCTTCTTCCTGCTGCTTTACGCGGTGATCGACACGTCGCTGGTATTCTTCGCGACATCAACGCTCGAGAACGGCGTGGCCGCCGCAGCGCGTCAGATCAGGACCGGTCAAGCCCAGGCCGCGAACCTGACTCAAGCGCAATTCCGCACGCTCATTTGCGATCAGATTTCGATGCTGCTCGCCTGCGATGCGCGCCTCGGCATCGATGTGCGTAAATTCAACAGCTTCAGCAACGTGAACTTACCGGGAGCGCTGGACGGCAACGGAAATCTTTCAGGCAACTACCAATTCGACATGGGCGCCGCCGGCGACATCGTCGTCGTGCGGGCGTTCTATGCCTGGCCGGTGCTGACGCCGGATTTCGGCTCAACGCTCGTAAATATGTCGGGCAATGCACGGTTGTTGCAAGCGGCTATGGCGTTCAAGAACGAACCGTTCTGACGGATCAGCGGACTTAGCGCTGGAGGAAATGCAAATGCTGCGCTTCTACAAAACCTTCGGGCGAGATCAGGGAGGCCTGTCAGCCATCGAGTTCGCCTTCATCGCGCCGCTGATGGTCACCACCTATTTCGGCGTCGCGGAAATCGGCAATTACATCCTTGCCGACCGCAAGGTCACAACCGTTGCGTCAACGGCCGCCGATTTGGTCACGCAAAGCACGCAAATCACCAATGCCGGCATGAACGACATCATGGCGTCGCTGAACGTCATCATCCAGCCGTTCGATCCAAACAGCGCGCAGATTCGAATCACGTCAGTGGTCGCCGACATCAACGGAACGACGACAGTCGCGTGGAGCGATGCGCTGCGCACCGCGCCGCGGGCCACGGGATCGCCCGTCTCAATGCCGGCCGGCCTGGTTCCGCCCAATCAGAGCGTCGTCATGGCCGAAATCAGCTTCACCTATCAGACGCTGGTCGGCATGTTCTTGACCAATGGCATCACGGTCAGTGATACGTTTTATCTCAAGCCGCGAAAAACACTGGCGGTTGCACGCGTGCCGTAAGCCTTAGGCGGCTGAGCCTCGCTTCTGTCCAATTTTGGGACAGCGCGCTCACACGCCGTCTTTACGCAAGACCTGCCAAAGTTGCTGCACGAGCCGCGGCATCCGACGGCGGCCGGCCGGGACGAAAAATGACGATCAATTGGGGCCTTGTTCAGCTGGGCGTATTCCTGTCGGCGTTCCTCGCTCTGGTCGTCGCCGAGCGGATTTGGCCGCGACGAACGCTCTCGATCGAACTCATCACGCGCTGGTCGGCCAACATGGGCTTTACCGTCGTCAACGCGGCGGCGAGCGCGGCCATGCGCTTCTTGGCGCCAGCGGCGATTGTGGGCGCCGCGTTTTATATACAGAACCACGGCTACGGATTGCTGCCCGCGACAGGCGCGCCAGTGTGGGTTGCCGCCGTCGTCACGTTCGCCGCACTCGACTTGACGCTCTACGGCCTACACGTCGCTTGCCACCGCGTTGTGTTGTTGTGGCGGTTTCACCGCGTGCATCACGTCGATCTGGACGTCGATGCGACAACGGCGTTCCGCTCGCACCCGGCCGAATGCCTCGCGAGCCAATTGTGCAAGCTCGCGGCGATCGTGGTACTCGGGTCCCCGGCGCTCGCCGTACTTGCCTACGAGATCGTGCTCAACGCGTTTGCGATGTTCTCTCACGCCAACATCCGACTGGGCGAAAAAACCGATCGGGCACTGCGCATTTTCATCGTCACACCGGACATGCACCGCATTCATCATTCGACCTATCAACCGGAAACGGACTCCAACTACGGGGTGGTAACGCCGTTGTGGGACCGGTTGTTCGCAACCTACATGCCGGCGCCAAGGGATCCGCAGACGACGATGAAGCTCGGCCTCGACGAGTTGCGCGGGCGCGAGGCGACAAATCTGTTTTGGCTGCTCACCTATCCCTTCATTTCCCTCAAGGGCGTTTCGAGCGACACATCGTCAGAGCAGGCGCATTTGAAACCTTTGGGCGCGACGCGCGTTCCGGTTACCTCCTCTTTACACACATCGGCTTAGCGTCCTCACCTCAAGGTGAGGTTGGCATTCATGCAAACGGTTGAAGCTCGCGATCATCGCGCGAAGCCGGTCACGATCAATCTTCAAGAAGAGACTGCCGGACTGGAGGCGCTGCATCGCGGATGGGCACAACAGGTGGCGGCTTGGCGGTTGGCGCATGAGGCCGCAGTCCACAATACAGCGAAGATCCTTGCCCGGACCGATGCACTGATCGCCGCCTTCGAGGCTGCCGAGCCTCCAAAATAGCTGGCACAATTCTCCGTAGACGGAAGATGGCCGACCTTGGGGAGAATCAAGCGCGGCTCTCGCCCAGGGCGTGTGGCTCATCTAGACTCAGGCTGCGAATCACCGCCTCGCCCCGAGGGGGACGGAGCCTGGTTGCTTGCGTACGCTCACAGGTGTCAGCCGCCTCTTCCTGCTGGCTGCCATTTCGGTGGCGGCTTTGCTGGTTTTCGGCGGCGCTTATTTCATCGGCTATGTCGGTCAGCTCGAACGTGAGCTGAGCGATCCGGAAAGTGCGTCGCAACGGACCGCGACCCAGATCGCGATCATCGAGCACGCACTCGGCCATGCCGGGTTCTTGAAGAGCTACCGCGACTACTGGACTGGCGACACCCGAGCGCAGGCGGAGCTTGGAAAACGGTCGGCGGAAGCGGTTGGCGCGCTCAAGGCGCTCGACCGGCTGACCGTGGGCGAAGCGACCTCAACGACTGCCTTGCGCGAGGTCGAAGCCGTCGTCGACACCTTTACGCAGACTGCGGCGGCAGCGCCAGCAACGCCGCCGAGTGGCTTGCGCGGCGTGACGGATGATTCCGTCAAAGCGCTCCCAAGCGCCGGACAACTCGAAACGGCCTATCTGACACTCGCCACGTCGTTCGAGCGCCTTCGCGAGACGGGACGCTCCTCGCAGCTGCGCGGCCTCGGCGGCCTGTTGGACAGCGCGCTGATACTGATCGTCATCACGCTTGCCGCTCTCGTCGCGGGCTTGCTCATTGTCGCTTGGGTGATGCGCTTCGGCGTCATCCAACCGTTAAACACTCTCGAACGAAGTCTCTCGGCTGCGGCAAAGGGATTCGTCGCGCACCGCATTTGGGGGACGGACAGGCGCGATGAGATCGGTGAACTGGCGCGGGCGGGCGAAGCAATGCGCCGCGGCCTTGCCGACATGCCGGCGCTCAAGACGCTCGCCGACCAGGGTCAAATCCACGAGACGCTCGAAGGAGCCGGCTCGACATTATTCGAAAAGCTGGCGGCGCAAGTCACGAGCGCCGTGGAGGCGCTCAAGGCGGCGACGGGCGACGCAACCGAAATCGGCGTTGCGCGACGGACGGAACTGAACACAGCGATCACACAACTTGGCCAAGCCTGCGGTGACATCCAGGCTGCCGCGACATCGCTGCGCAGCGATTTCGGTCAGGTGATCGAAACCGTGCGCGCCTCGTCGCAAACGTTGTTGAGCGCGGCGACGGACGGCGCGAACCAGGTTGGACAAGTGGCTGGGCGCCTGGCGAACGGCAGCGAAGAGCTTGCCGGGGTCTCGGCGCGCGCCAAAGAACGTGTCAACGCCGTGTTGAGCGAACTGACAACGACGGCGCAGGGCCTGCGCCAAGCGAGCGAGGACGCCAAGCAAAGTCAGACAGTGTTCTTCGCCGCGCATGACCATATCGCCAGCGACGTCGCGCAAACCAATGAGGCCGTGCGCGGGCTCGGGGCGCGGTTGGGCGGATTGCTGAGCGGCACCGAAGAACATTTGGCACGCATCTTGGGCACGCTCGACCGGCTCGAGAAGGGTCTCGACCAGACCGTCGCCGGATTGCAATCGCGCACCATCGACACAACGCAAGCCCTGGCGCGCGCGACGACAACATTCGACGAGCGCACCGCGGCCGCCGAGAAGCGCTTTGCGGCAAGCATGAGTGAGTTCGCGCAAGCGAGCAAAGCACTGGGGAGCGACAGCGAGGGGCTCAGGCACTATCTCGGGCAAGTCGTGGGCGACGTGCGCGGCGCGCGGCGAATGCTCGAAGACATCGTCGGCACGCTTATGGCGGACGGCGGGATATTCGCCGAGATGGCGGCGCGACTTAAGAAAACCAACGAGCGATTGAACAATCTCAATCCAGACGAGGAAATGCGGAATGCAATAATGGCCGACCTCAAGGCGATTGCGGAGACCGTCAACAATGCCGCCGAAAAGGTGCGCGGCGAGATCTCGCGGCTGATCGAACATGTCGACGAGGAGCGTCTATTGCCGTCACGTCCCGCGGGCGAACCGATCGCGCTCTTGGAAGGCCCGTCGGCCCGCCGCGAGAGCCCAAGAACGCTTGCGGAAGTGCCGAAGGCCGAGGTGTTGGAACGGCTAGGCGACTTGGCCGCCGAGATGCACGCGGTCACAGAGGACGCCGCGCATACCGAGGACATCAAATCCGCGCTCGCCGGTCTTGCCGATGAAATGCGTCAGCTTGGCAATGCGCCGGAGACACGGCGAACAAGCGACGAACTGAGTGCGACGCTCACTCGACACGCCGCTGTTATCGAGGCGCATGCGGCGCGGTCGGCGCCGACGCGCGACGAATTGGACGCGATGGCACGCGAGCTGCGCCAAGTCATGGTCCGCGCTAAGAATGGGTCGGGTGCAGGCGCCGCGCAGCACGTCGCGGAGGCGGCCGAGCGGATCGAGGAGCGGGCGCGGCGACTCTTTGCCCAACTCGAAGCCACCGACGGCATTCAAGAGGAAGACCTGTCGCTCGAGTCGGCAACCGCCGATGTCGAGGCCCTGGCGACGCTCGTCGCCAAGCTCGAGGCGCGTGCAGAAGCTTTTTCCGAGCAAGCGATCGCGCGGCGCTTCGAGGAGGCTAGCAACAAGGGCAGCCCGGTCGAACTCACCGAGAAGGCATTCGCGGCCGACCAGCGTACCGATGGCGCGATCCAGGCCGTGTTCGAAGCGATCGAGCGGTTGAACAATATCGCCGCCGCGCTGGCTCGCGCGGGCGATGCGGAGCGCCAACGGCGGCTTGCCCACTAACCTCATTGTCGAGTGCGGAAGTCAGGCGGGGGCGTGAATGCTGGGTACACTCACGCCCGTTACCCATCAGCAATGGGGGTTGCTGGCGGCCGCCTAGGTGCCATTGAGCCGGATGAATGGGGGACGACTCGACGGCGGGGACTCATGCCCGACTCGGGAAAGTCGGGGTTACTAAGACGTCAACCGTAGCGATCAAATCGTTAACAAATAGCTAATGCGCTATTCGCTCTTCGCCGGTTCGCGCAGACGGATCAGTCCCTCCTGTGCCACGGAGGCGACGAGCTTGCCTTCGCGCGTGAACAGGCTGCCGCGATTGAAGCCGCGGCCGGCCGATGCGCAGGGACTGTCTTGCGCGTAAAGCAGCCACTCGTCGGCACGAAACGGGTGATGGAACCACATCGCGTGATCAAGGCTGGCCGACTGCAAGCGCCCGCTGAACCAGCTGATGCCGTGCGGCCGCAGACACGTGTCCAGCAGCGTCATGTCCGAGGCATAAGCAAGCACGCATTGATGCAGCGACAGTGCCGAGGGAATCTCGCCCGAGGCTTTGAGCCAAACGTGCTGGAACGGTGGGTGTTTCGGCGGATTGAGAACATCGTCGTCGTCGATGACGGCGCGCACTTCGATCGGGCGCGGCTGCGTGAACCAGTGACGCTGCTCCTCGGGCAACTGCGCGCTCAAGCGCACGCGGCGATCGTTTTCACTCTCAAGATCTTCGGGCGGCGGCACGATTGGCATCGAAATCTGGTGTTCGAGACCCTCCTCCGCGACCTGAAACGACACCGCCATGTTGAAAATTTGCTCGCCGTGCTGAATGGCGACGACGCGCCGTGTGGTGAAACTCTTGCCGTCGCGCGAGCGGTCGACCTCATAGAGGATCGGTACGCGCGGATCGCCGGGCCGAATGAAATAGGCATGCAGCGAGTGGGCGATGCGGTCCTCGACGGTCCGGCTCGCGGCGACCAGTGCTTGACCCAGCACTTGGCCGCCGAAGACACGCTGCCAGCGGTCGCTGGGGCTCGTGCCGCGAAAAATGTTGACCTCGATCGCTTCGAGATCGAGCAGGTCGAGTACTTCCTTGATCGGTGCGTTCATGAGGCCTTCGAGGCAGGTGGGGGGGGAAGCTATCGGTCGCTCGCACGACCGGCGCGAACCTAACGCTTCAAGCTGTGGCTGCAACTGGTCTGAGAATCGTGGACCGGACGGCCGCTGGAGAGTGCGATCGGCCACGCCAAGTTCATTAATCTTGCCGAGGCAGGTCGCCTGTCCGCCCGCGCAAACGGCGGCGATCCTCGATTTCCTGAGCCCGTAGAGAAAAGAAGCGCCGTTCGCGCGGGCGGACAGCACGCCGGATAAGGGTTAGACTGCTTTCGATCGATGCGGGCAGTTGCGGGGACGACGATGGATCTCGCCTATTTCTTGGGCCGGGCTTGGGACTTCATCCAATGGTTCGCGGGCCTTGTGATCTCGACGGTTGCCGAGTCGATATTCGGCGGCTGGAATGCCGTCATCGCCCTCGGCGTCGCGGCGATCATCCTCTTTCTATTGACGCGCGTCCTCTTTCATCGCGGCGAAGGCTGAGGCCACCCTACTCCAAGCGCTGACCCAGCAATTTGAGCTTCAGGAACGCGGCGATCGCGGCGTTCTGGGCGTCGCGGTTCGACTTCTTCTGGAAGCCGTGGCCCTCGTCCTTGGCCAGCATGTACCAAGCGTCGGCGCCATTGGCGCGCACCGCGCGCAGCATCTGTTCGGCTTCGGACGGCGGCACGCGCGGATCGTTGGCGCCGGCGATGATGAAGAGCGGCTTCTTGATCTTGGCGGCGTTGGTCAGCGGCGAGATCTTTTCCAGGAAATCGCGCATCTGCGCATCGCGTTCGTCGCCGTACTCGACGCGGCGCAAATCGCGGCGATAGCCGCTGGTGTTGGTCAGGAAGGTCACGAAATTCGAGATGCCGACCGCGCTGATGCCAAGCGAAATCTTGTCGTTGTATTCGACCATCGTCGCGTAGGTCATATAACCGCCGTAGGAGCCGCCATAGACGGCAATGCGCTGCGCGTTCAGATCGCGTTGCGTACCGACCCAATTGATGGCGGCGCCGATGTCTTTCACCGAGTCGAGGCGCTTCATGCCGTTGTCGAGCTCGACATAGGCTTTGCCATAGCCGATCGAACCGCGCACATTCGGCGCGAGAACGGCGATCTTCAATTCAAGCGTCAGATATTGGATGAAGGCGTTGAAGTTCGGCCGAAACTGCGATTCCGGCCCGCCGTGGATGTCGATCAGCACAGGAAACGGTCCAGGACCTGCGGGCTTGTAGTAGTAAGCCGGGATCATACGCGTGCGGCCGTCGAGCTGATCGAATGTGGGATAGTTGATCAGCTGCGGCACGACGAAAGCCGATTTGTCGAGGCCACCGACTTCGCTGTCGGTCCACTGCGTCAGGCGGTGGTTTCGCAAATCCCAAGCGAAGACATCGCGGCCCGTGGTGCCGTTCAGCGTAAAGCCCAAGCGCCGGCTGTCGCGGCTGAATTTCATATTCTCGATCTCACCGGGCGGCGTGCGCGGGGCAGCCAGTTTTTTACCGCGCCGAATATCCCAAATGTCGAGTTCGGAGTTGCCGCCCGCATTCACTTCAAAGGCGATCGTGCGACCGTCCGGCGAGATTTCGAAACGCTCGACATCCCACAACATGTTGCCGGTGAAGACGTCTTTGCGCCCCTCGCGGATGTCGTAACGGATCAGGCGGCGAAACTCGGAATTCTCGTCGGAGATGTAGAACAGATAGCGGCCGTCGGAGGAAAAGCGCGGCTGCTCGCGAAACACCTTGGCCGGCGAGGGATCAAGCTGGGTCTTCGTGCCGGCGTCGAGATCGATAAGCCAGATTTGCGATTCGGAGACCGAGATGTCCTTGACGACAGCGAGCGTCCCGTTGTCGGGCGAAAAGTCGCTCGCCGACCAACTGCCCTCTTCCTCCAAGACTTTGTCGGGCGCGCCCGGCTTGCCGGGCTCGGCGACGAAAATGCGATAGCGGGAAGAGTCGGTCGGCACGCTCGTCCAGGCGACGAAGCGTCCCTCACGCGAAAACACGGCGCCGGTGTTGCGCGACTTGCCGTCGGACAAGCGCGTGGTGTCGCCGGTCTTTTCATCGACGAGGTAGAGTTGAAAGATCTCGTCGCCGCCCGTGTCACGCTGCAGCAAGATCGTGCGCTTGGCGCGCTCGGCCGGACGATAGAGCGCTGTCGCAACAGGCTCATCGTAAAACGTTATTTGGCGGCGCATGCCGTCCGGCACGTCGACGCGATGCAATTGGTTGGTTTCGCCGAAACGGGTCGAAATCAACACACCGTTTCCGTCGGGCGCCCAATCCATCAGCTGAGCGCCACGAACGGCTTGATAAAGACGCAACCGCTCGCGTAGGGCGGGCGGCGTGTCCGGCACGCCTTCAATAATGAGAGGGCCTTTTTCGATGCGCCGCACGGGCTGAGCTTCGGACAGTGCAAAGCTTCCCGTCAGGACAATGACAGCAGCGGCAAACGCCGCGCACGCGCTTCTACCAAACATCGAATACCCCAACACTCGAACGCGAGACCGACTCTAGCTGCGCGCAAGATTTGCCACAAAGGCCCCTCATTCACGGGCCGGTGAGCATTGTGTCACAAGGACATGGTTACCTAGAAGAGCCGTCGAAGCGAGGGGCCGCGTGAGCGCGATCGAGATCGGCAGGCCGGGCGCGGGAAGGCGCAACGAAAAAGGGCGGCACAGCGGCCGCCCTTGGTCACATTCGATCTTGCCTCTACCAGGTCGCTCGGAAGCCGGCCGAACCGTTGTGGCTGTCGGCGTCGGAATTGAGGACGCCGTTGTAGTCGACGAAGAGCTCGAGGCCCTTGGTGACGCCGGCGGTCACGCCTGCCGCAACGACGGCGCTGTCGGGCTTGATTCTGGACGAAATAATCGAGAACTGCGTCGTCGGATCGTCGAGGAAGGCCGAGGTGAAGCTCTGGTGATCGTCGCTGAATTCATGACGCCAGGCGAGGCTGGCATCCGGCACGAGCTTCATGCCACCGACAGTCCACACGCCCGAGGCACGCATGCCGATTGTCGAGGTGAAGCTGGTCGCGTTGGCATCCGCAACGATGAGGCTGAACCCGCCGGCACCCGATTCGATGAAGCCGTTGGTCGAAGCGTCAGTATAGTTCACGCCTACCATCGGCTGCAGATTGACGCCGCCCAGCTTGAAGACCGTGCCGACTTCACCGGCGACGGTCCAAGCACGGGCGTTATAGCTGGCGTCGGCAACAAAAGTGTTGAAGCCCAAATCGAGTTCTCGCGTCGTCGTGACGTCGTGGAAAGCGAAGCTCACCTGACCGTCGGCGTAGAAACGGCCGAAGCCATAGGAGCCGTAACCACCGAACTGGAACGAATTGAAGTCGGCATGATCGCCAGGCGTCGAGAAATCGACATTGTTCGTCGACCAACCAAGAGCGCCGCCGACAACGGCATTTTCACCGACGGCAAAGTCCAAGCCGCCGACGATGCCGCCGGCGTTCTGCTTGTAACCAGGCGCTTCCGCATCGCCGTCGACGGTGGTCCAATCTCCGTAGCCGCGGCCCCAAATCGAGATGCCCGACGAGCCACGCAGAAGCCCTTGGCTGCCCGAAGGCGGCGGAGCAGCGTCGCTCATCACTCTTTGTTGCGCGGCATCGGCATAGCGACGCTCGCCGTTTTCGGCCCAACCGCTGCCGCGCAAGTTGAGCTTAGCTTCGTCGAGGCGCTGGCCGATCGCGGTGTCGAATGGCTCGGAGGCGCGCAGGGTCGCCTGTTGCACTTGCGCATGTTCCGCGCCGGCAAGCTCGTCATAAATCGCCGTGACTTGACTCTGCGATCCGCCGGGCAGGCTCAGCAAATAGTTGTACAGATTGGTGAAATCGCTGCCGAAACCACCTCCGGTGTAGATCTGCTCAAGCGCGGTCCCGACCGAAAGCTCGTTTTGCGTGAGACCAGTTAGCGTCAGCGCGTTGTTGAAGGAAATGCGATCGAGTTCGAGGTCGACGGCGGCAGGATGGTAGATAGCCTGGCCATTGAAGAAGAGCGACGTGGTCGTAACGTCGGCGAATGTGCCCGACCGGGCGCCCGTTATGATATTGGAGTAGAGGAAGGTATTGCCTCCGATCGAGGCAAAATTCGCCCCGTCGACGAACGCGATCAGCGACCCGTCGAGATTGGCGCTGCCGCCGGCATTGATGTGCCCGTGAGTGGCTGCATTCGAGGTGACGAAGTACTCGAGCGTCGTGCCCGAATTGAGCGTCAGATTATTGACTAAGGCGACGGCGGTGTTGTCGTCGAGGTAGACCTTACCGGCGTTCGTCATCGAGTTGGCGCTCGTGACGGTCACGCCTTCGCCAAGGGTATCGCCGCGGAAGCCCGCGCCCAATACCACCCAGCCCGCGCCGCCGGTGTTGAATTGATCGAGCGAGTTCGCCGTGCCGCGGAGCCAGGTGAAGCTCGTCGACGGATTCAGTTGCATGCTGTCGAGGTGGCCGGCATCGGCGGCGACGTTGCCGTCCAGGACGCCGCCGTTGCCGTTGAAGGTGTCGGCAAAGGTGTTGTTCAGACGCAGCGCCGTCGTGATCGTCAAGCCGTTGCGACCTTGGATCAGGCCGCCGTTCTCGGTGATGGTGGTGGCGGCGTTTGCGCCGGCGAGGTTGATGGCATTGACGGTGCCAACGATCGTTCCGGGGCTGTTGTTGGTGATGCTGCCGACCGTGCCGTTGACGACGATGCCGCTCGTCGGGTCGATGAGCCCTGAGTTGACGATGCCGCCGTTGACGATGCCGTCGATAAGAATGCCGACCGTGTTGCCGTCGATGGTTCCGGTATTGGTGATGGCGCCCGTCACTGTCGTCGTGGCGCCGACGTGGAGTGCGGTTCCTGCACTGAGAAAGCCGCCGTTGGCCACATTGCCGGTCAGCGTCGTTCCCAGGAGGTCGATGCCCTTGGCAGCGGCCCCGCCGATGATCGATCCGTTGTTGGTGATGTCGCCGGTGAAGGCAGCGCCGGTCCAGGTCACGGCGGTGGCGACGCCGTTGATCGCGCCGCCCGCGTTGTTCGTCAGATTACCGGTGAAGGCGGCGCCCGTGATTTGAATACCTTCGTTGCCGGAGATCGAACCCGAGTTGCTGACGTTGCCGGAGAAGGCCGGGCCGCTGAGGACGATGCCCGTGTTCGCGGCTCCGGCTTGAATCGAACCACCGGCATCGTTCGTGATGTTGCCGGTGAACGTCGTTGCTGAAACGACGATCGCGTTGCCGCTGTTTGAGACGATGCCGCCGCTGTTCGTCACATTGCCTTGAAACGACGTGCTCGAGATATTGAGGGCGGTCGAGGCCGCCTGGATCAACCCGCCTTGGTTGTTGGTGACATTGCCGACAAAGACCGTGGTCGCTGCGATATCGACGCCAATGCCATTGGCGTCGGTCGCCAGGATCTGGCCTGAATTGGTGATGTTGCCGCTGAAAGCGCCGCCGTTGATTCTGACGGCGATGGCGCTCGTGCTCGTCGCCGTGATCAGCGCGCCTTGGTTGTTGACGATATTGCCGCCAAAGGCCGCCGTGTTGACAAAGATGCCGGTGCCGCCGCCCAAGCCTTGGATCGTGCCGGTGTTGGTGATGTCGCCGACGAAGCTCGAGGTCTGAGCCGGGAAGCCGATGTCGATGGCGGCGTTGTTCGTTCCGTGGCCGGTGATCGTGCCTGAAGCGAAATTGGTGATACCGCCGACGAAGTCGACATTGGCGCCGGTCATGCGGATGCCGTCGCCCGAGGTGCCGGTGATGGCGCCTTCGTTCGAGATCCCGCCCAGGACGGCGGCGTCGTTCAGGATGATGATGCCGTTATTCGTGCCCGTGATCGTCGCGCCGATGTTGTTGAAGATGCCGCCGACGAGCACGGACTGGTTGATCTCAAGACCGTTGGTGCCGCCCTGGAGAAGACCGCCGTTGTTGATCGTCCCGACGATCACGCTGAAGTTCGTGACGTCTATGCCGTCGGCGTTGCTCGATACAATCGCGTTATTGTTGAGGATGCTGCCGGTGAGCACGCTGTCGTTGATCAGGATCTTGTCGCCGGCGCCGCTCATGGCGAAGTCGTTGGTGATGCTGTTGCCGTCATCCGGCTCGACCGCGCTGTCGGAGTTCATAACAGCGTGGGCCGTGACGGCGATGGAGGTCGCTTCGGCGGTGTTGTCAAAGGGCGGGAACAGGTTGGCGCCGGTGAAGGTCGTCGCCGCGGACGCGGAGCCGATTGCGCCAAGGCTTGCCACGACGGCAAGGGCTGATACTCCCGACAGAAGCTTGGTCGAACGAAGACGGATCATTTAAAACTCTCCCCGGCGCGTGGCGCGATCTCGCGGGCAGAGTCCGAGCGTGCCCGCAAAAGCGCGGACGTGCGTCAGTCGCATCCCTACCCAATCGTGAACGACCATGACCGCGCAGGGTTAATCGGCGCTTAACGCGCACGCGCGCAGCGAGTTTTGCGCAACCGAAGAGGACTTCGTGTTGCGCGGGGAGCGCAGAATGCTCCGTGTACCAATGAAAAAAGGGCGGCGCGAGGCCGCCCTTTTTATTCGCTCTACCAGGTGGCGCGGAGGCCAGCCGAACCGTTGTGCACGGTGATGTCCGAGTTATAGAGGCCGTTGTAATCGACGAACAGCTCAAGCCCCTTCGTCACGCCGGCCGTCACGCCCGCCTCAACCAAGGCGCTGTCGGGCGAGATCTTCGACGAAATGATGTTGAACGTCGAGGTCGGGTCGTTCGGGAAGGCCGCCGTAAATGTGTGGTGGTCGTCGTCGAACTCATGACGCCAGTTACCCGAGGCTTCGGGCACGATCGTCATGCCGCCGGCCTTGAACTGGGCCGAAGCCCGCATGCCCAAGCTCGAGGCCAAACTCTGTGCACTCGTGTCGCCGACGATCAGGTTGAAGTCGCCAGCACCGGATTCGATGAAGCTGTTGGAGCTGGTGTCGGTGAAGAGTACGCCGGCGTTGGGCTGGAAGGCGAAGCTGCCGGCGTGCCACACGGCACCCAACTCGGCATTCGCCGATACCGATCGCGCGTCGTAGTTCGCGCCGGCGACCATCGCGCCAAACGGCAGGCTGAGCAGACGTGTCGTGCTCAGGCTGTCGAATGCGCCGCTAGCCTGGGCATCCAGGTAGAACCGGCCGAAGCCGTAGGAACCGTAGGCGCCGACTTGGAAGCTGTCGACGTTGGCCTTGTCTCCCGGCGTCTTGAACTTGACGTCGGTCGACGACCAGCCGAGCGCGGCGCCGGCGAGCGCGTTGCTGCCGATCGTGAAGTCGACGCCGCCAG
Organism: Alphaproteobacteria bacterium; assembly: GCA_025350465.1. Classification (GTDB taxonomy): domain Bacteria; phylum Pseudomonadota; class Alphaproteobacteria; order Micropepsales; family Micropepsaceae; genus SZUA-430. The sequence goes on along the minus strand of JANXXU010000023.1, from coordinate 12,859 downwards.
CCGCGCCGCCGGTATTTTGTCTGTAACCCGGTGCTTCAACGTTGCCTTTGTCGTCCAAGGTCTGACCATAGCCCTCAGCCCAGAGCGAAACGCCGGAGTCGCCGCGCGCCACACCGTGACTGGCATCGGACATGACAGCCGAAGCTTGGGCGTATTGATGCCCGCCGTTCTGTGCCCAGCCGGCGCCGCCGAGGCTGGCCTTGGCGCCGTCCAAACGGTGACCCATGAACGTATCGAACGGATTCAAGATATCGAGCGTCGTCTGCTGCAACTGGGCGTGCTCTTCGCCGGAGAGTTCGTTGTAGACGAAGAGCGCGTCGCCCGCTTCGCCGCCGTTCAAGCTCAAGAGGTAGTTGAACAGCTTCGTCATGTCGGGACCGTAGTTCGGCACTACGGGGTTGTTGTAGACGGCGTCGAGGGCAGCGCCGACGGACGCTTCGTTCAACGATTCACCCGGCAAGATGAGTGCGCTGGCGAAGGACTGGCGATTCAGTTGGATGTCTACGCTGTTGGCGTTGAAGATGGCCTTGCCGGTGAAGAACAACGAGTTCGTGTCGATCGCACCATCCGTACCGTTCGTCGTGCCTGTGAACACGCTGGTGTAATTGAAGGTGTTGCCGCCGACGAGACCGAACGAGTTGCCGTCGACGAAAGCTTCGATGTTGCCGGCGCCGGCATCGACCGTCGTCGCGTTGATCTGACCGTGCTGAGCCTGGTTGGACGTCAAATAGAACTCAGCCACGCCCGTACCACCTGAGTACGCGCCGGCGGCGGCAAGGTTAACAGTTGTATTGTCGTCGATGTAGACGTGGCCGGTATTGGTCATCGATTTCGCACCGACAACAACGCCGACGCCGGTCGCGTCACCGCGGAAGGCGGCGCCAAGGACGGCAGTGCCGCTGCCGCTGACGTCGAATTGATTGAGGTTGGTGCCCGTGCCGCGGAGCCAGGCGAATGTGCCGGTCGGCGCCATGGACATGTTGTCGGTGTTGTTGGCGACAACGTTGCCGTCGAGCGTGCCGCCGTTGGCGTTGAAAACGTCGGCGGTGGCGTTGTTCATCCGCAACGCGTCGGTGATCGTCGGGCCTGCAGCGCGGCCTTGCAGTAAGCCGGCGGTTTGCGTGACGGTCGTCGCCGCGGTTTCGGCAACGAGATCAATACCGGCAACGGTTCCGGTTATCGTGCCGGAGTTGCTGATCGTCCCGACATTGCCCAGCACTTCAATACCTTTCAGCGGGTCGATCACGCCGGTGTTGACAATGCCGCCGGTCACCGTTGTCGTGGCGCCGACAAAAATGCCGTCGTTGACGGCCGTCAGCTTGCCATCGTTCCTGACGGTGCCGGTGATCGTCGTGGCTATCAGATGAAGTGCGTCGACGTTGCCCTGCATTGTGCCGGCGCTCGTGTTGACGATGTCGCCGGTGAACGTGGTGCCGCCGATGCGGACTGCGTCGTTGACGCGACCGAAGATCTGACCGGCGTTGTTTATGCCGCCTGTGAAAGACGTGCCTCCCGTTAGAATGCCCCAGTGGTTGCCATCGACGACACCGGTGTTGGAGATGCCGCCGGCAAAACTCGCTGTCTGGATGTTGATGGCGTCCCTGGTAAGCGAAACGACGCTGCCGCTGTTCGAAATTCCACCGGCGAACGAGGTGCTGTTGACGTAGATGCCCGACGAACTTGCTTTAATCGTGCCGCCCGAATTATTGGTAATGCCACCGCTGAAAACGGCGGTGCCGCTGACACGAATTCCGGTGGCGCCGGTTGCTAGTGCCAGTATTTTGCCGGTGTTGAAGATGCCGCCACTGAAGGTGCCGCCGGTGATCGCAACCGCTGTTGCATTCGCAGTATCGATAGAGATGACGCCGGTCGAGTTGTTGCTGATCTTGCCTTGGAAAATGCCGCCCGTCATTTTGATGCCGGCGGCGCCGGCGGTGCCCGTGATCGCGCCGTAGTTCGTGATGTCGTCCGTGGACGTGCCCCCGGTCAAGATGATGCCCGCGTGGGTGGCACCGCGGCCGGTGATGGTCGCCGCGCTGTTGGTCGACGATCCATTGATTATGCCGCCGGCAAAGGATCCGTTTGTAAGGGCGATACCATTGCCGCCCGCCCCAACGGTTGCGCCGGTAATCAATCCGGTGTTGTTGATGCCGCCAACGAAGCTCGCGCCACCGATTTCGATCGCTGCGTGAGTTACGCCTGCGACGGTCTGTCGGATCGTTCCCGAATTGGTGATGCCGCCTACAAAGTTCACAGTGTTGGAATTGATATCGATGCCGTCGCTGCCGGCGCTGACCAGACCGGCGTTGCTGATGCCGCCAAGGAATGTCGCGCCGTTGCTGAATTGAATCCCGTCCGAAGTCGCTCCACCAATAATGCTGGCGCTGGCGTTGTTTAGAATGCCGCCGATCACCGTGCTGCCATTGATGGTGATGCCTCTGACGTTGCCTTGAATCAGACCGTTGTTGATGATCGTGCCGGCGATCACGCTGTTGTTGTTGACATCAATGCCGTCAGCATTTGAGGAAACGATCGACCCAGATGCATTGTTGAGAATTCCACCGGTTAGAACGCTGGTCTGGATGTTGATCTTGTCGCCAACGCCGCTCATCGCGAGATTGTTGATGATGCTGTTGCCCTCATCGACATCGATCGCGTTGTCCGATCCAAGCACTGCTTGGCCGCCCGTTCCGTCGAGCTTGATGAAATCGGTCTGAGTGTTCACGTAAAACGGGAACAGATTGGGACCGGTGAAAGTTTGACCAGCCGAGGCCGGGCTGATGGCGCCCGCGCTCGCGATCATGGCAATCGCCGACACGCCAGACAGCAGTCTTGTTGAACGAATGCGTAGCATTGGATGTGCTCCCCCGGGGGTAAAGACTGGTCAATCTGTTGGCGGTCGAAGGGGAGCGGGCGCAACAGCTTGCGCTTACCCCCCAAATCTACCGAATCAAGCCTCAGAATCGGGGATACCGTGTTAACCAACGGGACGTCTACCCTTTGGAGGCGAATTTGGCCAAGAAGCTAGCCACCGTGGCGTAGCTACATCAGGTATTCGAGACGCTCACCGCCCCAAGAGACGGTGACCCAAAGCTGTGCGCAGCCGGCGCCTTGGCCTTTCACGGGCCGATTCGCCATGCGATACCCGTTCCTTCTTGTTCAGGGATTCGCGGCATGAGCGGGGCGTCGAACTCTCGACCTGAGACGGCCGGAGGCGGCGCCGTGCGCGTCGGCGTCGGGCAAGCGATCGCCCGTGCACGGCAGCTCTTTGAAACCGGCGATCTCGCCGGGGCCGAATCAATCGCGCGGTCGGTCTTGTCCCAACGGCCCGGCCATGTCGACGCGAGCCAAATCTTGGCGGCCGTCGCCGAGAAACGCGGTGACCTTACGACCGCTCTGCAGTTACTGCGTTCTGCCCTGACCGGCGGCAGCAGCGATGCGACGTTGCAAATGAATTTGTGCCGGACATTGCGCCAGACCGGAGCGCTGGAGGAAGCGCGCGCGGCCGGCGAAGCAGCCGTGGCGATCGGCACGATGGCGGAAGCGCTCGTCGACCTCGCCGATGTCTATGTGGCTCTCGGTGAAAACAACCGCGCGCTCGAGCTTTTCGAACGGGCCATCGCCAAATCCCCGGACCTGGCGCGCGCGCATCTAGGGCTCTCGCATGCGTTGATGATGAAGGGCGAGTTCATACCGGGCTGGGCCGAGTACGAATGGCGATACCGGCTGCCGAAGACGCACGGCCTGCTGCCGAAATTCAAACAGCCGCAGTGGAACGGCATGAAGCTTTCCGACAGCCGATTGTTCGTGCTGTGCGAGCAAGGCTACGGCGATTGTTTTCAATTCGCGCGCTATTTGCCGCTTGCCGCGGCACGCGTGCGCGACCTTATCGTCGGCGTGAGCGCGGAGCTGAAGCCGATCATCGAGCGCGTTCAAGGCCCCCGCGCCTTCTACGACAGGTGGGAGACGCTGCCGGCGTTCGACTTTCAGATCACGCTCTCAAGCCTGCCGTTCGCGCTGGGCACGACGATTGAAAATATCCCGGCAAATGTTCCTTACCTCGATGCCGATCCGGCGAAAGTTGCGCTTTGGCGCGGGCGCTTGGCCGAGAAGGCGGGCAAGCGCGCGACCGTCGGTCTCGTTTGGCACGGGCGTCCGTCGAACGCGATCAACGCCTCGCGTTCCGTGCCGCTGGACGCGCTCACTCCGATACTCGAAATGGACAATATCCTGCCGGTGTCGCTGCAAGTCGGCGCCGGCAGCGAGCAGCTTGCGCAACATCCAGGGTGCTCACGCGTGTTCGACGCGGCACCGTCGCTCGGCGATTTCGGCGAGACGGCGGCGCTGATGACGGCACTCGATCATGTCGTCACCATCGAAACAGCCGGCGCCCATCTCGCCGGCGCGCTTGGGCGGCCGGCGCACGTCATGCTGCCGCGCGTCGCCGATTGGCGCTGGCTCGAAGGACGCAACGACAGTCCGTGGTATCCAACGCTCCTGCTCGTGCGCCAAGAGCGAGACGGCGATTGGGGGAGCGTCGTGTCGCGCGTCACCGATTTTCTTCGGACACTTCCGCCGCAGCAGAACCGACCCACTTAAGGATTTGCGATGACCCGGCAAGCAACCAGCCAGTCCGACACCTCGCGCCGCATGAGCGTGCAGGACGCTTTGAAACTCGCGGCGGGACATCAAAGCGCCGGCCGCTTGGCGCAGGCGGAGACGGTCCTGCGCCAGCTTCTGCAACAGCGCCCCAATCATCCCGAGGCGCTGCATTTGCTCGCGATCGTCGCGCATCAAGCAGGCAAAACGAACATTGCGATCGAATTGATCGAGCGTGCGCTCACGATCAATCCCAAGGTGGCGGTGTTTCAATCGAACATCGCGGAGATGTATCGCCGCGTCGGCAACCCGCAAAGAGCGATCGCCCACGGCGAGCATGCCATCGCGCTGAATGCCAACAGCGCCGACGCCCACAACAACCTCGGCATCGCGCATTACGATATCGGCGACATGGATGGGGCGGTGCGCTGCTACGACAAGGCGATCGCGCTGCGGCCGCGCTTCGCCGAAGCGATCAGCAATCGCGGCAACGCGCTGCGGAATTTGCGACGCTGTGACGAAGCAGAGAGCGAATATCGCCGCGCACTTGCGATCAACCCGTCTTATGCGGAGGCCTACAACAACCTTGGCAGCGTGCTGCGCGATCTGGAACGGCCCGGGGAAGCGGAGACGGCCTACAAGAAGGCATTGGCGTTGCGCCCGACATATCTCGAAGCGCAAAATAATCTCATTCTCGCGTACAAGGATTTGAAGAACTACGAGGCTGCGCTCGCCGCCGGTCAAGACGCCTTGCGCTTGATGCCTCAGAACGCCGACGCGCTCGCCTATATCGGCGCGATCTATGTCGATCAAAAGAAGCTCGACCAGGCTTTCGACGTCCTACGCCGCTCCCTCGCGATCAATCCGGCCAAGGCCGAGACCTACAACATGCTGGGGCGGGCCTTCTTCGAAGCGGCGCAAGCGGAGAAGGCGATCGAGTGCTATCGCAAGGCAATCACGCTCAAGCGCGATTTCGCCGATCCGCACAACAATCTCGGCAATGCACTCAAAGAGTTCGGCAAGTTCGACGAGGCGCTCGTGGAATTCAACGCCGCCTTGGCACTTCAGCCCGACCTGATCGGCGCTTACGTCAATTTGGTCGATGCCAAGAAATTCCACAGCGATGACGACGCGCACCTGGTGGCCATGGAAGAGTTCGCGGCGAAAATCGAAACGCTTGCCGAGGAGCGCCAGCAGCATCTGCATTTCGGATTGGCAAAGGCTTACGACGACCTGAAGCGCTACGATGAAGCGTCGGCTCATCTGATGAAGGGCAACGCGCTCAAGCGCAAGACGATCGAGTATGACGAACCCGTCGTCCTGGGCTATTTCGAACGCATCAAGGAAGCGATCACGGCCGAGGTCGTGCGCGAGAAATCGGGCGGCGGTTTCGATACGCGCCAACCTATCTTCGTGCTCGGGATGCCGCGTTCGGGCACGACGCTGATCGAACAAATCATTGCGAGCCACCCGTCCGTCAAAGGTGCCGGCGAACTCAAGGATTTGAACGACACCATCAACAGCGTGAAGGATCGCGAGGGCAATCAGGCGCCGTACCCCGAATTCGTGCAGGTCCTGTCGGGCGCGGAGTTGGCAAAGATCGGCGAGGCTTACACGAGCCGGCTCGACATGCGCGCGCCGGGGTCGCCGCGCATCACAGACAAGATGCCGTCAAATTTCTATTTCGCCGGCTTGATCCATCTGGCGTTGCCCAATGCCAAAATCATTCACACAAATCGCAACCCGATCGACACATGCGTCTCCTGTTTTTCGAAGCTGTTCGCGGGCGAGCAATCGCAGACCTACGATTTGGCCGAACTTGGCCGCTACTACCGCGCCTATCATGGGCTCATGGCGCATTGGCGCCGCGTACTGCCACCGGGCGCGTTTCTCGATGTGCAGTACGAAGAGGTCGTCGGCGACCTGGAGGGCCAGGCTCGACGCATCCTGAGCTATTGCGAGCTTGATTGGGACGCGGGCGTGCTCGACTTTCACAAGCACGAGCGGCCGGTCAAAACGGCAAGCGCCAGCCAAGTACGCAAACCCATCTACGACACCTCGGTCGCGCGCTGGCGCAATTACGAGAAAATTCTGGGGCCGCTTCTCGCCGAACTTGGCGATTTGGGACGCTAGGAACCTGTCGCTTTCGTCAATGCATCGAACGACTCGCGAAAGCCGTGCAGCAATTGATCGACGCGCACGGCGCGGTTCTGCTCGTTGATCTTGGCCGTGTAGATCAAGCTCAACGTGCGGCCGGTCTTAAGCTGCGCCAGCGCCTGCGCCGGCAACATGCCTTGAACGATGCATTCGTTCTGCGTGCAGTGACCGATTGGTGCTTGAAACATCGCGTTGTCGTCGACGGCAAAATTGACATGATCACCGGCACTGGCCGACGGCGGCAGGCGGAAAAGGACGGCCGGGGACTTCTGCGGGCCCGCGTACAAGACGTTGAAGCCGGCGGCGAGCAAGACCTGATTGTTCGCCCGCACCCGCTTTTGGGCGTTGGCACGGCAGATGCGCCTAGGCTCGGCCGGCGGGCTGCCGGCGACCGTCGGCGGTTGAACGTTCTCGCAAATGAGCGTCCAGAGACCGAAGGTATGTGTACCGACAAAGCCAGGCTGAATATTGGCCGGTTCGATCGGCGGGAGCTGGGCCGCTGTGCCCTGGCTTGCGCCCGGATGCTTGGGTGCCAATAAGACGGCTGCGAACGAGAGGGCGATGAGGGCTACGGCGGAGATGTAGCCGACCCAGTTCGTCGAGTTGAGCATTCGGGCGTCCCAAGAGCGGTTTTGCCGCAGAAAAAACAATGGGTTTGCTGCGGCGCGGACCATAGGCGAGCGGCGGCGCGGCTTCAATCGAGGTTAACCCATGCCGCTTGCAACGAGGACGCGCAGGCGCCGCCCCGTGCGCTTAATCACGTCCGCCATGCCCCGTTCACGGAAAGTCGCCGCGATGATAAAAGTTTTCCACAATGGCGCTCGCGCCTATGTGACAACGGCGCGCGAGAGCTTCTCGGAGTGTTGAATGGCGCGTTGGATCGTGCTCGCGGGCGTCACGGCGTTGCTCGTGATCGGCTATTTCGCCACCCAATATCCGACCGATGGATTGGGGCGGCGAAACGTGTTCGCCATCGCGGCGACATTGCAGAAAAAGGCGGAAGGCGCGCTCGCCAAACTCGGCGCCCAACAGTGGGCGACTGTCGTCGTCGACGGCCAGAGCGCAACGCTTGCCGGCGAGGCCCCGACCGAGTCCGATCGGCAGGACGCGATCGACGCGGTGCGCGCCGCCGAAGGACCCGGCGGAAAATGGATCGGCGGCATCGCGGTCGTGCGCAACGCCACAACGCTTGCCAAGGCAGTCTCGCCCTATGAATGGGCCGCACAACTTGGCGAACGGGGGCGCGTACGTCTGAGCGGATATGTGCCCGGACAGCGGCATCGCCGTGCCATTCGGGCAGAGGCGTCGCGCCTCTTCCCGCAAGGCATCGAAGATCAGATGGTGATCGCGCAGGGGGCGCCGACCGGGGCCTGGACTGAGACGGCAATTTGGTCGTTGGCGCAGCTGTCCCGGTTGTCGGCGGGCGAAGCGCGTTTCAAGGATAAGATCATACTCATTCGCGGCGCCGCGCCGAACGCCGGTGTCGAGACGGACATCGAGCAGGCCGCAGCGACGAAAATCAGCAAGCCCTATGTCGGCAAGACCGATATCAGACCGGCGTCCGCCTTCGAGCTCGCTCCGCAATCGCCCAGCGAGCCGACGAGTCCGCCGCAGGCCGCAGCGACTCCAGCGGCCGCCGCAGCACCGCCCCCCGCGCCTCCTCCAACGCCGAGTTCCACAGCGCCGCCGGTGCCCGTCGCGCTTGCGCCGCCCGAGCCTGCAGCGGCCGCTCCGGTTCAGCACGACAACGGCGTCGACTGCCAGAAGCTGATCGACAAGCTTATGGCCAACAACACGATCGTCTTTGCGAGCGCATCGTCGCAGATTCGGCCGGTCGCCTTCGGCATGCTCGATCGCTTGGCGCAATCTGCCTCCGTGTGCCCGCTCAAGATTCGCGTCACTGGGCACACCGACACAACGCAAGCGGAAAGCGCCGACCCTAGTTTGAGCCAGGCGCGCGCCGACGCAGTCGTCACCTACCTTTCCGGCAAAGGCGTCACGCGCAAACGCCTCGCTGCAATCGGCGCAGGTGCAGATCAACCGGTGGGCGACAACAACACGCTTGCCGGACAAGCCAAGAATCGCCGTATCGAAATCACGGTCACGAACTAGCGAAGGGTCTTCCAAGCCAATGCTCTACCTGATCGCGCAGACGTGGCTCTTCCTGGCAATGGCAATGCTGGTCGGTATCATGATGGGCATCGCCCTGATGTGGACGCGCAAGACCGAGCGTCATCTCGAAGTCGAAGCCGAGCTCCGCGACGTGCGCAACCGCGGCTTCATCCTCGAAAAGGAACACGCCGAGGCGCATGAAAGGGTCGCGGAGTTGGAAGGGTTGCCGCCGGGCGAGCGCCTTGCGCGCATCGGCGCACGCGAAAACATGATGGCGCAGATCGAGGCCTTGGGACGCGAACTCGACGCCGCGCGCACCGGAGAGCGGCGGGCGGGAGAAGAGACCGAGCGGGCGCGGCGCGAGGCCGACGACCTCAAGCGCCATGCGAACGAGCAGCGGGCGCGCGCCGAAGAATTCAAAGCCAAGGTCGAAGCAATGGCGGCCGAGCCGCTGACGCTGGGCACGGTCGACACCTCGCACGAGGTCGAACAATTCAAGACCCGCATCGCCGAACTTGAAAACAAACTAGCCCAAGCCGAGCGTATCAAGGGAACAGTGCCGGAGCTTCAGAGCCGGTTGGCGCAAGCCGAGCCGCTGAAAACGCGCGTCGCCGAACTCGAGCGCCAACTTGCAGAAGCCGAACGCGCCAAAGGCGGCGTAACCGAATTGCAGGGCAAAGCGGCGCAGGCCGACGCACTCAAGACGCGCGTGGCGGAGCTTGAAAACAAACTCGCCGAGGCCGAACGCAAGAGACTTCGCAGCGGCGAGCTCGAAGCGCGGCTTGCTGCAGCCGAGCAGGCGCAAGCGACGGTGCCCGATCTACAAAACAAACTGGCCGCCGCCGAACAACTCAAGGCGCAGATCAGCGAGCTCGAGGGGCGCGTGTCGATCGCCGAGCAGGTGAAATCGACCGTATCCGAGCTGCAAAGCCGGTTGGCGGCGGCCGAGCAATTGAAGCCACGGATCGCAGAACTCGAGGGCGCACTGGCGACCGCCGAACAAGTTCGCGCGACAGTGGCCGAGTTGCAGGGCAAACTCGCTCAAGCCGAACAGGGGAAAGCGCGCGCCCTTGAACTCGACAACCAGCTGGCTGAGGCCGAACGTCTACGCGCGCGCGCGTTCGAGAACGCCAAAACGCTCAACGTGCGTATTGCCGATCTCGAGGGGCGGCTCGGCGCGGGTATCAATGCGGCGCGCGAGGCGGATGTGCTGCGGGCCCGGATCGCGCAGCTCGAAGACGATCTCGATGCCGCGCAGGCAAAGCCGATGACGCTTGTCGCCGCTTTACCGGACGAAGACGCGGCGGCCTTGCGCGCACGCATTGCCGAGTTGGAGGCGCAGGTCAGCGCACTCAAGCGCGCGCCCGGCGAGCCCATGACACTCAAAGCTGTCGCCGACGCAACGACGTTGCGGGCACGCGTCACGGAGCTTGAAGGCAAGCTCGCGGAAGCTTCACGCGGCCTCGCCGAGGCGCCTCGGGGAAATGACGACGACGCGCGGCGCGCACAGGCGCGCGTGTCGGAGCTCGAACAACTGCTCGAAACGGTTCGCAACCAAGCGACGGCGGAAGCGCAAACTATGCGCTCTCGTATCGGCGAACTCGAGGGGGGCTCCAAGCCGCTGCAAGGCACCGGCGACGAAACGGCAAGCCTTCGCGCGCGGCTCGCCGAGAGCGAGACCCAACTTGCGGCGGCAACGCGTTCGGCCGAGGACGCAAGCATCTTGCGCTCGCATGTGAGCGACCTCGAGCGCCGTCTGACTCAGCAAGGACCCGGCGTCAGCGAGGTGGCCGAGTTGCGGCGCAGGCTCGCCGACGCCGAAGCGCGTATCGTCGCTGCGCCGCAAACGGCGAGCGCGCCGGACGAAAGCCTGGAGGCGCGCGTCTTGCAGCTCGAGGCGCTTCTGCACGAAGCGGCTAAATCGCGCGATGAAGCGAATATCCTGCGCTCGAAGATCGCCGAACTCGACGGCCGTCTCGGTCAAACCATGAAAGCGCTCGGCGAAGCGCGGTCGGCCGGCGAAAAGGTCTAGCGCTGCCACCTAGTGACCAACGGACAGAAGCGGGCTCTGCAGGCCCGCTTCCGCATTCAGTCAGGAAGTGTCACGTCAGATTTAGGAATCGATGTCGATCGTCAGACTGACGGCGACCGAGTGACTTTGATTGTCGATCGTAAAGTTTCTGTCGGCAAAGCCCTCGCCGCCGAGATGAAGTTTTGGATCGACGGTAAAGCGATAACCGAGACCCAAATCAACGCCGGGCATCACTTCGTAATTTACACCGGCGCCGAGCTGCCAGGCGAAACCGCTGGCGTCAAACGCCGTGGTGCCGCGCGTACGGGTGCCGTCCGTAGTGAACACAACCGCGTCGAAACGGGTGCGCGCCCAACCTGCACCACCGCCGATATAGGGCTTGTACTTCGAGCCGCAATCGATGTCGTACCAAACATTGGCCATCATCGCGAACGTCGATACGTGGCCCGTCATAGCACCCGTATTGCCGTTGTCCGTCGAAGTCCAATTGCCGTTGAGTCTATTGCGGCGATAGGAGGCTTCGAGTTCGGCCCGCAATCCGTGCAACCAGTTATCGAGGTGCACGCCGACCGCGCCGCCCAAGATGAAACCCGTCTCTGTGTCGAAGTGGAAGACGGTGCTGGTGTCGTTAACAACTGTGCGCGATTGACTTTGCCACCAATTCCCGCCGCCTAAGACGCTGACATAGAAATCCCGTGCCTGCGCTTGCCCACTGGAAGCGAGTACGGCCGCCGCCACCGAGGCGAGCAGATAACTTTTATTCATGACGAAACCCCCTGACTGTGATCCGAGCAAGCCGCAACGCTTGATCTTCCCGTCAGAAGGACACCCCAACCCGAGACGCTCTTATTGTTGTTGTTCGCAGTCTGTAGGCGCGAATCGTTTGCAAAGTGTAAACGCGCGTGTCGCCAGCCTCAAGCGCACGAGTCAACAGTGTGACCAATTTGCTTCACTGTCGGTGACCCATTGTCGTTCCGGTGCGCGACGCGACTCACGCGAAGATTGGTGCCCCTGGCCGGACTCGAACCAGCACGATGTCACCACCAACAGATTTTGAGTCTGTTTCTTTAGCTTGCCACCGCTCGCCATGCCTTTCCGATGCGCTGAAAACTGCGCCGTACTTGATCATTTTGTTGCTGTAAAATTCTGCGAGTTGCCGTAGGCTGGTTGCCAGATGGTTGCCGGGCGGTTGCTACGACGATGGTTCAAGATGACGAAAATCACTAAGCGCAGTGTCGACGCTCTAAGAGCAAGCAACGAGGCCGACATCCTTATGTGGGACGATGAGCTGGCGGGTTTTGGCGTCAGATGCCGTCCTAGCGGTACCAAGTCCTACTTTTTGAAATACCGGACCCGCGCGGGACGCCAGCGTTGGTTCACCCTGGGCCAGCACGGACCCCTCACGCCCGAGCGGGCGCGCGCCTTGGCTCTGCGTGAGAAAGCGAGCGTTGGCGACGGCGCCGACCCCTCCGGAGATCGACAACACAAGCGCGACGAAAACTCGATTGCCGAGTTGTCGGACCGCTACTTGGCCGAACACGTTCGGCAACACAACAAGCCGACGACCGTTGGTGAAGTCGAACGGATCGTGGAAACGCGCATCAAGCCTGGACTCGGACGATTGAAGATAACTGATGTGTCACGCGCGGACGTCAAAGCTTGGCATCAGCGCATGAGCGCAACGCCATATGAAGCCAATCGGGCGTTGGCTTATTGCAGCAAGATGATGAGTTTGGCGGTCAAGGAGTGGCAGCTGCGGGCTGATAATCCCTGTATCGGGGTAAAGCGATTTCCTGAACGTGGCCGCGAACGTTTCTTTTCGGACCAGGAACTTCAATCAATAGGTAGCGCGTTGGTCAAACTTGAGCAGGGCGCGCGCGTTGCTCCGGGTTTTGCTTTGCTTGTGCGACTGCTAGCGGCGACGGGCATGCGGCTGGGGGAGGCACTCGGCCTTGAGTG
>JANXXU010000032.1 GCA_025350465.1 Alphaproteobacteria bacterium | reverse complement strand
TTGACGATTTCCGGGAAGTACATCAGCGAGCAAGCAACTCTGAAGAGCCATTTGCTTTGCTGCAAACAAAAACGATGCGAAGGGTATTCGCTCACGCTACCCAACAAGAGATGCTGAGGGCGTTGGATCCGGCCTTTCATGCCTTCAATTCCACGAGAAAAAGAACTCTTACCCTTTACCCGCACGTCAACGACACTCTGGACGCGCTATCGCAAGCGGGCGTGCGACTGATCGCGCACACCGAGAGTAAGCTCTTTAATGTCGTCGATCGCCTTCGTCGTTTAGACCTGACGCGGCATTTTTCGAAAATTTATTGTCGGGAGAGGTCCGACCCACTCTTTGAGCCAACGATTGAACGAACGGATTGGTTCGAAGCCTTCCCGCTGGAAAAAATAGTCGAGCTCTCGCGCCATCAAGCGAAGCCAAATGCGTCGGTTCTCCGAGAGATATGTAGTCGGGAGGGCATATTGATCGACGAAGGCGCCTATGTCGGCGACAGTCTGGCAAAGGACGTCGCGATGGCAAAGCGTGTCGGCTTGTTTGCCATATGGGCCCAGTATGGATCTAAACACGATCGACGGATTTACGAGGCACTTGTCCGCATTTCTCATTGGACTCCCGATGAAGTGGAGCGCGAGCGCAAACTGAGCCGCGAAGCGTTGGGAGTAACCCCAGATTACATTGCGCGAGACTCATTTGCGGAGGTGCTTGTGGCGGTCGGGGTCAGTTAGTAACCAGGTGGGTATGTGGCTCTATAGGCGTTGCTCACTCCTCATGATCGAACCACACTTCAGAATCGAAATTTCCACAACTGCAATTCCTGACCGGAGGCGGGGTCAGGAAAGCGGAAGTCCGAGGGGTAACGTTATATCCCTCGTGAGTTCACGGGGGAGGGGGACCGCGTAGCGGTGGAGGGGGCGGATAACGCGTATTGACTCACCCCCTCCGTGCTCGGCTTTGCCTCGCGCACCTCCCCCGTAAGAACAGGGGAGGAAAGAGTCACCACGTATCGACGAACGGCCGCCGCTTGCCTTTGGGCTTCTCGGCCGGCGGCAGCGAACGCAGGCCCCGCATGATCCAGCGCCGCGTTTCGGCTGGGTCGATCACGTCGTCGATCTCGAGCCACGCCGCCATGCTCACGCCCTTGCCGACCTCATAGAGCCGCGCGACGAGTTTCTTGAAGAGCGCGTCGCGTTCGATCGGATCGCTTATCGCTTCGAGTTCCTTGCGATAGCCGAGCCTCACTGCACCTTCCAGGCCCATGCCGCCGAACTCGCTCGTCGGCCACGCCACGATGAAGAACGGCGAGTGAAAGCTGCCCGCGCACATCGACTGCGCGCCAAGCCCATACCCTTTGCGCACGACGACGGTGAACACCGGCACGGATAAATTCGCGCCGACAACGAACATGCGCGAGGTGTGGCGCACCTGCGCCTGCTCCTCGACGTCGGGTCCGACCATGAAACCCGGCGTATCGCAAAGGGACACGATCGGCAGCCCGAACGCGTCGCAGAGCTGCATGAAGCGTGCGGCCTTGTCGGCACCGACCGCGTCGATCGCACCCGACAGATGCAACGGGTTGTTCGCGATCAGGCCCATCGGCCGCCCCTCCACGCGAATGAAGGCCGTGATCATGCCGATCGCGAACTCGCGCCTGAGTTCGAGGACCGAGCCCGTGTCGGCCACCGCCTCGATCACGTTGCGGATGTCGTAGACGCGCATACGGTTTTCCGGGATCAAGCGCCGCAAATGACGCTGATCCACCGCGTCCCATTTCTCGACTGCGCCTTGCATGTAAGAGAGGTATTGCTTGGCGACGCGCACGCCTTCGATCTCGTCCTCGACCACGATGTCGACGACGCCGTTCTTCGATTGCACGTCGATCGGGCCGATGTCTTCGGGTGCGTAAACGCCCAGGCCGCCGCCCTCGATCATCGCCGGGCCGCCCATGCCGATATTCGAATTTTTGGTCGCGATGATGACGTCGCAGCAGCCGAGCAATGCCGCGTTGCCGGCGTAGCATCGCCCCGACACGACGCCGACGAGCGGCACGAGACCGGAGAGTTTCGCGAACGTCGCGAACGTCGGCACGTCGAGCCCCGCGACGCCCAGACTGTCCGTATCGCCCGGCCGCCCGCCGCCGCCTTCCGCGAACAGAACGATCGGCAGGCGCCATTGCTCGGCAAGCTTCAGCAGGCGGTCTTTCTTCTTATGGTTGGTCGCGCCCTGCGTGCCGGCAAAGACCGTGTAGTCGTACGCCATCACCATCGCGCGCGAGGCCTCGTCGCCGAAGAGCTTGCCGTTGATCGAACCGATGCCCGCGATGA
This sequence comes from Alphaproteobacteria bacterium, assembly GCA_025350465.1. Taxonomy (GTDB): domain Bacteria; phylum Pseudomonadota; class Alphaproteobacteria; order Micropepsales; family Micropepsaceae; genus SZUA-430. The sequence continues at coordinate 16,468 of JANXXU010000032.1, read as the reverse complement.
GCCCGTCGGCCGGACTGATCTTCATCAACTCGTCCATCGTCCGCCGCCGCCGTTGTGCCGCCAGCGCCAGCGCGCCGTATTCGATGAACGAACCTGGATCGACGAGATCCTCGACGTTCTCGCGGGCCGTGCGTTGATTGGTCTTGCGCCGCCGCGCAACCGAATCCGGCCGGCGCGAATCGAGACCGATGGCGTGGCGCTCGACCACCTCCGCGAGATCGGAGCGGATAGCGTTGAGATCGACATCTTCCGCCGCCGCCGTCGCGCCCGTCGCAACGTCGCCTGGTTCGATGAACAGAATGGGATCGCCTTCGAACAGCGTCTGGTCCTTCTCCGCCGAGATCAAGCGCACGACGCCGCCGACTTGCGCGTTGATCAAATGCTCCATCTTCATCGCTTCGAGCACCGCGAGCTGCTGGCCGGCATGCACCGCGTCGCCGTCGCGCACATCGATCGAAACGACGCGCCCTTGCATCGGCGAAGAGACGGCAACCGTACCCTCAGGTGCCGCAGCGATAGGCCGCCGCGAGGCTTGGGCTGCCGCCTGCGTTGGCTCGAAGAAGCGCTTGTTCGGCTGCGCCGATGGCCCCACCAATTGCGCCGCATGCTGATCGACAAAGCGCGTAGAGATGCGGTTCGCGATGAACTCCGGATGCGTGATCAGCTTTTCGAGGAAGACGGCATTCGTCGCCACGCCGGCGATGCGAAACTCGCCGAGCGCCCGCGCTGCTCGTTTGACAACATCCGAAAAGAGCGGCGACGGCGAATGAACGATGAGCTTGGCGAGCAATGAGTCGAAACTCGGATTCGTCGCGTAGCCCGTGTATCCATAAGTATCGACGCGCACGCCCGGTCCCGAAGGTGGCTCGAATGCAGTCAGCGTTCCGGCTGAAGGCTTCGTCTGCCCGCTCGCATCCATGGTTTCTGAATTGATCCGCAACTGCATCGCGAACCCGCGCGGTGCCGGCACATCGTTCTGTCGCAAGTTGAGCGCCGCCAATGTCTCACCGGCTGCCAGCCGCAATTGCGTTTTGACGAGATCGATCCCAGTGACTTCCTCGGTCACCGTATGCTCGACCTGCAAGCGCGGGTTCGCTTCGATGAAGAAGAAACTCTGCGCCTCGGCCTTCGCGTCGGCATCGACCAAGAACTCGAACGTCCCAAGGTTCTGGTACTTCACCTCGCTCGCAATCTTGACCGCCGCCGCCGTGATCGCCCCGCGCAATGCCGGCGAAAGGCTGGGCGAGGGCGCGATCTCGATCAGCTTTTGATGCCGGCGTTGGATGGTGCATTCGCGCTCATGGAGGTGAGCGACCTCTTTGCCGTCGCCGACGATCTGCACTTCGACGTGACGCGCGTTGCGGATGAGCCGCTCCACGAAAAGGTCGCCGTTGCCGAATGCGGCGCGCGCTTCGGACTCGCAGCGTTTGAACGCTTCCTCGATCTCCTCGCGCTTCTCGACGGCGCGCGCGCCGCGTCCGCCGCCGCCGGCGATCGCCTTAATCATGATCGCGGCGCCCGCACCCAGCCCGTCGAAGAATTGCTGGACACCGGCAAGATCGGTGGCGCCAGCCGTTCCCGGGAGCACCGGTACGCCGACGCGTCTGGCCAAGTCGCGGGCCTTCACCTTGTCGCCGAAGAGGTCGAGCAACTCGGCGCTTGGACCTATGAACCGCAATCCTGCCGCCTCACAGGCCCGCGCGAACGCCGCGTTTTCGCTCAAGAACCCGTAGCCGGGATGGATGGCATCCGCCCCCGCTTCCCCCCTGGCGACGCCGATCATCCCTGCGATATCGAGGTAAGCGTGGACGCCGGCCCCTTTAAGCGCCCGCGTCTCATCGCCCGCCCGCGTGTGGAGCGAGGTCTTGTCGTCCGACGAATGAACCGTAACCGTCGGGATGCCCAATTCGCCTGCGGCGCGGGCGATGCGAATGGCAATCTCGCCGCGATTGGCGATTAGGAGCTTTTTCAGAGGCATAGATAAAAGGAGACCAAGGCTGAATGGCGGAACGGCTAGAGCATCGCAGAAAACCGGCTCACGCAACCCGGGCCATTCCCGCTCCGTCCTCACCTTGCCTTTTCCCACAACTTCTGGCTTATACCGCCCTCTTCGAACGGCCGGGCTGGGCATGCCCAGGCTGTTCCCGTCGAACGCGGCCTTTGGTGGGCCCACGTTCGACATCACGAGCCTCTCGAATAAGGAGACCGAAATGCCCAAGTTGAAGACAAAAAGCGGCGCCAAAAAGCGCTTCAAAATGACGGCGACCGGCAAGGTCAAGCATGGCGGCGTGATGAAGCGCCACCGTCTGATCAATCGTTCCTCCAAAGCCAAGGCAAAAAATCGCGGGACGCACGTGCTGTCCGATCGTGACACGCCGCGCGTCAAGCTATGGATGCCCTATGACCGGTAAGGAGAACGCACGATGAGTCGCGTCAAGAGAAGTGTCCCCAGCCGCGCCCGCCGGAACAAGATTCTGGGCAAGGCGAAGGGCTTTTACGGCCGTCGCAAGAACACGATCCGCACTGCCAGTCAGTCGGTCGACCGTTCGGGCCAGCACTCGTATATCGGCCGCAAGCTGCGCAAGCGGAACTTCCGCGCGTTGTGGATTCAGCGGATCAATGCCGCTGTGCGCCTTTACGGGCTGACCTACGGTCGATTTATCAGCGGCCTCGGGAAAGCGGGCATTGCGATCGATCGCAAAGTGCTCGCCGACCTCGCGGTGCGCGAGCCCGAGGCTTTCAAGGCCCTGGTCGACCAAGTGGCGACGCACGCGAAGGCGTAAGACGAACACCTTCCTTCTTCACGAAGCGTGAGCCTCGGCGGTCCGACCGGCGGGGCTAAGCGCACGCGTGCTTGCCCGGCTTCGGGCAGGTGTGGTTCATGAGCGTCGTCGGAGGAATTGGAATGCAAGAGTTGGAGCAATTGGAGCGCGATGTTCTCGCGCGCGTCGCCGCGGCCGCGGATGAAGCGGCGCTCGATGCGGTGCGCGTCGAGGCGCTTGGCAAGAAGGGTTCGATCAGCGAAGCGTTGAAGACGCTGGGCGCGATGACCCCGGAGGAGCGAAAGACGAAAGGCCCGTTGCTCAACGGCATGCGCGACCGTGTTACGGCGGCAATCGCCGAGCGCAAAGCGGCGTTGGGGCAATCCACGCTGGACCAAAAGTTGAAGACAGAGCGCGTCGACGTGACGCTGCCCGTGCGGCCGGAGCCCGTCGGCCGCATCCATCCGGTGTCGCAGGTATTGGACGAAGCAACGGCCATTTTCGCCGATATGGGCTTCGCCATCGCCGAAGGACCCGACATCGAGACCGACGACTACAACTTCACCAAGCTCAACATCCCGCCCGAGCATCCGGCGCGGCAAATGCACGACACGTTTTATCTGAAGCCAAAACCCGACGGCACGCGGCACCTGTTGCGCACGCACACCTCGCCCGTCCAGGTGCGCACGATGCTGACGCAAAAGCCGCCGATCCGCATCGTCGTGCCGGGCCGCGTCTACCGCATCGACAGCGACCAGACCCACACGCCGATGTTCCACCAGATCGAGGGCCTCGTCATCGACGAGACCTCGCACATGGGTCACCTCAAATGGGTGCTGGAAGAATTCTGCCGCGCCTTCTTCGAACTCCCGTCGGTCGAGATGCGCTTCCGCCCCTCGCACTTCCCGTTCACCGAGCCGTCGGCCGAGGTCGACATTCGCTGCGACCGTTCGGGCGGCGACGTGAAGCTTGGCCAAGGCAATGATTGGCTGGAGATATTGGGCTGCGGCATGGTGCATCCCAAGGTTATCGAAATGTGCGGCCACGATCCGGCGAAGTATCAAGGCTTCGCCTGGGGCATGGGCCTCGACCGCTTGGCGATGCTGAAATACGGCGCGCCCGATCTGCGCGCGTTCTTCGACGCCGATTTGCGCTGGCTCAAGCACTACGGCTTCGCGGCGTTGGATGTACCCTCCCTCGCCGGAGGCCTCAGCCGATGAGCACAAAACAATGCGTAATGGCCGGCCGCCTCAATCCTCCCTCTCCCTTTCCATCTTCGGGAAGGGAGAGGGTTGGGGTGAGGGATGGGCGTCGCGCAAGGCCAACTGCAGAGATATCGCCCTTCCGCGTGCGCCAGTTACCATCGTTCGCACACGGCATAACGGCCTTCCCTCACCCCCATCCCCTCTCCCTTCCAAAAGATGGAAGGGCGAGGGGTGATCAGCGGGAGCGCGTGCGATGAAATTCTCGCTCTCTTGGCTCAAGGATCACCTCGACACGCAGGCAAGCGTGGACGAGATCACGGAAACACTCACGCGCATCGGCCTTGAGGTCGAAAGCGTCGAGGACAAAGCGAAAGACTTGGCGCCGTTTACCGTCGCCCACGTCGTGTCGGCGGAAAAACATCCCAACGCCGACAAGCTTCGCGTCTGCATGGTCGATACCGGCAAGGAGACGCTGCAGGTCGTTTGCGGCGCGCCGAACGCGCATGCCGGCATGAAGGGGGTTTTCGCCCATGCAGGAACAAAAATTCCCGGCACCGGCCTCGACCTCAAGAAATCCTCGATCCGCGGTGTCGAATCGAACGGCATGCTGTGTTCCGAGCGCGAGATGGGCCTCAGCCAAGAACACGATGGCATCATCGAGCTGCCGGAGGATGCACCGGTCGGCGCCCCGTTCGCCGAGATCATGGGCCTCGACGATCCGGTGATCGAGATCAACCTGACGCCCAATCGCCCGGACTGTGCCGGCGTGCGCGGCGTTGCGCGCGACCTCGCGGCCGCCGGCGTAGGGCATTTCATCGCCGACAAACCCGCCAAGATCATACCGCGCTTCAACAACGCGGTCGCGATCGGATTGCATTTCGATGCGGGCACCGAGAACGCGTGCCCGGTTTTCGCCGGACGCTACATTCGCGGCGTCAAGAACGGGCCGTCGCCGGCGTGGCTGCAACAGCGACTCAAAGCCGTTGGCTTGCGTCCGATTTCCGCGTTGGTCGACATCACCAATCTGCTCTCGCTTGACCGCGCCCGCCCGCTGCACGTCTATGACGCCGACAAGATCAAAGGCGAAGTACAGGCGCGCCTGGCCAAAGCCGGCGAGAAACTCCTAGCGCTCGACGGCAAGACCTACGAGCTCGACGTTGAGATGTGCGTTATTGCCGATGGCAGCGGCGCGATCGGTCTTGGCGGCGTTATGGGCGGCGAGTCGACCGGCGTGACCGAGGCGACCGTGAATGTGTTTGTCGAATCGGCGATGTTTGATCCGTTGCGCACCGGCCGCACCGGCCGCCTGCTCGGTATCAACTCGGACGCGCGCTATCGCTTCGAACGCGGCGTCGATCCCGAATACGTGCTGCCGGGCTTGGAGTTTGCGACGAAGCTGGCGATGGAATTCTGCGGCGGCGAACCGAGCGACATCACCCTGGCCGGCCGCGTGCCCGATTCCAAGCGCGAACTCGCGTTCGATTCGACGCTGATCGAAAAGTTGACGGGATTGAAGCTGCACGACGCCGAAGCCTTTGGGATCTTGGCAAAACTCGGTTTCAACATCGTCGTCGGCCGGCGCGTGACCATTCCATCTTGGCGCCCCGACATTCACGGCGTCACCGATCTCGTCGAAGAGGTCGTGCGTATCGCCGGGCTCGACCGCGTTCCTTCAACGCCGCTGCCGCGACTGACGAGCGTGCCCCAGCCGGTTCTGACGCCGATGCAAAAGCGCGTGCGCGCCGCGAAGCGCACTTTGGCCGCGCGTGGGCTGATGGAAGCGATGACCTGGTCCTTTGTCTCGAAGGAACAGGCGGCACTCTTTGGCGGCGTACCGGAAGCCCTGCTGCTCGCCAATCCGATCTCGGCCGACCTCGATGCCATGCGGCCGAGCGTGCTGCCTGGTTTGCTCGCCGCCGCCCAGCGCAACGCCGCGCGCGGTTTGAAGGACGTGCCGCTCTTTGAGGTCGGGCCGCAATTCACCGGACCCGATCCGGGTGAGCAGCTGACGGCGGCAACGGGAATCCGCATCGGCTCCGGTCCTCGCCATTGGTCGCACGCTGGCTGGAGCGCTGATGTCTTTCAAGCCAGAGCGGACGTCATGGCGATTTTGGAAGCCGCCGGTTTCTCGCCGGAGACGGCGCAAGTGTCGTCGGACGCGCCCGCCTGGTACCACCCAGGCCGCTCCGGTGCATTGCGCTTGGGTCCGAAGAACGTGCTCGCTTCCTTCGGCGAGCTGCACCCGCGCGTGCTGGCGGCTTACGACTTGACCGGGCCGGTCGCGGCTTTCGAAGTCATGCTCGACACTTTGCCGGCACCGAAAGCGAGAGCCGCCAAGACAAAGCCCAGGCTGGAGCTCTCTGAATTCCAGGCGGTCGAACGCGACTTCGCATTCGTGCTCGAGGCCAAGGTCGCGGCCGCCGAAGTGGTCAAGGCTGCACAATCGGTCGACCGCATCCTCATCGAAAGCGTCGCTGTCTTCGACGTCTACGAGGGGACGGGCGTCGAGCCAGGCCAAAAATCGCTTGCGATCAGCGTTCGCCTGCAGCCGCGTGACCGCACGCTCACCGATTCGGAAATCGAAGCGGTATCGAGTAAAATCGTCGGCGCGGTGGCGAAGGCGACGGGGGCAAAGCTGCGGACATGATGCGAATGGCAATGGCGGTGCTCGCGCTGGCGGTCGCCGCCGGCACGGCGGAAGCGCGAACGAGCGCGCATGTTCCGGCACCGTCTCCGTCGCACTGGGATGTGACCGCCGAGCAGCGCGTCGCCGATCTGAATTGGCTCGTCGATAATCTCAAAGCGAAATACGCCTATCGCGACAAGAAGAAGATCGATCTCGATCAGATCAAGACGATCTATCGCGATGCCGCCGCAAAGGCTGCGACGCCTGGTGCCTGGCTTGCCGTGCTCGAGCGCGTGATCGCCGAACTCTACGATCATCACGCAACGCTCGGACAGAATACGGCGACTTCGCCGCAATTGATTCCGTCCGGCACCGACATCTGGGCCGAACTCGTCGACGGCAAACCGACGATCCTTCAAGTGCGCCCCGCAAGCGTCGCTGCGCGTGCCAACTTGCGACCGGGGATGACGGTTCAATCGATCGGCGGTCGCCCGGTCGACCAGGTGATCGACGACGGCGTGCCTCAATCGATGGCGATGCCGGATCCCGAGGCAGGCGCCTATGCGTTGCGCGTCGCCCTCGCCGGTACGCACATCGGACGCCGTAGCGTCGTCGCTTGTTCGGCGCGCGGCTGCAAACCGTATGTCATGGACCCGGCGAGCGCGCCGCGGTCGTCCTCGCTCGTCACGTGGCGCAAATTAGACAATGGTATCGGCCTCATTCGCATCGAAAACAGTCTCGGCGACAAGGCGACCGTCGCGCAATTCGATCGCGCGCTTGAGCTGCTTAAAGACGCAAAGGGTCTCATTCTCGATCTGCGCGATACGCCGTCGGGCGGCAATACCGATGTCGCCGAACCGATCCTCGGCCGCTTCATCGACAATGCCATGGCCTATCAGCGCGTGTTCGAACCGGGCCCGGGCCACCGCTTTCCGCAAGACAGTTGGGTCAAGGATGTCGATGCTCGAGCGCCGACGGTGAAGCAACCGCTCGTCGCGTTGGTCGATCACTGGACGGGCAGCATGGGCGAGGGGCTCGCGATCGGCCTTGACGCGGCAAAGCGTGCAACGATTGTCGGGACCAAGATGGCCGGGCTGCTCGGTGGCACTGGCGATTTCACGCTGCCCCACACGGGCGTGCCGGTGAGTTTTCCCGTCGAGCGCCTCTATCACGTCAACGGCACGCCGCGCGAAGACTTCAAGCCGACGGTGTGGCTCGACCCGACCGATCCCAACGGTCCCGACGGAATCTTGGCCGCAGGCGTCGATGAATTGAAGGCGAAGTTGGCTGGAAAATAGCATTCCACATTTCTTGTCATTCCCGCGTAGGCGGGAATCTAGTCTTTCTGGAAGGGGCTGGATGCCCGCTTCCGCGGGCATGACATGAGGGTGCGGGTGCGGTCGCTCAAATATCCGCCACCAATGCCGGCCGCGCAGGCAGGCGCTTGAGCAGCGTCGCCAACTCGCCGCGCGCTTGCGCATTCGAAAGTTGATGGCGTTCGGCGATAATCAGTTCGTTCTTCATCGAATGCTCGAAGCCGACGAGCTCCGTCACCCGGACCTTGTAACCGTGCGCCTCCAGATAAAGCCCGCGGATCACATTCGTCAGATGGCTGGCGAAACCGCGCCGCTGGATTGGGTGACGCCATAGTTGGTGCAGCTCATGGCTGCCGGTGCCTGAAAGTAGTTGCGACAGCTCGGCTTGGCAGCAGGGCACGAGCGCGATGTGTTTCGCCTCGTGTTTCAATGCGAATTTGATCGCATCGTCTGTCGCCGTGTCGCAGGCATGGAGTGCCGTGACCATATCGACCGCGCCCTCGACCCGCGCGTCGGCGATCGGTGCCGCGACGAAGCGCATGCGGTCGAAATGCGATTGCGCCGCCAACGCCCGCGCGCTCGCCATCAATTCCGGTCGTGATTCGATCGCGATGATTTCACCGCGCCCGTTTGGACCGAAGACCAGATCGTAGAGAATGAACGCCAAATAGGATTTGCCGGCGCCGAGATCGGCGAGAACCGGCGCTTCCTTTGCCGCGAAGATGCTGTCGAGCGACGGCCGCAACAGCTGCACGAGGTGCAGCACTTGCTTCAACTTTCGCCGCGAGTCGGCATTGAGCGCGCCGTCGCGAGTCAAAATGTGCAACGCCTTCAGAAGCTCGACCGATTGTCCCGGCCACAGCTCTGTTATTGCCGGGCTACTTTTCTTTGATGCCATGCGAGATCAATTCAATCGTTGCCCGAGCGCCCGCAACAGTTTTGCGCCGTCGCCGCGCCACGCGCTGCCGTGCATGCAGGCGAGCGTCGTGGGCTCTGTTGCCGCGAGCTTCTCGATCAGCGTCGGCGTGTCGCGCCCATGCGCGAAATAGTCCAACCCGCCGCGCATCGCTTCGCTCGGCTCAAGCACGTCGCGCTCGGTCAATGCCGGCGTATCGCTGCCCGGTTGCGTGAACAAATCGCCGCAGAACAAGGTGCGCGACGTCGCGTCGAAGAGATAGCCGCAGTCCCAGCCGTGCGGCAAATGCGGCGCGTCGAGCCAGCGCAACTTATGCCGCCCGAGGTCAAGCGCCCCGCCGTCCGCCATGACGCTCGCCACCCGACTGGCCTGATCGTTGACCGAGGTTAGCGCCGCGATCTGGCCGCACACCGGCACGGACTCCGGCGCCGCAGCCAGAAACTCGTTGAGCGCGCCACACTCGTCGGCTTCGAAATGAGAGAAGGCGACGTAGCGCAATCTGCGCAAGGGCAGCACCGTCTCGATCGCCTCCCGCGTTGCCTCGAATAGCCGGCGCGGGCCGGTGTGGAAAACAAGCGGCGCGTCGTCTTTGATCAGATATTGGTTGAACGAGAACCCGCCCGGGATGTCGCCGGCAGTGACCCCGGTGCTGATGCGGAAGATTCCATCGGCGACTTCGTCGATTTGCGTCTCGGGACGGGTTTTCAGCTTAGGCATGGCAATGTGCTCCTAACACGAGTGCAGTCTAACGTAAGACGTAATGAGTGCGTCCGTTTGCGACGAGGTGCGGTCATCACGTGCGGTACAGAACATGCCGCATGGCTCGTATGTGCGGGTTCAGAGCCGCCCGCCGTTATCCAGGCTCTATCCATATGAAATTGCTGCACTTTATCCGCTCGACAGGGTTGGCGCGAACCGCTATCTCCTCACGCCTCCATGAACGACCTATCTCTCATCCGCAACTTTTCAATCGTTGCCCATATCGATCACGGCAAGTCGACGCTTGCCGACCGCCTGATCGAATATTGCGGCGCGTTGGGCGCGCGCGAGATGAAGGCCCAGGTGCTCGACTCCATGGAACTGGAGCGAGAGCGCGGCATTACGATCAAGGCCCAGACGGTGCGTCTGACCTATCCGGCGCTCGACGGGAAAACATACACCTTCAACTTGATGGACACGCCGGGCCACGTCGACTTCGCGTATGAGGTATCGCGCTGTCTCGCCGCTTGCGAAGGCGCGTTGCTCGTTGTCGATGCGAGCCAGGGCGTCGAGGCCCAAACCCTCGCCAACGTTTATCAAGCCATCGATGCCGGTTTGGACATCGTCCCGATCTTGAACAAAATCGATCTGCCGGCTGCCGAGCCCGACCGTGTCAGACAGCAGATCGAGGATGTCATAGGGATCGATGCGTCGAACGCGGTGCTGATTTCGGCGAAGACCGGCCTGAACATCCGCGATGTGCTCGAAGCGGTCGCGCACCGCTTGCCGCCGCCGAAGGGCGACGAAACCAAGCCGCTGAAGGCGTTGCTGATCGACAGCTGGTACGACTCGTACCTCGGCGTCGTCGTGCTCTTTCGCGTCGTTGATGGCCGCATTCGCAAAGGCCAGCGCATCAGGATGATGGCCAGTGGTGGCGCTTATGAGGTTGAGCGCCTCGGCGTCTTCACGCCCAAGCGTGTCCTGGTCGACAGCTTGGGTCCAGGTGACGTGGGCTTCCTGACCGCTGCGATCAAGACTGTCGCCGACACCAAGATCGGCGACACGTTGACCGATGAGCGCCGAGGCGCGGCCGAGGCCTTGCCCGGTTTTAAGCCGGCGATGCAGGTCGTCTTCTGCGGTCTTTTTCCGGTCGACGCCGCCGATTTCGAAGAGCTGCGCGAGGCCATACAAAGGCTAGCGCTCAATGACGCGAGCTTCTCGTACGAGACCGAAACCTCCGCCGCACTCGGATTCGGGTTCCGCTGCGGATTCTTGGGATTGCTGCACCTCGACATCATTCGCGAGCGTCTCGAGCGCGAATTCAATCTGGCGCTGATCACCACCGCACCCTCGGTCGTCTACAAGATTCATATGACGAACGGCGACAAGATGGAGCTGCACAATCCGGCCGACATGCCGGATGTCGTCAGGATCGAGAAGATCGAAGAGCCGTGGATCAAGGCGACAATCCTGGTGCCCGACGAGTATCTGGGCGCGGTCCTAAAGCTGTGCGAGGACCGCCGCGGCCGCCAGGTCGATCTCACCTATGCCGGCAACCGCGCGATGGTGATTTATCATCTGCCGCTCAACGAAGTGGTTTTCGACTTCTACGACCGTCTGAAATCCGTCAGCCGCGGCTATGCCAGCTTCGACTACCACATCGAAAACTACGAGGAAGGCGACCTCGTCAAGATGTCGATCCTCGTCAATGCCGAACCAGTCGACGCGCTCTCCATGATCGTCAATCGCGGCCGCGCCGAAATGCGCGGCCGGGCGATGTGCGAGAAGCTGAAGGATCTGATTCCCCAGCACCTCTTCCAAATTCCGATTCAGGCCGCGATCGGCGGCAAAGTGATTGCGCGCGAAACGATCAAGGCCATGCGAAAGGACGTCACCGCCAAATGCTACGGCGGCGATATCTCGCGCAAACGCAAGCTGCTCGACAAGCAGAAGGAAGGAAAGAAGAAGATGCGCGAATTCGGCAAGGTCGAAATCCCGCAAGAAGCCTTCATCGCCGCGCTCAAGATGGACGAGAATTGATCAGCCGCACCTAAGCCGCAAATTTCGCCGCGCAATCCTTGAACGACACGACCGGCGCGCGGATCAGGCCATAGCCGTCTTCCTGCTCGGCCGTCGGATCGACGAAGATCATCGAGTATTCATTGGCGGCAAGAGGATAGAGGCGCGTCGGCGATAGCTCCAAAATTCCAACGTCGAACGTGAACGAGCGATCGGCCTCGGCGACCAGCCAATGGCAGTTGTCGCGATCGTCGGACATCGTGATCAATTGGCCGGGCTTGAGCGTGTCGTCGAGCCTCGGCCGCAACATCACGGCGTTGCCCGACGGATCGGGCATGTCGGCGGCGCGATCGAAGGTGCGCGCGTGAAATTGACCTTCGAGCACGAGATGAGCCGACACCATGTTGTTATGGACATGCGGAATGATCGCGCCGCCGCGCTTCATTCCGAAGAAGCGAATGAACCAGTGCCGTTCGATGCCGGCGACGTTGATGCGCTCGGGCAAGTTCGGGTCGGTGGTTTGCGCAAGTTTGTCCGGGAACGTCATTGCGGCCGTCAGGCGCTCGAAATCGAGATAGCCGCGCAGGGCCGCCAAATCGACGCCGGCATCGAGCGCGGCCATTCCGTCTTGCCATTGCGTGAGTGAGATTCGTCCCGCCGCGAGTTCGCGGTTCAAATCGGCAAGCGATTGCGCCCAGCGATCAAGGTCGCCGGGCGCGCCGCCGGCAATCGCGTCCGCACGCCACAGCGTGTAGAGCGCAGCGCTGGCGGCAAGGGCACCAAAAGCCTGTCGGCGGTTCAACATGGGCAGAGAGCTTATAGATTGCTGATTCGGAGCGCGGAAGAATCTGCGGCGCCGCGCCCGGCCGGTTCCGCCGGAAACCGTGACGTCGGTCACGCCGTGCCGAACACGATTTCCACAACCGCTGGGTGAGCCCGGGTCGCGGCGTGCCAAGCGCTGTAAACTCGGCGCCACGGCATTGATTCGGGCGCCCGCGCCCGCCTTTGCGCAAACGAGGTCCACGATGCTCACCAAAACTCAGCTGGCAGCAATTTTTCCCAACGCCGACACGAGCGCCATTGACGCTTTCATTTCGTCGGGCCTGCAAGCGTTGCAATCCTCCGGCATTCTCGACGGCGCCAACCGCCTGTTCTACTTCCTGGCGCAATTGGGACATGAATCGAACGGCCTGACGGTGCGCGAGGAGAATTTGAATTACTCCGCCTCCCGCCTGATGCAGGTATGGCCGTCGCATTTTTCCTCGCTCGATGTCGCCAAGAAATATGAATACAAACCCGAGCAGTTGGCGAACCTCGTTTACGGCGGTCGCATGGGCAACACCGACGACGGGGACGGCTACAAATATCGCGGCCGCGGCTACATCCAGTTGACGGGTCGTGACACCTATCGCCAGATAGGCAAGATCGTGGGCATCGATCTGGAAGGCAATCCGGACATGGCTTCGCAGGTCGCCACTGCGCCCAAGATCGCCTGTGCCTTCTGGACATGGAAAAATATCAATCCGGCCTGCGACAACGCCGACTTCACGGCTGTGACGCAAAAGATCAACGGCGGCACGAACGGATTGTCCGATCGCCTCGCTTGGCTGTCGAAGGTGCAAACCGTGATGGCCGCGCCGGCACCGGCGGGCACCAAGCCAAAGCCTGCGCCAGCGCCTGCTCCGATGCCAACACCGACACCGCCGAACTCGCACACCGACTCCGCCGAACCGGAATCGTTCGCCAATGAGTCCGTTCGCATGGCGCAAGCAAAGCTGTCGCGGTTGGGCTTCTACCGCGGCGTGATCAACGGCATTTACAATCAACTGCTGCAGGCGGCACTCATGGAATTTCAGCGCCAAGAGGGTTTGACGCCGACGGGCAGACTCGATGGCGAGACCCTGGCGGAGCTGAACGTTTAGGTCTGCGGACTTAAGCCTGCGGCCTGCAGCCGTTTCAAGATGCCGTGCCGCCAGACGCTCGAAAGTGCCGGCGCGGCCAGGGTTCGCTCGATCACGTCGCTCGCCACGCGCGGATGAAACAGGGCGACGAGGCTGTCGCGCACGCTCGGCGCCTGCTCGCTCGTCGCCAATCGCCGGAGCGATCCCCTCGTCGGCGCGTTCCCCATTTCAAGCACGCGAAAATACCAACCGGTGCGCGCGCCCGCGATCATGCGCGTGCCCAAGTCTTCGCGCCCCGTCATCATCGCAAACTTGAAACAGGGCGAACGCGGTTGACTGACCTCGAGCTTGATGCCGCCCCAACCGAAGACGTCGCCGATGCGAACGGTCGTCTCGTCGCCCCCGCGTGTCGTCAAATTTTCGCCGAAGGACGCCGGGCCTGCTTCGAAATGCGCGGCCTCTCGCCACCACGGCCAATTGTCGGCTGGGTAAGCATAGACGGCTTTGTCTTCGCCGCCGTGCACGCGCAGATCCGCTTGCTCGTCGCCGGCGAGGTTGACGCGGCTCGCCTCGATCGTGGGCCCTTGCGCCGGAAATTTCCGGATACCGCTGACGATGTCTTCGCCTTGCCAGATGCCGAGCGGCGCCGGCCGGCCGACATTCACAGACAGCAAATCGAGTTCGAGCATCGCCGATTTGTGCGCTGCTTCGTGCGCGCCGCGCAAGACGGTTCAATGCCGTTGGCGGAAGAATCCGGTCGGCAGCAGGGCGATGACACCCAGCACGGCGAGCACGGCCGGCGCCGGATAAGGCAAAATGCTCGTGATCGCCGGCAGCGAGCGCTGCGCGAGGCTGAGCGTCGACGGGTTCGTCGCGGTCCACCAATCGCCGGCACTGCGCACCGCGAAGGGCTCGCCGGAGCTGTACGAATGCCAGGCGTCACCGCCGAGTGTGGCGAGCGCAAACACGAAGAAGACGAAGGCGAGAAGACGCAGGATCATGGGGTGGCGTGCCCCGCGTCAATCGTAGACGTCGTCGCGTTGGCGAAAGAGGAGCGCAAGCAATACGCCGGTCACGCCCAAGACGGCCCAGGCGGGCCAAGTCAGCAACGTCACGACGCCTTCGGGTAGGGGTCCGGGCAGGGTCGCGGTCGCCCACACCTTGAACGCGTCCGCGCCCCCCGTTGCGAACAAAGCCCAGATGATCTCGATCGAACGCATGCGCGGCTCGCCCGACTCGAGCATCGAGACGACGTCGGCGCCAAGCAACATGAGCGCGGCGACGATGAGAAGAAATGCAACGAAACGAAAGACAGCCATCGGCCCTTCGACCCCCAATACGCGTGGCCCACAGAGGGCACGAACCCAACCCTTGGCCCGCCGCTGATCGCCGGGCGCCCCGTTCAAATAATCGTACTCCGGGGCTCATTCTATCCACAAGCGGGGCGTCGCAATCCCGCGATGTGGTTTAAGGATGAGTGTGGCCGAAATCGCCGAGATCGGCGGCCTTTGAGCCCTCCTTCCTCCTTGCAGCATGTGGCCGCGCCGCTATAGTCCGCCGCCTTCGCGGGGCCAGGCAGCGCGAGCGTCTCGCCTGGTCTTTCGCAAAGCCTGGGAGCGCGGGCGTCCCGCCCGCTCTTGTTTCTTGAAGCGCGGGAGGCGTCGTCGGCCGAGCAGGCTGAACGCGCAAAGAGTCAGCGTGCGCCGACACGCTAATGGTAAGGACAGGTGGCCGAGCGGTTGAAGGCGCACGCCTGGAACGCGTGTATACCCGCAAGGGTATCGAGGGTTCGAATCCCTCTCTGTCCGCCACTATTTTTCGCTAACTTTGCTCAGTCGTTATGCAGCAAGGATAAGTGCCGGCAATAGCGTGACTTTTCCGGATGAAACGACACTGTTGCCAAGAATATTCCACTCCAATTCGAGTAATTTGCCCGAACTACCGCGCCTCATGCTCCGTTGGCCGATTTCGCAGTGTCGTTTGGGCACTCAAGCATTTGGACAATACCCATGCGCTCGTTGCCTTTTTGGGCCAGTCGCGGCCGCCACCCACCGCTTTGGCTAGATTATGCGACCCTAGCGCCACTGTTTGTCTGCCACCGGTGCTCATCTGGGCGCGTCGGGCGTTCGTCGGTTATGGAACGAATTTGGCGCGTTCGCGCAAGAACCAACTCACTATGAGAGGAAAGGTCATGCCCTCACTCAATGCGATTGCGGCTGCGACGGCCGCCGTTTTAGTTGCCTCTGTCTCATTCGCGCTTTCGGCATCCACCGTGCCTGGCGTCGCGAACGCGATGCCGCCCGTGCCTCCGAGAGGTGAGAGTTACGAGTGCTATCCTGTCGAGAAGGAAATTCAGCCGATACAGATCACGCTCAATGACCAGTTCGGTTCTCATTTCTTCACCGCCTATCGCATTTCGCGGCTTTGCACACCGGCGAGCAGGCGCGCGGATTGGGCTGAGCCGCGGCCAGTGCCGATAACGGATCTTCACTATGTGTGCTATTTGATCAGGCCGTCAAAGCCCCTGGCGTTGACTGCGACGGTCGTCATCAACAACGAATTTAGCAACGATACATTGGAGGTCAAGCTGCCGACGGAGTTTTGTCTGCCATCGACCAAGAAGAGGGTTTAGATCCGGTGCTGCGTGATCGAAATCGACAGAGGCATGGGCCACGAACGAAGCACTTGACCGTTGGCGCCACGGTTGCGCTCGCTCTTCTCGGGCCTTCCTTCGTCGACGCGGCGGAATCGACTCCGCTCCCCGCCGTGACCGGAGCGGCGACTGCCACACCGCCGAGCGCGAGTCCTGCTCCGAGTATCGGCACTGCCACGATG
The DNA here is from genome assembly GCA_025350465.1 of Alphaproteobacteria bacterium. Classification (GTDB taxonomy): domain Bacteria; phylum Pseudomonadota; class Alphaproteobacteria; order Micropepsales; family Micropepsaceae; genus SZUA-430. Next base: position 189 of record JANXXU010000032.1, on the reverse strand, counting down.
GAGCCTGACGGCACGATCGTATTGCAGTTGCGCGCTCAAACTGACGACGGCACAATTGCTGAGACGCAGTTGCGCATTAAACCCGGTGAACCTTCTTATGCGCCGACGCTGCAGCACCTCGGCGGTCTGAAACCTGGCGAAACGAAACCGGTTGCGCCTTGGCCCGAGGATCCGAAGAAGTAGTTGCGC
>JANXXU010000022.1 GCA_025350465.1 Alphaproteobacteria bacterium | reverse complement strand
CGCGAGACAGTGGCGGGTGTGGTTATCGATTGCATGGATGCGGCGTGTTCAAGCGCTCGGGTTATGTGGAACGGCTTGTGTGATGCAGAGGCCATCCCTCACCCCCAACCCCTCTCCCTTCCGAAGTCGAAAGGGCGAGGGGAGCGCCGAGACGCCCGCGCTCCCAGGTAAAATAAAAAGGGCGCTGCGGTGGCCCGCAACGCCCTTGAAACGCCCCCTCGAACCTTGGCGTCGTTAAGCGGCTTTCTCTTCGCCCGGATCGCGCAGCACGTAGCCGCGGCCCCAGACGGTTTCGATGTAGTGCTGGCCGGCGGCCGCCTGCAGCTTCTTGCGCAGTTTGCAGATGAAGACGTCGATGATCTTGAGCTCGGGCTCGTCCATGCCGCCGTAGAGATGGTTCAAGAACATCTCCTTGGTCAGCGTCGTGCCCTTGCGGAGCGAGAGCAGCTCCAGCATCTGGTATTCCTTGCCCGTCAGGTGGACGCGGCTGCCGTCGACTTCGACGGTCTTGGTGTCGAGATTGACCGTCAACTTGCCGGTCTGAATCACGGACTGGGAGTGGCCCTTCGAACGGCGCACCACGGCGTGAACGCGGGCGATCAGCTCGTCCTTGTGGAAAGGCTTGGTCATGTAGTCGTCGGCGCCGACGCCGAGGCCTTTGACCTTGTTCTCGACCTGGGTGGAGCCCGACAGGATCAGGATCGGGGTCGCGATCTTGTTGACGCGCAGCTGCTTTAAGACGTCGAAGCCCGACATGTCCGGAAGCTGGAGGTCGAGGATGATGATGTCGTAATCGTAAAGCTTACCAAGGTCGACACCCTCTTCGCCGAGGTCGGTTGTGTAGACGTTAAAGCCCTCGGACTTGAGCATCAACTCGATGCTCTGCGCCATCGCGCTGTCGTCCTCGATCAAGAGAACTCGCATGAATTCAGTCTCCCCTCGCCACCGATTGCAACCGGTGCCATTGTTGGTCCGCTAACCAACGAATCTAAGTGGTAATGCTTAACAAAGCTTAATCGCGGAAGTGAATTCGTAAACCCGATCGATCAAATTGTTCCTCGAGCGGACGTATTTTGGTGACACTGATTCGAAATCGTCACCTTAGGCCAACCTTAAGCCGCCCTAAGCCATAGTCCTCCGTGGTTTAGGTGGGCTTAGTTCATGCAGGCACTCATCAGAGCGGTGGCGGAGACGCCGTCGATCCGGACCTACGGGCGGGTCGCCGGCGTGCAAGGCTTGCTTGTCGAGGTCGCGGGCACCGCCGACTCGCTCTCCATCGGCACGCGTCTGAAACTAGAAGGCGGGCGCAACGGATCGATAGCCGCAGAAGTTGTCGGCTTTAGAAATGGTCACGCGCTGGTGCTGCCCTTCGCCCAGCTCGACGGCGTGCGCATGGGTTGCAAGGCCTATGTCGAAAGCGAAGCGGCCGAGTTGCATCCGGCGATGGGCTGGCTCGGGCGCGTGATCAACGCATTCGGGGAGCCAGTCGACGGCAAGGGGCCGTTGCCGTTCGGGGTTACACCTTATCGCTTGCGCGGGGTGCCGCCGCCGGCGCATGCACGGGCGCGGGTCGGCGCCAAGATCGATCTCGGCGTGCGGGTGATCAACGCCTTCACGACCGCATGCCAGGGCCAGCGGCTCGGCATCTTTTCGGGCTCGGGCGTCGGCAAATCGGTGCTCTTGTCCATGCTGGCGCGCAACACCGCGGCCGACGTCGTCGTCATCGGCCTCGTCGGCGAGCGTGGGCGCGAGGTGCAGGAATTTTTGGAAGACGACCTTGGGCCGGACGGGCTGGCGCGCAGCGTCGTCGTGGTCGCGACCTCGGACGAAAGCGCGCTGATGCGCCGTCAGGCGGCTTACGCGACACTCTCCACGGCCGAATATTTTCGCGACCAGGGCTTGCAGGTGCTCTGCCTCATGGACTCCGTCACGCGCTTTGCCATGGCGCAACGCGAGATCGGCTTGGCCTCGGGCGAGCCGCCGGCGACGCGGGGCTATACACCGTCGGTCTTTGCCGAGCTGCCGCGGCTGCTCGAACGGGCGGGGCCGGGCGTCCAGGGTTCGGGCGCGATCACCGGTCTCTTTACCGTGCTCGTCGAGGGCGACGATCACAACGAACCGGTCGCCGATGCGGTGCGCGGCATCCTGGACGGCCACATCGTGCTCGAACGTGCGATCGCCGAGCGCGGCCGCTATCCGGCGGTCAACGTGCTGCGCTCGATCTCGCGCGTGATGCCGGGCTGCAATCAACCCGACGAGCAGCGTTTGATCGACGAAGCGCGGCGCGTGCTCGCGGTCTACGACAATATGGCAGAGCTGATCCGGCTGGGCGCCTATCGCGCCGGCGCCGACCCCGAAGTCGATACGGCGATGCGGCTCTTTCCGAAACTCGATGCGTTCATGCGCCAGGAAAAGGCCGAACGCACAAATCTGGCCGATGGATATAAACAGCTTGCCGCGATCTTGAACGGCAAAGCATAGGGGAAGGTGAGGGCGTCATGAAGTCTCGGGAATCGTTGATCCGACTGCATCGCTTCAAGGTCGATGAAATTCGCCGCCGCTTAAAGCTGCTCGACGACATGCGCGCGGACCTTGCGAAAAAGATGTCCGACCTCGAAATCATGATGCAGGAAGAGCAGCGCCGCGCCGCGCACAGCGATCTGGGGCGGCTGGCTTATCCGTCGTTCGCGCGCTCGGTCGTGCTGCGCCGGGAAAACATCCAACGCTCGATCGACGAGATCGAACGCGAGGCCGCCCAAGTCACCGAGAATTTGCAAAGCGCCTATCGCGAGCTCAAAAAGTATGAGATCGCCGCCGAGAATATCGGCGAGCGCGAGCGGGTCGAAGTGGCGCGCCAGGTACAGGCCGAACTCGACGACATCGCGATGAGCCGCCACGTTCGCAAGACGCCGGAAGAGACCTCGAAGGCGGGGTAAGGGCGCCTCAAGCGAGGCAAACTCCTCCCCTCGCCCTTCCATTTGGGAGGGAGAGGGGTCGGGGGTGAGGGCGGGCCTCTCCAGATTGTGCAGCCTGACTTGCTCGCCTCAAGCCATCTCGTCAAAAATCACGCACGACCGAGAAACGAAATGTTCGCACCGCGCGCGCGTTACGGCAGCGTGAGACTGGCCTTGAAGACAAGCTCTGGCAGGCGCTGCGCAATCGTCGTGCATTGGGTTTGAAATTTCGTCGGCAGCATCCGGTCGGGCCGTTCGTCGTGGATTTCGTTTGCATCGAAGCGCGGTTGGCCATTGAGATCGATGGCTATTGGCACACGTCGCACAAGCAGAAGGACGAGGCGCGAACGATCTTCCTAAGAGAGCAAGGATTTTATGTCGTTCGCTTCGACATCGAGTCTGAAACGGCAAACGTAGACGTTCTTGCCGAAGCCATTGCTCACGAGGCTCGATCGCGCATCAAAAGTTGAAGCGGCGGAAGCGGCTACCCTCACCCCCGGCCCCTCTCCCTTCCTGAGGAAGGGCGAGGGGAGAAGACTCTCTTCGTGAGTGCCGCGACGCTCTGCCCCTACCGTCACTTTTTTCGCGCCCGGACGGCCAGGGTGCGCGCGACGTTGGCGGCGATGTCTTCTTGCAGCTTCGACTGTTCGTTCAGCGCGCCATCGTAAGTGCCGCGCCAAACCGTGGCGCGGCCGTTCAGCAAGCGAACATTGATCACGACGCGCGGGCCGGTCTTGCGCGCGGTGCCGTCGATGGTGAGGGAGGCGGCCTCGTCGCTCACCGAGGGCTCCAGGCGCTCGAACTTCTGAAGCTTGGCCGACAGGTCGCGCGAGAAGTTGCGGCCGAGATAGAGATATTCGGGATCGGGGGCGAGTTCCTTCAGCGGGCGCACGACCAGACGCAGGGCGCCTTGGGTCGGGATGGGCAACGGCCGGCGGCGAATCAACGCCCGCACGACAAGGGCCAAAGTCGCGACAACGGCGGCAAGCCCGGCCAGCGTGAGAATTTGCTCGTCCATGCGACCCCGAAACGCCGACCCGCTGGCGGCGCGATCACCCCGCCACTAGACTCTGCCGAAGCAGCCGCCTTTCGCAAGCGTCATTCGAGGGGGAATTGAACTCATGTCGTTCGGAGAGAACATCTCGCCGCTGTTGGGCCGCAGCTTGATGGCGTTGTTTTTTGCGTTGGTCGGGCTGGAGCAGCTGCGCGATTGGCCGGGGTCGCGGTTAACGCTGCTTAGCCATGGCTTGCAACCTCCAGACGTCATCTTGGCGATCGCCGTGATATTGGAGTTCGGCGGAGCGTTTGCCTTGCTGCTCGGATTTCGCACGCGGCTGGCGGCGTTGGCGCTGTTCGTTCTGACGGTCGCGGCCAGCGTGACGATGAATGATTTCTGGAAGATCGGCGACGCGGAGCTTGCCTACAGCCAGATGCAGCTCTTCTTGCACAACGTCGCGATTGCGGGCGGGCTGCTGGTGATCGTGGGAATGGGCGCGGGGCGCTGGTCCTACGACACCTGGCGCGGCGATTAGGCTTTTAGCCCACTCAACTCGTGGGCTTCGTCCTGAACATGTCGCGCCGCGTCAGGCTGAAGACGGCGATGAAAAAGGTGAAGACGATAAATTCCATGAGAGCGACCACCGGATCGATCTTTTGCAGCGTCGCACTCGCGGCCGTCATCATCAAATCGTTCGGTGCCGCCTTCATCGCCATCGGCCAAATGACGGGCCCGATGTGCTCAATAGCGATCGCAAAGAACGCAAAGACGGGGGCCGCCACGATGCGGGCCGCAAACAGCGACAGAACAAGGGCGACCGGAATCGCCAGCAGCGCCCATTGCAGCGTGAACGCTTGTTGAAACGTGTGCGTGATTACTTCCATGGCGGCGTCCACCCTACTCAGGGCGTCGCGCCCAATCCAAGGCGCGCGCCCATTAATTTTTCCACTGCGAGCGTTGCCGCCGGTACGATCCGATCGGCTATTCGCTTCGCGCGACCACGGATCGGATGACGGAGATTATTCCCATCACGATCGCGAATGCCAAGAAATAGACCACCAGATCGCCGACCGGCATCACTTTCAGATTGCCCCACGCGGTGCCCGCCAAAGCCGACGGATCGGCCCCCTGGTAAACGGAATAAGCGAGCCTGGCCAGGCCGTAGACGATGAGCGCGGAGACCGTCAACGTAATGACGTCGCCAAAGCTGCGCAGCATCAGTCCGAACAGCACCACCACCAGAAGCATCGTGACCAGAGACACGGTATCGGCGCTGCCGAACACCCGCATCACGATGTCCCACATGTCGTTCACTATTGTCATCAGCATGTTTTGTTTCACCCTCCCCCAAGAGTTAACGCGAACTCTAGCCGAGTTCCCCGATGCCGCGAAGGATCATGCCGAGCGGTCGCGCCGGTTTGTGGCCTTCCGGCAACGCTTTGGCGGCGGGGGTTGGGGCACCGGTGGTTAATCCGTGTCGCCGGCTGCCAGCGCCGACGTCTATACCTGGCCCAATGTCCGCAGACGCGCGCTTGGGTGGATTTCGTTTTGCGACATAATAAAGGTCTGCGGGCGGAAACGCTCGATAATCGAGCGCACATAGGGGCGGATCGTCGGGCTGGTCAGCAGTACGGCCAATTCGCCCTCGGCGGTCGTGGCCTCAAACGTCTTGCGGACGGAGGCAATGAATTCCTGCAACCGCGAGGGGGCGAGCGCCAGCTGCTTTTCCTCGCCCTGGCCGATGAGGGCCTCGGCGAAGGCTTGTTCCCACTGCGGAGAGAGTGCCACCAACGGCAGATACCCGGCCGGAGACATGTTCGCGCTGCAGATCTGGCGGGCGAGGCGGGCGCGGACGTGCTCGGTCGTGGCGACGGTCGAGGCCGAGCGCGAGGCCGCCTCGGCGATGCCTTCCAAGATGGTCGGAAGGTCGCGTATGGAGACTCGTTCGCCCAGCAAAGCTTGCAGGATGCGCTGAACGCCCGTGACGGTGATTTGCGACGGGATGAGATCGTCGACGAGCTTCTTGTGTTCGACCGGCAGGTCGTCGAGCAACTTCTTCGTCTCCGCGTAGGAGAGAAGTTCGGCCATGTTCTCCTTCAAGATCTCGGTCAGATGAGTCGTCATCACGGTTGCCGGATCGACGACCGTCAAACCGCGGAACGAAGCCTCGTCGCGCAGTCCGTCATCGATCCAGACGGCGGGAAGCCCGAATGCCGGTTCGCGCGTCACCTTGCCGGGGAGATCGATCGGTGCCCCGCGCGGATCCATGACGAGCAATTGACCGGGTTGGATCTCACCTTTGCCGGCCTGCACTTCCTTGACCCGAATGACGTAATCGTTCGACGCCAATTGCATGTTGTCGATGATGCGTACCGCCGGCATGACGAAGCCCATCTCGCTGGCGATCTGGCGACGCAACGCTTTGATCTGATCGGTGAGGCGGTAGCCCTTGGTGTCGTTGATGAGCGGCAGCAGGCCGTAACCGAGCTCAACCTTCAGATAATCCATCGCCAACGCGGTCGAGATCGGTTCGTCCGCCGATGTCTTCGCTTTGTCGGCAGTTTCGATCGCGTCGGCTGCACTCTTGCGGGCGGTTTCACGGCGCTGCGTCGTCGTATAGGCCAAGGCGCCGGCGCCGCCCGCGAGACCCAGGAAAATCAGCGTCGGAATACCCGGCAAAAATGCCATGACCGCCATGACAAACGACGACATGCCCAGTGCTTGGGGATAGCCGGAGAGCTGGCTGATCAATGCTTTTTCCGCCGAACCTTCGACGCCGGCCTTCGACACCATTAAGCCCGCGGCGGTCGAGACGAGGAGGGCTGGAAGTTGCGTGACCAGTCCATCGCCGATCGTCAGGAGCGTGTAGGTGTGACCGGCGTCGGAGAAAGTCAGTCCATGCTGGCCAACGCCGATGACCATGCCGCCCAGGATGTTGATGAAGGTAATGAGTAGGCCCGCGATCGCGTCGCCGCGGACGAACTTCGAGGCGCCGTCCATCGAGCCGAAGAAGTTCGCTTCGTCCTCAAGCTTCTTGCGGCGCTCGCGCGCCTCCTTCTCATTGATCAAACCCGCCGACAGATCCGCGTCGATCGCCATCTGTTTGCCGGGCATGGCGTCGAGGGTGAAGCGCGCGGCGACTTCGGCGATGCGGCTCGAGCCCTTGGTGATGACGATAAAGTTCACGATAACCAGAATCGCAAACACGATGATGCCGATGACGAAATTGCCCTGCATCAAGAAATTACCGAAGGCCTCGATGACATGGCCGGCCGCGTCGGGGCCTTCATGCCCGTTCGTCAGGATAAGCTTGGTCGATGCCAGGTTGAGCGACAGGCGCAACATCGTCGAGATCAAGAGAATCGTCGGAAAGGTCGAAAGTTCCAGCGGACGCTCGATGAAAACCGCCGTCATCAGGATCAGCACCGCGAAGGTGATCGACAGGCCGAGGGACATGTCGAGAAAAACCGTCGGCAGCGGAAAGAGCAACACGGCGATGATCGCCATGATGCCCAGCGCCAGCGAAAGATCGCCGCGCCTGAGCATGTCGAAGCTAATGCCGACCATGCTCTGGTTGGCGGCGCCCTTCGTTGCGGCGTTTGCGTTAGCCATGGTGCCAATCTCCGACTGTCATCGCTGCGTCAGGCTTAGAGCGCCGAGCAACTGAGGGTCTAATAGGCGGCGCGCAGTTCGCCGGGCAGGGGAACTCGGACGCCTTCGTCGGTGTACTGCTTGAGCTTGTTGCGCAGCGTGCGGATCGAGATGCCGAGGATGTTGGCGGCGTGCGTGCGATTGCCAAGGCAGTGATTGAGCGTTTGCAGAATGAGATCGCGCTCGACGTCCGAGACAGTGCGCCCGACCATTTCGCGATTGACCGTTTCGGCGGCTTGGGCCGCGCGGGCAACCGCACCGGGCGCAGTAATCGCCACCACGTCATCGCCGACCTTGGAGCCATCGGGCAAGCGGATTGCCGCTTCGCCGATATCGGCTCCTTGAGCCAGCAGCACGGCGCGATGAATCGTATTCTCCAATTCGCGCACGTTGCCGCGCCACTGATGCGTCATCAGCGTGCGCTTGGCGCTCTCGGCGAGAGGGCGGACCGGCACACCGTTGACGTCGGCATATTTGCGCGCGAAGTGGTTGGCGAGGGCAAGGATGTCGGCCGGCCGTTCCCGCAGCGGCGGTATCTTCAAGTTGACCACGTTCAAGCGATAGAGCAGATCCTCGCGGAACGTGCCGTCGCGAACCGCCTGCTGCAGATCGCGATTGGAAGTGGCGATCACACGGATGTTGACCTTGACCGGCTTGCCGCCGCCGACGCGATCGATGACGCGCTCCTGAAGAGCGCGCAAAAGCTTCGCCTGAAGGCGCGTGTCCATCTCCGAAACTTCGTCGAGGAGAAGCGTGCCGCCGTCGGCCTCTTCGAATTTGCCGATGCGCCGCGCGACGGCGCCGGTGAATGAGCCTTTCTCATGACCGAATAGCTCGGACTCGAGCAGATTGTCCGGGATCGCGGCACAGTTGATCGAGATGAAGGGCTTGTCCGCGCGATTCGACTTGCGGTGAACATGACGCGCCAGCACTTCTTTGCCGGTCCCGGATTCGCCGGTGATCAGGATCGATGCCTCGCTCGGCGCCACCTGCTCAGCCAAGGCGATGACGTTCGCCATCGCCTTGTCTTCGAAGATCATCTGGTGACCGTCATCGGCCACCGCCGCCAAGATCGCGCCGATCAGCTGCGCATCCGGCGGCAGGGGGATGTATTCCTTGGCACCGCCCTTGATCGCTTCCACCGCCGCCGCAGCGTCCGTGCCGATGCCGCAAGCGACGATCGGTACGTGGATGCGCTCGGTTTGCAACTGCGTGAACAGGTGAGCGATCGGCTGGGCGACATCGACCATCAGCAGATCGGCGCCATGACCGTCACGCAGCGCCGCGAGTGCCTGGTCGACCGTGTTGGCGTGGGCGACCTTAACGCCCTTGTCGAGCGCGATTTTGGTCGCCGCGCCGATCTGGCCGTTGAGTTGTCCGACGATGAGAAGACGCATGGCTCAAGCACTCCAAATTCTTGTGAATCAGGCTCGTTCGTCTTTGACGATTTCCGTCATCGTGATGCCGAGACGGTCCTCGACCAGCACGACTTCGCCGCGCGCGACGAGGCGGTCATTGACGTAGATGTCGATCGCCTCGCCGATCTTGCGATCGAGTTCCACGACCATGCCGCGGCCGAGTTTCAACAGCTTGCTGACTTCCATCGTCGACTTGCCGAGTACAGCCGAGACGTTGACGGGCACGTCGAACACCGCCTCGAGATCGGACGCGGTGCGCTTGATCTCGCCGTCGGCGCTTTGCTCGGGCGGCATTTTCGTTTCCGCGTCGAGTTCGGGAAGCTGAACGTCGGTCGATTGGGTCATGGCTTGGTTTTTTCCGCATCAATGAGGGTGCGCCAGCGATCGACGGCTTCGTCGATGGCGGCCAGGCTTGCGTTCAGGTCGCGTTCCAACCCGCCGCCAGCCCACTCGACGAGACAATCCGCGCCGGACAGGGACGGCTCAGGCAGTACGACGATGCGGCCGGCGAAGCCGTGACGGTCGGCGAGGCCATGAATTTCCGCTTGCAGTCCATCGCTCATTTCGGCGGGGACGCGGACCACGAGGCGCGGCTCGCGATGAAGTTTGTGCAGGCAGTCGGTGACGACTTCCTCGATCTCGCGCAACGGAAAAGCGTTCAGCGATGCTTCGGCCAATTTGCGGGCGACAGTGAGCGCGAGTTCAACGCTTTCGCCGCGCAGGCGCGTTTCCAGCGTACCGATCGTCTGCAGGAGCGAGGCCAGACCGGCGCCGACGTTGGCAATCGCGCCCGCCTTGAGGGTACTCGCCTGGGCTTCGGCGTCCGCTTTGCCGGCGGCGAATGTTTCGTCGCGAATGCGCTCGACTTCGTCGGCGGAATAGGAACTACGCGCGCGCGCCGTGGTCTGCTGTGCGGCAGGCGCGGTTTCGCCGAACACCGTGTCGAAGGTGTATTTGATGGCGCGGACCTTGGGTGTTTGCGTTTGCATGATGGTGCTCAATAGATCAGCTCGTCGTCGCTGTTGCCTTGAGCGATCATGATTTCACCCTTGGCAGCCAAATCCTTGGCGACGTTGACCATGTTCATTTGCGCTTCGTCGACATCCTTGAGCCGCACGGGACCCATCGCCTCCATGTCGTCGCGCAGGATCTTGCCGGCGCGCTCGGACATGTTGGAGAAGAAGAGGTCGCGCGTCGTGGCCGAGCCGCCCTTGAGCGCGATGCCGAGCTTGTCTTTGTCGACCGCGCGAAGCAGCGTTTGGATCGAACCGGCGTCGAGTTTGCCCAAGTCTTCGAAGGTGAACATCAGAGCTTTGATTTTTTCGGCGGCATTGCGGTTGCGTTCTTCCAGCGCCGTCATAAAGCGGCCTTCGGTCTGCCGGTCGAAATTATTGAAGATTTCGGCCATCAACTCGTGGGCGTCGCGCTTTGTCGTGCGCGCCAGGTTCGACATGAATTCCGCACGCAGGGTCTGTTCGACCTTGTCGAGGATGTCCTTCTGCACCGATTCCATGCGCAACATGCGCGTCACGACTTCGAGCGCGAATTCCTCCGGAAGGGCGCCGAGGACACGCGCGGCGTGTTCGGATTTTATTTTGGTCAGAACGACGGCGACGGTCTGCGGATATTCGTTCTTCAAGTAGTTCGCGAGCACCTGCTCGTTCACGTTGCCGAGCTTGTCCCACATGGTGCGGCCGGCCGGACCGCGGATTTCCTCCATGACGGTTCCGACGCGTTCCTTCGGCAGGAATTTTTGCAGCAACCGTTCGGTGGAGTCGTAAGAGCCGAGCAGCGAGCCGGTCGACGACATCTGCGAAACGAAATCGATCAGTAGGCCTTCGATCTGCGAAGAGGAGACCGTGCCCAACGTGGACATGATCTGCGACACTTCTTTGACCTCTTCGTCGTCGAGCGATTTCCAAATCGGAGCGCCGTGTTCGTCACCGAGCGCGAGCAAGAGCACAGCAGCCCTCTCCGCACCCCGAAGCGTGCGGGCGTCTAGTGCCGGCTTAGCTGCTTTGGCCATTGCTCAGCTCCCGCTCATGCCGATTCATGCAGCCATTGCCGCATGATCGAGGTTGCTTCGTCGGGGTGCTTGGCGACGATCTCGCCGACCTTGCGGACAGAGGATTCCTTGACCTGGCCTTCGACCTGGGCGATGTCGATCATCGAGCCGACGGAGGAATGAGGCGCGGGCAGAGCGCCCATCGCCTGACCCGACAATGCTTGCTGGCCAGCGCCTGCCGGTACGCCGCCCACGGACGTGGACGTAAGCGCGAACTGCCCAGCCGCTTGCGGCGATGACAGGCGCAGTGCGAGTGGACGGGCGACAAAGAAAATCAACAGTAGCGCGATGACGCCAAGGCCGCCGAATTGTGCAATCTGCCAATAATCCGCCTTGCCAAGACCCATAAAGGGTTCTTCGGCCGGCGGCAGGATTTCCGCCTCGGGTTGATTGAAGCGCAAGTTCACGACCTTCAATTGATCGCCGCGCTTTTCGTCGTAACCGATAGCGGAACGGACCAATTGTTCGATCTGCTGCATTTCGTCGGCCGCTATCGGCTGATACGTCTTCTTGCCGTCGGTGCCGGTCGCGTAATTGCCGTCGACGGCGACCGCGACGGAAAGTTTCTTCACGCGTCCGCCTTCTTGCACTTCAGTGGAGGTGGTCTTCGAGATTTCGTAGTTGATCGTCTCTTCGGTTTTGTTATCGGTCGACGTCGAGCCGGCGGTAGGCGCCGTGCCCCCGCTCTGCGCGCCGGCGGGCAATGAGTTGGTGACGGTTACGCTCTGCGCGCCGTGACTGTTTTGATCGTTCGACGTCGCCTGCGTCGTCTGGGTGGAGCGGATGACCTGGCCGTCGGGGTCGAAGGTCTCGCTTGCTCTGGTGATGCGATTGAAGTCCAGGTCGGCGGTGACTTGCACGCGTGCACGGCCGGGCCCGACGATGCCGGACACGATATTTTCGACCTGCGTGCGGATACGATCCTCGAACGCGGCTTGGCGCTCGTCATGCTGAACCGGCGCGTCGTTGGCGCCTGCTTGACCGCCGGCGAGTAGAATTCCCTTTTCGTCGATCACCGTGACGGTGCCCGGTTTCATGCCGGGAACCGCCGAGGCGACCAAATTCTGAATGGCTTGCACTTGACCGGGATTGACAGTGCCGCGCGCGCGAATGACGACCGACGCTGTCGGATCGGGTTCCTTCTCGACGAATAGTTCGTGTTTGGGAATATTGAGGTGGACGCGCGCATTCTCGATCGAGTCGAGCGCGCGGATCGTGCGGCTGAGTTCGCCTTCGAGCGCGCGCAATAAATTCACGTTCTGCACGAAGCTCGTTTGACCGAACGTGTCGGAGCGATCGAAGATCTCGTAACCGACGGAGCCGCCGTTCGGCAGTCCGTCGCCCGCAAGCTGCATGCGCAAACGCAAGGCTTGTTCTGCCGGAACGAGGATTGTCGTGCCGTCGCCTTTGAGCTGATACGCTACTTTCAAACCTTCGAGCTTGCCGACGATCTCGGCAGAGTCGCGCGGGTCAAGACCGGAGAAGAGCAGCGACATCGTCGGCTGCGTCATCATGTTCATCACATAAATGAACGCGCCGACGAGGGCGATGGTCAGGCCGGCCATCGCGCCCAAACGGGCAGCACCCATCGATCTGAGGAATCCTGGCAACGTATGCTCCGTGAAATCCGTTGATACGCCCGACGTATCCGACCGGAGCAATTCTGGTGTCGCTCGATTTCGCGTTCGGATAGGCAAAAATTACCCAGAACGCTGTAAATTTGAGTTTAATGCCGAGGGCGAAAGAAAAAGGGCGGGATCGCGGAAAACCGCGCCCACCCTTCATTTCCTAATCGTTCGTTTACGGACTAATTGCGGTATTGCTGGACCCGGGTCGTGCGCAGGCCCGCCAAACCGTATTTGTCGATCGCGCGCTGCCACGCGAGAAATTCCTCGACCGTCAACGTGTAGCGCTTGCAAGCCTCTTCAAGGCTGAGCAAACCGCCGCGTACGGCCGCGACGACTTCCGCCTTGCGACGAATGACCCACCGCTTCGTGTTGGGCGGCGGCAGATCGGCGATCGTCAACGGCGACCCATCCGGTCCGATGACGTATGTCACTCGTCCTTGCCGTTCTTCGCTCATCACCATACCCACTCCTGCACGCAAACAAACTTAACTGGCGCACACTTTAGCGCCCGCGCATGAAAGCCCCGTTCAGAAAGGCAGTTAAATTAGGGTTTTCCAAACGTCAGCAATTCAATCTCCAGTGCAGATGAGCCGTTCATCTTCATGAACGACTCAGCCGGTCAAAAAGCGCTTAGCGCTTGAGTCTTGTGAGCTCATCCAGCATTTCGTTGGCCGTCGTGATAATCTTTGAGGCGGCCGAGTAAGCACGTTGAATGACGATCATGTCGGAAAACTCTTTGGCGAGGTCGACAGTCGATTGTTCCAAAGCGGAACTCTGAACCGCGCCGGCGCCGCCCTGTCTTGCAACCTTCAAGCTGACGTCGCCGGACTCGACCGAACCGTGATAGGCGTTGCCGTCGAGTGCGCCCAAGCCGTCGGGATTGAGGAACGTGGCGACCGGCAGCTGGTAGATCGGTTTTTCGAGACCATTGGAGAATTGCGCGATCACCTTGCCGTCGCCGTCGACGCGCACGCCCGTCAGCGCACCGAAGAGCGCGCCGTTGGTTTGATTGGCGTAGAGCGTCGAGGAGGCATCGTATTGCGTTACACCGTCCGAAGCGCCGGGCGTGCCGAGATTGAAGGCGATCGTCTGCGGTGACAGGCCCGAAGCGGCCGCCCATGGAATCGTGATGTTCACCGCCGCCGCCGGCGTCGCGATTGTGCCGTCGGTGTTGAACGTGATGTTGCCGGTGGCGATCGGGTTATTGCCGGCGCCGCCGATGTCCGCGGGATTGCCGTCGTAGATCGCCTCGTAAGACCACGTATTGGCGGCGGTTTTGACGAAGGCCAAACGAATGGGCCGCGAGCCGCCCTGGCTGTCGAAGACTTCCAAGCCGGTTTGATATTGCGGCGGCACTGTGCCCGCGTTCATGTCGCCCGGCGCATAGGCGCCGACGGCAGCGGCACTCGATTGCAGATTGAGACGCAAGCCGACTGTCGTCGTTGCTTCCGCCGTGCCGGTGATCTGTCCCAAATCGATCGCGGTCACAGCGGCGGGATTGGACGGAATGTTACCGTTGGCGTCGAGCTTCCAGCCTTGCAAGTAGTAACCGGCGGCGTTGCGCAGGAAGCCGTTTGCATCTTTCTGAAAGTTGCCGGCGCGCGTGTAGTCGAGCTGGGTCACGGAGGGCGCGGCATTCGCGGTATCGGTTACGACAAAAAAGCCGTTGCCCGAGAGCGCTAGATCGGTCGACGACGACGTTTGCGTGATCTCGCCCTGCTGGGAGATCTCGCGCACCGCGACCGCTTGAACGCCGCCGCTCGAAAACTGGCTGGCATCGACATTTTCGGCGAGCAGGGTCGAAAATTGGTTCTGCGTCGTCTTGTATCCGACGGTGTTGATGTTGGCGATGTTCGTCGAGGTGTTGGACAAGGCGCGGCTGTTGGCGTTCAACCCAGATACGCCGGTAAACAAGGCTCCATAAATGCTCACGGCATTTGCTCCCAATTTTCGCTGGAGGCTCCCGGTCCTTCGGACCGCGGGTCTCCGGTTTACTCGAGCGCGGCGCTTCCGGCCGTGCGATATCAAAACGGTCGCGAGGACCGTCAGTTCTTCAAGCCGACGATTTCGCTCAGAGTCACTTTGCGCGCGCCGACAGTGACGGCAGGTATCGCGCCCGACATGTCGACTTCTTTGACGACACCCGAGCCGTTGATCGTCGGCGTCAAGGTCGTGCCGTCCGCCGCCTTCGCGACGATGGAAAGCGTATAGGTGCCAGGCGCTTGTAGCGTGCCTTGCGCGTTCTTGCCGTCCCAAGCGAAATCGTGCGCGCCTAAATTCGTTGGGCCCGACGTGCTGAAGACGGTGCGGCCGCTGGCGTCGGCGATGTTGAGGGTGACGCTGGCCGCGTCGCCGGGCATCGTGTAACGCCAGTCGGCGGCGCCGTCGCTCAGCGAAGTATCGCCGCCTTGCGTCAACGCGGTGCGACCGAGATAGTTCACCGCGTTCGAACCAGCGGCCGACTTCGTCAACGCAATCAACGATGAGAGGTTGTCGTTCGTGCTGATCTGCTGCTCGACCTGCGAGTACATCACCAGCTGTTGGGTGAACTGGTTGGAGTCCATCGGCGACAGCGGATCTTGGTTCTTTAGCTGAGAGGTCAAGAGCTTCAGAAACGTGTCGTAGTTGGCGCTCAGGGTCTGGCGCGCCTTGGTGGGAGCGGTGGCGGCTGTCGATGCGGCGGCGACGTCCATGGGCTTCGTCCTCAGATCAAATTCGAATGTCGACGCCGTCGCGCAAGCTGACGATTGCGGTGGCCGTCTTGATGGGTTCAATTTCAGGCACGATGTCCAAGGCCTGCGCGAAGCCATGCGCGCCATTGGCGAGCGTTTGACGGTGGTCGTTGCCGCTGCCGAGCGAGAAGTTCAGCGAATTGGAGTCCACGTTGAGGCCGGATTGCCGCAACTGGCCTTCGAGCAGCCGGGCATCGCGCTGGAGCATGTCGAGGGTTTCCGGCCGTTCGGCGCGAACGACGGCCTGGACGCGGCCGTCGTCACCGACGGTGACCGATATGTCGAGCTTGCCGAGTTCGATCGGATCGAGACGGATTTCGAAGCGGCTCTCGCCGGATTCAAACTTGCGCGCGATGTGTACGGCGAGCGCATCGAGCGGGATCGGCGCCGACGACGGTGCTGCCTGCGCCGTCGCCGACTGCGCGTCGCCGGGGGTATGCAGGTTGATCACGAGCTGCGTCGCTGAGGCCGGAAGCTGCGCGACCGCGGCATCTGTTTTGCCGCCTGCGGTCGGTGCTCCGTCGCTGACAGTGCCTTGCGTCCCCGGTTGCTGAGCAGCCGTGGCGAGAGGTGCTTCGATCGTCAACTTCCGATTCGCCGGTTGCGTGTCCGTGCCGGCGGCGTCGGTGGTAGCTGTGGCTGTGGTAGCGGCGTTGGGCGCGTGTTTGGAAGGTGCGGCCTTCGGCGCGGCTTTTTCCGCACTTGTTGAGTTTGTTTGCAGCAATGTCGACGCGGCGGCCGCCGCCGGCGCGGCCAATTGCGCGAGTTGAAGTGCGGTCTGGAACTGCGGGGTCCGAGGCGGCGTTGTTTCGCCGTTCGCCGTTGCGGACTGCTCAACGGTCGGGGTGCCGGGCGTTGCGCTTGGCGCCGACGCGACGGCTTGCATCGCGGCAATAGCGACATTCGCTGCCGTGCGTTGAGACGTGTTCGACGTTTGTGCCGGCGCCGACAGCACCTGAGTCGTCGGAGCGGTTGGTACCGGTGAAGCGATCAAACTTGCGTCGGGTTGGCTCGCGTTCGAAGCCGCCTTTGCTTGCGAGCTTTGCTGCGGCTTGATGGCGTGCGCATGGATGGAGGCCGATGTCGACGGCGCCGCGATGCCGAGCAATTGGGCGAGTGCGGCCGCAAATCCTTCGCCGGCGGCAACAGTCGCGTCCGCAGTCTGCGGTGCGGCAGTTCGCGGCGAAGCCGGTGTCGGAAGTGCAATCGCTTGAGTCATCGAAGGGACAAAACGCTCCACGGGGCGCACGTCGCCCTTGCTTGCCCGAAAGCAAGGCGCAGGCCAGTGACGTCACGCGTGGCTTTCCGCGATTTTGCGCGACAAGGCCGGTTTGATTGGGCGGCAGGGATTTCTCCTACCGGCAAGGACAGCCCGGCAACATCGCCGCGATCGTCTGGCATCGCGGTTGCAGTTACTTCGTTCGGCAAACAACGCCCGAGGACTAGCGATGATGGGTCAGGCAACCCGCAAATTGTCAGTACGCCAGCGAATCCGGCGCGGATCGATCCGCGGCGCGTGCGCGATCGCGTTCAGACTCGTCCTCCGCAGGCGGCAAGTTTTGCCGCACGATGCGGCAGAACGTGTTGGAACACAGAGACGCTAGGAGAGAAAGATGTCGCTCAACGGTATCTTAAGTTCGGCGACCAGCGGTCTCTTGACAAACCAGGCCGCGCTGAAGGTCACGTCGAACAACATCACGAACGTCAATACCCCAGGCTATCACCGCCAGGTCGTACAGTTGGGACCGCGGTTGACCGGCGCCACGCTGACCGGGGTGACGATCGAAGACATTCGCAGAATTACCAACCAGTACCTGGATCAGGAATCGGTGAACGCGACGGCGTCGTCGTCGCAGGCCGACACGCTCACGTCTTACTTTTCGCAAGTCCAGGACATGGTCGCGTCGCTCAACGGCGACGCTTCGCTGCAGCAGCAAGTGCAAAACGCGATGACGGCGCTGTCGCAGCTGAGCACCGACCCTTCGTCGGCGGCGAACCGCAACTCCGCTTTGTCGGCGATAAGCAGCGCTCTGTCGTCGCTGTCGTCGATGTCGAGCAACGTTCAAAGCTTGCGCCAAAATGCCAATACGCAACTGACGCAGGACATCGGGACGGTCAACGGTATTTTGACCCGCATCTACGATTTGAACACCCAGATCAAGCGGGCGTTTCAATCGGGAGATACGTCAACGGCATTGCTCGATCAGCGGGATGCCGCGATCAAAGAGCTCGCACAGCAAGTCGACGTTCACTCGTTCGAGCAACCGGACGGACGGGTGTTCGTGTCGCTTGGCGACGGTACGTCGCTGATTTCGGATTTGAAGGGCGAACTGCGCTATGCGAGTCCGACGACGGTAACGTCGGCGACGTCGTTTCCGCCGCTGACGGTGCAACAGATAGATATGCAAAACGGCAGCGACGTCGGTCCGCCGACGGCGCTCGAAAGCCATATTCGGGGCGGCGCGTTCCGCGCATTGCTCGATATGCGCGATAAGGCGTTGCCGGACTTGGCCGAACAGTTGGGCGCGCTCGCAGGCGGCATGGCCGATCAGATCAATGCCATTCACAACAACAGCTCGGCTGTTCCGCCGCCGGCAAGCATGACGGGGCGAAACACGGGGCTGCTGGCAGGCGACGCCCTGAACATGACGGGCAAAGGCACGATCGCGGTCGTCGACTCGCAAGGCAAGCTGATGCAGCGGCTCGATCTCGACTTCTCGACGATCCCAACGGTCGGCGCGCTGGTGGCTGCGATCAACGGCGGCCTCGGCGGCGCGGCGACCGCGAGTTTCACGAACGGAGTCTTGTCGATCTCGGCGAACAGCGCGGGCAACGGTATCGCGCTGAAGCAAGACGGCGCCAATCCGAGTTCGCGTGGCGGGCGGGGTTTTGGTCAGGTGTTTGGACTCAACGACCTCATTCAGGCATCGAGCCCCACGAACTTCGTGACGGGCATGAGCGCCTTGGACGCGCACGGCTTTACGGCCGGCGGCACCGCGAGCTTTGTCTTGCGTGGCGCGGACGGATCGATCTTGAAGACCTTCGGCGTCACCGTCGGCGGTGCGATCGTGCAGGATATCGTCGACAGTTTGAATACCGCGGCCGGCGGCGCTGCGACGTTCTCTCTCGCAAGCGACGGATCAATGACGATGACGCCGGCGTCGGCAGGCGCGCGCCTTGAGGTGACCAACGACACGACGACGCGCGGCGCAACCGGCGTCAGCCTGACGCAATTCTTCGGCCTGGGCACCGCGATGCAGGCGAACCAAGCGGCAAACCTGACCGTGCGCAGCGACATCGCCGCCAATCCACAGTCGCTGGCGCTGGCGCAATTGGATCTTAGTCCCGCGACGGTGCCGGGCGATGTGGTCCTCGGCATCGGCGACAATCGCGGTGCGCTTGCTTTGGGGGCGGTGGCGAACGCCTCGTTCACATGGCCCGCGGCCGGCGGCTTCGGTTCATCGTCGATGTCGTTGAACGATTTCTCGGCGCGTATCACCGCGACGCAGGCCAACCTTGCGAGCAGCGCGCAGGCAAGCCAAACCTATCACAGCGGCGTCAAGGATGAAGTCGCAGCGCGACAGAATTCGCTCGAGAACGTAAATCTCGACGAAGAACTGTCGAACATGATGACCTATCAGCAGGCCTACGGCGCCTCGGCGCGAATGCTGACGACCGTCCAGACTCTGTACGACACTCTCCTGCAAATCGTGAAATGATGAGATGAAACAATGATCGATCGTGTTGGAACCCTTGGCCTGTCGCAGACGTTGCTTTCGTCCTATTCGAACATCCAAGCGCGTATGACGGAGACGCAAGCGCAAATCTCGTCGGGCAAGATCGGTACGCAGTACGCGGACGTGAAAGACAAGGCCGGCGTTCTCGCCGCCGCGAAATCAAAGGCCGCGAGCATCGGTGCCTATACGGCGTCGGTGACGTCGGTGGTCAATCGATTGAATCTCTACGACACGCAGCTTCAAAGTCTCAGCGGCTTGACCACGGAACTTCGTCAGGCGTACGGCGATGCGCTGGCGACGGGGAATGGTACAGCGCTGATGGAGAAGGTGAAGGCGCTCTACCAACAGGCAGTCAACACGCTGAACACGCAGGTCGATGGCAAATACATTTACGGCGGGTCGCGCACCGACAAGCCGCCGGTCAACGCCGCGACGCTCGCCGATTTGGCGGCGGCGCCTACGGTTGCGGCGGTGTTCGACAATACGACGTTGAACCAAACCGATCAGCTCAGCGACAACCAGACAATGCAGACCGGCATCAATGCGAGCGATCTTGCGACCAACCTGTTTCAGATGTTCAAGGATGTGGCGGGCTTCGACGCGGGCGTGAACGGACCTTTTGCCGCCAAGCTCAATCAGGTGCAGACGAATTTTCTTAGCGGCGAGAATGTCGCGGTACCGGCAATACAGAGCGCCATCGATGCGGTTGCGGCGGTCAATGGCACGCGGGCAAACCAAGCGACGGCCGCGCTTGATCAACATCAGGCAATGGCGACGTATTTCACCAAATTCATCAGCGATATCGAAGACGCCGATCTGCCGACTGCGATCGCGCGATTGAACCAGGACCAAGTGGCAGCCCAGGCCGCCGGCCGCATGATCGCGCAAATCAACCAGATATCGCTGATGAACTTCTTGTCGGCGCCGACAGCGCTCGCATAACGACCTGACGGCTTGCACAGGGCTCGCGGCTCTCTATATTCCGCGCCCATGTTGAGCGTCGAGACCATTCGCGAATTGATGGACCTGCCCGGAGATCCGGCGCGGACGCGCGTCGTCGCGGCGATGTCGGGCGGCGTCGACAGCGCCGTAGCGGCGGCCCTTGCGGCGCGCGCCGGCTATGACGTCGTGGGCGTTACGCTGCAACTCTACGCGAGCGGCGCACAACCACAGCGCAAGGGCGCTTGTTGCGCCGGGCAAGATATTGCCGACGCACGCGTCGCGGCCGAGCGCATCGGAATTCCGCATTACGTGCTCGACTATGAAGCGCGGTTTCGAGCCTCGGTGATGGAGGATTTCGCCGCGTCCTACGCGCGCGGCGAGACGCCCGTGCCCTGCGTGCGCTGCAACGAGAGCGTCAAGTTTCGCGATCTGTTGAACGCGTCGAAGGAATTTGGCGCCTCGGCGCTGATTACCGGCCACTATATCCGCCGTGTCGGCGGAGCGACGGGACCTGAGCTTCATCGCGCACATGACCCGCGGCGAGATCAGAGCTATTTTTTGTTCGCCACGACGCGCGACCAACTCGACTTCGTGCGTTTTCCGCTCGGCGGGTTGCCCAAGAGCGAGACGCGGACGATCGCCGGCGAACTCGGACTGGAGATTGCCGATAAGCCGGACAGTCAGGACA
Source organism: Alphaproteobacteria bacterium (assembly GCA_025350465.1). Classification (GTDB taxonomy): domain Bacteria; phylum Pseudomonadota; class Alphaproteobacteria; order Micropepsales; family Micropepsaceae; genus SZUA-430. Next base: position 2,186 of record JANXXU010000022.1, on the reverse strand, counting down.
TCTGTTTTGTGACGGGCGGGCGCTACAGCGACGTGGTTGCAAAGCTACGCCCAGGCGCGGCGGAAGCCGGCAACATCGTCGATCTGTCAGGCCGCGTGCTGGGTCAACATGCCGGCGTGATTCACTTTACCGTCGGGCAGCGCAAGGGATTGGGACTGGATCATCACGAATCTCTCTTCGTGCTGCGGATCGATGCGGTGAAGCGTGAGATCGTCGTCGGGCCGCGCGCCGCGCTGGCGACGCGACGGATCGTGCTGCGCGATGTGAATTGGCTCGACTCGCGTGTTCTCGATGCAAGCCCGCGTGAGGTCTTGGCGCGCGTGAGGTCGACGCGCGAACCGGTGGCTGCACAAGTTTGGGCGGCGCCGGGCGGGGCGGAGGTTATTTTGCACGACGCCGAGGAGGGCGTCGCACCGGGCCAGGCTTGCGTCTTCTATGAGCCGTCCGACGGCGGCCGCATGCTTGGTGGTGGCTGGATCGTGCGTGGCGAGAGCGGCCGCTTGGTCGCCGCGGAGTAACAGCCGTGCACTGCGGCTGTTTGCCTTGACAGCGCGAAGGTGCGCGCCTTACATCCCGCGCTCGCTTTTTGAGATGGCAGCGTAGCTCAGTGGTAGAGCAGGGGAATCATAATCCCTTGGTCGGGGGTTCAAATCCCTCCGCTGCTACCAAACCTCAAGCCTCTAAGATCGCGCTTGGCTGCAAGTTCGCCTACCCCGGCGGACCGGTTGCTTGCGCTTTGTTGTCGTGCGCTTCGAGCCGTTCCCGCGCGAGCCAATCAGGATTCTGATCCGCTCGAGATCGGCGGGCTTGATGGGGTTGTAAACCACCATGCTGAGATCGGATCGGCCGTCGACCGCGAAGACTGAGTACTCGAAGGCGACGCGGCCCAGCACCGGATGGCGCATCTGCTTTACGTGTTCCCCGTGATTGCGGACGTCATTGTCGCGCCACATCGCTTTGAATTCGGGGCTTAGCCGGGATAGCTCGTCGACGAGAGGCTCGACATCGGCAGCGGCGCCCGCCCTTGCGGCGTCGATGCGAAACGCGCCGACGACGAAGCGAGCGACGGTTGTCCAGTCATCCTGCACGGCGCGAGCTCGCGGATCGAGGAAGATGTGGCGCAAGATATTGCGTTGGTCGGGCGGTAGCGCGCCGTAGTCGGTCAGCATGACGGCGACGGCACGGTTCCAGGCAACGACGTCCCAGATTGCCGTCCTGATCAGAGCGGGCGTGGGCTCGATCGCGTCGAGCACGCGCTGCAAACGCGGTGTGACCCCTTCGTCTTTCTTGTAGTGCGCCTCGGGCGGGTGGCCTAAGCCGAGAAGGAAAAGATGCTCGCGCTCGATATCCGTCAGCATCAGCGCGCGCGCGATGCGATCGAGCACATCGGCCGACGGCGCGCCGCCGCGGCCTTGTTCGAGCCAGGTGTACCAGGTCGGGCTGATATTCGCGCGATGCGCAACCTCTTCGCGGCGAAGCCCCGACGTGCGTCGGCGCTCTTGCGAAAACCCGAAGGCAGCGGGGTCGAGTTTGGCGCGGCGATCCTTGAGATAGCTGCCAAGCACATTGTTGCTGGCGACGCGGAGGTTCATCCCGGTAGTTATTATACCATGATATTGTCACTACTTTACCAGGATATCATGGCTGCCCAGATTGCCGCAAATCGAAGATGGAGGCATCGTCATGCGCGTTTTCGTGACTGGCGCGACTGGGTTCATTGGCACAGCCGTTGTGAAGGAACTGATCGGGGGCCGTCATCAAGTGATCGGCCTCGCGCGCTCGAAGGAAAAAGGTGCGGCGCTGGCGGCCGCGGGTGCCGATGTTCTGTACGGCTCGCTTGAGGACAGCGATATTTTGAAGAGCGGCGCGGAGCGATCGGACGCCGTAATTCACACCGCCTTCAATCATGACTTCTCGAAATATTTGGCGAACTGCGAAGACGATCGCCGCGTCATCGATATCTTAGGATCGGCGCTCGCCGGCACGAACCGGCCGTTGATCGTGACGTCGGGCACGGGCATGGTGAGGGGGCAGTCAGGCCGGCCTGCGACCGAAGCCGACGCGCCTGAAAGTTCGACCATCCTTCCGCGGGCCGCCAGCGAAGAAGCGGCGAACGAACAACTCGCGAAAGGCGTCAACGTGTCGGTGATGCGCCTTCCCCAGGTGCACGATACGGAGAAACAAGG
>JANXXU010000013.1 GCA_025350465.1 Alphaproteobacteria bacterium | reverse complement strand
TGGCGCGCCGGCATAGGCGGATAATCGCTTCGGATCGGCGGGTGTCGCCGGAATTGGCGTTGACGCTTAACTGCCGCGCCAGCAGGAACATTTTGTAGGCCTCGAGGTTGTTGGTGCCGCGCTGCTCAATGGCGGATTTTTCCTCGGGCAGCAGCTTGATCCTGAGCGCCGCGACAATCGCTTCCGAGATTTCGTCCTGCAGCGCGAAAATATCGTTGAGGTCGCGGTCGTAGCGCTCGGCCCAGATATGCCCGCCGCTGGCGCCGTCGATCAGCTGGGCGGTGATGCGCACGCGGTTGCCGGATTTTCGCACGCTACCTTCGAGCAGGTGGCTCACGTTTAGCGCGCGCGCGGTCTGTTGCGTGTCGACGTGTTTGCCCTTGAGGGTAAACACGGTGTTGCGCGCAGCCACCCACAGCGCCGAGACCTTGCTCAAATCGGTGATGATGTCTTCGGTAATGCCGTCGGAAAAATATTCCTGCTCCGCGTCGCCGCTCATATTGGCGAACGGCAGAACACAGATGGAGACGCGATGCGCGCCCTCCGCTTTCACCGCCTTGAGCGACCCCGACGCCGCCCGCGCCACGAACACATGCACCGGGCGCTCGATGTTCTTGACCGTGTGCAGCCCCATGTCCTCGAACGCCGCCGCGACCTTGCCGGTGACCTGATCGCTGACATTGCGCGACAAGGCGACGCCGCCGACCGGCGCCAGCGCCTGCAGCCGCGCCGCGACGTTGACGCCCTCGCCATAGATGTCATCGCCCTCGATGATGACGTCGCCGAGGTTGATGCCGATGCGATAGCGCAGCCGCTCGCTCTCCGGTGCGTCCGCTTCCGCGGCATCCATTGCTTGCTGTATCTCGAGCGCGCAGCTGACGGCCGAGGTGGCGCTCGAAAATTCGATCAGCACGCCGTCGCCCATCAGCTTGAAAATGCGCCCGCCATGCGTGGCGACGCGCGGATCGAACAGCGCGCGGCGGTTTTCCTTGAGACGCGCGAGTGTCCCCGCCTCATCGCGCTCCATCAACCCGCTATAGCCGACGACGTCGGCCGAAAAGATGACGGTTAGTTTGCGCTGCACGAAAGCTTCCCCAGTTTCGGGCAGTCTATTCTCCCTCCACCCTTGTGGGGAGGGATAGCGCCGCACCGCGCGCCCGCGCGGTCCTGGCGGCGCTTGGGTGGGGGTATGCAGGCTCCTGACATTAGCCCTTCCTCTCTGCCAATTCTTCGAGGCGATCGGCCAGGCGATTGATCTCCCACGCGCGCATCAGGCTGGCGGCCTTCGCCCAATTGGGCTTTTGGTCGGCAATGCGCGGCAGCGGCGCCTTGGCATTCATGGTGGCGATTTTGCGGAAGAGCCGCAGCTCCTCGGCCTGCGTCGGAAAGCGGCCTGCCTTCAGCACGTTCTCCAATGTCCCATATTTTTGGATTAGGTTGGCGGCCCCGACCGCGCCGACGCCGCGCGCGCCCGGCAGCTTGTCGGACGGATCGCCGCGCAGCGCGATGAAATCCGGCACCTGTCCCGGATCGACGCCGTAGCGCTCGCGCACCTCCGCCGGACCGATGCGCGCCATCTCGCCGCCGCGCTGCGGGTAAAGAATGGTCGTGCGTTCCGACGCCAGCTGAAACGTGTCGCGATCGCCGCTGGCGACGAGCACCGTGCCGCCCCGCCGCTCCTCTGCCGCAACCCCGGCGGCAAGGAAATCATCGGCCTCGTAGCCCGCCGCTTTGGCAATGGCAAAGCCGAACGCCTCGACCACCTGCGGCAACAGATCGAGCTGCTCGAGCAAGGCGTCGTCGAATTCGCGCCCGCTTTGGTAATCCGGGAAGGCATTGTGGCGGTACGTGGACGCCTCCAACGTGTCCCAAGCGACGAGCACGGCCCGCGGCTGCTCCGCTTGATAGAGCCGCACCAGCATGTTGGCAAAGCCCAGAATCGCGCCCGCGGGTTTCTTGCCCCGCCTTAGGATCGACTTCGGCAACGCGTGATAGGAGCGGTGGGCGAAGTTATCGCCGTCGACCACCAGCAGCGGCCGCGCCAATTTTTTCTTCGTCGTCTGCCTGGTCGGCTTGGCCTTCATGTCGCCGCCCTTCGCTGAAGTCGTTTGAGCGCGTCGCGGCGCTTTGCCGTCGCTGAGTTCGATCCACGCCGGCGCGTGGTCGCTGGCGTTACCTTGCGCACGCACATCGCGATCGACATCCGCCGCGACGAGCCGTTTCGCCGCCTCCGGACTCAACAACAGATGATCGAGCCGTAAGCCTGCATCGCGCGGCCATCTGTTGCGCATGTAGTCCCAGAACGTGAACATCGGCGCGTTCGGGTGGAGCTTGCGCATGGCGTCTGTCCAGCCTTGCGCGAGCAGGCGGCGAAAGTGCTCTCGCGGCGCCGGTTGAACCAGCGCGTTCTTGGCATATGAATCCGTCTTCGAAACATAAATATCGAAATCGGTCGGCACGACATTGTAATCGCCGGCGAGTACGATCGGCGCGCCGGACGCGGTGAGCTCGGCCGCATGTTTGATGAGCCGCTCCATCCACGCGAGCTTGGACTTGAATTTCGGCCCCGGCTGCGGATTGCCGTTCGGCGCGTAGAGCGAGGCGATCAGCACGCCGTTCACCGCCGCCTCGATATAGCGCGCCTCGCCGTCCTTCGCATCGCCGGGCAGCGCGTCGCGCGTCAGAACGGGCTCAGCCCCGCGCGCAAGAATCGCAACCCCGTTCCACGATTTCTGCCCCCGCCAAACGGCGCCGTATCCTTTTTTCTTAATCGCAGCTGCGGGAAATTCCGCGTCCGTCGCCTTGAGCTCCTGCAGGCAGACGACATCGGGCTTCGTCGCATCAAGCCAATCGATGAGATTGGGTAGCCGCTTCCTGATGTTGTTGACGTTGAAGGTCGCAATCTTCATGAAGTGGAGCGCGTCCAGTTGGAACCAAGCCAAATCGATCGCAGGCAATTCCGGCGCCTGCTTGGCCCTGTTTCGCCGTCGCATCGCATCGGGCCATCCCGCTGTATTTCGCTGTTAAAAGCAGAAATTTACAGCAGGAGCCCGCAGAAGCAGACAGGCTTAACGCACCGAACACGGGGCGCAATCCGGGCACACATCGCGCATTGGGCCGCAACCGCCTCAGGACATCCCATTTCACAATGTCAAACGAAACACCTTTGTCATAAGCATGAAGCGACTCGTGTCAATCCCAGAAAGCCGAGTTCGGGAAAGGTTGCGTATTGCCTGTGTAGTGATTGGACCGGCGGGAATGTATCCCGTCGCTGCATTCCTGACCGCCCGCGGCTGGGCCGGCAACCGCCGATGAATAGGTATGCTGTCCCTGGTTTCACCTGATAGTTAGAGAAGGCGGAATCGGAAGCCGGTGATGCGCTCGATTATGCCGTATCCACCGTCTTCGAAGAAAGCAAAGTGCAAGTCCGGCGTTGCTGGGGTCTCAACGCCGTAAGAGCTCATTGATTTAGCGACGAAATCCGGGTCATCGCTCATCATCGCGATGAAGCGTTTAAGGCCCTTGAAGAGGTGAATGACTGCCATGGTCACGCTGCCGGCTGTCCCTGCGGTTGTCAGGCCAGCCAGCGGGAAAAAAACCTTTCCGTCGGCGACGAGAGGCGAATTGATTCCCGCGTTTCGAAGGGTTTGGCGTTCTTTCGCGCTTGGTTGCTGTGTCGGCGGCAACACGCCCTTTAGTTCTGCTACCGCTCCAATTGTTGGCCACTCTTTGATCACAACATCGATCATTTGATCGTTGGTCCAATCGCCATGCTCGGCGATATCAACCAAATATGCATCAGAATGTCTAAAGATCACAAATAGCAGCGGCCCGGTTCGCGAGACGAAACCGTCGGCTTCGAGCATCGTCGAAAGATGGAGGTGATGCATGCCCCAATCGTTCAGGAGGAGGTCAAGGTCTTTTCGTCGGTTAAGCGCCTTAGGTTTGTTTGTGTCCGGCGCCACGTATCCGTGCCGAATGCGTCGACTCAGATGGGGTGTTATGTCGACCCCTGTTTTGACCTTTTCGGTAATCGCAACCAATACGCGCTCGAATGTGACGGCCTGGGGGTTGAGACGCAGCGCGGCCGATTTGTGTACGGTGCGCGGGCGCGTTTGAATATGTCGGCTACACCAATTTCCGTAGATGATCGCCAAATCCTCGATTGGCTTCTGTCGCAACTCGCTCTCGAATTCCGGCGGGTACGGAAGGTGCGCTAGCACATGCTCTCGAATGTCAGCTTCGAAATCCATCCGGTCTACCCCGTGCTGAATTATTTCAATTGCTAATACGGCTTACCTATTGCCTTCGGGGTGATTGAGCCGAGGGAATTGGTATCCTGTCGCCGTATCTCCCAGAAAGCGAGAAAATATGAATGCTGTCGCCGCGCTTCGTTTTTGGACGGTTTACCCGTTCCCGGCAGCGTCAATGAGGCGAAGGAATAGCTGTCCTGTCGCCTTTTTCGAATGCGCTGTTGTCGCCAATTGTCAGAAGGAAACACGCGCCCTCGTCGCCCCGTCGAAGACTTGAGCATCGTCGAGAATTTTGTGATGCGCGTATGGGTTGGGATAGAACGTTGCGTCTCCGGACATCGTAAGCAAGATCGCTGCAGACAGATGCCGGTTCTTTCCCTCGGCAAATACTCCGCCTCCGCCATGAAACATCTGAGCCGATTGGCCTGAGTGTTCTGCAGCCACGGTCACGGGGACTTGTAGTTGCCCATAGCAGGCCGCTTGAACCATCAACGAGCTGGCGTGCCGATCACGCGGTACTAACAAAGCAATACCTGGCGCAGGTCGCACCCGGCATGCAGTCTTGATCTGATTGTTGGCATCGGCAAGCGCCGCGACAGACTTTTCGCGCAGCGTCACCGTTCCACCAGACATGGATGAAATTTGTTCGAGTGGCCGGTCGCACGGATCGAGGTGAACGACCAGCGCGCACTCATTTTTCCCAAGCCAATCAAAAATGTTGAACGCTCTTTCGCTGCGCACCAGCGCTGTGCGGTCAAAGACCGAGGTTATCGCGTAGCTGTCCTTGACCATTCCGAGCGGTGGATGAAACAGGCCGCCGCCGCTGCCGAAGATCCATAGCATCTCCGGGATCTCGGTTGTGACCTCGGCGCGAAGCAAATCCTTCTTGTCGCGCGACTGCTGGACAAACGCGAGCACGCACTTCTTGCCGACATACCGGGGCGCCTGCAGCGCGAAGCTCTTGAGCAAGCGAGCGATGGATTGTTTGGCGGTGTCCGCCGCCAAGTGAAATAGCGCATGCCCGTGAAGCCCTGGTGGAATGACCGCGTCGCTAATCTGCGGATAGTGCTTTCCAAGCGCAGACGTTCCGCCGTCTTCATCCGTGCTCTTGACCTCAATCCAAATTCCGGGCGGATCGACGGTTTCCGTTTGCGCCCAATAGTCAGGGTTGCGACCCTTGGGCAGCCACTTCGGCCGCTCGCAAGCGTACCCTCGTTCGCCTAGCCATGCGCGCGCGCGCCGCTCTTCTTCGTCTCGCGTCGACATCTGTTTCCGATCGATGCGGTATGCTCTGAGAGTCGCGTGATATAATAACGTCTATGACAGCACCTGTTCACCCCGCTTTTGCCAACAAGCTGCCGCCCGAGGCGCGCGTATGGCGGTACTTGACGTTGCCGAAGATCGAACACCTCTTCGGCACCGCCCTCCTTCACTTCACCCGCGTGGACCGCTTCGGCGATCACTTCGAAGGCGCGTGGCCCAAAAAGGATTACGAATTTTGGGACGACGTGAAGAAGAGGGGCGGCTTTGACATCGCAGCGTACACCGATTTTCAGCGTCCAAGGACGGCCGCTTCCTGCTGGGTGGGTGCGGAGTACGAGTCAGTCGCGATGTGGGACCTTTATGCCAAGGGCGACAGCATCGCTATCGTGTCGACGTTCGCCAAGCTCGAAGAGCTCGTCGTGAAAATGGAAGATGAGGCGAAGTCGAGCGGCGCAATCGGGCTGTGCGGCGTAGGCAAGGTGACGTACCTCGATCATTCCAAGGACGGCCTGGTGGTGGACGGACCGCTGCCCAATACCTTTCGTCCGTTCATGATCAAAAATCACGGCTTTGAGCACGAGCGCGAGGTACGAATACTTGTAAACGCAGCGATCGGCTACGAAATCCCGGAAGCCGGCCTCGACGTCCCGCTCGATCTCGCCACGTTTATCGACGAAGTCATCGTCAGCCCCTATGCGAGCGACGGCTTCGCGGCGAAGATCGCGGATACGGCGAAGAAAGGTGATCTTGCGGCGAAGGTTAGCCCGTCGTCCCTCGATCCTCGGCTCTTCTATCGGAAGCGGTAGCGGCGAAAAATCATCGCGGGAGTGCCGCAAGGACGCTCTCGAACCTAATTATCCAAGAAACTCCGCAGCTTCCGCGACCTACTCGGGTGTTTCAGCTTCCTGAGCGCCTTCGCTTCGATCTGGCGGATGCGTTCGCGGGTGACCGAGAACTGCTGGCCCACTTCTTCGAGCGTGTGGTCGGTATTCATGCCGATGCCGAAGCGCATGCGCAAGACGCGCTCCTCGCGCGGCGTCAGCGAGGCCAGAACCCGCGTCGTCGTCTCGCGCAGATTCGATTGGATGGCGGCGTCGATCGGCAGGATAGCGTTGGTGTCGGGGATGAAATCGCCTAGATGGGAATCTTCCTCGTCGCCGATCGGCGTCTCGAGGCTGATCGGCTCCTTGGCGATCTTCAGAACCTTGCGCACCTTCTCCAGCGGCATCGCCAATTTCTCTGCAAGTTCTTCCGGCGTCGGCTCGCGGCCGATTTCGTGCAGCATCTGGCGCGAGGTGCGCACCAGCTTGTTGATCGTCTCGATCATATGGACCGGGATGCGGATGGTGCGCGCCTGGTCGGCGATCGAGCGCGTGATCGCCTGCCGGATCCACCACGTCGCATAGGTCGAGAATTTATAGCCGCGGCGGTATTCGAACTTATCGACCGCCTTCATCAAGCCGATATTGCCTTCCTGGATGAGGTCGAGGAACTGCAAGCCGCGGTTGGTGTATTTCTTGGCGATCGAAATCACGAGGCGCAAATTGGCCTCGACCATTTCCTTCTTCGCCTGGCGGGCTTCGCGCTCGCCCTTTTGCACCGTGCGCACGATGCGCTTGAACTCGGAGATCGGCTGGCGCGTCTCCTGCGCCAAGACTTGGATTTCGCCGCGCAGATCGCGGATCTTGTCGCGCTCCTCGTGGGCGAAGTCCTTCCAGCCGCGGCGCGTCAAGCGGCCGACGCGGCGCGCCCAGTTGGGGTCGAGCTCTTCGCCCTCGTGCTCCTTCAGGAATTCCTCGCGCGGCACGCCGTGGCTTTCGGCCAGACGCAGCAAACGCGACTCGAGCCCGATCAAACGCTTGTTGAGGCCGTATTTGTGGTCGACCAGCGCTTCGATGCGGTTGTTGTTCAACCGCAAGCTCTTCACCAGCTCGATCGTCTCGTTCTTCAGTTTCTTGTAGCGCCGGTCCTGGCTCGTCGACAACTCTTCCGACGAGATATGCGCTTCGATCTCGGCGTCCTGGAGCTTGCCGAGCTTCTTGTAGCGCGAGGCGATCTCTTCGAACGTCTCGAGGATCTTGGGCTTCAGCGTCGCTTCCATCGCGGCGAGCGAGAGATTGCCCTCATCGTCCTCGCCGGTGTCTTCCTGCGGTTCGGGTGTGCCGCCTTCGACGGCCGTGACGTCGCCGTCCTCGGCAGTCTTCACCGCCGGCCTCGGCGCCGCGTACGGCACCGCGCGCAGGAACGGCTTGGGCGCACCCGGCATTCCGGGACGCGGCGGTTGGCCGCCGATCGGCATGCCCGGGCGCATCGGCTGGCCGAACGGCGAGCGCTGTTGCGTCGGCTGCATCGGCCGCTGTTGCATAATGCTGGCGAGTTCGGGCGACGGCTGCACCAAGCCGTCGGCGATCTGCTGCTGCAGCAATGCCTGTTGCTGCGCCAGCAATTTGCCTTCCGGTCCACCGCCATAGGTCGCGTCGAGGTCGATGATGTCGCGCAGCAAAATCTTGCCTTCGTTCAATTCGTCGCGCCACACCATGATCGCTTCGAATGTCAGCGGGCTTTCGCAGAGCGCGCCGATCATCAATTCGCGCCCCGCCTCGATGCGCTTGGCGATGGCGATTTCGCCTTCGCGCGAGAGCAGCTCGACCGAGCCCATCTCGCGTAAGTACATGCGCACCGGATCGTCCGTGCGCTCGACCACCTCGGTCTCGACCTTGGTGACGGCGGTCGTTTCTTCTTTCTGCAGGGCGACGTCGGTGCCGCCTTCGGACTCTTCTTCTTTCTCTTCCGTCTCGACGACGTTGATGCCCATGTCGCTGAGGAGCGACATCGTGTCTTCGATCTGCTCGGACGACACCTGCTCGGACGGCAGCACCTTGTTCAGCTCGTCATAGGTGACGTAGCCGCGCGTCTTGGCCCGCGCGATCATCTTCTTGACGGCGGCGTCGGTCAGATCGAGCAGCGGGGAATCGTGGCGATCTTCACCCTGCGGTTCGGCCTCGCCGGGCTTTTGCGTCTTGGCCGCCGCTTGCTTGCCGCTCTGCGCCAACGGGCGCTGTCCGGCGAGCAATTTCTGAGCGGCGCCTGGAATCTTCGTCATGAACTTTGCCGCTCCGGGGGAAACTGGTTTTACTGGGGCTGAAGGCTTTTGAGGCGCGGCGGACTTGGTCAGTAATGCGCTCTTGGCGGAAGCTGGCGCAGCGGACGGCTTGCTAGCCCCGGGCTTTGGCGGCGGCGCTTTTGCCGCAGTCTTGCCGTTCGGCTTTGGCGGCGGCGCTTTCGCGTCGGCCTTAACCGTCGGTTTCCCCCCTGCAGGCTTGGTGCCCGTCTTTTCCACTGTCTTTTTTGCGGCCGGCACGGATTTCGCGGCGGCTTTGCGGTCTTCGGTCTGTTTCTTTGTCACGTCAGCTTCGTCAGCGATAAAAAGAGAAAACGGCCACGGGAGTTTTCGGCTCACAAGATCCCCCTACTATATGGCAGATGAATCAGGGGGGCCTGCTTCCGATCCTTCCGGCGACTTCTGCGCTTTGTCGACTTCGTCCAGGCGCAGGCGGCTTTCCTCGGTGTCGTCCGATTTCATGGCCGCAGCCGCCGAAATCCGCTCATCTTCGAGGTCCGTCAGCTTGCGGTAGCGGCGGATGGCGTGGGCCCAGCCCTCGCGCACGGTCGCCATGGCCGATCCGGCCTGCGTAAACGGCATGCCTCTGAGCAACGGCCTTTGCTCCATGACTTGGTAAACGGCCCCCATTCCCCGGTCGGTGAGGTGGTCTCGTATGCCTTGACTGTCAAGGGTTTGGCCCGAAGAGGCCGCATGTAGAAGTTCGCTCCGAAGCTTGTCAAGTTGAGCGTCCTCGATCGCCAACGCCGACAAGGTCTCGACTTCTGCCTCCAAAAGGAAGGGGTGGTTGAGCACCGCGAGGAGCAATGCCTCCAAGAGCCGGACCGAGGAAATCACGGCGTGGCTTGAGGCGCGCGCCGCCAGCGACCGCTTTAGGGCGTCCGACGCCTGGCCGCTGAAGGCCCGGCTCTCGCGATGATCGCGCGCCGGGTTCGGCGCCTCGCCCCATTTGCGCCGCGGCATCGGCGGCCGCCACTCGCGCAGCCCCCCCGATTTGGCCGCCGGCGCGCCGCCGAAGAGCTCGCGAATGCGCTCCTGATAGAGCCGGCGATAATGCTCGCGGACCTTCGGATCGGCGATCTGGTTTGCAAAACCCATGATCCGGCCTTCGAAGCCGGCGCGCCGCTCCGGCGTCGTGAGATCGTGGCCCTCGCTCTCGCGCCGCCACAAGACGTCGGACAAAGGTTGCGCCTCGGCGAGCACGGATTGCATTGCGCCGGCGCCCTTCGCACGGATCAGATCGTCGGGATCTTCGCCTTCCGGCAGCACGGCGAAACGCAACGACTGCCCGGGCTCGAGCAGCGGCAACGCCAGATCGAGCGAGCGAAACGCCGCCTTCTGCCCGGCGGCATCGCCGTCGAAACAGAGGATCGGCTCGGGCGCCATGCGCCACATCATGCCGAGATGCTCTTCCGTCAGCGCGGTGCCGAGCGGCGCGACCGCACCGCCGAACCCGGCCGCGACCATCGCGATCACGTCGACATAGCCTTCGACGGCGACAAGCAGAGCGCCTTGCCCCACGGCCTTGCGCGCTTGGCCCAGATTGAACAGCACCGCGCTCTTCCTGAAGAGCGGCGTCTCGGGCGAGTTCAGATATTTGGGCGTGCCCTCGGGATCGAGCGTGCGTCCGCCGAGCGCGATGATCCGCCCGCGCCCGTCGGCGATCGGAAAAATCACCCGGCCGCGAAAGCGGTCGTAAGGCGGGCTGCCGTCGTCCGGCGCGATCAGCAAACCCGCCTCGATCATTTCGTCGAGCGAAACGCCTTTGCCGGTCAGATGCTCCTTCAGCGCGCTGCGCGACTCCGGCGCAAAGCCCAAGCGGAACGGCGCAACGCCTGAGCCGGTGAGCGCGCGGCCTTCAAGATAAGCCAGCGCCTTCTTTCCGCGCGCGCCTTGCAGTTCGCTCTCGAAGAAGACGGCCGCAAGCTCCATCACGTCGTAGAGCGAACGCCGCGTTTTCTCGCGCTCCTCTTCGTGCGCGTCGCGTGCCGGTAATGGCATGCCCGCTTGGTTCGCGAGCTGCTCAACGGTTTCGGGGAACGTGAGCCCCTCCGTCTCCATCACGAAGGTGATGATGTCGCCATGCGCGCCGCAGCCGAAGCAGTGATAAAATCCCTTCTGCTCGTTGATCGAGAACGACGGCGTCTTCTCGTTGTGGAACGGACACAAGCCGACGTGATTGTGCCCGCGCCGGATCAGCCGGACCTTGCGGCCGACGACCTCGGTGACACGCACCCGATCGCGCAACTCATCCAAAAATCGCGGGCTAAAGCGCATTATCTTTCCTCCCCCGCTATTGCGGGGGAGGTGGCGGAGCGAAGCGACGTCGGAGGGGGGAGGTAACGCGCACCACTTCCCCCCTCCGTCGCATCGCCTTCGGCTCGCGACACCTCCCCCGCTATTGCGGGTGAGGAAAGAAGAGGCAGAGTGACGCGACCGCCGTTCACTGAGTCAGCAACTCCTTCACCACGGCGTTCGCCTTCGCGAAATCCATACGGCCGGCGTATTTCGTTTTGAGTTCGGTCATCACCTTGCCCATGTCCTTGACCGACGCCGCACTGACGGCAGCGACAGCGGCCTTCGCGGCCGCGCGCACATCGTCCGCGTTCATCTGCTGCGGCAGATAGGCTTCGATGATCGCCTTCTCCTCGCGCTCCTGGTTTGCGAGTTCGACGCGACCCGCTTTGTCGAACGCTTCGATCGAGTCGTTGCGCTGTTTGATCATCTTCTGCAGCAGCTGCAGGATCTCGTCGGCGCTGGTGGGCTCTTTCCCCAGGCCCCGCGCTTCGATGTCGCGGTCCTTCAGCGCCGATAGAATGAGACGCAGCGTCGAGACCTGGCGCTTGTCGCCGGCCTTCATGGCCGTCTTCAGCGCCTCGTTGAACTTGTCACGCATATGGTTTCCTTGGAACTGAGGGCGGCACCATAGCCGCAACGACCTGTGGGTCACAGGCGATTGCGCCACCTCGCGCAACTGCGCTTGTGGAAAGGCTTTTTCGTCTTTCTTGACGCACGCGCTTGGCCTCCCATATGGTCCCGCGATCCCGCAGCCGGCGCCGAATCACTCTGCGGGACGCGCGCGAGTTATCGAAAATGTCAGAGACCACAAGCCCCCGCGACACGGGCCACGGCCCCGCGCGAAGAAGAATCTCGGGCACGCTGGTGCTGGCCGACGGCACGGTTTTCCAAGGCGTGGGCTTCGGCGCGACGGGCAAAGCGGTCGGCGAAGTCTGCTTCAACACCGCGATGACCGGCTATCAGGAGATCCTCTCCGATCCCTCTTATGCCGCGCAGATCATTTGCTTCACGTTTCCCCATATCGGCAATGTGGGGACGAATAACGAAGATATCGAGACGGCAACGCCCGCCGCGCGCGGTCTGATCGTCAAGGCGGAAATCACGGCGCCCTCGAACTATCGCAACACCCAGCATCTCGATCTTTGGCTGAAGCGCCACAACATCGTGGCGCTCGCCGGCATCGACACCCGCCGCCTGACGCGCGCCATCCGCGACAAAGGCATGCCGAGCGGCGTCATCGCGCACGCGCCCAACGGCAATTTCGATTTGCCGGCGCTCAAGCGCGAAGCGGCATCCTGGCCAGGCCTCGAAGGCATGGACCTCGCCAAGGAAGTCACCGCGCGCCAGGCTTGGTCGCTCGACGAGACCGAGTGGCAGTGGGACAAGGGCTACGCCAAGCCCGGCAAGACGCGCTTCAACGTCGTCGTCATCGACTACGGCGTGAAGCGCAACATCCTGCGCGGCCTCGCGACGATCGGTGCGAAAGTAACGGTCGTTCCTGCCGACACGAGCTACGATGCGATCATGCGCCACGCGCCCGACGGCGTCGTGCTCTCCAACGGCCCCGGCGATCCGGCCGCGACCGGCGCCTACGCCGTGCCGGTGATCCGCAAGCTCATTGATTCAGGAAAACCCGTCTTCGGCATCTGCCTCGGCCATCAAATGATGGCGCTCGCCCTCGGCGCCAAGACCAAGAAAATGCATCAAGGCCATCACGGCGCAAACCATCCGGTGAAAGATCTTGCGACCGGCAAGGTCGAGATCGTCTCGATGAACCACGGCTTCACCGTCGACAGCGCGACGCTGCCGCGCGGGCTCAAGGAAACCCACATCTCGCTCTTCGACAAAACCAATTGCGGCCTCGCCCTCGAGGGCCGCCCGGTGTTCTCGGTGCAATATCACCCCGAAGCCTCGCCCGGGCCCCACGACAGCCATTATCTCTTCACCCGCTTCGTGCATGCGATGGAGGCCAAACAATGAGCACGGAGCGGATGACCAAGCTGAGGGGCCTATGGCGCACCCACATGAATGCGCTCGGCACCTTCGACGCCGGCGCGGCGGGCAAGGCGTTCGATCGGCTTTGCGCGTCCTATGCCGAACCGCAGCGCCACTATCACACGCTCAGCCATTTGGTCGCGCTCTTCGATTGCCTGGAGCTTTATGCCGACGAGATCGGTGACCCATCGCGCCTCGCTCTCGCGGCCTGGTATCACGATTGCGTCTACGATCCGAAAGCCAAAGACAACGAAGAAAAAAGCGCCGAACGGGCGACGAACGAATTGCGCGCCTTGGGCGCCCACACGCTTTTGATCGACCGCGTCGCAAAATTGATATTGGCGACGAAGAATCATTTGGGCGCGACGGGCGGCGACTACGACGACGACGTCTTCCTCGACGCCGATTTCGCGATCCTCGGCGCGCCCGAAGCCGCGTACCGCCAATACGTCGAGGGCGTCCGCGAAGAATACGCCCATCTGAGCGACGACGAATGGAAAGCCGGACGCATGGCCTTCCTCGAACGCATCGTCCTGGCACCGCGCATCTTCCGCACCGGTGTCTTCGAAGGCGCCTACGCCGCCCAAGCCCGCGCCAACATCAAGCGCGAGCTCAAGGAATTGGAGGCGACGGATGTGTGAGTCTGCGCATCCACTTCCACCCTCCGACCTCGCTACGCTCGGCCACCTCCCCCGCAAGCAGGGGAGGAAAGCACCGGCGCGCTTTCTTCTTTCCTCCCCTGTTCTTAACGGGGGAGGTGTCGCGAGCCGCAGGCGACGCGACGGAGGGGGTGTGTCGCATGCCTAAGCGCACCGACATCGATGCCATCCTGATCATCGGCGCGGGGCCGATCGTCATCGGCCAGGCGTGCGAGTTCGATTATTCGGGCGTGCAGGCCTGCAAGGCGTTGCGCGCCGACGGCTATCGCATCGTGCTCGTCAATTCCAATCCGGCGACGATCATGACCGATCCGGATTTGGCCGACGCCACTTACATCGAACCGATCACGCCGGAATTCGTCGCCAAGATCATCGCCCGCGAGCGCAACCTTCACCCGGGCGAGCGCATGGCGCTCTTGCCGACGATGGGCGGCCAGACCGCGCTCAACTGCGCGCTCGATCTCCATCGCGACGGCACGCTGAAGAAATTCGACATCGAAATGATCGGCGCGCAACCGGAGGCGATCAACAAGGCCGAAGACCGCCTGCTCTTCCGCGAGGCGATGGAGCGCATCGGCCTTGAATCTCCGCGCTCGAAACTTGTCACCAAAAAAGACGACGCGCTCGCCGCGCTCGATCACGTCGGCCTGCCGGCCATCATCCGCCCGTCGTTCACCCTCGGTGGCAGCGGCGGCGGCGTCGCCTATAATCGCGAAGAATTCGTCGACATCGTCGAGCGCGGCATCGATGCCTCGCCCGTGCGCTCCGTGCTGGTCGAGGAATCCGTTCTCGGTTGGAAGGAATACGAGATGGAGGTGGTCCGCGACAAAGCGGACAACTGCATCATCATCTGCTCGATCGAGAACATCGATCCGATGGGCGTGCACACCGGCGACTCGATCACCGTCGCGCCCGCCCTCACGCTCACCGATAAAGAATATCAGATCATGCGCAACGCCTCGATCGCGGTGCTGCGCGAGATCGGGATCGAGACCGGCGGCTCGAACGTGCAATTCGCCGTCAATCCGGAAACCGGGCGCCTTTTGATCATCGAGATGAACCCGCGCGTCTCGCGCTCCTCGGCTCTGGCCTCGAAAGCGACCGGCTTTCCCATCGCCAAGGTCGCCGCGAAACTGGCGGTCGGTTACACGCTCGATGAACTGATCAACGATATCACCAAGGCGACACCCGCCTCGTTCGAGCCCACGCTCGACTACGTGGTGACGAAAATCCCGCGCTTTGCCTTCGAGAAATTTCCGGGCGCCGATCCGGTATTGACGACCTCGATGAAGTCCGTCGGCGAAGCGATGGCGATCGGCCGCACCTTTGCCGAGTCCCTGCAAAAAGCGTTGCGCTCTCTTGAGACGGGCCTCACCGGCCTCAACGAAATCGATATCCCGGGCTTGCGCAGCGGCGACGATGAAAACGCGATCATCGCCGCCGTCGCCAAAGCCACGCCCGATCGCATTCGTGTGATCGCGCAGGCGTTCCGTCTGGGAGCGAGCATCGACGATATTCATGCGGCGTCGAAATACGACCGCTGGTTTCTGGAACAGATCGGCGACATCGTCCGCACCGAGAACCGCATCAAGCAAGACGGGCTGCCGGGCGACGAGGACGGCCTGCGCGCGCTGAAAGCGATGGGCTTTTCGGACGCAAGGCTTGCCAAGCTTACCGGCAAAAGCGAGGCAGACGTCGCCCGTCAGCGCCGCGCCCTGGGCGTCACGCCCGTCTTCAAGCGCATCGACACCTGCGCCGCCGAATTCGCCGCGCTCACGCCTTACATGTACTCGACCTATGAGATGCCGCTCGACGGCAAGGTCGAGTGCGAGAGCGAGCCGACGAACAAAAAGAAAGTCGTGATCCTCGGCGGCGGTCCCAACCGCATCGGTCAAGGGATCGAGTTCGACTATTGCTGCTGCCACGCCGCCTTCGCGCTGAAGCGCGTCGGCATCGAATCGATCATGGTCAACTGCAACCCGGAAACCGTTTCGACCGACTACGACACCTCCGATCGCCTCTATTTCGAACCGCTGACCACCGAAGACGTCGTCGAACTCATCCGCACCGAGCAAGCGAACGGCGAATTGCTCGGCGTCATCTGCCAGTTCGGCGGACAAACGCCGCTGAAGCTGGCGCACGCGCTCGCCGCGGCAAACATTCCCATTCTGGGCACGCAGCCCGACGCGATCGACCTCGCCGAAGATCGCAAGCGTTTCCAGAAGTTGATCGACCGCATCGGGCTGAAGCAGCCCGTCAACCGCACCGCGCTGACGACCGCCGAAGCGATCGCCGCGGCGCAAGAGGTCGGCTATCCCGTGGTGATCCGCCCGTCTTATGTGTTGGGCGGGCGCGGCATGACGATCGTGCGCGACGAAGAACACATGATCGAAACCTTGGACCAGACCGACGTCTTCAAGATCTCGGGCGATGATCCCGTCCTGAT
This sequence comes from Alphaproteobacteria bacterium, assembly GCA_025350465.1. Taxonomy (GTDB): domain Bacteria; phylum Pseudomonadota; class Alphaproteobacteria; order Micropepsales; family Micropepsaceae; genus SZUA-430. The sequence goes on along the minus strand of JANXXU010000013.1, from coordinate 92,146 downwards.
CGATCAATATCTGCAGAGCGCGATCGAGGTCGACGTCGACGCCATCGCCGACGGCAAGGATGTGTTCGTCGTCGGCATCATGGAGCACATCGAGGAGGCCGGCGTTCACTCCGGCGACAGCGCCTGCTCGCTTCCGCCCTGGTCGCTAAAGGCGTCGGTGATCAACGAACTAAAAACGCAGACGACGGCCCTCGCTCGAGAGCTGAAAGTCGTCGGCTTGATGAACGTCCAATTCGCCATCCAAGACGGCGAAATTTACGTTCTCGAGGTGAACCCGCGCGCGAGCCGCACCGTCCCCTTCGTCGCCAAAGCCGTGGGCCTGCCCGTTGCGGCAATCGCGGCGCGCGTCATGGCGGGCGAGACCCTCGCTTCGTTCAAGTTGCGCGAACCCAATCCCGAACATGTCGCGGTCAAGGAAGCGGTGATGCCGTTCGCACGCTTCCCCGGTGTCGACACGATCCTGGGTCCGGAGATGAAATCGACCGGCGAAGTCATGGGCATCGATCAAAGCTTCGAGAGAGCGTTCGCCAAGAGCCAGATCGCCGCCGGCTTGAGTTTGCCGGACGCCGGAACCGTTTTCGTGTCGGTGCGCGACGGCGACAAGGAAGCGATCATCGACGCCGTGCGCCGCTTGATCGCCTTGGGCTTCAACGTGATCGCGACGGGCGGAACGGCCTCGTTTCTCAAGGAGCGCGGGCTCGTCGTAACCCGCATCAACAAGGTGTATGAGGGCCGCCCGCATATCGTCGACGCGATGAAAAACGGCCAGGTTCAGCTGGTCTTCAACACCACTGAGGGCGGCCAGGCGATCAAAGACTCGCTCTCGATCCGGCGCACCGCGCTGGGGCAAAAGATCCCCTACTACACGACGATCGCCGGCTCGATTGCGACGGTGCAGGCAATCGGCGCATTGCGCGAGATCGCGCTCGACGTCGCGCCGCTGCAGGCTTACACGCACTAACGCCTTGATCTAAAAGGTTTCATGACGTTTTCGTTAGCGTTGAAGATACTTGAATTTTGGGCGCATCGGCTTTAGATTTTGCTGGTGCGTCGTTTGGGGTTGAAAGACTCACGCGAACACCGCGCAACCGACTTTCTGGCGAGCGACGAACGGTTTGAGGCCTTGGGCGGTCGTACCTCCAAGGCCTTGCGAATTTGTTGTCAGTGGTACGACCAAGGACAAGGCAGAGTGCCGATGGAAAAAATTCCCATGACGGCGGCGGGCTACACCGCCCTGGAAACCGAGATCAAGCATTTGAAGGGGACTGAGCGTCCGGCGGTGATCAGAGCGATCGCCGAGGCGCGCCAGCACGGCGACCTTTCGGAGAACGCCGAATATCATTCCGCGAAGGAACGTCAGAGCTTTATCGAAGGCCGCGTGATGGAGCTCGAAGACAAGCTCTCGCGCGCGCAGGTGATCGACGTTTCCAAGCTCTCCGGCAAGGTCGTCAAATTCGGCGCGACGGTTACGCTCATCGACGAAGACACCGAACAAAAGGCGAAGTATCAGATCGTCGGCGATCTGGAGGCCGATTTCGCCAAGGGCCGCATCTCGATTTCTTCGCCCTTGGCCCGCGCTTTGATCGGCAAGACCACCGGCGACACCGCCGAAGTCAACACGCCCTCCGGCGGCCGCTCCTACGAAGTCACCAAGGTCGAGTTCAAGTAGCGCCTCAACCCGCCTTCTGACGTGGCGTCGCGCGAATCTCGTCCGCGGTCAAATGGAATTGCGAGCCGGGGAGGTGCGCCAACGGACCAACGACCGCGCCCGAGACGAAGTCGGCTTTGGCTTGCAGCGCCGATCCGAATGCTTCTTGAGTGTCGACGCCGGTAATCAGCGCACCGTAACGCATGCTCTTGGCTGTCTGAACGAACCCCGCCAGAAGCGGCGCAATGCTCTGCTGCGCAACGGCGGGGAGTCGAGAGACGCGCGTTGCTTCTTTGACCGAGGTCGCGAGAACGGTGCAGGCCGTATATTCGAAACGTCGCAGATCGCCCTCAAGCGGCGCTTGCAACGCGACCTTTTTGAAGATGGACGATAGCGCCTGCGCCTTGGTCGCGATCAACGTGTTGGGTGCGCCGGGCGGCATGCGGACGAATCGCGGCAACAGATAGGGCAAGAGATTCGCCGGTGTTTGACGCAGCGCCAGCAAATACTCCTTGTTGAATTCCGGCGCGCAGAAGCTCTTGAAATTGATCGAGAACATGATGACCGCGGTCTCACCGCTCTTGTAGAGCTTGTAGACGTCGCGCAGAACGAGGTTGAACGTGTCGAGGTCGTAGCGCAAATGTTGAATGGCGCTTTCATAGTATTTTGGGTCGTTCATCAGCGGTCCGGCATTCTCCGGCTCGCTGATACAACCGACCACGCGTTGGGCCTTGGCGTGCCACAATGGCCAATAGCCGGATGCCGCCCGCCCGCTTGCTGCAGGCGTTGGCGTATCGATCCTCAAAATGGGCTCGGCGACGACAGCTCGCGGTGCGCGCTGCAGACCCAAGCCAAGATCGATGTCGATTTCGTTGACGAGGTCCGCACGCGTCATAGCGCGCGCCGAGCAGCTCACCGGCGGATCTTGGAAGACCTTCTCTCCGCCGAGCAGCCGCGAAAGCTCCTGCGCCATTGTTTCGGAGGTAGCCGCGACTTTCTCCTCGCTGGAGGAGAAAAAGAAGACGGCGAAGCCATGCTTGGTCGGCACGAAGATATCGTCAGCGTCTAAATTGGCTTTGATCGCTTGGATCGCATAAGCGTTGATGATGCTCTTATACTTGAACCATTCCGCTCCAAGGCGCTCTTTGTAAACGTCCGTGTTGATGACGCGCAACTCGGAGGCGCCGAGTTTCTCGTCCCCGAGCAACGCCTGCTTCAGCCGTTGCTCTTGCGTTCTCGTCAGCGAAAATGTCGACATCGTTCGTGCCTCTAGGCCGCGCGCCTGGCGGCGACGCCGCTCATGACTTTGGCGATCGCGACGCTCAATTCCTTGAGATCGACGGGCTTAGAAATGTAGGCATCGGCCCCAAGATCCAAGAATTTTTCCTCCATGCCCTTCATCGCGCTTGCCGTAACGACCACGATAGGAATGTCTGCAAATGGCGCACCGGAGTTCCGAATTTTCTGCAGCGCCACGTCACCATTCATCACCGGCATCTGAATATCCATGAAAACGACATCGAACGGTTCTGCTTCAAGCCGCCGCAACGCTTGAAGACCGTTCTCGACGAGACAAACCGAAAAACCATGCAGTTTCAACGCCTCGGTGATGACGGCTTGATTTGTCATGTTGTCTTCGGCGACGAGTGCGCGCCTCCCCTGGAACGAGGCCTCGTCGCGCTGTTCTGAATTCGCCTCCGAGGTTTCCGTCATGGCCAAGGCTTGCCGCTCGAGCGGCAGCGTGAGCCAGAAGGTCGCGCCTGCGCCCAACGTGCTCTCGACGCCGATTTTGCCGTTCATCAACGTCACGAGTTCTTTGCAGATTGCCAAACCGAGGCCGGTGCCGCCGTACTTGCGCGTGCTTGAGCCGTCGACTTGACGGAAGCGTTCGAAAATCAGCGCCAATTGCTCTGACTTAATGCCCGGTCCGGAGTCGCTGACGAGGAATTTGGTCCAGCCGCCCTCGACCGATTCGACCCGCACCCACACTTCGCCCTCGTTGGTGAACTTGAGGGCGTTACCCAGCAGATTGACTAAGATCTGAACGATGCGCTCGCCGTCGCCCTTCGACGAGCCGAGGCACTCCGGCGCGATCGTGCAGTGCACGCGCGTCTTTTTCAACGTGGCGACGCCCTCGACCGTGGTTATCGCCCGCTCGACGATTTCCGTCATGTCGAACCAAGCGCAGTCGAGTTTCATCATTCCAGATTCGATCTTGGACAGATCAAGGATGTCGTTGATGAGCCCCAGCAGCGACTTCGAGGCTGATAAGATCGTGCTGGCAAATCTTTGCTGCTTGTCGTCGAGCGGTGTCCGCATGAGAAGTTGGCTCATGCCCATCACGCCGTTGAGCGGCGTGCGAATTTCATGGCTCATATTGGCCAAGAATTCGGATTTCAGACGATTTGCTTCCTCTGCCTGCTTCTGGCTGCGGATCAAATCGTCGATGTCGCTGATGCTGCCGGCCATTCGGATGGCGCGACCGCGCCGATCCCATACCGCTTGAGCGCGAGCACGGAACCAGCGATAGGAACCGTCCTTCAGGCGTAGACGATGGTCGATATCATAGAGCTCGCGATGCTTGATATGCGCGCGCATGACGGCGAGGGCGCGTTTCTTGTCGTCGGGGTGGAGGGCGTTTTCAAAGGTTTCCATCGTGTCGGAAAACTGGTCTTCCGGACCATAGCCCAGCAACTCACGCACCCGCGGCGCAAAGAACGTCCGTTGCTCGGCGATGTTCCAGTCCCAAATTCCGTCGGACGAACCCCGAACCGCAAGCTGGTAGCGCGCCTCGCTCTCGCGCAGACGAGCGAGAACGGCGACGCGTTGCGTGATATCGCGGTGCGTGGCTATGAATTTGCAGATCTCGCCGCGATCGTCCTTGACCGGTTGGATCATTCCTTCCAGATCGTATTTTTGCCCAGACGCCGAGGTGAACTCAAAAGCGTCGCGGACTGCTTCGCCGCTGTTCAGCGCCTTGAGCATCACGCTCAACTCGTCCGGCGTCCTCAGTTGATCGAGACCAAAATCTGAGGATTTGCGTCCCACGACCTCGCTCGCCGAGTATCCCGTAAGACGTTCAAACGCAGGATTGACCCAAATGATGTGCCAGTTTTTATCGGCGATGGTGATCAGATCGCTCGTCGTCTCGGCGACCAACGCAAGTTCACGGGCCTGCTCATAGGCTCCCTTGGAAGTCGCGATCATGCGCCGCGGCCAAGCTGAGAATGGTCGATGCCCGGCTCCAGCGCGGCAAATACCGCAGTGGCGACAAGATGCAATTTGCTCGCACTGATCATTCCAAGAGCCCCGTTCGCCTCTGTCGGGCGTGCGCAGCGTGCAGTCCGTGTCTATCATTGGCGGGAAAGGCGAACATTTCCTAAATTTGACAGTCAAATCGGCTCGAACATCAGCAAAGCGACAATGCCGCCTAAGCCGCTAATCGCGCTTTCACTATATGCCTGGCTCGGATGACAGGCGTGCGCCGAGCACTCGTTTGCCGTCCGTTTTCGTTTACGGCCGATAAATGCGCTCACGTGTAGTTTGCCGACAGCGCGGAGAAACCCCATATGCGGAAGACGCTGGCCAATATACCTGACGCACCAAATGGCTCTGCGTCGCCCAACACCGCGCTTTTCGGCAAGAAGGTTCTTGTCGTCGACGACAACCTGATCAATCTCGACGTCGCGGTCGAAGCCTTTTTGATGGCGGGCGCGAAGGTCGACTCCACGCCCACCGGCGCCGAAGCGATCACGCTGATCGAGCGCAATGTCTACGACCTTCTCTTGCTCGACCTTTTCATGCCGGGCGTCGACGGCCTCGAAGTCGGTCACGCCGCGCGCGCATCGGCAAAGAATAAGAACACTTGCATGCTGATCTTCACGGCGTCCGATAAGGACGATGCAAGCCGCGCAGTGGCAGATCTTCACGCCGACGGGTTCATCGCCAAGCCGGTCGAAATCGACGATTTGCTGAACCAGGCCGAGGCGCTGTTTCAGACGCGGCCCAACTGAAGCTGCCGCCTAAACCTCGATCGGCACGCCCGGATCTTTCTTCGACGGACGGATCGTCAGCGCTGTCTTTACCGACGCGACGTTTTTTGCCGCCGTCAGCTTTTCAGTGACAAAGGATTGCCATTCGCTCAAATCGCGCGCCGCGCATTTGAGGATGAAGTCGGTTTCCCCCGACATCATGTAGCACTCCCGCACGATCGGCCATTGCGCGACCTGAGCTTCGAAGGCCTTGAGATCTGGCTCGGCCTGACTCGAGAGTCCGACGAAAGCAAAAGCCATGACCTCATAGCCCAGCGTCTTGGCATCGAGGTCGGCATGGTAGCCTCGAATAAAGCCCGCTTGCTCCAAGGCGCGCACCCGCCTTAAACAGGGGGGTGCGGAGATCTTGGCCCTTTTGGACAACTCCACATTGGTAATGCGGCCGTTGGCCTGAAGTTCGTGCAGAATGCGACGGTCTATGGCATCCAGCTTGATCCGCTGCATGACGCGTCCTCGGCGGAGTCATAATATTGCGCGGCGCCGTTCTAGCGCAGGTCGCAAGGGATTTCAGCAATAAAATTTCATGATCGCGAAACACTGTGAATAGCTTTGGTCTTAAGGAGGCCTGCTGGGTCGTTTGCGACCCCCGGGTGGGGATCGTGAATCAATGCGTGGGTCTGGCCGAAGCAGTCGGTCTGCCGGTTGAGGTTAAGATTGTCGAGCCGCGCGCCCCGTGGACCTGGCTCCCTCTGACGGCGTGGCCGCGTCCCTTCGAATCTTTACCCCCAGGCGGCCCGACATTCGCACCTCCATGGCCAAGGCTGACCATCGATTGCGGTTGGCGCAGCATTCCCTTCGTCCTTGCCGTCAAGCGGCTTTCGGCCGGCAAGACGTTTGCGGTCCACATTCAGAAACCACGGGTCGCTTTGCGGCATTTCGATCTCGTCATCCCACCCGAGCACGACCAAGTCGTCGGCCCCAACGTCATTACGACCGTGGGCGCCCCGAACGGCGTCACCCGTGCGAAACTCGAGGCTGCGGCCGCGCAATGGGCCCCGACGTTTCAACATTTGAAGCACCCGCGCGTCGGCGTGCTCATCGGCGGCAATAGCAACGCGCATCAGTTCGACGAGCGCGTTGCCGAACAATTTGCAGCGCGGCTCAAGCAATTGGCAAACGATGGCTTCAGCCTGATCGTTACTCCCTCGCGACGAACGGGTGAAGGGCAAACGCGCATCATCAAGCAGACCCTCGAGGGCACCAGCTCATTCGTTTGGGACGGCACCGGCGACAACCCCTATTTCGCGATATTGGCTCTTTGCGATGCGTTTCTTGTGACGGGCGATTCGACGAATCTTCTGACCGAACCGGCGAGCACGGGTAGACCGATTCACATCATCGACCTGCCGGGCGGCACCGCCAAATTCGACCGCCTCCACGCCAACTTGATCGCGCGCGGCATCGCGCGGCATTTCTCGGGGAAGATCGAGACCTGGAGCTATCCGCCGCTCGAAGAGACTTCCCACATCGCTGCTGAGATCAACCGGCGAATGAATGCGCGTGCCGGTTAGCACGAAGACGGGGGCTCGCTGGAGAAACAGCGGCGCCAGCCTCCAATGATGTTCTCGGTCGCCAAGCCCGCGCCGCGTAAGCGAAAAACTGCAATATTCCGGCCCTAACTTACCTATTCGTACGAAAATCAACACGAAACCGCGAAAGCGGCCGTCAAGGGATTGCGCCGGAACCCCGGGCTCAATACCTACACAGTGAAACCGAATCGTAGAGTGAGGCGCATGACGTCGACCATTCATTCGCGAGTGCTGATTCTGGGCTCGGGTCCAGCCGGCTATACGGCGGCGATCTATGCGACGCGGGCCATGCTGGAGCCAATGATCGTGGCTGGGCTTCAGCCGGGCGGCCAAATGACCATCACGACCGATGTGGAAAACTATCCAGGATTTGCCGGGACCATCCAAGGTCCCTGGCTTATGGAACAAATGAAGGCACAGGCCGAACACGTCGGCGCAAAAATGAATGACGATGTCATCATCAGCGCCGACCTACGCGCGCGCCCGATCCGCCTTATCGGCGATAGCGGCACGGTTTACACGTGCGATGCGTTGATCATCGCCACCGGCGCGCAAGCTCGTTGGCTCGGCATCCCGTCTGAGGAGATGTTCAAAGGTCATGGTGTCTCGGCATGTGCCACGTGCGACGGCTTCTTCTATCGCGGCAAGGATGTCGCCGTTGTCGGCGGGGGCAACACTGCTGTCGAGGAAGCGCTTTTCCTGACGAATTTTGCGACCTCGGTGACGTTGATTCATCGCCGTGACGCGCTACGCGCCGAAAAAATGCTGCAAGCCCGCATATTCGCGCACCCGAAAATCAAGGTGGTCTGGAACAGCGTGATCGGCGAAGTCCACGGCAGCAACGATCCGAAGTCGGTGACGGGCCTGAGCCTTCAGGACGTGAACACTGGCGCCCTAAGCGATTTGCCGGTGGACGGCGTGTTCATTGCCATCGGCCACGTGCCGGCAACCGAATTGTTCAAGGGCCAAATCGACATGGACGCCGACGGCTACATCGTCACCGAGCCCGACTCGACACGCACCGCCGTTCCCGGCGTCTTCGCAGCTGGCGACGTCAAAGATCGAATTTTCCGCCAGGCGGTGACTGCCGCCGGCATGGGCTGCATGGCGGCACTCGAGGCAGAGAAATATCTGGCCCATCACGCAACGCTGAGAGAAGCGGCGGAGTAATCGCGCGTTCGCCGCAACTGGAGCTGAGGCGTTAGTCATATGGACTTGGATAAGCTTCGCGTCTTCCACGCCGTCGCGCACGCCGGCAGCTTCACCCATGCCGGCGAGCAATTGGCCCTCTCCCAATCCGCCGTGAGCCGCCAGATCAGCGCGCTCGAGGATGATCTCAGAGTACCTCTCTTCACGCGCCATGCGCGCGGTCTCATTCTGACCGAGCAGGGCGAACTGCTGTTTCGCACGACGCAGACGATCTTTGAGCAGTTGTCGGGCGTCGAAGAAGCGTTGCTCGACAGCCGCGAAGTGCCGCGTGGCGACCTGCGTGTGACGGCGACGACGGGAATCGGCGTCTATTGGCTGGCCCCGCGCCTCCACAAATTCATCACGCGGCACCCGGATGTGAACGTTCGGCTAATCATCGACGACGGCGAACTCGATCTTGCTCAGCGCCAGGCCGATATCGCCTTGCGCATGCGCCAGCCCGTGCAGAGCGATCTGATCCAGCGCAAATTGTTCGACGTGAATTACCACGTCTATGCGTCGCGAGATTACATTCGGCGCCGCGGGCAACCGAACTCCCCGGCCGAGCTCGATTCCCACGCCGTCATCGTCTACGGCGACGCACCGCCGGAACTCAGGAACATCAATTGGCTGGCCGAGGTCGGACGCAAGGCCGGCGAACCGCGCAAGGCCGCGCTCTACGTCAACAACATCATCGGCATGGGCACTGCGATCGAGACAGGCGTAGGCTTGGGCGCCCTGCCGGATTATTTCGCCGCCGGCAAAGCGGATTTCGTGCGCGTGATGTGCGACACGCCGGGCCCCTCATTCGAGGTCCATTTGTGCTATCCGGAAAATCTCAAAGGCACAAAGCGAGTGGCGGTATTTCGGGATTTTCTGGTCGACGAAGCGCGCAATTGGAGCTTTTGAGCGCCGGGCCTCGCGCTTGAGAAATGCGCGTCCTGTACCCATTTAATGAGAGCTGAGGCCTCCCCCAACGGGTTTCAGTGCCAGGCCCCCTCCTGGCGTGACAGCTGGTTTCTATCCCCCCATGGAAATCAGCCGCCTGCCGGCACCCATTACACGGCAGGTGCTCGCGTGACGGAGCCGGGTCGCTTGGAACACCGGGCGGTCCGGCTCTTCTTTCATGTCGCGGGTGTGCAGCCGGCGGGCTTCAGTTTACGCACGTCAGACGCAGGAAACTTGGCAAGCAGCGTAATCGCGCGGGTCGGTCGCGGCATCAAACTGCCGCCGCAATTCGGGCATTGGCCTTTGAGCACGCCGCTTGCGCACGTCGCGCAGAACGTACACTCGAAGGAACAGATCATCGCGCCGCTCACCGAGGGCGGCAAGTTTCGATCGCAACATTCGCAATTCGGACGCAGCTCAAGCATTTTGATTCTCCATCGGATCGCTGCCGGCAACCCACAGTCGGGCGAGAGCTTCACAGCACGCGCTGTCGTCGCCGTCGAAGCGATCGAACATTGGGCTGTCGAGATCGAGCACGCCGACAACGCTGCCGCCGCGAATAAGGGGCACGACAAGTTCCGAATTCGAAGCGGAATCGCAAGCGATGTGGCCGGCAAACTCATGAACGTTCGACACGAGAACCGGCGCGCGACGCGTTACCGCCGTACCGCAAACACCTTTGCCCACCGCGATCCGAACGCAGGCGGGCTTGCCTTGAAACGGCCCAAGCACCAGCTCGCTGCGCTTCAGGAAATAGAAGCCCGCCCAATTGAGATCGGGCAGGCCGTGCCAAATCAACGCTGCGATGTTCGCGGCGTTGGCAATAGGATCGCGCTCACCTTCAAGAATCCCCCGGGCTTGGCGCAGCAGCTCGGCGTGAATTTCAACTTTCGTTCCGCCCGGTCTCTCGACTGCAAACATCGGCGCCCTTCAAAAGCGGACGCGCGCCTCAAGCCGCCGTCGGCTTAAACGTCATCGCCACACCATTCATACAATAGCGCAATCCCGTCGGCTTCGGGCCATCGTTGAAGACGTGGCCCAGATGCCCGCCGCAACGCCGGCACGAGACGGCCGTGCGTTCCATGAACAGCGAGCTGTCCTTCGTCTCCGTAACGGCATTCGCCAGCGGCTGCCAAAAGCTCGGCCAGCCCGTTCCACTGTCGAATTTATTCGTCGAGGAAAACAGCGCTAGATCGCATCCGGCGCAGTCGAAAATACCTTTGCGGTGTTCGTGCTCAAGCGGGCTGGTGAACGGGCGCTCCGTACCGGATTGGCGCAGCACGGCGTATTGGTCCGGGCTCAAGAGGCGCTTCCATTCGGCGTCGCTCTTCTCGACCTCGAACTTGCCGGCGCCGAGGGCGCTTGCGTTGAAGCGCCAAGCTCCGCCGATCACGGCGAGCACACCCACGACGCTCGTCGCGCCCAGCAATGCCCGGCGGCTTAGGTTGGGGTTCGATAACTGCGTCATGGCGGTCTCCTGTTGTCCGGTTCCGAACGCAGATACGCGTGGGGGCGCCACACGGACCAATCACGGCTCTGAGATCGTGCGGGCGTTTGGCGCGATCTCAGACTATGTGACAGGCATCACGCGGCTTGCGCCTTCAGCGCAATCGCGTTGTCGGCAAGTTTGCCCGTCAACTCCGACAGATGGTCGAAGCGGTAGGAAAAGTTCGCCGCACCCTGGGTAGCCGAGCGCAGCTCGATGATGAAGTTCTGCAGCTCGGACTCCGGTATGTGGGCGCGCACGACGTCCCATCCCGGCCACCCCGGCCGTCCGTCATAGCCCAAGAGTTGGCCTCGTTTACCGGTGATGATCTGGTTGATCCGCGATGTCGAGTCCGACGGCGTGTTGACCTCCACAATCATGATCGGCTCGAGCAGCACCGGGTTACACAGCGCCATGCCTTCGGTCATCCCGATGCGCGCCGCCTGCTGGAACGCAGCGTCGCTCGAGTCGACAGAGTGGTACGACCCATCGATCAAGGTCACGGACACATCCACAACGGGAAAGCCCAAAGGCCCTTTGTGCAAATAGTCGCGAACCCCTTTTTCGACCGAAGGGATGAACTGACGCGGAACCACGCCGCCGGCAATCTTGTCGATGAACTCGAACCCGCCGCCGCGCGGCTGAGGCTTGATATGGATCACGATATCGCCGAACTGGCCGTGGCCGCCGGATTGCTTCTTGTGCCGGCCGCGCTGCTCGATGGGTTTGCGGATCGTTTCGCGATAGCCGACATGCGGGGGATGGGTGTCGAGTTTCAGGCCGAACTTGCGTTCGGTGCGCGCGAGCGCCGTCTTGAGGTGAACTTCGCCCTGCCCGACCAGAACCGCTTCATGCGTCTCGGCGATGTGATCGAACCCGATCGCGGGATCCTCTTCGCGCAGTTTCGCAATCGCACCCGAAAGCTTTACGTCGTCCTTACGGTCCGCGGCCTTGATCGCGAGCTTATAGGCCGGCGGCAAGATCTCGGCGGTCTTGAGGGCCTTGACCGCTTTCGGCGCGGCCAGGGTCTCTCCGGTTTGCACTTTTTCCAGGCGGCCGATCGCCACCAAATCGCCCGCACCGGCGGCTGGAATCTTCATTTGCTTTTCGCCGGTCAGCGAGAAAAGACCCGACGCGCGTTCTTCCCCGCCCTCGCTGCGGGCAAGCGTTGCGCCGTCCTTCAAGATGCCCTTGAACACACGCGCCAGTGAAAGCTTGCCGCCGGCGCCGTGGATCGTCTTGACGACTTGCAGCACCGTGTCGTCGCCCGCCGCCGCGACGCCTTGGCGCGCCGCCGCACGGTCGACGCCGGGACACTCGTGACGCAGCGCCTTCAAGAGCCGGCGCACACCGTTGTCCTTTTCGGCCGAACCGATCAACACCGGAACGATCAGTCCTTCGGCAAGCTCGCGCGAAAGATCGGCGAAAATTTCATCGCGCGGCGGCTCGACGTCGGAAAGCAATTCTTCCATCAAATGGTCGTCGTAATCGGCGAGCTTCTCGAGCATTTGAAAGCGCGCTTCGTGCTCGCGGTCGGCGACATCGGTCGGGATCGCCACGACCTCGGACGGCGCATGTTCGCGGTAAACGAACGCCCGCTCGAGCGCCAGGTCGACGAAACCGGTGACGACGCCCTCCTTCCAGATCGGCACTTGACGCAGGACAAGCGGCTTGGGCGCCGCCGGCTGCAACGCGACCAAGAGATCGCGCATGCTGCCTTGGGCCTTGTCGACTTTGTTGATGAAGAGGAAGTGCGGAATGGCGAGATCGGAGAGCCGCTTCAGCATCGGCTGCAGCATCTGCGCCTTTGCCGGATCGGGCTCGGCCACGACCACCACGGCGTCGACCCCCATCATTGCGTTCAGAGATTCCTGCAGAAATTCGATCGAGCCCGGGCAATCGATAAAGGAGAAATGATCGCCGAGATAATTTGTCGTGGCCGCGGCAAGCTCGACGCTCATCAGCCTGTCGCGGGCTTCGGGCGAGGCATCGCCGACGGTGTTGCGTTGGGCGTGCGAGCCTTTGCGCGTGATGGCGCCAGTGATCCACAGAATGCTTTCGAGCAGCGTCGTCTTACCGCTGCCCTGAGGTCCGACCAGGGCCACGCAACGTGGCCCATGTCCTCCCTTGCCGTTCTTTTCAGCCATGAGGTTGCTCCCGTTTGCCCGGTGTTTTAGGGGCGCAACCCAGCGCGCTACGCCCTGAACCGGGCGCCTTATCGTTTCAGCGGATTGCGCCCGAGCGCAAGGGGCAAAATCTTCAGCACCCGCACTTGCTCTTTGGGCTTAGGCGGCCACACGCCTTCGCCGCAGCGCAACGCGAATCCTTCTTCCCCGTCGTCGTGACCGGACAAGCCGGCGCGAACCGGCCACCCGGCATGTCGGCGTATCAACGCGACGGAACATCGTCGCTCTAATCCTCCCTCTCCCTTCCCAACTTATGGGAAGGGAGAGGGTTGGGGTGAGGGATAGGTGCGACGCAACGTGAAGCTTAGAAATTTTGCACGAAACGCTTGAGCAATTCTGCGTTCGCACGTGCATGGCATAAGCGCCATCCCTCACCCCCGCCCCCTCTCCCTTCCGATTCCGGAAGGGCGAGGGGCAAGGGTACTCACCGAGATACAGCGCAAATGCCTAGGGAACGATTCCGCAGTTTGGGGATTCGTCCCACCAAGCTTCATACCATCTCATGGTACAGGGCCGTTATCTCAGATTGGCGCAGAACCTTTGAATGCGCTCGCCTGCCTTTTCGAGGATGGCGTCCGATGTGGCATAGGAGATCCGGAAATACGGCGACAGACCAAACGCGGCCCCGTGCACCACGGCGACACCTTCCGCCTCCAAGAGTTCGGCGGCGAATTCTTCGTCGTTGTTGATCGTCCGCCCGGACGGCGCCGTCTTGCCGATGGTACCGGCGCAAGACGGATAGACGTAGAACGCGCCTTCCGGCGTCGGACACTTGATGCCCTTGGCTTGGTTGAGCATCGACACAATCAGGTCGCGCCGCTTCTGGAAATTCGCCGCGCGCTCTTTGATGAAATGCTGCGGCCCAGTCAGGGCTTCGACGGCCGCCCACTGGCTGACCGAGGTCGCCATGCTCGTCGATTGCGATTGGATCGTCGCCATCGCCTTGATCAAGGGTTCCGCGCCCCCGCAATAGCCGATGCGCCAGCCGGTCATCGAATAGGCCTTCGAACAGCCGTTCATCGTCAACGTGCGCGGATAGAGCTTCGGCTCGACTTGCGCGATCGTGGCGAATTCAAAGTCGTCGTAGAGAATGTGCTCGTACATATCGTCGGTAAGCACCCAGATCTGCGGGTGGTCGAGCAACACGGCCGCAAGCGCCTTCAAATGAGCCGCGCTATAGGCCGCGCCCGTGGGGTTCGCCGGCGCATTCAACATCACCCACTTGGTCTTCGTTGTGATGGCTTTCGCCAGCGCCGCTGCGGACATGCGAAAGCCGTCTGCTTCGCGCGTTTGGACAATCACCGGCGTCGCCCCGCACAGCTGCACGATGTCCGGATAGCTGACCCAATACGGCGCCGGAATGATCACCTCGTCGCCCGGGTTCAGCGTTGCGACGAAGGCATTGAAGATGATCGCCTTGCCGCCCGGTGCAACCAACGTTTGCGCCGGCTTGTAATCAAGCCCGTTCTCCCGTTTGAATTTCTCGCAGATGGCCTTGCGCAATTCCGGAATGCCTTCGACCGCCGTGTAGCGCGTCTCGTTGCGCTCGATCGCCCTAAAAGCTGCCTGCTTGATATTGTCGGGGGTCGGAAAGTCCGGTTCTCCCGCGCCGAGCCCGATGACGTCGCGCCCCTGCGCCACCAGATCGCGCGCCTTCTGCGTCACCGCAATCGTCGCCGACGGTTTGATACGGCCAACTGCCTTGGACAGAAAATTCGGCGGAAGCGGATGCGCGCCGCTCATTGGAGTCGTTCCTTACCTTGGGCGAAGGACGCTGGTGTTATCGCAAAAGCGAAAGCGGGCCAAGATGTTAACGACGGTTAAATCGTCCTTAAGTCGAGCGGCGCAGAATCCAGCGCATGGGCGGACTAAGACGATATTTCCTTGCGGCAGCCTGCCTGCTGACGCTCACTTCGTGCGGCGCCTCGCAAGCGCCGACCGGTCGTTGGGAAGGCTTCATCGAGTCGCCGACCTGGGCAATCGCCGTGCGGCTTCAAGTCGACGACGGCAATGCGATTCGCGCCAGTGCCCTGTCTGCCAGTGTCGAGGGCATGTCGATGCCGGCCAAGTTCGAGGCCGAGCGTCAGCTCAAGACGGCGATGAAGGACCAGTGGCCAAAAGCGGTCCGCGGCCAGGTTGATTTTGCAAACGATACGATCACCCGAACGGGCGGCGTCGCTCCGCTCTTCGTCTTCGACCCAAGGTCCCGGACGATGACCTTTTATTTTTATGCCGGCGGAAAACTAACGGAAAAAGTCGTCTGTCTTCCCGTCGAACAATTCAATTGAGCCGCTGGCGATCCGCGGTTGATTGAGGCAATGTGCGCGCCTTCTAAGATCCGGGCGGGCCTGTTCATGGATTTTCACCCCTTCGCGATGGCAATCGCGTTGACTCTTTCCCTTGCTCTTGCGGCTTGCGGATCATCGTCAACCGGTTCTTGCGCCAGTGCGGCCGACGTCAATCCGGCCGTCGCTGCGTTGACGGACGAGCTTCAAAAGGCGGAAGCCGACGGCAAAATCGATCGCGTCAAGGCGGCCGAAGGCATGGCTCGCATGCTCACGGCCGGCCAGAGTTACACGTCGAGCCAGGACTATCGTACGTTTTGCTCGGAGCTTGCAAAGATTCGCCGCGACTCCGGCCTCTGATTATTCCCACCGGTGAAACACGAAGAACGCCGCGGCGACGAGGCAAGCGAAGCCCGCGGCATGGTTCCAGCGGATCGACTCGCCCAGATACATCACCGAAAATCCGGCAAACACGATAAGCGTGATGATTTCTTGAATCGTCTTGAGTTCGGCGGCCGAATAGACGGCATTGCCGTAGCGGTTCGCCGGTACCGCGAAGCAATATTCGACGAAGGCAATTCCCCAACTCACCAGAATGACGAGCCACAGTGGGTACTCTTTGAATTTCAGATGCCCGTACCACGCCAACGTCATGAACAGATTCGAGATCGACAGCATGATGATCGGCGTCAGGCTTGCGGGCATCGTCGCGCTCCGTGATTCCACGATCCGCAAACCTTACCCGCCATTCGAGCTATAGCGCCCTCATGAAAAAGGGCAGCCGCTCGGCCGCCCTTTCCTCTGCGAGAATCGCTTGACCTAGTGAAGGTCGACAGTGGCGCGCCTGTTTTGCGGCTCTTTCACGTTGTCGCCCGTCTGCACCATGAGTTCGGTTTCGCCCTTGCCCGTCGCGGCAATGGACCCTTCCGGAACGCCCTTGCCGACCAAGTTGCTTTTGGCGGCATCGGCGCGGCAGACCGAGAGTTTCTGATTGTACTTGCTCGAGCCGGACGTATCTGTATGGCCGACGATCGAGATCGACGCGGCGCCGGTGCTTTTCGCAGTGGATGCCGCTTGCGACAAGACGCCGTCCGCTTCGCTCGTGATGTTGCACTTGTTGAAGCCGAAGAAAATGATGAAGTGCGTCACTGCGGGCGGCGGTGGGGGCGGCGGCGCTGGTGGAGGCGGCGGGGGTGGCGGCGGCGCAGGTTCTTCATCCGGCGCGAGATCGAAGCGCAGGCCCAGAGTCACGGTGTGGCTTCTCAGATCGTCGAATTTCGCACTTTCGCCCGCGACCGCGAAGTTGGGATTGGTCACGTCCAAATAGCGATAGTTGATGAACAGCGTGCTGCGTGGGCCGATGTAATAGTTCAGGCCTGCGAGCCCCTGATAGGCAAACGAATAGTGCGAGTCTTTGATGAATTCGCCTTCAGCCGCGACGCCGTCGTCCAAGGCAGCCAATTTGAGTCTTGAGTCCGCGCCGCCGGCGCCGGCGCCGAGCGTGATCGCGAAGCGATCGGTCAGATGAATATCGTAGAGGACATTCGCCATCAGCGTGAACTCGCTGAGATGCCCGCTCGTTTTTGTCGTCGACGCGACGTCGAGTAACGTGGCCGGTGTCTTCGTCTTATCAAGACCATTTTGGCGATACCCAAACTCGCCTTCGATGCGCCAATTGTAGAACGCATAGCCGACGGAGCCGAACGCCGCCCATCCGGTGTCGAAGGTCTGCTGGATATGATTGAGCGGATCCGTCAAGCCGCCGGGTTGAAGGTCGGCGAACTTATCCTTCTGGACCGCGTTCGCACCGCCTTCGATGCCGACATACCAGCCGTGGAAGTGTTCGGCCTGTGCCGATCCACAAAGCGCCAACGCGCCCACCGTCCCAAGCAAAATCTTTGCGTATTTCATGAGGGGAACTCCAAACGATCCCGACGCGCGCGGCACGCCGATTGGTTGAACTCAAAACGAGACACCGCGACGCGAACGCAGCGCGCGACGTAACCGTTCCCCCCGGAAGCAACTCATTTCCGCGACTGTGGCCCTCGGCGCACAGGTCACGGCGATATCTGACGGAAAATGAGCCTCCCCATGAATACCAGTTCGGTGTGTTGGAAGTATCCCAAAGGCCAAGGGCCGTTGGAGGTACCCCGTTTGGAAGCATAAGCGGTACCGCGATTCGGCGTTACCGCTCAACGCGATCTACGACTCACCCCGCTCAACGCCCAATTGCAGCGCCAACGAACCAAGTGACCCAAGCGCGGAAAGCGCAGGATGTGTCGGGCGCACGCTTGATGGGGCGTTCGCGCGCCGGTTGGAATCGTTTTAGGCTGCCTCAATTCGCTGGCGAAAGGCTGAGGAGGCGGGAGAACTTTGATGGCGGACAGCATCCGCGGCGATCCCCGCATGACCGTACGACGCATGCGCTTTCCCTATCCCGAAAGTTTGAAGGCATGGTGGAATCCCGCACGCCCCGAATTCAGCCACATCGTCAACGCCGCTTCGCTCGCCATGCCCTATCTCGAGCCCTATCTGATCGAGACCATGCGCCAAGCGCGCGCCAAGATCGTCGATGCCCAATTGCTCAAGGATGTCGACCTTTATATCGGCCAGGAGTCGACGCACTTCCGCCAGCACCAGCAATTCAACAAGCGCCTCGCCGATCTCGGCTATCGAACCGTCCCGGCCCATGAAGCGACCGTGAAGGCCGACTATGAGGCATTCGCCCGCTCGCGCTCCTTCACGTTCAACGTCGCCTACGCCGAAGGCTTCGAGGCAATGGCGCTGACCATCGGCCATATGCTGGTTGAGGACCGCGCGTTTCTCTTTCGCGACGGCGACGCGGCCGTCTCGTCGCTCGTGCTTTGGCACTTCGTTGAAGAGATCGAGCACAAATGCGCCACCTACGATGTCTTCAAGGCGCTCGACGGCCGCTACGTTTGGCGTATCTACGGTTTGCTCTACGCGATGATTCACATCATGGCACGAACGCGCCAAGGCTATCGCGCAATGCTGATCGAAGATGGCATCTGGTTCACCTGGCGTTCGCGCCTCGCCCTCTATCGGTTGCTCGTCCGCATCTTCGCCAAGTTGACGCCGCGCCTGATGCGCATTCTCAAACCGAGCTACGATCCGCGCGAAGTACCGGACCCGCCTTGGGTGCTAGCGTGGTGGCGCCTCTATCGCGACGGCGGTGATCGCCTTGGCGAACTCGACATGGGCAAACTCGCCGAGCCCGCTCCCGTCCCCCGAGCTGCCTGAAGGATCGAAGATGACCGCAATTCCCGAGCGCCTGCGCGCGCTGCTGTTCCTGAACGGCATCGGCTTATTCTGCTTCGCCGTGTTTGTCGGTTGGCATTGGTTCTTCGCTTTGCTGGGCCAGATCGTGTTGTGGCCGGTGATTCCCGCCATCGACATTCAGGTGCCCGGCGACGAACGCGCCTGGCGCATGGTGCATATGGAGGCGATCACGCAAGGCTTGTTGCTAATGGCGCTCGGCCTCGGCGGCAGCTTCGTCCATCTCAGCGCCAAATGGCACCGCATCCTTTTCTGGTCGGCCGTCGTCACCACCTGGTTGTTTACGATCCCGACCTACTTTCATGCCCTGCTTGGAACACGCGGCCTCGCCTTCGGCGGCGGCCCGTTCAAACCGGGCCTCGCCAACGACATCCTCTATCTGATCGGCTGGCCCCCGGTGATCGCCGTGCATGTGATGCTGGCGCTCACCGTGCTTGGCGTGTGGCGCTACGTGAAGTCGCTGCCGGCAGCGTGAGTTCCTCGACAGCCGACACTGGTGCTTGTCCCAATTGGGAAAGACACTGCCATCTAATGTCAGCAGTGCTTGACTAGACCGTCAGAGCTCACAAGCCGCTCGCCGTCCGGCCCTGGCAATCGCCCGCAACGCGCTCCATATTCGTCCGCCATGCCCGCAAAGCCCACCCAAGGATTCGCCGAAGCGCCGGCTGCGATGTTCGTGCCGCACAAGCCTGCGCGGCCGGAAAAATCGGAGGGTGGCAAGCGCTTCAAGGTCGTCTCGGAGCTGACGCCCAAGGGCGACCAGCCGACCGCGATCAAGGGCCTCGTCGAAGGCCTGAGGCAAAACGAGAAAGACCAAGTCCTGCTCGGCGTCACCGGCTCCGGCAAGACGTTCACGATGGCCAAGGTGATCGAGGCGACGCAGCGCCCGGCGCTGATCCTCGCGCCCAACAAAACGCTCGCCGCCCAGCTCTACAGCGAGATGAAGAGCTACTTCCCGGAAAACGCGGTCGAGTATTTCGTCAGCTATTACGACTACTACCAGCCCGAGGCCTACGTCCCGCGCACCGACACCTATATCGAGAAGGAATCCTCGATCAACGAACAGATCGACCGCATGCGCCACTCGGCGACCCGCTCGGTGCTGGAGCGCGATGATGTCATCGTCGTTGCCTCGGTCTCGTGCATCTACGGCATCGGTTCGGTCGAGACCTATTCGCAAATGACCTTCGCGATCGCTGCCGGCAAAAGCATCGCCCGCAACGAATTGCTCGCGAACCTGGTCGCCCTGCAATACAAGCGCAACGACGCCAGCTTTGTGCGCGGCACCTTCCGCGTGCGCGGCGATACGGTGGAGATCTTTCCGGCCCACTACGAAGACCGCGCCTGGCGGGTGACGTTGTTCGGCGACGAGATCGAAGCGATCCACGAATTCGATCCGCTGACCGGGCACAAGACCGGCGAGCTCGACACCGTCAAGGTCTACGCCAACTCGCACTACGTGACGCCGCGCCCGACGCTGCAGCAAGCGATCAAGGGCATCAAGGAAGAGCTGCGCGTCACGCTCGACGACTTCAATAAGAGGGGCAAGCTTCTCGAAGCCCAGCGTATCGAACAGCGCACCTTGCTCGACCTTGAGATGATGGATGCGACCGGCTCATGCCCGGGCATCGAAAACTATTCGCGCTGGCTGACCGGACGCAAAGCCGGCGAGCCTCCGCCGACCTTCTTCGAATATCTGCCCGACAACGCCATCGTCTTCTGCGACGAAAGCCACGTTACCGTGCCCCAGATCGGCGGCATGTATCGCGGCGACTTCCGGCGCAAATCGACGCTTGCCGAATACGGCTTCCGTTTGCCTTCGTGCATGGACAACCGCCCGCTCAAATTCGAAGAGTGGGACGCGATGCGCACGCAAACCGTCGCCGTGTCCGCCACGCCCGGGCCTTGGGAGATGGAGCGCACCGGCGGCGTCTTCGTCGAACAAGTCATCCGCCCGACCGGTTTGATCGATCCGCCGGTGATCGTGCGTCCGGTCGAAAACCAGGTCGACGATCTCGTCGCCGAGTGCAAGGAAGTCGCGGCGAAGGGCTATCGCATCCTCGTCACCGTGCTGACGAAGAAGATGGCCGAGGATCTGACCGAGTATCTGCACGACCAAAAAATCCGCGTGCGCTACATGCACTCCGACATCGAAACGCTGGAGCGCATCGAAATCATACGCGACCTTCGCCTCGGCGCCTTCGATGTGCTCGTCGGCATCAACCTCTTGCGCGAGGGTCTCGACATTCCCGAATGCGCCCTCGTCGCTATTCTCGATGCCGACAAGGAAGGCTTCCTGCGCAGCGAGACCTCGCTGGTGCAAACCATCGGCCGCGCCGCCCGCAACCTCGACGGTCGCGTCATCCTCTACGCCGACCACGAGACGAAATCGATGATGCGTGCGATGGCCGAGACCAGCCGCCGCCGCGCCAAGCAGGACGAATACAACAAGGCGAACGGCATCACGCCCGAAAGCGTGCGCAAATCCATCGGCGACATCATCCAAAGCCCGTATGAGCGCGACCGCGTCACAGTCGACATCGGCGACAAAAACAAGCCCCATCTCATCGGCCACAATCTGCGCGCCCATATCATCGATATGGAAAAGCGCATGAAGGAAGCGGCGAGCGATCTCGAGTTCGAAGAGGCCGCGCGACTGCGCGACGAAATCAAGCGCCTGCAAGCAACCGAACTCGCCGTCGCCGACGATCCCTTCGCGCGCCAGGAAGCGGTGGAAGCAGCGCAAGCCGAAGCCGCCAGCCGCAGACGCCCGCGCTACGACGCCTCCGGCGCCGAAATCGCCCCGCCGCCTAAGCAGCCCCAGATGCGCGCCACCGGCCGCCCGGGCTCACGCCCGTTCAGGGGGCGACGGCGCTAGCAAACCCCGGCGTCCCAGCATCGTCCGGGTGCGCCGCCAAATGCGCGCGCTTTAGTGAGTCCGAACTCAACCGGCTGCCGTCGTGGCTCCAACCGGGCGGTGCGAACACGTAAGCGATCCGCTCGCGCGGCGTGAGTCGCGGTGCGGCCATGTCACGCGCGATGCCCACATACTCGTCGAACGCCACCCGCACCGGATTGAACGTCGCGATGTTCTTGACCAGGCCGTAGCGCGGCGCCTCACGCTCGATCTCCGGCACGAAGGTTCCGAACAATCGGTCCCACACGATCAACGTGCCGCCGTAATTCGCATCGAGATAGCGCGCGTTCGCGGCGTGATGCACGCGATGATGCGAGGGCGTATTGAACACCGCTTCGAACCACGGATGCAGTCTGCCCACCGCCTCGGTGTGCAAGAAGAACTGAAAGATCAAATTGACCGCCGCGCAGAACGCGATCAGCGCCGGATGAAAGCCGATGAACGCGAGCGGCGCCCACCACACGACATAGCCGGTCAGCGCAAAGGTCCACGGTTGGCGCAGCGCCGTCGACAGATTGAAATGCTCGCTCGAGTGATGCGCCACGTGATAGGCCCAAAACCAGCGCGACCTGTGCGACAGGCGATGCAGCCAGTAGAATCGCATATCGTCGATCACGAAGCAGAGCAGGAACGACCACACCGAGAGATCGAACGTGAAGATGCGCACTTGGTAGGCAGCTACCACGATGCCGAAGCCGAGCGCGCCCCACAGGAACGTGGTGATCGCATAACCCGCGCCCATCGCAATGCTGGTCAGCGCATCCTTGGCGTCGTAGCGCCCGTGCACCTTCCCTGAGCGCACCAGCCAAACCTCAAGCCCGATGAACGCCAAATACATCGGCCCAGCGAAGACCGAAACGTCGGGAATCCTCAGTACGAAGTCCATGCCGATACAACCGCCCGCGATCGGCACTGCGCGTGCAGCGCCAACCGGGACGATTGCATATCATGATAGGGACGACAATTTGCGCCGCCACAGACTCGGCGGCGCAGCGCTTCATTCGCCGTGATAGAAGAAGCTCTCGTCGACGATCTTGCCGTTCTTCACGGTATAGATGCCGACTTCATCCATCGTGTGGCGTTTGCCGTCTTTGGGCGTCAGATCCATGGTGAAGCGCACGACAAACTGGTCGCCGTGAACGTATGGCCCTTCGACCTTGGTGTTGTGGATCGTGTGGTTGGCGTACCACCACTCTCCTTTGCCCTGAACGGCTTTGCGTCCCTTCAACGTGGCCATGTCGCCCTCGCCGGGCTCACGACTCACGACGTCTTCCGACCAGAATTTCTGGCCGGCGGCGTCGAATTCGCCCTTCTTGCACAGGTCGGTAAAGACCGCTGCGATTGTCTTGGTGTCCATCTTCGCTCTCCATCCGTCGAGAATTGCAATTCTACGCGCCCCGCATGACAGTTTATCGCAAGGCTCGCGCAGTATGACGAGCGGCACTGACAATTTTTGGTAGTGGGTCAGTTTGAATGACTGATCCTGCGCTAGAGGCTTTTGCGCCTGAAGTCGATCTTGAACTTGATCCCGGTATTCGCCGCGCGGTGCTGATACTCCGCCGCGATGGTGTTGAAACATTTGAATCATGTGAGGGCGGCAAGGGTCACGCCTTCGACGAACCTACAATCAAATTTCACGGGAACGCATGGGCTGGCTTAAAGGCGGTCGCCATCGCGATGGAGCATGGGCTACCCGTGCGCCGCATACAGCGGGTGTATGGCGTCACGGATAGCCAGCTTCAAGGACCTTGGTGGGAGATGGTTTTCCACCAAGGTTTAGTCACTGCCCCTGCGTAGCAAGCCGGTCGCAGTGTTGGCAGCGCGGGCGCCCGCCAGTGCCTTGCCGCAGGTACTGCGTTTCTATGTTATTGCCCTCGGTACACTTGTTATTGTCATGATAGACATTCGGCGTGTTCGGTTTCGCTGAATGAAAAGGCGCTACTTTCGTCATTTTAGACTCCTAACCCCTGCGAATCAGGGGGCAAGACTCATAAACCTTTGACGCTTATGCAGCGAGTCCCTTTGCTTCGGCCGCTTCAACAAGAGCTACAATATCGGATACTTCCCATAGCCGCTGAGTTACACCGGCCGCCATTGCGGGGGTCACACGCAAAGTCTTATGAATGCGTACAAAATTGTAATACATGCAGTGCAGCGCCACTGCGTGAATGTGGTTCTCGATCTTCTTTGAAAACGCATTGGTAAGTCGCGTAAAGCGCCGCGAATGCATCCGGATTGTGAGATTGCTGCGCTCAACGTAGCTGGTCGAAACGTGGTCCTTGTCGGGGTTGCCGGTGATCTTCGTGCGTTTGCAGCCGATGCACTCAGGCGGGCTATAGCGCGCCGGTCCCTCAAACGCTTTGCCGTACATTTTCACGAGCATCGCGAAATCGATGTTATCACCAAACGCTTTATCGACGGCCTGCAAATAGACCTTGTGACCATCAGAGGTCAGCTGCACGCGATTGGCGAGGCGCGAGGCAACGTCAGCCATGAAAGCGTTGCCGCTGTCAGCATCGCGGCTGCCAACCCACCAAGACAGCAGCAGCTTCGTGTCAGCGCACAATGCGGTCCACGTCCAGCAGTCGCCATTGCCCTGCGCCTTCTTCTCCGCGCTTGTGTTTTTCTCTTTGCTGCCGACGAACGACCAAATTTCGTCAACCTGCACGCGCTGGCATTTGAGGTTACGCAGGGCCTCGTCCTGGAAGGCGGCGACGGCGCACCCGGCGTCCCCCAGCAGCTTGGCCACCGTGTTTTTGCTGGCCCCCGTCACGCGCGTGATGGCGCGGATCGAGGACCCCTCGCAAAGGAGGTGCAGGATGCGGGCGCGGTCCTCTTTGCTCAGCCGGTTCATGCCCTCAATCTAGGGATTCACTCAACTTTAGTCAAGCATAAGGGTCAGATTAATGCATTGAATTAATTTCTCTTGACGGCCATATACCTCCAACGTATACCGAGCCCCCATGGAAGTGGTGTTTGCCGATTCGGACCTAGGGAAGATCGAGACCGAGGAGGCGGCAAAGCTTCGCCTGCCCGTAGCGGTCATTAAGTCCGCGCGGCGGAAGCTCACCCTCCTGAGGGCCGCATTGGACGAACGGGATTTGAGAAATTGGAAAAGCCTGCACTACGAAAAACTCAAGGGGGATCGAGCCGGGCAATGCTCAATTCGGCTCAACGATCAATGGCGGTTGGTGTTCACGGTTGACGAGAAGGACAAGCAAACAACGATCACCATTATTGCATTCGAGGACTACCACTGATGACCAAGGCCACAACATCGACCGTTGATCACCCCGGCACCTTCCTTCTTGAAGAGATGGAAGCGCGCGGCTGGAAGCAGGTGGACCTCGCGTACATTCTAGGTATTGCACCGGAGCAGCTTAGCCCGTTGCTCACTGGCAAGCGCGCAATTACGCCTGAGATGGCTCATAGCCTCTCCGATGCGTTCAACGTATCGCCTGACTTCTTTATGAATTTGCAGAAGCTCTACGACCTACAACGCGCGAAACCTGCCGACCCCGGCGTTAGGACCCGCGCTACTTGGCAAAGCGTGTTTCCAGTTCGTGAGATGATCCAGCGCGGCTGGATCGAGGAGACCGACCCCGCCTTGCTTGATCTGCAAATGCTGCGGTTCTTCGGCAAGAATAGCATCAACGACATTCCGTTTATCGGAAGCGGAGAGATTACCGCGCATGCCGCGAAGAAGACGGGCTACGAGACAGTCTCGGCAATTCAATACGCATGGCTTCATCGTGTAATGAAGTTGGCCTCGCTGATGAGGGCGCCGCTCTATTCCGAGGAAGCGCTCAGAAAGACTTTGCCAACGATCAAAGCGCACTTGCAGGACAAGGATGACCTTGGGCGCATCCCGCAGATGCTGCGCAACTGTGGTGTCCGGTTTGTGCTGGTCGAATCATTGCCAGGGTCAAAGATCGACGGCGTATGTGTGTGGATCGACGGTCAGCCAGCAATTGGGCTTACGCTTCGTCTCGATCGGCTGGACAACTTTGCCTTTGTCCTGCGGCATGAATGCGAACATGTCCTCAACGGTGACGGCAGAGATACGTCCTTTGCACCAGTCGATGAGATTGACGCCACCAGCCTAAATGCCGACGCGGATTTGCCGGAGTGCGAGCTATTGGCCAATGCCGCCGCCACAGAGTTTTGCATTCCAAGTCAACAGCTCAACTCATTCCTTCTTAGGAAAGCCCCGTTCATTTCAGAGCAGGACGTATTGTCATTTGCAGCGCGGCTAGAAGTTCATCCGGCCATTGTCGTTGGGCAGGTACAGCACAAGACGCAGAAATATGCCTGGTTGCGAAAGTATCAAACGAGCATTCGCAAATACCTGCTTGATGCGGAATTCACTGACGGATGGGGGCACATGGCCCCGACTGGACTCTAGGAGACGGACTGATGGCTAACTTCAACGAACAGGTGCTCCGCGTCTGGGATGAGTGGGAGGCGCACACCGGCAAAGACGCAAATGATCCTACTGACTTTGTCAGCTGGGCAATGGCCCATAAAAAGCTCGCGCCATACCCTCAGGACATTGTCAGGCTCTTGCGTAAGCAAGTGACTACCGCGCTTCGCCAAGCGATGCGAACTGACCAAAACGGAATCACCTACCGCGCGAAGCAGTGTTATGTCACCACCGACAACGGGCATCAGATACCGCTCTGGTTTGACACAGATCACGGTGGCACCCCGCAGCTGCGTCAGAAAGCAATGCGTCAGCGTCGCGACCGTGTCGCCGACAAAGTGTATCGCGCGCTCTGTGACGCGGACCATATGAACTTCCAGTTCCCCAAGGACCCGCAGTTGAACTTCTTCACGGACTTCACTGAGGACTGTGCGGAGCGGCGCGCTGCTGACCTGATGGACGACGACGAGGACGATGTAGCCTAGCTCTTCTTCCAACGGGCGGCCGCTGCAGCCCGGGCGATTTCGGATTTCTGCTGGGGCGTGAGGCTCTTGGCGCGAGCAGCGCCACCACGCTTTCCACCCTTCCGCTGGCCTGCGTTGGCCTTAGGATCGGGTTCCTCGACCTCTCCCGTTGCGATCCCGATGATGTGCTTGGCCAGTTGATTGGGGTCGCGCGGTCTTTTGGAATGAGTCTTTGCCATGCGTATAATATGGCACGGCTCAGCTGAAGGTCGAAGCCACCCTAGGATTCAAACTGACCCACTACCCAATTTTTGACAGCAGTCTGTCAGGATTTTGGCAGCAAGGCGTTGGAACCCGTTTTGTGCCCGGCGCCGGCACTAGCTATGGTGGCGCCATGCCGGAAACGACACCATCGCCCAGCAACGACAACCAGCGCGCGTCGCGCAGCGTCAGGCAGCGCCTGTTGGATGCCGACATGATCGCGGCGCTCACCGCGGTCGTCGTCGGCGCTTGTGCCCTAAGCGTCTCGATCTATCAGTCGATGTTGATGCGCGAGCAGCAGCAAGCATCGGTTTGGCCGCACGTCGAAATCGGCCGCGAATATCACCACGAAGCGATCAGCAAGGGCGTCCTCAAGCTTGTTGTTCAGAACACCGGTATGGGCCCTGCCCGTTTGATGACGCTTCGCGTCCGGCTAGACGGCAAATACCAAACCGACTGGCCGAGCACACTGAAGGCGTTGGGCGTCCCCGAGACAAAAATTCAAAGCCGCGTCACGATTGTGGGTCGTGTCCTGTCACCGGGAAACAGCATCCCAGCCCTTGTCGCCGAAGATGATCTGGCCACCAACCCCCTCCAAGCCGCAACCTCGGGAGACCGGCCGCGCCTCGACATCGAAATCTGCTATTGCTCGATCTACGACCGCTGCTATCGCATCAGCTATGTGCATCAAGAAGACGTTACGGTCGATGCCTGCACCCGCGATCCCAAGATCGACTTCAACGAATGACTGCGATGCGCCGGCCTTTCATCGCGTGCGCTCTGCTCATGGTCGCGGCTTGCGAACCGGTCGCGCAATCGCCCGGCGACTGGGACCGCAAGGACGCCTATCAATTCTGCAACGCCGCCATCGCGCAGTATCCCTCAAAGCCCGCGCCGCCTTGCGAGGCGATGTCGATGTGCGCCAACGAAGGCGCGCTCAGCGACGCGGAACGGGCGAAGCTCTACGATATGGTCGCGAAAACGAAAACGTGCCCCCCGCTTTGACGAAACAGGGAAATCATGAAGCTCACCACGACCCGGGCGTTCGCGGCCGTCTTTACGATCTTGCTGGCTGCGCAAGCCTTCGCCGCTCCAACAGCCACAACATTCAATCCCGCCTGGGGTGTCGTCTTTCCCGGCGCCAAAGCGCTTGAGCTCGCTCGCCAGTGCAGTCGCGCAAGTCCCGGTCCCGTGCAGGGGACGTGGACGCCTTCGCCGCAGCAAATTTCCGAACTCGATGATCAGCTGCTGCCGGCACTTATGGTCCAACTCATTCAGCGCGAACTGGTCGACAACGGTTGGCAAGCGACAGACTATTATCGGCAGTACGGCGGGCTCATCGTCGGCGGTCAGCGCATCATCTACGTCAACGGCTTCCACCGTCATGTCGTCGAACAATCACCGCAAGCCGCCTCGTGGAAAACTGCGGCTATCGGGATTTGCGATGGCGGCGAACTCGCCTTCGGCGCCGAATACGATCCGGAGTCGAAATCGCTTGAGAAATTTCAGTTCAATGGGAAAGTTTGAGAGCGCACATCGCGAAACATTGGTCGGCGACAAGTGCGCCTGAGAGTGTTAAGAACCTCCACGTGGTCCGCCACCCTAAGATCGCGAGGAGCGCATCATGCAGTTCTTTACCAACGGTTTCAGTCCATTCGCGCGCAAGGTTGCCCTGGCGCTCGATTACAAGGGCCTCGCTTATGAGCCGATCGACGGCCTGACGCACGAAAATCGCGACGCACTGCTCAAAGTAAATCCCCGCGCCGAAGTTCCGGCGTTGATCGACGGCGATGTCACGATCGTCAACTCGAGCGACATCGTCGCCTATCTCGATCTCAAATATCCCGAGCGGCCGATTTATCCGGCGGCAATCAAAGACCGCGTCGAAGCGCGCGCTTTGGAACGTCTCGCCGACACGCGCATCGACGCCATCATGCTCGATTGCTCGATTTGGACCTGGGCCGATCGCAAGGATGTGGCCCCGCCGGGATTGATGGAAGCAGGTCAAGCCGATCTCGACACGATCTTCGCACGCATCGAAAGCGTACTGGCGAATTGTCCCACGCCGTTGCCGTTCGGCCATCTGACGATCGCCGAGTTCGCGCTGTGGCCCCATCTGGCGGCTCTCCGCCCGCTCGGCTTCACAATGTCGCCCGAGCTTTATCCGCGTCTCAACGGCTGGTTTGCGACGATGCGCCGCGACAAGCTGTTTCTCAACGACGCGCGTCGCACCGGCGAGTTCATGAAATCGATCCCCACCAACACGAGCTTCGAGCGCGAGCGCATTTTCTGGCGCGGCGACCGCATTGAATGGCTGCTCGCGCGCGGCTTCGACGATTGGTTCTTCGCCGAACTCAGAGCCGGCCGCACGATCTGGCCGGAATGACGCCGCTCGCCGCGGACTCAGATCTTCAGCCGATTGCCAAGTGTCAATTTGCTTCGTGCGAGATCGCACAGTCGCGGCGGAATTGATCGCCGACGCAGGGCGATATCCTCAGTGAAATCAATGACGTGGCGCCACCGCGACGGAACCGCGCAAGGGCGCGCACCTTGCCTTTGGAGCAAATGAGCGCTAGTGAGGCGACAGTGACGGCTGCACATCTGTGAAGTGCGGGCCAAGCTTGACGGCGGTGGCGAAGAGCTCCGTCCGGGCAATTGGTTCCAAGTCTTTCCGGACGATTGCATTGCTCTTCACGACGCCTTGGTACGTCGCCAAGGTGAAACCACTGGCATCAGGAACTGCGGGCATGGCTTCGAAGACCGGCACGGTCAAATTTTTCAACGCCACAAAGGGCTTTGGCTTCATCACGCCCGACGGCGGCGGCAAGGACGTATTCGTCCATGTCTCCGCTGTCGAGCGCGCTGGAATGCGGACGCTCAACGAAGGTCAACGCGTAAGCTTCGACACCGAAGCGGACGCGCGCGGCCCCAAGGCGGTGAACCTCCAATCGGCGTAGTGCACTACGTCGCGCGGAGCGGCTCAGACCGAAGGGCGACAGAGGCGAGAGCTTCTGTCGCCCTTCTCCGTTTAGGGGCGATTACCGCTTGTGCCTGCCGCATGCTTCGATTACATCCCCGCCCCACTCCCGACCTTTCGCAACGAGGCGCGTGTCCAATGCTGTTCAAACGCACCGCGCCGCCGCCGGCGAAACGCTGATCCCGCCGGCTTAGGCGGACCTCATCATCGGTTCACGGAGCATTCGCCTGCGGCCTTCGCGCCCATGCGAAACGCGAAGAGTCACGTCCATGTTTCTGCGATTTATTGTGGTCACGCCTCGGGCGCGGCCTGCGTTCGGCTTGTTTCGATCAGAATACGATCCCTGCGACGACGCGAATTTACCGGATTGGCTGCGCGTGCCGATCGAAGAGCACTATGAGTGGTTCAACGAGCATCTGGCGATCCCGCGTCGCTTCACCGTCGCATCGCGGCGACGGCGGATCTACGCCGGCATTTGTTGATTTCGGCCGGAGGCGTGCGAGCACATCGCGCGAGCGCGCGAACTCGCGCGACTTATCGCCGAGGGCGGGCAGCCTACGGCGATGCTGAAGATTCGTCACCCTGGCCAAGTCCTCTGGCGCGATGATGTGCAAATCGTCGCCAAGCCCGAAAGGAGCGCCCACTTCACCCTATGACTTCGCGGCCACATCGCTTCACCTAACGCTGCGCAGGTGGCGGACTCGATTGACTCCGAGAGTGTCGTGGTAATGCTTGCAAAGCATAGAGGGTTGAACGATGTGGCGCTTTCTCTTCTCGCCGTATGGGCGCATTTCGCGCAAGATGTTTTGGCTGAACTGGGCTTTGCCGTATTTGGCCCTTTCGTTCGCCTGCATCATCGGCGACTTCATCCTCTTTCCTATCGATCCGCGTACCCAACAGCCTCCGCCCGTTCTTCAGACGATCACCGCCCTGTTCTTCCTCTGGCCCTCGATCGCTGTGACGACCAAACGATTGCACGATCGGGGCATGACGGGATGGTGGAACGCGTTGCCGGTGCCGCTGGCGTTTGCGATCGGCATCGCTGCTTATTATTACTACACTGCCAAGATGAACGGGACGGCGCCGCCGTTCGACATGAACGATCCATCCGTCGCCACCACCGCCGTCGTTGCCGGAATGATCGTTATTGGCGTCCTTCTGTATCCCCTCATCAATATTCTATTCCTGGGCGGACAAAGCGGCGCGAACAGATACGGTGACGATCCGCTGGCGCCCGGCCAAGCCGAGGTTTTCTCCTAGCGACGGGGGCGCGACCTGAACCTCTTTGCATTGTCGCGCGCCGCGATATAGTCCGGCGTTACGCAATCGGGGAACCTCATGCCATTACATCTCATCGCGACCGTCGGCCGCATAATTCTTGGCGCCTATTTTCTGTTGGGTGGCGCCGGCAAGATCTTCGGCGCGAGCGACAGCGGCGAGATAGCGCAAATGGCAACGCACGGCATTCCATATGCCGAGTATTTGTTTCCGCTGTCAGGTGCCTGCGAAATCGTCGGCGGCTTCACTTTGGTCATTGGTCTCCACACGCGCCTGGTGGCGCTTTTGCTAGCCGCTTTCGTGATTTTGGTTTCCGTCACCCTGCACGCATTCTGGCAAATGACCGGCGCCGGGCACGAGCAATTTATTCAGATGATCATGTTCCTGAAGAACATGACGACGTTCGCCGGACTGTTGGCCTTCGTTGGCTTTGGCTCGGGGCCGCTGGCGATCGACAACTTCTACCGGAAAGACTGATGCACACGCTCTATCAAGATCCGCGCTCCGGCAATTGCTACAAGGTCGTGCTGACGGCAGCCTATCTCGGCATCCCGCTGAAGACGATCGATATCGACGTCACGGACGGCCTCACGCGCCAGCCTGAGTTTCTGGCGAAGAATCCAAACGGCCGCGTTCCGCTGTTGGAGCTTGACGACGGTCGCCTGCTGCCGGAATCGAATGCCATCGTCTGGTACCTCGCCGAGGGCTCGCCGCTCATTCCGGCGGACAAATTTGCGCGCGCGCAAATGCTGCAGTGGATGTTCTTCGAGCAATACAGTCACGAGCCTTACATCGCCGTCGCCCGCTTCTGGATGGTATTCGTCTCGAAGGAACATCTCCGCGCCAAGGAACACCTGATTCCGGAGTGGCACGCGAAAGGCAATGCCGCGCTCGCTGTGATGGACGGCCACTTGAAAAAGAACGCGTGGTTCGCCGGCAATCATTACTCGCTCGCCGATATCGCGCTTTACGCCTACACGCATTGCGCCGGAGAAGGCGGCTTCAATCTCAAAAAATTCCCGGCCGTCTGCGACTGGCTTTCCCGCGTCGTTTCGACCCGCGGGTTCGTAAAAATGGGCGTCAAGCAACCCTAAAAGACATCGGCCGTCGAGCTTAAGAAAGGCAATGGAACGGTACGGCCATAGGGTTTGAGGGCCTCCTGTACCGCCTCGCTCGCCGCCAGTGCCCGCAGCCGATAGCGCATGCCGCGCGGATCTGTCTTTGGATCGAGGGGATCGGCATAGAGCTGCACGATGAGAACGGCGTGCGACCGCGTCGCTGGATCTTTCAACATTGCCGCAAACGTTGCGATCGCTTCGTTCGTGTGCCCGGTACACAGTTCGGCGCTGAACATCGCCTCCGGCGCGATCTTACCCAACGCCGCCAACGCGGCGAGCACCTCGTCACGCCGGTCAAGGCGCCCCAAATTGTGCGCCGCGCAAGCCTCGACCGTATCTGCCATCGCGGTCGTCGTGTCGCTTTCCGAATCCTCTTCAATCGACGTCGCGAGCGCGAGCGCGCCCTCGTCATCGCCGGCCGCGCTCAACAACCTCGCAAGCGCGATCTGCGTCGGCGCATCCAGTTGCGTCTCTTCGCGCAGCAATTCGCGTGCCGTCCGCCGGGCGGCCCACGCTTCGCCCATCTCCGCATATGCATAAGCAAGCTCAAGTCGTAGCGAAGCGCCGGAGCCGCGCAGCTCGTTCCGCGCTTCGTTGATCGCATGCAGCCCCAAGCGCACGGCCTCCGCGGGCCGGTTGATCGCGCGCAGCGCATGCATCGTCTCGAGCCAATCGGATGCCGAGATGACCGGCTGCTCGAGCCGTGCTTGAACGCCGCGTTCGACACGCGCGGCCAGCGCATCTTGACCGAGGAGCGCGCTGACGACCGGATGGTCCCAAAGAGCCGAATAGGCTCGATCGCCCAACAACGCCGCCAACAGAGCAGGTGCTTCAAGCGACTCGGTTTCGTGCGCCGCGTCCTCGACGTGATTTTGCTTCAGCAGCAGCCCGACATAGCGCAGGCGCAGAACATCCGGCACCCGCGCGGCGGTCGGTCCCGCGTATTTGTTGATCACCAGACGCGTTACCAATTGATCGCGCACATCGCTTGCACCGCTGTGCTCGAGTGCCGCGACGATGTCCTCGACCGTACGCGGCCGTAGTCGATTGACGAAAACAAGGCTCTCCACCGGGAGCTTCAGGATTTCCGCCGCCGCCGCATCGTAGTGCCCCTGCACCGTCAAAATTGAGACGATCGACGCCCAGGCATATGCGCTGGGCTTCACGTGATAGCGCGTCCGCACGGCCGCTTCAGCCGCCTCACTGCGACCGAGCCCAACCAACGCGCGCGCCTTCAAATAACTTCCCCAATCTCGATCGGCGTCGCTCGCCGGTGCACCGGCGGACCGGTCCACCAAATTGAGCGCATCCTGATAACGCGCCTCGTCGATCGCCGCCGCAGCCTGGTCAAGCTGCGGAGCGGCGGCTCGCGCGGGATCTGTCCCGGCCAACAACAGCGCGGCTAATACCAGCCAGGTTCGCAAGGTCCCCACCCCCTCCCACCCCGCAACCATATCAAAGCACAGGCCACAACGCTCTGGCTTTTGCCAGGCGTTGTGGCCAGTAACCGGGCGGCCGGGCCCCGGCCGGGAACTGAGAGATCGACAACCGAGCCGTCCTGAATAACCCTCCCTTATAGGTGCGACTCGATCCGCGCTGGATAAGGGAGGGCTCAATATGGATATCGAACGCAAAATCGCCGCTGAGTTTCTTGGAACGTTTTGGCTTGTGTTGGGCGGTTGCGGCAGCGCCGTGCTTGCCGCCGCATTCCCTCATGTCGGTATCGGACTGCTGGGCGTTTCTTTCGCTTTTGGTCTGACCGTGCTGACCGGCGCCTACGCACTGGGTTCGATTTCCGGCGCGCATTTCAATCCGGCGGTGACGCTCGGGCTTTGGGCCGGCGGACGGTTTCCACTCAAAGACATTGCACCCTATTGGGCGGCCCAAGTGCTTGGCGCGATCTCAGGCGCCGGCGTTCTCTACATCATCGCCAGCGGTGCAACAGGCTTTGACCCCAACGCCGGTTTTGCTTCGAATGGTTTTGCAGAGCACTCGCCGGGCGGCTATTCGCTCGTCTCTGCTGCCGTCTCCGAAGTGGTCATGACATTCATGTTTCTTGTCGTCATCTTGAGCGTGACGGGAAAGAACGCCCCCGCCGGCTTTGCGCCGATCTCCATAGGTCTGGCGCTGACCCTGATTCACTTGATCAGCATTCCGGTGACGAACACCTCGGTCAATCCGGCGCGCAGCACTGGACCAGCGCTATTTGTCGGCGGCTGGGCACTCGAGCAACTGTGGCTCTTCTGGGCAGCGCCGTTGGCCGGCGCCGTCGGCGCTGGCTTCTTCAGCCGGTGGCTGAACAACGAAAAGGCTTGAATTGCGAGGGAAACAGGACCGGCTTTGCCTGGTCCCAAAAAAGATTTCGCCCGGCACGCGAATGGGGATAAGCGTGCCGGGCGCGATCTCTGCAATGGGGTGCTGGAGGCTCAATCCAACGATGCCACTATCTCACAGCGCACATTGCGCCATCGTGTCCACGCCATGAACTCGACGTAATCCCAAGCATGAACGGCACGTAATGTGGTTGCCGTTTTGCCGTCAAAGCTCCGTCAAAGCCTGGAGAAGAGCGAGACTCAAACTGGCGGTTAATATTACCGAATAGATCAGCCAGACCGCGATCGTCTTCAGCGAAGTTAGAAGCCAACCGCGGGCGTAGACGCGCTTCATCGCCATCCAAAAATAAACGAGCAGGATCGGCCAAACCGCGAGACCCAAGAATCCCGTATCGCCGAAGAGCGCCACCGCCAAAGCAACGATCGTGAGCGCGAAAAACATTACGGTATGGATGTGCAACGCAAAAATTAGGTGCTCGACGTAGTAGACGCGGGGCCACCAATGCACCGCGGCCAGAAGCAACGCGAACACAGGCACCAAGACCAGCATGATGCGTGGCAGCCAGACATTGAGCGGCCCGTTCAGCCTTAGCGGGTCCTCCATCGCTTTCTCGAACCCTTGAACGACGCGATGGCCATAAGCCCTGAGCGTCTTGTACCAACCGCTTTGGTCTGCGGCTTCTTCAGCCGCATTTTCTTTGTCCATGTCCGCTTCGTTCTTTTCGAGGCGCGCCTTTTGCTCCGCGGTCAATCCTCGTCTGGCGGCGCCCGATGCCATCGGCACGAAGAAATCGAGGTGAACGCTGGTAAAGGTCTTGTCGTTGTCCGTGGTGACGGTTGCAGAAGCCTCCTGCTGCAAGGCTTTGATAGCTTCAGGCGGCAAGCCTTTGGTCGAGATGATCTTGGTGTTGAACGCGACCAGCGCCAGACCCGTGGCCTGCAGTGTCAAGAAAAACAAGAACGTCGCGATCACGAACAGCCGGAACGGCGGCAGCAGCGAGGCGCGATGACCGGAATTGTAACGTCGCGTGAATTCGCCGGGCTCGCCGAACAGAAGCCACAACGTGCGAAACGTCCGCGAGTCGAAGCTGAACACCGCGTCCATAAACTCGCCCAGGATCCACCAGATCGGGCGATGCAGATCCGCCGCCTTCTGCCCGCAGTTCGAGCAGTACGGTCCTTGAAGCGCCGTATTGCAATTGGCGCAGGCCGGCAGAACGCTCATGCGTGGCAACCCCCGGCGCGATTATTGGCTGCCAATCGCGCAGGAATCAAATGGGTGTTTGAGGTAAGGCTTAATTGGCAAAGCGGAAATGCATGACGTCGCCGTCCTGGACGACGTAATCCTTGCCTTCGAGACGCAGCTTCCCCGCGTCTTTCGCCCCCGCCTCGCCGTTGCCCGCCACATAATCGTCATAGGCGATGGTTTCGGCGCGGATGAAGCCCTTCTCGAAATCCGTGTGAATAACGCCGGCACCTTGCGGCGCCCGCGCGCCTTTGTGCACGGTCCACGCCCGCGCTTCCTTCGGCCCGACGGTGAAGAATGTGACCAGGTCAAGCAGCGCATAGCCGGCGCGGATCAACCGGTTCAATCCGGGCTCTTTCAATCCGAGGGTGTGCAGAAACTCGTCGCGTTCGCCAGCGCCGAGTTGGGCGATCTCGGCTTCGATCTTGGCGGAGATCGCGACGAAGGCCGCGCCTTCTTTTCTCGCGCGCTCCTCGACCTGCGCCGAATAGGCATTGCCGGTCGCGGCCGACGCCTCGTCGACATTGGCGACGAAGACGACGGGCTTCGCGGTGAGCAGTCCGAGTTGGTCGAACACCGGTCGATGTTCCTCGCTGACGCGCGTCAAGCGCGCCGGCTGCCCTTGATGCAAATGCGCCAGCGCGGCTTTCATCGCATACACCTGAACCGCCGATTCCTTGTCGCCGGTTTTCGCCTTCTTCTCGGCCGCCGCCACACGCCGTTCGAGACTTTCGAGATCCGCGAGCATGAGTTCCGTCTCGACGGTTTCCGCGTCCGCAGTCGGATCGATACGCCCCTCAACGTGCGTCACATCGCCGTCGTCGAAGCAGCGCAACACATAGGCCACGGCATCGACTTCGCGGATATGCGCAAGGAATTGATTGCCGAGCCCTTCGCCTTTCGATGCGCCGCGCACCAGTCCGGCGATATCGACGAAGGTCAATCGCGTTGGGATGGTCTGCGCCGACTTTGCAATCTGCGCGAGCCTATCGAGCCGAGGATCGGGCACGGCGACCTCGCCGACATTCGGCTCGATCGTACAAAACGGATAGTTCGCCGCCTGCGCCGCCGCCGTTTGCGTGAGTGCGTTGAACAGGGTCGACTTGCCGACGTTGGGCAAACCGACGATGCCGCATTTGAAGCCCATCGTTTCTATTGCTCCTTGGACTTCGATGGCGGTTTGGGTGGAGCCGTCAACAATGTGACTTTGTTCATGAAGCCGGCGTCGTCGCTGTCGGCCAAATAAGGCGCGGCTTGCGCCACCGCGTCGAGCAGCGGATCAAGCCACTGACGCTCCGATTTCGCAAAGTCGTGCAGCACATGCATGTGCACGATCTCCTTGATGCCGGGATGACCGACACCGAGACGAACACGCCGATAGTCATTGCCGATATGCGCACTGATCGAGCGCAGGCCGTTGTGTCCCGCGTTGCCGCCGCCCGCCTTCGCTCGCACCTTACCGGGCGCCAGATCGATCTCGTCGTAGATCACCACGACGTCCGACAACGGTAATTTGAAAAACTCGACGGCCTCACGCACGGCATTCCCGCTTTCGTTCATATAAGTCATCGGCTTCAGGATCAGCGTTTTCGTCGCGCCCTTCGCACTCGTCAGCGTGCCTTCGCGAACCTCGCCGCGAAACCTCAGGCGCGGAGTGCCGAAATTATGCGCCCGGGCAATCGCATCCACCGCCATGAAGCCGACGTTGTGGCGATGGCCTTGGTAAGCGGCTCCAGGATTGCCCAAGCCAACGAGCAACAGCATCGCACGTCTTTCCGTTCAGCATCCGGCTCGATGAAGCGACGGCCGCCGAGGTATTGCCTCCGGCGGCCGTCAATCTCGAACGCGAGCGCGAGACGCTTACTTCTTGTCGCCCTTGCCGCCCGCCGGTGCTTTTGCCGCAGCCGGCGCCGCAGCCTTGCCGCCTGCGGCGGGCGCCTTCGCGCCGGCCGCCGGTGCTTTGCCACCTGCTGCCGGTGCCTTGCCGCCCGCTGCCGGAGCCGCAGCCGCTGCGCCCGGTGCCGCGCCTGGCGCGCCCGTTGCCGGAGCCGCCGCCGCACCTTCCGCCGCCACTTCGCCTTCGGCCGTCGTTGCGGTCTTCGTTTCGACTTCGGCGAACGCCGATGGCGCGGCGACAGTGGCGACCGTGAAGTCGCGGCTGCGGATCACCGGCACCAGCCCTTCGGGAAGTTTGAAGTGCGAGATATGCAAGCTGTCGCCGATATCCATGCCGGTTAGATCGCCGACGATGAATTGCGGAATCTTATCCGAGGGACAGGAGAATTCGACTTCGTGGCGCACGACGTTGAGAACGCCGCCGCGCTTGATGCCCGGCGATGCGTCTTGGTTTTTGAAATGCACTGGAATGAAGAGGCGAATGCGCGCGCCCTCGACCAGCCGCTGGAAGTCGGCGTGGATCGGGCGGTCGCTGACCGGATCCGTTTGAACCTCGCGCGGGATGACACGCAATTTCTTGCCCGCGATGTCGAGCACGAAGAGGGTCGACAGCATGCGCCCGGTCTGAAAATGCTTGTCGAAATCGCGAACGGCGATCGAGATGTATTCTGGATCGCCTTGGCCGCCATAAACGACGCCGGGGATGAGGCCTTCGCGTCGTACCGCGCGGGCGCCGCCGGTGCCTGTCTTGGTCCGCGTCTTGGCCGCAATTGTGGCTACTTCAGTCATAGTTGAACCCTTTCAGGAGCATCAGGCCCCTTATCCTGTTCATTCCGAATGGAAGGAAGGCGCGGGATTTAGCCGAACCGGCACAAATGCTCAAGTGCCATCGCCCTAATACCACCCCCAATACGGCATTCGCGACAATGATTTCCGCTGGTACCGCCCCCGGTAGCGAGGCGGCCCAAGGGCGCTCTAGCTCTAGCGAAGGTGCCTAGTCGAATAGGCTCGAGACCGAGCGTTCTTCCGCGATGCGCCGGATTGCCTCACCCAGGAGGGGGGCAGTCGGTATGATCCTGATGTTCGGGCAGGCCCGCACGGCCTCGGTCGGCGCAATGGAGTCGGTGGTCACCATCGCCTTGAGCGCCGAGCCCTTGATCCGCGCCACCGCGCCGCCCGACAGAACACCGTGCGTGGCATAGGCGAAAATCGCTTTCGCGCCTTTGCTCACGAGTGCCTCGGCTGCGTTGCACAGCGTCCCGGCGGAGTCGACGATGTCGTCGATCAAGAGACAAGTCCGCCCGGAGACATCGCCGATGATATTCATGACTTCGGATTCGCCGGCTCGCTCGCGCCGCTTGTCGACGATCGCGAGGTCCGCGTTGATCCGCTTGGCGATTGCCCGCGCCCGCACCACGCCGCCGACATCAGGCGAAACCACCATCAAATCCTCGCCGTCGAATTGCGCCTTGATATCGATTTCGAAGATCGGCGCGCCGTAGAGATTGTCGGTGGGGATATCGAAGAATCCCTGGATTTGCCCCGCGTGAAGATCGAGCGTGAGAACGCGACCGGCGCCGGCTTGCGTGATGATATTGGCGACGAGCTTCGCCGAGATCGGCGCTCGTGAGGCGGTCTTCCGGTCTTGGCGGGCGTAGCCGAAATAGGGAATCACGGCCGTGATCCGCTTGGCCGACGCACGCTTGAGCGCGTCGATGCAGATCAAGAGCTCCATCAGATTGTCGTTGGCGGGAAACGACGTCGACTGGATGACGAAGACATCCTCGCCGCGCACGTTCTCCTGAATCTCGACAAAGACCTCCATGTCGGCAAAGCGTCGCACGACCGCCTTCGTCAAAGGAATCTTGAGATACTCGCCGATGTGTTCGGCAAGGGGTCGGTTGCTGTTGCCGGACAAGAGTTTCATGGACCCGCGCTTCCTTGATGGGCAATCCGGCTCGTCGCCACCCCGCGCCGCGAATGCCGCGCTTGTAGCAACGCGATTTTCGCAACGCAACATGCGAACACGTCGCGGACTTAGTCCACCGATTTACGCAATGGCGGCGGTGCGGGCGGTGCGGTCGTTGTCGCCGGAGCCGCCGGTCGGGTTGGCACGGCCGCTGTCGCTGGAGCCGCCGGCGGGGTTGGTCCTGCCGCTGTCGCTGGGGCCGCTGACGTATAGCTGTGGATCAATTGTGAGATTCCTTCCGCCGCCGCCTCGGCGGCGAAGGCGGCGATTTCTCCCCATTTAGCGTCAAGCCGTTTGTGGGGGACCGCATTTTGCTGGCTGATCGTCCCAAGTTCTTTACCCGCGGCGTCGAGCACTCGCCATCGCAAAGTGACCAGATCTTCGGCCGGCGACTTCGCTTCGACCTTGACCTTTCCTTCGATTCGCCAAGACCCCTTTTCGTTCTTATCGGCGACTTTGATCCCCTTGAGCGGCAAAAGCGCCGTCAGCGCCTTGGCCAGGGCGGCGTTTCCGTCGCCGGGTGCACCGGTAACTTGCGCCACCGCCGCATGCGGGACCTCGACTTGAGCGATGGGCACTTCGGCCACCTGCGATCCGGGACCTGTTAGCGCGAGGTCCACCTGCGCCGCGATCTGATCGGCCATCGGTCCGAACAACGAATCGGAAATGGTGCTTTCATCGCCGGTGATCGGCGTTGAAAACCGCGCGCGCTCGTCGCCCTTCGCATCTGTCAACCGCCAGGCGATCGTGCCGCTAATCTCCCCTTGGCCATGATCGTCTTCACGTCGGATAAAGGCCGCTTGGCCTTGCAGTACCCATGCGATCGAAGCGGAGCTTTCCGTGATCGCCGGGACATCATGTGTGCGCAGCACGATCAACACGCGCTTGCGCAGCGCTTCGGCGGGCTCCGCTCCCAAACCGTAGATTGGCCGGACGACGATCGCCGGCGCCTGAGTGACGACAGAGAGAATGCGATCATTGCGCGCCACGCCTTGAAACGGCTGTTGGATAGCGAAAGGATCCTTCACGCCCATCGGATCGGTGATGGCGGCGCACCCCGCAAGAACGAACGCGAGACACAACAGAAGTGGGAGACGACGCATCATGACGTCAACACGATTGCCGACAGATTACGGCCGTAATCGGGTTCGGATCGATGCGTCGTTCGGCGGAACGAGAAATAGTCCGCCTCGTTGACGTATGTGCAACGATCTAGAACGCTCACGGCCTTAAGGCCAAGTTTCATCAGCCGCTGACCGACATAGGTGGGCAGATCGAATTGCCAATGGCCGGCGCGTTTGCCGGGCGCGAAGAACGAAGCGCTCGCGGCGTCGGTGGCAACGAATTGCGCACGAAACTCCGGCCCCACTTCGTACGACGCCTGACTGATGCACGGACCGACTGTCGCGACGATCCGCTGACGCGCCGCGCCGATCTTTTCCATGGTCTCGACTGCCGCCTCCACGACCCCGGTGATCGCGCCCTTCCAACCGGCGTGAGCGGCTCCAATGACTTGGGCGTCGGCATCGGCGAAGAGCACGGGCGCGCAATCTGCCGCCAAAATGCCAAGCGCAATGTTCCGTTCGCGCGTCACCATGGCGTCGGCCTTCGGTTGCGACCCGCGCATCCAAGGCTCTGCGACAACGACGACATCGGCGGAATGAATTTGATAAGCAGTCAGCAAACGGTCGCCGGATACCCCCAAGCGCCGCGCCGCGCGTTCCCTATTCTCGCGCACGTGCTCGGCATCGTCGCTCGAACCGAAGCCGCAGTTAAGCGACGCGAACATTCCCTGCGAGACGCCGCCGCTTCGCCCGAAGAATCCGTGCGCGAGTCCAGGCAGCTTCAACAGCGCAACGCACTCAACGACGTTCATGTTGTGCAAATCCCGGCGGCAGCAGCCCAGGCGAGGCGGCGACAAGGGTCTTAAACAAGCTGCCCATCTGTGCCGGTTCGGTCAATCGTGCAAACCCCGCTTCAAGCGCCTCGCGCCGCTTGGCTGTCGCACGCGAGGCCAAAGCTTCCAACCGCTCGCGCGCGCCGAGGCGCTGAAGAAACACGGATTGTTCAAGCGGGCCATAGACCTCGGCGCCGCCCTCGGCGAAACCGGTCGCCAGTGCATCGAAGTCGACATGCGTCGTCAAATCCGCGTGACCGGGATCGTCGAGCACCGGCACGAAGTCGTGAGCCTTCAGCGCCTGCAATGTATCGCCGACGGCAGGTCCGGAAAATCCGTAGTCGATCACCAACGCGGCGCCGCGATTGCGCACTAAGCACTCCGCGACGCGCGTCGCCAGGGCATTACGCGATGCGGCGAATTCGAAAACGGCTCCCGGTGCCGCATCCTCGACCGCGCGCGGGATCAATTCTTGTGGGACCGGATCGGGCGAGAGTGCAAAAGCAAAGGCACCATCGCTGGCAAACTCCACCAAGCGCTCGCGCCAACCGCGATCGGTCGCCACATATTGGCGGACCGGAAGCGCATCGAAGAATTCGTTGGCGACGAGGATCAGCGCCCGGTCGGCCGGCAGCGCATCGTCAAAGCCGCCCGCCCAGGCCAGGCCGCCGACACGCGCGCCCTTCAAAGCTTCTCGTTGCCGCTCGCGCAGCACCGGGCTAATCTCGACGAGCGTCACCTGGGCTGCTTCGAGGAATGCGGGGCGCACGCCGGCCGCACGCAGAGCGTCGCTCATCATGGTGCCGCGCCCCGGCCCAAGTTCAATCAGCGAAATCTGCGACGGCGCGCCAAGAGCTTCCCACGTCGCGACGCACCACAGCCCGATCAGTTCG
The DNA here is from genome assembly GCA_025350465.1 of Alphaproteobacteria bacterium. Lineage (GTDB taxonomy): Bacteria > Pseudomonadota > Alphaproteobacteria > Micropepsales > Micropepsaceae > SZUA-430. Next base: position 49,855 of record JANXXU010000013.1, on the reverse strand, counting down.
CCGAATATCTGACTGATCTCCGGCGCCGTCACGAAATCGCCGGCCGCGCCGAACGGCTCGCCGCGCATATAGTAGCCGAGCCCCTGCGCGGTAAGCGCGGTGCGCATGAATTCGGCAATGCTCAAAGGCCCTTCGGCTGCAATCAGATGTGCGAGATGATCGCGAACCGGCATCATGTTTTCGGGGCAACCGGAACTCGATAGACCGCGTACCAGTAAAAGAACGCGGCGGCGGCCCACATCGGCAGCGAGAGCGCGATGCCCATCGTGAAGCCGCTGTTTGCACCGAACAGCAATTGGTCCGAGTCGCGAAAGAATATCTCGACCAGGATTCGGAAGAGACCATACCCCGCAAAGAACACGGCGATCGTCAACCCGGGTTTACGCAACGCTCCGTATCGATAGATCAGCAAATTCAAAATCGCGAAGAGCACGATACCTTCGAGCCCCGCTTCATAGAGTTGACTTGGATGACGGGGCTGCAAATCGGCGTGGGGAAAAATCATCGCCCACGGCACGCTCGTCGCTTTTCCCCACAGCTCCCCATTGATGAAGTTGGCAACGCGCCCGAAGAACAATCCGATTGGCGTCACGACAGCCACCAAGTCACCCAGCTTAACCATGTCCGCGCCGACTCGCCGCGCATAGATCGCGATCGCCAGGACAACGCCGATCATCCCGCCGTGAAACGACATTCCGCCTTCCCACGCAGCAAAGACGCGCAACGGATTGTCCAGGAAATACTGAGTGTTATAGACCAACCCGTAGAAGAGAACGTACCCGATACGTCCGCCCAGAATCACACCGAGGGCGGCCCAAACGAACAGATCGCCGACCTGCTCGGCCGTCATGGGAGGTTTACCGTCGAACGGCACGCCGACCCAAAGCCGGTCGATCTTCAGTAGGCGGACCAAGTACCACCAGCCCAGCAACAGGCCGGCGACATACGCCAGCGCGTACCAGCGAATGGCGATCGGCCCAAAGCTGATCAAGACTGGGTCGATCTGCGGGAACGGGATGACGAACATGGAGGCTCCTTAAGGCCGCCTCAGGTGTGAGGCCCGCCTGCAAGGGCTGTCAAGCAGGCCGCATTGCGGTGGCACCGCCGGGTCTCTACCTTTTCTGGGTCCCCTGCACGGTGGTGGCAGTCATGCAAAGCGAAAACCCGTTTCTCGATCAGGTCGCCAAGTTCGTGACCAACGCCGCCGGTGCGGCAAAGGGCGTGCGCGACGAAATTGCGACGCTTGTGCGCTCCCAAGGCGAGCGACTCGCGAATGATTTGGAACTCGTGCCGCGCGAGGAGTTCGAAGCGATGAAAGCCGTTGCGCTAAAAGCACGCAACGAGGTCGAAACGCTTAAAGCGCGAATCACAAAACTCGAATCCGAGCGCATCGCGGCACCGAAAACAGAGTCGGCGAGCGTCAGAAATCGGCCTATCCGCAGCCAATCCCCAAGGCTGCGTCGCCGCCGCTGACTCGTCCACATGATGCTTGACGTTCTTGTCGGGGGACTCTTGCGCACGACTCAACTGTTGGTGCACCCTTCCACTCATGGGTGCTGCTTCGCGTAGGGCGACTAGACCTAGTACCTGTAGCGTTAGTACGAGCCCTGAGCGCACCCTGCGTTCCCTTGCGTCATTTACCCTCGCGTGTCCCGCCGCCGGCCCCCTCCGGCGGCGGCCTGACTCTCGGGCAGTAAGAAAGGTCGCAGCACTATGAATACCGCCATCGAAGTCGACGCCTCCGGCAATCCCATCGATTTGATGGAGCAGATCGCCGTCCAGAACGAATGGCTGTTCGATCGCGCCGGCGAGGACGAGATGCATTTGTCCTTCCCCGGCCGCACCGAGGATCATCATCTATCGTTCAGTTGGCGCGCCGACGTCGAAACGCTGCAGCTTGCCGCGCAACTCGAGGTCAAAGTGCCCAAGCTGCGCCGCACCGAGATCGCGACGCTGATCAACATGATCAACGAGCAGCTCTGGCTCGGCCATTTCGAGATGTATCCTGATTCCGGCCAGATCATTTACCGGCATGGATTGCTGCTGCGTGGCGCAATCGGCGCCACGCCGGAGCAATGCGAGGCTTTGGTGCAAGCGGCCCTCGAAGCCTGCGATCGCTACTTTCCGGCCTTTCAATTCGTGATTTGGGCGGGTAAGTCGGCTGCCGAAGCAGCCGCGACGGTCGTCTACGAATGCCAAGGCAGCGCCTGAAGTCCAAAAAAGACGCGGCATCCTCAAGGGTGCGCCCGATCGTCATCGTCGGCGCCGGCAATATGGGCGGCGCTTTGGCGCGCGGGCTCACAGCCAAGGGATTAGGCCGCGAACTGATTGTCGTTGATCCGGCGCTGAACCAGCGCGATGCGCGCCGCTTTCGTGCGGCCGGAGCAACAACCGTCAAGTCTGCGGCAGACGTCGCAGCAGCGAAGCCGCGCGCGATCATCTTCGCCGTCAAGCCCCAGCTTATGCAGACCGTCGTGCCGGACTATGCGTCGGCAGCGCGTTCAGCGTTGGTCGTCTCGATCGCCGCTGGAACGAAAGCGGAAAAAATCGCCGAGTGGCTTGGTGGCGACGCCGCGATCGTACGCGCCATGCCGAATATGCCGGCGGCGATCGGCAAGGGAATCTCGGGGGCCTTTGCGACGCCTCAGGTCACCGGCCCGCAGCGCGCTTTGGCTGAACGCATCCTGAGCGCGGTCGGCGAGGTGATCTGGCTCGAGCGCGAGGAGTTGATCGATCCGGTAACGGCCGTTTCGGGCTCCGGCCCCGCTTATGTATTCCTGCTCGTCGAGGCGCTCGCCAAAGCCGGTGTGGCCGTGGGCTTACCGCCGCTGACCGCCCTGAGGCTCGCGCGCAAGACAGTCGAAGGCGCGGGCGCTTTGCTTGCCGAACGCAAGGAGGCGGCGGACGATTTGCGCCGCGCGGTCACCAGTCCCGGGGGCACAACCGAGGCGGCGCTCAAAATTCTGATGTCGGAGCGCGGCCTTGAGCCGCTGCTGCGGGCCGCCGTCGCCGCGGCGACGGCGCGCGGACAAGAACTCGGCAAATAGCTTCGGACGGCATAAGCTGTCGCCATGGCCGAAAGGCAAACAGCACAAGACAAGCTCGTCACCGCCGCTCTCGCTATGATCGAGAGGGACGGCTGGCGCGCGCTTAGCCTCGCCCACCTCGCACGCCACTCGAATGTACCGGTCGAGACTGTCTATCAACTTTGCCCCGACAAACATGCCCTTCTGAAGCTAATCGGCGCCAGCATCGACATAGCGGCATTGAAGCGGATGACCGAACCCGCCGAGAACACGCCGCCCCGAGACCGCGCGTTTGACGCAGTCTTGAGCTGCTTTGAAGCGATGGCACCGTATAGGCCGGCGCTCGCCGTAATCCACGCCGAGACCCTGGGTGACCCCGGTGGCTGGCTCGAGGCCGCCCCCATTTTGCTGCGCAGCGCGCGGTGGATCGCCGATAACGCTCAGCTGCCCACCACGGGCTTGCGCGGCATTGCCACGACGCGGGGGATTGCCGTCCTACTCGCCGACACCATGGGCGTCTGGCTGACCGACGGCGAAGATCTCTCCAAGACGATGGCGCATGTCGACCGGCGCCTGCGCATGGCCGAGTCATGGCTCGGCACGCTCAACCGCGCGAAAGACGAAAAGCAATCTGCCGATTGACTGAACCGGCAGGGCGGCGTCAAGGTCGCCCACCTTGGGAGAAAACAAAACATGGCCAAATCACCCTTCCCGGAATTCGACTTCAAATGGCCGAATTTCGATCAAAGTTTTTTCGAGCGCTTCACCGTGCCGGGGATCGATACGCAAGCGCTGATGGAAAGTCAGCGCAAGAACATCGAGGCGCTGGTCAACGCCAATCGCAAGGCCGCCGAAGGCTACGCAAATATGATGCGCCGCCAAGGCGAGATCATGAGCGAGACGATGCAGGCGATCCAGGAATCGGTCGGCGATCTGATGAAGGCGAATTCGGGCAAGGATTTGCCGAAGAAGCAGGCCGAACTCGTGGAAAAGACGGTCGGGCGCGCCTTCAAGCACATGCGCGAATTGGCCGACATGGCCGTCAGCGCCAACAGCGACGCATTCAAGATCATGCGCGACCGCGCCTCGGAATCGGTTGAAGAGCTGCGCGCGCTGACCGACAAGATGTCGAGCGGTAAGAAGTGACAATCCTTGGATCGCGTTTGATCCATGGATTGTCATGGTCGGCGAACGCCGACCATCCACGACTTTACTCTTGAGGCGATGGAAGTTGGATGGTCTGCCTGAGTTTACCCTCGGGCAAAGCGAAGCCGCGACCCGGGGGCGGACCATGACAGCGGGCGGAGATTGAATGGTGACCGCAACAAGCCTCACGATCACGTTCGATCAGTTTATGGCCGTCGACATTCGCATCGGCACGGTTGTGTCCGCCGACGCCTTTCCCGAAGCGCGAAAGCCTGCTTACAAATTGGTCGTCGATTTCGGTCCCGAGATCGGACGAAAGACAAGCTCGGTGCAGATCACGCAGCATTACTCGCCCGCGCAGCTCATCGGTCGCCAGGTCTGCGGCGTTGTGAACCTACCGCCGCGCCGCATCGGGCCGTTCGCCTCCGAGGTGCTGACATTGGGCTTCGCCGACAAGGATGGTTACATCGTTTTGATCAACGCCGATCAGCCGATCCCCAACGGCGCCCGCTTGCATTAGCGATCTAAACCGGCAGCCGGACCACAGCGCGTAAGCCGCCGAAGCGGCTGTCCGACAACGTCACATCGCCGCCATGGCCACGCGCGATGTCACGCGCGATCGCGAGCCCCAGTCCCACGTTGCCCGACGCCAGCGTGCGTCCGCCTTCCAGCCGGTAGAACGGGCGAAAGACCTCTTCGCGCTTGTCGGCGGGAATACCCGGCCCGTCGTCGTCGACGACGATTTCCACGGCATTGCCTTTTTCGGCGGCCGTCAGTTCGGCGCGATTGCCGTAGCGCAGCGCGTTGTCGACGAGGTTTGTGAGACAGCGGCGCATCGCGTTCGGCCGCACCTGCATGACGAGGTCGCCCGCCAGCTTCACGTCGACGGCTTTGCTGACGCCTTGGCCTTCCGCCTTGCGCCCGGCATTCGTCGCGATGTCTCGCAGGAGCTGGCCGATATCTGTATCGGCGGCGGGCTCGCCGCCCTGTCCGCGGGCAAAGGCGAGGTACTCGTCGAGCATGTGCTCCATCTCGGCGATGTCGGCCTTGAGCGCTTGCGCCTCGGCGCTTTCGCCCATCATCGCCAGCTCGAGTTTGATGCGCGTCAGCGGCGTGCGCAGATCGTGGCTGACGCCGGCGAGCATGTCGGTGCGCTGCTGTACAAAGCGCGAGATGCGTTCGCGCATGTCGAGAAAGGCGAGCGCCGCACGGCGTACTTCGGTGGCGCCGGTCGGATGAAAGTCCGGCACGTCGCGCCCCTTACCGAAGGCCTCCGCCGCATCGGCCAGCCGTTCGATCGGCCGTATCTGATTGCGCAGGAAAAGGATCGCAACGGAAAGCAAAATGATCCCGCCGGCGCTGATCCACAGCACCCAGATATGCGTGTTGGTCGAGACGACGCGTTTGCGCTCGACCACGAATCGAATGACGCTCGAGTCGAGTTGCACACGGATATCGACGTCGTCGGGCAAAGAATAGGCGTCGATCCAAACCGGTCGTCCAATTCGCGAAGAGAGTTCGCGCACAAACACCTGTTTAAGCGCGTCATAAGCCGGCGATTCGGTATCGGGGATATGCGTATTGGGAAGCAGTGCGCCCCTCATCCCGAACGAAGCATCGGTCAAGTTGGGCAGGTCCTTTACAAACTGGTCGGGGCCGACGCTCCTGTAGGTCGTCATGATCATCGAAATTTGCGCCGACACGCCGCGCGCCATGCGTGTCGTCACTGATTCCCATTGCCGGTCGAACAGCAAATAGCTGACCGCCGCCTGCAACAGCACCATTGGCGTCACGATGATGAGCAGCGATCGGCCGAAGAGGCCACGCGGCAGATATCGTCGGGAAATACTCCGCGTGCTCATGCCTAGCCGACGCGATCCGGAACCAGCACGTAGCCGATGCCGCGCACGGTCTGCAGATAGAGCGGCATCTTCGGGTCGTTCTCGATCTTGCGCCTGAGCCGCGTAATCTGAACGTCGACCGTGCGCTCCAACACTTCCCCCATTTTTTGCGAAAGGTCGGTCCGCGTGAATGTCGTGCCCGGCGCGGCCGCCATGACGCGCATCAAGGAAAGCTCGGCCGATGTCAGTTTGACCGGGTTGCCGTGACGCGTGAGTTCGCCCCGCTCCGGATCGAAGCGGCATGAGCCGAGCAAGAGCGTCTGGCGCTGCGGTTCGACCGGCGTCCCCGCACGGCGCAGGATCGTCGCAATCCTCAGCAGCAATTCACGCGGCTCGAATGGCTTCGGCAAATAATCGTCGGCGCCGCGCTCAAGGCCTTGTATTCGATCGCCCGATTCGCCCCGCGCGGTCAGGAGCAGGATCGGCACGCTCGACGTTTCTCGTATGAATTGGGTGAGTGAAAATCCGTCTTCGCCCGGCATCATCACGTCGAGCACGATGAAATCGAACGTAAGGCTCGTCATCAGCTGGCGCGCTTCGACGGCGTCCTTTGCAACAGTCACGCGATAGCCGTTCTCCGATAGATAGCGCTGCAGCAACGTTCGGATGCGTGTGTCGTCGTCGACGACCAGCAAATGCTGAACCGTTTTCTCGACATTTGCGGTCCTGGCTTCCATCGTCATCGCTTGGCAATCAGGCGAAGCACGCCTGCCCGTTCTTGCTCCGCCAGCAGCCCTGTCAGCACTTGACGAAAGCCCGCAACGGCCTCGGCCCCGGCCTCGCGATAGGCCCTGGCGAAGCGGTTGCGTTGCAGCGTCGCGAACTCCGATTCCAAGGCTTGGCCCTTTGCTGTCAACTTCAACAGCCGCTGGCGACGATCGCGCGTCCCGGTCGATAGAACGATCAGGCCATCGCTGACCAGCTGCTTGATGACCCGGCTGAGCGATTGTTTCGTGATGCCCAGGATACTCAAAAGATCCGAAACGGGCATCCCCGGATATCGCGCAATGAAATGCAAGGCGCGATGGTGAGCCCGGCCGAGAGCCAGCGAGTGCAAGCGTTCATCGGCCGCACGCCCAAAGTCGCGCGTAGCGAAGAAGAAGAGCTCGATCCCATCGGTCAGTTCTTCTTCGCGCAGATAGAGCAGCGAAGGGACAGGCTTCATGAGCTATGCGCGGCGGTTATGGCAGTCATTCTGCCACAATAGGCTGAGCGCTGTACCGCCCGCAAGCGCGCGCCCATATACTGATCGACTTCTAGACGCGCATCCGCTCAACAAGGTTACCCAATGGCGCTCATTCCCTTCGACGACCGCGACGGACACATGTGGATGGACGGCAAGATGCTGCCCTGGCGCGATGCGAAGATTCACGTACTAACGCACGGGCTGCACTACGGCTCCTGCATCTTCGAGGGCCAGCGCGTCTACAACGGCAAGATCTTCAAGCTTGAGGAGCACACGGCGCGGCTCTTCGCATCTGCCGAAGTGATGGGATTTCAAATCCCGTTTACGCAGGCCCAGATCAACGACGCGAGTCGTCAAGTCGCCGAAGCGCAAGGCTTCGCCGATGCCTATATGCGCCCCGTCGCGTGGCGCGGCAGCGAGCAGATGTCGGTCAGCGCTCAGAACTCGAAGATTCACGTAGCCATCGGCGTCTGGCAATGGCCGTCGATGTTCGATCCGGCCGTCAAGGAAAGAGGCATCAAGCTCGACATCGCCCGTTGGCGCCGCCCGGCTCCAGACACCACGCCGTGGAAGGCCAAGGCCGCCGGTCTCTACATGATCTGCACGTTGTCGAAGCACGAGGCTGAGGCCAAGGGATGCCAGGACGCGATGATGTACGACTTTCGCGGGCTCGTCGCCGAAGCGACCGGCGCCAACATCTTCTTCGTCAAAGAAGGCAAGCTCTTCACGCCTTATCCCGATTGTTTCCTCGACGGTATCACGCGCAAGACCGTGATCGATCTCGCCCGCCATCGCCAAGTCGAGGTCGTCGAGAAATACATTCAGAGTTCCGACGTCGGCGATTTCGAAGAATGTTTCCTGACCGGCTCGGCGGCCGAGGTCTCGCCCGTCGGCGAAATCGGCGCGTGGAAATTCAAGGTCGGCAAGCTGACGCGCACGCTGATGGACGATTATTCGAATGTCGTCCGCGGCAAGGGTCCGATCTGAGCGTGCGGGCGCATTCCGATTTCGTCGTCCAACTGAGCGCCGAACCTTACGACGACCACCGCGCGGCGGCACTGTCATCGCTGTCGCGCGGTTCCACCCAGTATTCGCCGGAGACGCGCAATTCGCGCTTCCAAAACGGCGCGCGGGTCTTGAGATAGTCCATCAGGAACGAGGCCGCCTCGAACGCGTCGGCCCGGTGCTGGGACGTCGTCGCCACGAGGACGATGCGGTCGCCCGGCAACAACTCGCCAAATCGGTGAATGATCGCGACGTCCTGAAGAGACCAGCGAACGCGTGCTTCCGCTTCAACACGATTGAGCTCGCGCTCCGTCATGCCCGGGAAATGTTCCAGGGTCATCGATTTGAGCGGATCGCCGTCGGCGTCGGCGCGCACGATACCGGCAAAGCTTACCACCGCGCCGACATCGGTGCGCCCGCGCGTCAAGGCGTCAATCTCCACTCCGATGTTGAAGTCCTGGCGCTGGACGCGAATCATGGTCAGCCGCCTGTCACCGGCGGAAAGAACGCGATCTCGTCTCGCCCATCCACCGGCGCACTGAAATTGGAGTGTTCTTGATTTATGGCCACCCGGACACGCTTCAGATCGGCGAACGCCTCGGCATAACCATCGCCGCGCGCCACGAGCCAAGCCGCCAGATCACCTGCCGTCCGGACATTCGCTGGCGCATCGACGACCTCTTCGCTGCGGCCGATCTTCTGGCGCACCCAAGCGAAGTAGAGAATTTTCACGACGCCCGCTCCGGCGCTACGCGCGGCGTTTTGCGCTCAGGGCCGGACATGTGCGCCAGATTCGCCTGCACGTAGACGAAGCCGGTATAGAGCGTCAGCAGCGCCGCCAGCCACAGCGCGATGATCCCGATGCGATGAAGCGTGCCGAACACGGACTCCACCGCCGGCGCGCTTATCAACAGCGACAGCGCCGCGACCTGAATTGCGGTCTTGAACTTGGCGATGCTCAATACCGGCACGTGAACGGCGATCGACGCCAGGAACTCGCGCATGCCGGAGACCATGATCTCGCGAAACAAAATGATGAGCGCCGGGACGAGCACCCAGCCCCGGATATCGTCCTTGTAGACGAGCATCATCAAGGCCGACGCAACCAGGAGTTTGTCCGCGATCGGATCCAGCATCTGACCCAAGCGTGATTCGGCGTTGCGGGCTCGTGCGATGAACCCGTCCGCGTAATCTGTAATTGCCGCGATCAGAAAAATGGCGAGCGCGATCCACCGCCCGGCCGGCAGCGGCAGCCAGAACGCCGCCACGAAAATCGGTACCAGCGCAATGCGCGCCAGAGTCAGGAGATTCGGCAAATGATCGCCCATAACCGTCACTCTAGCACGATGGCGCGCCGGTCAACCCTTGTCGTGGAAATGATCGTAGATTTTGCGCGCCATCGCCTTGCTGATACCGCTCACGGCTTCGAGATCGGCAAGGCCCGCCCTCGTCACGGCTCGCCCCGAGCCGAAATGATTGAGCAGCGCACGCTTGCGGCCGGGCCCGATGCCGTCGATCTCGTCGAGCGGCGAGGCGGTAATGGATTGCGCCCGTTTCGCGCGATGTGTCCCGATCGCGAAACGGTGCGCCTCGTCGCGCAGCCGCTGCAGATAGAAAAGAACCGGGCTCTTCGGTTCCAAACTGAAGGGCGGACGGCCCTCCATGAAGAACCGCTCCCGTCCGGCGTCGCGGTCGGGCCCTTTGGCGATGCCGACAAGCGGTACGCCGGTGACCTGAAGCTCCGCCAAAACCTGGCGCACCACGCTGAGTTGACCGAGGCCGCCGTCGATCAGCACCAGATCCGGAAAACCGCGCCGCTCACCGTCGCCCTCGTCGTCGCCCGACTTCTCGTCGAAGACCGGCGCGTCCGCTTTCGGCGCCTGCTCTTTCAAGAGCCGCTTGAATCGCCGCGTCAGCACTTCGCGCATCATTCCATAATCGTCGCCGGGCGCGAGTTCCGTATTCTTGATGTTGAACTTGCGATATTGGTTTTTGACGAAGCCTTCAGGTCCCGCGACGACGAAGGCGCCGATCGCGTTCGTACCTTGAATATGACTGTTGTCGTAGACCTCGATGCGTTCCGGCGGATGGTCGAGATGAAAGACCTCGGCAACGCCCTCCAGTAGACGCGCCTGGCTTGCGCTTTCGGCGACGCGCCGGGCGAGCGACTCGCGCGCGTTCATAACGGCCTGCGCCATGACCTCGCGCTTCTCGCCGCGCTGTGGTTGCAACACCTCGACACGTCGCTCCGCCTTGACGCTCAGGGCTTCTTCAAGCAGCGCGCGCCCCGGCACATCGTGGCTGATCAGCAGAAGCTTCGGCGGATCGCGATCGTCGTAGAATTGCGCCAAGAAGCTGTCGAGCACCTCCGGAATATCAAGTCCTTTGTCGTGCCGGGGAAAGTACGGGCGATTGCCCCAGTTTTGCCCCGATCGGAAGAAGAAGACCTGAATACAGGTTTGCCCGCCTTCCTGGTGGGCAGCGAACAGATCGGCCTCCTCGATCGTGTCGGGATTGATGCCTTGATTGAGCTGAATATGCGCCAGCGCCCGAATGCGATCGCGCAGCCGTGCCGCCTTCTCGAAGTCGAGCGCCTCGGCCGCCTGCTCCATTTCCTTCGATAGCTCGGCACGCACTTGATCGCTCTTGCCCTGCAAGAAATCGCGCGCTTGACCGACAAGACGCGCATAGCTCTCCTCGTCGATCTTAGCCACGCAAGGCGCCGAGCAGCGTTTGATTTGAAAGAGCAGGCACGGTCGCGTGCGGCTTTCGAATACCGAATCGGAGCAGCTGCGCAACAGGAACGCGCGCTGCAGCGTATTGAGCGTGCGATTGACCGCACCCGCCGACGCGAACGGGCCGAAATAGTCGCCCTTTCGAGACTTGGCGCCGCGATGCTTGATGATTTGCGGCGCCTTGTGATCGCCGGTCACCAGAATAAAGGGAAACGATTTGTCGTCGCGTAGCGTAACGTTGTAGCGAGGCTTAAGCCGCTTGATCAGATTGGCTTCGAGCAGCAGCGCCTCGACTTCAGACGCCGTCTGCACGAACTCCATCGAGGCCGTGCCCGCGATCATGCGCGCGATCCGGCCCGTGTGACCCAAAATCTTTGTGTAGGCCGCAACGCGTTTTTTCAAATTCGCGGCTTTGCCGACATACAGTACGTCGCCCGCGGCATCGAACATGCGATAGACGCCAGGCGCGTTCGGCAGCCGCGGCAAGTAGGACGCGATCAACGCCGCGCCGCTCGCCAGCGGCTTCTCGTCGACAATTGCTGATTCGGTATCGTCTATCGTCATGCGCCGACTACGGCCGTGTCAGCCTTGATCGGCCTCACGCTCGATCTCCACGCCGACGGAACTCGCCTCGGCGATCACGTTCAGTTTCTCGATGCGCACGCGAGCCACTTTGACGCGCGCGTCGGCGAGACAATGCGCGGCGACTTGTTCGGCCAGCGTCTCCACCAAATTCAAGTGACCGGCGGCCAGAATGGTTTTGATCCCGTCCACGACCGCCCCGTAGTCGACGACGTTCTCGAGCTTGTCGGCGACCTCGCCTTCCGTCTCCTCCACCGTCAGATCGACGTTGATCCGCACGGGTTGAAGTTTGCCCTTCTCTCGGCGGTAGACACCGATATTCGCGTCGAGTTCGAGATCGCGCACGAAGACATGCCGAATGCGCTTCCTCGCGTCGGCAATGCGCAACGGAAAGACATTTTTGCGGTCCGTCATCGTCCTCTCACTCGAACTGATCCCCCGTCTGCCACACCAAATGCTGCCCGCTGTCGACGGCGATCATTTGCCCCGTCACCGCCTTCGCCGACAACAAATAGCGCACGGCCGCCGCAATGTCTGCGGGCTCCGGCGCGCGCCTGAGCAACGTCGCATCGATTTGGCGCGCAAAATTGGCCTCAGATTGCTTTTCCGCCTTAAGCGTCGGCCCGGGCCCGATGCCGTTAACTCGAATGCGAGGCGCCAACGCCTGGGCCAGCGTCCGGGTCAGCGTCCACAATCCCGTTTTGCTCACGGTGTAAGATAGGAATTGCGGTGTGAGCTTCCAGACCGCCTGGTCGAGCAGGTTGACGATTGCCCCCTGCCGGCCTGCCGGCAGTTGCTTCGCAAAAGCCTGCGACAAGACCAGCGGCGCTCGTAGATTTGTCTCGATGTGCAAATCCCAACTCGCGCGCGTGGCCGTCTCGATACGATCGTCCTTGAAAATGGAGGCATTGTTGACAAGTGCTGTCAGTGGTCCGAGGTCTTGCGTGCATTTTGGTACGATGGTCTCGACTTGCATTTCGTCTGACAAATCGGCCTCGACCAGCGTCGCGCGCCGGCCCAATTTCGTAATCTCGGCCGCTGTCGCCTCGGCATCGCTGCGACTTGAATTGAAATGGACGGCGACATCGTAGCCCGCTTGCGCCAGATCCAGCGCAATCGCTCGGCCAAGCCGTCGCGCCGCGCCCGTGACCAGGACTGTGCCTGCACTCATAGCTTCACCGGCGGTTGCTTCCCGTAAGTCTTGAATTTCTCGAGCACCTGGTTCATCTCGCGCGCCGACAGCAAACGCGGCCGCCCAAGTTGGCGCGCCCGTGCATATTGCGCCGACAGAGTCTCGACCTCCCACGCCAGATCATACGCCTTGCGCAAAGTTTCACCGACCGCGATCGCGCCATGATTGGCGATCAGGCAGGCGCGCCGATCGCCCAATGCCCGAACTACATTCTTGGCCAGCGCTTCCGTTCCGTAAGTCGCGTATGGCGCGCATGTGATGCGATCCCCTCCGGCGACCGCCACCATGTAGTGGAAGGCCGGAATGGTGCGATGGATGCAGGCAAGCGCCGTCGCATTCAGCGAATGCGTGTGAACGATCGCCTCGACGTCGTCGCGCGCCTTATAGATCGCCAGGTGAAAGCGCCACTCGCTCGACGGCGCGCGCTGTCCCGCCATCGCCGTTCCGTCGTTGCGCACGGCGACAATGTCTGCCGGCTTGATCTCGCCGTAAGGTATGCCTGTCGGCGTGATCAGCATGCCGTTGTCGATACGCGCGGAGACATTGCCGCTCTTGCCCGGCGTAAGGCCGCTCGAGGCCATGCGTTGCGCCGTTGAGATAATCTCGCCACGCAACGCCGTGTCGGCTGCGCTTCGGCGTGGCGGCTTAGCGGACTTGTTCACGCCGCGCGCTCCGGAAAGAGCTTGAGCAGTCCTTCGTGCGTCGCGTTGCAAACGCCGCGCTCGGTCACGAGACCACTGACCAGCCGCGCTGGTGTGACGTCGAACGCAGGATTCGCAGCCGGGCTTCCCGGCGCTGTGAGTTCCACTGTCATGACTTTGCCATCGCTCGCACGCCCCATGACATGGGTAATTTCGCGCGCCGAGCGCTCCTCGATCGGAATCTCGCGCAAGCCGTCTTTGATTGTCCAGTCGATCGTCGACGACGGCAGTGCCACGTAGAACGGGACATTGTTGTCATGCGCCGCAAGTGCCTTCAGATAAGTGCCGATCTTGTTGGCGACATCGCCGTTCGCCGTCGTGCGGTCCGTGCCGACGATGCACATGTCGACCTTGCCGTGTTGCATCAAGTGCCCGCCTGCATTGTCCGCGATCACGGCATGCGGCACGCCATGCGCGCCAAGCTCATAGGCCGTCAGCGAGCCGCCTTGATTGCGCGGTCGCGTCTCGTCCGCCCAGACGTGCAATTTGATCCCTTTGTCGTGCGCCATATAGACCGGCGCAAGCGCCGTCCCCCAGTCGACGCAGGCAAGCCACCCGGCATTGCAATGAGTCAAAATATTCACGCGCTCGTTCTTTTTCCGTGCCGCAATCTCTTCGATCAGCTTAAGGCCATGCCGCCCGATCGCTTCGTTCGTCGCGACGTCCTCGTCGCAAAGCTGTGCGGCGCGAGTGTACGCCGCCGCGGCGCGCTCCGGCCGTGCGCGATTTCGCACCGCCGCACACATTTCGTCGAGCGCCCATTTGAGATTGATCGCCGTCGGCCGCGTCGCATGAAGCTGGCGATAGGCAGCCTCGAGCGCCTCGTCGGAGGCATCTTGGCGCAGCGCCAAGCACAGGCCGTAGGCCGCCGTTGCGCCGATCAACGGCGCCCCGCGCACCACCATGGTCTTTATGGCTTCTGCAGCGTCCTCAACCGACGACAAGCGCCGCGTCTCGAAGGCGAACGGCAGCTTCGTCTGATCGATCACCTCGATCGACCAGCCGTCCGCATTTACCCAGATCGCGCGGTAGTGGCGGCCGTGGATCTTCATTTCGCTCCGCTCAATGCCCCTCGAAATGCACCAGCGACAACACCTTCTTTCCGAGCTTCTCGAGCCGCGCGCGCCCGCCGAGCTCGGGCAGATCGATGATGAAGCTGCAGCCAACGACATTACCGCCGGCGCGCTCGATCAACTTGATCGCGGCCTCCGCCGTGCCGCCCGTCGCGATCAAATCGTCGACGATCAGCACATTATCGCCCTTTGCCACCGCGTCGGAATGGATCTCGACGGTGTCGGTGCCGTATTCAAGGTCGTATTGCTGGCCCATCGTCTTCCATGGGAGCTTTCCCTTCTTGCGCACCGGCACGAACCCGACCGAAAGCTGATGCGCGACCGCGCCGGCCAAGATGAAGCCGCGCGCCTCGATGCCGGCAACCTTGTCGATGCGCGTGCCCGCATAGGGTTGCACCAAGAGATCGACCGTCGTGCGAAACGCCCGCGCGTTGCCGAGCAGCGTCGTAACGTCGCGAAACATGATTCCAGGCTTCGGATAATCCGGAATCGTGCGGATCGTCGATTTGATGTCCATGGAGTCGTCCTATTTCTTGAGCACGCGGCCGGCGACCGCATCGAGTTTGGCAAAGAGCGCCGGGTCGCGCTTCTCCGGCGCGGTGATCAACGCGGTGTCGAGTGTGTGCTCGATGTCGAGCGGCGACGGCGTGCGGCTCGGTCCAAGCTTCGGCGCCACCTTCTTCAACAGTGCGCGCGCACGATCGGCGTTGTCGATCAACACCCGCACCACCTGGTCGACCGTCACGTGATCGTGGTCGGGATGCCAGCAATCGTAATCCGTCACCATCGCGACGATCGCATAAGGCAGCTCCGCCTCGCGCGCGAGCTTTGCTTCCGGCATCGCGGTCATGCCGATCACATCGCAGCCCCACGACCGATAGAGGTTGGATTCCGCCAACGTCGAGAACTGCGGACCTTCCATCGCCAGATAGGTACCGCCCTTCTTGAATTTGATGCCGGCTTCGCTCGCCGCCGTCGCCAATGCATCGTTGAGCTTGGGACACACCGGATGCGCCAGCGAGACGTGAGCGACGAACCCCGGTCCGAAGAACGACTTCTCGCGCGCAAACGTGCGATCGATGAATTGATCGGCCATGACGAAGGTGCCCGGCGCCAGCTCCTCGCGAAACGAACCGCAGGCTGAGACCGAAATGACGTCGGTCACGCCGGCTCGCTTCAGCCCATCGATATTGGCGCGATAATTGATGCTGGTCGGCGAGTGCACGTGGCCGCGCCCATGGCGCGGCAGGAACACCATGTCGACGCCACCGAGCCGCCCGAAGAGGAATTCGTCCGACGGCTCGCCCCACGGCGAGCGAATGTGCCGCCATTCGGCGTGCTCGAGGCCGTCGATGCCATAGACACCGCTGCCGCCAATGACGCCCAATACGGTGTTCGACATTTCAGTAGTCCTCGTCACGAAACGCGGGCGTTTTTAGCACCTGCGGCCGGGGGCGCAATCGCTTTTGGGTGCGTTGTCTGGGAGCGCGGGCGTCCCGCCCGCTCTTCTTTCCTTAAGCGGGCAAATTGCCCGCGCTCCCAGGCACTAAGTTGCTGTCACAGCAGGCCGCGTGGAGCATTCCATCAAGGGACGCCGGCCGCACAATCAAATTGATCGCCGAACTTAGTGGTCGACGTCGCGCCACAATTGCTTGTAGGCGGCATAGAGCAACAGCGAGAGCACGAAGAGAAAGGCGATCACTTTGATGCCCATCGTCTTGCGCTCTTGCATCTTTGGCTCGGCCGCCCACGACAGGAACGCGACGACATCCTTGGCCATCTGCGCCTTTGTCGCCGCCGGCTGCCCCTCCGCATAGGTCACCTGGCCGTCCGTGCTCAGCGGCGCCGGCATCGCGATCTGCCCGTTGAGGAAATACGGGTTGTAGTTCATGCCGGGCATCATCTTGCCCTTCATGTCGGCCGGCGGATCGCTGTAGCCGAGCAGCAGCGCGTGGACATAGTCGGCCCCGCCTTCGCGCGCCTCAGTGATGACGGTGAGATCGGGCGGCAACGCACCGCCATTGGCGGCACGCGCCGCCTTCTCGTTCGGAAACGGCGATGGAAAGCGATCCGCAGCTATTCCGGGGCGCGTCGTCGGCTCACCCTTGTCGTCGAGATCGGCCACTTGCACGGTTGCGGCGAGCGCCTTGACCTGCGCCTCGCTGAACCCGGGACCGCCGGGATCACCGAGGTTGCGGAATGCCATCAAACGCATGCTGTGACAGGCGCTGCACACCTCTTTGTAGACCTGATAGCCGCGCTGCAGCTGAACCGGATCGAAGTGCCCGAAGACCCCGTTCCATGACCAAGTTTGCGGCTCGGGCTCTTTCTGGCCGTCGGCAAACGCCACCGTGATTCCCAACAATAAGCCGACCGCGGCCAACGAGATGCGTCTCATCCTCATCCCCCTCAACCGCGCTGCTCGAGCGGACGTCCGCCCGACGCCGCGCCGCCGCGCGTGCCAAGAACCGCCTTGGAAATGCTCTCCGGCAACGGCAGTGGCGTCTCGACCCAGCCGAGCAAGAACAAGCCCGGGAAGAAAAATGCGAAATAGGCGATCGTCAGAATACGGCTGAGGTCGACGACCGCAAACGTCACGCGCTCGCTGGCCTCCGCGCTCTTCTGCACTGCCGCGATCTCCTCGGGCGTTTTCCCCGCCTTTGTCGCGTGATCGACCGCCGCGTTGATCGCCGTCATGTTGGGACCGAGATCGACGATCACGTGATCGGGCGTCTGCGCGCCGCACCAGCCAAGGCCGATACAGACGACGCCGAAGACCCAGAACAACTGGCGGAAGATGGGTCTAAATCGCGCCGAGCGAACATAAGAGGTATCGAGCCATGGCAGGAACGCCCACACCAGAATCCCGCCGAAGAGCAAAATCACGCCGAGAAGTTTGCTCGGGACCGAACGCAAGATCGCGTAGAACGGCAAATAGTACCATTCGGGCACGATGTGCATCGGCGTCACCAACCGATTGGCTGGAACGAAGTTGTCGGGATTGCCCAAGAGGTTTGGCGCGAAGAAGACCAAAGCCGCGAAGAACAACACGAACACCGCGAGCGCGAAGCCGTCTTTCACGGTGTAATACGGATGGAAGGGCACCGTGTCTTGTGGACCCTTCACGTCGATGCCGAGCGGATTGTTGTTGCCGGGAACGTGCAACGCCCAGATGTGCAGCACCACCACGCCGGCAATGACGAACGGCAAGAGGTAGTGCAGGCTGAAGAACCGCTGCAGCGTCGAGTTGTCGACGGCAAACGAACCCCACAGCCATTGCGTGACCGCGTCGCCGACGACGGGTATCGCGCTGAAGAAATTGGTGATGACGGTTGCGCCCCAGAACGACATCTGGCCCCACGGCAATGTGTAGCCGAGGAAGCCCGTGGCCATCATCAGAAGATAGATGATCACGCCCAAAATCCACAGCACCTCGCGCGGCGCCTTATAGGATCCGTAATAGAGGCCGCGGAAGATGTGGACATAGACGGCGACGAAGAACATCGACGCGCCATTCGAATGCGCATAGCGCAGCAGCCACCCGTAGTTCACATCGCGCATGATGTGCTCGACGCTGTCGAAGGCCATCGTCTCCTGCGGCACGTAGTGCATTGCCAGAACGATGCCCGTGACGATCTGCACGGCCAGCATGAACGTCAAAATGCCGCCGAACGTGAACCAGTAGTTCAAGTTCTTGGGCGTCGGAAATTGCAGCACCGACTCGTCGAGCAGGCGCATGATCGGTAGCCGGCTGTCCAGCCACTTCATGAACCCGTTCTTCGGCTCGTAACGATATTCGCCATGCATGGGCGTGGAGGCTCCGTTCAGCCGATTTGAACTTTGGTATCGCTCAGGAATTTGTAGGCCGGCACCGCCAGATTGTTTGGTGCGGGTCCCTTACGAATGCGCCCCGAGGTGTCGTATTGCGAGCCATGGCACGGGCAGAGCCAACCGCCGTATTCGCCCTTCATGTCTTTGCTCGGAATGCAGCCCAGATGCGTGCAAATGGCGACGACGATCAGCCACTCGGGCTTTTGGACGCGCGCACTGTCCGCTTGGGGATCCTTCAGCTCGTCGAGCGGCGTCTCTTCGGCTTGCTTGATCTCGTCGGGCGTCCGCCGCCGGATGAACACCGGCTTCTTTCGCCATTCGACGGTGATCTGCTGGCCCGGCACGATCGAGGCAAGATCGACCTCGATCTCCTTCAGCGCCAACGTGTCGGCCGAGGGATTCATTTGGTCGATCAACGGCCACACGGCTGCTGCCGCGCCGAGGGCCGCCATCGTGCCCGATGCAACGTAGATAAAATCGCGCCGCGTTACGCTGGCGTCGTCCGTCGAGTGCGCCAAGATGAGCCCCTTCTTGCGCCTGATTGTGATCACTTAAGTGCGTGAGAGCCGCAACTCCACGAGGTGTGGCGACGCAGCCGGAAGGCCTTGATTTCGCGCGACAAAATAGAGAGTCGAACCTTGGGGGTCGTGCGGCACGATGCCGCATAAATTGAACCGGGCACGCGCCCGGTCACTCTGTTTGAGTCGTATCGATGCGCCTTGCCCTCTATCAACCTGATATCGCACAGAACGTCGGAACGATTCTGCGCCTCGCCGCGTGCGTCGGTGTCGGCGTCGATATCATTGAGCCCTGCGGCTTTCCGTTTGGAGATGCGACCTTGAAGCGCGCAGCCCTCGACTACCTGCAACATGCGAGCTTCATACGCCACGAATCGTGGCCGGCGTTCGTGGCGTCGACGCCCGGTCGGATCGTGCTGATGACGACGAAGACAGATCGCCCCTATACCGGCTTCGCGTTCAAAGAAGAGGACACGATCCTATTGGGGCGCGAATCGGCCGGCGTCCCAGCCGAAGTCGCAGCCCACGCCGACGTAAGCCTGACGATTCCTATGCAGCCCGGCATGCGCTCGCTCAATGTTGCGGTGACGGCCGGCATGGTCTTAGGAGAGGGCCTGCGCCAGACGCATGGATTTCCAAAGGTTGGGGGAGCGCACGGATGAAGACCGACCCGATCGCCGAGCGCAAACGCCGTGCCGCCTTATGGTTTGAGGGGCTGCGCGATCGAATCTGCGCGGAATTCGAGCGCATCGAGGACGAACATCGCGGCCAATTCGAGAATCGCGAACCCGGGCGCTTTGAGCGCAAGTCTTGGGCGAGGCCGGGCGAGGAAGCTGGCGGCGGGACGATGTCGGTCATGCGGGGACGTGTCTTCGAAAAGGTCGGCGTCAACATCTCGACCGTCCATGGCGATCTTTCCAAAGATTTCGCCCAAAGCATCCCCGGCGCAGCCGAGGACCCGCGTTTTTGGGCGGCCGGTGTCTCGCTCGTCGCTCACATGCAGAGCCCGCATGTCCCAGCCGTTCATATGAACACGCGACACATCGTGACCAGCAAGGCCTGGTTCGGCGGCGGCGCCGACTTGACCCCCATGTTTCCCAACGAGCCAGATGCCGGTGACTTCCACGCAAGCCTGCGGGCGGCCTGCGAGCGGCACGACCCGACCTACTATCCCCGCTTCAAGGCATGGTGCGACGAGTACTTCTTCTTGCCGCATCGCAACGAGCCCCGCGGCGCCGGCGGCATCTTTTTCGACTATCTCGACTCGGGCGATTGGGAGGCCGACTTCGCCTTCACCCGCGAGGTGGGCTTGGCCTTTCTCGACGTCTATCCGCGAATCGTTCGCCGCCACATGAACCACCCGTGGACCGAAGCCGAACGGCAGCATCAGCTGGTGCGCCGCGGCCGCTATGCCGAATTCAATCTGCTCTACGATCGCGGCACGCAATTCGGCCTGAAAACTGGCGGCAACACCGAAGCGATCCTCATGTCGCTTCCGCCCGAGGCGCGTTGGCCTTGAAGCTGCCGGCCCGCACGGCTATCGCTTGTGTCTGCTTGACCCTTGAACTTGCGGAGCGCCGGCTATGAGATACTTCAATCGATTGGCGCCGATCGCCGCGGTCGCGATGTTTACCCTCGCGATGGTCACGCACGCGAATGCGGCGCCGGCCCTTCCCGACATTAAGGCCTACTATGGCGATTGGCACGGCACCGCGACTGCGTTGAGCGAGACCGACGAAGATTTTCCGAGCACCAAGCGCGACATCGCGCTTACGGTCACGCCGACAAATTTGAGCGGCTTCACGTTGAGCTGGTCGACCTTGCAGCGTCAGAAGGGCGACCCGAAGGCGCCGTTGGAGGTTCTGAAGTCGACGACGATCGAGTTCGTGCCTGCCATCCAAGAAAATCAATGGCGGGCCAAGGCCGACGCCGACCCTTACACCGGCGGCGTCATCTACTGGGCGCGCCTTGATGGGCATGGGCTAACCGTGTCGAGTTTCACCATCAGCCAAGACGGCAAGCCCGAGTATCAAACATACCGCCGAACCGTCAGCGGCAGCGCGATGAAGCTCGAATTCACCAACGTCAAAGACGGCAAGTTCGTCCGCACGGCAAAAGGCTCGTTGACCCGCGCCAGATCGCATTAGAGCGTGATCCCGAAAAGTGGAAACCGGTTTTCGGAAAAGATCACGCTCAAATAAGAAAACCTGGAGCGAGATCGATTCGGTTTGAAACGATTTCGCTCTAAGGCGAAACGCGCACCAACAGCGCGGTTGCATCGTCGCTCTTCTTCATGCGCGGAAAGCGTTGTCCGATGGGATCAGCCTCTTCGATGCGGCGCACCTGTGCGCCCATTTCCACCAGCCCCAAAGTTTGGCTCGTAGCGACAAGATCGCGATCGTCGAACGCGCTGTAATCTTCTTTCAGCGCATAAAAGCCATCGGTCGCCAGCAGCACTGTTGCCGGTCCCGACAAGGCCAGCGACGTAACACCGGCATGCGCCGCGGCTTCCGGATCGGCGCCGAGCAGCCAGAACCCGCCCGCCGTATTGACGGTGTTCCTGGCGCGCCGCAGCTCCGGCAGCACCGTCGCGCGAATGGCGTCGATCCCAAGCCCCAACTCTTTGGCCACGACTTTTGCAGACAATCTCTGCTCGAACACCGTTCGTGTCGGGTTGGTCCCGAAGTTGTGAATCTCCCCGTCGGCCGTCTCCACGATCACCCGGCTGTCTCCGAGATATGCGATGTGAAGAACGCCGGGCGTGATCCCGATCATGCTGAGCGTCGTCCATGGCATCTCGTAGCGCTCGGCGGGCACGCGCACCCGCTCGCGCTCGAAGCGCTCGACAATTCCCTCAGCCACGATTCTAATGAGCCCACGCAGGTCCCCTGCCCGCCCCGGTCCGTATTGCAGAAGCAGATCGCGCGCAGCAGCCGAAACCCATGCGGCATCACTTTTGCCGGCAAGCAACGGCGCGTCGGCAAGACCCGTCACGCCGTCCAGCACAAAGGCAATCGTGCCGGTTGCTCCCAGAGCGTCCTCGTTCATGCGCTCCGGCGAACCGGGCAGACTGATTTCGTCGATGAAGTTGATCTGCGCCATCTCTTACGCCAGCCCCTGCGCGACGGCTTTGAGGCGTTCGGCGATGGAAAACGGATCGTCGGTGAAATTGCTGTCGATCCACCACTCTTCGACTTCGTTCATCACACGTCCGACGAGCGGGCCCTCCGGGACCCCAGCACCCATCACGTCGCGTCCCGTCAGCGGAAACACCGGCCGCGTCCAACTGTCGACGATCGCGAGCTCCGCGCGCCATTGCACGGCGTTGGAGGGCTTGGTGTCTTCGGCCCAGCGCAGCCGCACCAGATCTCGAATGCGTCGTTGCCCTTGGCGATAGAGCGCGCGTTGCAATTCCGGAACGGACATATACGACACGATCTTCACCGTGCTCGATGCCAACACGCGCAGCCGATCGCGGTCGTCGTTCGACAGCCGCCACCGCGTCGCGATCGCTGCCGCCCGTTCGTCGCTTGTCACCAATGCCGCGAGGCGCAAGATCGCGTCTGCCTCGAAGAAATTGTTGATATCGACGTCGCATAAACGTTGGAGCCGATCGAAGTTGAGGTCGCCGGGCAATGCCTCGCTCAGAATTGTCGATGCGGCCATGGCCCGCAGAACCGCCATCGGGTTCTCCGCTTCAAGCAGGCGCAGCATCTCCTTTTGAATGCGCTCGCCCGACAGGCTCTTGATGTGATCGCGCGCCGCCGCGCAAGCATGCAGTGCGACCGCATCGATGTCGCCTTTGCCATACCAGGCGTGGATGCGAAACAAGCGCAGGATACGCAAATAATCTTCTTTGATCCGCGTTGCCGCGTCGCCGATGAAACGGACGCGACCCGCCTTCAGATCAACCAAGCCTCCGACCGGATCGTAGACAACGCCTTCGGCATCCGCATAAAGCGCATTCATCGTGAAGTCGCGCCGCGAAGCGTCCTCCGCCCAATTATCCGTGTAGGCGACGGTTGCACGCCGACCGTCGGTCGCAACGTCGCGCCGCAACGTCGTGATCTCGAAGGCGCGCTTGTTGGTCACCGCGGTGACCGTTCCATGATCGAGGCCCGTGCCGATTGAGCGAATTCCCGCCGCTTCAAGGCGGCGCATCACTTCGTCGGGCAACAATGGCGTCGCGATATCGACGTCGGCCACGGCGACCCCCAGCAAGGCGTTGCGCACGCAGCCGCCGACAAAGCGCGCCTTGCCGTCTCGCCCGACGATTGCCGCAAGCACGCTGCGCGTTTCAGGCGCCGTCAGCCACTGCTGATTTGTGAGTTTCACGCTCTCGCTCATGACGCGACGTCGCACTGCAAGCGTTCATAGAGGTTGATCAACATACCGGCCGTGGCGCCCCAGATATAATGTCCGTCGAAATTCATCGCGTAGAAGTGCCGCTCTCGACCTTGCCAGACGCGCATGTGTCGCTCGTGATTTGTCGGGTCCATCAAGAAGTGCAACGGCACTTCGAAGATCTCGGCGACCTCCGACGCGTCGGGGCTTAGCACGAATCCCTCCCGCACAAAGCCGACGATCGGCTTGATCGAAAATCCGGTTCCGGTTTCGTAAGGATCGAGCGCGCCGGCCACGCGCACGAACTCGCGGTTCAAGCCGACTTCCTCCTCGGTCTCGCGCAAGGCCGTTGCAACAGCGTCAATGTCGCCCTCGTGTGCCCGCCCGCCCGGAAAACTGACTTGGCCGGGATGCGCCGACAGATGATCCGCGCGGCGCGTAAACAACACGCGCAAGCCCGCCGCACGCTCAATGATCGCCACGAGCACCGCCGCGGGCCTCAGCTTGCGCTCCGCATCCAAGGCTTCGTGCCACGCCGGGTTGAGGTCGAAATCGCCCCGCTTCCGCATGGCCCCGGCCGGCGGCAGCAACAGGCACGTCTTCAACCGGGCCCGCAAGTCGTCGTCGCTGAAGTGGGGCGTTGTCATGCGTCCGGCGAGCCAAGCGGAAAATATTGCCCGCAACTCCAAACCCCGAGTTCGCGCTGCCCATCCTGATCGATGCGCTCGCCGGCCATCGCGATCAATTCGTAGAACACGGACCGCGACAAGCGAGCCTCCAGTCCGCCGCGAACATGCACATAAGGCTGCGGTTCGCCATCCGCACCACGATAAGCGACACGCAGGGGATGCTCGGCACTCGCCACCGTTTCGTCGCCGACATTGGTGAGAAATCTCAACCTCTGGTCGTGGCCGTCTCCTTCAACGTCGAGACTGACGGCAATGAAAGGGACATCGTCCACCTTCAAACCGACCTTCTCGACGGGCGTGACCAGCACGTAGCGACCGTCGCCCTCGCGGCGCAAGATTGTGGAGAAAAGCCGCACCAGCGCCGGGCGGCCGATCGGCGTACCGAGATAGTGCCAACTCCCGTCGCGCGCGATGCGCATGTCGATTTCGCCGCAATCGGCCGGGTTCCAGCGATCGACAGGCGGCAGGGCGTGCCGCATCGCCCCTTCGGCCTGCGCTTGCGCGAGCCCACGCAACAAATCGGGTGCGGGCGCACCCCAATGCATGGGATCGATGGTCTTCTCCGACATTGTCATTCCAAGAAAAGATGCTAAGCGGTTGACGCGAAACGTTAACAACACGACAGGATGGTAAGGATAGGAACTAAACCGGTTCTGTCCAAGCCGTCGCTTAGGCTATAGTCACCGCCATGCAGCCCCTTGAAAGCTCGGACTCCATCGTCCGCGAAGTGGAGAAAGCCGTCGCGCGCTTGGCCCAAGTGCGTGAGGCGATTGGACGAATCATCTTTGGCCAGCGCGATGTCGTCGACCAGGTTCTGGTTACGATGCTGGCGGGCGGACACGGTTTGCTGGTCGGCGTGCCCGGCTTGGCAAAGACGCGCCTGGTCGAAGCCTTGGGGATCGTCCTGGGCCTCGCGACGAAGCGAATCCAATTCACGCCCGACCTCATGCCGGCCGATATTGTCGGCTCGGAGGTGCTTGAGGAATCGGAGTCCGGCCGCCGCTCCTTCCGCTTCATCAAGGGCCCGGTCTTCGCGCAGCTCTTGATGGCCGACGAAATCAACCGCGCGAGCCCGCGCACGCAATCGGCCCTGCTCCAAGCGATGCAGGAACATCATGTGACGGTTGCCGGCGCGCGCTACGACCTGCCTCACCCATTTCACGTTTTGGCGACTCAGAATCCGCTGGAACAGGAAGGCACCTATCCGCTTCCCGAGGCCCAGCTCGACCGCTTCTTGATGCAGATCGACGTCGGCTATCCGGACCTCGAGGCCGAGAAACGCGTCCTCATTGCCACGACGGGTGTTCAGGACGAGCAGCCGCGCGAGGTTTTGCGGGCGCAAGACATCATGTTTTATCAAAAGCTCGTCCGCGCCGTGCCGGTCGGCGAGAAAGTCCTCGACGCCATTCTCAATCTTGTGCGCTCGGCGCGTCCCGAAGTGGGCGGCGCCGAAGACATTCGCGCGCACGTCGCTTGGGGTCCGGGCCCGCGCGCAAGCCAATCCTTCTCATTGGCGGTCCGCGCGCGCGCGCTGCTTGAGGGTCGCTTCGCGCCGTCGGTCGACGACGTCGTGGCTTTGGCTCAGCCGATATTGCGCCACAGAATGGCATTGAACTTTGCCGCCAGAGCCGACGGCGTCACGATCACCGAAGTGGTCGAGCGTTTGTGCCGGCCTTACGCCTGACGAATGGCTCGACGGGCTCGAAAGAAAAAAGGTTGAGCCCAGACGAAAGCAGATGAGGTCCTAACGGGAATGGTGAGCGGTTCGCCGGCGCGCGTGGGCGCGTTCGGCTTCAAGGCCAAGCGCGAGATGAGCTTGCGCGAGCAAGCCGATCATCTTGGCGCGCGCTTGCCTCCGCTCATGGTCGAAGCGGAACGCGTTGCAGCGACAGTCGCGCAGGGAGCGCACGGTCGTCGCCGTGTCGGCGTCGGCGAAACGTTTTGGCAATTCCGCCGCTTCCGCGACGAAGATTCCTCTTCCGTCATCGACTGGCGCCAATCCGGTAAGACGCAGCATTTGTTCGTGCGCGAACGAGAATGGGAAGCCGCCGCTAGCGTTTGGCTGTGGCGCGACACCTCTGCGTCTATGCAATACAAATCGTCATTCGCGCCTTGCTCGAAGGCGCAGCGCGCGACGGTTTTGGCGCTCGCCTTCGCCTCGCTGCTCGTGCGCGGCGGCGAACGGATTGCAGAACTCGGCGCGCCCGAGCCGCCCACCACCGGCCGCCTTGCGCTCAATCGCCTGGCTCACCGCATGACGGCGTCGATGACGGCTGGACCCAACATGCCGCCGCTTTCGCTCTTGCCGCGCTTTTCGCAAACCATCCTCATCAGCGACTGGCTGTCGCCGATCGAAGAGCCGTTGAAAATCCTACGTCACTTCGGCTCGTTGGGCGTGCGGGGGCATTTGATTCAAGTCCTTGACCCGGCGGAGGAAGATCTACCCTTCGACGGGCGCACCGAATTCGAAGATGTCGAGAGCAGCCTGAAAATGGTCGCCCGTCGCGCCGAGACGATGCGCGAGGGCTATCGCAACCGCCTCGCCAGCCTCCGCGACTCGCTCGCCCAAGCGACACGGCGTCAGAACTGGACCTTCGCGAGCCATCGCACCGACCGCCCTCCGCAGGGCGCATTGCTTGCCGCTTACGCCGCGCTGACGGCGCACAAGCCGTTTGCGATGAAGTGATGGCGCGATGACGACATTCGGCCCGCTGGCATTTGCGGCACCCTGGATCCTGATCGGCCTCGTGGCCCTGCCGGTCATCTGGTGGTTGTTGCGCGTGACGCCCCCGGCGCCGAAGCGCGTGCCGTTCCCCGCCGTGCGTCTGCTGCTCGGCTTACCGCAAAGCGAAGAGACACCGGCGCACACACCGCTTTGGTTGTTGCTGCTGCGCATGCTGATTGCGGCGCTCTTCATCGTCGGACTAGCCGATCCGTATCTCAATCCGAATGCGCACGCACCGACCAAGAGCGCCGTCGTCATCGTCGTCGACAACGGTTGGGCGGCATCCGCCCGCTGGGATGATCGCGTTGGCGCGATGCAAACGCTCGCCGCCGAAGCGGAGCGCGACGGACGCCCGCTCGTGGTCGTGCCCACCGCTATCAACGACGCCGCGATCGTTCTCAAACTACTAGCCGGCGCCGATGCGCAAGGCGCGATCAAATCGGTGGCACCGCAACCGTTCGGCGTCGATCGCGCAAAGGCCGCCGAATCCATCCAAAAGTTGAACCTAAAAGGCAATCCGGACATCATTTGGCTGACCGACGGTCTTGACGATGGCCACGCGGCGAGCTTCTCCGAGGAGCTTGCGAACATCGGACGATTGCGCGTCATGAGCGATGAGACGGTGAATGCCGCGCTCGCGCTCACACCTCCCCGCAATGACGGCGGCATCCTGGTATTTCGCGCCGTGCGTTCCAAGAGCGTGGGCGAAATCAAAGCAACGCTGCGCGCGACAGGAAGCCAGGGACGCTTCCTTGCCGCGCAGGAATTCACCGTGCCGTCGGGCGAGACGGATGCGGAGATCAAGCTCGATCTCGCAACCGAACTGCGCAACGACTTGGCGCGCGTCGAACTCACCGACCGCCAGTCGGCCGGCAGCGTGGCGTTGATCGATGAGCGTTGGCGGCGCAGGCCCGTCGGACTTGTTTCCGGCGAAACCGTCGATACCGCGCAGCCGCTTCTTTCCGACCTGTTCTATTTGCAGCGCTCGCTTTCGCCCTACGCCGAACTGCACGAAGGCCGCATCGGCGATCTTTTGAAAGCCGGCCTCTCGGTTCTCGTCCTCTCCGATGTTGGGCAAATAGTCGGCGACGACAAACGCGCGGCAGCCGATTGGGTCAATCGCGGCGGCGTTCTCGTTCGCTTCTCGGGTCCGAAGCTTGCGACCCAGGCCGACGACCTGATACCCGGCAAGTTGCGCACCGGCGGCCGCTTGCTCGGCGGCGCCATGTCTTGGGACGCCCCACAGCCGTTGAGCGCGGTGCCCGAGGACAGCCCGTTCTTCGGGCTGAGCATCCCGAGCGACGTCACCGTCACGCGTCAGGTGCTGACCGAGCCTGGCACGGGCACAGATCTGAAGACCTGGGCGCAACTCGCTGACGGCACGCCGCTTGTCACGGCTGAGCGCCGCGGCAAGGGTTGGATCGTTCTCTTTCACGTCACCGCCAACACGGGCTGGTCCTCGCTTCCCATCTCCGGCCTATTCGTCGAGATGATGCGCAGGCTCGTCGCTTTGTCGGCTGGGATCAGTGACGAGCGCCTGACCGTTGATTCGGCGAAGGGACCGCTGACGCCCGTCGAGACGCTCGACGGTTTTGGCAGACTTGGTGCGCCGGCGGCCGCCGCTCTGCCGTTGCGCGCGGGGGATTTCGAGGCAGCCAATCCAGGCCCCCAGCATCCGCCGGGTTTCTACGGCGAAGGCGGCGTGCATCGCGCGTTCAATCTCTTCAGGTCTGACCTCAAACTACGTCCGCTGCCGCCGTTGCCGGCCGGAGTTCCGCTCAGTTCATTTGGACTGCAAGAGGCGGTTGAGCTGAAATATATTGTCATCGCTCTCGCAATCGCACTGGCACTCATCGATGTCTTGGCGGCGCTGGTCTTGCGCGGCCTCATCGGCATGCCCCGGGTCCCCGCGCGCGCGGGCGCCGGCGCCATTGTGGTTGGACTCGCTCTGACCTTCATCGCGACCGGCACCGGACACGCCGACGATGCGTTCGCTCTCAAGGCGTCGCTCGAGTATCGCTTGGCCTACGTCGTTACCGGCGATCCGGAAGTCGACAACATGAGCCGCGCCGGCCTCAAGGGCTTGTCCCGCGTGCTCAAGGAACGCACAGCTGTCGAGCCTGGCGATCCCATCGCCATCGATATCGAAAAGGACGAGCTCGCATTCTTTCCGCTCATCTACTGGCCGATGTCGCCGGCGCAGCGCGCACTCACGCCCCCCGCGCTCGCCAAGATCGACGCCTTCATGCGCCACGGCGGCACGATCATGTTCGATACGCGCGATCAGGAGACCGGTTTACCGACAGGCGGCGGGCACGGCGCCAATGGCACGATGACGTTGCGCCGCTTATTGGCCGGCCTCGACCTTCCGCCGCTGCAACAACTGACGCCCGAGCATGTGCTGACGAAATCGTTCTATCTCTTGCGGGAATTTCCCGGCCGCTGGGCAGGCGGCAAGGTCTGGGTTGAAGCGCAGCAGGTGGCCGCCGACGGCACGGTTGCGGCGACCTCGAATTCGGGCGACGGCGTGTCGCCGATCATCGTCGGCAGTGCCGATTGGGCGGCGGCGTGGGCGCAAGATGATTTCGGCCGCCCGCTCGCGGCCGTCGCGCCGGGCGGCAATCAGCAGCGCGAGTACGCGATGCGCTTCGGCGTCAATGTCGTGATGTACACGCTGACCGGCAACTACAAGACCGATCAAGTGCATGTGCCCGCCATTCTCGAACGGTTGGGGCAATAGCTCATGTCGTTCGACATCGTCTTCGTTCCACACCTTTCCATCGTCGTGATCACCGCGATCGCCTTCATGTGCTTTGCCGCCGTGTTGGCGAGTTTGATCCTGCGCGCTTCAGGCACGATCTGGCGGACGGCGGCATTTGCCGGCGCCCTGCTCGTGCTGGCGAACCCCGCGATCCTCGAGGAAGACCGCGCGGGTCTGCCCGATGTCGCGGTGATCGTCGCCGACCAGTCGCAAAGCCAGGCGATCGGCGATCGCTCGAAGACGGTGACGGACACCGTTGAAGCGCTGCGCGCCAGGCTCGCCGAGAAAAAGGATCTGGACGTCCGCGTCGTCACGGTGACCGAAGCACGCGGCAGCGCCTCCAATGGCGGTACGGCGTTGTTCGGCCCGTTGGCCGAAACCCTTGCCGACGTACCGCCGGACCGCATTGCCGGCGCCATTCTGGTGACCGACGGTCAAGTCCATGACGTTCCGGTCGGCAACGCGGCGAAACTCGCTTATCCGTTGCATGTCCTGCTCACCGGCCAACCGAATGAGAAAGATCGTAAGCTCACCATCGAACAGGCTCCGCGCTACGGGATCGTCGGCGAGGCGCTCAAGTTCATCGTCCGCGTCGACGATTTCGGCTCGAAGCCCGGCGCGAGCGCCGAACTCGAGGTGCGCATCGACGGCGCGAGCGTTCTTCATCAAGTCGCCAAGGCCGGCGAAAGCACGCCGCTCTCTCTGACGCTGCCCCACGGCGGGGAAAACGTGATCGAGATCGAAGTCGCCGCCGGTCCGAACGAATTGACGCTGCTGAACAATCGTGCCGCGGTCGTGACCAACGGCGTACGCGACCGCTTGCGCGTGCTGCTCGTGTCGGGCGAGCCGCACGCAGGCGAGCGCACGTGGCGCAATCTGCTCAAGGCCGATCCGTCGGTGTCGCTCGTGCATTTCACGATTCTGCGCCCGCCCGAAAAGCAAGACGGCACGCCGGTTGACGAACTCTCGCTCATCGCCTTTCCGACGCGAGAACTCTTCGACGAAAAACTCAACGACTTTAATTTGATCATCTTCGATCGCTATCAGCGCCGAGCGATCCTGCCGATCGCCTACTATGAAAACGTCGCCCGCTATGTCCAAGACGGCGGCGCACTTCTCGTGGCGTCGGGGCCGGAATTCGCCTCGCCGCTCAGCCTCTATCGCTCGCCGCTCGCGTCCGTTCTGCCGGCCGAGCCGTCGGACAAAGTGTACGAGGAAGGCTTCAAGCCGCGTTTGACCCAAGCCGGCGAACGCCACCCCGTGACGGCTGGACTGCCGGGCGCGAACGGCAAGAATGGCGAGCCGGAGTGGGGCCGCTGGTTCCGCCTTGTGCGCGCGTCCGTGCTCGGCGGCAGCACGCTGATGAGCGGCGCTCAGAACCAGCCGCTGCTGGTGCTCGACCGCGTACAGAAGGGTCGCGTCGCCCTTCTGTTGTCTGACCATGCATGGCTGTGGACACGGGGCTTTGAAGGCGGCGGCCCGCAAGCCGAGTTGCTTCGCTGCCTGGCGCACTGGCTCATGAAGGAGCCGGACCTTGAGGAAGAGCGCTTGAGCGCCGTTGTCCGCGGCGACCGATTGATTGTGACACGCCGCACGATGGCCGATTCCGCAGCCACCGTATCGGTCACCTATCCCTCGGGCCGGGTCGAGACGGTGACCTTGGCGCCGTCCGAGGGCGGCGTGTTTTCCGGCACGCTCAAAGCCGAGGAGATGGGCCTCTATCGGTTGAAGGACGGCAAGCTTACGGCTGTCGCTGCGGCCGGGCCGCTCAATCCGAAGGAACTCTCCGACGTTCGCGCGACCGATACCCTCTTACAGCCGATCGTTTCAGGCACGGACGGCGGCTTGTTTTGGATCAAGCGCGACGGCCTTCCCGAGATCAGGCGCGTCAGGCCCAATCGCGTCGCGGCCGGCGACGGTTGGATCGGTTTGCGCGCAAATGAATCCTACGCCGTGCGCGCGGTTCGCCAGACGCCGCTGTTTCATCCGGCGATCGCGCTCATCCTGATCATCGGCAGTCTATTGTTTGGTTGGCATCGCGAGGGGCGCTAAGGGCGCCGACGACGCCGCAATCGGCTCATCCAGGCGCGCGCGGCGGATGGCGCCGGCCATCTGATCCAAGGCGCCTTCGACCAGGGCCAAGCCCAGCAGCCGGTTGAGATCAACCGGCCCCGGCATCGTGATGCGTCCGTTGGGCTTGACCGCCGTAAAGCCGACGCGCCCGTAATACGGTTCGTCTCCCACAAGCAGCACGGCGCGATGGCCGAGCGTCCGCGCCTCGTTCAGACTGCGCTCCATCAAGCCGATGCCGATGCCTTGCCCGCGCAATTCGTTGCGCACCGCAAGCGGGCCGAGCATCAACGCCGGCGCCCCGCCGACGTCGATGGGCCAATAGCGCACCGTCGCGACGAGTTCGCCTTCGCGTTCGGCAACGAAGGCGAGTTCCGGCAAATGCTTCACGCCTTCGCGCAAACGATAGGCGGTCTTGGCAAAGCGCCCCGGTCCAAATCCTTGCGCGACCAGCGCGTCGATGGCACCGGCATCTTCTTGGCGTTCAAGGCGATAAATCGTCATAGGCGTGAAGCGTTAGTCTGCCGGAGCGCGAGGCGCAAGAGTAGCGATGAGCCGCATGGGCCGCTAATGTCGGTTCAAAGATCAGCCATCGTTAAGGGAGACGGCTCATGGGAATGCTCGACGGCAAAGTGGTGCTGGTAACCGGCGGCGCGAACGGCATCGGCCGCGAATGCGCGCTTCTGGCGGCCAAGGAAGGGGCAAAGGTCGTCGTCAGCGACCTGGGCGGCGGCGTCGCCGGAGGCGATGAGGGCTCGGCCGGCCCTGCCGAGGAGGTTGCAAAGCTTATCCGTCAAGCCGGCGGCCAGGCCATTTCAAATTCCGATTCCGTCAGTTCGCGCCCGGCGATGAAGCGTCTGTTCGAACAAACGCTCGATACGTTCAAAGGACTTCACGCCGTCATCAATCCCGCCGGCATCTTGCGCGACGTCATGTTCCACAAGATGGAAGACAAGGATTGGGACCAGGTCATCGACGTGCATCTGAACGGCGCCTATGCCGTTTGCCGCGCGGCCATCAATCACTTCCGCGAGCAGCAAGAAGGCTCGTTCGTTCTCTTCACCTCGACGAGCGGCCTCATCGGCAATATCGGCCAGGCGAATTATGCTGCTGCAAAAATGGGCGTCGTCGGTCTGTCGCGCATCATCGCCATGGAGGGCGTACAGAAGAACGTGCGTGCCAATGTCATCGCGCCGTTCGCCTGGTCGCGCATGATCGCCACGATCCCGATAAAGGACGATGCCTCCGCCAAACGCGTCGAGCGCATGCGTACCCGCATGCGCGCCGATCAAGTGGCGACCCTCGCCGTCGCACTCGCGTCACCGGCGTTGAAAGACGTGTCGGGCCAGATCTTCGCTGCCCGCGGCAACGAATATTTCCTGATGAGCCAGCCGCGACCGACCCGCGGCATCGGCCGGGCGGACGGTTGGACGCCGGCCCAAATCGCCGAGCATCTAATCCCCGCGCTTAAATCGAATTTCTTGGATACCGGCGCGACGACGTCGGTCTTCGGTTGGGATCCGATTTGACGACGGCCTTCACCTATGAAGCGCTCCCGCAGGAGCGCGTTCACTTCGGCAAGTCGGTTCGCGAAACGCTTGGCGCTGAGGTCGATCGCCTCGGCGCCAAACGCGTCTTCGTCGCCACGTCGAAAACGTTGTATCGCGAAAGCGGGGCCATTTCGCTGATCGCCTCGACGCTGGGCGCGAAATGCGTGGCCGTCTTCGACCAGATCGCCGAACATTCGAAGCTCGACGGCGTCATGGCCGCGACTAAGGCTGCGCGTGAGGTGCAAGCCGACCTTCTTGTCGGCGTCGGCGGCGGCTCGATCATCGACGGATTGAAGATCGTGCAATTCGCCCTGAGCGAAGGCATCGAAACGCTCGACGAGCTTATCGCCCGTGCCCGCTCGCGCGCCAGCAAGCCCGCGAGCATCCGGCAGATCGCCATTCCCACGACGTTATCCGGCGCCGAAGTCACGCA
Organism: Alphaproteobacteria bacterium; assembly: GCA_025350465.1. Lineage (GTDB taxonomy): Bacteria > Pseudomonadota > Alphaproteobacteria > Micropepsales > Micropepsaceae > SZUA-430. The sequence continues at coordinate 16,387 of JANXXU010000013.1, read as the reverse complement.
GTTCGGCGGCGGCACCGACAGCGCGCGCGGCGTAAAACTTGGCTTTGGCGCGGCCCACCTCGTGCCGCAAGCGATTATCTACGACCCGGCGCTAGGTTCGCTGACGCCCGAATGGCTATGGCTCTCGAGCGCGATCCGAGGCGTCGACCATTGCTGCGAAGGCTTCCTCGCCAAGAATGTTACACCGATCTACGAGGGCGGCTTGCTGCGTGGCCTATCGCTGTTCGCGACTTCGGTGCGCCGGACCAAAGTCGCGCCAGACGATCTCTTCGCCCGTTTGGACAGTCAGACCGCAGCTTACCTCGCCTGCAGCAACTTCGCGCGCTCAGGCTCGGGTGCCAGCCACGGCATCGGTTACATCCTCGGCGGTCGCTACGGCGTGCATCACGGTCATTCGAGCTGCGTGATGCTGCCCCACGTCCTGCGCTGGAACGCACAAGCGACCGCGGAGCGTCAGAAAGAGCTCAGCGCTGCAATCGGCCGACCGCAGATGAATGCGGCTGACGCTGTCGCAGAGTTGATCGCCGATCTCGGCCTGCCCGGTCGGTTGCGCGACGTCGGCATCAAGCAAGAGCAGCTGGCTGCTATCGCCGACGAAGCGGCAAAGAACCCAGTGGTTCAATCCAATCCACGGCCAATCACGAGCGCCGCCGATGTTCTGCAAATCCTGCACGCGGCGTGGTGACGCCGTCTATGGCGCGCGCTGCTTGATCAGCAATTGCTGCCGGTAAGATGCGGAGCGATATTGATCATAGCGTGCGTAATGCGGCAACGCCGCGTGGTAGGCCTGAAGCGCCGGATCGTCGGACGTGGCGACCGCACTGTCCACGCGGCTCGTCACGCAAGGCCGGAGAGATGGGTTTAGGCGCGCGACGAAGATCGGGTCCGTCGTGTCGCACTGGTTCACGGCTCGGCGCACAAGCCGCAATTGCTTGTCGTCGAGCGCGCTCAGCGAAGCCTCGTCGCGCGGTAAGGCGCTGGTGTCGTAGGCCGCTGGCTCCGACGCTTGGGCTTGAACTGACAATCCGAGAATCGCAGCCATGAGAAGGAGAGTGCGCATCGTGTGCCTCTTCGGTTCTTGATCATACGAGAGGAACATAAAATGCCTCAGATGTCCCGGCGATGAACGGCCGTTCACAAACTCGGCATCGCAGCGTTGGTTGTATCCTGGATCCGCGCGACCAGATGACGGTGCACAGGTTCCATTGTCTGAATTGGAGAGCTCAATGATCGACGTTCGCCCCTTCGAATCCCTTGGCAGCTTCAAAAACGGCTGGCTCGATGCCCACTATCACTTCAGCTTCAGCGGCTACCACGATCCGCGCCGCCAGCATTGGGGCGCCCTGCGCGTCTGGAACGACGACACGATCCAGCCGCACACCGGATTTGAGCGCCACGGTCACCGCGACATGGAGATCATCACCTATCTGCGGCGCGGCGCGATCACGCACCGTGACCACTTGGGCAATGACGGGCGTACGGTCGCCGGCGACGTTCAAGTGATGTCGGCCGGGCGCGGCATCGAGCATGAGGAGCAAAACCTCGAAGACGGCGTCACCCAGCTGTTTCAAATCTGGATCTTGCCGAACGAGAACGGCGTCAAGCCGGGTTGGGAAACGCGCTCCTTCCCAAAAGGCGACGAGTCGGGCCGCCTCATCACACTCGCTTCCGGCCGCAAGAAGGACTCCGGCGCGCTTCCGATCCATCAGGACGCCGCAATTCTGGCCGCCTCGCTCAAGCCGGGTGAAACCGTGAGGCACGAAATCGAGCCAGGCCGCTACCTCTATGTGGTACCGGCGGCCGGACTGATGACGATCAACGGCAAGGTTGTGAAAGCACGTGACGGCGTCGCCATCACAGGCGAAGATGCGCTCGCAATCTCGGCGACCGAAGCATCGGAACTTCTGATCGCCGACGTACCGGAGCTATAAAAAATAAGGGGAGTGCGATGATCTCTTACGCCGACTACTCGAAGTGCGACGCTGTGGCGCTGGCCGAACTCGTGAAGTCAAAGAAGGTCACGCCGCAAGAACTGCTCGACACCGCGCTTGCCCGCTCCAAAGCCGTCAACCCTAAGATCAATGCCATCGTCATCGATCACGAAGACGTGGCGCGTAAGCAGTTGAAAGACGGTTTGCCGGCGGGGCCGTTCCACGGCGTTCCGTTCCTGTTGAAAGACTTAGGCGCCGCGCTCAAAGGAACGGTCACCACCGGCGGCATGCGGCTGTTGGCCGAAGCCGTTTCCGACCACGACTCCACTTATGTCGAACGCATCAAGGCGGCCGGCATGACGATCTTCGGCAAGACGCATTCCCCGGAGTTGGGCGCGACGACGACGTCGGAATCGAGGCTGTTCGGCAAGACGCGCAATCCGTGGAATCTGGAGCGCATCGCCGGCGGCTCGAGCGGCGGCGCCGCCGCGGCCGTGGCCGCCGGCATCATCCCGTTGGCTCACGCAACCGACGGCGGCGGCTCGATCCGTATCCCGGCGTCGTGCTGCGGCCTCTTCGGATTGAAACCGACGCGCGCCCGCACGCCTTCGGGACCCAAGCGCGGCGAAGGTTGGGGCGGCATGTCCATCGGCCACTGCGTCTCACGCAGTGTACGCGACAGCGCCGCGCTGCTCGACGCGACAGCTGGACCCGCACTCGGCGATCCTTATTTCGCGCCGAAGCAGGAGCGCCCCTATCTCGATGAGGTGAAACAAGCGCCGGGCCGCCTGCGCATCGCGCTGTCGGTGACGCCGTCGATACCGGCGTCAGTTCATCCCGATTGCATCGCCGCGGTGCGCGACGTCGGCAAGCTTCTCGAAAGCCTCGGCCACCACGTCGAAGAAGCGACACCGACCCTGAACGGCATGGAAATCATGCAGGCGCAAGGCGTCGTGATCAGCGCCAACATCTGCGCCGCGATCGAAGAGGCCGCCGCCTTGCACGGGCGCAAGCCGCGCAGCGACGATGTCGAGAAAGCTAATTGGTATCGCGTCGAACGCGCGCGCGAAGTGGATTCCTCCGTTTACGCAAAGGCGATGACGGTGGTGCATCAGGCCGGGCGCACGCTCGCCGGTTTCATGGAAAACTACGACATCCTGCTTCAGCCGACGCTGTCGCAGCCGCCGCTGCCGCTTGGCGTCGTCCATCTCGACCGCGAAGATATCGACGGCCTCTTCCGCGACCTGATCGGCTTCGTGCCGTTCACCGGTCTCTACAACATCTCCGGCCAGCCTTCGATGAACGTGCCGCTGGTCTGGAACAAAGAAGGCCTGCCCATCGGCACGATGTTCACAGCGCGCTTCGGCGATGAGCCGACGCTCTTCCGCCTCGCCGCCCAGCTCGAACAAGCGCGCCCCTGGAAGAACCAAATCGCCCCGCTCTAGACTTGGTACCCTCGGCGACCTTCACCCCTCGCCCTTCCATCTTTGGAAGGGAGAGGGGCCGGGGGGGAGGGATGGCTGCCACGCCACCCCGCGCGGGCATTTTGTTAAATGCGCCAGTCGCGAACGCCTCACCGAGCTTTTCGCCCTTCCCTCACCCCGACCCTCTCCCTTCCCGAAGGGGGAAGGGCGAGGGAGAATGGTGGGCGAACGCTCACCACATTGCGCTTTGCGGGGTGCCGTTGATCTCAGCGAGGCGGCGCATCGTACCGCCGGTCGTTTCAGGCGGCATTTCGTTCGTCGCAAAGAACCTCGCCTCGGCGATTTCCATGTTCGGCGGCTTCTCGTCGACGCGTCGCCAGCCGTGTGCCTGATAAAACAGAATGTGGTCGGACTTGATCTGCACCAGACTCAAATAAACCCCGACGAGGGTCGGCGGCTCGATCAACTCGATCTGCGTCTCTTCGCGCACTTCGCGCGCCGCCGCGTCGATCGCCGTTTCGCGCTTGTTCACGCCGCCGCCCGGAAAGTGCCAGCCCAGCGAATAGGTGTGGCGCACCAGGAGAACGCGCCCCTGGTCGTCACGCACGATCACGCGTACACCAATTGTTAAGGGCCAGCGGACACGGCGGACGACCTTCGCCGCGCTTTCGTAAGCGGCAAATCCCGGCCGGATCAATCGTTTTAGAACCATATGGACGGTGCCTTTAGGCGCAAGACGAACATTCCGATAAAGCCTTCCCTAACCCCTCCCCGCTTAGCTTTGCACGAATTCATCGCACGTCGGGGAACTCGCATGTCCGTCTCGCAGCAAAGAGCCGAAGCACAAGGCATGTTCGCCTTCGCGCGCCGCATTCTGTCCGGTCAGCAGGAGCCCGTCGAGGCGCCTGTCGAGCCGGTCGATATCCGGTCTGGCATCGATCGCGCCTTACGTCACACCAAGCGCGGATCGTTCACACCGGGCTCCGTAGCCGAAGCCGCCGCGCGTGCCGTCTCCGTCGTCGAAGGCACGCTCGTCGCCATCGACTCGATCAATGACTACCTGACCGAAGCGTTGGACCTGACGGCCGCCGCCCTCACCCACCCCGACGTGACCAAGCGCGCGATGATCGCCGATCGCTATGAAGACCTGCGCGGGCGCGTCGACACAGTTGCCGCCGGCGCGACCTTTGACGGCACCAATCTCATCGACGGCGCGCGCGGCGCCATCGAGCTCATGCTGCCGGACGGCGGCCAACCGCGCCACGCCATCGGGCATATCACGCTTGTTGCGGGTGAACGGGGCTTGGCGTTGAAAGCGCCATCCGAGCAATTCGCCAGCAACGACGAAGTCGAAGCGGCCCGCGCCTCGCTTGCGGTCGCCAGGCACCGTCTGCAGCGCGCTGCGGAAACCTTCCTCAATCAGGCAAGCCTGCTGGCACCGCAGCTCGGCATGCCCCAGGTCATGGGCGAAGTCGCCTAATCACGCACCAGCAGTCACTCTCGGCGCGCTTGTTCGAACCGGCGTGATCGACCATGCTTGGCCCCGCTAGAAGCGGAAGGGCCGGGCCATGAGCGCGCAATTGGCGTCGAACAGCGAGCAAATCGAATTTTGGAACGGCGATGCCGGCAAGCGCTGGGTCACACAGCAGGTGCGGCTCGATGCCATGCTCGGCGAGATTAGCGCTGCGGCATTGAAGAACGCCAACGCGAAGCCCGGCGAGCATGTCCTCGATGTCGGCTGCGGCTGTGGCGACACCTCGCTCAAATTGGCTGAGGCGGTTGGCGCAAATGGCCGCGTCGTCGGTCTCGACATTTCCGAGCCCATGCTGGCACAGGCGAAATCACGCGCCAGCGCGCAAAAACTACCTGTTTCGTTCGTTCACGCTGACGCTGCCGAACACCGCTTTGAGGCTGCACATTTCGATCTGCTGTTCTCGCGCTTCGGGGTCATGTTCTTTACCGATCCCGACAGCACCTTCTTGAATTTGCGCAAGGCCCTCAAGCCAAACGGACGCGCCGCTTTCGTCTGCTGGCGCGACGCGCGCGACAATGAGTGGGTGCGCGTTCCCGTTGGCGCAGCGCGCCCTCACGTGCCTCCACAACCTCAATTTGGTCCGGAGGATCCGGGCCCCTTCTCATTCGGCAATCCGGGGCGCGTTCGGCGTATTCTCGCCGGTGCCGGTTTCGATGTCATCACGATGAAGCCCTTCGACACGCCGATGAGCATGGGCGCGACGCTCGACGACGCGGTCGCCCATCTCCAGGAGTTCGGGCCCGTCTCGCGGCTTTTGAAAGACGTGACGCCTATCCAGCGCGAGGCCGCGGTCGCCGCCATTCGCGAGGCGATGGCGCCCTATGCGAAGACACTGCCTGTACGCCTTAACGGCGCGGTGTGGCTCGTTACGGCGAAGTGCGGTTGAAGCGATGACGCAAGCCGAATTCGCCGAGCTTCTCAAACGCTTTTGCGACGCTGCCACGCGTGGCGACGGCGACGCGTTCGCCGCGTGCTTCACCGAGGACGGCGTTTATCACGACTACATCTACGGGCCCCACACCGGCCGCGCGTCGATCGCCGACATGCTCGTCAATCTCTTCCACCGCGACGCCGCCGACTATGATTGGCGCATGTTCGATCCGGTGTTCGACGGCAAGCTCGGTTACGCCTGGTCGTTGTCCAAATTCACCTCCACGATTCCCGAATTCAAGGACAAGCTCGTGGTGATCGATGGCATGAGCCGTTTTGTCGTCAAGGATGGCCTGATCGCCGAGTATCGCGAAAGCGTCAACGGCGGCGTCGCCATGGTGCAACTGGGCGTTTCAGCGCCGCGTATCGAGAAGGTCCTCAAGCGCTGGTCCGGCTGGTTGCGCGAGCGTCCCGAGGTCCAGAAGTATCTCAAACATTAAGCGCCACTCAGGCGATTAGCGCGCCCTTAACACATCGCGCCCGCTTCAAGTATCCTTAAGCGCTGCTAGCCATACTCCGGCCCGGTTGAAGCTCCTGCGCAGGCCCGCGCCGGAGCGGCTCTTTTGTGCGCGTTCCATGTTCCAAATCGGCGGCGTCATCCTCGTTTTTGTGACCGTGTTCGGTGGCTACGTTCTTGCCGGCGGCAAGTTCGAGGTCATCCTGCATTCGCTGCCTTACGAGGGTACGCAAATCTTCGGCGCCGCCATCGGCGCGATGTTGATCGCGAGCTCCGGCAGCGCACTGAAGCGCACCGTCGGCGATCTGTCGAAAATTCTGTCGGGCCCGCGCTGGAAGAAGCAAGATTACGTCGATCTGCTCTGCCTGTTGTTCTTGCTGACCAAGACGATGAAGTCCAAAGGCCTGATCGCGCTCGAGCAGCACATCGAGAACCCTCACGAATCGACGATCTTCAAGCGCTTCCCTAGAATCGCCAAGGATCATTTCGCCACGGATTTCATCTGCGACACGATTCGCATGATGACGATGAGTCTCGAGGACCCCCACCAAGTCGAAACCGCGATGGAGATCCTGCTCGAGAAGCACCATCATGAAGCATGCGTGCCCGCCGTCGCGCTGCAGAACATGGGCGACGGCATGCCGGCGCTCGGCATCGTTGCCGCCGTTCTTGGCGTTATCAAGACGATGGGATCGATCACCGAACCGCCGGAAATCTTGGGCCTCATGATCGGCGGCGCGCTGACAGGAACGTTTCTCGGCGTGTTCTTGGCCTATGGCTTCATCAATCCGATGGCCAACCGCCTGAAGTCGATCTATGACGAAGACGCGCATTTCTATCACGTCATTCGCGACATTCTCGTCGCCCATTTGCATGGCAACGCGGCGCAAGTTTCGGTGGAAATCGGCCGCGGCAGCGTGCCCTCGCTCTACCAACCGAGCTTCGTGAAGCTCGAAGAAGCGCTGAACAATATTCCGGCCGAAGGCGCCGCCTAACCGCGCCGGCCCAGTTCCGTCAGGCTGACCAGAAACGTCGTCAGCGCTCCCGCCAAGACGGCAAGCGCCATCGCCCAACCGATCTCCAAATTGACGCCGGTCACCACAACGGCCGTGACCGCGATACCCGCTAGCTGTGCCAAACGCATGGCGAGACACTCAAATCCATGATCCCCAGATTTTCGATTATAGCCGCGCGCCATTCTGGCGGTATGTGTCGCTTGGCTTTAGGGTTAAGGAGCGCTATCGCCTTGGGTCCGCTTCAGTTGAGATTCGCTCATGATTCTTGTCATTCAGAACGTCTTGACGCCGGACAACGTGACCCAAATCCGCGCCAAGCTCGACACCATGAAATTCGTCGATGGAACCGCGACCGCGGGCTGGCACGCCAAGCTCGTGAAGAAGAATCTGCAGGCCGACCGCGCCCAGCCCGACTATATGCCGCTGAACAAGGCCGTCACCGAAGCGCTGATGCGTCAACCGACCTTTCGCATGGCGGCGCGCCCGCGCCAGATAACGCCGCTGCTCTTCAGCCGCTATCGCGACGAGATGGAATACGGCACCCATGTCGACGACCCCATCATGTACAATTTGCGCAGCGACGTTTCCTTCACGTTGTTTCTGTCAGAGCCCGATGAATATGAGGGCGGCGAACTTGTCATGGAATCGACCGCCGGTGAGCAAAAGTTCAAGCCCCCCGCCGGTCAAATGATCATCTATCCCTCGACCACCTTGCACCGCGTCGAGCCCGTCAAACGCGGCGAGCGCGTCGCCGCCGTAGGCTGGTGCCAAAGCCAAGTGCGCGAACCCGGTCAGCGCGAGATTCTCTACGACCTCGACATGGCCCGGCGCGCCCTCTTCGACAAGGACGGCAAGACGCGCGAATTCGACGTCATTTCAAAGGCCCACGCCAACCTGATGCGCATGTGGGCCGACATCTGATTTCCCACTACCTTCCCGCCCTTGCGGGGGAAGGTGGATGCCGTCGCCCTCAGGCGACGGCAGACGGAAGGGGGGACTCCCGTCTCAGAAAGGGCGCAGCGTTGAGTGACTGATGAGTTACAGGCGGGAGCGATGACGAACATCGCGCGTTCTGATGCGCGGTCCCCTCTTCCGTCTCGCCGCGCGCAATGGCGCACGGCGATCCACCTTCCCCCGCAAGGGCGGGAAGGAAAGGCGTTCACTCCGTGTCGAACCTAATCCCCTGCGCTAGCGGCAGCGCATTCGAGTAATTGATCGTCGCGGTTTGCCGGCGCATATACGCCTTCCACGAATCAGAGCCCGACTCGCGCCCGCCGCCCGTTTCCTTTTCGCCGCCGAAGGCCCCGCCGATCTCGGCGCCCGACGGGCCGATATTCACGTTGGCGATGCCGCAATCGCTGCCGCTGGCGGCGACGAAGCGCTCCGCCTCCTGCATGTCGCGCGTGAAGATGCACGACGATAGGCCCTGCGCCACGCCGTTCTGCAGCGCCATCGCGTCATCGAATTGGCTGTAGCCGAGCACATAGAGGATCGGCGCGAACGTCTCGCGTTTGACGATGTCGCTTTGCCGCGGCATCTCCACCAGCGCCGGGCGAACGTAATGCGCGCCGGCGAACTCGTTCGTCAGGACGCGGCCGCCGCCGCTGACCTTGCCGCCTTCGGCTTTCGCCTGCGCCAGCGCCCGCTCCATCGCCTCGACGGCCGCGCCGTCGATCAGCGGTCCGACCAGCGTCCCTTCTGTCAGCGGATTGCCGATCTTGATCTTGCCGTAGACGGTCTTCAGCCGGTCGACCAGCTGATCCTTGATCGACGTATGAGCAATCACCCGCCGCAAACTGGTGCAGCGCTGCCCCGCCGTCCCAACCGCAGCAAACGTGATGGCGCGTTCGGCGAGTTTCAAATCGGCCGACGGCGCGACGATCATCGCGTTGTTGCCGCCAAGCTCTAAAATCGTGCGCCCGAGGCGTCCCGCGACGACGGGTGATAGCGCCTTGCCCATATGCGTCGAGCCCGTCGCCGAAATCAGCGGCACGCGCGCGTCGCGCGCCAGCATCTCGCCCACTGCGCGCCCGCCTTGTACGACTTGCGACAATGATTTCGGTGCGTCGCCAAAGCACGCCAACGCACGCTCAAACAATTTCTGCGTCGCCATTGCTGTCAGCGGTGTTTTCTCCGAGGGCTTCCAGATGACGGAATCGCCGCACACGATGGCGAGTGCCGCGTTCCACGCCCACACCGCCACGGGAAAATTGAACGCGCTGATCACGCCGACGGGTCCGAGCGGATGCCACGTCTCCATCATGCGATGGCCGGGGCGCTCCGAGGCGATCGTCAAACCATAGAGCTGGCGCGAGAGACCGACCGCGAAATCGCAGATGTCGATCATCTCCTGCACTTCGCCGAGACCCTCTTGCAGGATCTTGCCGGCCTCGAGGGTGACGAGCTTGCCGAGGTGCGCCTTGTGCGCGCGCAACTCTTCGCCGAAGAGCCGGATCAATTCGCCACGCCGCGGCGCCGGCACATCGCGCCAAGCGTGAAACGCCTGAACCGATGCGGCGATCTTGCGTTCGACCTCTTGCGCCGAGTCGCTGAGGACGCGGCCAATCTCGCGCCCGTCGATCGGGCTCTTCACCACGATGTCACCGCGCGAGACCTCTTCGCTCGTTACGCCAAGCGCTTGGAGAATGGGAGTGATCATGACAAGCCTCTCAATGTTTGCTCTGCGCCGCTTTGCGAATGCCGGCGAGCGTCGCAGTCGGCGTAATCGCCTCGGGATCGGTGATGATTTCGATCAGCGCCGGTTTGCCCGACGCCAACGCTTCTTCGAACGCCGGCGCAAACTCCGCCGTCTTGCGCACCGCGGCAGCCCAGCAATGGTTCGCGCGCGCCAGCGCCGCAAAGTCCGGGTTGACGAGTTCGGTGGCGATCGTGCGTCCCGGATATTCGCGTTCCTGATGCATGCGGATCGTTCCGTACATGCCGTTGTTGAAGACGAGCACGACGACGGCCAGCTTGAATTGCGCCGCGGTCGCCAGCTCTTGGCCGGTCATCAAGAAATCGCCGTCGCCCGTCACCGCCACGACGACGCGCTCGGGTTGGGCGGCCTTTGCCGCGATCGCGGCCGGCAAGCCGTATCCCATGGCGCCGCTTGTCGGCCCGAGTTGCGTGCCGAACTGCCGATGCACATAGAATCGATGCAACCAGCCAGCAAAGTTCCCCGCGCCGTTCGTCACGATCGCATCGTCCGGCAACCGCTCGTTGAGCCAAGCGAATATCTCGGAGGGATTGACCGCGCCTGGCGCCGCGACGGGGCGAATGAAAGTCTCATAGTCGCTGCGCGCGGCCTTAGCCCATTCGCGCCAGCGAATGACGGCGGGCGGTTTCATCGCCACCGCGGCCTTCGCGAACGCTTCGATGCCCGAGGGAATCGCAAGCTCGGCCTGATAGACCCGGTTCAATTCTTCCGCACCCGGGTAAACATGCACGAGACGCTGCTCCGGCACCGGCGGCGTCAATCGCGTATAGCCGTTGGTGGTCATCTCGCCGAGTCGCGGTCCGATCGCGACCAGCACATCCGCCTGCCCGATCCGCGCGTTGAGCTTCGGATCGATGCCGATCCCCATTTCGCCGGCATAGAGGGGATGGCGATTGTCCAAGCGGTCTTTGCCGCGAAACGACGTGACGGCCGGCAAATTCCAAACCTCGAGCAACCTACGAATCTCCTCGCACGCTTTCGCCGTCCAGCCGCCCCCACCCAGGATCGCGAGCGGCCGTTCCGCCGACGCCAATATTTCTGAAAGCCGCGCCAGATCTTCCGCCCGCGGCGCCGCCTCGACACGCGCGTAACGCCGGCTGTCGCGCGCCTCGGCGCGCTCGGTCAGCATGTCTTCCGGCAACGCAAGCGCCACCGGGCCGGGCCGCCCGGCGACCGCGGTGTGAAACGCGCGCGAGACGAATTCAGGAATGCGATCGGCCGACGGAATCTCAGCCACCCATTTCGTCAGCGGCCCCAACATGCGGCGATAATCGATTTCCTGAAACGCCTCGCGCTCCATCTGATCGCGCGCCACCTGCCCGATGAAGAGGATCATCGGCGTTGAGTCTTGGAACGCGGTATGCAGACCGACGCTGGCATGCGTGGCGCCCGGCCCACGCGTCACGAAACAGATGCCGGGCCGCCCCGTCAGCTTGCCGTAAGCCGCCGCCATGTTCGCGGCGCCCGCCTCCATACGGCAGGTGATGAGCTTGATCTGCTCGCGCGCGTCATAAAGCGCGTCGAGCACGGCAAGGTAGCTCTCGCCGGGCACGCAAAACGCCAGATCGACGCCGTGAATCTTCAGTTGGTCGACAAGTATCTGCCCACCGGTTCGAAGATTGCTCATTGGTCACTCCTTCTTCTCCCCTCTCCCTTCCGGCACCGGAAGGGAGAGGGGTCGAGGGTGAGGGTGGGCCGTCGTGCAACACTCAGATTTCGCTCTGGGCCGTAGGCATTTGCGCAATCCTCCGTATACAGAGCACTACGCTGAGGCCCTCTCTCACCCCTAACCCCTCTCCCTCCCAGGAGGGCGAGGGGAACAGCGTGAGCTTTAGCCAGAGCCATCGAACCACTCGCTCGTCGGAGAACTACGCGTAATACTTGCCGAACCGGTTCGCCAAGAACGACTTCAGATCGGCCTGCTCCTGCCGCACGAAGCCCTTCTTCGGCAGCTTACCTTGCACAAGCAGATCGACCATGGCGCAAATGCCCGCCGCCGTCGTGATCTGAATGGCGCTCATCAGCCGGCCGCCGATCTCATGCGCATAGACCTTTTTCGCATAACTCTCTTGCGTCAGCTGACCGTGCTGCTGACCCGACACCGTCACGAACACCAGCACCACGTCTTGATAGGTAATCGGGATCGCCGTTTCGAGCACGTCCTTCAGAATGTCGCGCCGTTGACCCAAACGCAGGTCGCGCACCAATGTCTTCACGATATCGCGGTGTCCCGGATACCGCACGGTCTTGTAATTCAAATTCTCGATGCGGCCCTCGAGCGTCTCGGCCAAGGTGCCGAGCCCGCCCGACGTGTTGAATGCCTCGTAGTCGACGCCGTCGAGAGAGAAATGTTCCATTTCCTCGAGCGGCGGAACTTCGCGCAGCCGTCCATCGACGATCGCCTCGCAGGGATTGCAATACTCGTTGATCAAACCGTCGGTCGACCAGGTCAGATTGTATTTGAGCGCATTCGTCGGATAGACCGGCAGAGCGCCGACCCGCATGTGAACATCGCGCAGCGAGTCGAACTTCTTGGTCATGTCGTGTGCGACGATCGAGATGAAGCCCGGCGCCAGTCCGCATTGCGGCACGAAGGCCGTGTCCGCGCCCTTCGCGAGTTGCTTGACCACGCGCGTGCTTTCGACGTCTTCGGTCAGGTCGAAATAATGCGCGCCAGAATCCTTCGCAGCGCTCGCGATCACCGGCGTCAGGTTATAGGGCATCGCGCTGACGACAATCTCGTGGCCCTTCATCGCCGCGCGCAGCGCCACGGGATCGGCGACGTCGACCACCATCGTGCGCACATTCTTTTCCGGCAGGCGCTTCAGGCTTTCGGCGTCGCGATCGACCACCGTGAGTTGATATTCCCCGGTGCCGCCGAGCATCGCTGCGATTGCGCTGCCGATCTTGCCGCCGCCGAGCAGAATGATCTTCACCATGGCCGTCTCCTTGTGTCCTTGAGTTCGGCCGAAATCTAACCCTCGGCTCCGCCGGAATGGAGTGTACAAACCGTCGGAATTGGGCGAAACTTCCGGTGATTTGACGGATCAACCGGCGAAGTGGGGCGACGGGCAGGGTGGACGAGACCGACCGCAAGTTGATCGCCCTGTTGCGCACCAACGCGCGCGAGCCACTGGCGTCCTTGGCGCGAAAACTCAACCTCGCCCGCTCGACCGTGCAAGACCGTCTTCGGCGTCTGGAGCGCGATGGCGTGATCGGCGGCTACGCAGTCCGCCTGACGCCGGAACACGCGCAACGCCGCATCTTCGCCCACGTCATGATCAGCGCCGATCCCAAGGCTGCCGCTCAACTGGTTGGCGAACTGAAGAAGATGCCGGAGATTTACAAGCTCGCGGCGATCAGCGGCACCTACGACCTGATGGCCGAAGTCGGCGCCGAGTCGACGGAACGCATCGACTCGATCCTCGACGCCATAGGTCACCTAAAAGGTGTCCAACGTACTATGTCGTCCATCGTCTTAAGCGTAAAATTCGAACGCTAAGGTGAAAGGTAACGTCCGTGTCGAACCTGAAATACGCCGTCGCGCTCGCGCTGATTTTAGGCATGACGGCAGCTAGCGCGGCCGATGCCCCTCGCCGGATCACAGGTACAACGCCCGTTCGAATTGACGGCGTGGGCCCGATCCGCATCGGAATGCGGCTGCGCGACGCGATCAAGGCGACCGGCATGAAGTTCACTGACCCGAAGAAATACGATGCCACGGACGACCCGAACGTTTGCACTTACGTTAGCTTCCGAAATGGCCCCGCAGATGTCTCGTTCATGCTGCTCAATGGCATGATCGCGCGGCTCGATCTGTTCGGAAAGGCAACCAATCGAACCGCCGAAGGCGCCGGCGTCGGAACGCGCGAGCGGGACATCCACAAGATCTACGGCACAGCGAAGATCAAAGTGGCGCCATCCTACTACGAGGGCGCCGACGCCGGCCATGAGATAACCGTGACCATGCCCGGTCACGCCGGTCTTCGATATTTCTTCGCCACGGACCTGAAGAAAGTCGTCGCGATGAGGATCGGCCGAAAGGCCGCGGTCGAATACGTCGAGGGCTGCCTCTGACGAAAGCTAGTGATGCGCCGTCGAAACCAGCACGCGTAGCGCATATCCCGCTTCGTGGATCGCGTTGCAGATCGCTTGCGCGTGGTTCGCGTCTCGCGTTTCCATGTTGATGTGCAACTCCGCGCCTTTGGCCGGTACGTCGGTCAGCATGCGGTTATGCAAGACTTCAAGGATGTTGCCGCCGGCCTCGCCGATGATCGCCGCGACTTTCGCCAGCACGCCGGGCCGGTCCTCGATCTCGACGCCGATCGAGAGGATACGCCCCTCGCGCTGCAGCTCGCGCATGAGGACGTTGGAGAGCAGCCGCGGATCGATGTTACCGCCGCACAGAACGAGCCCGACCTGCCTGCCCTTGAAGCGCTCCGGATGCTCGAGAAGGGCGGCAAACCCGGCCGCACCCGCGCCTTCGACGACCGTTTTTTCGATCATCAGCAACAGAGCGATCGCGCGCTCGATTCCTTGTTCTGACACGAGGACGACGTCGTCGAGCAGCTCTTTGCACAAGGCCACCGTCTTCGCGCCGACATTCTTCACCGCAATGCCTTCGGCGATCGTCTGCCCGCCGATCGGTTCATGACGGCCCTTGAGCGCGTTGTACATCGATGGGAAAAGTTCGGTCTCGACGCCAATCATTGCGATCGACGGTTTGATCGCTTTGGCGGCGACAGCGCATCCCGCAATCAATCCGCCGCCGCCGACGGGGATCACGATCGTGTCGAGCTGCGGAAAGTCTTCCAGCATCTCGAGCGCGACGGTGCCCGCGCCCGCGATAATTTTGTCGTCGTTGTAGGGATGAACGAAGACCAAGCCTTCCTTATGCGCAATCTCGTGCGCGACCGTATCGGATTCGGCAAGCGTCGCGCCCTTTTGGATGACGCGCGCACCGTGGCCCATCGTGTGCTTGACCTTCACGAACGGCGTCGTTTCCGGCATCACGATCGTCGCCGGGATGCCCAGGCGCGCCGCGTGATAGGCGACGCCCTGCGCATGATTGCCGGCCGACATCGCGATGACGCCGGCCTTGCGCTCCGCCGCCGTCAGACTCAAAAGTTTATTGAGCGAGCCGCGGTCCTTGAACGACGCGGTAAACTGCAGGTTCTCGAATTTGAGATAGATATCCGCGCCCGTCATCTCCGACAGCGTGCGCGAACGGTGACAAGGGGTGCGCTCGACCGCGCCCTTGATCGCTTTGGCGGCGAGCTTCACGTCGTCAAGCGTCACGGTCATCGGTGGGTCCTTGGCATCATGCAAAGAGTGATGTGCCGCCGAAGATTGGTAGCGGTGGAGCGCTGCAGCCAATCCCTCCGACGAAATGAGCCGGTTTTCTTGATACCTTTGTGAGGTTAAATCAAGAGCCCGCGACGCGGCCTTTCTTCATGCGAACCGCTAAGTCCCGGTTTTTCTCTATGCGGCTGCGAGGGTAATCAGTACGCCCACTCACCGCGAGAGCTTCGGGTGCAAGAGTTTGAGTTTTTCCGGACTCCGAGCGAACGCCGTTACTTCGTGTCCGCGCTCGAGAGCCGCTTTGACGGCGAGCGCGCCGGTGCCCGTCGATGCCCCAATGATCAAGATGCGCATGGCTTGTCCAGTTCCGGTCTATGATTACGGTTTGCGGTCGGCGTTCGCAGGAAGACACGGCGTCTGGTTCCGCAAATTACAGATTCTGAATGGGTTTCCGCGGTCCTTCAGCGTCCCTCCCGACTCACCGATCGGTCCACTGCATCGCATCGAGATCGGCGATCACCTCAGCAGACTGCGCCGAAACGAAATCTAGCCGCCGAAGTTCATCCGCTCGAGATCTGCAATCAGTCCAGGCCCGATTGGATGCCATCCAAGCCGCTTCTGCGTTTTTTCACTCGACGCCGGCGCGTCGGTGCCGGCGAACGCTGCGAGCCAGCCGAAATGGCCCGGGGCATCTTCGCGCGCGATGGATACGGTCGGTATTTGCATCTTCCGTCCGAGCACCTCCGCAATCTGCTTGAGCGAGACGCCTTCTTCCGCAACCGCGTGGTACTTCGCGCCGCCCTCCGCCTTCTCCACCGCGAGCCTGTAAAGACGCGCCGTATCGAGAATATGCGCGGCAGGCCAGCGATTGCGTCCGTCGCCGATATAGGCAGATGCCCTCTTCTCGCGCGCGACCGCGACCGCATACGTTACCAGACCTTGTTTCTCCGTATCGTGCACCTGGGGAAGGCGCATCACCGACACGTTGACGCCTTTCGCGAGTTGTTCGTTCGCCGCTTCTTCGCTGGCGGCCCGCGGAAGGATGGTCGAACTTTCAGGCGCGTCGGCTTCGGTCGCA
>JANXXU010000044.1 GCA_025350465.1 Alphaproteobacteria bacterium | reverse complement strand
ACTCGAGCCGAAACCCAAATACCCACACCCTCGTGCTCTCCGCACAATAAGAAAGAGAACTTGAACAACAATTCAGCCAAAACCAGCCAAACCGCCGCCCACATCCCCCTTCCCGGTATCATCACTTGTCAATGAGCGCATCCGAGCATCGCCCAGACGAAACAACGCCGCCGGATGTCGTGTTACGGACACCCCGGCGGCGCCGGAGAGCGGGCCTTATAGGCAGGTCGATTCTCGAAGTCAAACCAGTTTTCAGCCAATTGAGACAATTTTCCACATCCTGAGGTCACAAGCCCATGCTTCCGGCGCATTGCCAGGATTTGCCTACCTGTCCGACACTGCGGTCGGCCTATTCCCAGCGAGATTCATGAGCGCGAGACCACGCATTGTATTGGCACTTGGGGGCGGGGTCGCGCGCGGCTGGGCGCATATCGGCGTGATCCGAACGTTGGTCAGCGCCGGTTACGCGCCAGACGTCGTATGCGGAACTTCGATCGGCGCGGTCGTCGGCGGCCTTTACGTTGCCGACAAGCTTGATGAATTGGAGATCTGGGCCCGTAGTCTAACGAGCCGCAGCATATTCGGCTTGCTCGATTTCAGCTTCGGTGGGTCCGGGCTTTTTGGCGGCCACCGTTTGGCGAAGCTTCTTGAGGCGCAAGTGGGCGGGGCGTGCTTTGACACGCTCAATCGACCGTTCGCTGCGGTCGCGACGGAACTTGAAACTGGGCGCGAAGTCTGGCTGCGCGACGGGGCGCTCATCGATGCACTGCGTGCCTCATATGCGTTGCCCGGCGTATTCGCTCCGGTGAAATACGACGGGCGTTGGCTTGTCGATGGCGCGCTCGTCAACCCTTGCCCCACCTCGCTCGCGCGTTCATATGGAGGGCACGTTGTCATCGCCGTGAGTTTGCACACGGATGTCATCGGCGCGCCGGACGATCTTACGCCGAGCGACGATGCCCCCCTGCTTGCAGCGCTTCATGCGGAGGCTGCCAAAGCGAACGGCAACAACTGGATCAGGCCCGATCGATTGATCCTTCAGCACCTCTTCGGGCCTGGCCGCGATGGTCCGGCATTGAGTACGGTCATGCTCAATGCACTCAATATTCTCCTCGACCGCGTGTCGCGCGCGCGCCTTGCTGGTGATCCTCCCGATGTGTTGATCGCACCGCGCATCGCGCCCATCGGTCTCCTCGAATTCAACCGGGCGGCGGAGACGATCGAATTGGGCGCCGCAGCGACACGCGACGCCCTGCCCTATATTCGGCATGCGTTGCAGAAGCTGACCTGATCGGTCTCAGCCGGCTTGCGTAATGTACTCACGCATAGCATGACGCTCGAGGTCGCTGTCCTCGATGCGCCGCTTCACGACGTCGCCGATCGATACGATGCCGACCAGCCGCCCGCCTTCTACCACTGGGACATGCCGAAAGCGGCCTCGGGTCATTATCTCCATCAAATCGTCGGCGCTGTCCGTCATCGCGCAGGTAACCACCTCACGCGTCATGAACTTATCAATAGGCATGTTCATGGCCGAAGAGCCGTGCTGCGCCAAAGCGTGAACGACATCGCGCTCGGAGACGACGCCTGCGACTTCGCCCTGCGCGCCGACGACCACGGCTGCGCCAATGTGCTTTGCAGCTAGCAGTCCCACCGTCTGTTGTAATGTTGCGCCCGGTCGCAAAGTCTCAACCTGGCTTCCTTTGTGTTTCAGGATAACGGCGACAGTCATGTGCGATCTATCCTCTAGCGCGGGCGCCGCCAGTTCGCGAGCATCGATCGGAGTATGGTGCACCCAAAGATATAGCGGCTCGCCCGTTGAGGAAAAGCATGCGCCCTTCGGGAACGTTCAGCAACCCAGTCACTTCGCACTGCACAATCGCTTGGAGCAACCGTCGGAACCAACGCGATCATTAATGCCGGGTGAAGCGTTGCCCCAATTCTTTATCGAAGCGGCAATTGGGCGTGTGGCGCACTCTCCTCGCGCGGTGCATCTGCCAACGCTAAAATTGCCCGCGCCGCGCGCATACTTGGTCGTTCTTGATCGAGTCCGAGCGCTTTGATCGCTTCACCTGACGCAACGACTTGCGCCAAGCGAGCTGTGGGGTTCGTCAATAGAGTCACAAGCTCGCGCGATAGGTTGTCTGCCGTGCATGCTTCTTGAACGAACTCAGGGATGGCGCGACGATCCAAAATCAAATTGACGAGCGTGATGTGCGGCGGCAGCGTCATCAATTGTCGCGCGATGCCCGCGGTCAACGCGCCCACGCGATAACCAACCACCATGGGTGTCGACATGAGCGCCAGCTCCGTCGAGACCGTCCCCGACGCTGCCAGCGCAGCGTCCGCGGCGTCGAAGGCGGACCATTTCTCCGCCGCATCTTCTGTGACGATAGCGGAAGGGCGCCAAGCTGCCACCGCTTCCTTCACGCGACGAGCAACCGTGGATACGGTCGGAACGACGATCGCTAGCGGCCCTGTTCGTTGTTCGGTTTGCTCGATCGCGTCCTTAAACACCGGCCATAGAAAGCGCACCTCGCTAAGTCTGCTGCCGGGAAGCACAACCAATACCCTTTGGTTCTCCGCGATCTTATGCTGAGCACGAAAGGCAACGCCTAGCCCCGGCGCCGGTGCGCGTTCGATCACAGGGTGTCCGACGAATGTCGCGGGCAATCCGGCCTTCTCAAAAAAAGGCACTTCGAAGGGCAGCAGACAAAGCACGTGATCGAAATATTGCGCCATTCGTCGCGCACGCTTTGGACGCGACGCCCAAACTTGCGGCGCGACATAGTTCGCCAATCTTAAGTCTGGGGCGAGGCGTTTGAGGCGCTTGGCGACGCGATGCGTGAAATCTGGGCTGTCAATCATGACCACGACATCCGGACGCAGTCGCACGGCCAAGTCAGCGGCCTCTCGCACCCGTCGCAGAATACGGGGAATGCGCGGCACCACCTCCCGAAGTCCCATGACGGAGGTATCGTCAAGGCCAAACAAGCTTTGCAAACCGGCAGCGCGCATGTGCTGCCCGCCGATACCGACAATCCTCAATGGCCGATTGGAAGTCGCTTTTAGGCTTTCGATCAATTGGCCGCCCAATGCGTCACCGGATGGTTCGCCCGCGACGAGCATGACGGTAAGCTCGGCAACCGGTTCTGTCATGCTTCAGCCGCCTCGAGGCCGTAGACGAAAAGGCCCAGGCGATCCGCGGTCGCGACTACGGCCTCAACGTCGACGATGATGGTTGAGCCGGCCTCAACTACCAGACCGTCGAGGCCTGCCGCCGCTGCTGCCTCAACCGTGCCCGCGCCGATCGCGGGTGGATCGACGGAGCGAATTTGATCAGGCTTCATAGCCTTCGCCAAAATTCCGCCCTTGTCTCCCGAGCGCGCAATTTCGCGGAGCATTGCATCCGTTCCTCCACGGCCTTCGCGGCCGATGACAACGCCTCCACGAAGGACCACGGCCTGCCCCTCGTCGGTGCGGCCGTGTTCTTTCGCTGCTTTCAACGCGTGAAGCAAATCTTGATGATGAAATTTGCTCGCTTGAGTGCGCGTTAGGCAACCGGCGGGCGCGGCGAGTGAGGGATCGGCGTCAAGGGGCGATACGACGCGAAAACCGGCGCGTTCAAACTCGCGCGCCATAATGCGATGCAATGAGTCGTCGCCTCTTCGAAACGCAGTCAGATTGCGCACGAAGAACCATGCCGCCGTAAGATCGGGACGAAAGCGAACGCGTCCCCCGGGCCTTTCGAACTGCCCCGCGAAGACGACATCGCGACAGGCTTGCTGTCTTAGTGCTGCGAACCCGCGCCCGAGCTTGCTTAGAGGGATGCGAGCGGAGGCAAGGTGGGCGGGGATTTCGTTGGCGAATTCGTCGGTCGCCAAGACGAAATAAGGGTCTCCGCGGCGCCGGCACGCCTCGGCGATCCGTATGGGCAATTCACCGCCGCCGGCAATGATTCCAACCTTTTGCAGAGCAAACGTCACGCGGCGTCGGTGCGGCTTTCGCGATTGGGCATGCAGAGCGGTCGGTTGCCGCCAGCGCGGATGAAATTGACGATTTCCATCACCTCTGCGTTGCTCTCGAAGAGTTCAGCGACGTCACCGAGACGTTCCTGAAAGGTGCCTTCCTGTGCAAACAGGAGTCGATAGGCATTGCGCAATTCGTGGATCTGCTCGCGCGTGAACCCCCGACGCTTCAAGCCGACAAGGTTCAATCCTGCAAGCCAGGCGCGATTGCCCATCACGGAGCCGTACGGAATTAGGTCGCCTTCGAGACCCGCCATGCCGCCGACGAAAGCGTGTTTACCGATGCGCCCGAACTGGTGGACGGCGGCGGCGCCGCCGAGCCAAACGAAGTCTTCGACCACAACATGGCCGCCGATCATGGCGTTGTTGGCAAAGACGCAATTGTTACCGACAATGCAGTCGTGCGCGACGTGGCTGTCGGCCATGAACATGCAGTTGTTGCCGACGCGGGTCTCGCCGGCGCCCTTCATCGTGCCCGGGTTCATCGTGACATGTTCGCGGACCACATTGTTGTCGCCGATCACCAGCGACGTATCCTCGCCCTGGTAAGCGAGGCTCTGAGGGGGCTGCCCGAGCGAGGCAAAGGGATAGACGATTGTTCCCTTGCCGATCGTGGTGCGCCCATCGACGACCACGTGGTTGACGAGGCGGACGCCCTCGCGGAGTTCGACTTTCGGGCCGACGACGCAAAACGCGCCAATCTGGACGCTGGGGTGAATCTTCGCGTCGCGATCGATGACCGCCGTTGGGTGAATGTTAGTCATCGACCTTCGCCGGTTTGCCGCTATTTTCCACGATCATGGCACTGTACTCGGCCTCCGCGCAGAGCTTGCCGTTGACATAGGCCTCACCGCTGAAGCGCCAGACGGGTCCGCGAGAGCGCTGAACCTTGACTGGAATGATGAGCTGATCGCCCGGTACCACAGGGTGCCTGAAGCGTGCTTTATCGATCGTCATGAAATAAACGAGCTTTCCCATCGTCTCGCCGCCAAGCGAATGAACCACCAAAGCGCCCGCAGTTTGCGCCATCGCCTCGACGATCAACACGCCGGGCAGGACCGGATGGCCTGGAAAATGTCCGACAAAGAACGGCTCGTTGATCGAAACGCTTTTGATTCCGGTGGCGCTGACGCCGGGAATGATCGCTTCAAGCCGATCGATCATGAGCATGGGTGCGCGATGCGGCAGCAGCTCCATCAACCGCTTCACGTCGGCACTGTCGTATTCAGTCTTTTGCACTGCCTGAGACATTCCTTCTCAGTTTTCCTTTCGCCATAAGCGAGACCGCACCCATTTCGCGCCGCCATTGTCCGATCGGCTTGGCAGGAAACCCACCATAGACTTGCCCGCCGGCCAGGTCGCCAGTCACGCCGGCCTTCGCCGCCACCTGAGCACCCGTGCCGATCCTTAGATGGTCGGCTACTCCAACCTGGCCTGCCAAAACCACAAAGTCGCCAAGCTCAATGCTGCCCGACAGACCCACTTCCGCCGCGAGTATGCAATGCCGGCCAATGAGGGTGTTGTGCCCAATATGAACGAGATTATCAATCTTGGTGCCTTCACCGATCACCGTATCGGTCAAAGCGCCCCTATCGATGCAGGAATTCGCCCCAATCTCGACGTCGTCTTGAATGATGACACGACCAAGTTGAGGGATTTTGAAGTGCCCGCGCGCTCCGCCGATATAGCCAAAACCGTCCTGCCCAATCCTAGTTCCGCCGTGAATATGGACGCGATCCCCAATGAGGGCGTGGCTGATTGAAACGTAAGGTCCGATGAAGGCGTCATGCCCAATTTGAACCCCACGTCCGATCACTGCGCCAGGCGCGATTACGCAGTTGCGGCCGATTTCAACGCCGGCGCCAATTTGAACGCCAGGCGCTACCACGGCCCCAGCGCCGATTCTTGCGCTTGGGTGCAATGGGAGCAGAGGTGGTTCGCCCAGTCGCCAAAATAGGCTGGGATACGGATAAAGGGCGGCTGCTGTCTTGGCGAAGGCCAAGGCCGGTCGGTCGCTTATGAGCATTGCCGCGCCGGCAGGTGCGGCGTCCGCGACATCACGTGACACAATGATAATCGAAGCTGCGGTGCGCGAAAGCACGTCGCGCATCTTGAGGGTATCGCAAAAGGCGACCTGTCCCGGTCCGGCTCGATCGAGCGACGCCACATCGCGGGCGGATGCGCCGT
Source organism: Alphaproteobacteria bacterium (assembly GCA_025350465.1). GTDB lineage: Bacteria > Pseudomonadota > Alphaproteobacteria > Micropepsales > Micropepsaceae > SZUA-430. Next base: position 16,232 of record JANXXU010000044.1, on the reverse strand, counting down.
TGTCGTTCGCAATCGTCGCTCCAGCAAGCTCGGCGATCGCTTGCAGCGTCAACGGTCCGCGATTGTCGTAGAATCGAGGGTCAGCCATGCAGCCACATTAAACGAAGGACCGGGGCATTGCGGCCCCGGCCCATCGATTCCGCGATAAGGACGTTCGGCCGACGCTAGTGGCCCGGCGCTGCGGCTGGCGGCCGAGGCGCGCCCGGTGCTCCGGGAGCACCCGGCGCTGCAGGTGGCGGCGCCGCCAACGTTACGACGACCTTTGGCAACGTCGTGTTCAGGCGGCCGATGACCGATGCGGTCACATCCAAATCGGTCGCCCCCAGGACAACAAGCCCGCGATCAAGCAACAGATTTGCGCCCCGCTCGATCATGATCTTCTCGAGGATCGGGCCCAAAGCCTGCTCGACTTTGGTTCGCGCTTGAGCGAGGCCGGCTTGAATCGAAGCCTGACGGTCTTGGACTTTCTTCTGGAACCCTTGGCGACGAGATTCGAGATCCTTGATCTTTTGCTGCCGGACATCCGGCGCAAGCACCGCCGCTTGGCTCTGCAAGGCCTGGACATCTGCCTGGAGTTTCTTGTTCTCCGGCGCGAAGTCGGCCTCCATTTTCTTCACCATTCCTTCGACCTGCGTGGCCATGTCTTTGCCCACCGCCGACTGGCGAAGGACGGTCGCGCGATCAAGAAACAAGATCACCGCTTGCGGTGCCTTGGCTGCCGCGGGTGCGGCCGCGCCGGCCGCGGCAGGGGCCACAGGTTTGGGCGGCGCCGCCGTATTTGCAGCGATTGCGGAAACATAAGAGGCCGCTGCAAATGCAGCCACGGCCGCTGCGGCCCCGAGGGCCTTGGTGATCTTCATTTCTATACTCCTGGAGCGGGGCTAAAACTTCGTACCAGCGCTAAAGCGGAAAGCTTCGGTCTGGTCGTAGGGTTCTTTCTTTAAGACTTGAGAGAAATCAAGGCGGACAGGCCCGAACGGCGAATTCCAATAGACGCTAAGCCCGGCCGAAGCGCGGAGTGCCAAATCGTCGTGGATACAACTCTCTGGGGGATCTCCCGGAAGGGCCGGTGGCACCAACACGCACGCGCCTTTGTCGTGGACGATACCCACCGTACCAAAGTCGGTGAACAGGCTGGTCTTGATCCCCAGTTCGTCGGGCAAGAAGTTCGGGAAGCGCAACTCGACCGTGCCTATCGCGTAAGCCTCACCGCCGACCGAGTTGTTGCTTGTATTGAGATCCGGCGCCAAATCGCGAGGTCCAATGCCTGACGTTTTGAAACCACGGAACGTGCCTCCGCCTTTGAAGAAGCGGTCGTTGGCCGTCGTGTTATTCCCGGCATCCAGCGCGTAAAAGTAGCCCGCGCTGCCCGCAAGATTCAAAATCAGCTCGTCTGACCACAGCCGCTGGTACAGGTTCGAGGCCATTTCAGTCCGGATGTATTGCTTGTCGCCGCCCAACCCGGCGATGTCTTGGCTGAAGCTGAAGTCGTAACCGTTCTTCGGCTCTATCGGGTCGTCTTTTTCGTCATAGCTGTACGTGTAACCGACCAACGAAAGTACCGTGACACCTGCCGCCTTCTGGATATCCGGCGAGGTCGCGGAAGAGACGGTTATGTCGTCTTGTCGAAGTGTGTAACGCAGGCCCACGCGGCCAAATTCCGAAACCGGGAAGCCAAGACGCAGACCCACGCCGGTCGTCGACGCATCGTAGCTCGATTGAGTGTACGTGGATTGCGTTTGATACAAATCGAAACCCGCCGACATGTTCCGATCCAAGAAGTACGGTTCGGTAAAGCGGATATCGACCTGCTGCCTGAGGCTCGAAATGCTGACCTGAAGGCGCAAGAATTGGCCGCGGCCGAGCAAATTCTTTTCGGTCAAGCTGACCGCGCCGACAATGCTGTCGGCCGATGAGAATCCAGCACTGACCGAGAATTCGCCGGTCGATTGCTCTTCAACTTCCACGTTCAGAACGCTGCGATCGGCAGCGGAGCCCGGCTCTTCGGTAATTTCAACCTTCTTGAAGAAGCCCAAGCCGCGAATTCGCGAGCGCGACCGATTGACTAGAACGCGATTGAAGGCGTCGCCCTCGACAAGGCGGATTTCACGACGAATGACCTTATCGAGCGTTCGTGTGTTGCCGACGATATTGATGCGTTCAATATAGACCCGCGGCCCCTCTTCGATCTTGAAGACGACGTCGACCGTGTGGGTTTCCTTGTTGCGCCGCACGCGTGGACGAATATCGACAAAGGCGTAGCCCCTTGTCCCCGCCGCCAGAGTCAAAGCGTCGACGCTCTTGTCGACAAGTTCGGCGTTGTATTGCTGACCCGCATCGAAGCGGATCAGCTTGCGCAGATCGTCTTCCTGTATGTCCTTGAGCTTGGTGTCGAGTTCGACCTTGCCGAAATTGTATCGGTCGCCTTCGTCGATCGTGAAGGTGATGTAGAAACCGCTGCGATCGGGCGCGAGTTCTGCGACCGCCGAGATTACGCGAAAATCCGCATAACCTTCAGACAAATAGTACCGACGCAATTGCTCGCGATCGAAGGTCAGTCGGTCGGGGTCGTAGTTGTCGTTGGATTGAAGAAAGTTCCACCAAACCGATTCACCTGTCGCGAGCTTGCCGCGCAATGTGCCGTCGCTGAAGTTGTGATTGCCGATGAAGATGATGCGGCTCACGCCCGTGGTCGGGCCTTCGGTAATTTCAAAGATAAGATCAACGCGGTTTTGCGCCAACTGAACGGTCTTGGGCTCGACCTGCGCGGCAAAGCGCCCTGACCGGCGATAGATCTCGACAATTCGCTGGACGTCGGCTTGCACTTTGGAGCGCGTGAACACCATGCGCGGCTTCAGTTGAACCTCGCCGACCAACGTCTTCTCGGAGACCTTTGAATTACCCTCGAAGGCAACCCGGTTGATGATCGGGTTCTCGACCACCTTGACGTCGATTTGACTGCCCGCGGGCGTAATCGTGACGTCGGAGAACAGCCCCGTCGCATAGAGGGTCTTCAGAGACTGGTCGATTTGGGCCTGGCTATAGGGCTGACCTTCCTTGACCACCATGTATGAGAGGACGGTCGACTCCTCGATGCGCTGATTGCCCTCGACGGTAATTTTCAGAACGATCGCACTTTGCGCGGGCGCTGCCGCTGCCTGCCGGGGAGCTGCGGCACTCACCGGTCCCACACTGAAGAGGACGGCCGCAATGAGCGCCAACGCCGCTGCTACTGTTCTTGTCATTCGGTCACGCCCTGGAGCTGCCAGTATGTTTCGTCATTCGGTACTGAGTTCACCGTCAAGAGTGCGCGAACTTTAGTAAGTCGTTCACGGTGGCGATGAGCATCAGACCGACGACCAAGACGAGGCCGATCTGAAACCCGAGTTCCTGAGCTTTTTCCCCAAGGGGCCGCCCACGAACAGCTTCGATTCCATAGTACAGGAGGTGACCCCCGTCGAGCATCGGGATTGGGAAAAGATTAAGCAAACCGATGCTCACCGACAACACTGCGAGTAGGAGGATCAATGCACCAGGCCCCATCTGGTCCAGAATTTGGCCGGAAACCTGGGCGATTCCGATCGGTCCGGATAGCTGTCGATAGTCCCCCCTCCCCGTCAAGAGTTGTCCGAGGAAGCTGAATGTCTTGGCTACAAAAAACCACACGCGTTTTCCGGCACGGACCGTGGCTTCGAGGGGGCCAAAGCGCACCAAAGTTTCGATTTTTGGGCTGCCCCGGTGCTTCGGAACGAGGCCCAAGGTCGCGGTAACCGTATCGTCGCCCGACGTTGTTGCGCCGTTTACAACTTGCGGTGTTAGGAGGGCCGCGATCGGCTCCTTCGCCCCTTCGCGCAGAAACTGAATTTTGACAGGCTTGCCGGAGGCGGCCAGTAAAGCCCTTGCGGCTGCATTGAAGTTTTCCATCGGCTCATCGCCGATCTTGTACAGATAGTCTCCGACTTTGATGCCGGCTTTGGCGGCAGGCGACCCTGCCACGACGTCGCCGATTTCGGATGGAATGATCGGAGCGATACCGACCATTGAGTCGCGCACTGTATTCCCTAGCCCGTCAGGGCGATCGAGCTGTTTCGGCGTCACATTGATCGCGAGAATACGGCCATCGCGCACGACCTCGAATGAAAGCATTCGATCGCCGGAGAGACTCACGGCTTCGAAGATGTCTGAGAACTCGCGAATTTTGCGCCCGTCGATTCTGAGAACGCGGTCGCCGATACGGAGGCCCGCGGCTTCGGCCGGCGATTTGGGAAGAACCCTTCCGATCTGCGGCGTGACGAGCGGTTCGCCGAGCGTCATCGAAATCACCGCGAAGATCGCGATGGCGAGGACAAAGTTCGCAAGCGGCCCGGCCACCGCGATCAATGCCTTTTGATACAGCGCCTTATGGTGGAAAGACTGCGCGCGCTCTTCCGGAGTCGCCGCGTCGATGACTTCGTGATCCGGATTGCTCGAAACGCCGGCATCACCCCAGAATTTTACGTAACCGCCGAGTGGCAGCCAACCGATCTTCCAATGGGTACCGTGACGATCGTGAAAACCTAGGATCGCGCGGCCGAAACCTATCGAGAAGCTCTCGATTTTGACACCGAATGCGCGGCCCATCATGAAGTGGCCGAGCTCGTGTACGAATACGATCAACGTCAGCACGATCAGAAATGCGGGGATCGCAACCAGGGCCCACCAGCCGAAATGCATCAAAATTTGCGCGATGGTCATGGCGGCGTTTCCGTTCCCGTTGTTTTTTAGTGCAGCGAGCCAATAACGCGGCGCGCCACCGCCCGCGCTTCTGCGTCGAGCGAAAGGAAATCATCGAGCGAACTCATGCTGGAGTCTGCGGGCGAATCCGATCGTGCCAACACCGTTTCTACCGTCCGCCCGATGTCGAGGAAGCCAATTTGGCCCGCCAAAAAGGCTTCTACGGCGACCTCGTTGGCGGCGTTAAGGATCGTAGGTGCCGGTCCAGCGCTCCGCAAGGCGGCTTGCGCCAAAGCGAGACAGGGGAATCTGACAGGATCGGGCGCCTCGAACGTCAGCTGTCCGATCGCGGCGAGGTCTAAGCGATGGGTAGGAGCCGACATTCGATCGGGGAATCCCAGGGCGAAGGCGATTGGCGTGCGCATATCGGGGCTGGCAAGTTGGGCCAAGACCGATCCATCCACGTAGGAGACAAGGCTGTGAATGATCGATTGGGGGTGAACGACAACGTCCAGCTGTTCAGGAGTTGTGCCAAATAGATGGTATGCTTCAATGAGTTCCAGGCCCTTGTTCATTAAGGTTGCCGAGTCGATGGAGATCTTTGCTCCCATCGACCAATTCGGGTGCTTGCACGCCTGGGCGGCCGAAGCGCGCGCCATTTGTTCCATAGTCCAAGTACGGAACGGGCCGCCGGACGCGGTAAGCGTAACGCGTTCAATCGCGCCGCGCTGCGCAAAATCGAAGACCTGAAACACGGCGCTGTGCTCGGAATCGACCGGGAGCAGGCGCGCGCCGGAGGCCTTAACCTGCTTCATGAAATATGCGCCGGCGCTCACGAGGCATTCTTTGTTCGCCAGCGCCACTGTGCGCCCCTGCGCGACCGCCGCCAGGGCGGGCTTCAACCCCGCGGCGCCGACGATGCTCGCCATCGTCCAATCGGTGGTTCGCCGCGCTGCTTCCTCAACGGCACCGGGTCCAGCGGCGACTTCAATGCCGGTTCCGGTCAGTTCTTCTTTGAGCGCGGCATAACTATTCGTGTCGGCGACGACAACCATCTCAGGCCGCAGACGATGCGCTTGGGCGGCAAGAGCGCGAACGTTCGAATGGGCGGTCAGCGCGACGACGGCATAGGCCGGTTCGGAACCCGCATTTTTATGGGCGATCAGTTCGACCGTGTTTGCGCCGACGGAGCCGGTCGAACCCAACACTGTCACCCGTCGTGGCGGAACAGCGGCCATCATCGTAACACCCACGCGAGCGGCGTCAGTCCGGTCACCAGAACGCAAGCCGCGAGACCGAGCGTTGCAAAGATCAACCCATCCAGGCGATCGAGTGCACCGCCATGACCAGGGATAAGATCGGACATGTCTTTGACCCCAAATGTGCGCTTCAACTGCGACTCGGCAAGGTCGCCCATCTGGGCCAGCAACGACAAGACGATGCCGGCGGCGACGACGGATGTGACGCTCGCCGAACCCGAGACGACGGCAAACAGGATTGATACGCATGCCGCGCAAACCACGCCGGCAATCGCGCCCGCCCATGTCTTTTTCGGCGATACGAGAGGCGCGAGTTTCGGACCGCCTGCCAACGATCCGACGCCGTAGGCGATGCTGTCCGTGGTCCAAACGACCGCAAGCAGCCAGATAGCGGATTCCAAACCTAGCGGTCTCAAATCTCGCACCCAGACAAAAGCAAGGCATGGGGTGGCGATGTAGACGATGCCCAAGATCATCCAGACTGCGCGCTCTTCGCGGGCCTGCGAGGCGACGGCGCCGATAAGGGCGCAGATCAATATTGCCGTCCACCCGAGGTTAGGCCGTTCCATCGCCGCGAATCCAAGCGACGACATGATGGCAAGCGCGTGCAAAGCGAAGCGCCAACCGAAGCGTTCGTGGTGGACGATTTGCACCCATTCGACCGACATTGCGAGCCCCGCTAGTCCAACCCACGCTGCGAGGATCCAACCGCCGAGAAAGGCCGACGCAAGCGTGACCGGAATTAGCACGATCGCAGCCAACACGCGCAGCCAGAGGGTTGAGCTCGCCGGAGCGCCGTCGAAAGTCACGAGGCGCGATCCGTTGCTGAGGTCCCGCCGAAGCGCCGCTCGCGGCGATTGAACTCGCTTATTGCGGCCACGAGGTGGCTTTTTGCAAAGTCAGGCCAATGCGCGTCGATGAACACGAACTCGGTGTAGGCCGATTGCCAGATCAAGAAATTGCTCAGCCGTTGTTCGCCGCTCGTTCGGATCAGGAGGTCGGGGTCCGGCAACTCGGACGTCGCGAGATAGGCGGCAAATATTTCTTTGTCGATAGACTCTGGCTTTAGCTTGCCGCTGGCGGCGTCGGCCGCAATCCGTTTGGCAGCATCGACAATCTCGTCCTGGCCGCCGTAGTTGAAAGCGATTGTCAACTTCAGTCCGGAATTGCCGCGAGTGCGCGCCTGCGCCTGGTCGATCAACTCGATGATGTCGGGCTCCAAATGCGCCCGCGTTCCGATGATTCGAATTTCAACATGGCTGCGGTCCAACTGCTCCAGATCTTCGCGGATATAGTTGCGAAGCAATCCCATGAGATCGGCGACCTCGGTGCGGGGCCGCTTCCAATTCTCAGATGAGAATCCGTAGAGCGTGAGATATTGAATACCAAGCTCGATCGCGGCCCTGACGGTGGCGCGTACCGCAGCGACCCCGGCGCGATGCCCCATCAACCGTGGCAGGTGCTGCGCACTCGCCCATCGTCCGTTGCCGTCCATAATGATGGCGACGTGGCGGGGTGGAACCAAAGGCTCATTTGCTGCCGCGGGTACAGGCATGGACGCCTACCTTAAACCATGCAGGTGGGCTGGCCAGGGCTTTGTGCCCGGACGTTCATGGCCGGGCAATGCCTAAACCTGCATGATTTCCTTCTCTTTTTGGGTCAGAAGGTCGTCGATTTCCTTGACGTGGGCGTCCGTCGCCGATTGCACCTTGTCGGCGTGTTTCTTGTGCTCGTCCTCGCTCATTTGGTGATCTTTTTCGAGTTTCTTCAGCAATTCCATGCCATCGCGCCGGATATTGCGCACCGCAACCTTCGCTTGCTCGGAATACTTGGCCGCGATCTTGGACAACTCCTTGCGGCGATCTTCAGTCAGAGGCGGAATGGGAATGCGGATCAACTGACCGTCGACTTGCGGGTTGAGACCAAGACCTGCGCTTCGAATGGCTTTGTCCACCGCGATCACCAGCCCGCGATCCCAAACCTGCACCGTCAACATGCGCGGCTCCGGTGCATTCACGGTCCCGACCTGATTGAGTGGCATGCTGTTGCCGTAGGCATCGATGTGAATCGGGTCGAGCAAGCTCACTGATGCTCTCCCGGTGCGCAGGCCGGCGAATTCGTGCCTGAGGGTCGCGACCCCGCCCTTCATGCGCTTCTGCAGTTCTTCAAGATCAAAGCCTTTGGTCTGCTGTGCCATGCATGTCCTCCGGTCGCGCGTTGTGGCTCGCGCGTTTGCTCAGGTCGAGATAACGGTGCAAGGCCCCTTGCCCTGCAAGACGCGGACAAAATTCATCCGCTCATGAATGTTGAAGACGACGATGGGAATACCGCTTTCGCGCGCAAGACTGACGGCGGCGGCATCCATCACTTTTAGGTCGCGCGACAAGACGTCCATATATGAAAGCTTGTCGAAGCGCTGGGCCTTCGGATCTTTTTTCGGGTCGGCCGTGTAGACGCCATCGACTTGCGTCCCTTTCATCAGCGCGTTGACACCCATCTCGGCGGCCCGCAGTGCCGCAGCCGTGTCGGTCGTGAAGAACGGATTTCCGGTGCCGGCCGCGAAAATCACCACCCTGCCCTTTTCCATATGGCGGATGGCGCGGCGGCGAATGTAGGGCTCGCACACGGTCGTCATCGGAATTGCGGAGAGTACGCGCGTATCGACGCCTGTACGTTCAAGTGCGTTCTGCATGGCAAGCGCGTTCATGACGGTCGCCAGCATGCCCATGTAGTCCGCTGTGGCGCGATCCATCCCGGCCGCGGCACCTTTGAGCCCGCGAAAGATGTTTCCGGCACCGGTGACCAGGCACACTTCAGCACCGATGCCGACTGCTTCCTTCACCTCGGCGGCGATTCGATCGACAGTGCCCAGTTCCAATCCATAACTGCCGTTGCCCATCAACGCCTCGCCGGAAATCTTGAGCAGGACCCGGCGATAGACTGGCGCTGTTGACATCGAAGCCTCTAACGGTTGTTTCAGGATCTTGCGGCGGCAGCGACCTCTGCGGCGAAGTCAGTTTCCTCCTTCTGAACGCCTTCGCCAAGAGTGAAGCACACAAAGCCGGTGATCGTAACCGGCGCGCCAACGTCCTTCTCGGCGGTTTTCAGGAGACCTTCGATGGTCGTGTCCGGGTTCTTGACGAAAGCTTGTTTGGCCAGCGTTTGCTCTTCGTAGAACTTGCGCAACCGCCCCTCGACCATCTTGGCGATGACGTTCTCGGGCTTGCCGGAGGCACGCGATTGTTCTTCGAAGATGGCCTTCTCCCGGTCGACGATTTTCGGATCGACGCCGCTGGCGTCGACGGCGAGCGGCTTCATCGCCGCGACATGCATCGCAACGTCGCGACCGAGCTGCATCAGCTTGTCGGCGCTGCCCGTTGATTTGAGAGCGACGAGGACGCCCGTTCGGCCGAGGCCGGGGGCCGACCCGGGAGGGGCATTGTGCACATAGCTAGCGATGACGCCCGGCGAAACATGCAGTGCCGCCGTGCGGCGGAGCACCATGTTTTCACCGATCTTGCCGACCAAAGCCTGAATGTGCGCCCCGACGCTCAAATTGACGCCGGGGAAGGGCGCCTTCGACAGCGCCTCGACATTGCCGTCCGCCTTGAGCGCGAGCGCAGCCACCTTCGAGACGAGGTCCTGGAATTCGGGATTTCGCGCGACAAAGTCAGTTTGCGAGTTGACCTCGACGACGGCGCCCGTGCCGCCGTGTACGGTTACGCCGACGAGGCCCTCTGCGGCAACGTTGCCTGCTTTCTTAGCTGCCTTGGAGAGGCCTTTTTTTCGCAACCAATCGATCGCGCTCTCCATGTCGCCCTTGGTATCGGCGAGCGCCGCCTTGCAATCCATCATGCCTGCGCCCGTCTTCTCGCGCAGGTCCTTGACCATCGCCGCTGAAATCTCAGCCATGGATAACTCCTATTCTTGTTTGAAAAGACGCGGGACGCCACCCGGGGCGCCCGCGTCACCGTCAATGCGCTGTTGCCGCTTGTACTTGCGGCAACTGTTCGATCGGACCTTCGGCCGAAGCGCCGATATCCGCGCCATGTCCGCCTTGTGCCTCTGAAAGCCCGTCGATCACGGCGCGGGCGACCAAATCGCAATAGAGCACGAGGGCGCGCGAGGCGTCGTCGTTGCCGGGGATCGGATAGGCGATGCCTTCCGGGTTTGAATTCGAATCGACGATCGCCACGACCGGAATGCCGAGCTTGTTGGCTTCTTGGATCGCGATCTGCTCCTTGTTCGTATCGATTACGAACAGGATATCCGGCAACCCGCCCATGTCCTTGATGCCGCCGAGCGCGCGTTCAAGCTTGTCGCGCTCGCGCGTCAAGTTCAGGCCTTCCTTCTTTGTCAGGCCTTGAGCGCCGGCATTCAGCGTCTCCTCGATCGAGCGCAGGCGCTTGATCGAATTCGAAATCGTTTGCCAGTTTGTCAACGTACCGCCGAGCCAGCGATGGTTGACGTAATACTGGGCGCAACGCTTGGCGCCGTCGGCGATCGGGTCCGAGGCTTGACGCTTGGTGCCGACGAAGAGCACCCGCCCGCCTTGCGCCGCCGCATCGCGCACTGCCTTGAGCGCCTGGTGCAACATGGGCACGGTCTGCGTCAGGTCGATGATGTGAATCTTGTTGCGCGACCCATAGAGGAATGAGGCCATGCGCGGATTCCAGCGGTGGGTCTGGTGTCCGAAATGAACGCCGGCTTCTAAGAGCTGACGCATAGAATAATCAGGCAATGCCATCGTCGTCGTTCTCCTTGACCGGTTAGCCTCCGCGGACGAAAACCGGGACGAACCCGGCACCGGAGGGTGGCCAGCCATATGGCGGCGAGGCAACCCGAGCCCGCGTGTGGAATGGGCGCCGATATAGGGACTTGCGCCAATTAGTGCAAGGGCGGCAGTTTGGCCGCCCTTTTTGGCATAATTTTGGAGTCGGCATACCCCATGGCGGCCATTCGCGAGACGATCCTCAAACTCGAGCGCAATGGCATTGCCGCCGTGTCGCAGCGCGGGCTCGGCCGCCGCGACATCATTCCGCTCTGGTTCGGCGAAAGCGACGTCGTGACGCCTGAATTCATTCGGGCCGGCGCCAAGAAGGCGCTCGACGACGGGCGGACGTTCTACACCTTCGCACGAGGCATCACTGAACTCCGCGAAGCGATCGCCGCATGGACGACGAAGCAAACTGGCCGCGTCCTCGACGTCGAGCGGGTGACGGTGCCTGGCGCCGCGATGATGGGCGTCCAAATCGCGCTTCAATGCGTGTGCGAGGCCGGCGACAATGTCGTCATCGTCTCGCCGATGTGGCCCAACATCTTCCAGGCTGTGCGAGGGCTGGGGGCCGAGCCTCGCTTTGTGCGGCTCAAGGGCGGCAGCGGCGACCAGCCCTGGGTGCTCGATCTGGACCAACTCTTCGCGGCCTGCGATCGGCGCACCAAAGCGATCTTCTTCGCCTCGCCCAGCAATCCGACCGGTTGGATCATGCGCGAGGAAGAGCAGCGTGCCGTTCTCGACTTCGCGCGCAAGCGTGGAATCGCGATTATCTCCGACGAAGTTTACACCCCGATCGTGTTCGACGTGGCTGCGCCGAGTTTCGCGGCGCTCGCTGACGACGACGACGACGTCTTCATCGTCAACAGCTTTTCCAAGGCCTGGGCGATGACGGGCTGGCGCGTCGGCTGGCTTGTCCATCCTTTGAAGCTGCGCGTCCAGATGGCCGAGATGTCGGCCTACAACAACACTGGCGCGACGACCTTTGCGCAGCACGGAGCATTGACGGCGCTGCGCGACGGCGACGAATTCGTCGCGTTCATGCGGGAGATGTCGCGCAAGGGCCGCGACATCGTTCAATCATTCCTGCAAACGCAGAACCGCATGAGCTGGTCGAAACCGGAAGGCGCGTTCTACGGCTTCATCGCGATCGACGGCATGACTGACAGTATGGCCTTTGCGAAACGGCTTATTGAAGAGGTAAAGGTGGGTGTGGCGCCCGGCTGTGCTTTTGGCCCGGCGGGCGACGCCGACAACGATCGGTTCATTCGCATCTGCTTCGCCCAAAGCGCGGCGCTCCTCGAAGAAGCGCTAGGCCGCATCGCTAAGGTTCTTTAGTCGGCATCAGTCGGCTTGCCAGCGTTCCACACGATTATGATGATGTGGCCGGTCATCCAGACCCACACAAAGAATGCGATCAGGGCGCCGTAAGGTAGGATAAGAAGCAATGACCCGCCGACAATCCATGCAACTCCGATCGCTGTGAGGACAACCCACCTTCGCTTGACGCCGCGCCAGAGACGCTGAGCTGTTTGCACGACCACCGCCGCCGTCCGCAAGGAGATTAGGCGATCATATATCAGACCTCCTCCGCTTCACGCACGCCGTTCACCACGCGAATAGCACCGCGCAGCTGCGGCGTCACGGCGAAGCGGCCGGGCAGCTCGAGTTCGACCTCGCGCTGGCCGGCTTCGATCGGGAAGACAAGCGACACCACGCCCTTACCCGACTGATTTTTCAATCGCTCGGCGATGCTGGGCAAGGGTTTTGGGTCGTCGAGATAGATGCGCAAGCCCGCACCGGTCGCGGCGGCCGCTTCCTTCAGCGATTGAACGCTGAGGATCTGGAGCTTGAGGTCGTCCCCGTCCCAGCGCGTTGCCAAGTTCAAAACGACCGAAGCGCCGGGTTCGAGAAGTTGGCCGCCTTGGGCCAGCACTTCCGAAAACGCGACGGCCTCGAACATGCCGGAGGCATCGGAAAAGCCGACATGGGCCATGCGCTTGTCGTCGCGCGTGCGCCGCTCCTGACGACGGATGACGGACCCCGCGAGCGTAATGACGCGCTGCTCGTGGCGTTTTTCGGCCGCGAGTTCGGCATAGGGCACGACGCGCAGGCGCGCCAGCGTTGCGGCGAACTCATCGAGCGGGTGGGCAGAGAGATAAAATCCGATGGCTTCGAATTCGTGGGACAAACGATCGGGAACGGTCCACTCATCGACGACCGGCAAAGTTCGGTCGGGTGCGATCGTTTCGCCGAAGAGATTGACTTGCGCGCTGTCGCGCTCGCGGCTGGTGGCGCTTGCTTCTCCCAACATCTGATCGATTGCCGCGTGAACTTGCGCCCGATTGCGCACGATTGAGTCGAACGCGCCGGCCGCGACAAGGTTTTCCAAGATGCGTTTATTGATGAATTTCGCGTCCACGCGCTTGGCGAAATCGAACACCGAGCGGAACGGACCGCCTGCCTTTCGCGCGGCGACGATATGTTCCATCGCCGCACGCCCGACATTCTTGATCGCCGCAAGCGCGTAGTGAATGACCTCGGTGCCGTCATCGCGCTTGCTCGCGACAAAGAGAGCGCTCGATTTGTTCACGTCGGGAGGCGCCACCGAAATTCCGAGACGTTCTGCCTCCTGGCGGAAAATCGACAGCCGCTCGGGCGAGCCGATATCGAGCGTCATCGAGGCGCAAAAGAACTCGATGGGATAGTTCGCCTTGAGCCAGGCCGTCTGATAGGCGACCTGGGCGTAGGCGGCGGCGTGCGCTTTGTTGAAACCGTAACCGGCGAATTTCTCCGCTTGATCGAAGATCTGTTCGGCGATGGCGGGCGGGATATTCTTCTTCTTGCCGGCGCCGGCGATGAATTTGGCGCGTTGCTCGGCCATCTTCTCTTTGATCTTCTTGCCCATGGCGCGGCGCAACTCGTCGGCCTGGCCGAGCGTGTAGCCGGCAAGCTCACGGGCGATCAACATGACGTCCTCTTGATAGGTCATCACGCCGTAGGTGTCCGCAAGAATTGGCTCGAGCGAGGGATGCAGATAGCTCGGCTTGTCGCGGCCGTGCTTGCAATCGATGTATTTGGGAATGTTGTCCATCGGGCCCGGGCGATAGAGCGCCACGAGCGCAATCAGATCCTCGATGCGGTCGGGCTTCATCTTGCGCAGCAAGTCGCGCATGCCCGTGCTTTCAAGTTGGAAAATGCCCGTCGACGCGCCTTTTCCGAGTGCGACGTATGCCTTGGGGTCGTCGAACGGCACGTCTTCCGTCTTGATCTTCTTGCCGTGCCGCTCGGAAATGAACTGCTCCGTCATCGCTATGACGGTAAGCGTCTTCAGGCCCAGGAAGTCGAACTTGACGAGGCCCGCTTTCTCATCGGCCTCATAGTCGAACTGCGTGACCGGCATGTCCGAACTTGGGTCGCGGTAAAGAGGCACAAGCTCGTCGAGCGGACGATCGCCGATTACCACGCCCGCCGCATGGGTGGAGGCGTGGCGGTAAAGGCCCTCCAGCTGTCCGGCGATTTCGAAGAGGCGGCGAACCGGCTCCTCCTCCTGTTCCATCGCTCGCAGACGCGGCTCGTTCTCGATCGCCTCGCGCAATTTGACGGTTTGACCTGGCTGGACGCGGATCATCTTGGCGATGCGATCGACTTGACCCTGGGGCATTTGCAAAACCCGGCCGACGTCGCGAATGGCGGCGCGCGCTTGCAGCGTTCCGAAGGTGATGATCTGCGCGACGCGATCGTGGCCGTATTTCGCCTGCACGTAGCGGATGACTTCGTCGCGCCGCTCCTGGCAGAAGTCGATATCGAAGTCCGGCATCGAGATGCGTTCGGGGTTCAAAAACCGCTCGAAGAACAACCCAAAGCGCAATGGATCGAGTGAGGTGATCTCCAGACTCCAAGCGACGATCGATCCGGCGCCGGAGCCACGCACGCCGACTGGAATGCCTTGGGCGCGCGTCCACTTCATGAAGTCGGAGACGATCAGGAAATATCCGGCGAAATTCATGTCGATGATGACGCCGAGCTCGAACTCGAGCCGCTTCCAATATTCATCTTCGCCGGTGAACGTGCCGTGCGCCGCCAAGCGCGCCTTTAGGCCCGCTCTGGCTTGGACGCGCAGCTCCTCCTCGGGAGCCAGGCCCGACGCCGGCACGAATTGAGGCAGGATTGGGTTACGCTTTTGCGGGCGATAGGCGCATCGCCGGGCGATTTCGATGGTCGATGCGATCGCTTCGGGCACGTCGGCAAAGAGCGCCGCCATCTCCTCCGCCGATTTGAAGTAGTGCTCCGGGCTTTCGCGGCGGCGGTCTTCCTGCGTCACGTATGAGCCGGTGGCAATGCATAAGAGCGCGTCATGGGCCGCGAAACGCTCCCGGGTTGAGAAATATGGTTCGTTGGTCGAAACCAGCGGCACGTCATGGGTGTACGCGAGATCGACCAAATGCGTCTCCGCGGCGACCTCGTCGGCCAAGCCATGACGCTGCAGCTCGACATAGAGCCGATCGCCGAACGTCGCCTTCAAGCGCTGGAAAAGTGAGCTCGCCGCATCATGCTGGCCACCAACCAACAGTTTGTTGATGACACCCTTCGGCCCACCGGTCAGCGCGATCAGCCCTTGATGATGCTGTTCGAGGGCTTCGAGCGCGACATGCGGTGGCTCGCCAGGCTTCACGCCCAAGAAGCCCAGGCTCGACAGCTTCATCAAGTTGGCGTAGCCGGCCTCGGTCTGCGCCAGGAGCACAATCACGCCCGCAATCGAGCGTACGCCCCCGCTCAGGGTTCGGTTGCGCTGTTGATCCGCATTCTCGGTCGTCAGCGCGAGCTGGCAGCCTACGATGGGCTGGACGCCGGCCTTCGTCAGCGCGTCATTCAGGTCGAAGACGCCGAAGAGATTGTTCGTATCGGTGATGGCCACGGCCGGCATACGGTTGCGGCGGCACAGATCAGCGATCTCGTCGGGCTGAAGGGCGCCCTCTAGAAGCGAGAATGCCGAGTGCACCCGCAAATGGACGAACTCGGCGGGCCGCGAACGAGCAGCTGCCATCCAGAAACTCCGAAATCCAGCCCGCGCCGCTTAGCCACCGGCAAGCGCGCCGAGCACCGTTACAAAGGAAACCAAGCCGACGGTGAACATGACAAAGCTGGCGGCGGCGCCACAGAGCTCAAGCGTTTTGGGCACGACAATCTCCTCGGATTACTGTGGATGTTCTCTTTTTGTTCTCCACAAGTCAAGGGGATATGTGGGCGGGGTTACGGCTTGAGTTTGCCGGCGTCGATCAACTTGCCCTCGTGCAAGAGCCACGTGCGATCCATGCGCGTTGCCATCTGTAAATTGTGCGTGGCGATGAGCGCCGCGACGCCACGGGCACGGCAAATCTCGACGAGTATTCTGAACACCATGTCGGCGGTCTTGGGATCGAGGTTGCCTGTCGGCTCGTCGGCGAGAATGAGGGCGGGTTGATTGGCAAGAGCGCGCGCGATGG
>JANXXU010000043.1 GCA_025350465.1 Alphaproteobacteria bacterium | reverse complement strand
ACTCGAGCCGAAACCCAAATACCCACACCCTCGTGCTCTCCGCACAATAAGAAAGAGAACTTGAACAACAATTCAGCCAAAACCAGCCAAACCGCCGCCCACATCCCCCTTCCCGGTATCATCACTTGTCAATGAGCGCATTCCCGCCGAACGACGACGCATCCCGCGCGAAAACCGCACGTAACGCACAAACGCCCATCAGGGGAACGACTGCAGCAAACGGCTCCGTCCGAAGGCGAAGCGTCGTCGCAGGGTTGGTGACATTAAGAATGTCACCGCCGATTGTCAAGGATCCTGCGCCGTATTCGGGCTCGTATTTACGAAGCCAACGGCCGTAAGCCGCCATCAATTATTCGCGGCGTACCCTATCGGCAAGCCTGCCCCGGTTGCCACCATCGCGCGTTTGAGAAGGCGTTGACTTTGCATGGGGCTACGGGAATCGATGGGTCATTGTCCTAAATAAGAACGCCTCTCAAGGCGCCGCACAGCCCATCGAATGACAGCGTCCGGCGGATAACCGCCGATTGGTAGTGGTGGAGTGGTTCGTTGGGCTTTTGGCGCGCCGCGGCAACGCGGTCCCAGGTTCCGTCTTTGCGTCGCGCGGCAGCCGAACGGCTGGCGGCAGCGGCACCGCGCGATCCGTGGACGGCGGCGGCGAGTGCGGTCGCCATCATCCTGATGGTCGCATTCGCCGGCATTGCCGCGGTCGCGAGCCTATCGCCGCAAGTCCAAACCTCCGCGCCTCCCCCACAATCGGCGGCGAAGGAAGAGGTCGACACCGGACCCGACATCCGCGAGGTGACGGTTCAGTCGGGTGACACGTTCACCGGCATCCTGGTCGAACAGGGCGTCGAGCCCGGCGAGGCGCAAGCCGCGGTCAATGAACTCGCGTCCGTCTTCAATCCCTCAGCCATCCGCGAAGGCCTGGCGATCACCATCACGTTCGGACCGCCGACAAACGCGCAGCCGGCGCCGCTTCTCTCGATCGCGCTTAAGCCTAGCGTCGAGCGCGACGTCGTCGTCAATCGCGAGGCCGATGGTTCGTTCAAAGCGCAACAGACGGTCAAGGTGCTCAAGCCGCGCGACGATCGCGCCGCCGGCGTCATCAACGGCAGCCTCTATCTCTCGGCGAAAGCGCAAGGCGTTCCGGACGCCGTCATCGTCGATCTGATCAAGATCTTTTCCTACGACGTCGACTTCCAGCGCGAGGTCCGTTCCGGCGACAAATTCGAATTGCTGTTCACGAACTACTACGACACCGACGGCGAGCAAGTGAGAGGCGGCGACATTCAGTACGCCGTTCTGACGCTGTCGGGCGAGCGCAAGGAGCTTTACCGCTTCACCACCGGCGACGACGAGGCGACCGACTACTTCACGCCGAAGGGCTGGAGCGGCAAGCGCATGCTGATGAAGACGCCGATCGACGGCGCGCGCATCACGTCGGGCTACGGCATGCGGTTCCACCCGGTCCTTGGCTACACACGCATGCATCGCGGCGTCGATTTTGGCGCGCCGGTCGGCACGCCCGTGATGGCGTCGGGCAATGGCGTCGTCGAGTTCGTCGGCTGGCACGGCGGGCACGGCAAATACATTCGCATTCGCAATGCCGCGCCATACAAGACGGCGTACGGACATCTGAGCCGCTATGCGCGTGGCATCAAGCCGGGCACGCACGTGCGCCAGGGCCAAGTGATCGCCTATGTCGGCTCGACGGGTATGTCGACCGGCCCGCATCTGCATTATGAGGTTCTCGTGCGCGACGAGCAGGTCAATCCGCTCGGCGTCAAGCTTCCGACCGGGCGCAATTTGATCGGCAAGGATCTGGCCGCCTTCAAGACGCGCATCGCCGCGGTGGATGCGCTGCTCGCGACGATACCGCTGCCGCCTGCCGTCGTCGCGCAAACGGGTGCGCAAGCGCGGCTCCAGCCCTAATTTCCAGCGGCCGGACTTTTCTTTTGCATCGTGTTCGCGCGCATCGCTAACTTCTGCGCGATGGAGCTGATGATGCGCATTTTGATGATCGCTGTGGCGCTCGCGGGCAGCGGCACGTGGCACTACGACACCGCGCGCGACCCGTTGGGACAGACGGTGAATGTCGCCGAGATCGTGCCGGATGCGGCGCGGCCCTATATCGCGTTGCGGCTGATGTGCGGCGGCATTGCGGGCGTCGCCATTCAGGTCAATCTCGGGCAGATGCAAGCATCCCCTGAGCGCGGCGAGATGAGCTTCGCGATCGAAGGCGCGCGCCCGTATGCGACTGCTGCTTCGTTGGCGCCGATCACAGACGGCGTCGGCACGTACGAGATCAAGGGAAGCGAGGCGGGGAACGTCGCGCATCTGCTGATGAAGGGTGAAAACGTGACTGTGCGCCAGGGCGCGGCGAGCGAGACCTTTTCCCTGAGCGGTGCGGCGGCTGCCATCGGCCAGGTCATCACGAATTGCTCCTATAGGATTTAGCCTCATCCGCAACCTCTCCCCTCGCCCTTCCAACTCCGGAAGGGAGAGGGGCTGGGGTGAGGGAAGGTCGATGCACAGCGCGCAGATCTAAGAAGAAAGTTTCTCGAGCACAACGCGGCCCGCGCGGGTTCACCCTTCATTATTTGATTCCCGTATCACGCCATCCCTCACCCTGACCCTCTCCCTTCCAGAAGTTGGAAGGGCGAGGGGACGAGCTATTCAGGCGGAGCGTCATATCAATGCACCGTCGTTCCTCTTCGGCGTTCGTTGATGAGGAGGCCTTCCTTGTCGGCGGTGGCGTGGACGAGGTCGCCGTCTTTGATTTTGCCTTGGAGGATTTGCTCGGCGAGCGGGTCCTGTAAGAATTTCTGGATCGCGCGCTTCAACGGCCTTGCGCCGTAGACCGGATCGTAGCCTGCGTTCGCCAGCCACTCCTTGGCCTTCTTGTCGAGCTCGACCACGATCTTGCGGTCGGCGAGCAGTTTGTCGAGGCGTTGGATTTGGATGTCGACGATCTTGTCCATGTGCTCGCGGCTCAGGCGGCGGAAGAGGATGATCTCGTCGAGCCGGTTCAAGAATTCGGGCCGGAAGTGGCGGCGCACGATTTCCATCACGCCTTCGCGCACGACCGAGGTGTCCTCGCCTTCGGGCTGCGCACCTAAAATATCGCTGCCCAGATTCGAGGTAAGGATGATCACCGTGTTCTTGAAGTCGACGGTGCGGCCCTGCCCGTCCGTCAGGCGCCCGTCGTCGAGCACCTGAAGCAGCACGTTGAAGACGTCGTGATGCGCCTTTTCGACTTCGTCGAAGAGGATCACCTGGTACGGCCGGCGGCGCACGGCTTCGGTCAAGGCGCCGCCTTCGTCATAGCCGACGTAACCCGGCGGCGCGCCGATCAGGCGCGAGACCGAATGCTTCTCCATATATTCCGACATGTCGATGCGGATGAGCGCCGTGTCGTCGTTGAAGAGGAACGAAGCGAGCGCCTTGGTCAGCTCGGTCTTGCCGACGCCGGTGGGCCCCAAGAACAAGAACGAACCGATCGGGCGGTTGGGATCTTGCAAGCCGGCGCGCGCACGGCGCACGGCCGTCGAGACTGCCTTCACCGCTTCGTCCTGACCGACGACGCGCCCAGCGAGCGCATCTTCCATCTTCAGCAACTTCTCGCGTTCGCCGGCCAGCATCTTGTCGACCGGAATGCCGGTCCAGCGCGAGACGACTTGCGCGATATGTTCTTCGGTGACCGCCTCGTTGACGAGCTGGGTTTGCGCCTGGCCTTCGAGCTGCTTCAATTCTTTTTCGAGACCGGGGATGACGCCATAGGCGATCTCGCCCGCTTTGGCCAAATCGCCTTTGCGCTGCGCGACCTCAAGCTCCTGCCGCGCGTGGTCGAGTTTTTCCTTCAGCTTCTGGGCCGAGCCGAGCTTTGCTTTTTCTTGCTTCCAGCGCTGGGTCAGCGTCGCGGATTTTTCCTCGAGTTCGCCGAGTTCCTTCTGCAGCTTGACGAGGCGGTCTTTCGAGGCGCTGTCCGTTTCCTTCTTCAACGCCTCGCGTTCGATCTTCAGCTGCATGATGCGCCGGTCGAACTCGTCGAGCTCTTCGGGCTTGGAATCCACCTGCATGCGTAAGCGTGCCGCCGACTCGTCGATCAGGTCGATTGCCTTGTCCGGCAAAAAACGATCGGTGATGTAGCGGTTGGACAATTGCGCCGCGGCGACGATTGCGGAGTCGGTGATGCGAACGCCGTGATGCAGCTCATATTTCTCTTTCAGGCCGCGCAATATCGAGATCGTATCTTCGACCGTCGGCTCGTTAACGAACACCGGCTGAAAGCGCCGCGCCAATGCCGCGTCCTTTTCCACGTGCTTCCTGTATTCGTCGAGCGTCGTGGCGCCGACGCAATGCAGCTCGCCGCGCGCGAGGGCGGGCTTCAGCAAGTTCGAGGCGTCCATCGCCCCTTCGGCTTTGCCGGCGCCGACGAGGGTGTGCATCTCGTCGATGAAGAGAATGATGCCGCCCTCGGCGCCGGTGATTTCGGTGAGCACGGCCTTCAGCCGCTCCTCGAACTCGCCGCGATATTTGGCGCCGGCGATGAGCGAGCCCATGTCGAGCGCCATCAGTTTTTTGTCTTTGAGCGATTCCGGCACGTCGCCGTTGACAATGCGCAGCGCCAGGCCCTCGACGATCGCGGTCTTGCCGACGCCGGGCTCGCCGATCAGCACGGGGTTGTTCTTGGTCCGGCGCGCCAGCACTTGAATCGTGCGGCGGATTTCTTCGTCGCGCCCGATCACGGGATCGAGCTTGCCGGTGCGCGCGGCCTCGGTCAGATCGCGGGCGTATTTCTTGAGCGCGTCGTAGCCGGATTCGGCCGAGGCCGTATCCGCCGTGCGGCCTTTGCGCAATTCGTTGATCGCTTCGTTGAGCTTTTGCGGCGTGACGCCCGCGTTCTTCAAAATCTTGGCGCTGTCGGGCGCGGTGCCGATGGCAAGCGCCAGCAAGATGCGCTCGACCGTGACGAAGCTGTCCCCGGCCTTCTTGGCGATCTGCTCGGCTTCGTCGAGGACACGCGAGGCGTCGCGCGAGAGACCCGGCTGACTGGCGCCTGCGCCTCCGACTTTGGAAAGCTTGGCCAGAGCGGCTTCGGTTTCCTGGAGTGCGGCTTGTGGATTGCCGCCGGCGCGCTTGATCAATCCGGCGGCGAGGCCCTCCTCGTCGTCCAGGATCACTTTCAGAATATGCTCCGGCGTGATTTGGGGATGACCTGAGCGGAGCGCCACGCCTTGTGCGCTGCTCAAAAAGCCTTGCGCTCGTTCGGTGAATTTCTGGATGTCCATGTCAGCCTCTTGCGAGCCCAAAGCGCACCGCCCGCTGAGCGGCACGATATCGGCTTTGTCTCAAGTTGGGATCGGGTCGGCCCGAGTTGCACACAAATTTGGTGTGTGATTTCCGCCTTGCAAGGCCTTGAAAACGGTCAGATCCGGAGCGCCAGTTGCGAATGCGAATCGGACCCCACCCTTTTGCCGTTACAACGTTACAAGTCAGCAAATCCGCCATTTGTGCCGTTACAAACCCGTTACGGTACCGTTGCAAACGGGGTCGATCCGTTACAGTCGCTCTTTCTTCTTTCCTCCCCTGCAGGTGCGGGGGAGGTGGCGGAGCGTAGCGACGTCGGAGGGGGAAAGTCTGAGCGCTCACCACTTCCCCCCTCCGCTCTCGCTTCGCTCGCGC
>JANXXU010000017.1 GCA_025350465.1 Alphaproteobacteria bacterium | reverse complement strand
CGATGATCCCAGTCGGCTACGTTCGCATGGTCATGTCAGACCGTTGGGAAAAGACCTACGCCACATTTCGCAAGCTCTGAAAAATGGGTCGCCTCATGCCTGGGTACGGGAACGATAACATTGCTAAATGTCAATCATCGAGATGCACTAAAGGTAGATTAGGCAAGAAACGGAAGGGTGGCGCCGGCGCTGCGGCCGTCACGCCGCCTTGTCCGAGGGGCTCTCCATTCCGAGCAAAAGGATCGGCGCGCCGATCTCGCGCAACAAGCGCGGCCGCGCCAAGAGTTCCTTCAGCCACGAAGGCGGCGGCGCCCACACCACGAGTTTCGGGCGCAGACTGCGAACATGCGCCGCCAAAATGTCGAGCTGCGCCGTCGGCACCGCGTGAAGCGCGACCGCGCCCGCCTCGCTCCAGTGCGACGCCGCCGCTGCGCGAACGCGGGCAAAGAGATCGCGGTCGTCGACGACGACGAACGATAGCGGTAGGCGCAGGCTCGCGCTGAGATCGGCGCAGCTCGCCACAGTCCGCGAGAGGCCGGCCTCATCGGTGATCATGCCGACGACCGGCCGGTTTCGCGCCGGTTGGGCGTGCGGCATCAGCAAGACGCCGGACGTGCGCGCCAGACCGTTTGAAATCTCCTCGCGCAGCACGTCCATTGCGCGTTCTATTTCGGGCAAGGCGAGTGCCAAGAGGTCGTCGGCGTGAAGCGTGCACTCGGCTGCCATGACGCCGGCGCATCGCACGATGTCGAAGCTCCATGCCAACTCGGATTGCGTTGCGATGCTCTCGATCAGCGCGCGCAGACGGCGCTCGGCGTGGCGAGCCGATGCGTCGGAAGCCTCGTCTGCCGATGGCTGCGCGTTGAACGCAAGGGCGGCGAGCAGACGATTGTCTTCGACCAGGCGTGCGGCGAGTTCGGCCTCCATTGCGCGCGCCAATTGGGCAATCGCCTGGAGCGCGGGAGCGGAGGCGCCGAAATTATCGAGACGCAACACGACGCGCGTCGTCTTTCGTTTACCGCTCATCGCGCGCCCGTGTCCGATGCGTCGCTGGCCATGCCATATCGACGCCGCGCCTCGGCAAACGCGACCAGGCGCTCTTCGATGCGCCGATTGATCGTGCCCTCGGGGAATTGGCCATCCGCGCCGCGCTCACCGGCCGGCGTTCCCGTCAGAAGCTCGATGCCCTCATCGATCGTCGTCACCGGAAAGATATGAAATCGCCCGGCCGCCACCGCTTCGACGACATCGGCGCGCAGCATCAGATGCTGCATGTTCGACGATGGGATAAGCACGCTGTGCGAGGCGTCGAGGCCGCGCGCGCGGCAAACGTCGAAGAAGCCTTCGATCTTGTGATTGACGCCGCCGATGGCCTGAACTTCGCCGCGCTGATTGACCGAGCCCGTGACCGCGAAACATTGGCGGATCGGAACGTCGGCGAGGGCCGAGAGCAAGGCATAGAGCTCGGCCGAAGAGGCGCTGTCGCCGTCGACGCCGCCGTAGGATTGTTCGAAGACGAGGCTCGCGTGCAGCGACGGCGGCCGGTCGAGAGCGTAGCGGGCCGAAAGAAAAGCCGAAAGGATCAGCACGCCCTTGGAATGCAACGGTCCGCTCAACTCGACTTCGCGCTCGATGTCGATGACTTGGCCCGAGCCGACCCGCACGCGCGCCGTGATGCGGCTCGGCTTGCCGAAGGAATACCCGCCGAGCGTCAGCACGCTCAACCCGTTGATCTGTCCGACCTTTGCGCCGGCGGTATCGATCAGCACGATGCCGCGCGCAATTGATTCTTGAACGAGTTTCGGTGCGCGATCTTGACGACGCTCCCGCGCTTCGATTGCCCGCTCGACGTCGACATTGTCGACGATCGCGTGGCCCGCTTCGCGCGCCCAGAAATCGGCTTCGCGCAACAGGTCGGCGAGCGGACTCACATGCAGCGACAGGCGTTTCGTGTCTTCGATGTCGCGCGACTGTTCTTCGATCACACGGGCGACTGCGCGTGCCGAAAGAGGACGCAAATGTTCGCGCTTTGCGATCGTGGCGATCAGCCGGGCGAGGCTGATGGCGGTGGCGTCGGTCCACTCGGCCGCATCTTCGAAATCGGCGGCGATCTTGAATAGATCGCGGAAGTCGGGGTCGCCGTCGGCCAGCATGTAATAGAGCGTCCGGTCGCCGACGAGTACGACCTTGACCGACAATGGAATGGGATCGGGCTCGAGCGACACGACACCGCTGACGCCGGAGTGCTCGAACGGCGCCTCGATCGCGATCCGGCGCGACCGCAGCGTGCGCTTGAGCGCTTCCCACGCCAGCGGCTCCATCAGCAGCCGTCTCGCATCGAGCATCAAGAAACCGCCGTTGGCGCGATGGAGGCTGCCGGCGCGGATCAGCGTGAAGTCCGTGGTAAGCGCGCCCATTTGGGCTTGATGTTCGATGCGGCCGATCAGGTTGCCGACCGAAGGATTGTCTTCCGTAATGATCGGCGCGCCCTTGGCGCTGCCGTTCGAGACCAACAGATTGACGCGATAGCGGCGGAAGCGCGGCTCGTCATCGCTCACCAGATCGGGAATTCCAGTGCCCGGCGCCGTTTCCTCGCCCTTCGCCGCGGCGACAGCGCGAAAGAGTCCGGCGCGGCGGATCATATCCTGCGTAACGGCATCCAGATGCGCCGCGATGTCGGGCAAATCGGCGAACGCCTCGCTCACCTCATGCATCGCGGCTTTCACGGCAACGCTCGCAAAGCTCGCGTCGAGCTCGCGCACCTTGGCCCGCCGTTCGCGTTCCCATCGCGGTACGCTCTCAAGCAGCGCCGAGAGCTCTTTCTGCAGCGTCTCGATGCGTAAGTTGATCGCTTTGCGCTCGGCCTCGGCCAGGGCACTGAAGGCCTCGGGCTTCATGACCTGCCCGTCAACGAGCGGCGCAAAGGTGAAGCCCGTCGGCGTGCGCAGGAAGGCAATGTGCTGCGTCCGCGCGCGCTCGTTGAGCGCCTCGAATGCTTTCTCCTGGCGCTCGCGCGCATCTTCTTCCAGCGCATGACGGCGCGTTTGATATTCGTCGCTGTCGAAAACGGCCGGGACCGACGTCAGCAATTCATCGATGACGTGATCGAGCGCGGCTTTGAGAGCACCGGCGCGACCGTTGGGCAAGGCAATGGCGCGCGGCTGATTGGGTTTGGCAAAATTGAAGACGTAGATCCAATCGCGCGGCTTGGGCAGCGCTTCGGCATAGCGTTCGACCAATGCGCCAACCGTGTAGTGACGCGCGGAGCCTCGCGTACCGAGCACAAAGAGATTGAAACCCGCTTTGTCCATGCGCGCGCCAAGGTCGATCGCCTCGAGCGCGCGCTCCTGGCCGATCAGCCCATCGAACGGTTCAAGCTCTTCGGTCGAGCCAAAGCCAAGCGAGGCGGGATCGCAACGGCGGCGCAACGCTGAGGCGGGTAAGCGGGCAGGGCGGGACGGGGCGCCGGACATGGGGTGGGGCTTAGCTCTCTTATGGGTGCAGACAGGCGAACGTCAGGGATGCGGCGGATTCAACTCCAAGTATCGAAAATGTTCGTGATCTCGCGCGCCTTGCAGAAGTCGCGGAATTCGGTCACGGCCTGCAACCGACCCGTGAATCTGTCGCGAAGCAGCTCGAAGGCAAGGCGGGCAACCGCTTCCGCGGGAACCGTTACCCAGAATTCATATTCGTCGCGGTCGAAGGTGAGTTTGGCTGTGGCACCGCGATCGTAGGCGTGGAGACGGATCGCGCCGTCAGCTTGGAGTTGCAATTGTACTGTCCTTGATTCGGCGCCTTCGATGCGGGCGAGTTCGACATCTTTCATAGGCATGGGATTCCCCTGCGAATGCGCCAGTCTAGCAGGGTCGGCGCCTTCTTGATGATTGTCGGCGCAACAAGTTCTTCCGCATGACGGGCGCGGGCCTGTAAGGTAAACACGAGTTGCGATTCAGGGAGGATTCTTGGGCCATGACCATCAAAGCGTTGCTCGTCGGCGTACTTGCGATCGGGCTCGCGGCGACGCCCGCGTTAGCTAAGAAGCGGCCGGCGGTGCCGGCGTGCGTGAAGGACAAGGTGTTGTTGTCGCTCGAGATGCGCATGTTGCAGACCGAACTCGTTGTCGGCGCGCTCTCCTGCCAAATGTCGCCGCGCTACAACGACTTCGTCAACGCGTATAAGCCCGACCTGATGACGGCGCATCGCACGCTGCTGAAATGGTTCGGACGCGAGTCGAAGATGGAAGACTACAAATCCAAGACCGCGAACGAGGTCTCGCAGCGCAGCCTGGCGAACATCACCGAATTCTGCAGCTACACCGGTGCGCTGTATGACAAGCTGTTGGGCCCGGCAAAGGTTTCCCTTGAGACGTTCGTCGCCACCGAACCGGTCGCGGCGCATCATGACTTTGACGTGTGCGGCGCGCCGTCGCTCGTCACAGCCTCCATTGCGCCAACCGACGGCAGGCCGATTCCGATGCCGCGGATCAAACCGGACGTCGTTATGGCGGCAGAGCCGGTTCATAAAGGGAAGCACCGGGTCAAGCCGGTCGAGGCTGCCGCGACTGAGACGCCTGCGGTCACACCGGCGCCGGCCGTACCGGCGCCTGCCACACCCGCGCCGGCCGCGACGCCCTAGAGAAAATGCGCATCGATTGAATGGAAAAGGCAGGCGCGGCGCCTGCCTTTTCTCTTGTATCGGTCAGTTCAGATCGATGGTCGCGCGCCGGTTGCGATCTTCCCAGGTGTGGTCGGGCGTCTGCACCAGCAGCATCGTCTTGCCTTTACCGACCGCGCTGATCGAATTGGCCGGAATGCCGAGTCGCACCAGTTCGTGCTTGACGATGTCTGCGCGGCGCTCCGACAGGATTTGATTGTAACCGTTCGAGCCGATGGTGTCGGTGTGGCCGGTCACCAGGATCGCCGCCGAACCTTGTTGCTTTGCCGTCGCCGCCGCTTCGGCGACCACGGCTTGGGCCTTCAAGGTCAGGTTCGCTTTGTTGAAGCCGAAGAAGACGACGTAGCGCTTTGGTTCGCCCGTCGGCGCGGGCGGCGGCGGGCCCATCGCACTCGGCGCCGATGCCGGCGCGTATTCGGGCTCGTCGGCATCGAGGTCGAAACGCAGGCCGATCGTCACCGTATGTTTCGCGTCGTCGAAGCCTGCCTCGACGAACGGCGAAATGTCGAAATGCGGATCCTCGGCGACGAAATAGCGGTAGTTCACGAACAAATCGATGCTGTCGGTCAGCGCCAAATTCAATCCGGCGATCAACTGTCCGGCGACGACGAAATCGGTTTGCTTGAAGAACGGCGTGTCGGCGGTGACGAAATCGCCGCCGAAGCCGGCGCCCAACGATAAGGTGAGGTTGTCGGTCAATGGAACGTCGTAGAGCACGTTGACCATTTGCGTGAACTGCGAGACGTCGGCGTCCAGACCGCCGCACGCGCCGCCGTTGAAGCTGACGCAGTCGACGTTGTTATCGCGATAGCCGAGTTCGAACTCGACACGCCAATTGGATTCAAAACGATAGCCGGCCTCGGTCAGGACCGCCCAACCGGTGTCGAATTGCGCTTCGAAGGGGAACGTGTTCGGCCCGATGTCGACGGTGCCGTCCGCGTCCTCGATCCAGCTCGCGCCCCCTTCGACGGCCACGTACCAGCCCATTGCCAGGCCGCTGTGGTTTCTTGCGTCTGCGCTGCTGACGGCATACGCCGAGAGCCCCAGCGCTGAGGCCAAGAGCACATTCTTCAACACTGAACTACCCCTCATTCAACCCTGGGTCACAGGTGCAGACGCATGCAACCCATTAACCCTTGCTCTTGGGTACGGACTCACCAAAAGTGGGGTGCACAGTCAAACGAAAGGCCACCTTAGGGTTGCTTTAGGGCCCGGCTGTGGCCGAAAAGCAAAGGGCGGGCCGCACGGACCCGCCCTTTCCAATGCCAACTGGCTGTTATGAGTGAACGTTCAGGTCAATCGTCGCCCGGCGATTTTGAGGCTCCTTTACCCCATCCGCCGTCTGGACCAGCAGTTCGGTCTCGCCCTTACCGACGGTCGTAATTGACCCCGCCGTAACCCCTTCAGCAACGAGCCCGCTCTTGGTCGCCTTCGCGCGCCGGATCGACAGGCGCATGTTGTAGCCGTTCGAGCCGACGGTGTCGGTGTGACCGGTGATCAAGATCGTCGCCGAACCGTATTGCTTGGCGGAGGCGGCCGCCTCCTGAACGACGCGGTGCGCTTCCGCCGTCAGGTTCGACTTGTTGAAGCCGAAGAAGACGATGAACTGGCGCGGCGCCGCAGGCTCGGCCGGCGGCGGAGGCGGCGGTGGCGGTGCTGCCGCCATCGGCTCCTCGTCGGCTGTTAGATCCCAACGCAAACCGACCGTCACGGTTTCCTTATCGTAGTCTTGGGCGTGAATCCCGATCGGCCCGAAGGACGCCGTGTAGTCCGGATTGGGCACAACGAGATATCTAAAGTCCACGAAGAGATCGAGGCGCTGCGTCACGGCATAATTCAGCCCAGCGATACCCTGATAGGCAAAATTCCATTCCGTGTCCTTGAGTGGCCCAATCGTCAATTGCGAGTTGTCGACACCGGCGCCGGCGCCAATTGAAAACGACAGCTTATCGGTCAGATGAAAATCGTAGAGAACGTTGGCCATCAACGAGAATTCGTTGAGGTTGCCGTGATAATTGGCGATCGATTCGCCTGCTCCCTCTCCGAAATCGCCCGGATCGATGACAACTGCGTTGAGTTTATTGTGGCGATAACCGCCCTCGGCTTCGATGCGCCAGTTGTTGTCGAACGCATATCCGATGGTCGCCAGCACGGCCCAACCCGTATCGAAATTCGCCTTGCCGAGTTGCGTCGTTGAACCCTCACCAGTCTCGAGCGCGCCGACGTTGCCGGTGAGCTTGAAGCTGTCGTTACTGATCCAGTTGGCCCCGCCTTCGATGCCGACGTACCAACCACGATGCGCCGCCATCGCCGCATTGTTTTGCGCGAGAGCGGCAATTGACACAGCTGCGGCCGTGCCAAGCAAAATATGCTTGAAATTCATACTAGAACCCCTTTCCCGATTTTTTCGCGGAGCCGCGGAGGGTGATGCGGCCCAGCCCCATTCATCGGGCTTGGGTGGCATGCGTTAACGAATGAGTCAATAATTCTTAAGGATTAGTGGCCTTTTGAGCCCATTTCGAGTCGGTTTCCACCAACGAAAAGGGCGGGTCCAAGCCCGCCCTTCGCGCATAGGTTGTCCTAGTTCACCGAGTGATAGTCGACTCACTCCATATCGATCGTGGCGCGGCGGTTTTGCGGCTCTTTCACGCCGTCGCCGGTTTGGATCATGAGGTCGCTCTCGCCCTTGGCGCTGGTGTGGATGTTCTCCGACGGAATGCCCAGACCCTCGAGCGCGCCGCGCACGGTGTGCGCCCGACGCTCGGAGAGTTTTTGGTTGTAGCCGTTCGATCCTGAAGAGTCGGTGTGGCCGACAACTTGGATCGACGCCGCACCGAACTGCTTCACCGCAGCCGCGGCTTCCTCCACGACGTGCTGCGCTTCGGCGGTCAAATTGAATTTGTTGAAGCCGAAGAAGACGATGAACTGCTTGGGTTGCGGAGGCGGAGGCGGGGGCGGCGGCGGTGGCGGCGGGGGAGGCGGTGGCGGTGGGGGCGGCGGCGCTGCTTCCTCGCCGTAGAGGAAGAAGCGCAAACCGACAGTGACCGCGTGCTTCTCCAGATTGTTGTCGAAGGTGATGAGCTTGGAGCCCGTCGGCGTGCCGCTTGCGTATTGCGGTGCATCGACGTTGAGATACCGGTAGTTCACGAACAGCTGCGTCTGGTCGCCGATCGCGTAGTTGATGCCGGCGATGCCTTGATAGGCAAAACGCCAATCGCTCTGGCTAAGACCCAAATTCGTGGCAGAGAAATGATCGCCGTCGCCGCCGACGCCGGCGCCCAGCGTGAGGGACCAGCGCTTGGCCAGCTGAATGTCGTAGAGAACGTTGGCCATTAAGGTCCATTCGTTCAATTCGCCGTTCTTCAAATAGGTCTCGGTGTCCGGCGTCGGAAACGTGAACGTGCAAACGATCTTGTTCACGCTGTTGTGGCGATAGCCGCCTTCGAGCTCGATACGCCAATTGTTTTCGAAGGCGTAGCCGATCGACCCCATGACCGCCCAACCGGTGTCGAAGCTCGGAAAGTGATGAGCGATCGTCGTCGTGGGAGTGATGGTTGAATAGAAGTGCTTGTCGGTCAAGCTGTTGTTGTCTTGAATCAAGTTCGCGCCGCCTTCGATCGCGAAATAGGTGCCGTGCAAGCCGTCGTGACCTGCCTGCGCCGTGCCGCTGAGCACAAGCATCGCGGCCGAGCCGAGTAAGATGGATCTCAACGTCATTATTCCCCTCCTGGGCTCTCCAGCCCTGACGCGGGCGGATGCTGAGCCGTCGCAATATTTCTTGCGCGGTTAGGCTTAAATTCCAGTTAAGCGGATGCAGACGAACGAAATGATCGGCGCGGACGTGGCTTTGATGCACGGCAATCGTGCCGCCATTCGTCCGTGCACAGAGCTTAATGAGCGGTAAATCGCGCGCGCTGTGGGCAAAGAGAAAGGCGGCCGTTTGGCCGCCTTTCATCCGTGTACAGAGGTGGATGGAGTCTGTTCAGCGCAGGTCGATCGTGGCGCGACGGTTTTGAGGTTCCTTCACCCCGTCGCCGGTCTGCACCATCAGTTCGGTCTCGCCCTTGCCCGACGTTTCGATCATGTCGCGTTTGATGCCGTCACTGACCAGCTCCGCCTTGACCACGCCGGCGCGCCGCAGCGACAGACGCATATTGTAGCTGTTCGAGCCGACGGTGTCGGTATGGCCGACCACGACGATCTCTGCCGACCCGTATTGATGCGCCGCTTCGGCCGCCTCGTGGACGACACGCGCGGCTTCCGCCGATAGGTTCGACTTGTTGAAGCCGAAGAAGACGATGAACTGGTGCGGCCGCTTCGGTTCCGGCGGCGCCTCATGGTGCTCCGCCGGAGGTGGTGCCATGTGGTCGGACTGCAGGTCGAAGCGGATGCCGAGCATCAGCGTGTGATCGGACTTGTCCATTTCGACGCCGCTCGACCCGTTCGACATCGAGGGGCTGCTCATCATCATGTATCGATAATCAAGGTACGCTTGCCAGCGGTCGGCGAACTGATAGCCCATTTGCGCGATGAGCTGACCGGCGAAA
>JANXXU010000030.1 GCA_025350465.1 Alphaproteobacteria bacterium | reverse complement strand
CCTCGGCATCCTTGATCAGGACGCCTGCTTGCGCGCCGCGGCCCACGCCCACCATGATCGACATCGGCGTCGCCAATCCCAACGCGCATGGACAGGCAATAATCAAGACCGCAACGGCTGCGATCAACCCATAGGTGAAACGCGGCTCCGGTCCGAAGGCAGACCAGGCGACGAAGGCAACGACGGCAACTGCGATCACCGCCGGCACGAACCAGCTCGCCACCTGATCGGCCAGTCGCTGGATCGGCGCGCGGCTGCGCTGTGCCTTGGCGACAAGCTCGACGATCTGCGCCAGCATCGTTTCGCGACCGACCTTCTGCGCGTCCATCACGAACGAGCCGGCCTGGTTCATCGTGCCGCCAATGATCTTGTCGCCGATCGCTTTGGACACGGGAATGGGTTCGCCCGTCACCATGGACTCGTCGACATTGCTGCGACCCTCGACGATGACGCCGTCGACAGGCACCGCCTCGCCCGGGCGCACACGCAAGCGATCGCCCTTCGCGACCTGATCGAGCGAAACCTCTTCGTCCGATCCGTCGACGCGCACACGGTGCGCGTGCTTCGGCGCAAGGTTGAGGAGAGCGCGGATGGCACCACCCGTATTCTCGCGAGCGCGAAGCTCAAGCACCTGGCCCAAGAGTACGAGCACGGTAATGACCGCCGCCGCCTCGAAATAAACTGCGACCGCACCTTGCACGTCGCGAAATGCATCCGGGAAGGCCTGCGGGAACACAGTCCCGACAATGCTGTAGAGCCACGCAATCCCAGTCCCCATCGCGATCAACGTGAACATGTTCAGGCTTCTGTTTTGAATGGATTGCCAGCCGCGCAAGAAGAACGGCCAGCCGCCCCACAACACGACCGGCGTCGCGAGGGCCAGCTGAAGCCAATTGCTCGCCTGCGAGCTCAACCACATGTGCAGATTGGTCAAATGGCCGCCCATCTCGAGCAGCACGACCGGCATGGCCAGCGCCGTGCTCAGCCAGAACCGCCGGATCATATCGATGAGTTCGCGGTTGGGGCCGGCTTCGTCCGCCGCGCTCTCCGGCTCGAGCGCCATCCCGCAAATCGGACAATTGCCGGGACCGACTTGCCGGATCTGCGGGTGCATGGGGCATGTGTAGATTACGCCCGGCTTCGCCGCCGCAGGCGCGGTTTGCAGCTTGGCAGACGCCGCGACATAGGCTGCCGGATCGGCGGTGAATTTCTCGCGGCATCTTGCCGAACAGAAATCGTATTCGACGCCGCCGTGGCCGGCATGGTGTGCGGTCTTCGCCGGATCGACGTTCATGCCGCACACAGGATCGCGGACCGTCGCGGCGCCCGGCTGCGGCGCGTGGGAGTGGCTGTGAGCAGGGTGCTCCGTCATTTGTCGCCCGGGTGCGTTATGGTTGAATCACGAAGACCGCTTGCTACATATACCCCCAGGGGGTACCTTTCAACCCATGCAGAACGACACCAAGAAAGCCTGCCTCTCGCGGCTCAATCGCGTAGAAGGCCAAGTCCGCGGCCTCGCCAAGATGGTCGAGGACGACCGCTATTGCATCGACGTCGTGACGCAGGTTCAGGCTGTGATCGCGGCACTCAAGAAGGTGGAGAGCGAAATCCTCAAGGATCACATTTCCCACTGCGTCGAGCACGCGATCAAGAGCGGCGACAAGAAGGCGCAGCGCGAGAAAGTTCAAGAGCTTGTGGACACGCTCTCGCGCGCCCGACAACTCTGAGTTAAGGCAGCGTCGAGCCGACCGCTGCAGCAGGCGTCGGCGCATCCGCCCAACCACCGCCCAGCACGCGAAACAGCGTCACCGCTGCTTGCAGCCGCGCCAGCCGCGTTTGCGACAACTGATCCTGCGCCGAATAGAGCGTACGCTGTGCGTCGAGCACGGAAATGAAATCCTGAACGCCCGCCTTGTAGCGAATCTCGGCGATGCGGAACGCCTCGGCCGCTTGATCGGCTGCGATCTTGCGTTGACGTTCTTCCTCGGCGAGATTGGCAACCGCCCCCAGCGCGACATCCACATCCGAGAATGCCGTGATCACGGTGCTGCGGTAGGTCGCCACGATTTCTTGCCGCCGCCCGATGGTCGTATCGTACTCGCCCTCAAGCCGTCCCGCGTCGAAGATCGTTTGCAACACCGAGGCTCCGATCGTGTAGGCGGCATTGCTGGGATTGAACAAGGCCGACAGAGCGCCGCTCGCAAAGCCGGCAGAGCCCGACAGGGATATCGTGGGGAAGAAGGCCGCCCTCGCCGCATCTATATTTGCATCCGCCGACGCAAGCTCCGCCTCGGCCCGGCGAATATCCGGTCGCCGCGCGAGCAATTCGGACGGCATGCCGGGCTTCACGTCCGGCGCAGCAAGGTTCGCGAGACTTTTCGCCTCGACGTCAAAACCCTGCGGCGGCAGACCGAGAAGGATGGCGAGCGTCGCCCGCGCTTCGCGTTCGGACTGCTCGAGCGCCGGGATCGTCGCCTCTTGATTGGCAACCGCCGAGCGTTGCTGCGCCAAGTCGAGCGGCGTCACGACGCCCGCTTTGACGCGCGCTTCGGTGATCGCCAGAACGCCACGGGCATTTTCCAAATTGAGGCGTGCCGTTTCATGCCGATCACGCAGAGACAAGACTTGAAAATATGTCGCCGCCACGCTTCCGGTCACAGTCAGTGCAACCGTCTCGCGGTCATAACGACTTGCGGCAAGCGACGCTTCCGCCGCCGTCAAGCCCGCTTGGTTGCGGCCCCAAAAATCGAGCTCATACGACGCGCCCAGCTCGGCGCTGAACGAGCGCCGCTGCGACACGCTGCTCTTCTTCGGAGACAAAGGGCCCGATTGCGAGGTTCCGGCACTTAGATTGACGGTCGGCAGCAGCGCCGAGCCGGCGACGCGCGCCTGCGCCTCCGCTTGGAGTACACGCGCCGCCGCCGCGGCAAGATCGAGATTCTGCGCTTGCGCCGACGCGATCATCCGATCGAGTTCATCGCTCTTGAACTCACGCCACCACCCGGGCGCAGGCCAGACATTGGCGCCGCCCGGCATCGGCGCCGTCCAATTTTGCGGCACATCGCTGCTCGCCAGCCGATCCGTCGGCGCGTCATGCACGCATGAGGCCACGCCAAGCGCCGCGGCGACCACCCAAATATGGCTGAGACTACGCATCGCCCTCACTCGCTCTGCAAGGCGACGACGGGATCGAGCTTGGCCGCCTTCAGCGCCGGCGCAAAGCCGAAAACGAGACCGGTCGCGGCCGCGCAACCGAACGCGAGCAGCATCGGTGGCGCGGTGAAGACGACCGGCGTCCCGAAGGCGTTGATCACCATGGCGACGGCAATACCGCCGAGCACCCCGATAATCCCGCCGAGCGCGGACACGACCACGGCTTCGGTCAAGAACTGTTGCAGAATGTTACGCATGCGCGCGCCCGTCGCCATGCGGATGCCGATCTCGCGCGTGCGTTCCGTCACGCTCACCAGCATGATGTTCATCACGCCGATGCCGCCGACGAGAAGCGAAATCGCGGCGACGGAGCCTAGCAAGATTGTAAGCGTGTTTTGCGCGTCCGACGCCGTTTGGACCACGGCCGCCATGTTGCGAATGAAGAAGTCTTCCGCGCCGTGGCGCGCTTTGAGCATCTCCATCAACGTGTCTTGCGTGGTATCGATGGTATTGACGTCTTTGACCGCGACCGTAATCGAGCGCAGGAAGCGCTGGCCGAACAGCCTCAAGCTACCTGTCGAAAGAGGCGTGAAAATAACATCGTCCGCATCGTTGCCGCTGGCCGTTGCGCCCTTCGTCGACATTATGCCGATGACGAGGAATGGAACGTTCTTGAGAAGAATATATTTGCCGATCGGATTTTCCCCGCCTGGGAACAGCTGCTCATAGGCGGTCTCGCCGAGCACGGCCACCGACGCGTAACTGCGCTGGTCCTCGTCGCTAAAGAAGGTTCCTTGTGACACGGGCCAACTGCGTACGATCGGCAGGTCGGGCCATGTCGCGTCGACCTGCGTCTGATAGTCGACGTCGCCAAAACGGCTTGTCACTGACCCGGTGAGCTCTGGGACCGCCGCAAGGACATTCGGTGCCGCCGACATCGCTTCGGCGTCCGCGGGTACCATCGTCGCCACGGTCCCACCGACGCCGCGCTGACCGGGTGCGCCGGGCCGAACGAGCAACAGATTGGTCCCCATCGAGCCGATCTGCTGCACCACGGCCTGCTTCGCGCCTTCGCCGATCGCCAACATCGCAACGACTGAACCAACGCCAATCACAATTCCAAGCAATGTAAGAATTGTCCGAAACAGATTGGCGCGCAGCGCGCGGAGCGCCATGTTGGCGGCCTCGCCCAAGTCGCTCCAGAATGCCTCGCCGTTGTGCGGCTGCCTCGCTATCTCGTTCGCCTTGTCCGAGGCAGCCGCGAGATCGACGCCGCTATCGGAAAGTACGGCGCCATCCTTGATTTCGATGATACGCCGCGCGCTGCGCGCCACTTCCTTGTCGTGCGTGATCAGGATGACCGTGTGCCCTTGATCGGCAAGCTCGTGCAGCAGTGCCATGACTTCCGCCCCGCTCCGACTGTCGAGCGCGCCGGTCGGCTCGTCCGCCAGGATGATTTGCCCGCCGTTCATGAGAGCGCGCGCGATCGACACCCGTTGCTGCTGTCCGCCGGACAATTGATTGGGCCGGTGCCTCAATCGGTCGCCGAGACCGAGTTGCGTCAGAAGCTGTTCGGCGCGTTCGCGGCGCTTGACCAACGGCACGCCGGCATAAATGGCAGGTACCTCGACATTCTCCGCCGCGTTCGACGTACCAATCAGGTTGTAGCTTTGAAAAATGAAGCCAAAAGCCTCGCGGCGCAGCTTTGCCAGCTCATCGGAGTCGAACTCCGACACGTCATGCCCGGCGAACCGGTATGTCCCGCTCGTCGCCCGGTCTAGACAGCCCACGATGTTCATCAGCGTCGATTTTCCCGAACCCGATGCGCCCATGAGCGCAACGAACTCGCCCGGATAGATTGCTAGCGAGATGCCGTGCAGCACTTGGACAGCGATGTCCGCGCCGGGGAAAAAGGTCTTCGTGATATCCGAGAGCTCGATCAGTGGAACGGCTTCGACCGACTGCTCCACGCAAACAGCGGGCTTGTTCACGGGACGCCGCCGATACGCGGCGGCCGGTTCGCGCCCTGGCCCGGTTGCCCCGAGCTGCTCTGAGATCGGCGGTTGGTGGCCAGTTGCAATCCAGCGATGACGCGATCGCCCTCGTTAAGGCCCGAAACAATCTCAGCCGATACGCGGTTGGTTACGCCGACCGTCACTTCGCGCACTTCCTGCGTACCGCTCGTCGTCAACACCGTCACTTTGTAGAGATGGCGGCGCGGTCGATCGCGCTGGAGTGCCGCAACAGGCACGGTCAGCACATTGGTCTTCGAGGCGATGATGAAGAAAACTTGCGCCGTCATCTGTGTCATCAAATCCCGGTGCTCATTCGCGACATCGAAAAGGGCGGTATAGAGCACCACGTTGTTGACGACTTCGGGCGTCGGCAGCACTTGCTTCAACTTGCCGGTCCACTTTTTTCCCGGCGCGCCCAGGATCGTGAAATAGGCATCCATGCCGATCTTCAGCTTTGGCACGTCGGCTTCCGAAACCTGCGTCCACACCGTCATCGTCGATAGGTCCGCAACGCGCAAGATCACCGGGGCTTGCTGATTGGCGTTGATCGTCTGGCCCTGCTTTGTCGTGATCGAGACGATCGTGCCCGCCATCGGCGCGTAAATTTTAGTGTAGCCAAGCGTAACTTCGTCGCCGTGCACCGTCGCGGCCGTTTGCACGATCTGTGCTTTCACAGCCGTAACCTGCGCGACCGCGGACTGCATCGCGGACTCGGCGGTTTGATAAGCATCCGTGCTCGTTGCGTTCGCCGCCTTCAGCATCTTTTGGCGGGCGAATTGCCCGCGCGCCAATTCGAGTTGCGCTTGCTTGTCGTTCAACGTCGCTCGCAGGTTTTGCAGCTGCGCGTGTCCTGCGTCGACCTTGGTGTTGAGCACCGCCGGGTCGATCTCCGCAACCAACTGACTCGCATTCACCGTCGCGCCGATATCGACATAGAGCTTCTTCAGCTGGCCCGACACTTGTGCGCCGACATCGACGTAGTCACGCGGTTGCAGATTGCCGAGTGCGGTCACCGAATCTTCGACGTCGCCGCGCTCGACCGTGACGATCAGCGGACCCGCCGTCCCGCTTCCCCCGCCCGTCCACCAATAGATTGCGCCGACACCGACGAGCACCAGTAATACCGCGAGCGCACTGTAGATTTGCCAGCGGGGGCGGTTGCGCGCAAAGCTGCCGAGGCGCGCCGCATAAGGATGTGCCACAATTTTATCGGCAGCATCGCGAAAGCGGCCTTTCGGCGGCGCTGCATCGTCACCGGCGCCTGCCTCTGTCGCAGGTTGGGCCTCAAGATTCATGGGTATCCCGCGCGCCGGTGCCGCAAAGCTCGTTAATGCTCATGCTCTCAAACGGTTCCCGTTGCAACAATCGTGCGCTCGGCAATGCCCTTACATCGATGTAATAGAGACCAGGTCAACCTGCCCCTCAAGCAACCGCCCGAGATGAACGCAAGCGCCAGTCAAGCCCGTCGCCAGCCGCACGTCACGCGTGCGTGTTGAGCAGCTGAACCCACGTTAACGTTGATGCATTAGTGTTCAGACAGCAGCCGCTACTCGCCGGCTGCTGCCGCCGGCTGAACGCGCGCCGCATCCGGATTGACCTGCGGATCGGCTTCGGCCTGCTTGAGTTTTTCGCGCGCCGCAGCGGCCTCAC
This sequence comes from Alphaproteobacteria bacterium, assembly GCA_025350465.1. Classification (GTDB taxonomy): domain Bacteria; phylum Pseudomonadota; class Alphaproteobacteria; order Micropepsales; family Micropepsaceae; genus SZUA-430. The sequence goes on along the minus strand of JANXXU010000030.1, from coordinate 192,849 downwards.
GCTGTCGATTCCACATCGCTGCGTAAGCCCCGCCGCGCACGAGCAACTCGGCGTGGCGCCCGCGCTCCACGATCCGCCCGTGGTCGAGCACCAAAATCTCGTCCGCATCGACGACGGTCGACAGCCGGTGCGCGATAACCAAGGTCGTGCGGCCACGCGACACGCTTTGCAAAGCCGCCTGAATCTCGCGCTCGGTGTGCGTATCGAGCGCCGATGTCGCTTCATCGAGCATGAGAATCGGCGGGTTCTTCAAAATCGTGCGCGCGATTGCAACGCGCTGCTTTTCGCCACCCGAGAGTTTCAACCCGCGCTCGCCGACCATGGATGAAAACCCATCAGGCAACTCGCGAATAAAGGGTTCGATCTGAGCGAGCCGCGCCGCCTCTTCGATTTCCTCGTCGCTCGCGTCGATGCGGCCGTAGCGGATATTGTAGCGGATCGTATCGTTGAAGAGCACCGTGTCTTGTGGAACGATACCGATTGCGGCACGCACGGAGTTTTGCGTGACGTCGCGAATGTCCTGACCGTCGATCGTCACCCGCCCCGACGCGATGTCATAGAAGCGATAAAGAATGCGCGAGATCGTCGACTTGCCGGCGCCGGATGGTCCGACGACAGCGACGGTCTTACCGGCCGGAACAGTGAAGCTGATCCCCTGCAAGATCGTTCGCAGAGGTTCGTAGGCGAACACCACGTTTTCAAATCGGATCTCGCCGCCTGTAACTTTCAGATCCGGCGCGCCCGGTTTGTCCTTCACTTCGGCAGGGACGTTCAAGACGTCGAACATCTTTTCCATGTCGACGAGCGCTTGATTTATCTCCCGATAGACGGTGCCGAGCAGATTGAGCGGCACGTAAAGCTGAATCAGGAATCCGTTGACGACGACGAGGCCGCCGATCGTCATCGCGCCGGCTGCAATCATATTAGCCGCAAGCACCATTACAGCGACGAGACCCGCCGTGATGATCACTGCCTGCCCCGTATTGAGCAGCGAAAGCGACATCTGCGCCTTTTCGGACGCGTCCGCGAAGCGCACCATCGCCTTATCGAAGCGCTTTGCCTCGTGCTCCTCGTTGTTGAAGTATTTCACCGTCTCGTAGTTCAGCAGGCTGTCGACGGCCTTGGTGTTGGCTTCCGTGTCGCTGTCGTTCATTTGACGGCGGATAGCGGTGCGCCACGCCGTCAGACGGATCGTGAACCAGCCGTAGAGCACGACGGTAATCACGGTGATGGCAGCAAACCCCCAATGGTAGCGGAACAGCAAGATGCCGCTCACGAGCGCAAGCTCGAGGATCGTGGGCACGATCGAGAACAGCGCGTAGAACAAAAGGATGTCGATTCCCTTAGTTCCGCGCTCGATGACGCGTGTCAGGCCGCCCGTCTTACGCTCAAGATGAAAGCGCAGCGAGAGTGCATGGATATGGCGAAACGTTTTGCCCGCTACCGAACGCACAGCGTTGTATACGGCCTTCGCTGCGATCGCATCACGCAGCTGCGCGAATGCCTGCATCATGACCCGCGACACGCCGTAAGCGAGAATCAAGCCGACCGCGACGCCGATCGTTTGTTCCAAATGATTTTTCGGATCGAGCGCATCGATTGCAGCGCCGTAAAGAAGTGGAAAGGCGATCGTGAAGACCTTCGCCACGACCAGGGCAACCATCGCAACGATGATCCGCCGCTTCAGATCTGGCCGCCCATCCGGCCACAAATAGGGCAACAGTGAGTGCAGCGTCGCCCAATAGGGTGCGCCTGGTCGAATATCGCTTGCTTCGGATTCTTCGGCGGTCGAGGGCGTTGGTGGCATGGTGCTGACTTAAGCCATCATCACGCCAAGTTCCAGGGCGACAAAGACACTAATCTTCATCCGGGGATCACCAAGCGCGTTCCCGCGCGCACATAGTCCGGATCGCCACCGATCGCATCCTTGTTCGCTTCGTAGAGTTCGCGCCATTTGTGACCGCTGCCCAGTTTGCGTCGGGCAATGCGCCAGAGGCTCTCGCCGTGGCGCACGCGGAATGTCGCGTGCGTAGTGTGCGCCGTACGTGTCGCATGCGTCTTATGCGTCGCGCTCTTTGGCGTGACGATGTGCGCGCCGACGAGAGCCTGATCCTGCGGCGCCAGCGGCGGCGCGGTTACGGTCTTGAAGACAAAATTCGTTTTGTCGAGCAGTTTGCCGTCGGCGCCGATAAGCTGGAGTGCAATTTTTGGTTCGACGCCATCCTTGCCTTTGTCGACCGACAGCGACCACGTGCCACTATTGCCGACCGTGACTTCGCCGGCGGCTTTCCCATTCACGCTCACCTTCACCGTGGCACCGGGATCCGCGCGACCTGAGAGTGCAATGGAATTGCCGTCGGCCGCGCGCGCGTTTTCAACCACGAGGCCAGTCTGCGCGCCTGTCGTGGTAGTCGATTGCTGCAAGAGCTTCGCTTCCTCGCCGCTCGGGTTCAGCGCAATGCCCGCGGAGCCCGCTTCCGAGGGTGGCAACGCGTCGCCGCCCGTCGGCACGGATTCTTGGGGGCTCGCGGGTGCATCAGCGTGAGTGGCGGTTGTTGTGGCTGTCGCCTCCGCGTTAGGCCTTTCGGCGGGCGCGACCGCGACCGTTGTAACGGCCGTCGCCTCTACGGGCGTGCCAAGCCTGGGATGGCGCGCCAGCCAAAACATGGCGCCGGTGATGAGCAAGAGAATTGCAAAAATAACGACGACGCGGGCCATAGAACCTCTTCCACCAAATACGAACTGTCCCCGAGTCGAAATTTAGGCGACGCACAGCGTGCGCGCAAATCGGCAAATGGCCGATTTTCGTCAACTTCCGGGCGTCGTGCTTAATGATTTCAGGTAATCGGCGATGGCGAGGCGATCTTCGTCGGTGAGATATTTCATACCTTCGGCAATCACTTCGGCCATTGGTCCCTCGGCCGAATCGAAATTCGGCTCTTCGCCGCTCTTCAGGTAATTGGCGATTTGCGCGTTCGTCCAACCGGCGAATTCCTTGGCGCCCGGTCCGGCGAGCGCCGGCACCTTCCATCCGTCAGGACCTTTCGGATTGCCGTGTAGCCAAGCGCCGGGTACGAGCGCGCCTTGAAGGTCGCGGGGGCTATGACATTCGGCACAATGACCAACCGCAGTTACGAGATAACGACCGCGATTCCACGACGCGCTGCGTCCCGGCACATCGGTAAGCGGCTGCGGTGTGTCGAAATAAAGAAGCTTCCAGCCCTTGACGAGTGCGCGCCACGAATACGGAAAACTCAAGGCGTGCGGCTTGTTGGGATGATGCACCGCGTTTTGCGTCGAGAGATAAGCCTTGATCGCCAGCGCGTCTTCGATCCGCATGTGCGTATAGGACGTGTACGGAAGGGTTGGGTAAAGTTGTTCGCCGCTGCGCCCCACGCCGTGTGTGAGCGCGCCAACAAACTCCGCGTCGCTCCACTTGCCGATTCCGGTCTCGCCGTCAGGCGTGATGTTCGGCGTGTAGAATGTGCCGAACGGCGTTTTCAACTCACGCCCGCCGGCAAATCGCTCGCCGCCGTTTTTCTTGTCCCAATGACACGGCAGGCACGCGGCCGCGCGGACAAGATACGCGCCGCGATCCGCCATGCCTGGATTGGCGCTTGAAAGTCCGGCAGGCAGGTCGACGTTGCCGGTCGCCGGCCAGGCAAGCCACACCAACACGCCGCCGGCGAATACGACACCGGCGATAAGAAACCAGCGCAGCGCTGCGATCATTTACTTCGCCTTGCCGCGATAGGTCTCGTGGCAGGTGCCGCAGGCCTTGCGAACATCGCCGAACGCGGCGTCCGCACCCGCGCCGTCATTCGCAGCAAGCTTGGCATCCGTGGTCTTCAACGCCGCGACCAAACCATCCGCGGCTTTTTGAAAGCCTCCTTGATCGCTCCAAATCTTCGGCAGCGCCCGCGTCGTGACGCCAGGGTCTCCGTCTGCGGTGCCGGCCGGGAACCGCGACGGAATCGACTGGGCGATGGCGAATGCCGCAGCGAGCTTTGTGCGCGCATCGGCGGCGTTCGTCGCACTCAATTGAAAAGCTTCGTTGACCTTACCGCCCATCTCCTTCATGGCGGCGACGCGTTGATCGACCGATTTTTGCGCGTCGCTCACAGTGTCGCCGATCGCGACGCCCGCCGTTATCAGCGCCGCGCCTAAAATTGCCAAGCCAAGTGCCCGTTTCATGCGTCCCCTCCCCGTTTGCGTCAAACCGTTAACGCAATCGTTATCTGGCTTGGAGGCGCCCGCCAAGTGGCGCCGTTTTGTGCGTGCGCTCACTGTCACTGTTTCGCCGCAAGACTGGAACAAGGTTTCAAAGCGTTTACAGTATCCTCATATGATCGAGTACTCGCCTACCTCGCGTTCAGCCTTCAGGAATGACAATGCAGAAGCTGATGGGAATTTGTGTCTTTTGTGGCTCCTCCGAAGGGTCCGACCCCGCCTACCTCCAATCCGCCCGCACGCTTGGCCGCCTCATCGCCGAAGCCAAAGCGCGCCTTGTCTACGGCGGCGCGTCGATCGGCTTGATGGGCGAGGTCGCACGTTCCGCACTGGCAGCAGGCGGCGAAGTGATCGGCGTTATTCCTCAATTCCTGCGTGCGCGCGAAATCGAATTGGCAACGCTGACCGAGCTTGTCGTGACCACGAACATGCACGAGCGCAAGGACCGCATGCATCAGCTCTCCGACGCGTTTGCCGTCTTGCCCGGCGGCCTCGGCACGCTTGAAGAAGTTCTCGAAGCGCTGACCTGGGCGCAGCTCGGTCTGCACAAGAAGCCCGTCGTGTTCGTGAATGTGAAGGGCTTCTGGGATCCGTTACTCAAGACATTCGACCGCGTCGGCTCGCACAACTTCGCGCGCTACGGTTTGAAGGAACTTTACACGGTCGTGTCGCGCCCCGAGGACGTGATACCGGCGATCATGAACTCCGAGCGTCAGGCCGCCGAATAGCGTTCGCGACGCATCGCCTCCCAGGAAATCAGCGCCAGCGCGGCCCAAATAAAGCCGAATGTCACGACATGGGCTGAAGTAAACGGTTCGTCGTACATGACGACGGCGATGACAAGCGCGATCGACGGCGCGATATATTGCAGAAATCCGATCGTCGACAGTTTCACGCGCCGGACACCAACCGCGAACATGAGCAACGGCAGCGCCGTGATCGGGCCTGCAAGCACGAGCAGCACATCCGTAGTGCGATCATGCGCCAAAAACATGCCGGTTCCGGTTGCGCCCAGATAGGCCAAATAGCCGAGCGCAATCGGCGTTAGCACAATCGCTTCGACCGTGAGCCCGACCAGCGACTCGACAGCGACGTGCTTGCGGATCAATCCGTAGAAGCCAAAGCTCCCCGCCAGCGTCAGCGACACCCACGGCACCAGGCCGACCGCGATTGCTTGGTTCAACACACCGGCGGTGGCAAGCCCGACCGCCGCCAGCTGGACGCGGCTCAGACGCTCGCCGAGGAGCAAAGTTCCAAGCAGAAAATTGACCAAGGGATTGATGTAGTAGCCAAGGCTCGTCTCCTCGATGCGGCCCACATTGACCGCCCAGATGAAGAGGCCCCAATTCATGCCGATAAGAAGCCCGCTCACCGTCAAGGCCTGCAGCGTGCGCGGCGTCGTCAATGCGGCTTTGAGCAACGGCCATTTGCCGAGCGCAACGATCGTCGCGGTGGTAAAGATCAGCGTCCACACGATACGGTGCATGACGATCTCGACCGCCGGCACGTGCGCCATGAACTTCCAGAAGATCGGCACGATCCCCCAGATGACAAAGGCAGCTGCGGCGTAAGCCACGCCGTGATCGTGGGTCTTCTTGTCGGACATTCGCGGAGGTGGAATTAGTGCTTCGAGCGATGGATGTAGCGATCGTTCATGAATTCGGTAAGGACGTAAGCGGTCATTTGCGGCGGCAGCGCATCGAGAATTTGATTGAACTCCGCCGACTTGCGCGGCAATTGCCCGTCTTCGAGTCCGACCGCGCGCATCAGGTCACTTAACATTTCCGGTCTGAAACCCGCGCCGATTTTTTTCACTTCCGCTTTGACCCGCACCGCCGTCTGACTGAAGCCTTTGGCACGACAGGCCTCGACCGACGCGCGCAAGGCGCTCAGAAACTCGTGGGCCTGCTCGAACGTCTTCTGACCGATCGAGATGTGCACGTTCGCCTCCGAGCCGTGATAACCGAATTGCGGCTGCACGCCCCACCCCCTCGCCGCCATTTCGTCGATCAGATGGAAGCAGGAGAACCCGTCACTCGTGAATGCAACCTGGTTGGAATCCGGTTCACCGACAAGGCGCAAGCCATGCGTTTCGCGAATACCAGCCACGATTGCTTGCGTCGCTTTCCAGATGCGATCCGCCAAGCGCAGATAGCCGTCGTCGCCGAGGAAATTGAGCACGGCCCAGGCTGCCGCCATCGGCCCACCCGACTTCGCCGATTGGATCGTCGGGTTGATGATCGTGTAGCCCGTCCAATCCGACGTGACGAACATCTGAAAGCGGCGCAGCTCCTTCGAGCGATGCAGGATCACCGACGCACCTTTTGGGCAGTAGGCGTATTTGTGAAAATCCATCGACATTGACGTCACGCCCGGCACGCGAAAATCGAATTCGCCGAGTTTGGCGCCGAGACGCTTGAAATACGGCAGCAAAAAACCGCCGATGCAGCCGTCGACATGGAACAGCAGATTGTGCTTCTCGGCGATGGGCGCGATCGCTTCGATCGGATCTAGAACGCCGTGCGCGTAGGACACCGCCGACGAAACGATCAGGATCGTGTTCTGTGTGATCGCCTTCTCGATTGCCGCGGGATCGGCCTTGAAGGTCTTGGGATCGACCGGCACCATCACCTTCTTCACGCCCGTATAGTGACAACCCTTGTGGAACGCGGCGTGCGCCGTCACCGGCAAGATTGCCTCGGGCTCTTTGATCTGCGGCTTCGTCGCGCGGGCAAAATCGCGCGCCGTCTTCACCGCCAGCATGCACGATTCAGTGCCGCCGCTCGTGAAATTGCCGACGACGCCGGGCACGTCGCCCAGATGGGCCGCCGCTATCGCGACGAGCTCGTTCTCGATTTGCAGCAAGCTCGGAAAGACGGTCGGCGCCAGCGCGTTCTCGGTCAGATAGCGCATATAGGCCCACTTCGCGATCTCCTCGACCTCCGGCCCTGCGTCGTAGATGTAGCCCAGCGTCTTGCCGTCGCGCCAACTCGCGTCGCGCCCGGCGAAGGCTTCGAGTTCGGTCTTGACCTGATCTTTGCTTTTGCCGTGGACAGGAATGCGCATGAGATACCCGTTGCGTCAGCCGCGCGCGGGTGGTGCCCCATCGCGCAGCAATTTATAGGTAATTGAATCGAGAAGAGCCTCGAACGACGCGTCCACAATATTCGGCGAAACGCCGACTGTCGACCAGCGCGCGCCCTTGCCGTCGGCGCTTTCGACCATGACGCGCGTCACGGCCTCGGTCCCCGCCGTCAGGATACGGACCTTGAAGTCGACGAGGCGCAGATCTTCAAGCCATTTCGAGTAGCGCCCCAAATCCTTGCGCAGTGCCTGATCGAGCGCGTTGACCGGGCCGTTACCCTCGCCCACGCTCATCAACTTCTCGCCGTCGACAACCACCTTCACGACAGCCTCGGACGCCGTGATCAACTCGCCAAGCGCGTTGTGGCGGCGCTCGACGCTCACGCGGAATCCTTCGACCGTGAAATAAGTCGGGATCTGGCCCAGCGCGCGGCGCGCCAGCAATTCGAACGACGCCTCCGCGCCGTCATAGGCATAACCAAGATGCTCGCGCTCCTTCACGTGCTCGAGCAGCGTGGCGACGCGCCCATCCTTGGAATCGACATCGATGCCGAGCTCGGCCAGCCGCGAAAGCAAATTCGAACGTCCCGCCTGATCCGACACCAAAATCTTGCGCGCGTTGCCAACGGTCTCTGGCGGCACGTGCTCGTAGGTGCGCGGATCCTTCATCACCGCCGACGCATGCAGCCCGCCCTTGTGGGCAAAGGCTGACGCGCCGACATAAGCCGCATGCCGGTTCGGCGTGCGGTTCAAGATTTCGTCGAGCAGGCGCGAGACCTGCGTCACCCGCTTCAACTTCGCCGGTTCGATCCCGATCTCGAAGCGCTTGGCGAGATCGCTCTTGAGCATCAGCGTCGGGATCAGCGAAATCAGATTCGCGTTGCCGCAGCGTTCGCCAAGCCCGTTCAGCGTGCCTTGAATTTGGCGCGCGCCGGCCTCCACGGCCGCCAGCGTATTCGCGACCGCGTTTTCCGTATCGTTGTGGGTATGAATGCCGATGCGATCTTTCGATATCGATTTCACCACCTGGGAAACAATTTGCGAAACTTCATGCGGCAGCTTGCCGCCATTGGTATCGCAGAGCACGACCCAACGCGCGCCGCCGTCGAGCGCCGCTTTGAGGCATGAGAGCGCGTAGTCTGGATTTGCCTTGAAGCCGTCGAAGAAATGCTCAGCATCGAACATCGCCTCGCGCGAGCGCTGCGCGACGGCCACCATGCTTTCGCGAATGGCGTCGAGATTGTCGTCGCGTGAAATTTCAAGCGCGACATCGACATGGAAGTCCCACGCCTTGCCGACGAGGCAACAAGCCTGCGCCCGCGCGTCGAGCACGCTGGCGAGCCCCGGGTCGTTCGACGAACTGCGCCCGGCTTTCTTCGTCATACCGAAGGCGACGAGCTTGGCTTGGCTGAGCTTTGGCGGATCGGCGAAGAACGACGTGTCGGTCGGATTGGCGCCGGGAAAGCCACCCTCGACGTAATCGACGCCCAGTTCGTCGAGCGCGAGCGCGATCTGGCGCTTGTCTTCGACGCTGAAGTCGACGCCCTGCGTCTGCGCCCCATCGCGCAGCGTCGTATCGAAAAGATAAAGCCGCTCGCGCGTCACTGCACTGCCTTCCAAATCGTACCCGCGGGCCCATCTTCGATCGCCACACCCATCGCCGTTAGCTCGGCCCGCAGGCGATCGGCCTCCGCGAAGTCTTTCGCCTTGCGCGCCGCATTGCGCTTGGCGATCAAATCTTCGACGTGTTTGGTGTCGATTTCCTTACCCTTGGGGGTCCAGCGCCGCCATTCTTCGAGCGTTTGACCGAAGAATCCGAATGAAAGCCCCGCCGCTTTGAGCTCGCGCGCCGCCGAATTCGAGCCCTGCCCCGCCGCGCCGGCAAGCTTATGAAACTCGGCGAACGCCGCCGGCGTGTTCAGATCGTCTTCGAGGGCCGCGAGAACGCCGTCGGGAACGCGTGCGGCAGGCTCGACGCCGGCGGCGACTGTGTACCAGCGATCGAGCACCGTGCGCGCTTCGCGGCTGCCCGCCTCGGTCCAATCGATCGGATGGCGATAATGCGTTGTCAGCATCTGCAGGCGCAGCACTTCGCCCGGCCACGACTCGAGAAGCCCATGCGCCGTCACGACGTTGCCGACCGACTTCGCCATTTTCTCGCCGGTGAGTTCGAGCATGGCGTTGTGCATCCAATAGTTCGAGAGGGGCTTGCCGCCATGCGCGCACACTGATTGCGCAATCTCGTTTTCATGATGCGGAAAAATCAGATCCGTGCCGCCGCCGTGAATGTCGAATGTTTCGCCGAGCAAGCGCTCCGCCATCGCCGAGCATTCGATATGCCAACCCGGCCGCCCGCGGCCCCATGGGCTCTCCCACCCAGGCTGTTCGGCCGATGACGGCTTCCACAGCACAAAGTCCATCGGGCTGCGCTTATAGGGCGCCACATCCACACGCGCGCCGGCCAGCATATCGTCGACCGAGCGGCCCGAGAACTTGCCGTAGTCGGGCATCGACGGCACGCTGAAGAGCACGTGACCTTCAGCGGTATAAGCGTTGCCGCTTGCGATCAGACGCTCGATCATCGCGATAATCTCGGGGATCGTCTCGGTTACCCGCGGCTCGAACGTCGGCTCGAAATTGCCGAGCGCGCGCATGTCCTCGCGATAGATCTTCGTCGTGTTTTCGGTCAGCTCGCGGATCGACATGCCGCGCTCTGCCGCCCGCTTATTGATCTTGTCTTCGACGTCCGTGATGTTGCGCACATAAGTGACGTGGCTCTCGCCGTACAACAGACGCAGCAGGCGAAACAGCACGTCGAACACGATCACCGGGCGCGCGTTGCCGATATGGGCGAAGTCATAAACCGTCGGCCCGCACACATACATGCGCACGTTCTTCGCATCGATCGGCTTGAACGCCTGCTTCTCGCGCGCCGCCGTGTTGTAGATCGTCAAAGCCATGTGCACACCCTCGCAAAGCCGGTCCGGCCGGCCGGTGCTTTGGATTCGGTCTCTGACGAGAAGGAGAATCGAGAGCGCGGCCGCCTAAGTGTCGTTAGCCGCAAATACAAATGAAGTGGATCGCACGCGCTTGGCGCGCGGCGTTGGTCAGGCCGGATCTGGTTGGCGAATGAACCATGTCCGTACATTCCTCAAGCTGCCTGACCGGAGAGGCGCCTCGCCGCCCGCTCAGGCCCGATCAGAGGTAACAGCTTCCGCATCTCCGGTCCATGGGGCTGGCCGGTCAGCGCCAAGCGCAACGGCATGTAGAGAGCCTTGCCTTTCACGCCCGCCTTCTTCGACACGGCCGCCGACCACTCGTGCCAGGTCTCTTCGTTGAACGGCCCCGCCGGCAAGAGACTGCGCGCTTCGGCGGTGAACGCAGCGTCTTCGATCACCGGCTCGATCTTGCCCGCCACCACATCCCACCAGATGCGCGCATCGCTCAACACGACGATATTGTCGCGCACTGCGTCCCAGAATGCGACGCCGCCCGGCACGCCGAGTTCGATCAAGCGCGCCGCGACTTTCTCGTAAGACGTCGCATGAAGCAGCTTATGGTTCAGCGCCCGCAGCTCCGCCGGATCGAAATGCGCCGGTGCGCGCCCGATATGGCTCATCTCGAAATCGGCGATCAGTTCGTCAAGGATCGCGCGCGGCACGACCGGATCGGAGGTTCCGATTTTCGCCAGCAGCGAATTGATTGCCATCGGCTCGATGCCGTCGCGGCGCAGCTCATCGATGCTGAGCGCTCCGGTGCGTTTCGACAGACCTTCGCCGCCCACCCCGACGAGAAGCGCCAGATGCGCGAACGTCGGCAGCGTCGCCCCCAGCGCTTCAAAAATCTCGATCTGCACGCCGGTATTGGTGACGTGGTCCTCGCCGCGAATGATGTGCGTGATGCCGAAATCGATATCGTCGACGATACTGGGCAGCGTGTAGAGGAAGCGCCCATCCTCGCGGACCAACACGGGGTCTGAGAGCGAAGTCGTGTCGATATGCACGGGCCCGCGCGTCAGATCGCTCCACTCGACCTGGCGCCCGTCGAGCCTGAAGCGCCAATGGGGCTTGCGCCCGCTCGCTTCGAACTCGGCACGCTCCGCCGCCGTCAAGCTCAACGCGGCACGGTCGTAGATCGGCGGCTTGTGCGCCGCGAGCTGGCGCTTGCGCCGCCGGTCGAGCTCATCGGCGGTCTCGTAGCAAGGATAAAGACGCCCCGTCGCCTTAAGCCTCTCCGCCACCGCCTCGTAAACCGCCGAGCGATCCGACTGCTTGGCAAAGAAATCGTAGGTGAGCCCCAGCCACGTGATGTCCGTTTCGATACCGCGCGCGAATTCCTCGGTCGAGCGCTCCGTGTCGGTATCGTCCAACCGCAACACGAACTTGCCGCCCGCCTTGCGCGCGAACAGCCAGTTCACCAGCGACGTGCGGATGTTCCCGACATGAAGCTTGCCGGTAGGGCTCGGGGCGATACGAACGATGACGGTCACAGCTTGTGCCCCTTGGTCGGCCCTTGCCCTTCCCCCTTCGGGAAGGGAGAGGGATCGGGTGAGGGATGGGCGTCAAGCCGCATCGAGCGCCGGACGCGTCGGCCTTCCCTCACCCCCGGCCCCTCTCCCTTCCAAAGATGGAAGAGCGAGGGGTGAACAAGAATCGCCATGGGAGTGCTGCGCACACTATTCATCACGTCGCATCCCTGAAGGCGTTGGTGATCGGATAGCGCCGGTCGCGGCCGAAATTCTTGCGTGTGATCTTGACGCCGGGCGGTGCCTGGCGGCGCTTATACTCGGCGACCGAGAGCAAGTTCTCGACGCGCCGGATCGTCGCCAATGGATGCCCACGCTTGATAATGTCTTCGACCGGCATCTCGCCCTCGACCAGGCACTCGAGAATATCGTCGAGCACCGCATAAGGCGGCAGCGAGTCTTCGTCCTTTTGGTTGGCGCGCAGTTCCGCCGACGGCGGCTTTGAAATCACGCGCTCCGGCATCACGCGCCCGCTCGGCCCCAGCGCGCCCTTCGGCGCATGCTGATTGCGCCATTTCGAGAGCGCGAAAACCTGCATCTTGTAAATGTCCTTGAGCACGTTGTAGCCGCCGCACATGTCGCCGTAGAGCGTCGCATAGCCGACCGACATCTCCGACTTGTTGCCAGTGGTCAGCACCATTGGCCCGAACTTGTTCGAGATCGCCATGAGCGTCACGCCGCGGATGCGCGACTGAATATTCTCTTCCGTCGTGTCGGGCGAACGGCCGGCAAAGAGCGGCGCCGTCATCGTGCCGAACGCCTTGACCGCATCCTCGATCGCCACCGAGTCGAGCCGCGTGCCAAGCAAGCGCGCGACCTCCGCCGCATCGTCGAGGCTCTCTCGGCTTGTGTAACGCGACGGCATCATCACGCAGCGAACTTTGTCCGGGCCCAACGCATCTGCTGCCACAGCTGCCGTCAACGCGGAGTCGATGCCTCCCGACAAGCCCAGCACCACATCCGGGAACCGGTTCTTGCGCACATAATCGCGCAAGCCCAGCACCATCGCGTGATAGATCGCCTCGAGCCCCGTCGGCAGCGTCGCCTGCGGCCCCGGCTCGCAGCGCCATTTGTCGCCGTGTTTGCGCCAATCGGTGACGACCAGCGCTTCTTCCCACGCCGGCAATTGCACGGCGAGTGAGCGATCCGCATTGAGTACGAACGAGCCGCCGTCGAACACGAGTTCGTCCTGGCCGCCGATCTGATTGAGATAAGCGAAGGGCAAGCCGCTTTCGACCACGCGATTGACCGCGATGTTGAGCCGCGTTTCCTCCTTCGCCGCTTCGAAGGGCGAGCCGTTCGGCACCAAGATGAACTCGCCGCCCGTCTCCGCAATACATTCCACGACATCGGCCTGCCACACGTCTTCGCAGATCGGCACGCCGATACGCACGCCGCGCGCCGTGATCGGCCCTGGCATCGGCCCCGGTGTAAACACACGCTTCTCGTCGAAGACACCGTAGTTCGGCAGATCGACTTTGTAGCGCAGCGACTTCACTGCGCCGCCGTCGAGATAAGCGAACGCGTTGTAGAGCTTCTCCGCCTCGACCCATGGCGTACCGATCAAGACCGCAGGTCCCGACACCGTCTCTTGCGCCAGCGCCGCAACCGCCGCCCGCGCCTCGTCCTGCAGCGCCGGCTTCAGCACCAGATCTTCGGGCGGATAACCGCAGATGAAGAGTTCGGAGAAGAGGACGATCTCTGCGCCTTGCGCCGTCGCATCGGCTCGCGCTTTGCGGGCCTTCGCCAAATTCCCCGCGATATCCCCGACGATGGGGTTGAGCTGGGCAAGCGCGATCTTGAGCGAAGTGGTCATGGCGATACTGAATATAAGGAGAGTCGGCCGCCCGGCATGGTCGCGAATTCACCCATCGATCCGCCCTCGTGGCATCCGCAGAATTCAGCCATTCTTGCCGTTACGCAAAGTCCATTCGCGCGTGCTCATCGGCATACGAATCGTGCGCCTCGTTGTCAACGCAGCTTGCGGCCGCCGCGCGCCGGCCGCACGGAGATGCGCCTGTGAAAGGGTCAATGTTCGGTTAGGAACGTTCGCCGTGCGCTGTTCATTAATCGCCCCTTTATGGATGTTGTCCAAACTCGGCACATGACGAGCAGCGTTAGAGACCAGGCCTCGGAGCGGGTCAATTTCTTGGCCGAGCGGAACAGTTGGCCACTGATCGCCGATCCGCATCTGTGCTTCGTCACGCCGCAACTCAACACGGCCCTTGCCGTTTGGCAGGCGCAGCGCCGCTTGCGCACGATGCCCGCGCGCAGCGACCTGACGCTGCGCGATCTGAAAACCGTTCTGCCCAATCTTGCGTTCATCGACATCGTTCGCGACGGCGCGCGGACCAGGTTCAAGGTGAGGCTCGCGGGCTGCGCGCTCGACAGTTTCATAAGCGGCACGCCGACCGGCCACTTCATCGACGAAGCCGTACCGTCGCGCTTCGCCGATAAATGGTCCGCGTTGTGGCAACCGACAATCACGGCGCGCACGCCGACGCGCACGGTCGGGCGCGTCGAGTTTCCGAACCGGCGCTACTACGTGAGCGAATCGCTTTTCGCGCCGTTGGCCACTGACGGTGAGACGCCCGACATTTTGATGCTCGTGGCTTATTTCCACGCCCCAGGCGACAGCGTGGCGCCCGGCGACGGTATCGCCGCCCTGCTCATGAGCGAATTGGGCGAGCGAGCGGCGCTGGCGACGGCCTAGCATATTGAATCGTGAACTGGCGCAAAAAGGGCGGCGTATCCAGCATTCGCGGCTTCCGACCACAAATCTTAGCAAGACATGAATCCAGCCGGTGCCCCGCCGATTAATCAAACCGTGACAGGGCCACCCATAAGCTTCTGGCTCTTCCACGAGATGGGCGCGCGATCTCAATGACTCACTACGACCTCATCGTTGTCGGCAGTGGCCCGGCGGGGCGGCGCGCCGCCATTCAGGCGGCGAAGTTCAAGAAGTCCGTGCTCGTGGTCGAGAAGGGCCATCGCGTCGGCGGCGTCTGCGTCCACACGGGCACGATCCCGAGCAAAACGCTGCGCGAGACCGTGCTCAATCTTTCCGGCTGGCGCGAGCGCGGATTTTACGGCCGCGCCTATCGCGTCAAGCAGGATATCTCCGCGCAGGATCTTGGCCGGCGTCTGTCGATCACGCTCGATCACGAGGTCGAAATCCTCGAACACCAATTCGCCCGCAACAAGGTCGACAAGATCGCCGGCACGGCGCGCTTCGTCGACGCCCACACCATCGCCGTCACCGGCGCCAAGGACGAGATCGCGAATTTCACTGCCGATCGCTTCGTTCTCGCCGTCGGCACCGAGCCGTATCGCCCGGCCGACGTGCCGTTCGACGGCGAAGCCATTCTCGATCCCGACGATATTTTGAGCTTGAAGCGCCTGCCGCGCAGCCTCGCGGTGATCGGCGCCGGCGTCATCGGCATCGAATACGCGACGATCTTCAGCGCTCTCGACGTCAAGGTCACGGTAATCGACCCGCAGACGAACCTGCTGCCCTTCGTCGATCGCGAGCTGATCGACGAGTTCATCCACGACATGCGCGATCGCGGCATGACGCTGCGCTTAGGCAGCAAAGTGGGCGCCATCAAGCGCATCGCCGAGGACTCTTGTCTCGTGGATCTCGAAGACGGACGCCAAGTTTGGGCCGAGATGGTGTTGTTCGCGGCGGGTCGCAAGGGCGCGACCGATGCGCTCAATCTCGATGCCGTCGGTCTCACCGTCGATACGCGCGGTCGCCTCAGCGCCGACAAGGCCACGTTTCAAACCGCCGTACCGCACATCTACGCGGTCGGCGACATCATCGGTTTCCCGAGCCTCGCCTCTACCTCGATGGAGCAAGGCCGCATTGCCGCCTGTCATGCCTTTGGCCAAGAGGCACATGCGCCGCCGGAATTCTTCCCCTACGGCATTTATTCCGTGCCGGAAATTTCGACCGTCGGCATGACTGAGGAACAAGTGCGCGAGCGCAAGATCCCGTACGAGTGCGGCATCGCGCGTTTCCGCGAAACCTCACGCGGCCACATCATGGGTTTGAGCACCGGCTTCATGAAGATGATCTTCGCGCTCGAGACGCGCCGCTTGCTCGGTGTCCACATCGTCGGCGAAGGCGCGACCGAGCTGATCCATATCGGCCAAGCGGTCGTCAACCTCGCAGGGACGCTCGACTATTTCGTCGAGAACACATTCAACTATCCAACGCTCGCCGAGGCTTACAAGATCGCAGCCCTCGATGCATGGAATCGAATGCCGCGCCAGCAGCCGAGCACGCGCGCGTTCGAAACCTTGGCTGAAGTTGCGGCCGAGGGTTTGCCGCTGCGGGCGCGCACCAAGGCGTGAGGCCTGTTCAGACTGCGTGCGATTGCCACCGGCGCAACGCCACGCCCGCCCAGATCGCCTCCACGACTCCGAACGGCCACGCGCCTTGCAGGAAACCATAGAGCGACGCGAGCACACAGGCGCAGGCGAACGCCAGCACGAACCAGGCGCTGCGCCGCTCGAACGCATAGCAAACCAGCGTCGCCGTCACCGCGAACAATCCAAAGAGCGTCAATCCGTCCATAGGGTTTCACCGGCCCGCTCGTTTGGGCGCAACACGCGCCTTCAGCTCTTTCGGCGGCGCTTCACCGGCCGTACTCGGACCCAAGGCTTCGATCACGCGGCAGTCGTCGACGCGGCCGTTGCCGCACTGGGTCATGAGGCCCTGAAGCTCGCGCCGCAGCGACGTCAGATCCGCGATTTTCCGATCGATCTCGGCCAGATGTTCGCGTGCGATAGCGCCGACCGACGCGCAATCGCGCCGCTTTTGATCGTTGAGGCGGAGCAGATCGCGCACCGCATCGAGCGAAAATCCCAAGTCGCGCGACCGCCGCACGAAGCTCAGCCGGGCAAGATGGACGGAGTCGTAGGCGCGATAATTCCCGGCCGTGCGCCCCGGCGCCGGCAGCAATCCGATCTTTTCGTAGTAACGGATGGTTTCGATCTTGGTGGCCGTCGCCTTTGCCAGCGCGCCGATCGTCAAGGGCTGTCTCATCAGGCTTGACCCTGTAGTGACTACAGGGTGGAGGGTGCAAGGCGCCGTGTTCCCTGTCAATCGAACGATGAAAGTGGTGAAGCCCATGTCCGCGTCGGAAACGCCGATCGCCTGCACGCTCGACGGCGCCTCATACGCCAAACGCATCGGCACGATACGCGCGCTGTTCGCGCGGTCCTTGAAGGCGTCGCGTCGCGAGGGCAACTCGCTGCATCTCACGTTCGACGCGGCGTCCCGCGCCGACGTCGAGGATCTCGTGCGCAACGAGAAAGCCTGTTGCGCGTTCCTGGATTTCGAACTCGTCGACGATCGCGAAACGCTAAGCCTTACGATCACCGCCCCGCGCGGCGTCGATGCCGCCGAGCTGCTGGCACCGTTCACGCAAATTCAAAGCGCCGCGTTGTGCGGCTGCGCAGCAGAGCCGCCTTCGAAGGTCGCCAGTGCGATCACCGGTCTCAGTTTCGGCGCCGGAATGGCAACGTTGATTTGTGCCGCCGGTTGCGGGCTTGCGATCGCATTGGCGGCAGCCGGCGTCGGCGGTGCATGGCTTTCTGCGATCGAAGGTCTGGAAGCATGGTGGCTGCCGAGCCTGGGCGTCGCCCTAACCTTGCTGACCTCGGCCTGGCTTGTACGCCTGCGTCTTGGCGGCGCGCGGCGCGAACTGCGGGCGCTTCAGATCGCCACGCTCCTCGTGCTGGCCGGCGCGGCCTGGGGCTGGATCGAAGCGCAGCGCGCGACGCCCGCGTTTCGCGAGGGCGCGCTTCACGATCAGCCGCAATAGGACTTAAGAGACAGAACCCAACGCGTCACGATCACTCGTCGCCGCTGTCGTGATGGTGATGATGGCGGCGGCGATAGCCGGCGTAACCGTCATCGCGCGCTTCGGCGTAGTCGTCATATGAATCGCGCCGGTCGTAGCGCTGATGAGAATAGTCCTCGCGATGGCTATAGAATCCGGTGCCGTCGCAGTCCCAATCATAGCACTCGCTATTACCGCGATCGCTATGTTGGTGCCTGTCGCCACCACCGCCGATACACAGACCGACGCAAAGCGGTCCGAGCCTCACGCCCACCGTGACGTCGTCGTCCGCCATGGCTGGCTGCGCGAGTCCAAGCGCGGAGGCAATGAGCGTCGCTGATCCAAACGCAAGTGACGCGAGAAGTTTCATGACCGAAGACCCTCCTGTTGGCCGCGCCGCGAATATCGCATGCGCGGACCACCGCCCGCAATGCCGCGCCGAGCATTGGAACGCTCGATCAGCACGAAATCACCTAACTCGTGATTGCGGAACCTATTGCCTTCAATGGCTTCGGACACTTCGTGCAACGCATCGTCGGTCACAAACGCGCGCAACGGCTCGTAGTGGCTTTCCCCCGCCGCGTGTACGCCGGTGAGGATTGCATCGGCTAGTTTCAGCCGTGCCCCCTGTCCGACTCGACCCGTCGCGACGCCTGCGCCACTGCGCCTTACGCGGTGCTTAGCGCCGCGTTAACGGGCGAAGTGCGAGACTCGAGGCCACCATGACAACGCCCGCCGCACATGAGACCCGTCGCTCAGCGCCGCCCGAGGTTGAGGAGCGCAGCTGGGGCCTCATTGCCTTTGTCGCCCTGCTCGTCGTCGGTGTCGTCGCGATCGTCGCTGCTCTGATTTTTCGCAGCGAGCCGGATTTTGCGCTGGTGTTCGCCGCTCCGCAGGATTGTTTGCGCGCCTATAGCGACGCCAAATGTCGCGAGATCGTTGCGCGCGCCGTTGCGATCCACGGCACCTCCGCGCCACGCTACGGCGATCAGCGCATCTGCGAACTCGACTACGGCGAAGGAGAATGCACACCGGTCGCCGCGATGGGCGGCTCGTTCTTCGCCCCCGGCGTCGCCGCGATCGTCATCGCGCGCGGCGCCATCGACGATCCCGCCGGCATGGTGCCGCTCTATTTCGGCCCACCGAATAGCACCGCGAAATCGGACGACGGACGCCGCGTCTATTATCACGGGATGGCCGTCGGCATCCTTCGCGACAAGCGCTTCGGCGGCGCGCCGATTTCCGTTCTCACCGACCTCGCGGGCCAACCGCTGACGTCGGACGCCGTCAGGCGTATGCGGCGCAGCTGACCGCTCCCGGGGTTGCCTAAGCGCTGCCTGGCGACGCGACCTCCATTGGCGTTGCTGCGGTGCGCGACGATGGCGCGAGCACGGCAAGAACGACGGCAACAAGGATCAGCGCCGGAACGTCCCCCAGCAAATGACCCATGTGCTCCGCGTTTTGCAGCGACTGCACAGCCATGACCAGGGCGTGGACGGCGCTCGACCAGACGGTGAACCAGATGAGGCTTACATGGGCTTGCGGATTGCGCGCGGCATTCAGCAGGAACACGCCGAGCGTCGCGTAGACCCCGACGATCATCATGAAGTATTGCGAGTCGTGCGGCGCGCCCGCGTGCCACGCCCAGCCGGATGGCCAGAGGGCTGCCAACGGGTAGACGAGAAGAAAGGTCGCGCCGAACGCGATCAATGCAATGCGCAACAGTTTGTCTCGAAGCGGCATGTCGTCCTCTATCCGTCGATATCGAAGCCGAGCGCGAGGCGGCCGGTTAAGCGCAGCTGCGGTTTTTCCTGCAGTGGATGAAAGCGGGCGGCTTGCACGTCGCGGAAGGCGCGCTCCAATCCCATGTCGCGATAGAACGAAGCGCCCCCGGCAAGCTCCATTGCACGTTCGACCGTGTTGATCGCATTTTGACCGGCGAGCGTACGCCCGATCATCGCGCGGCTGGTTGTTTGCGGCCCCGGCTTTGACGTCTCGGCGTTTGCGATCATGTCGGCGAGCGCCAGGCTGGCCATCGTGTGCGCGTTCTCCATTTCCCCGGCGAGGTACGCCGCATTGCCGTCGTCGGGTTTCTTGCGCGCGGCCCCGAGCGCCTTCGCCCGCGCCCCGTCGGCGACGCCCAGATAAGCCGAATAGATGATCGGGAACGCAATCATCGAGATGATGTGGAAGAGATGATGCCATTTGCCCTGCGGACGCCGGCCGGAGATCGCGGCGTCCGCCACGAAGACGTCGTTCAGCTCCACATCGTTCGAGCCCGTGGCACGCATACCGAGGACGCGCCAGGTGTCGAGTATCTTTACGCCCTCCGTTTTGAACGACACGCCGAAATGCAGCACAGTCGGGCCCGATGCGGGATCCTCCGTCACCGCGCTCGTCATCAAGATGTCGCCCATCGGGCAGCCGCTTGAGAACATCTTTCGCGCCTTGATGCGATAACCGCCGTCGACTTTCGTCGCCGTGCCCGCGCTCTTGAGCCAGTCCGACCCGCCGCTTGAAATCAGGATCAGGTTTTCGGCGGCGGCGCGTTTCAGCAAACCATCGGTCGGCGCCTTTTCGTTGCGCCAGCGCCAAGCGGCGACGGCGACAAGGTGGCAATGCATGGAGAACGCCAAGGCGGTCGAACCGCAAGAGGCCCCAAGGCGGCGGATGACGGCACAGATTTCGGCAAGCTCGGCGCCGCCGCCGCCAAGCTCGGACGGCACCAGCGCCTTGAAGAAGCCTTCGGCCTTGAGGCGCGCAAAGGCATCCGCGACGAAGAGATCTTCGGCGTCGTGCTTTGCGGCGCGCGCGGCGATTTCGCCGGCGATAGCATCGGCGGCGGCCAGCCAATTGCGTCTGGCCGCGCCGAATTCAGCTTCTGCCCTGAGCGACATTTTTCATTCCTCCAACGCGATTTTGAGTCTCGATGCTACTTTGCGAACTTGCCCTTGATCGCGCTCAAGCCGGTTTCATAGACGCCGCGCAACGCCTCGAACGCTTCCTGCTCCTTGCCGGGATCGGGAATATACGACCCCGTCCAAGTGACTGTCGAAACGCCCGCGCTCTTGGCGGAAACCTCGATTTGCGCCGCGTAATGCGTGACCGGAAACGGGCTCGAGATGAAGTTGTAGGAATAGATGTACTTCGTATCGCTACGCGCAGTCTGCATCTCGACAAACGTCGTCTTGCCGTCCTTGGTCACGAGCGTGCGCACCGGCGGGGTCTGGCCATCCTCGGTACAGGTGGCAACGACCGGGTGCCAGTCTTTGATCGAGCAGAACGGCCCGATCGTCGTCCACACCGCTGCCGGCGTACCGTTAACGTCCACGCTACGCGACAGTGTAGCGGCGGAAGCGCGCGGGGCTGCGGCGCCCATGAAAACCAGCGCGCCGACGCACAAAGCGGCCAGTGCGACTTTGGAGAGCAGGCGTTTCTTATCGACAATAGGCATGGCTGTTTTCCTTCGTTTGCCGGCGGCCGATCGGCTGCCGTCGACAGGAGATAGTCAGACCACCCGGCCTCGCTCCAGTTCTGAAACTGAATCGACCCCGGTACATAATCTGAACTAGTCCGGTCGGCCCTCGCTGGCGTAAGGTCGAGCCATCGTGTTGTTTCCGGGAGAGCGCGGGTGACGCAAGGCAGCTACAAGCAATTCTGTCCGGTCGCGATGGCGGCCGAGATTCTGTGCACGCGCTGGACCGTCGTCTTGCTGCGCGAGATGATCGCGGGTTCGACACGCTTCAACGATTTGCGCCGCGGCGTGCCGCGCATGTCGCCCGCCTTGCTGTCGCAGCGCCTCAAGGAGCTGGAGCACTCAGGCGTCCTGACGCGCGTCAAGTCCAAGTCCGAGCCCGGCGTCTTCGAATATCACCTGACGCGGTCCGGACGCGAGCTGCAGCCGCTCATCGAAGGTTTCGGCGTGTGGGGCCAGCGCTGGATCGAAACGAAGCTATCGCTGCAGAATCTCGATGTCTCGCTCTTGATGTGGGACATGCGGCGCAGCCTCGATACCACGCCGCTACCGAAGCGGCGCAGCACGATCCAATATCTTTATACCGACGCGCCACAGGGCCAGCGCAATTGGTGGCTGATCGTTACACCCGCCGAGGGCATAGACCTCTGCTCCGTCGATCCGGGGTTCGACGTCGACCTCTACGTCACGAGCGATCTGAAGACGATGACCGCGATCTGGATGGGCCTGGATATGGTACGTAAGGCCGTCAGCGACGAGCGCATAAGACTCGTCGGCGACAAGCAACTCGCCTCGAACATGCAAGCATGGCTGGGCCTCAGCCCCTTCGCCAAGGAAAAAAAACTCGCCGCCTGAGGTCGGCGGCGTTCAGCGGCTCAGCAAGCGCGCGCCGCGGTTGGCTTTGACGGCATCTACACCGCCTTCGATCAGCGCGTCGATAAGGTCCGCCGGCAAGCTGACGCGCGTTGGCGCGGCGGCGAGGCGCGCGCCGAGCTTGGCGTCGAGATCCGCGAACGAAATCATGTCGACCGCGAACCGCACGTTGCCGCAGTTCCAATTTTTGATCCCCTCGGCCAGCCGCGCGGCCTCCTCTTTCGGTAGCGAGCAGCGATAGCGGCGCACATCGCGCTCCCAGCTGGCGATCGTATCGCGAAAGGCATCGTATGCCCGGCGCTTGTTGAGGTTGATCGATCCGTCCATCGCGGCCGAGAGTGTCTCGACGCCATTGGGCCCTTCCGGCGTCAACGACCAGCCGCCCGACGGACTTTGTTCCGCGTTGATCACCAGAAAAGTCATGCGCCGCACGCGAACCGCGTCGCGCGCCGTCAATGGCGCGAACGGCGTCGTTGCGGCGTGCCGCATTAGGATAAGGCTTGAGAGGCCGAAATTGTCGGCCACACCGCCGTCGACGAGATGCAGAAATCGCACACGGCTCGGATCGCGATAGCTTTCCAGAGCGCGCGCGGTCACGCGCAAAAGCTCCGAAGCTTGCCGGTCGTGCGCCGCCTTCGCCACCCAATCGGGCAACGGCATCTTGCATTGCTCCGCATACGACGCCACGACGACCGGCCGGAACACGACCGGCACCGACATCGATGCCGCAACCGCGTCGGCGATGCGAACGCGCGCAAGATCGCTGCACAGCGCGTCGAAATAGAGCGGAACGAACGCGAACGGTACGCCGCTATAGAGGTCCGTCGCATTGATCCAGATGCGCGGGCGGCCGCTCCGCCACAAATCCGCGACGGTACCGTCCCGGAACACCTCGGCGTTGAGCCAATCGCCAAGACGGTCGCGCTCGTTCAACGCCCCGTCATAAGCGCGAGCCCAGTTCACGGGCGAAGCCAGACTGGTGTGAAGTTCGGAAGCCCAATCCTTGTCGAGATAATCGGTGCGAAACGAATCCAACCCTTCGCCGCCGCGTTGGCCGAAATAAGCCGCGGTGATCGCCCCGCCCGAAACCGCCGACACCAGCGCCACGCGATCGAGGAGCGAGCCGCCACCCGCGTCGGGCATAGCGCGAAGGCCTTGCAACACGCCGAACGAGAATGCCGCCGCGCGTGCGCCGCCTCCCGAGAACGAGAGCGCGATGATGTCGCCATCGCCGTCGAGGCCGGGCGGCTGCGGCTGGACGGTCTCCGCCACGGGTTGGTTGACCGGCGTTGAAAGATCCTGAGTGGCGCACCCGGCGAGCGCGACGGCCAGAACCACCGCCACCATCGTCAGCACGCTCGAGTGCTTGGCTGCGTGATGTGGATCAGGAAACATGCGTGATATCCAGGTTTGAAGATTGCGTCACACTAACACCCCTCGGCGGCCGCGACGGACGCACGTTAGCGGCAAATTCGCGTCAATCGGTGTCGCCAGGCGCCGCGTTAGATCGGCGATTGGAGATTGCGCACGATGCCCAAGATCGTCGTGCGCGGCAGGAACGGCACTAAACGCGCCAGCACACGATTGCGCAAACCGGTGATCTCAACACGCTTGTTCCGCTTCCACGCACGATAGCCGAGCACCGCGACGCTCGCCGAACTCATCGGCGTGCCGCCGGCCTGGCTGAGCCTGACCTTTCCGGTGCCAGCGCGTTCGCGAAACTTGCTCACCGTCGGACCCGGGCAAAGGCAGCTCACATGCACGCCCGTGCCGCGCGCCTCTTCCCACAGCGCTTCGGAGAACGAGAGCACGAATGCTTTCGACGCGTAATAGATCGCCATCAATGGGCCGGGTTGGAAGGCCGCCGTCGAGGCGACGTTCAAGACGCCACCGCGCTTGTTCGCCAGCATGCCCGGCCAATAAATATGCGTGAGTTCGACGAGCGCGCGGTCGTTGAGATCGATCATGCCGAGTTGCGTCGCGAGATCCGAACCGTTGAAAGCGCCCGCGTGACCAAAGCCCGCGTTGTTCACCAGCACGTCGACGGTAAGACCCTTGGCCTTGATTGCCTCGGCGAGATTAGCGCCGCCGCCGATCGCGCCGAGATCGACGGCGATAGGTGTCGCGGTGACCTTGTGCGTTTTCGCCAAACGCTCGGCCACCTCGCGCAAGGCGTTTTCGGTGCGCGCCGCGAGGATGAGATTATACCCGTCCTTGGCAAAGCATTCCGCAAGATCGACGCCGATCCCGGCCGACGCGCCGGTGACGAGCGCCGTCTGTCCCTCACCTTTTCTGATTCTGGCCATGTTTTCCCCTCATTGCATCAGCTGTTGTGCTGCCATTCCGCCGTGCCTGCAAGCTACCCAGGCTGTCGTCCCGGCGAAGGCGCATATTTCGTTGCTGGATGCGGACGCTGTCGAGTTGGGCAAGCGCGTCATCGAAGGCGCCGGTCCGCGCATGATTCAAATGATCGTGCAGACGCGGCACCGAAAATCATTCGATGGCGCAGAAATCCTTGTCGCCGCTGCGGGCTTGGGCGCGCTCGCAGACGGCCGTCCATAGCGGCACGGTTTGGTTCTGCATATCTTCCGCCATGCGCCGCATACCGTCTGGCGACGTGTCGGGCCGCGCGCGCCCTGCGTACCACAGCGGCATGAAGTGCTGCTCGAAACATAACGGATGAGAGATGACGCGGCTGCCGCAGGCGAGGTCGCGCAGATTGTTGTAGCGCACGACGGCATCGGTGAGGCGCGAGTATTGGTTGCGGTTCGGGTCGGCAGGGAGAAATTGCTCGCCGTCAGGCGAGGTCCGTGTCACGCCGAAGAGCGCGAGCCCGCGCGCCGTCTGATCGTGCATCACTTCGGTGCGGCCGATCAGGATCTCGATGTCGATCTCGCTCTGAACGCCGTCCGCCATCGCCGCGGCAGTGGGCGTTAGCGTCAATGCGAGCACTGCGAAAACTTTCCAAATCATACCGCAGCTTTGACCGCGCCGATCACGCGGTCAAGTTGGCGGTCGTTCAAATAAGGGTGCATCGGCAGGCTTAGTACCCGCGTCGCCAGCCGCTCGCACACGGGCAGGCCGCCCTTCGGCGCAAAGCGCGCAAAGGCGCGGTGTTCGTGCAACCCTTTGAAATAGTAGATCGAGGTCGGAACGCCGGCGTCCGTCAGGCGCTTTTGGACCGCCTCGCGATTGTCGACCTGGACCGTGAACAGTCCCCAGGCGCTCTCGGTTCCGAGCGGCACATGCTGCAGCTCGACCGCGTTGCCGAGCCCTTCGCGATAGCGCTTGGCGATGCGATGGCGCGCCTTCATCTCGTCGTCGAAAATCGTGAGCTTGGAGAGCACGACCGCGCATTGCATGGAGTCGAGCCGCCCGTTGATCCCGACCCGGATGGATTCCCTTTTCGCGGCGTCCGTGCCGTGCCAGCGGATGGACGACCAGCGTTCGAAGCGCGCCGCGTCGTCGGTGAACATCGCGCCGCCGTCGCCATAGGCGCCGACGGTCTTCGACGGATAGAAGCTCGTGGCCGACATATCTGTCAGCGCGCCGACATGCTTGCCGCCCTGCGCGCCGCCCAGACTTTGCGCCGCGTCCGCCAGGATCAGCATGCCGTGCTTGGCGGCGAGTTTGTTGAGCGCGGCATAGTCGGCGGGCAAGCCATAGAGATCGACGGCGATGACCTTGCGCGGCTTGAGCTTGCCGTCGCGCAACGTCATTTCGATCTGCGCTTCCAGGTGTTTCAGGTCGATATTGCAAGTGTGCGGATCGACATCGACGAAGACCGGCGTCGCCCCGGACAGGATCACCGCGTTGCAGGTCGCGTTGTACGTGAAGCCCGGGATAAAGACCGCATCGCCCGGCCCGATATCTTCGCCCATCAGCGCGATGACGAGCGCGTCCGTGCCGCTGGCGACGGCAAGCGCATGTTTGGCGCCGGCATGCGCCGCGAGCTTGGCTTCGACCTCCGCGACTTCAGGCCCACCGATATAGGCGCCGTGGTCGAGGATGCGCATCAAGCGCTGCTCGATATCGGCGCGCAACCGCTTGGCTTGCGTCTTCAGGTCGAAAAACAGAATCGGAGCATCGTCGGCCGCGGATGCGGCCGCGACGGGCTTTGCAGCATTATGAGGCATAGGCGGGGGTTTTTTCTCGTGCGGCATTCAGAATCGAAAGTGCGGTTTCCAGCGCGCGGCGCGCTTCTTGCGGTCTGATCGCCGGCTCGCGCCGCATGCGCGCGGCATCAATGAATTGCGCGACGCCATGGCCCAAGGGATCGGTCGACGGACACGGCATGTCGCCGCCGACGGTCGCGCTGCCCGGGGCATTGAGCGTGCGCGGCGTCGTGTTCGTCATCTCGCGCGTAAGGAAGTCGATAAAGATCTCGCCGTCGGGGTAGACGATGCGAATGAAACGCTTGCGCGCCTCCGCCATGCGGCTGGCGAAGAGCCGCACGCTCATGCCGTCGGCGAGCACCAGATCGACGGCCACCTCGTCGGAGCGCGACTGCGGCAGCGAGCGCTCCTTGGCCTTCAGCTGCGTCACCGCGGCGCCGTTCAGCTGATGCATAAGATCGAGATCGTGGATCATCAGATCGAGTACGACGCTGACGTCCGTGTTGCGCGGATTGAACGGCCCGGCCCGATGGCTTTCGATCGAAAGCGGCATCACATCACCGTCGAAGAGGCCCATGTGCCGCATCACGAAACGTTCCTGATGCCCGGTGTGCAGCACAAGGTCGCTGGCAGAGGCGAGCGCGATCAAACGGTCGGCCTCGGCCAGGGTCGCGGCGATCGGCTTTTCCATGAACACATGCTTGCCGTGCACCAGGCAGACCGCGCCGATCTCACCGTGCGCGGCCGCCGGCGTCGCGATCGTCACGACGTCGACATGCGGCAGCATAAAGCGGTAGTCGGCGAACATTGTTGCGTGCAACGAACCCGCAAGCTCACGCGCGCGCGAAACGTCCGCGTCGGCGATACCGACGAGGTCGACGCCGGGAAGGCTCGCATACTTCTGTGCGTGCAATCGCCCGAAGGCGCCCGCGCCGATGACGCCGGCGCGCAATTTCGCATGTGATCTCAAGGGCCGAACTCTTTGCCAATTGGGCGGCGCCGTGGCTGGCGCCGCCCGTGATGACCATCCCCTGTCAACTTCAGGTAGAGACATCAGCGGAAGCGCCCGCTTCAACACAACAAATGTTGCAGCTTTGTCACCCGCCCCTTGGCCTGGCTAAGGCGCCAGTCCAAACTCACAGTTGACGCCATTCCAACCGCCTCCAAGGAGTCCCTCATGCGCAATCTCAAGAGCCGCGAAATCCATCTGAAGAGCCGCCCGCACGGCATGCCGACCCACGCCAATTTCGAGCTCGCCGAAGTAGGCGTGCCCGAGCCGAAAGAGGGTGAAGCGCTGGTGCGCAACATCTGGATGTCGGTCGACCCCTATATGCGCGGCCGGATGATGGACCGCCAAAGCTACGTGCCCCCGTTCCAGATCGGCGAACCGCTGCAGGGCGGCGCGATCGGTCAAGTTGTCGCGGCCGGCAAGGGCGCGAAGTTCGCCGTCGGCGACTACCTCAATCACATGCTGGGCTGGCGCGAGTACGCCGTGGTTGGCCCCGCGGCAATGCCCCAGAAGGTCGATCCGAAACTGGCGCCCGTGCAAAGCTTCCTCGGCGCGCTCGGCATGCCGGGCCTCACCGCGTATGTCGGTCTCTTCAAAATCGGCGCCTTCAAACCCGGTGAAACGGTATTCGTCTCCGCCGCCTCGGGCGCGGTCGGCGCCATCGTCTGCCAGCTCGCCAAAGCGCACGACGCCTATATTGTCGGTTCCGCCGGTTCGGACGAAAAATGCCAGTGGCTTCTGAAGGAGGCCAAGATCGACAAGGCGATCAACTACAAGAAGGAAAAGGATTTGAACGCTGCGGTCGGCGCCGCCTTCCCCAAGGGCATCGACGTCTATTTCGAAAACGTCGGTGGCGCGCACTTGGAGGCCGCGATCAACCACATGAAGATCTTCGGGCGGCTCGCGCTCTGCGGCATGATCGAGCAGTACAACAACATCGCGCCCGCGCCCGGGCCGAACAACTTGATCATGGCGGTCGGCAAGAGCCTGCGCCTTGAAGGCTTCATCGTCTCCAACCATTTCGATCAGCTCACCGCCTTCCAAAACGAAATGGGCAAACTCATCGCCGCCGGAAAAATGAAATGGAAGGAAACGGTCTTCGACGGCATCGAAAAAGCCCCCGACGCTTTCTTGAGCCTCTTCAAAGGCGAAAACTTCGGCAAAGCGCTGGTGAAGGTCGGCCCCGACAAAGCGGTTTAAGCATTCTTTCCTCCCCTGTTCTCACGGGGGAGGTGGCACGAGCCGAAGGCGAAGTGACGGAGGGGGTAAGTCAGAACCTCGTCTTTAAATCCCCCCTCCGTCGCCTCCAGCGACACCTCCCCCGCCCCGCGGGTGAGGAAAGAAGGAAGAAACGCATGACCACCCACCGCCGTTGGACGCTCGCACGCCGCCCGCAAGGTCTGCCGCAGGCCGATGATTTCCGTCTTGAGGAATATGACCTGCCGGAGATCAGAGACGGCAGTGTGCTCGTGCGCGTCGATTTCATCTCGGTCGATCCCGGTATGCGTTCGCGTCTGTCGGCGGACTCTTACGCCCCAGCTCTCTCCCTCGGCGCGACGGTCGAGAGCGCCGGCATCGGCACCGTCCTCGCCTCGCGCAATCCGAAATTCGAGGAGGGCGCGAAAGTTTGGGGCGGCTTCGGCTGGCAGAGTCATTTCGTTTCAGAAGGGCGCGGCATGCAGGTGCTCGATCCCGCGATTTATTGCGGACCGGTGCATGAGACGTGCGCCATCGGCGTGCTCGGCATCCCCGGCCTCACCGCTTATTTCGGCTTGAGCGATTTGGGAAAGCCGAAGGAAGGCGAAACGGTTCTCGTCTCCTCGGCCGCCGGCACTGTCGGCGCAACGGCGGGCCAGATGGCAAAGATCGAACACTGCACCGCGATCGGCATCGCCGGATCGGATGCGAAATGCGCCTATCTGCGCGAGATCGGCTTCGACCACGCCATCAATTACAAGACCGCGGGCGACTTGATAGCGGCGCTCAAACAGGCCGCGCCCAAAGGCATCGACATCTATTTCGACAATGTCGGCGGCGAGACGCTCGACGCCGCCATCCTCAACATGCGCAAGAACGGACGCATCGTCGTCTCCGGCCAGATCGCCGAGTACAACACCACGAACCCGCGCGGCATCCGCCAGACCCTGCCCTTCATCACTCAGCGCCTCAAGATGGAAGGCCTCGTCGTCTACGACTACAGCGCCAAGTTCAACGAGGCGCGCGCCCAACTCGCGCACTGGATCCGCCACGGCAAGCTGAGTTTTCGCGAAGAAATCGTCGACGGCCTGGAGAATGCGCCGAACGCCTTCCGCGGCCTCTTCACCGGCGAAGCCTTCGGCCGCCGTTTGGTCCGCGTCGCGAGCGCTTGAACGGGCGTGGCTGCATTGCGCTTCACGGCCTCGATCAAAATCCGCGGGCGTCGATCCGTACGTTCTCCTCAGCGCGACGCGCGCCAAAGCCATCAAGCCTGGATGGAAGAAGCCCCTGCCCGCAACCTCGAGAAAGTCCTGCATATGCTGTCGGGGAAGAAGGGCCGCTTCGGATGTGCTGCTGTTCACAATCATTAACGATTTGAGCCGCTTAGAACCACCTTGACTCCCTCCCCGAAGAGGAGTTGGAATGAGAACATAAAGTGAACAAGCCAACCAACAGGTGCGACCCGTGCCAACCCATTTGGCGGCGGAGGATTTGGGGTCTCTACGGCGGACGATTGCCGCCATTGAGGCTGGCTGCGCCCGTGATCCCAGGAAGGCCCCCCGCCCGGCCGTCGCCCTCGGGGTCGCTGCAATCGATGCCGCGCTGGGCGGCGGCCTCAACTGCGAGACGGTGCACGAGATCGTGCCGGCCGCCGCGGGCGACCTCTGCGCCGCCACGGGCTTTGTCCTGAGCTTGGCCGCGCGCGCCGGCAACCCGCGCCGCTACGTCCTCTATGTCCAGCACGATTTCACCGCCTGGGAAGGCGGCCCACCCTACGCGCCGGGCCTCGCCCAATTGGGCGTCTCGCCCGCGCATCTCATTCATCTGCGCGTCGGCCATATCGACGACGCGCTTTGGGCGCTCGCCGAGGCGCTCAAGTGCCGCGCCTTCGCCGCCGTGGTCGGCGAGTTTCCGGTAAACGCGAGCGCGCTCGATCTGACCGCGACGCGCCGTCTCGTTCTCGCCGCACAGCAAGGCGACGGCTTGGGCTTGCTCTTGCGCCACGCGAGCAGCGTCGATGCAAACGCCGCGACCACGCGCTGGCAAGTCGCCGCCGCACCGAGCCATGCGGACGCCTTCGGCGGCATCGGGGCGGCCGCTTTCGATCTTGAGCTTGTGAAGAACCGTTTCGGCCCTTGCGGCCGATGGACTTTGGGGTGGAACCACCATGAGCAATGTTTCGCCGTGCCCACGCTTTCTCTCGGTGTGGCTCGAACGATTGTCGACCGACCGGATCGAGCGGCAGCTCTCACCCGCGCCGGCTGAGCAAAGCCCCCGCATCGTCGTGCGCGAAATCAAAAGCGCGCTTCGCATCGCAGCAGTGAACGAGGCGGCAAGCAAACGCGGCCTGAACACAGGGCTCGCCCTCGCCGATGCCCGCGCCATGTATCCCGACATCAAGGTCGAACACACCGACGACCACGCCGATCTGCGCCTGCTCGAAGCCATCGTCGATTGGACCAATCGCTACACGCCGCTCGTCGGGCTCGACGCGCGAGACGGCATGATGCTCGACGTCACGGGCTGCGCTCATTTGTTCGGCGGCGAGGATGCGATGGTGCGCGACATCGTGCGCCGTCTGCGCGCCCAAGGTTTTATCGCACGCGCCACCATCGCCTCGACGCCGGGGGCCGCCTGGGCGGTCACGCATTACGGCAAGCCCGGCGTCGTCGAAGATGCGGCGACGCGCGCGACGCTGTTGCCCCTGCCGCTCGCCGCACTGCGTCTGGACGGCGATACCGTCGATGCGCTCGCCCGCGTCGGCCTGAAACGCATCGCCGACATCGTCGATCGCCCGCGCTCGCCCCTCGCCGCCCGCTTCGGCGCCATCCTGTTGCAGCGCCTCGATCAAGCCTTCGGCCGTCTCAACGAACCGATCACGCCGCGTTTGCCCGTGCCGCCTTATATGGCCGAGCGAATTTTTCCTGAGCCGATCGTGCTCGAAAGCGACATCCTGCTGACGATCGAGCAATTGGCCGCCGAATTGGCGCATCGCATGGAAGAGCGCGGCGACGGCGCGCGCGCGCTTCAAGTGACGCTCTTCCGCGTCGACGGCGCAGTCAAGCGTTTGTCGGTGGCGACAAGCCGCCCGATGCGCGATGCCCGCGTCCTCTGTCGCTTGTTCAAGGAAAAATTCTCGGTCCTCACCGACGAGCTCGATCCGGGCTTCGGCTTCGATGTCGTGCGCCTGGCCGTGACCAATGCCGACTCGCTCGCCGCCGACCAGCAGCATTTCATCGCCCCCGGCGAAAGCAGCGACGACGTCGCCGATCTGATCGACCGTTTGGGCGCGCGCTTCGGCTTGCGCCGCATCATCCGTTATGTGCCGCAGGAAACGCACATCCCCGAATATGCCGTCGCCGCCGTGCCCGCCCGCGAAGCGCAAGACATGAAGTGGCCGGCGGTCGAGCCGCCGCAGCAAGACAGCATCGGCCCGACGCGGCCGTTGCGTCTCTTCGAGCGTCCCGAGGCGATCGAAGCAGTCGCCGAAGTGCCCGACGGCCCGCCTGCGCGCTTCTCCTGGCGGCGCATGCAGCATCAGGTCGCCCGTGCCGACGGCCCCGAGCGCATCGCCATGGAATGGTGGCGCGATGCTGAGGGCCGCGCCCTCACCCGCGACTATTTCCGCGTCGAGGATCAGACCGGGCGCCGCTTCTGGCTCTATCGCGAAGGCCTCTACGGCCGCGAAGTCGAACGCGCCCGCTGGTATCTGCACGGGCTCTTCGCGTGAGCGCCCATCTTTCCTCCCCCGTACTCACGGGGGAGGTGGCCGAACGAAGTGAGGTCGGAGAGGGGAAGTGGAGGAGCGCCGCATTTAGATCCCCCCTCCGTCGCGCGACGCGCGACACCTCCCCCGCCCCGCGGGGGAGGAAAGAAGGGGCGTAGTCATGCCCTCCTACGCTGAACTCGCCGTCACCACGAATTTTTCGTTTCTGCGCGGCGGTTCGCATCCCCAAGAATTTGTCGCACGCGCAGCCGCTCTCGATCTCGCCGCCATCGGCGTCGCCGATCGCAACACGTTGTCCGGCGTCGTGCGCGCCTTCACCCAAGCGCGCGATTTGAATTTCCGCTTGGTCGTCGGCGCCCGTCTCGTCTTCAGTGACGGCACGCCCGATATTCTAGCCTACCCATCCGACCGCGCCGCCTATGGCCGCCTTTCGCGCCTGCTCACCCTCGGCAATCGCCGCGCCAAGAAGGGGGATTGCATCCTGAATTTCGAAGACCTCGCCCAGTTGAATGACGGCCTGCTCTTCATCGTCATGCCGCCACGCCCGCGCGTCGACCGCGCCGAAGCCGCGCTGCAAAAATTGCAAACGATCGCCCCCGGCCGCCTCTGGCTCGGCGCGACCATGCATTATCGCGGCGACGATCGCAGGCATTTGTCGCGCCTCATCGATATGAGCCGGCGCTATCGCGTGCCGCTGATCGCGCTCGGCGACGTCCTCTATCACGCGCCCGAACGCCGCCCGCTTCAGGACGTGCTCACCTGCGTCCGCGAAGGCGTCACCATCGACACCGCCGGCTTTCGCTTGGAGGCGAACGCCGAGCGCCATCTGAAAACACCCGATGAAATGGCGCGCCTCTTCGCCAGGGCGCCCGACGCCATAGACGAAACGATACGGTTCCTGGCGCGCTGCAATTTCACGCTCGACGAACTGCGTTACCAATATCCGGAGGAAACGCGCGAAGGCTACGCGACGCCGCAAGAGGCGCTGATCGCCTTGACCGAGCAAGGCGCGCTCAAACGTTATCCCGACGGCGTGCCGAAGAAAGCTCGCGACGCCTTGGATCACGAATTGAAGCTGATCGGTGAATTGAACTACGCACCTTATTTTCTCACCGTCCACGACATCGTGCGCTACGCGCGCAAAAAGAACATCCTCTGTCAGGGTCGCGGCTCGGCGGCGAATTCGGTGATTTGCTACTGCCTCGGCGTGACCGAAGTGAATCCCGTCGAAGTCGATCTCCTCTTCGAGCGCTTCGTTTCCGCCGAGAGGCGCGAGCCCCCCGACATCGACGTCGATTTCGAGCACGAGCGGCGCGAAGAGGTGATGCAATATATTTACGAGCGCTATGGCCGCGAGCGCGCCGGCATCGCCGCGACAGTCATCTGCTATCGTGGCCGCAGCGCCATTCGCGATGTCGGCAAGGCCTTTAGTCTGTCGCAAGACGCAATCGGCGCACTCGCTTCGACCCTCTGGGGTTGGTCGTCCGAAGGTCCAGCCGATGCTGAGGTGCGCCGCGCCGGTCTCGACCCCGCCGATCCGCGCCTGCGCCAAGCGCTCAAACTAACCAATGAGCTCATCGAATTCCCGCGCCATCTCTCCCAGCATGTCGGCGGCTTCGTCATGACCCGCGACCGGCTCGACGAAGTCGTGCCCATCGGCAACGCCGCGATGGACGACCGCACCTTCGTCGAATGGGACAAGGATGATCTCGACGCGTTGGGCATCTTGAAGGTCGATGTCCTGGCGCTCGGCATGTTGTCGTGTCTGCGCAAGGCGCTCCAATTCTTGGACACGCATTACGGCGGCTTTCCTCTCGCCCTCGAAGCGATCCCGAAAGCCGAGCCCGCCGTCTACGACATGCTGTGCCGCGCCGACTCGATCGGCGTCTTCCAGGTCGAAAGCCGCGCCCAGATGTCGATGCTGCCGCGATTGAAGCCGCGGGTATTTTACGACCTCGTCATCGAAGTCGCGATCGTGCGCCCCGGCCCGATCCAAGGCGGCATGGTGCATCCCTATCTGAAGCGTCGCCAAGGTTTGGAAAAAGTCTCTTATCCCAAAAAGGAACTTGAAGAGGTCCTGCACAAAACACTTGGCGTGCCGCTGTTTCAGGAGCAGGCGATGCGCATCGCCATTGTCGCCGCAGGCTTCACGCCGGCGGAGGCCGACAAGCTGCGCCGTGCCATGGCCACGTTCCGCCGTAACGGCACGATCCATCATTTCGAGGCCAAGTTCATCAACGGCATGACGGCGCGCGGCTACGAGCGCGATTTCGCCATCGCCTGTTTCAATCAGATCAAAGGCTTCGGCGATTACGGTTTCCCCGAGAGCCACGCCGCCAGTTTCGCGCTGCTGGTTTATTGTTCTTCGTGGATCAAATGCCACTACCCCGACGTCTTTGCGGCGTCGCTTTTGAATTCGCAGCCCATGGGCTTCTACGCCCCCGCCCAAATCGTCCGCGACGCCCAAGAACACGGCGTCGAAATGCGCACCGTCGATATCAACCACTCCGATTGGGACAACACGCTCGAGCCCCCCTCTCCCTTCCACCTTCTGGAAAGGAGAGGGGATGGGGGTGAGGGAAGGTCGTTATGCAATCTGCAGATGGATCAGTTTGCCGAAGCGCTTGCGCAAGATTCATTGCGTCATCACTCCGGTATGACGGCCATCCCTCACCCCCAGCCCCTCTCCCTTCCGATTCCGGAAGAGAGAGGGGAGTCGAATATGAGCCGCCTCCATCCGCGCCACGCGTCCATGCAAAACGAAATCCGTACGACCTGCGCGATGCGCTTGGGTTTTCGCGAGATTTCGGGGCTCAAGGAAGACGACGGCAAGAAAATCATGGGCGCCCGCGGCAAAGGTTACGACTCGATCCGCGATCTCTGGCTGCGCACCGGACTTGAACCGTCCACCCTCGAGCGCCTCGCCGACGCCGACGCCTTTCGCTCCCTCGGCCTCGATCGGCGCCAAGCCTTATGGGTGGTGCGCGGTTTGCGCCGCTCGGGGGACAAGGACGACCTCCCCTTGCTCGCCTTTGAAGCGGCACGCGAGCGCGAACCCGATTTCGCCCTGCCACCGATGCTCCTCGGCGAGCATGTGGTCGAGGACTACCGTCATCTCCGTCTCTCGCTCAAGGCCCATCCCATTTCCTTCGTGCGCGCCGAGCTGGAGGCGCGGCGCATCTTGCGCAACGGCGATCTCGTCAAGGTCGCGAATGGTCAGCGCGTCAGGGTCTCTGGCCTGGTCTTGGTTCGTCAGCGCCCCGGCACGGCGAGCGGCGTGATCTTCATGACGCTCGAAGACGAAACCTCCATTGCCAACATCATCGTCTGGCCGAAGATGTTCGAGCGCTTCCGCCCCATCGTCCTCGGCAGTCGCTTCGTCTGCGTACGGGGCCGGCTGCAAAGCGAAAGCGGGGTCATTCACATCGTCGCTGACCAGATCGAGGATCTGACGCCGCTTCTGGGCACCCTCTCAACCGATGCCATCTCCATCGACACACTCTCCCGCGCCGACGAAGTAAAGCATCCCGTGCCCGTGGACGGCAGATCGCCCAGCGCCCAGCGCAATTCCAAACGCAAGCGCCTACCGCGCACCCCGCCCGTAGACGAGAATGCGCTCTACAAACATCCGCGCGCGCAAACCGTCATGCCGAAGGGGAGGAACTTCCATTGACCGGGGCTTTACGCCATTCGCCCGCGCGCGCTATCAGCGCCTCGCGCAACGAGACGAAGCTCATCATTTCATCCGCCGCCAAGTTGAACTCGAGCACCGCGCTCGTGCCGACATGAAGCGCGAAGCTGCACGTCATGCCCGCGTCGCTCGCCTTCTCCGGCCGATAGCAACGCCCGGCATAGAATTGGCGCAACTCATCGGCGTCACCCTTCTGCGGTACGTTCGACAACAGATAGACCCACGGGCTCGCTGGCGTTTCGATGCGCCACATCTGCCAGTCCGCGCGCAGGATCGAGCGCCGCCCGGCCCACGCCCCGCGTCCGGCCCATGCTTCGCCGAGCTGCGCCATCTGATCGGCGGGCGGTTGATAATTCGGCCAGAACGTGGCGGCGATGGCGGGCTTGTGAATGCCCATCGCAACATCGAGCCCGAACATCGACGTCGGCAGCGCCAGCGGCACGCGATGCGACGTGTCGCAACCCGCAAACGACGAGATGCCCGCGACCATTGCCGCATCGCGCGCGTCCCAGCAGCCTGCAACGCGCAGCAAGTCGGTCCGCCAGCCGTCGGTGCGAACGAGCTTCGCCGGAATGAAATAGGTTTCGTTCCCGGCGCGCACCGCAACATCGGGGTGGGCGTTCGCCATGGCCTCAAGCTGCGTCTTGCCGACGAAGGCCGCGGCCGCCAACGCTGCAACGAATGCTACGAGAATCGCCAACGCGCGCATGATCTCCCCCAAGATCAATCCCTGGACCTAAGGGTAGAGGCGCAAACGACAGAGAGGCAAGTGTGGCGCTATTGCGCGGCCGCGGGTCTCAGCGTTTTCACCCGTTCGGCCCGGATGCCCTCTGCCACCAGGAAAGCCAGCTCCAGCGCCTGGTTGGCGTTGAGCCGCGGATCGCAATGCGTGTGATAGCGGCTGGACAGATCGGCGTCGGTAATGGCCGCCGCGCCCCCCGTGCATTCCGTGACGTTCTGCCCGGTCAGTTCCAGATGCACGCCGCCCGCGTGACTGCCTTCGCTGCGATGCACCGCGAAGAAGGTTTGGACCTCCTTCAGGACGCGCTCGAAGGGTCGCGTCTTGAAGCCGCTCGTCGATTTGATCGTGTTGCCGTGCATCGGGTCGCACGACCACACGACCGTACGGCCTTCGCGCTTGATGGCGCGGATCAAGCGCGGCAGATGCTCCTCGACTTTGTCGGCGCCGAAGCGAGCGATCAACGTCAAACGCCCCGGCTCGTTTGTCGGGTTGAGCACATCGCACAAGCGGATGAGATCGTCATTCGTCAGCGTCGGCCCGCATTTGACGGCAAGCGGATTGCGAATGCCGCGTGCGAACTCGATGTGGGCGCTGTCCGGTTGGCGCGTACGATCGCCGATCCACAAGAGATGTGCCGACGTGTCGTACCAATCGCCGGTCGTCGAATCGATGCGCGTCATTGCCTGCTCGTAGCCGAGCAGCAACGCTTCATGGCTGGTATAGAATTCCGTCGAGCGCAGTTGCGGTGCCGAGTCCGGCGTGATGCCGCACGCTTCCATGAACTCGAGCGTCTCGGAAATCCGGTCGGCCAAGGCGCGATAGCGTTCGCCCGACGGCGAGCCGGCAATGAAGCCCAAATTCCAGCGATGCACGTTGTGCAGGTCGGCATAGCCGCCCTGCGCGAAGGCGCGCAGCAAATTCAGCGTCGACGCGGCCTGCGCATAGGCCTGGATCATCCGCTCCGGATCGGGCCGGCGCGAAACCTCGTCGAACGGCGAGGCGTTGATGATGTCGCCGCGATAGGCCGGCAGCTCGACGCCGTCTTGGATCTCGGTATCGGACGAGCGCGGCTTGGCGAATTGTCCGGCAATGCGCCCGACCTTCACCACCGGCATGGCGCCGGCGAACGTCAGCACGACCGCCATCTGCAGGATGACACGGAACGTGTCGCGAATATTGTCGGGATGGAACTCGGCGAACGATTCGGCACAATCGCCGCCTTGCATCAAGAATGCGCGCCCGGCCGCGACATCGGCCAAATTGCGTTTCAAGTTGCGCGCTTCGCCCGCGAACACGAGAGGCGGGTAGCCCTTGAGCTTGGCCTCGGCACGCGCCACCGCCTCGCCGTCCGGATAGACCGGGACCTGCGTAACGGGTTTCGAACGCCAACTCTGCGGACTCCAATTCATCGGCTTAACCAAGCACCTGCTTCGAGAGTTAGATAGCGAACTGGGGCGCGCTTGACCAGAACCACGAAGACGCGCGGTTAATCAACGCAGCATAGCTCGTCTGGACGATCCTGCACGCGTAACGCAATCCAAGGAGCCGACCGCCGATCTAGCGCGTCACGATCTCCAGACCATTCGAATGGCCAAGGATCAGCGTCTGGCACAAGCCGATGAACAACCCGTGCTCCACGACACCCGCGATCCCGGAAAGCGACCGCGCCAATTCATTCGGATTGGGAATGAACTCGCACGTGACGTCGGCGATGAAATTACCCTGATCCGTGCGGAACGGTCGCTCGCCGCCGCGCAAGCTGATCAGATTGCCGCGACAGCCGGCGCCAGCCACCACTTCGGCGACCCGCCGCATCGTCGTATGGGGCGCCAAGGTCACAATCTCGACCGGCAAGGGAAACGCGCCCAGCGCACCGACGTGCTTTGTCCAATCGGCTATGACGATCATATGTTTCGACGCCGCCGCGACCACCTTCTCGCGCAACAGCGCCCCGCCGCCGCCCTTGATAAGCCGCAACTCGCTGTCCACTTCGTCAGCGCCATCCACCGTGATGTCCGGCGCGCCGAGCTCATCGAGCGTCACGACTGGAATACCCAATTCTCGCGCCAACGCCTCGGTGCGATCGGATGTGGAGGTCGCGCGCACCTTCAACCCGGCGCGCACACGCACCGCAAGTTCGCGCACGAAATGTTCGGCGGTCGAGCCGGTGCCGAGCCCAAGCGCCATGCCCGGCTCGATAAACTCGAGAACCTTCTCCGCGGCCGCGCGCTTTTGGTCGTCTGACGTCATGTGATAGCTCATGGTCTCTACTTAGAGACTGAGCCCCTATGAAAGTCGAGCCCGTCGTTTTGGGGAACGCTTTTGTCCGGCTGGAGCCTGTGGACGAGGCCCATCGGGACGGCCTGCGCGCGGCGGCCAAAGACGACACCGCCCTCTTCGACTACATGCCGATGGATATCAGCGGCGCCGGCTTCGATCGCTGGTTCGACTGGTCGAAAGCCGTCAGTGACGGTCGTCACGAGCTTGTTTTCACTGTTATTCGAAGGAACGACGATCGCGTCGTCGGTTCGACCCGATATCTCAACATCGAGCCCGCGCACAAACGCCTCGAGGTCGGTCACACCTGGTATGCGCGCGACACATGGGCTTCGGCGATCAACCCCTCCTGCAAGTTTCTGTTGTTCGCTCACGCTTTCGAAACGCTGGTTTGGAATCGGGTCGAATTGAAATGTGATGCTCGCAACATGCGCTCGCGCGCGGCGATCTTGAAACTCGGTGCACAAGAAGAAGGCACGCTGCGCCAGCACATGATTTTGCGGGACGGCTATGTGCGGGACACAATTTATTTCAGCGTCGTCGCCAAGGACTGGCCGGCCGTTTGTGACGATTTGCACAATCGGATTTCACGTTTCATCTGACTGGCACGCACGAATATTCGCGTTGATTAAGCCGCTTTTTACCATCCCGCATTTCGATCGCGGGTGCCGTTGACCGATCCTGAACGAATTTACCCTAACCTTTCACAGGTGCGTGTCTTCTAATTTCGAAACGCGTTCTGCCACGATTTAGACTTCGTGCGGAGCTGAAGTGCCGGTCATGACAACGTTGCCCGACGTCCCTGGCCATGATTTCCCGACTTACTCGCGCGGCGAGTATTTGGCGGACCTCGCGGCGCATGTACTCGGATTAGCGCTTGGCGTCGTTGCGACGGTCGCGCTCCTGGTTGAGGCGTCACACTACGGCCAGTCGCTTCTGCTCCTCGGCGCCGGCCTCTACGGCCTCGGCCTTGTCGCGATGCTGAGTTGCTCAGCCGCCTATAATCTTTGTCCGCCCTCTCCGACGAAGGCGCTGCTGCGTCGCCTCGACCATGCCGCGATCTTCATCATGATCGCAGGCACCTACACGCCGTTCCTACTGAATCGGGTGGGGGGTGACTGGGGCTTGGGGCTGTTGAGCTTCGTATGGCTCGTCGCCTTCGGTGGCGTCTTCTTGAAGATTCTGTTCCCGCGCCGCTGGGAGATGTTCACCATCGCGCTCTATGTCGGGCTCGGTTGGTCGATCCTGATCGCCATCAATCCGTTGCTCCAGTCGGTATCGATGCCGAGTCTGATTTTGATCGGCGCCGGCGGCGTGATCTATTCGATCGGCGTGATCTTCCACCTCTGGGATCGCCTGCCCTATCAAAACGCGATCTGGCACTGGCTGGTCCTTATCGCCGCGACATGCCACTACGTTGCAATCATGAATGAAGTCGCGATCGCCGGCACCATCGTCGGCCACTAGAGCGTGATCCCGAAAAGTGGAAACCGGTTTCGCCTCTATTCCACCGTCACCGATTTCGCCAAATTGCGCGGTTGATCGACGTCCGTACCTTTGACGACGGCCGTGTGATAAGCGAGCAGTTGCACCGGCACCGCGTAGAGCAACGGCGCGGCAAACGGATCGACTTCCGGCACTTCGATGCGCGCCCACACTTTGTCGCCCGCCAGCTCGAGCCCGCGCTTATCCGAGATCAAGATCACGCGCCCGTTTCGCGCCATGACCTCCTGCATGTTCGAAATCGTCTTGTCGAACAGGCTGTCATAAGGCGCGATCACGATCACCGGCACGGTTTCGTCGATCAAGGCGATCGGCCCATGCTTCATCTCGCCGGCGGCATACCCTTCGGCGTGGATGTAGGAAATTTCCTTGAGCTTTAACGCGCCTTCAAGCGCCATTGGATAGGCAAGTCCACGCCCGAGGTAGAGCACATCGCGCGCCTTCGCCAATTCTTGAGCGAGCCCCTGATAGATCCCTTCCTGCGCCAGCAAATCCACCATGTGGCGCGGCACTTCCATCAGCGTCCGCGTCAGGCGAATTTCGGCGTCGCGCGAGATGGCGTTGCGCGCGCGGCCTGCCGCGATCGCCAACGACGCCAGAACCGCAAGCTGACAAGTAAAGGCCTTGGTCGACGCCACGCCAAGCTCGGGGCCCGCATGCGTCGGAAAAACCACCTCGGATTCGCGTGCGATCGAGCTTGAGGCGACGTTGACGACGGAAGCGATGTGTTGCCCGTTTTCCTTGCAAAAACGCAACGCCGCAAGGGTGTCGGCCGTCTCGCCGGATTGCGTCACGAAGAGTGCGAGGCCGCCGCGCGGCAGCGGCTGTTCGCGGTAGCGAAACTCGGATCCGAAGTCGATCTCTACCGGCAAACGGGCAATCCGCTCGAACCAATATTTGCCGACCATCGTCGCATAGTAAGCCGTACCGCATCCCACCATCGTCATTTTCGGGAGCGACGCGAAATCGAACGGCAACTTCGGCAAGGTCACGGCTTGTGTCACCGGATTGATGATGCTGTTCAGCGTGTGGCCGACGACCTCGGGCTGCTCGAAAATCTCCTTCGCCATGAAGTGGCGGTGCGAGCCCTTGTCGACCAGGCTTGCCGACACGGACGTCGTCTGGATCTCGCGGTTGGCCGGGCGGTCCTTCGCGTCATATATCGTCGCGCCGTCACGGTGGATGACGACCCAATCGCCGTCTTCGAGATAGGCGACTTTGTTCGTCAACGGCGCCAGTGCGAAAGCATCCGAACCGAGATACATCTCGTGATTGCCGAACCCGACGGCGAGCGGCGGGCCGCTGCGCGCGCCGATCATCAGGCCTTCCTCTCCGGTAAAGATGATGCCGAGCGCGAAGGCGCCCTTGAGCCGTTTGATGGCTGCTGCCGCCGCCTTTTCCGGCGGCAAACCTTGATTTAGATATTCCGTGATGAGATGCACCGAGACTTCGGTATCTGTCTCGGTGTGAAACTTGTGGCCCTTGGCCTCAAGCTCGGCGCGCAGCTCGCGAAAATTTTCGATGATGCCGTTGTGAACGACGGCGACGCGATCGGAGACGTGCGGATGGGCATTCGTCTCGTTCGGCACGCCGTGCGTCGCCCAGCGCGTATGGCCGATGCCGGTCGAGCCTTTCAGCGGCGCGTCGTGCAGCACCTTGTCGAGGGCGGAGAGTTTGCCCGGAGCGCGCCGCCGCTCGATCTTGCCGCCGACCAACGTCGCGATCCCCGCCGAATCGTAACCTCGATATTCAAGCCGCTTGAGCGAATCCAAAATGACTGGTGCAGCGTCTTCGCGTCCCACGATGCCGACGATCCCGCACATATTGCTACTCCTTTGACTTCCCTTTGGCGGCCTTCTCCGCCCGCTTGCGCGCACGGAATTTGGCCGCCCATTGACCCACCTGACGCTGCTCGCTGCGTTCGACCGCGAGCGCGTCGCCTTCGACGTCCTTCGTAATGACGCTGCCGGCCGCAACGTAGGCGCCGTCGTTTATTTTCACCGGCGCGACGAGTGCGCTATTCGAACCGATGAAGACGTCGCGCCCGATATCGGTGAAGTGCTTGTCGAAGCCGTCATAATTGCAGGTGATGGTGCCGGCGCCGATGTTAGAGCCGGCCCCGACGCGCGCATCGCCGATATAGCTGAGATGATTGGCCTTTGCGCCGTCTTCGATCACGGCTTTCTTCACTTCGACGAAATTGCCGATATGCACGTCGCGCCCGATCTGCGCGCCGGGCCGCAGCCGAGCGTAGGGCCCGATAGTCGAGCCCTCACCGATCGTGCACTCCTCGAAATGGCAGAAGGCATTGATACGCACATTGTCCGCGACGCGCACTTTTGGCCCGAAGACCACATTCGGTCCAACGACGACGTCGCGGCCAAGCTGCGTGTCGTAAGAGAGCCACACCGTCTGCGGATCGGTGAGCGTTGCGCCGTTCTCCATCGCCCGCTCGCGCAGGCGCCGCTGCATGATCTGTTCGACGCCGGCCAGTTCAGCGCGCGAATTGACGCCGAGCACATCCTCCGCCGGTACTTCGACAGCGACACAGCGCAGATGACGACGGCGCGCGCCCGCAACGATGTCAGTCAGATAGTACTCGCGCTGCGCATTGTCGTTGGTGATTTCGTTCAACAGCGCGCGCAAGACCGTCGCATCGAGAAGAAACCCGCCGGCGTTGACGTAGTCGATGCGCTTTTGTTCCGCTGTCGCGTCGCGTGCCTCGACAACTCGATCGAGATCGCCGTCGGCCGACAACACGAGCCGGCCATAAGCGCTCGCGTCTGCCGGACGAAAGCCCATGAGCGCCAAGGCCGCGCCGCCGTCGCGTGCGACAAGCAGCTTGCCCAACGCGGCGTCGGTCAGAAGGGGATTGTCGCCGTAAAGGACGAGAACGTCGCCCGAAAATCCTTCCAGCGCGGGCAATGCACTTTTCGCCGCATGCCCGGTGCCCAGGGGCGGATCCTGAATGGCGACAGAGGCTTCGAAAGTGCCCGCGTAACGCGCGATCTGATCCTGATCCGGTCCCACGACAACCACGAGCCGTTCAGCGCCAAGATGGCGAACCGCCTCGAGGATATGGCCCAAGATCGGCTTGCCGGCGACCGGATGAAGTACCTTCGGCAGCGCGGACTTCATGCGCGTGCCCTTGCCCGCGGCGAGTACGATCGCGGCAAGCGGCCTTGCCCGCTTCACTGGCGTTTTGTTCCCGGACGTCAAAGCTTACTGGCCCTTGAGGGTAGAGGGAGTCCCAGCCTTTAGCTGGCAGACGCTGTCATAGCTCTAACCATCCGCGAAATAAAAATATGTTTCGCTTTCTTGCGCTCTGGTGCAAGGAACGCTCCAAGTTATCCGCTAATTCCGGCGCTTCCGTGGCTCAACGCCTGCCCAAGACCGTTATTTTCGACCTCGACGGAACGCTGGTCGATACCTCGCCGGATTTAACCGCCGCGCTTAACGCTGTTCTGACCACGGCCGGCCGCAAGCCGTTGCCTGAGGTTGAGGTACGCCACCTGGTCGGTCGCGGCGCGCGGGTCTTGATCGAACGCGGTATGGCGGTGACAGGAGAACCTGTGGACGAGGCCCTCGTTCCCAAATTGCTCGAGGATTTCATCGACCACTACGGCGCCAACATCGCCGCCGGCAGCAAGCCGTTTCCAGGCGCCGAGAAAGCCGTTCGCCGTCTCGTCGCCGCCAATCATCCGCTCGGTATTTGCACGAACAAACCCGAAGCTCTCTCGTTCAAATTAATGGACGCGTTGAACTTGCGCCGATTCTTCCCCGTCATCCTCGGCGCCGACAGCCAACCGTATCGCAAGCCCGATCCGCGCCATTTGCTCGACGTTATCGCCAAGCTCGGCGGCGAGCGACGCAATGCGGTACTCATCGGCGACAGCGAGACGGATGTGAAGACCGCGCGCGCCGCCTCGGTACCTGTCGTCCTCGTCAGTTTCGGCTACACCGAGATCCCTGTGCGCCAGCTTGGCGCCGACGCCATCATCGATCATTTCGACGCATTGGACGCAGCAATCGCGGAGTTGCGGCTCGCTTGACTTGACCGCAAGCCAGCCCCTATAGCAGCCTTCCCTTTGCGTTTCGGGCACTTAGCTCAGCGGGAGAGCACTACCTTCACACGGTAGGGGTCGCAGGTTCAATCCCTGCAGTGCCCACCATCTCCTTGGAGCTTCGCGGCACCGTCACCATCTAATTTGGATGTCATGAACGGCGCCGAGATTCTCCCCCTCCTGACGAGTTCCGAA
This sequence comes from Alphaproteobacteria bacterium, assembly GCA_025350465.1. GTDB lineage: Bacteria > Pseudomonadota > Alphaproteobacteria > Micropepsales > Micropepsaceae > SZUA-430. The sequence goes on along the minus strand of JANXXU010000030.1, from coordinate 148,293 downwards.
GTTTGGCTGGCGTTCATCACGCTGACCGTGCTTGAGATCGTTCTCGGCGTCGACAACATCGTCTTCATCGCGATCCTCGCCGGCCGCCTGCCTCACGAGCGCCGCGCCGCCGCGCGCCAGATCGGACTCGCCGTTGCCCTCGGCACCCGTTTGCTCCTGCTGGGAACGCTGTTCGTGCTTTCGCACCTGCAAACCACGACGGGCATCTTCCTGTTCGGCCGCGAGCTTCATTGGCGCGACATCGTCCTCGGCGTCGGCGGACTCTTTCTCATCTACAAATCTGTCGTCGAGATGAATGTCGCCGTGCGCCCCGACAAGGCAAAGAACAAAGACCACCTCGGCAAGACGCGACAACGAGCAGCCTTTGCCATGATCATCGTCCAGATCGCGGTGATCGATATTGTGTTCTCGATCGACTCCGTCATCACGGCGATCGGTATCGCGCGCCAGATCGAAGTGATGGCGGCCGCCATCATCATCGCCGTCTTTGTCATGATGGTTGCGATCAACCCGATCGCCGAGTTCATCGATCGGCACAAGGAGATCAAGATCGTCGCCCTGAGCTTCCTGCTGCTTGTGGGTTTCGTATTGATCGCCGACGCGCTCGGCAATCCGATACCGCGCGGTTACCTTTACTTTGCGCTGGGCTTTGCCTCACTCGTTCAAGTGCTCATTTTGTGGGCGCAGGGCGGCGAGAAGCAAATAAGCCCCCTCGCCAAACACGAAGACAAAACCGGCCTTAGCCCTTAGCCGAAAGCCCACAGGCCCGAATCTCGCCGGGCGCGCGCTCCTCGCGCTTGGCGACGTAGGTCAGTATTTCCTCCCACGCACGCGCGCCTTTGATATCGCGCAGCAGCATGTGAAAACCGTCCGCGTAACAGAGGGTTCGCACATTGCTCATCCGTTGTACGAGATCTTCGATCGGCCGCGACGGCACGATCTGATCGTCTCCCGCATAGACGACGAGAGACGGAAGTTTGACGTCAGGCGCGCGCTGCCAAGCTTGCTCCATCAGACCCACGAGTCCATAGACGGCATCGACGCGCGTCCGCTTGATGACATATGGATCGCGCCCAAGCGCCTCGAGCACGGGCATGTTGTCGCTCGGTTGCCTGTTGAGCCCTTGCCCCGTCAACTGCGATCCCGGCGAAATCTGCATCATGCTCCAGAGCGCGGCGCGCTCGGACAGGCTCAAATGTGACCAACCGAGCAATGCCGGCGACACCAGAATGACGGCCTCCGCGCCCGACGCTTCGCCGGCTGCGGCGGTCAGGATCGCAACCGCGCCGCCCATGCTTTCGCCGATCAGATAGACCGGTAGACCGGGATGACGAGCACGCACGAGAGCGATGAACTCGCGCGTGTCGGCGACCATCATCTCGCTGCCTGGCCATCGACCATTGCCTTCCGTGCGTCCGAAGCCGCGTTGATCGAAGGCATAGGTCGTTACGCCGTTCTCCGCCCAGAATTTCGCCGGCATCGCGAACGCCTCGCCGTAATCGTTCATGCCGTGCAAAGCGACGATGACCGCGCTGGGTTTTGCCGCGCGCCATACGCTGAACGCCAAGCGATAGCCGTCATCCGCGATCCAATGATTGTCGCCAGACAAATGCGCCGTCGTCGGTGCGGATCCGGGTTGCAGCTGCTGCGGCGTCGAGCACGCTGCGAGCGCCAAGACACCGAGCCAAATACTCAACGACCGGATCAAAGCTCCAACACCTTGGCCACCCGCCGCCGCAGCTCCGGCAACAGCTCGGCCTCGAACCACGGGTTCTTCTTCACCCACGCGTTATTGCGCCACGAAGGATGCGGTAGCGGCAAATGCTGCGGACCGTATTCGCGCCACGCCCTCACCGTCTCCGTCAAGCTTGCCTTCTTGCACCCCTTCAAATGCCACGCTTGCGCATAGGATCCCACCACCAGCGTCAGCTCGATCTGTTTCAGTTCGGCAAAGAGCCTTTCGCGCCACAGCGGCGCGCACTCCCGCCGCGGCGGCAGATCGCCGCCCTTGGCATCGAGACCGGGGAAACAAAAGCCCATCGGCACGATCGCAACGCGCCGCTCATCGTAAAACGTCGCTTCATCGATGCCGAGCCAGCTACGCAATCGATCGCCGGATGGATCGGTGAACGGCACCCCGCTTGCGTGGACGCGCGTGCCCGGCGCCTGACCTACGATGCACAGACGCGCGGTGGGGCGGGCTCGAACGACGGGGCGAGGCTCGTGCGGCAGATGCGACGCGCACACGCGGCACGCGCGAACCTCGGTCAGCAACGCGTCGAACGTCGCCCGGCTCACGCCACGTCTTTAGCAACCGCGGGGGGCACCGGCACCGGAAAATCGAGCAGCATCTGCGCCAGTGCCTTACCCTGCGGATCGTTACGCAGACTTGCAATACCACCGCCACCCAGCGCCTCGAACAGCAAGAAATTCAGCGCGCCCACGCCGGGCAAATCGAAGCGCTGTGCCTTGCCGTCGCCGCCTTCGAACAAATGGCCGAACCATTTCGCAACCGCCGCCTCCGATAGTGCGGAACGGATGAACGGCAGATACGCGGGTTTGCGCGCGATCACGCCGACGTTGGCGTTGTTGCCTTTGTCGCCGCTACGACCATAGGCGAGTTTCACCAAAGGCACTTCCACTGCCGGCGACGGAGTAGAAGCATCAGCGATCCGAGGCCGAACGACCTTCGTCGAGGAGAAGCCCCCGGCGGTGCGCACATCCACGGGCTCGACACGGTCCGCGATATGCACGCGCACATCGCACGATTGCTTCTGCACCAGGATCGGGAAATGTCGCACGACGGGCGAGACATTCGGCCGGTTGCCGCCCATGCCGCCGAGGCCTTGCGCCATCGACGTGCCCGACGACGTCGCCTCGCGTACCAACAAAGATAGCGCGCGCTCGTTCTCGTGCTTCGCGGCGATCTTGAGCACGACCTCGCGCGACGCGCGTGCGCCCGGCCGCGCGTGCGGACCATAAGAGGCTTCCGCGCCGAGAACTTCTGTGCTTGTTTCACCGAACGGTGCCAAATTCGAATTCTTCAGTACCGTGCGCATGCGCTCGAAGATGGCGGCCGCGGTCTTTTCCGCTTTCTCCCGCGCCTCGATCCCGCCGATCGTCAGATACATGCCGACGCGAAAGCCATCCTCGTAGGTGCCGGACGCCTTGTAGGTATCGGTCGGCGGCAGACCCTTGGCGTTGCTCACGCGCACGCGGTCGGTGCCGATTTCTTCGATCTTCACTTGCGAGAAATCGCACGCCACATCCGGCAGCAAGTACGCTTGCGGGTCGCCGATTTCGTAAAGCATCTGTTCGGCCACCGTGCCGAAGCTAACCAAGCCTCCCGTGTCGCGCGGCTTGGTTACGACGAACGACCCATTGGCCGACATCTCACCGATCGGATAGCCGATGTTCTCCCAGCCGTTCGACTGGCGCCAATCGGTGTAGGTGCCGCCGCAGGCTTGTGCGCCGCATTCGAGGATGTGCCCCGCGAGGCTGCCCGCCGCGAGCAAGTCGAAGTCGGTATCCTTCCAGCCGAACTCATAGAGACACGGCCCCAACGTCACCGCGCTGTCGACGCAACGCCCGGTGATCACGATGTCGGCGCCGAGTTCGAGCGCACGCGCGATTGGCCGTCCACCCAGATACGCATTCAGGCTCAAGAGCGACTTTGGCATCTCTTCGCCCGTGAACATCTCCTTCGTACCGCCGCGTTTCAGCTCTTCGGTCTTGGGCAAAATATCGTCGCCCGTGATGTAAGCGACCTTAAGAGCGAGACCTTGTTCCGCGATCAGCGCCTCGACGGCTTCGGCGCATGCCTTCGGGTTGACGCCGCCGGCATTCGCCACGACCTTGATGCCGTTGCGCGCGATGTCTTTGAGATGACGCTTCATGGTGACGGTGACGAAGTCGGTCGCGTAGCCCGCCTTCGGGTCCTTCACCCGCGCCCGCGCCATGATCGACATCGTGATCTCGGCCAGATAGTCGAACACGAGATAATCGAGCTTCTCGGTCAAAAGCTGCGGCACCGCAATAAAGCTGTCGCCCCAGAACGCGCTCGCCCCACCGATGCGGATTGTTTTTGTCATGGTTGCCTCTCAGCCCATCGACTTCAGCAAATTGCGTGCGATCACCAGCTGCTGAACCTGGCTTGTGCCTTCATAGATACGAAAGATGCGCACGTCGCGATAGAAACGCTCGACGCCGTAATCCGTGACATAGCCAGCGCCGCCGAAGATTTGCACGGCGCGGTCGGCGACCCGCCCGACCATCTCCGAGGCAAAATATTTGGCGCACGCGGCTTCCATCGTCACGCTGTTCCCCGCATCGCGCTTGCGCGACGCATCGAGCACCATGCAGCGCGCGGCGTAGGATTCGGTCTGCGAATCCGCAAGCATCGCCTGGATCAATTGGAACTCGGCGATCTTCTGCCCGAACTGCTCACGCTCCAGCGCGTATTTCGCGGCGTCGCGGATCAATCGCTCGGAGACCCCGACGCAAACGCCGGCGATATGCAAACGCCCGCGGTCGAGCACTTGCATCGCCACGCGAAAGCCCTGCCCTTCTTCGCCCAGCAAACACTCGACCGGCACATGACAGTCTTCGAACACGACGTCGCAGATATGGGCGCCCTGCTGGCCCATCTTGCGCTCGGGTTTGCCGATCGTGATGCCCTTCAAGTTCGCGGGCACAAGAAATGCAGAGATCCCGCCCGCGCCTTTGTTGGCGGGATCAGTGCGCGCCATCAGCGTGAAGACGGCCGCGCGGTTCGCATTGGTGATGAAGCGCTTGGTGCCGTTGACGACATAATACTGATTGCCCTTGCGCACCGCGCTTGTGCGGAGGGCCGCAGCATCGGACCCCGCGCCCGGCTCGGTCAAACAGAAGCTCGCCACCGCCTCCCCACTCGCGAGCTTGGGCAGCCATTCCTTCTTTTGGTCGTCGCGCCCGAACATCACGACACCCTGACTGCCGATGCCGACATTGGTGCCGATGACGGAGCGAAACGCCGGCGAGGTCTGCCCCAGTTCGAAGCAAACCAGAACCTCCTCCTCCATCGTCAGCCCGAGCCCGCCATATTCGGTTGGGATCGACAGACCGAATAGGCCCAGCTCACGCATCTCGGCAATCACATCGTCGGGCACGAGATCGTCGCTCGCTACCTTGTCTTCGAGCGGCACCAGCCGCTCGCTGACGAAGCGGCGAACGGAGGTGAGCAGCTGTTCGCGTGTTTCAAGATCGAGCGGCATGACAGTCCCTGGCCTTCCATTACTCCTAGAATGTCATGGTCGGCGCAGGCCGACCATCCACGACTTTCGCCGTTTCGTCGAGACACAGACACGAACGGCCCTATGAGCGGCGAGGTCGCTGCTTGGCCGAGATGGATTTGATGATGAGCCTATGTTTCTGCTTTGGGTCGAGCGGCGGATCGGCGATTTTCAGGCACGCCTCCATCAGCGCCCTGACGTCGCCGTCGTCTAGCGTCACCGCGCCCTTCAACACAATGTGGCGAACGGTGCTGCCGCTGCCTTTGAGCAGCTTCTTCGGATCCTTCAGCTTCTGGCCGCCGAACAGAAACAGGCTGACCCATTTGGGGTAGGCCGCGATCGAGAAGATGACGTCCGACGCGCGCTCGGTCGGCGCAAAGCCGATCGCCAGCGCATTGTAGTTGTCGTAAACAAGCTCCAACGCGCCTGGCAAGCGCTTGCGCATCGCCGCCAGCACCTTCTTCGTTTGCGCGGCAATTGCCGGCTCGAATTTGGCGATGAACCCGTCCAACTGCTTCTTGGGCGAAAGCTCGGCCAATGGCATCCCTTTGCTTGGGCGGCTCCGAAGTTGCTATGCAGGGACGCATGAGACCGGAGCGCTGAAATGCCGACGCAGAATACGGGTGCCTTGGCCGGGGTCAAAATCGTCGACCTTTCGCGCGTTCTGGCCGGCCCCTATGCGACCCAGATCCTTGGCGACCACGGCGCCGACGTGATCAAGGTCGAGCCGCCTCAAGGCGATGAGACGCGCGAGTGGGGTCCGCCCTTCCGCGACGACGACGGCGCGCGAGGACCCAGTTCTTATTATCTCAACATCAATCGCAACAAACGCGGGCTTGCCCTCGACCTGACCAAGGCCGAGGCCCGTGACGTGGTTCTTCGGCTGCTCGAAAATGCCGACGTGCTGATCGAGAACTTCAAGATCGGCACGATGGAGCGCTGGGGCATGGCCTACGAAACGCTGTCGCAGCGTTTCCCGAAGCTGATCTATTGCCGCATCTCCGGCTTCGGCGCCGACGGGCCGCTCGGCAGTATGCCCGGTTACGATGCCGTCCTGCAGGCGATGACGGGGTTGGCTTCGGCGACGGGTACGCCCGAGTCGGGGCCCGTGAAACTCGGTGTCCCGATCGTCGACATGACGACGGGCCTCAACGCGGTGATCGGAATACTGCTCGCCCTGCACGAGCGCACGCACTCAGGTCGCGGCCAGTTCATCGAGGTCGCGCTTTACGACGCCGGCATCAGCGTTCTGCATCCGCACTCCGGCAATTGGCTGTGGGGCGAGCGCATCCCGAAGCTGATCGGCAACGCGCACCCGAATTTGGCGCCCTACGACCTGTTTCAAACCAAGACCCGCCCTATCTTCCTCGGCGTCGGCAACGATGCTCAGTTTCGCAAAGCCACGGCAGTCTTGGGTAAACCGGAGTTGGCGGACGATCCACGCTTCAAGGACAACGCCGGCCGCAACGCCAACCGCACCGCGCTGACGCAGATTCTTGCCGGCCTGTTCGCGCAGCTCGATGGGCTCAAGACGGCGACCAAGCTGCTCGAAGCCGGAGTCCCGGCGGGCCCGCTCAACCAAGTGAACGAAGTGATGAACGATCCGCAGACGAAGGCCCGAGCGATGGTCGTCGAGAAGGACGGCTATAAGGGCGTCGCCTCGCCCATCAAGATGTCGCGCACAAAATCATCGACACGAATGACGCCGCCCGACTTTGGTGCCGATACAAACGCGGTGCTGAAGGAGGCGGGTTACAATGACGCGCAGATAGCTCGTCTAGTTCAGCAAGGCGCCATCGTGAAAAAAATACCATGAGAACACGCCTCGTCAGCTTTGCCTTGCGACGGACCTCCGTCTCGACTCCATTTCCTCCCTCGCCCTTCCCACTTTCGGGAAGGGAGAGGGCCGGGGTGAGGGATGGGCGTCGCGCCACCGCGCACATCGAAGCCTTGCGAAAACGCTCGCGCAAATCACATCGTCCGCATACAGCGTCACGGTCTTCCCTCACCCCCATCCCCTCTCCCTTCCAAAGATGGAAGGGCGAGGGGTCGATTGCATTCACGCGCGATTGCGCCGCGCGGCAATGGCGTCATGAAGCTTAGCGTCCTCGACCAATCGCCGATCCGCAAAGGCGGCACTGCCGCCGATGCCGTGCACGAGACGATCGAATTGGCGAAAGCCTGCGAGAGTTTCGGCTACGAGCGCTATTGGCTGGCCGAGCATCACAACACCTATTCCTTTGCCGGCTCGACGCCGGAAGTTCTGATCGCACGCGTCGCCGCCGAAACCAAGACCATGCGCATCGGCTCGGGCGGCATCATGTTGCCGCACTACAGCCCTTTGAAAGTCGCCGAAAATTTCCGCATGCTCGAGACGCTTTATCCCGAGCGCATCGATCTCGCCGTCGGCCGCGCGCCGGGTTCCGACCAGCGCACAGCGGTTGCCCTTCAAGGCGGCCCGCAGCCGTGGGACATCGACACGTTTCCTCAGCAGGTCGCCCTGCTGCGCCACTACCTCGAAGAATCGGCCGGCCTCGCCCAGTGGCCGGCCGATCATCCCTATCGCAGCGTTCACGCGAGCCCGCGCGGGCCTGGCTTACCGCAGATGTGGATGCTGGCGTCCAGCATGAGTGGTGCCGTGTTCGCGGCGGAGTTGGGCTTACCGCTCTCGTTCGCGCATTTCATTTCGCCCGATGGCGGCGTGGAGGCGGTTGAACTCTATCGCCGGCGCTTCAAGCCGCACACGCCCGACGACCGTCCGCGCGTTGCCGTCGGTATCTTCGCCATCGCCGCACCGACGGAAGAGGAGGCGGACTATCTCTGCGCAACCCGCAATCTCTGGGTTCTGCATCTGTTGCAGGGCCGCTCCGGCGCCTTCCCCTCGCCCGACGAAGCGCTCGCTTATCCCTACAGCGACGCCGAGCGCGCGCAGGTGAAAGCCATCGCCGCGCGCAGCATTTCCGGCACACCCCAACGCGTGCGGGAGAGTCTCGAGCGCCTCGCAGCCAACTACGGTGCGGAGGAGTTGAACGTCCTCTCGATCACCTACGACTTCGCAGCACGCGTCAGGTCTTACCGCTTGATCGCCGAAGCTTGCCGGAGTGTTCGAGCTTGATGCGCTTTTCGATCAGAGCGCGAATGCGGCGCTGCACCGCCGGCGTGATCGGAAAATTCCAGATGAGCGCGATAGCGGGAATCCAGAAGATGATGGGGAACATGACATAGACCGCCGAGAGCACCTGAATCGCGTGGTGCGTTTTGACCGGCGCGCTCGGCACGTAGCCCAAATACCCGACGAAGGTCAGCGCCAGCACGACGCCCAACATGTCGCCGCCTTTGATCGCGATACCGAAGAACGAGATCAGTAAGCCGGCCCTCGGCTGGCGGGTGCGCAACGAGTCGAGGTCGACGACATCCGCCGCCATCGACTGCCCAAGCGTAAAGGGCGCCGAAAACGCGGCACCGAGCGCGGCGAAGGCGAGGATGTTCGGCCAAAAACCCATCCCGCGCAAACCCGGCAGTACCGCGAACACCAGAATACCGCCCATCATTGCGATCGAAAGAGCGCGGTGTTTGGTCCATGCCTGCCCGGCCCAAATCCAAAACGGCGCGAAAAAAATCGATGCGACCAGAAGCGCGAGAAGAGATTTGCTTGCCTGCGATTGCGCAAGCCCAGCCGCGTCGACAAGGTAGAAGAGCAGCAAACTCTCCGCCCCTCTCGATCCCATCCGAATACCTATGATGGACGCGAAGAGGCGCATGAACGGCCAATTCGTCGCCGCCGCTTTGACCGCGCGCCAAACCGGGATGTGCTCCATCTCCTTGACCGGCGGCTCGGGCGTCGAGAAATAGAGGATCGTCGCGCCGATCGGCGTCAGCACCAAGATGGCGACGCCGAGCACCGCCATCACCTCCCACAGGTTTCCGGCGGCGCGAGCCCCTACGGTGGCGGTCGCCTCTGTGGCGCCGCTCCCCAACAAAACGGGGATCGATCCGGCGAGCGCCAATCCGACGAGCGTGAATATTTCGCGCACGCCCGTGATGCGCGAACGCTCGTTGTAATCTTCGGATAGCTCCGCGCCCCAGGCCCCGTAAGGGATCGTAATCATCGTCCAGCCGAGGTAGAAGACCGAAATCCAAACAAGTAGATAGATTTCGCGCGCCCTCTCGCTCTGCTGCATCAGCAGTGCCGGCGGCAGAAATAACATATAGACGCCGAGCACGAAGATCGGTGCGCCCAGAAACACCCACGTGCGCCGCCGCCCGAAACCCCACGTTGTCCGGTCGCTCACATAGCCGATGATCGGGTCGACGATGAAATCGGTGATCCGCGCGAGGAACAGGATAATCCCGACGACCTCAAGCTTCAGGTGGATGTCGCTCGCATAGAACTTGGTCACGAAGACCGCGATCGGCAGGCCGGCGGTCGCCAGCGGCACGGCCATTTGGCCAAATCCAAGCAACGTCGCCCATGACAGGCGCGTCACAGGCTTGCTGTCGGATGTTACGCGCTGCACGGGTTGGTAGGCTCCGCGAAAGGTGGGACGCATGCGATAAGCGGGAGCAATGGCAAACGCAAGCGGTCGATGGCACACGATCCGGCGACTGCGCCTTTATGGCCTCAGCGCCGCCAAGTCTTGAGATAGGCAATCAGCAAACACACAAAGCCAATGATCAGAGTCAAACCGTTGATCGTCATGAACGGCAGCACAATTTGGAGATTGACGAGCGGGAGGTAGGACACAAGCGCCGCCCCGAAAGCGGCAAATCCCGTGATCCACAGCGCCCAGTTGAGAACGCTGTTCTTGCCCGCATCCTCGCGCGACACGTAGGCGACAGCCAGGCACAGCAAACCGACGATCGGCATCAGCACGTCGATTTGCACGAAGAGGATCCCGAGCGGGAGTCGCGCAACGCCGATACTGCCCAAAATGGCCAGCATCCCGGCCACCCACATCATCCACGACTGCACGCGACCCATAGCCGGCCCTTTCGTTAGAGAGGCAGCAAGCCGACGACGGCCGCCGTCATGCACGTCGAGAGCGTGCCCGGAATGATCGACTTGAGCGACAGCTCGACGATCTCGTCGCGGCGCGACGGGGCGAGCGCACTGACGCCCGCGATCATCATCCCAACCGAGCCCAAATTTGCAAAGCCGCACAAGGCGTACACCATCAGAAGTTTCGAGCGTGCGCTCAGAGCATCCCCAGGCAATGCGGCGAGATTGAGGTAGGCGATGAATTCGTTGAGGATGGTCTTCGTCCCCATCAAACTGCCCGCCGTCGCCGCCTCGCCCGCGGGAACGCCGATCAGCCAAACGATCGGCGCAAAAATCCATCCGACGATCCGCTCGAAGCTCAATGGCGCGTCGGCGATGACGAAATTGCCGAGCATAATATTGGCAAGCGCCACCAGCGAAATCATCACCACGAGCATGGCGATGATGTTGAGGTACATTTGCATGCCGTCTTCGGCGCCCTTGGCGATGGCATCCATCGTCGAGCGATAAAGCCGCGCGGTCCCGGCCTCGGTTGGCGTCGTCTCGTCGCCGGGGATCATCACTTTCGACAGCAGGATCGAAGCCGGCAGCGACAACAGCGAGGCAACTATGATGTGACCGAGTGCGCCCGGCAGGACGGGCTCGAGGATGGTCGCATAGAGCACGAGCACGGTGCCGGCAACGTTGGCCAGCCCGCAGGCGAACAGCGTGAACATTTCGCTACGCGTGAGTTTCTCGAGATAGGGCCGGATCAAGAGCGGCGCTTCGATCATGCCAAGGAAAATATTCGAAGCACAGCCGACGCCGAGCGCGCCGCCGATCTTCATCGAGCGCTCGAGCGCCAACGCAAAGACCTTCACGACCACGGGCAGAATTCGCCAATGCCAGAGGAGCGCCGAGAGCGCCGACATCACTAGGACGATCGGGAGGAGCGTGAACGCCAGCGTCGTCATTGAGCCTGCATCCGTCACGGCGAACGGCGCTTTGCCGCCGCCGACAAAGCCGAACACGAACGAAGTCCCCTTGGCGGTGGCCGCTTGAATCGCATCGACGGCAACGTTGAGCGATAGCAACGCCGCGCGCACGACCGGCACGCCCAACAACAGCGCGGCCAGAACGATCTGCAGCCCGATGCCGACGATCACCGTCTGCCAAGGAAAAGCGTTGCGGTTCTCCGACAACGCCCAGGCGATCGCCACGAAGACCGCAAGGCCCAGGGCGCTTTGCAGATGAAGAAATATGTCCATGCGCTAGCCCAACCCCCGACTCAATTGGCCTCAGCATGATCGGTAAGGGCTCGCCCAAGCAATTTAGCCTTAAGGCCGTCCGCACTGCCCGTGCGCGCTTCTGTCGCTTGACCGCTTTGCGGTAGGTGCGCGAAGACTCGGGCATCTTCGCAATTGCAGCAAATCGGGGAATATCCATGCCCATTCGTTTCGACGGAAAAGTCGCCATCGTCACCGGCGCCGGCGGCGGCTTGGGCCGCGCCCATGCCCTTGAGCTGGCACGCCGCGGTGCCAAAGTCGTCATCAACGATCTCGGCGGCTCGGTCGACGGCTCGGGCGGTTCGTCCGACGCCGCGAAAAAGGTTGTGGAAGAGATCACGGCGTTGGGCGGTCAAGCCGTTGCGAACGGCGCCTCTGTCACCGACGACACAGGCGTCGCCGGTCTCGTCAAGCAGACGATCGACGCCTTCGGCCGCATCGACATCCTGATCAACAATGCGGGCGTCCTGCGCGACAAGAGCTTCACCAAGATGGAGATCAAGGACTTCGAGTTCGTGCTCGACGTCCATCTGATGGGCTCGGTCAAGGTGACCAAGGCGTGCTGGGAAACGATGAAGGCTCAGCAATACGGCCGCATTCTCATGACCTCGTCGTCGTCCGGCCTCTACGGCAATTTCGGCCAGACCAACTATGGCGCGGCGAAGCTCGGTCTCGTCGGTTTCATGAACACGCTGAAGCTCGAGGGTCAGAAGGACAACATCCGCGTCAACTCGCTTGCGCCCGTCGCCGGCACGCGCATGACCGAGAATTTGATGCCGCCGCAAGCGCTCGAAGCGCTGAAACCCGAATACGTCACACCGGGCGTGATCTATCTCGTGAGCGACGACGCACCGACCGGTGTCATCCTTGCCGCCGGCGGCGGTGCCTTTGCCGTCGCGCAAATCTTTGAGTCTCACGGCGTGTTCTTGGGCCACGACGGACTGTCGGCCGAGAAGGTTGCCGACGCGTGGGCGAAGATCGCCGACATGACCGGCGCCAAGCCGTACTTCATGGGCGCAGAACAGACCGGCAAATTCTTCGAGCGCATTTCCGGCAAATAAGCGAGGTCGCGGCACGGCCCCGTCCATGCGACAATGACGCCTCTTCAAAGGAACGGTTCATGATCGGGCGTTGGTTCATTACGGCGGCGTTTCTCGCGCTGGCACTGCCGCAAGCGCACGCCGACGTCGTTCTAAATCGCGGCAACATCGCCGAGCCCGGCACCCTCGATCCGCAAAAATATTCGACGACATACGACAACGAAATCTCGCGCGACCTCTTCGAAGGCCTCGTCACTGTCGACGCCAACGGCGCTCCGATCCCCGGCGCCGCCGAGAGCTGGACCGTCTCGAAGGACGGCAGCGTCTACACCTTCAAACTTCGCCCCCGCCTCGTCTGGTCCGACGGCAAGGCGATCACCGCCGACGATTTCGTTTACGGCATCCGCCGCGGCATGGATCCGGCGACGCATAGCTGGTTCGCAAGCCTTGCCTACAAAATAAAGAACGGCAAAGAAGTGAGCGAAGGCACGATGCCGCTCACGGCGCTCGGCGTCTCCGCCCCCAATCCACAGACCGTCGTGGTCCAGCTCAACCAGCCTTCGCCGACGCTGATCCTGCTGCTTTCCATTCCGATGATGGCGCCAGCGCCCAAGCACGTCATCGACCGTCATCCAACCGATTGGACCAAGCCCAGAACGATAGTCTCCAACGGCGCTTACATGCTCGCCGAATGGCGTCCGAACGATCACATCAAACTGGTGCGCAACTCGCGCTTTCACGACGCGCAACACGTGCGCATCGATGTCGTGAACTATTTCCCGACCGACGACGATGCGGCCGCGGTCAAGCGCCTTCGCGCCGGCGAACTCGATCTCAATATGCGCTTTCCGCCGAACGAGATCACGCAGCTGCGCCGCGTGCTGCCGACCGGGACGGTGCATGTCTCCTCGTCCATCGGCGTGATGTATTTGGTGCCCAACCTGAAGAAAGCGCCGTTCAGCGATCCTCGCGTTCGCCGTGCTCTGTCGCTTGCCGTCGACCGCGAGGCGATCGTCGCCCAGATCCTTCGCAATGGCGAACCGGTGAACTACAGCCTCATGCCGCCGATCATTCCCGGCTACACGCCCGCGACGCTCGACTTCAAAGGCAAGACCCTGGCCGCCCGCCAAGCCGAGGCGCGCCAGCTGCTCGCTCAGGCCGGCTTCACGCCGCAGCATCCGCTGCGCTTCGAGATGAATCATCGCATCGGCCTTGCCAACAAGCGCGTGGCGATCGCGATCGTGGACATGTTCAAGGCTGTCGGCGTCGACGCGACTTTGCTCGCGGGCGAGGTTACCGCGCACTACAACCGTCTCCGTGAGCATGATTTCGTCTTTGCCGACGCGGGCTGGTACGGCAATTTCGACCCCGAATACTACACTTACATGCTGCAGTCGGGCTCGGACGAGATCAACTACGGTAGCTATTCGAATCCCGAATTCGATGCGAAAGCCGCCGAAGCCTCGCGCACGATCGATCCGGCAAGACGCATGGCGCTATTTCGCCAAGCTGAACAGATGGCGCTCGCCGACAACGCGATCATCCCGATCTATGTCTATGTCAACCGCGCGCTTGTTGCTCCTTACGTGAAAGGCTGGGTCGACAACGCGCACGATTTTCACCCGAGCCGCTGGCTCTACATCGACAAGTCGGGCGCCACCGCCAGCCGCTGAGCCTCCCTCACGACGACAATCTGCGCGCCGGGTCGGTGATGAGGCTTTCCGCGCCCCCGCGCTTCTTGGTTTCTTCGGCACAGAGACGTTCGATCTCCGGCATGACCTCGCGATAAACCGACGGATTGCCTGAGAAGAACCAGCGCAGCGCCAATGCCGCGCGCAACCATCCGGGCGCGATCACCCGGCGCCTTCGCCGTTGCACGCCGTCGACGATCGCCCTGATCGCGATCTCGACCGGCGCTATTGATCGCAACGGACCTGGAAGGTGCGTGCGCATCAAGGTGAAGGCAGAATGCTCGCCTGCCGTCTTGACCAAATCGGTTTGCAGCCAACCGAAATAAGCGACGCCGACGCCAATTCCCAAATGCGCGACCTCGCTGCGAAGCGTATCGCAGAGACTTTCGGTCGCTGCTTTGCTAGCGCCATAGGCCGCCATGCCAGGAGGTCCGGAAGCCGCCGCGATCGAAGCGACGCCGAGAAAATAGCCGCGACTTTCTTTCAATGCCGGCAGCGCGGCTTGGATGGCGTTGAACGTGCCGCCGAGATTGACGTCCATCACCCGTTCGAAATTCTTCGGCAACATCGTTTGCAGCAACTCGTAGTTCGAGATGCCGGCGTTCGAGACGACGGCGTCGATCCGTCCCCAACGCTCGCGGATACTCTCGAAGGCGCTCGTCACGGCAATTCTGTCGGTCATATCCGCTTCGAATGCCATGGCGCGCTCGCCCAGCGCCCGCGCGTTGGCACGCAGCATGTCGCCCTCAAGCCCGATCAGCGCGACGCGATAGCCTTTCGCGGCCAAGCCCGCGGCAACGCCGGCGCCGATGCCGCGCGACGCCCCTGTGACGACCGCAACGCGCTCATTGGCCATGCGTCAAAGTCCCAGCACCAGCTTCGCCATGATATTGCGCTGGATCTCGTTCGAGCCGGCATAGATCGAAGCCTTGCGCATGCTGAAGTAAAAAGGCGCCGTCGTCACCGCATAGTCGGGTTGCGGCCAAGGTTCATTCACGCGCGCCCATGGGTCTTGCACGAACGGCATGGCGGAATAGTTCACCGCCTCCAGCGCGAGTTCCGTGACCGCTTGCTGTAGCTCGGTGGCACGCGTTTTCAACATCGAAGATTCTGCACCCGGCCGTTGCCCAGCCGCCATCTTCGAGAAGATGCGAAGCTCGGTAAATTCGAGCGCGTGAATTTGGATGTCGACGTCCTCGATCTTGCGCCGGAAATCGTCGTCCTCGATCAGCCGCCGGCCATTCGATTGTTCGGCCGTCGCGACGCTGCGCACCTTCTTCAACGCCCGCTTCAAGCTGGGTGCGCCCGCATTGCCGCGCTCGAACTCCAGGAGGTACTTCGCATACGTCCACCCTTCATCAGGCTTGCCGACGAGGTTCTCCTTGGGCACGCGCACGTCGTCGAAGAAGACCTGGTTGATCTCTTGTTGATCGTCCGCCGGCCCGTCGAGCGTAACGATCGACTTCACCGTGATGCCCGGCGTTTTCATATCGATCAGGATGAACGAGATGCCTTCCTGCGGCTTCTTGCCCGGCGTCGTGCGTACCAGACAAAAGATCCAATCCGCCCATTGCGCATGTGTCGTCCAAATCTTGGTGCCGTTGCAAAGATAATGATCGCCCTTGTCTTCGGCGCGCATCTGCAAGCTTGCGAGATCGGAGCCCGAGCCTGGTTCCGAATATCCCTGACACCACCAAATATCCGATGACAGGATCGGCGGCAGGTGGCGTTTCTTCTGGGCGTCGTTGCCGAACGCCATGATGACGGGGGCGACCATCTTCAAGCCCATCGGGCTCACGATCGGCGTGCCGGCCGCGGCCATCTCGATGTCGAAGATGTATTTTTGCGTCGCGGTGAATCCGGCGCCGCCCATCGCCGTCGGCCAATTTGGCGCCGCCCAGCCGCGTTCGTGAAGGGCCTTCTGCCATTTCAACTGGCCGTCCTTGTCGAGATAGCCGTTCTTGGTGAGCGACATCTTGCGCTTGAGGTCGTCGTCATAGCGTTCGGCAATGAAGGCGCGAACCTCGTCGCGGAATTTCAGATCGCCTTGCGTGAAGCCGAGATCCATGGCCCTAGACCTTGTCCATCATTTCGATGGTCGGTCGGCCCTCGAGCGTGGCGCCGAGCTTAGGCCCCGCGGCCGCCATATGCGGCGTCGTTCTGTGTGCATCGAGGTCGGCCTGAGACTTGTATTTCTCCATGACGACGTAGGTCGACGCCTGGCTGCGCGACTTGAACACTTCGTAGAGCAAACACCCGGTCTCGTTCTTTGCCACGACTCCCTGCAAGTCGCGGAACACCGCTTCGAATTCCGATTCCTTCCCCGGCTTTACCTTCAGCGTTGCGATGATGCCGATCGTCATGATGCATTTCTCCCATTGGCCAATTTGAATGACGGTAAGGCCACTAGACTAAACGCCGTCGCTCAACACAAGGCGGTCGCTGTCACGGGGTTGGCGCGACCGGGGGTCCGCTGAGAAACCTTTCGACCGCCTCGGCGAAACGATCCGGCGCTTCGATCTGTACCATGTGCCCGACGCCGTCGATCGAAACGAACGTCCCGTGGGTTCGCCTCGCCAAATCGCGCGCGATATCGGGAAATATGTGCGTGTCCTGCGAACCGCTGAGGTGCAGAACGGGGACTTTGACGTCTTCGAATGTACCCCAAACGAGCCGCAAGCCATCCACCGTCAGCTGGCGGCGCATGTAGCTGAGCACGGCCGCGCGCGTGCCCGCGATCTTGTAGGCGGCCTCGAGCGCTGCCCGATGTCGCGGAGAATAGGTTTCGCCGAAGTTCGTCGCGTTCGCCATCATGACTTCGCCGATCCCCGGAACGATCGGCAGGAATTGCTGCGGCTCGATCATCATCCCCGTTCCGATCGTGACCACGTGATCGACCAATTCGGGGTGATCGGCGGCCAGGATGCAGGCGAGGGCGCCGCCGACCGAATGGCCGATCGCAGTGACATGTGGGATCTTCAGCGCCGCCAGCAGTTCAACCGCCTCGTTCACCCAAAGATCGTAGCCGTAGGTGAACGACGGATTGCGTTCTGATAGCCCGTTGCCGAAATAGTCGAACGCGATAACGCGGTGATGAAGGGCGAGACGCTCGATTGCGCCCTCCTGCCAATCGGCAATGCTGCGTCCGCTGCCGTGCATGAGCAGGATCGTCGGGCCTGAGCCCGTATCGATGTAGTGGATGCGGCCAAGCTTCGTGGTTACGAATTTGGCGCCGCGAGCGGCGGTGACACCGCGCCAATCCACCGTCTCGACCCGCGCAATCATGAGCGTCCCGACCACGTAGAGCGCGAAGAGGACGACGACAATCCCACCGATCGCGATGCTGATCACGCGCGCCGTCCAGCTCACAGCGATCGCTCCAACATCAGAACGCGACGCGCACGCTTCACCGTCGGGTCCGGCTCCCGTGACGCTTGAAATACAAAGCCCTCGCTCGCGTAAAGCCAGCGCGCCCTCGCATTGCCTTCGACGACACCGAGTCTAAGCGCCGTGCCGCCCTGAGCGCTGATCCACGAGTAGAGGCCTCGCAGCACGGCCCGGCCGCGGCCACGTCCCCGCTGTGTGGGCGTTAGGAAGACGAGGCCAAGGTACCAGGTCGCGGCCGTCGGATAGTCGCGGATCAGATCGACGACGCCCGCCACTTCCTCGCCGTCGAGCAGGATGAACAAGAACTTATCCTCATATCCGCGATCGCCGTCGGGCGGCAGAGCGGTGACAAGGCTTTGCAGTTCCGCAGGACCCGGCGGCGCGCCCTGCGTCAGTTCGAAATAAGCGGGATCCGATTCGAACATCGCTTGGATCGGCTCTGCATCGCTTTCGATGAGCGCGCGTGCCACGAGAGGAGCAACGATGGGAGCGTCGAGCCTGGTCATCGCCCCTTGAAATTGCCTGGCCGCTTTTCGAAGAAGGCGTTCACCGCCTCGGCGTGATCCTCGGTGTGATGCGCGAGCGACTGCATGGCGGCCGAAAGTTCCATGATCATGTCGAAGCTTGCGCTCTGGCCTTCGCGCAGGAGCCGCTTCGTCATACGCAAAACATCGGGCGGTTGTCGCGTAATCTTTTGCGCCAGCGCATGTGCTTCATCCATCAAACGCTCGCCCGGCACGACCTTTGACACCAAGCCCCACGAGAGCGCCGTCGGCGCATCGATCGTGTCGCCCGTGTAGAGCAACTCGGAGGCACGGGCCATACCGATGACTTTCGGCAGGAGCCACGCGCCGCCATCGCCCGGAATCAATCCGATTTTCAGGAACGTGGCGCCGAAGATCGCTGTGTCCGATGCGATCCGCGTATCGGCAAGACATGCGACGTCGTTGCCCAACCCGATCGCAGGCCCGTTGACGGCGGCGATCAGCGGCACTTCGATTCCCCAAAGTGCGCGCACGAGGCGATGAATGCCGGTGCGATAGCGCTCGCGGATGGCGACGCCTGGTCCGGCAAACGAACCCGCGCGCTCGCGCATTGCCTTTAAATCGCCGCCCGCCGAAAAGGCTTTGCCCGCGCCGGTCAGGATGACCGCGCGAATACCGCGATCCGCATTGATCCGATCCGCGGCCTTGGCAAACAATTCGCCGTCGCCGTCATGGCCGAGCGGATTGCGCGCTTCGGGCCTATTGATCGTCAGCGTCGCCACGGCGCCGTCGACCTCCAACAACAATGCTTCGCTCATGCGCCTCTGCCTTTCGAGTCCGATGGTGTTAAGGGCACGGTAACGAACGATGCCTTGTTCGCCAAGGGAAAGCCCGGAATTCCGGCCGATACCCGCAGGTTGGCTTCGCTAATTCCTAACGGCTTTCTGGCACGATCTGAGACTGGGTCCCGAGCAAAGAGTAGAAACGCGCCCGCGTCCATGACGTCCGCCGCCGACAATCCGTATTCGTTGCACCCTCGCGCCGCCAAGCGCGCGATGTCGCCTGAGCGCGCTGCCAAGCTGAAGCTCGATCAGCTGGTGATGGTTGTGCAAAACATTCGCCCCGGCGTGGTCGGTTTGCCGGTGCTCGCGCTGACGATTTGTTTCGTCCTCGCCGAATGGGTCCCCGTCGCATCACTCGAGTGGTGGTTCGCCGGTGTCGTCGCCGCGACCGCATCTTATTCCGTCGGCCACACCTGGTTCCTGCGCTCCGGCCGCCACCAGTTGAACCATGCCGACCGCTGGATCTGGGGCCTCACGGTTCAGGCAACCGTATACGGCGTCATTTGGAATCTGCCGCCACTGCTCTTCTGGTCCGAGTGCAACGACATCGGGCGCATGTTCTTGATCATGATCTATGCCTGCAATATGGCCGGCGGCGCCGCGATCACCTCGCCTTGCCCGCCGTATGCCGTGATGACGATCCTGACCGGCGCCGTCGCGATTATTGTGCCGCCGGCACTGCAAGGCGGCGGCTTCTATTTCGGCATCGCCGTGCTCTCGGTCGGTTTCACCTTCTTCATGTCGTTCATGGCGCGTCAGGTTTTCATCACGGCGCGCGACATGCTGCTGCTGCGCGAAGACAAGAACGATTTGATTGAACAGCTCACTGCAGCCAAAATCGAATCCGACAAGGCGCGCTATCGCGCCGAGGCGGCAAGTCACGCAAAGTCCGAATTCCTGGCCAATATGAGCCACGAGCTGCGCACGCCGCTCAACGCCATTTTGGGCTTCTCGGAGATCATGAAGGGCGAGGTCTTCGGGCCTGTCGGCAGTCCGCAATACGTCGAATATGCCGGCCACATTCATTCGAGCGGCGAGCATCTGCTCGGCCTGATCAACGACGTGCTGGACCTTTCGCGGATCGAAGCCGGCCGCTTCATCATCAAAGCGACCGAGATCGACATGCGCGACCTGATCGCCGGCGCGCTCAATCTATTCGCCGTACGCGCCGCCGAGGGCAAGATCGACCTCAAGCGTGATATCGTAACCGATCTACCGCTTCTGATCGCCGACGAGCGCGCTCTTCGGCAAATTATGCTCAACCTGATTTCGAATGCCGTGAAGTTCACGCCTGAACATGGCACCGTAACGGTGTTCGCACGGCGCGGCGCGCAAGGCGGCATGGATCTCGGCGTCACCGATAGCGGTGTTGGCATCGCTCCGCATGATCTCACCTATGTCTTTGAGGCGTTCGGCCAGGGCCAGCACGACATTTCGGTCCGCGAGAAAGGCACCGGCCTCGGCCTGCCGATCGTCCGAGGCCTCGTCGAGGCACACGGCGGCAAGGTTCAGCTGAAGAGCGAACTCGGCAAAGGCACGACCGTCACCGCCACCTTCCCGCGCGAGCGCTTGACCGCGCCGCAGCCCGTGCCGATCCGCCTCGCCGCAGTGATCTGATCTCAGCCCAGGCTCGCGTACCGCTTGAGGTGATGATCGACATTGCCGAACATCGTATCGATCATCGTCAGGCGCTTGAAATAATGGCCGACGTTGAGTTCGTCGGTCATGCCCATGCCGCCGTGCAGCTGCACCGCGTTCTGGCCGATGAACCGCCCGGCCTTGCCGATCTGAACCTTCGCGGCTGAGGCTGCCTTCTTTCGCTCGGTCTCGCTCTCGTTGAGTTTGAGCGTCACCATGTAGGTGATCGACACCGACTGTTCGTAGTTCATGAACATGTCGACCATGCGATGCTGCAGCACTTGGAACTTGCCGATCGGCACGCCGAACTGCTTGCGGGTCTTGCAGTACTCGACGGTGGTATCGTTCAGCACTTTCATCGCGCCGATCGCTTCAGCCGAGAGCGCCGCAATGCCCTCGTCCGTCACATGCTCGACGAGCTTCAATCCGTTGTCGAGCTGGCCGACCACGGCGTCCGCGCCGATGCTCACGTTCTCGAACGTGACTTCGGACGCGCGCAACCCGTCGACCGTCGGATAGTCGCGCGTGCCGACGCCCTTGGCCTTCTTGTCGACGATAAAGACGCTGACGCCTTTCTCATCGCGTTGTCCGCCGCCGGTGCGCGCGGTTACGATCAGCGAATCGGCCCACGGCGCACCGACGACGACGGCTTTGTGGCCATTCAGCGTGTAACCCGTGCCCGCCTTCTTTGCCGTCACCTGCAGGTCCGCCAGATTGTAGCGCCCCTGCGGTTCGGCAAACGCAAACGCGAACACGCGCTTGCCCTCGGCGATCTCCGGGATCAGTTGCTCCTTTTGCGCCTTGCTGCCGCCATGGCGCAGGAACCCGCCGGCAATCACGACCGTGCCGAGGTAGGGCTCGACCACGAGCCCGCGCCCGAATTCTTCCATGATAATCATGGTCTCGATCGGACCGCCGCCGAGACCGCCCTCATCCTCGCTGAACGGTGCACCGAGCAGTCCGAGTTCTGCGAACTGCTTCCAGTTCTCGCGCTTCCACCCCATCTCGCTCTTGACGATCGCGCGGCGCGTATCGAATGAGTAGCCGTTCTGCACGAACTTCTGAACGCTGTTGCGCAACAGCGTTTGTTCTTCCGAAAAGGCAAAATCCATGGACGTTCCCGAGTGCTGATTGTCGTTGAATGACGGTGCCTACCTCTTAGAGGCCCAGCACCATCTTCGCAATGATGTTGCGCTGGATCTCGTTCGAGCCGCCATAGATCGACGTGCGCCGCGTCAGGAAATAGTTCTGCGCCGCCCCGGCCGCGTAGTCCGGCCCCGGCACATACTCGTTCGTCATATGGTCATGGGCGAACGGGCGATACGGAAAGCCGTAATAAGACACGGCATCGAGCGTAAGTTCGGTCAGACGCTGCTGAATATCGGTCCCGCGTATTTTGAGGATCGACGCCTCAGGCCCCGGACCTCGTCCGCGGCTTTCGCCCGCAAGCGTGCGCAACTCCGTGAATTCGAGCGCCAAGAGATCAACCTCGAGTTCCGCGACATTGCGCGCGAACTCTTTGTCCTCGATCAGCGGCTTGCCGCCTTCTTGCTCGGTGCCGGCAATTTTCTTGAGCTTCTCGACCCCGCGCTTCGATCGCGCCACGCCGGCGATCCCCGCGCGTTCATGGCTCAGCAGAAACTTCGCGTAGGTCCAGCCTTCGTTTTCCTTGCCGATGAGATTCTTGACCGGCACGTTGACGTTGTCGAGGAACACCTCGTTCACCTCGTGTGCGCCATCCATCGTAATGATCGGCCGCACCGAAACGCCGGGCGTCTTCATGTCGATGAGCAAGAAGGAGATACCCTCCTGCTGCTTGGCCTTCGGATCCGTCCGCACCAAGCAGAAGATCCAATCCGCATATTGCGCCAGCGTCGTCCACGTCTTCTGGCCGTTGACGATGTAATGGTCGCCCTCGCGCACCGCGGTCGTCTTGAGGCTGGCAAGGTCCGAGCCGGATCCAGGCTCGGAGTACCCTTGGCACCACCAAACATCGCCGGATAGAATTTTCGGTAGGTGCTCTTTCTTTTGCTCGTCGCTGGCGAAGGTGTAGATCACCGGCCCCACCATCGCGACGCCGAACGGCAGCACCATCGGCGTGTCGGCGCGCGCACACTCTTCGGAGAAGATGTATTTCTGGGTCGAACTCCACCCCGTACCGCCATATTCCTTCGGCCACGAGGGCGCGATCCAACCTTGCTTGTAGAGGGCCCGATGCCAGGCAAGAAAATCCTCCTTGCCGGTGAACTCACCGCGCGACTTGCCTCTGATGCGCTCGGGGTAACCGGTCTTGATGAATTGGTGCACTTCGGCGCGAAATGCCTCTTCCGCCGATGTAAAATCGAGATTCATGGGATCGTCAGCCTCCTGCGAGCCGTGGCCACGCGGCCACCGACAATTTTTCAATTCAACCGATGATAGCCAGAGTGCGGCGGCTTGCAATCGGCTCCTCGCCTGGGCGGCGGCGCAAGATGACGCTACGGTTTCGAGAGATGACAGGACACCGCCCCTTCAATTCGCCCTGCACCGACGTCTGTGCGATCGATGACACGACCGGCTGGTGCTTGGGTTGCGGCCGCTCGATGCATGAAATCGCCACCTGGGCCTCAATAGACGACGAGGCACGCGCCAAGGTTCTCGGTGAGATCGAAGGCCGCAAGGCCCAGATCCCAAACCGCGAACACCGGGCCAAGAAGCTGAGGCGCTCGCCTTACTAGCTCGACCCCGGCATCATTTCGTCCGGGCTGGGTTTAGCGGCGATGAACGCCTCCATCGCCTCGCAGCGCTGTGAATGACGCTCGAGACGCGGATAGCTGCGCTCTGCCAGCACCTCCGGCAAGCGCACACGCAGATAACCGAGCAACACCGCCGTCGTGATGTCGGCCTGGCTGATCTTCCCGTCAAAGAACAAATCGCCGTCGAGGCGCTCTTCGAGCCAGGCGAGCCCGCCGCCTAACTGCCCCTTCAAGCGCGCCACCCATTCCTGATTAACGGCGGCGGCGGCATGAAAATGCCGCTCATAGACGGTTGCGCCGGCTTTATCGATCGATCCCGTCGCCACCGCCATCACCTGCAGCATGTGCCGCCGTTCAGGACCCGAACGCGGCGTCAGCGCGCGCGCCGGTCCGAAGCCTTCGTCTAGGTAGTCGAGGATGGCGCCGCTCTCGACCAGCACCTCGCCGTCGTCGAGCACAAGCGACGGAATCCGCACCAGCGGGTTGATGCTCGCCATCTCCGCCGCATCGCCGAACACCGAAATCGCGTTGCGTGTGAACGGCATCCCGTAGAGGTGCAGCGTGATCGCCACGCACCGCACAAAAGGCGAGTCGTACTGGCCAACGAGGATCATGACCTTGAACCTTATAGACAACCATCAGCTCAAACGTGTCAGCAGAGCCTCCGCCGCTCGCGTCATCCCCACGGCGCGAACTTGCCGTTGCGTGGCCAACCCTTAGGCACCAGGCGCCCGGCCTGCGCCCGCGCGCCGAGGTAGTCCTTGATCTCCGACTTCTCCCACGTGCGGCCGTTATAATCCTTGAGACCCTCCGACAGCTTGAAGGCGGTCGCGTCCGTCAAACTGCCGTCCTTGTATTTCTGCAGCGCCACTCCCTTGCCCTTCGCAAGGTCGGGCACTTCCTCAAGCGGGAAAATCACCATCTTGCGGTTCTCGCCGATGAAGGCGACGTGATCGCCGACGGCCGGTGCGCACACCCTCGCCTCCTCGCCGGCGTCGACAGTCATGATCTGTTTGCCGCCCTTCTTCTGCGCAATGACCTCGTCCTCGCTGACGCGGAAACCGCGCCCCGCCGTCGATGCGACAAGCAATTGGCGACCGGGCTCGTGAACGAAGAGCGCCACGATGTCCTGATCGTTTTCGAGATCGCACATCAGCCGCACCGGCTCGCCCATCCCGCGCCCGCCCGGCAGCTGTGAGCAATCGAGCGTAAAGAAACGCCCGTTCGTCGCGAACAGGACGAGCTTCTCGGTTGTCTGGGCCTGAACCCAGAAGCGCCCCTTGTCACCCTCTTTGTATTTGACGTCGTCGTTTGTCTCGATGTGGCCCTTCATCGCCCGGATCCAGCCCTTTTCCGAACAAATGACGGTGATCGGCTCCTTCTCGACAAAGCTCTCGATCGGCACGTCCTCGACGGCCGGCGCGTCTGAGAACGTCGAGCGCCGCTTGCCGAGGACGGTCTTGGCGCCGAATTTCGTGCGCAATTCTTGGAAGCTCGTCTTCAGGCGATCGTTCTGGAGCTCCTCCGATTTAACCAGCGCCTTCAATCCTTTCTGCTCGCCCGTCAGGTTCTTGTGCTCTTGCTTGATCTCGATTTCCTCGAGTTTGCGCAATGAGCGCAGCCGCATGTTGAGGATCGCTTCGGCCTGATTGTCCGTGAGCTTGAATGCCTTCATCAAATCGACTTTGGCATCGTCCGCCTCGCGGATGATTTTGATCACCTTGTCGATGTTGAGGTAAACCGAGAGGAAACCTTCCAAGATCTCCAGGCGATCGGCGATCTTCGCCAACCGATAATTGGAGCGGCGGATCAAGACGTTGCGCTGATGATCGAGGAACGCGATGAGCGTTTGCCTTAGGCTCATCACCCGCGGCGTCCCGCGCTCGTCGAGCACCGTCATATTCAGCGAGATGCGTACCTCGAGGTCGGTCGAGCGGAAGAGCTGCTCCATCAATATTTCCGGATCGACATTGCGGCTCTTGGGTTCCAAAACGATGCGCACGTCCTCGGCCGACTGATCGCGCACGTCGTCGAGCGTCGTCAGCTTCTTTTCCTGAATGAGCTCGGCGATTTTCTCGATCAGCTTCGACTTTTGGACCTGATAGGGAATCTCCGTAACGACGATATTCCACGTCCCGCGCGCGCCCTCTTCCTTGTGCCAGCGCGCCCGCAAACGGAAGCCCCCTTTGCCTGTGCGATAAGCTTCCGCGATCGACTCATGCGGCTCGACGATCAAGCCGCCGGTCGGGAAATCCGGCCCCTTGATGTATTGCAGCAACGTGTCTTCGCGCGCGTTGGGCGAGCCGACCAGATGGATCAGCGCCTGCGCGATTTCGTCCAGATTGTGCGGCGGGATATTCGTCGCCATGCCGACGGCGATGCCGGCCGAACCGTTCGCCAGCAAATTCGGAAACGAGCCCGAAAGAATGACGGGCTCTTTGTCTTCGTCATTGTAGTTCGGACGATAATCCGTGCCGCCGTCATCGATGCCTTCGAGCAGTGCTTCGGCAACCGCCGTCAAGCGGCTCTCGGTGTATCGCATCGCGGCCGGATTATCGCCGTCGATATTGCCGAAATTGCCCTGGCCCTCGATCAACGGGTAACGCAGCGAGAAATTCTGCGCCAGCCGCACCAGCGCGTCATAGATCGATTGATCGCCGTGCGGATGGAACTGGCCCATGACGTCGCCGACGATGCGGGCGCATTTCTTAAAATTCGACGTCGGATCGAGCCGCAGGCGGTGCATCGCGTAGAGCAGCCGGCGGTGCACCGGCTTCAACCCGTCGCGCACATCGGGTAATGCGCGCTGCATGATCGTGGAGAGTGCGTAGGCGAGATAACGCTCGCCCAACGCGTCCTTCAGCTCCACGTCGCGTACGACATCGTCGAGCATAGCCGAATCCCCTTGTACCGATTGAACTTGGGCCTAGCGGTCCGGCCGCCCCGCCGCAAGTCGCTCGACCAGTCTTGCCCGTGCGGGCGGCAACGCTGCTCCGTGCGCCTCGAGCACGCTACGGCTGAGGAAAAACCCCGTCAGCGCCAGTCCGTCGGCCAAATCTTTCGGCGACGGTTGGGCCGAGTGGTCCATAAGGAATGTGGGTAACGCAAAAAGCTTATCCCGGTAAGGCGCCGCCGAGCCGGCGCTGACGGCGCGCCCGCTCTTTGGCGAAACGTGCGTGAGGTCGTGGCGCACGCCGGTCGCCGCGCAGCTTTCAAGGTCGAGCCCGAAGCCCAGATCTTCAAGCAGCACAGCCTCAAAGCGCACATAGTCGGCAACACCCAGCATCGCCTGCTCCTCGCTGAGACTTTCCAGAAGATGACTCAGCGCCTCGAACGCCCGCGTGTGTTTCTCGCGCTCCGGTAATGTGGTGGCGGCGATCGCGCATGCCGCAGCGAGCACGCTGAGTTTCAATCCATCCGAGAAGAACTGCGCCGCGCGTGCCCGCGCCAACTCGATCGTGAAGGTACCCAAATGCTCGTCGAGCCGGCCGCGCCAGTGCGCCGTCAATAAATTGCCCGGCTCCAGCGCGCCCTTGAGCCTCTTTGACGTCGCACCGCGAATGAGCCCGAGGTGGCGCCCATGCTCGCGCGTCAGCGCGTCGAGGATGGCCGCATGCTCGCCGTGATGGCGCAAGCCCAGCACGATCGCGTCATCGCTCCAATCCATGCACCTATCGCCGTGTTTGCTTCGGCGGCTTGGCTGGTTCGTCGGAGGCCGAGTGAGTCAAACCGACTTCGCGTAGATGGTGCGGATCCTCCGACCAATTACCGACTTTGACGTGGAGGAACAGGTGAACGCCATGGCCGAGCAACCGCTCCAACTCGTGGCGCGAGGATTCGCCCAACAATTTGATGGTTGCCCCGCCCTTGCCGAGCACAATGGCCTTTTGGCTGTCGCGTTCGACAAAGATCGTCTGGTCGATGCGCACGCTGCCGTCCTTCTTTTGCACCCACTGATCGGTCACGACGGTGGAAGCATACGGCAATTCCTGATGCAGGCGGTCGTAGATACGCTCGCGCGTGATCTCCGACGCAAGCAGGCGCAACGGAATGTCGGCCGCTTGATCTTCCGGATAGGCCCATGGGCCTGTCGGAATTGCCGCTGCCATGTGCGCGAGCAACGCGCGCGTTCCGTCGCCCTTGCTCGCCGAAATCATGAACACGTCGCTGAACTCGCCTTCTTTGCTCAGGCGTTCCGCGAGCGGCAGAAGCTGATCGCGCCGCATACCGTCGATCTTGTTCAGCGCCAATACTGCGGTTCGCTTGGCTGCCTTGAGTCCCTCGATGATCCGGACGGTGTCTTTCGCCGCCAAGCCGTTGGGCTCGGCGATCAGTTCCGGTGCATCGACAAGAAGAACAACCAGATCGGCGTCCGCAGCCCCGGCCCACGCGGCCTCGACCATCGCCTTGTCGAGCTTGCGCTTGGGCGCGAAAATGCCCGGCGTATCGACGAAGACGATCTGGCTTGAGCCCTCGATCGCGACGCCGCGCACACGCATACGCGTGGTTTGTACCTTGCGGCTCACGATCGACACCTTGGAGCCGACCAGCGTGTTGACCAGTGTCGACTTGCCGGCGTTCGGCGCACCGAGGATCGCGACAAAGCCGAACCGGGTGTTCGTGTTGCCGGCCATCAGAGGCTCAACCGTTGCATCAGGGCCCGCGCGGCGGACTGCTCTGCCGCACGCAGGTTGGGCCCTTCGCCGACAGCCGGTTCGTGCGCCTCGACACGCACCTCGACTGTAAATCGCGGCGCGTGAGCGGGCCCCTCCTGCTTTGCAATCCGATACACCGGAATGCCAAGAGCGCGCGCCTGGGCCCACTCCTGCAGCACACTCTTCGCGTCGCGATCAGCCTGGGCATCGTTGAGCATCGGCTGCCAATACCGGACGACAAAGTCGCGAGCGGCCTTTAGTCCGCCGTCAATGTAGAGCGCTGCGATAACTGCCTCGCAGACGTCGCCCAAAATGGCCGGCTTCTTCCGTCCGCCGGACCGATCTTCGCTCGGCGCAAGGATCAGTTGTTTATCGAGCCCGGCCGCTTTCGCGGCCTCCGCACATGTTTCCATCCGCACGAGAGCATGCAACCTCACTGAAAGCGGACCTTCCCGTTCGTGCGGGAATTGCTGCATGAGCAATTCGGCAACCAGCAAGCCAAGCACCCGATCACCCAGGAACTCGAGCTGTTCGTTGTCGTCCTTGCCGGTGCTCGAATGGGTGAGCGCGCGCTTTAGCAGCGCGGCGTCGCGAAACGCGTGGCCGAGTGCTTGGCTCAGATCGTCGGTCGTTTGGTTATTCGACAGGCTTAAAGAACCGATCGTAGCGGATGGCCCACGGCCATTTCCAAAATTCCCAGATTCGGGCCTTGCATCTTTGGTCATCGTAGCAAACGGCGGAGACGATGATGAACTGCGCTTTCCCCACCAGATTTTCCTCTGGCACGAAGCCCACACCCGTCTCAAGGTCGCGACTATCGGCCGAGTTGTCCCTATTGTCACCCATCATGAAATAGTGACCCGGCGGAACCTTGAATTCCTGCGTATCGTCGAGGCGCCCTTGCGGGTCGCAATCGAGAATATCATGCACAACGCCGCCGGGCAGCGTTTCGCGAAAGCGCGGTACTGGCTGCTGCATGTTGCAATCTGACTCTTCCTCCTCGAACGGCTCGGCCTTTTTCATTTTGACCGGTTCGCCGTTGATGTTCAGCACGCCGCCGATCATCTGAACGCGATCGCCCGGCAGGCCGACCACGCGCTTGATGTAGTCGACATCGGGCTGCGAAGGCTTGCGGAAAACAACGACGTCCCCGCGCTCGGGTTCAGCGCCCCAAATTCGACCGGAGAACAGATTCGGCGAGAAGAAAAAGGAGTATTTCGAATAGCCGTAGGAGAATTTCGTTACGAACACGTAGTCGCCGACGAGCAAGGTATCCTTCATCGAACTCGATGGGATGACGTAGGGGCGAAAGATGAACGTCAAGATGACACTGACGATCAGCAGCGCATAGACGATCGTCTTCACCGTCTCGATGACGGCTGGCGATTTCCACAATCGCCAAAGTGCTTCAGTTTCCATTCACGCCCCCTTCCATCCGCTGAACCGCAAGAAAAACAAGCGGAATCGGCGAACCGGCGCATCCAATAGGATGCGTTGTACGAGTGTCAAGAAACTCGGAATTACAAGCAGTTAAGCGGATGAGGTGCGCACCGGCCTCAGGCCGACTCGATCCGTCATCCAAAGGTTCCGCGATACTCATTACTTAATTGCTCGAAAAATCCGATCGACCCGCAGCGTCCACGGCCAGGTCCAAACTTCACCCAAGCGCGCCGCGCACTCCCAATCGTTGGAGCATGACCACGAGGAGAGGACGAATTCGGCGCGCCCGACGATGTTCTTTGCGGGCACGAAGCCCACGCCGCTGTTGGGCACCCGGCTGTCGTTCGAATTGTCCCGGTTGTCGCCCATCATGAAATAGTGGCCGGGCGGAATGATAATTTCGGACGTGTCGTCGAACAAATTGTTTGGAATGCGATCGAGAATTTCATGCGCCCGTCCGTCGGCGAACGTCTCGCGATAACGCGGAACGGGATGCGCCGAGCCGTCGGGCAGCGTTTCGACATAGTCTTCGATGCGTTTTTGCTGAGCCGGCGCGCCGTTGACGTAGAGAACGCCGCCGGCCATGTGGATGTGATCGCCGGGCAAACCGACAATTCGCTTGATGTAGTCGACGGAGGGGTCCGCCGGATAAGCGAACACCACGACGTCGCCACGCGCCGGGTCCGAGCCCAGCACGCGCCCGGAGAAAATATTCGGCGAAAACGGAATCGAATAGTTTGAGTAACCGTAAGGATACTTGGAGACGATGATGTAGTCGCCGACCAGGAGCGTATCCTCCATCGACCCCGACGGGATTCGAAACGGCTGAAAGATAAAGGTCCGCACCACGAAGACGATCGACACGACCACGACGACCGTCTGGACGACTTCCCACAGGGCCTTCGATCGCGTCAGCCTCCTGAGAAGCTCCGCACCGCGCATTGTCGCAATCGTCCGATAATTCACGGCTCTATCCCCTAAGACGACGTTCATGGCCTGGCGACGTCCAAGCTCTAAGTGTCAATCCCGGCCGCAGGTGTCAATCGACGGAACGGTTACTTTTCCGCAATCGAGCCTGGAGTTCTCAGAGACTGACGATTTGCGCCTCAGCACAATCTCGGGGGGAACTCGATTGCGGCGGTAGAAGCTTTTCGGAGACACCGTGCGGAATACTTGAAGCCGAGTCTCTTCGCGAGCGATCTCACAATCGCGGTTCGAGTACATCGCGCCTGCTTCGATGAGCATTTGGTGGACTCTGACCCGGCATGCCGGCAGCACCCTCGAACTCGAGGGCAACACAGGTGTCCTTTCCCCCGCCACCATTTGGACTTACACTGCTCGATTGGGGCGTGCCGTGCTGGGGGGCAAGGCATGGATTTGTCTGAATGGATCGCGGCGAAACAAGCAATCGTCTTTGAGCTTTGGCGAAGCTTCTGGGCGCTTGCCGCCGCGTGGCCGATCCCGACGGCGGCCATTGCACTCCTCTTCGCGGCCATTGCCGGCGCTTTTTTCATTCGTCACCGCGCCCCAGTTCGTGGCCGATCCCCCAATCGCCAAATCGACCAACTGGCCCGGATCCAACGCCTGCGCGGCTCAAGGGTCATCGCCATCATTCACCGCGAGAGCCACCCGGGCGGAATCGCATTCGGCGGCCCTGAGCGCAGCTATATCGATCTCAACGACTTCGAAGGCGTAGTCGCGGCCATCAGCGCGACCAGCACTACCCGCCCGCTCGACATCATCCTCCACACGGAGGGCGGCGACGCTTTGGCCGCGCTGCAAATCGCCCGCGCGGTCAAAGCGCACCCGGCGCGAAAGACGGTGTTCGTCCCCTATTTCGCCATGTCGGGCGGTACCTTGATCGCGCTCGCAGCTGACGAAATAGTCATGAGCGATCACGCGGTGCTCGGCCCCATCGACCCGCAGATCGGCGGCCTGCCGGCGGCATCGATCGTGCGCGTGGCCCGCGAAAAGCCGATCGCGACCATCAACGATTTCACCTTGATCCAGGCCGACGTCGCGCAGAAGGCCATGGATCAGATGCGCCGCCAGGCCTGCGAACTCATGCAGGGAACGTACAATCACGATGGCTCGTGCGCGATCTCAGACCTGCTGGCGAGCGGCAAGTGGACGCACAGTTATCCCATCACGGTTCCCGAAGCGCGCGAGCTTGGGCTGCACGTCTCGACGCACATGCCGCAAGAGGTGGTTGACTTGGTCGCGCTCTATCCCGGCCCCTTGCCGCGCGACACCAGCGTCCAGTATTTGCCGGGCCAAGACGGCCGCGCTTGAAGCGCGCTACTCGTCCTTGACGGCTGAAATAATCACGATCGCCTGCGCCAGCGGGAAATCATCTGTGATGGTAAGATCGATCTGCGGCTTCATGCCGGCCGGGGTGATCGCATTCAATCGCGCCAGCGCACCGCCGGTGAGAGCCATCGTCGGTTTCCCGGAGCGCAGATTGACGACGCCCATATCGCGCCAGAACACGTTCTTGCGCAGCCCCGTGCCGAGCGCCTTGGCGCACGCTTCCTTCGCCGCGAAGCGCTTGGCGTAAGACGCCGCGCGGTTCTTGCGTCCCTCCGACTTGCTTTGCTCGACGTCGGTGAAGAGCCGTTCCACAAAACGAGGACCGAACCGCTCCAGCGTCTTCTCGATGCGCCTTATGTCGATCAAATCACTGCCGAGACCGATGATCATGCTGGCCTCACCTCGCTACGTCCTTGATCCATTAATTGACGCATTCGCCGGATCGACACGTCGAGCCCGATGAAGATCGCCTCGCCCACCAAGAAATGTCCGATATTGAGTTCGACGATCTGCGAGATCGCGGCAATCGGCTTGACCGTATCGAACGTCAATCCGTGGCCGGCATGGACCTCAAGCCCGAGGCGTGCCGCCTCGGTCGCACCCTTTTTTATGCGCTCCAAAATGCGATCGCGCGCCGCGAAATCTTCGTGCGCATGCGCTTCGCAATAGGCACCCGTATGAATCTCGACGACGTTGGCGCCGAGCGATTTGGCCGCTTGGAACTGGACCGGCAGCGCCTCGATGAACAGCGAGACGCGAATTTTCGCCGCCTGAAGCTGCCGCACGAACGGTGCCAAATGATTGTGTCCACCGGCGGCGTCGAGGCCGCCCTCTGTCGTGCGCTCCTCGCGCCGCTCCGGCACGAGACACACCGCATGCGGTTTGTGCCGCAAGGCAATGGCGAGCATTTCCTCCGTCGCCGCCATCTCGAGGTTCAGCGGTTTGCCGCCGACGCCGGCGGCGAGGCGGTCGATATCCTCATCGCTGATATGTCGCCGGTCTTCGCGCAAATGAGCAGTGATGCCGTCGGCGCCCGCTTCGACCGCCATCTGCGCCGCACGGATAGGATCGGGAAACTTGCCGCCGCGCGCGTTCCGGATCGTGGCGACGTGATCGATATTCACACCAAGGCGCAAATACGGCGGCGCGGCATGCGCGTTCATACTAAGCCCCGGCTCCCCGGCTTGACCGCCGGAGTATCCTTCAAATGCGGCGGCAGCTTCGCCGGATCGTAGGTCGGAAATTTGAAGCGCGCGAGCGCGATGAGCGGCACACCCACCTTCGCCTTGCCGCCCGAGCGATCGATCAAGCAGGCTGCCGCCACGACATTCGCGCCAGTCTTCTTGATGGCCTCGATACACTCGCGCGACGACAGGCCCGTCGTCACGATATCTTCCACCATCAACACGTTCATTTTGTCGTCGAGACGAAATCCGCGCCGCAATTGAAACACGCCGTCTTGCCGCTCGACGAACATTGCCGGCAGGCCCATGTGGCGCGCTGTCTCGTAGCCCGGCACGATGCCGCCAACGGCCGGCGAAACGATCGCATCGATGCGCTTCTTGACTTTCGTGCGCACCAGATCGGCCAACGCCTTGCACAATTTTGCGGTGCGTTTGGGGTACTGGAAAACGAGCGCCTTCTGCAGAAAAACGTCGGAATGAAGGCCCGAGGAAAGAACGAAATGCCCGTTGAGCAGCGCGCCCGCCTTGCGAAATTCGCTCAGCACTTGCTCAGGCGTCATGGCTCTCGGACCCTTTCTCGCCGTGCGGGCGATCGACGGAATTTACGCTCGGCGAGGCATGCAAGGCGGCAACAATGTTGGCGAGGTGTTTCACGTCGCGCACCTCGACGTCAACGGTGAGATCGAAAACCAGCGGCTGTCGATTGGTGATTTTCAGATTGCTGATATTCCCGGCGTGGCGGGCGATCACAGTGCACATTTGCGCCAGCGCACCCGACTCGTTGTTGAGCTCAACCTTGAGCCGGCCGACCTGCGGCTCGTTCGCCGCGTCTTTCGCCCATCGCAGGTCGAGCCAACGGTCGGGCTGGTCCTGGACCTCGGCGAGCTGCTCGCAGTCGGCGGTATGAACCATGACGCCTTGGCCCGGCGTCACGACGCCGATGATCCGGTCGCCGAACAGCGGCTGACAGCACGGCGCCAAATTATAGGCGAGCCCCGGCACCAGTCCTTGAATCGGAATCGCCGTTCCCTTCGCCTTCTTTGTCGCCCACGCCGACCAAGCGGCGATCGTGTCGCTGACCTTGAGATCGGGAAAGATCGCCGTAAGGACCTCGCCCGCCATCACCGCGCCTTGGGCGAGCAATGCATAAACTTCATCGGGCCGCGCCAGCTTCAACTTCTTCAGCACGCCTTCGAGCGCTTTTTCCGAGAACTCGCGCCCCGCATCGCGAAACGCCTTCTCCATGATGGCCCGACCCATACGCTGCTGCTCGGTGCGCTCGGCGTTGCGCAGATAGCGCCGGATCGCGGAGCGCGCCTTGCCGGTCACCACCATCTGCTCCCAGATGGCCGACGGTCCTTGTTTCGGTGACCGAATGATCTCGATCGAGTCGCCGTTCTTGAGCGGCGTCGCCAAAGGCACATGCCGCCCGTTGACCTTGGCGCCGACGCAGGTGTCGCCGACCTCGGTGTGGACGGCATAGGCAAAGTCGATCGGCGTTGCGCCTCGCGGCAGCGAGATCAGCTGACCCTTCGGCGTGAAGCAGAACACTTGATCCTGGAACAATTCGAGCTTCGTGTGCTCCAGGAATTCCTCCGGCGTATCGCCGAACCGTAACGACTCGATGAGCGACCGCAGCGATTCATAGGCATCGACGCTCGCCAGCGGCTTGCCGCCGTTGACCTTGTCCTTGTAGCTCCAATGCGCCGCGACGCCGCGTTCGGCGATCTCATGCATTTCGCTCGTGCGAATTTGCAGCTCGACGCGCTGGTTCTCAGGCCCGATGATCGTCGTGTGCAGAGAGCGATAGCTGTTTGTCTTGGGGAGAGAGATGTAATCCTTGAATCGCCCCGGCACGTGGCGCCACGAGCCGTGCAGGATGCCGAGCGCCGTGTAACAATCCTCCAACCCTTTGACGACGACCCGAAACGCAAAGACGTCGGAGAGCTGCTCGAACGTCACGCGCTTTTCTTCCATCTTGCGCCAGATCGAATACGGCCGCTTTTCGCGTCCCGTCACCCAAGCCTCGAGCCCGTGTTCGGCGAGCTTGCGTTTGACCGCATCCGCGATGCGCTCGGTCAACGCGCCGCTTTCGCTCTTCAGCGTTTCGAGCCGTTTGACGATCGACGCGCGCATTTCCGGATTGAGTTCGGCGAACGCCAGGTCCTCAAGCTCGTCGCGGAAGCGTTGCATGCCCATGCGCCCGGCAAGCGGCGCAAAGATGTCCATGGTTTCGGTGGCGATGCGCTTGCGCCGCTCCGCGCTCTTGACGTGGGCGAGCGTGCGCATGTTGTGCAGACGGTCCGCGAGCTTGACCAACAGCACGCGAATGTCGCTGCTCATCGCCAGCATGAATTTGCGAAAATTCTCGGCCTGCTTCGTCTGCTCGGATTGCAGCTCGAGTTTCGAGAGCTTGGTGACGCCGTCGACGAGATCGGCGATCTCGCGTCCGAACATCTTCTCGAGGTCTTCGTGCGTCGCTTGGGTGTCTTCGATCGTGTCGTGCAGCATCGCCGTCACGATCGTCGCTTCGTCGAGCTTCAGTTCGGTGAGAATGCCGGCGACTTCGAGCGGATGCGAGAAATAGGCGTCGCCGGACTCGCGCTTTTGATTGCCGTGCGCCTTGACGCCGAACACGTAGGCCCGATTGAGGAGGTCCTCATCGGCTTCCGGGGCATAGGCCTTAACTCGTTCGACGAGTTCGAATTGCCGCATCATGGGCGTGCGCTCCCATGATGCCAGTGTGCCAAAGGAAATGGCTGCCGCCGATGCGGCGCGTTAGACGAGAGGAGCGCGGTCCTATTCCTCGCCTTCGTCAACCTCTTCCACCACTTCAGGACGCTTGTCGGTATCGGCGCGCATGCCGCGGGCATATTCCGCTTCCGAGATGTGCGCGAATTCCGGCACGTCGGCGACTTCGTTGAGCGCGGCTTGCGCGACATCCGGCTCGTCCTGCTCGATGTGACGCTGCAGGCTGTGCACGAATTCTTCGCGCAGCGCGTCCGGCTTGAGTTTGCCCGAGGCGATCTCACGCAGCGACACGACCGGATTCTTGTCGTTGTCGCGATCGACGATCAGGCTTGAGCCCGACGTGATGGCGCGCGCGCGATGCGCCGCGAGCAGCACAAGCTCGAAACGGTTCGGAATTTTGTCCACGCAATCTTCAACGGTGACGCGCGCCATCGGCGAAATGACCTCATATCAGGGGCAATCTGGGAAAATAGCTTGCTGCATATGCGAAGGCAAGGCCCAGTCACGACTTAGGGCCCAATTTCAAGCCTCTCCAGCCCCTCTTCCCCGACAATTTTCAACAAATCTTGGACCGGCTCCCCGGTGATGGGGTGACGCCAATCCGGCGCAACGTCGGCCAGAGGACGCAACACGAAGTTACGCTCGTGCATTTGAGGGTGCGGCAACATGAGATGCGCGGCGTCGGTCACGAGCCCCCCATAGTCGACGATGTCGAGATCGAGCGTTCGGGGTGCCCATTTGATCCCGCGCTTGCGCCCAAACTCCGTCTCGATCTGCAACAGCGCACGCATCAGTTCGCCGGGCGTGAGTTTGGTGCTCACCCGCGCGACCGCGTTGATGAACGCAGGGTCCGACGCCTTCGGCCACGCCGGCGAGCGATAGAACGCAGAGAGCGCCTCGACAGCGACACCGCGCCGCGGCAGCGTGTCCAGCACACGCCGCAGTGTGGTCTCCGGCGGGCCAGCCGCCGAAGGCAAATTGGCGCCGAGGGCGATGTAGATCATGGCGCCTGTTTGCCTTCACGCGTGGCCGTTTACAACCGGTCGCTTTTCGCAGCAACGAGGTCGAAAGACCTCTCGTACTCTTCCTTCTTCGCGATTTTTCGAAAAACACGAACCATTCGATCTTCGAAACTGCGCCTGGTTGTCTCACCATTGGTCACGAATACGGTCTCTGGTTTCACGCGCGCCGTCGCAAGGCGAGCCGACCGAGCCGCAATTCTAATCAGCGCTCATGACCCTTCAAAACGAAATTGCCGACGCCGGCTACCGAAGGAGGATTTAGTCGTGCCCTGCAGACGGATACACGAAACGCCGCCACGAGCTTGAACGATCGAACGGCTGCCAGTCGGTCTGCGACAGCGCCAGCCGATCGGCCAGCGCAAAATAGACGGCCGGATTGACTCCAAGCCCGCAATGGCTCGCATAGACTTCGATGTTGTCGGTGAGCGCCGTGCGTTGCTCGACACAGTTGCGCCACGCCACGACCCCGTCGGTCTTGGAATAAATCGCCGTTGTCGGAATGCCGGGCGGTGGCTGGCGCAGAGCTTCGAACTCCTCGCTCATCGTGTCGGGGTCGACATCGTGTCCGGTGATGCTGCGATAAAGGTTGAATGCGTAGCTGGCGCGCGGGTTGCCGCCGAACGGACTGCCTAGCGTAATCACTTGCCGCACCATGTCCGGAAATTGTTTGGCAATCTCGCGCGCCATCACCCCGCCAAGGCTCCAGCCGACGAGACTTATCTTGCGCCCCATCTGGCGATGCACGGTTTGCAGACGATGTGCGAGCAACTCGCCCTGCGGCCCGATCGCTTTAGGCCCAAGATTACGGCCCAGTTCCCAACAGAGCGGCGTGTAGCCCTTCGACCTCAGGAACCTGCGCAGTGGACTCGTCGTTCCGCCGGCCGCCATAAAGCCGGGAAGGACCATCACAGGATGTCCGTCACCGCGCGGCGCCAAGCGCAACAACGGCGCCGCAATCGGCAGGCTCGCCAATTCGGCGAGCGCCCTCTGTCCCTCCACCAGCGCCAAGGCGATCGACGGTGGACGAATTGCAACAGACTCGAACGATTCAACGACCGCCATTGATGAGCCCCCGCTCTTGGGCCCAGCGATTCGCTGGGTTCTCCACAGGCAAGCTATGGACGAAGCCGGGGTCTCGCAAGATTCGCAAAGCTATGAGTCCCGCGATCGACACTATGTTGCGGTGCACCACGATGCAAATTTACCACGGTGACGCTTGGGAGCTTGCCCTCGCTGCATACAAGTCATTAGAGTTCAGTCTATAAATATAGGCACTGGTGCACTTCGCGCCCGCAAGATCGCTAACTCATGGCAGAATCGAAAGAAAATCCGCCTTCCTATCCGACGATCTCGCGTCGCGAACGTAAGAAGCGCGAGACGCGCCGGCGCATTCTTGAGGCGGCCCTTGCGTTGATGGCAAAGCGCCCATACGCCGAGGTAAAGATCGAGGAGATCAGCGCAGCGGCGGATGTCGCTAACGCCACTTTCTTCCTGCACTTCCCGACCAAGGCGTCGCTCATCACCGCGTTCAACGAAGAGGTGGCGGCCAAGATCGCCGATGCGCTTGCAACCTTCAAAGGTGACGCCGTCGAAAAGCTCGAGCGGCTTCGCACGATGCTCCTCGACGAATGGCGTAAGCACCGTAATTTGATGCGCCAGCTTGTGACAGAATTCGTTGCCCAGCCTGCCTCAATGGCCGCATTTCCCGAAGTGAATCAGCGCCTCGTCGATCTCGTGGCCGACGTCATTCGCGCCGGACAAAAGTCGCGCGAATTTGATGGCCGCCTGGACCCGTTCATCGTCGGGCTTTCGTTGGTTTCGGCGTGGAACGCCATTGCGATCGGTTGGGCCAAGACCGGCGATACCGAGCAAGCAACCGAAGCCAACCGCCAGGCGCTCGATCTTGTGCTGCGTGGCGTCCTGCGATCAAAGGCAGCGGCCTAGAAGCCTGTAATCCAGTCCATTTCTGCATCGGCCTTTGCAAACTCCTGAAAACAGCAGATTTGAGCCAACCGCACGCCTGCGGCAACTTCGCCAATGGGTCCATTATTGACGTCAACTCCATTTTCTTATATGCACCTGCGAAGTGAGTGGTCGGCGGACGTCTTGACCCATCCAAAAAAACAAATCAGGGACGAAAACAATGGAACAGCTGTCGGGAATGGACTCAGCCTTCCTTTATTTGGAGACCGCGCGCACGCCGATGCACATCGGAGGGATCGCAATTTATGACCCTTCGACCGCGCCGAACGGCTTCGTCCGCTTCAAGGAAATTCTGACCTTCATCGAAGAGCGTCTGCATCTCGCCAAGAGTTTTCGCCGCAAGCTCGCCAACGTTCCGCTCAATCTCGACTATCCGTATTGGGTCGACGACGCGGACTTCGATCTCGAATATCACGTGCGCCACATCGCGCTGCCGCAACCCGGCGACTGGCGCCAGCTCTGCATCCAAGCCGCGCGCCTGCACTCGCGCATGCTCGATTTGAAGAAGCCGCTTTGGGAATTCACCGTCGTTGAAGGCCTGAACAAAATTCCCGGCGTGCCGAAAGGCTCCTACGCCATCATCTCGAAGATCCACCACGCCGCGATCGATGGCGTCTCTGGCGTCGACATCGCGACCGCACTGCACAGCCCTTCGCCCGACGGTGCCATCCAACCCCCTGAGAAGCCCTGGGTGCCGGAGCGCACGCCCACATCGGTCGAACTCATCGCCCGCGCCCAGCTCAACACGGTCGCGATGCCGTTCCGCCTGGGCCGCCAAATCGCACGGACGTTGCCCGGCCTTGGCCGCCTCGTTCAAGGCATTACGCGTGGCACCGTTCGCGCCGGCTTCGGCGGCGTGCCGCGCACGCGCTTTAACGGCTCGGTCGGACAGCATCGTGTCGTCGGAGGACGCGATTTCGATCTCAATACGATGAAGGAAATGCGTCTGCGCATTCCCGGCGCGACGGTGAACGATGTCGTCGTCGCCATAGTCGGTGGCGCAATGCGCCGCTACCTGAAGGGTAAGAGCGAGCTGCCGTCGGAATCGATGGTGGCCATGGCTCCGATTTCGGTGCGTAGCGCCGGCGAGCGCAATTCACTTGGCAACCAAGTCTCGGCCATGACGATCCCGATCGGCACGCACATCGCCGATCCGATCGCGCGCCTGACGTTCGTGCACGACGAAGCCGAAAACTCCAAGGCTCTCACCAAAGCCGTCGGTGCACGCGAGCTTTCGGACTATTCGAAATTCACGCCGTCGATGCTGACCGGCCTCGCCGCACGTCTCTATGTCGGGCTCGGCCTCGCCAATCGCATCGCACCGATGTTCAACACGGTGATCACCAATATTCCGGGCCCGCCGGTTCCGCTCTACATGAACGGCGCCAGGCTCGTGACGCAATACGGTCTCGGCCCGGTATTCGAAGGCATGGGTATCATCCACCCGGTATTCAGCAACTGCGGTCGCATCACCATCTCGTTCACCTCCGATCGCGACATCATGCCGGATCCCGAGCACTACGCCGATTGCATCCAGGAATCGTTCGACGAGATGCGCGCGGCGACGTTGCTCAAACCGGGCGAGCGTGCAGCGCCCGAGGCGAAGAAGAAGCGTTCGCGCAAGAAAGTATCCCTTGCCACCGTCGACGGCGCCAAAGTCGGCGACGCGGCCGAATAGGAGAAAGCAATGCCTGCCATCGCCGCGAACGGCATCAAGATCGAGTATGAGGAGACGGGACCGAAGGACGGTCCCGCCATCCTGCTCATCATGGGCCTCGCGGCACAGATGACGCTGTGGCCGCCGGCGATGCTCAGGGCCTTCGCCGACGCCGGCTTTCGCGTGATCCGCTTCGACAACCGGGATATCGGCCTCACTGAAAAACTGCACGGCCGGCGCGTCGTCAACCCGCTCGTTCAGATCGCGGCAAAGGCGCTGGGCGTCGGCAACTTGGCGCCCTATACGCTGCACACGATGGTCGCCGACGCCATCGGCGTACTCGACGCCTTGAAGATCGAACACGCCCATATTGTCGGCGCGTCGATGGGCGGAATGATCGCGCAGTTGACGGCGGCAACCCATCCCAAGCGCATCCTCTCGCTCACCTCGATCATGTCGGGCACCAACAATCCGCGCCTGCCGCGCCCGCGTCGCGAGACGATTGCGCCGCTTATGGCCGGCGGACCGCGCGGCGGTTCGAAGACCGAGATCGTCGATCGCATGGTCGCGATCTGGAACGTCATCGGCACGCCGGAGTCCGGTGCCGACAAAGCCGAGTTCCGCAAGACGCTCGAGGCCACTGTCGATCGCTCGTACTATCCGGCTGGTGTAAGGCGGCAACTCGCCGCGATCATTGCCACCGGCGATCTGCGCCCCTACATCCGCAAGATCACGGCGCCGACGCTTGTCATTCACGGATCGAAGGATCCCTTGGCCCTGGTCGAAGCCGGCATCGATTCCGCGCGCAACATTCCCGGCGCGCGCCTTGAGATTATCGACGGCATGGGTCACGACCTGCCAGCGAAATTCCTGCCGCGGATCAATGAGCTGATCATTGGTCACGCCCGATCCGCGCAGGCAACCGCCGCGAGATCTGTTGCGGCATAAACTTGAGCACAGATGGAGACTGACATGACGACTGCAAAAAAGGCGCGGCGGACGAAGGCGAAGATCAACGGCACCGCGAAGACCACGACGATTGAGAACACAAAGCTCTTTTCGCGCGTTCAGCACAGCTTCCGCGACGCGGGCGACGCGTTGCGCCAGGCCGGCGGACTGGCCGGCAACCGGAGCCGCAAGATCGCGCTCAAAGTGATCGCCAACGCCGAAGAGAACATGACGCAGGGTTTCGAGACGCTGCGTGCGGTGCTTGAGGCGGACAATTTCAGCGAAGCGCTGAAGATCCAGCAAGAAGCGCTGCGCGAGACGTTCGAGCGCAACCTGAAGCAAATTCGCGAAGTTACGGAGATGCTGACGGAGGGCGGTCAGACCGCGCTGAAGCC
This sequence comes from Alphaproteobacteria bacterium, assembly GCA_025350465.1. Taxonomy (GTDB): domain Bacteria; phylum Pseudomonadota; class Alphaproteobacteria; order Micropepsales; family Micropepsaceae; genus SZUA-430. The sequence goes on along the minus strand of JANXXU010000030.1, from coordinate 106,596 downwards.
GTTCGGCAAATTCGTCGCGAACCTGCGCGAGACGCCGAAGGCCGACCGCAAAGCGGCTTGAGCCGATCGCAGTCGCAATAGCGCCCCGCCTGCGGTGACGCCGCGGCGGGGCGAACACTTTGGGGAACGTCATGGCGCGCGCCAAGAATGCGAAGACACCGAAAGGTCCCCTTGTCGGCGGGCGCGAGATGGGACGTGTACTGATTACCGGCGCATCGGCGGGCATCGGCGCGGAGTTGGCCCGCGTCTTCGCCAAGCATGGTCACAAACTCGCCCTCGTCGCGCGTAGCGAAGACAAGCTCAAGGTGCTCGCCGGAGAGCTCAAGTCGGAATTCGGCACGGACACGATTCTAGTCCCAGCCGACCTATCGACGGCAAAAGGCGTGACGGCGGTCGTCGCCGCGCTCGACAAGCGCAAGGCCGAGATCGACATCCTGGTCAATAACGCCGGCGTGCTCGAAGTCGGTCCGTTCTGCGACACGCCGACCGAAGATCTGATGAACCTTGTCAACCTCAATGTCGCTGCGCTAACGCGCCTGACGAGCTTGCTGTTGCCGCGCATGGTCGAGCGCAGATTCGGCCGTGTACTGAACGTTGCCTCGCTCGCCGCCTTCCAGCCGTTGCCGACGATGGCTGCTTACGCCGCCAGCAAAGCCTACGTGCTCGCGCTGTCCGAAGCGCTCTCGGAGGAATTGCGCGGCACGGGTGTGACCGTCACCGCACTCTGCCCGGGCCTCACCGATACCGATATGGTGGCGGGCGTCAAAGCGCGCTCGACCACCGCCGCATCGATGCCCTCCATCCTTATTTCCGACCCGAAAGACGTCGCGCGCCAAGCCTATCGCGCGTTGATGGCCGGACGCGTTATCCATGTTCCAGGCTTGCCGAACCGCGTCAGCGCGGCTTGGGCGCAAGTGACGCCGCGCTGGTTGACGCGAACGCTCACCGGTTTCGCCGCGCGCCGAACCGATTGGTCGAAGCGCGTTTAGGCGGCGGGGTACAATTTCGCCGACCGCGATGGCCGCAATTGCAACTGGCGCTTGCTCCCGGGCATTTCTGGGGAAAAACACGGGCAAATACGCCCCCTGCCCCCTTTTTTTTCGCCCGACGGTTGCGCTACAGCTTGTGAACGGCTGATGGCCGGATTCTAGCTGTCCATATTGCAGCAGTCATTTTGGGAGTTTCTGATGCTTTTCTATCCGCAGGAAAAACTCGCGCTCTTCATCGACGGAGCAAATCTCTACTCGACCGCCCGCGCCTTAAATTTCGACATCGACTACAAGAAATTGCTGACCGAGTTTTCGAAGAAGGGTGTGCTGGTGCGCGCCTATTACTACACCGCGCTCATCGAGGACCGCGAATACTCGCCGTTGCGTCCGCTCGTCGATTGGCTCGACTACAACGGCTACACGCTCGTCACCAAGAACGCCAAAGAATTCACCGACGCCATGGGTCGCCGCAAGATCAAGGGCAACATGGACATCGAGATCTGCGTCGACATGATGGACATGGCCGAGCATGTCGATCACATCGTGCTGTTTTCCGGCGATGGTGACTTTCGCCGCTTGGTCGAAGCTGTGCAGCGCCGCGGCCGCCGCGTCAGCGTCGTTTCGACATTGCGCACCCAACCCGCCATGGTCGCCGATGATTTGCGCCGCCAAGCCGATCACTTCATCGAGCTTGTGGAAATTCAGCCGATGATCGCGCGCGAGGGCGGGCCGCGTCAGCAATATCAGCAGCAAGCGCAGCAAGCGTTCACGCCGCCATTGCCGCAACCCGTCAGCCTCGATAGCGAGTGACGCACACCGCGCTCGATGCCGCGTTGTCGGCGGCCGAGGAGCCGTCGCACGATTGCCCGCTGTGTCCGCGCCTTGTCGCTTATCGTCTGAAGAATCGAGCGGCTGAACCGGAATGGTTCAACGCACCGGTTCCCTCGTTCGGTCTGCGCGACGCTCGCCTTTTGATCGTCGGGTTGGCGCCCGGCGTTTCCGGCGCCAACCGCACCGGGCGCCCATTCACGGGAGATTTCGCCGGCCAGTTGCTCTATGGCACGCTTGCCAAATTCGGCTTCTCGCACGGGACGTTCGCCGCAAGGCCTGACGACGGGTTGACGCTCGCCGATTGCCGGATAACCAATGCGGTGCGTTGCGTGCCGCCGGAAAACAGGCCGACCCCCGAAGAAGCCAGAACGTGCAACGTTTTCCTGCGCGCGCAGATTGAATCAATGCGTCAGCTGCGCGTGATCGTGGCGTTGGGCAAGATCGCCCACGACGCGACGTTGCGAGCCCTCGCCCTGAAACCCGCGCAATTCAGGTTCGGTCATTGCGTCCGTCACAAAGTTCGCGATGGCTTGACGCTTTTCGATAGCTATCATTGCTCGCGCTACAACACGAACACGGGCAAACTCACGACCGCGATGTTTGAAGCCGTCTTCGCGGACGTCAGAACGATACTGGGTTAGCGCGCGCTCGATGCCGGAGAGTCCGATTCAACCTGCGACCCGTACGGCGCTGCTGACCTCGGTCGCCATGGTCGCGTTCGCGGCAAATTCCCTTTTGTGCCGTCTGGCGCTCGGACACCATGCGATCGACGCGGCGGCGTTCGCTTCGGTCCGCGTGATTTCGGGCGCGGCGACGTTGAGCGCGCTGACGCTACTGCGTGGAAACGCGCGCGCGGCTATGACGGTCGATTGGCGCGCCGCGGCCATGCTTGTTACGTACATGGTGTTTTTCTCGTTTGCTTATCTTTCGCTGACGGCGGGAACCGGCGCGCTGATCCTTTTTGGTGCGGTTCAACTCACGATGTTCACCGTCGCACTGCGCAGTGGCGACCGCTTCTCGCGACTGTCGTGGGCGGGGCTCGCGCTCGCGGTCGCGGGCTTGGTTTATCTTGTTTCACCCGGCGTCACGGCGCCCGACCCGTGGGGTGCCGCACTCATGTCCATTGCTGGAGTGGCATGGGGCGTCTACTCCCTTTTGGGCAGAGCCGCCCGCGATGCACTTGCTGCGACCGCCGGGGCGTTCATCTATTCCGTGCCGGCGATGCTCGTCGTCGGCCTGGTCTCTGGCTTCGCAAGCGGTCTCCACGCGACATCGAGCGGCCTGATGCTGGCCGTCGCTTCGGGCGCAATCGCCTCGGGCTGCGGCTACGTCGCATGGTATGCGGCGTTGCCGGACCTTGGCGCAGCGCGCGCCGCAACCGTCCAATTATCCGTTCCCGTTATTGCCGCCCTGGGCGGCGTGCTGATCCTCTCCGAAGAAATGACGCTACGCCTCCTCTTCGCTGCCATGACGACTCTCGGCGGCATCACGGTCGTTCTGATGCAGCGCCCCAGAGCATCGCCACCTTGATGGATAGATATTTGTGCCGGCGCAACACCAAGGAGTTCAAATGATCAACCGAACCGCAGTGCTTGCATTCGTTGTCGCGCTCGCCGCCTGCGGAAGCGATGAGCCCAAAACGCCCGTCGCTCCGCCGCCGAGCCTTGCACAAATCACGACTTATGATTGCAGCAACATCGGCCGCGTCACCGCCGTCTTCTCCGCCGAGGACAACAAGAGCGTCAAGGTGGGCCTGCCCGACGGAAAGGCACTGACATTGGTCCTCGTGCCGTCAGCCTCGGGCGCGCACTATGCCGATTCTGCCGACAATGAACTGTGGAGCAAGGGCAGCGAGGCGATGCTGAGAATGGCGGGCAAGACCTCGAGTTGCACCGAGGCACCGCGACTTCATCCATAGCGCTCCTCGCGCCACGGATCGCCTTCGTTGTGATAGCCACGCACTTCCCAGAAGCCCGGCTTGTCGTCGCGCGCGAATTCGATGCGCTTGACCCATTTGGCGCTCTTCCAGAAATAGCTGCGCGGAATGACGATCCGCACTGGCCCGCCGTGTTCGCGTGTCAGCGGTTGCCCCTCCCATTGATAGGCGACGATCACGTCGTCGCCGCCAAATACGTCGAGCATGACGTTGGTTGTGTAGCCGTCATGCGAGTGAAAGATGACATGCCGGGCTTCGGCCTTTGGCCGGACGAGCGCAATGAGCTCTCGGCTCGTCACGCCCTTCCAATGGTTGTCGTATCGGCTCCATTGCGTAACGCAGTGAATGTCGGAGATGTTTTCCGTTTGCGGCAGTGCCAGAAACTGCGCGTATGTCAGAACGACGGGAGCCTCGACGAGGCCGTCGATCGTAAGTCGCCAAGACGCCGTGTCGATGTCGGGCTGCAATCCAAGATCCAGAACCGGCCAATTCTTCACTTCCTTCTGACCCGGCGGCAAACGCTGCGCATGAGCGACATCGGGCGCGCCGGTTAGAAGTCGCCCATCGCGCGCCCATTTCTGCTTCGTCTCGATGAGCTTGTGCTTGAGCTCGCCGCCTTCATTCTCCTCGCTCATCGGCTATCCCTTCGCGCGCAACAGCCGGCCTTTTTCGCGATTCCAATCGCGCGCCTTTTCGCTATCGCGCTTGTCATGGAGTTTCTTGCCTTTGGCCAGACCGAGCTCGATCTTCGCCCGGCCCTTCGGATTGAAGTAGAGCTTGAGCGGTATCAGCGTCATACCTTCGCGCTCGACGGCCTGCGAAAGCTTCGCAACCTCGCGCTTGTGCAGCAGCAGTTTGCGCGGCCGGCGAACCTCGTGATTGAAGCGGTTTCCTGCTTTGTATTCCGGGATGTAGGCGTTCACCAAGAACACTTCGCCGTCCTTCGTATGCGCGTAAGACTCGGCGATCGTCGCGTGCCCCTCGCGAAGCGCCTTGACCTCGGTGCCCACGAGCTGGACCCCCACCTCCAGCGTCGACTCGATGAAGTAGTTGTGCCGCGCTTTGCGGTTCTCCGCCGCGATTTTCACCGCGGGGTCTTTGTCCTTTTTGGCCATGGCGTTAGTTGATCAGGCCCACCTGAGTCATGGCGGCGCGGACCTTGGCTTTCGACGTTTCGCTCAGCGGCGCTAGCGGTAAGCGGCAGTCGGCCTCGCACAAGCCGAGTAGACTAGCGGCATACTTCACCGGGGCCGGACTCGTTTCGCAGAACAGATTTTCATGGAGCGACATGAGGCGGTCCTGAATTTTGCGCGCAGCAGAATAGTCTCCCTTCAGCGTCGCGTTCTGCATGTCGGCGCACAAGCGTGGCGCCACGTTTGATGTCACTGAAATACAGCCGACGCCGCCATGCGCATTGAAGCCCAGCGCCGTCGGATCCTCGCCCGAGATCTGAATGAAGTTGACGCCGCACGCGAGGCGCTGCTGGGTTACGCGCGCCAAATTTGCGGTCGCATCCTTGACGCCGACGATGTTGGGCAACTTTGCGAGCCGCGCCATGGTCTCGACCGACATATCGACGGCGGCTCGCCCCGGGATATTATAGATAAGAATGGGTAACCGCGTGACCGATGCGACGGCGCGATAATGAAGATAAAGGCCCTCTTGCGTCGGCTTGTTGTAATAGGGCGTGACGACAAGCGCCGCGTCCGCGCCGAGTTCTTCGACGGCCTGCGTTAGCTCGATCGTATGCATAGTCGAGTTGGTGCCGGTCCCGGCGATGACCGGAACCCGCCCCTTGGCGATTTTGACCGCTGTCCCGACGACGGCCAAGAATTCGTCATGCGAGAGGGTGGGCGTTTCACCCGTCGTTCCACAGGGGACCAACCCTTGCGTGCCCTCCGCGATCTGGCGTTCGACGATCTCGCCGAAGGCCTTGAGGTCGACCTTTCCGTCGCGAAACGGCGTTATCAAAGCGGTAATTGAACCGCGAATTCGTTCGAGATTCTGGGTCATTGGCGAATCGTGTTAAAGGCCTATTAGGCCAAAAGTTAGACCTTGCTCCACAGGGGGACAAGGCGCTGATTTTACACAAGACTTTCGGTTGGCGCGATCCAACCAAAAAGCTATGGTGCCACACATACCCTGTTGAGTTCGGTACCCGGGGGACGCGCGTGAAATCGACATTTGGTAGCAGTTTGCGCCGCCTCGGCGCCGTTGTCGTGCTATTCGGCATCGTGGTCGCGCCCGCACTTGCGGCCACTGAAATGGCGCCCGTCTATGACGATGAAGGCACGCGCGAAACCCGATCGCACACGCAATATCTTTCGTCGGGCGATCTGGCGCTTCTGACGCAGGCCTTCGACGCCGCAGACCGTAAGGATTGGACGCGCGCCCGCGACATCGCTTCGCGCATCTCCAATCAGGCAGCACGCGATCTCGTCGACTGGCGCGCCTTCGTCGCCAAGGACAACGGCGCAGCGTTCAGCGAGATAGACCATTTCATCGCCGGCCATCGCGATTGGCCAAATCAAAAGGCTCTGCAGGCGCGCGCCGAAGAGGCGATGCCGCAGGACATGCCGGCCGACGACGTGATCGCCTGGTTTCAAGGGCGCGATCCGGCCTCAGGCGAAGGCATGCTGAAGCTCGGCGAGGCTTATTCGCGCAAGAACCAGGACGCGAGTGCAAAGTCGTGGGTCGTTCGCGCCTGGGTGCAGGGCAATTTTTCTCTCGATCGCGCATCCTATGTCGTCTCGCGCTACGGCTCATCACTGACGACCGCCGATCATCAGGCGCGCCTTTCGCGGCTGATTTGGCAGGATGAATTCAGCCAAGCTCAGGCGATGACAAATCACGTCGACGCCTCGTGGGTGGCGCTGATGAACGCGCGCATCAAACTGCGCCAGAATGCGCGCGACGGCGACGCTGCCTATCAACGCATCACCGGCGCTTTGGCGAACGACGCCGGTTTGCTCTTCGATCGTGCGCGCTGGTTGCGCAAGCGCGACCGCGAGGTAGAGGCGCGGCCCTTGCTCGTTCGCGCGTCGGCAACGCTCGGCGGATCGCCGCCCGATGTTGAGGATTGGTGGACCGAGCGCAACTACGAAGCTCGCGCGGCGCTTGATGCCGGCGACACACAGCAAGCTTATCTCCTCGCCGCCGGACACAATCTTACGAAGGACGCGGGCGTCCCCTATGCCGAGGCCGAATTCCTCGCTGGCTGGATAGCCCTTCGCTATGTGAACAAGCCCGATGCCGCCTTTGACCATTTTACGAAGCTGCGCGAAGGCGTGACCGCGCCGATCAGCGTGGCGCGTGCACACTACTGGGCAGCGCGCGCTGCCGAAAAGTCGGGCCGTACCGCCGAAGCGACGCGCCAATATGGTTTGGCTGCAGCATATCCGATGACCTACTACGGGCAACTTGCCGCCGTTGCGGCAAACCCGAAGGCAAAGCTGGACCTGCCCGTCGCGCACGCGGCTGTCCCGGCGACGAAACAGGCCTTCATGAATCAAAGTGTCATCCAAGCGATGGAAGCGCTTGCCGACATTGGCGCCCAAGGTTTGTTGCGAACGTTTGCAATTGCCCTCGCTGATCGCTTCGACGATCGCGACCAATACACTTTGCTCTCGGGATTCCTCCACCAATTCAACGAGCCGGCACTTTCCCTGCGCGTCGCCAAGCGCGGCCTGCAGAAGAACCTGGCCGTCTACGACATTGCCTACCCGACCATGAGTTTGCCGTCCTATCGCGGCGACGGCACGGCGCCGGAAAGCGCGCTCGTGCTCGGACTGACGCGCCAGGAGAGCGAGTTTGATCCACAGGCCGCTTCGGGCGCAGGCGCGCGCGGCTTGATGCAGCTTATGCCGGCGACAGCCAAGCTCGTGGCCCATCAGCATGGCCTCAGTTACTCCAACAAGAACGACCTCTTTTCGCCGACGACCAACATGCAGCTCGGAATGGCGCACTTTTCCGATCTCTTGCAGAGTTTCGCCGGCTCCTACGTGCTTGCGATTGCGTCCTACAATGCCGGCGCCGGCCGTATCAATCAGTGGATGACGCAATATGGCGATCCGCGCGCCTCGGCCGACGACATGGTCGATTGGATCGAGCGCATTCCGTTCAACGAGACGCGCAACTACGTGCAGCGCGTGCTTGAGAACACTCAGGTCTATCGCAACATCCTCGCCGGTCGCGACGTACAGATCGCGCTTGCGGCCGATCTAAGGCGCGGCGCCTACACAGCTGTCGCCTCGGCGTCCGCCCAATTCTCGTCTTCGCCGGAAGCCGCCGCCGCGACGCCCATCGCGCCTGCCGCAGCCGCTGAGCCCGTAGCCGCCGCGTCGATCGCGCCGCCGATGCCGACAAACGCCGCCGACGCCCAACCGCAATTTGCCTCCGTAGTATCGAGCACACCGGTCGCCGACGATCCGCCCGATCAATCTGAAAAGCCGGGCAAGAGCCATAAGCACGGCAAGGGCCACAAATCGAGGCATGGCGCGCGGGCCAGAGGACACCATCACACCGTTATCGCCTCGAACGGATCGCGCAGGTGCAAGAACCCGGGCTCGCGTTCTTGCCGTCGCCACTCCTAGAGACTTGATCGAGCCTGGCGTCTGAAGCGTGATCCCGAAAAGTGGATACCGGTTTTCGGAGAAGATCACGCTCAAACAAAGACCTAGGGCGAAATCGGACTCGTGTTGATCCGATTTCACTCTAATGCAGCGTCGCCTGCGGATCGCGGCCACCTAGCATCATTTGCAACCGCGCCAGCGCGTCGCCCTCTCCAAAACAGCGTGCCAGTGCCTTCGGTCCAAGCGCGCTCGCCGCTTCCAAGCCACCGTCAGCCGCGGCGCGTAGCATTCGCTTTGTCTCGATGACTGCGATCGGCGACAGCGCCGAAAAATGCAACGCCAATTGCTCAAGCGCCGAGATGAAGTCCTTTGGCGAGGTCACGTTCGATACCAGGCCAAGCATGAATGCACGCTCGGCGGTGACCATGCCGCCCGTCAGCGCCAACGCTGCCGCTGAGCCGACCCCGCACAGGCGCTGCAGCCGGGCCAGAGCCGCGCCGCTCGAAACCATGCCGACATTGATACCGGGCAATCCGAAACGGGCATCGCCGCGTGCAAGACGCAAATCGGCGTGTAGCGCCAGCTCGAAGCCCGCACCAAGGCATGCGCCTTTGATCGCAGCGACAACCGGCACGTCGATCGCATTCAGCGCCTGGTAGACCCTGCGCACCTTTTCTCCCAGCGCTTCGGCCTCGGCCGGCGTGTAGGTGGCGATTTCGGCGATATCGGTACCCACCGAAAAAGCATCCTCACCGACGCTAGTGAGCACGATGACGCGTAGCGTGGAGTCCTTCGCCGCCGCCTCGAACGCTTCGATTAGGGCATCGCGCGTCTCGCCGTTGATGGCGTTGTTCGCGTCGGGACGGTTGATGGCGAGCGTCAACAACCCGCCATCGCGCTCGGTAAGCAAACAACTTTGCGCGCCCTTACTGCCTTGTTTGCTCATGCGCCATTGTACTCCGCCGCAATCCGCATAGCTGCGGCCGCCGCGGGAATCTAGGCGCAAGAACGCCGGAGCGGCAAGGTTGACGCTGCGGCGCGAAATCCGGGATTTAACGAGAGAGGATCGGTTAGTGCGCCGTCTCTTGGAGCCATAGGCGCGCCAGGCGCTGCGCTTCCGCGATCTCGTTGGCGCCCATCTGCTGGGCGAGCTCGGCACGCCACAGGCGCGCTTCAACGACACCCTTCATCGCCGCCAAATTGAAATATTTATGAGCCTTTACCAGATCGAGTTCGACGCCCTGTCCGGTCGAATAGCACAAGCCCAATTGATAGAGCGCATTCGGCTTTCCCGCGCGCGCGTCGCTTTCGAAATCCGCCAGGGAATCCACATCGATTACCGCCATGGCCTCATCCTCCATATTGTGCTGCGCGTTGCGTTGTTGCGCGCATCGAACGGAGGTGAATTTGAAAGAGTCTCGCTGAATGGCGGGTTAATGGAGGTGACGGGCTTTGTTTAACAAAACCCGCGCTTTATCAGTTAAACGGCAGATGAATACAGTAGAGAAAATGTCGGAAAACGGGGCCGTGACGGGTTAACGCTGCAACGTCCGTCACATTAACGACGGCATGGGCCTATGCTGAATCGGAACAAATTTTTTGCCGTCGCGGCCCATTTCTATCTTCGCGAAGATTTGTCAGCGGAACTGCGGCCTCGCCCACACCCCGATAAGGGTGAGGGCTACGCCGCAGCTTCGCCTTGACCGAAAGGTCTCGAACTACCTCTTCTTCGTCTTGCGAGCCGCCTTCGGCTTCGCCGCAGCCTTCGAACGTGTGGCCTTCTTCGCAGTCTTCTTCTTACGAGCTGTCATCGGCATGAGAGAAAAACTCCTCAGTGACATGCGGGAAACGCACCCCGCGTTTCCGAACGCACACATCATGAGCAACTCATAGATGAGTCGCAACTCGCCGCAACTAACTATAGTGGTACCGGAAAGACACGCAGCTTGGAAACGCAATGATACCGTGCGAATCCGGCGATCATCCGTACACAGAATATATGGACTTCAAAGGGCGCGTCGCGCGCACGCGCGAGGCAAATCTGCACGAATCGACCGAATCGGTGGAATCACCCGACGATTCCAAGCTTCGCTTTGAGCATCTCATTGACTGCTTGCGGATTAGCTTTGCCGCCGGTTGCTTGCATCACCTGACCGACGAACCAACCGACGAGCGCGGGCTTCGCCTTCGCCTGCTCGGCCTTCCCCGGGTTCGCCGCGATCACGGCATCGACGGCCTTCTCGATGGTGCCAGTGTCGGTGACCTGCCGTAATCCCCGCTTCTCGACGATCTCCTTCGGATCGCCGCCTTCGGTCCAAGCAATCTCGAAGACGTCCTTTGCGATCTTGCCCGAGATTGTTCCGTCGCCGATCATCGAGACGATCGCGCCGTTCGCCGTCGCCGAAACCGGACTTTCCGATATCGACAGGCCTTCCTTGTTCAGGCGGCCGAAAAGTTCATTGACGACCCAGTTCGCGGCAAGCTTGCCGTCGCGTCCCTTCGCAACCTCCTCGAAGAAGGCCGCGCTCTCGCGCTCGGCGACCAACACGCCGGCATCATAGGCATTCAGGCCATACTCGCGCATGAAGCGCGCCTTCTTGTCGTCGGGCAGTTCGGGCAGCGTCTTCTGGATACTCGCGATCCAGTCCACGTCCAGTTCCAACGGCAAGAGATCGGGATCGGGGAAATAGCGGTAATCGTGCGCCTCTTCCTTCGAGCGCATCGATCGCGTCTCGCCCTTCTTGGAGTCGTAAAGGCGCGTTTCCTGAGCGATCTTCCCGCCGCCCTCTATGACGTCGATCTGGCGCCGCGCCTCATAGTCGACGGCATGTGCGACAAAGCGCATGGAGTTGACGTTCTTGATCTCGCAGCGCGTGCCAAGCGGCGCGCCGGGCTTGCGCACCGAAACATTCACGTCGGCGCGCATGGAGCCTTCCTCCATGTTGCCGTCGCAGGTGCCGAGATAGCGCACGATCGCGCGCAGCTTCTTCAGATAGGCCGCCGCCTCTTCGGACGAGCGCAGGTCGGGCCGCGATACGATCTCCATCAGCGCGACGCCCGCCCGGTTGAGATCGACGTAGGAAAGCTCCGGGTGCTGGTCGTGCAGACTTTTGCCCGCGTCCTGCTCGAGATGGAGACGTTCTATGCCGACGGTGATCGCACGCCCGCCAGGCAAATCGACGATCACCTCACCCTCACCGACGATCGGGCTCTTGTACTGCGAGATCTGATAGCCGGCCGGAAGGTCCGGATAGAAATAATTCTTACGATCGAAGATCGACGAATGATTGATCTTCGCCTTGAGCCCAAGCCCTGTGCGCACCGCCTGCTCGACGCAATACCTGTTGATCACCGGCAGCATGCCGGGCATCGCCGCATCGACGAAAGACACATGCGCGTTGGGCTCAGCACCGAACTCAGCCGACGCTCCGGAGAAAAGTTTCGCCTTGGAGAGCACCTGCGCGTGCACCTCCAGGCCGATGATGACCTCCCACTTGCCGGTGGCGCCGTCGATCAGGGGCCCCTGGTCAGTGCGTGTCGTAATCACGGCGGTTGTCATTTGCTCAGACCTCCCACCACGCCTGCGGCCGCGATGTTGGGCCGGCGGCCTTCTCGATTACTTCTCCGACGCGAAACAGAGTCCCTTCGTCGAACGCCTTGCCGATGAGCTGAAGTCCGAGCGGCAGACCTTCGTCGTTCAAACCCGCCGGCACCGACAGTCCAGGCAAACCGGCGAGATTGACCGTCACCGTGAAGACGTCGTTCAAATACATCGAGATCGGATCGTCGGTTTTCTCGCCGATGCCGAAAGCGGGCCCGGGCGCCGTCGGCGTCAGCAATACATCGACCTTCTCGAACGCCTCGTCGAAATCGCGTGCGATCAGCGACCGCAACTTCTGAGCCTTGATATAATAGGCGTCGTAATATCCGGCCGAAAGCACATAGGTGCCGATCAGGATGCGCCGCTGCACCTCGCGCCCGAAACCGGCGGCGCGGGTGTTTTCATACATGGAGGTGATGTCCTTGCCGGGTACCCGCAACCCGAAGCGCACGCCGTCATAGCGCGCCAGGTTGGAAGAGGCTTCCGCAGGCGCCACGATATAATAAGCCGGCAGCGCATATTTCGTGTGCGGCAGGCTGACGTCGACGATCTCGGCGCCGGCGTCGCGCAGCCATGCGATGCCTTTTTGCCAGAGCGTTTCGATTTCGCCGGGCATACCGTCGAGGCGATATTCTTTCGGAATTCCGACCCTCAGCCCGCGCACTTCGCCCGTCATCGCCAATTCATAGTCGGGCACGCGCATGTCGACGCTGGTCGAGTCCAAAGGATCATGGCTCGCCATCGTCTTGAGCATGATGGCGCAATCGCGCACGGTGCGCGCCATCGGTCCCGCCTGATCGAGCGACGAGGCAAAGGCGACGATGCCCCAGCGCGAACAGCGGCCATAGGTCGGCTTGATGCCGGCGATGCCGGTCACGGCGGCGGGCTGGCGGATCGAACCGCCGGTGTCCGTGCCCGTTGCTCCAAGCACCATGCGCGCGGCGACCGACGCCGCCGAGCCGCCGGACGAGCCGCCGGGCACAAGCTTCGTGTTGGCACCCTTGCGTCGCCACGGATTGGTGACCGGTCCGTAGTAGCTCGTCTCGTTCGACGAGCCCATGGCGAACTCGTCCATGTTGAGCTTGCCCAGCATCACCGCGCCTGCGTCCCACAGATTGCGCGTGACGGTCGATTCATAAGGTGGCTTGAAGCCGTCGAGAATGTGACTGCCCGCCGTCGTCAGCACGCCCTTGGTGCAGAACAAATCCTTGATGCCGAGCGGCAGCCCCTCGAGCGGCCGTGCCTCGCCCGATGCGATGCGCCGGTCGCTTTCAAGCGCCATCTTGCGCGCAAGGTCCGGTGTTTCGGTGACAAAGGCGTTGAGTGCCCGTCCCTTCTCGATCGCCTTGATATGCGCATCGGCGAGCTCGCGCGCGCTGAACGACTTCTTGCGCAAGCCGTCGCGAGCCTCCACGATGGTCAGACCGGTGAGATCGCTCATTCGACCACCTTGGGCACGGCGAAGAAATGGTCCTCGCCCTGCGGTGCGTTTTGCGTCACCGCGACCGGTTGGCCCCCGTCGGTCACTTTATCCTCACGCATTTTCAGCGACATCTTGACGACGCTGGTCATCGGTTCGACGGCGCTGGTGTCGACCTCGTTCAATTGCTCGACCCAGGCCAGAATCCGGTTAAGCTCGCCCGCCATCGCCTCCAGCCGCTCCTCGGGAAAGGCCAGGCGTGCAAGCTTTGCCACGCGTTTCACGGTATTCTTGTCGACGGACATGGGGCGCGCACGGTCGCTTGTTGGAAGTTGGCGGCTTTGCTAGCAACCCGGGATTGCCCTTGCAAGGACGCTAACCGTCGTGACCTTTCGCATCACCGCCCTCGATCACGTCAACATTGCAGTTCCCCGCGCCAAAGAGGCTGAGGTGCTGCGCTTCTACCGCGAGGTGCTTGGTCTCCTTGAAATCCCCAAGCCGCCGGAATTGCGCGCACGCGGCGGCGCCTGGTTTGAGGCCGGCAACGCCCAACTCCACGTCAGCCTTGAGGATGTCGAGGGCCCGGCGAGCCGCCGGCATGTGTGCCTCCTCGTCGACGATCTCGACGAGGCCCGCCAAACGATGCTGCGCCACAAGACGTCGATCGAAGAAGGCGGCACCGCCGAAGGTCTCACCCGCTTCTTTGTCCGCGACCCAGCCGGCAACCGCATCGAGATCGGTTACCGGTGATCCTCAGCGACCCCGCCGAACTTGCGCTCGCAGTCAATAAAGGCGAGCGCCTCTTCGGCCTCGACCTCGGCGAGAAGACCATCGGCCTCGCGCTGTCGGATGTGATGCTCACCGTCGCGACGCCGCTTGAGACGATCGCCAGGCGAAAATTCGCCATCGACTCCGATGTGCTGATCGGGCTCATCAAGAAACACATCGTCGGCGGTCTTGTCGTCGGCCTGCCGCTCAATATGAACGCGACCGAAGGCCCTGCCGCGCAATCGGCGCGCGCCTTCGTCCGCAACTTCCTGGCCAAACACGACATGCCCGTTCTCATGTGGGACGAGCGCTTGTCCACGGCGGCGGTGACCCGCACCTTGCTCGAAGCCGACGTCTCGCGCGAACGCCGTGCCCAAGTCGTCGACAAAATGGCGGCCGCATACATCCTGCAGGGCGCGCTCGATTTCATCGCTCGCGGGCGAGATCGCGCGTGAGCCTCGCCCGATTCAACCCCTTCTACGTTTTGCAGAGCCGTCTGCGCCCCGGTCCGGTCAGCAAGGAACAGGGCCGCCTGCTCTGGCTCGTCGGCGTCGCGCTTCTCATCGAAGCCTACGACGTCAGTATCTATGGTCTCGCCATCCCGCAAATTCAGCGCAGTCTCAGCATCGCCGAGGCCGACGTCGGGCGGGTCATTGCGATTTTCCGCCTTGGCGTCATCCCCGCACTGGGCCTTGCCTACCTCGCCGATGTCTTTGGCCGGCGCAGGATGCTGATGGCAACCGTCGCCGGCGCGACCATCGCCACGATATCGACCGGCTTCGCTCAAGACCTGACGCAGTTTCTTGTCGCCCAGACTCTGGCGCGAATTTGCAGCTATGCCGAGTCGATGTTGTGCTTTGTCATCATCGCCGAGGAATTCGACGAGCGAACGCGCGGCTGGGCCATCGGCGTGATCGGAGCGCTCGGCGCCGGCGGCGCGGGGCTCGCGGCGTTGATGTACGGGTTTGTCACGCTCTTGCCCTTTGGCTGGCGGGCGCTGTTTTTCCTCGGAGCCATTCCGCTTCTCTGGCTGATGTGGGCGCGTCGACGTCTTGCCGAGACGCGGCGCTTCGCCGAACGCAAGACTGCCGCGACCTATCTTGCCCCGCTGTCGAACTTGCTGAAAGCCTATCCGATCCGGCTCATCTTTATGATCGGCGTGACGGCACCGCTCGCCTTCGTGGCGGCGCCGGCCGTGATCCTCATCTCAAAATATTTGCAAACCAGACACGGCTGGGCGCCTTGGCAGGTCACGACGTCGGTCTTGTTCGCCGGACCTGTCGCCCTCCTCGGCACGATCCTGACCGGCGCGATCAGCGATCGCTTGGGCCGAAGGCTGGTGCTGTCGTTTGCAATCACCGTCTCGCTGGCGAGCCTTGCCTGCCTCTACACCTGGGCGAGCGGGGCTTGGCTGATCTTATTTTGGGTCTTGGTGATCTATGGCGATCTGACCGCAGGCGTCCTGATCGGCGGCTTGAGCGCCGAACTCTTCCCGACCTCTCACCGCTCGCTGGCCGCGGGCGTTCGCTACTTGTGTGCCATCCTCGCCGGCGCGCTCGGCTTAATCGTCGAGGGCGGTCTCTACGAGCGCTTCGGCAACCATGCCGAGGCGATTACCTGGATGCTGCTCGCGGCGCCGGTGGCCCTCGTGCCGATCTGGTTTCTGCCCGAGCCCGCGGCCAAAGCGCTGGAAGTGATCGCGCCGGAACACACGCCGTGAGCCAGATTCTTTCAGCTCTCGTTCCGGTGTTTGCTTTGATCGCGGCTGGTGCCGCACTCCACTGGGCGCGCTTCATCGACGATGCGAGTTGGCGCGCGGTCGAGCGCGTGACGTATTTCGTGCTCTTCCCCTGCTTCCTCTTCAACGCCATCGCCATCGCCGATTTCAAAGGACAGCCGGTCGGCCAGCTGGCGGCGCTCCTTGCCGGCGCAATCATTGCGATGGCAGCCCTCGTCTACGCGCTGCAATTCGTGCTGAAGCTCGACGGCCCCGCCTTCTCGAGCGTGTTTCAGGGCGCCGTTCGCTTCAATTCATACGTCGCGATTGGCGCCATTTCATCGGTCTTGGGCAACCCAGGCGTCGCGCTCGCGGCGATCGCGGTGGCGATCATGGTGCCGCTCGCCAACACGCTCTGCGTCACGGTCCTGATGCATCACGCTGGCGAAGGAGAGACACGTTTTTCGACGTTCGCAAAGCAATTCGTGCAGAACCCGCTGATCATGTCGTGCCTGGCCGGTATTGCGGTTCAACTCTTGGGTCTCCCCGTTCCAAAGATCGCCGCGACGACGATCGACATGGCCGGCAAGGCCGCCCTGCCCCTCGGATTGCTGGCTGTCGGCGCCAGTTTGAATCTCGCCCACGCGCGAGCCATGCCCGCACCTATCGCCGTTGCGACGTTCTTGCGCCTCTTTGTCATGCCCGCGTTCGTCGTGGCTGGAACGCAGATGCTCGGCATCACCGGAATTGCAAAGTTCGCGGCCCTGATCTGCGCCGCCGTCCCCGGCGCCTCGTCCTCCTATATTCTGGCCCGCCAGCTCGGCGGCGACGCGCCGTTGATGGCGAACATCACGACCGCGCAAACGCTGGTTGCGATGGTAACCATGCCGTTGATCCTGTGGGTTTTTGCCTGAGAGCGCCTTGCGGCGACGGCGGCGAGCCCGTATAGCTCGCGCCGCGATGACCGGCCTGTTCGCCCGCCAGCACCTACTCGCCATCGCGCCCCTGTCGCGCCAAGAGATCGAATCGCTGCTGGATTTGGCCGACACCTATGTCGCGCTGAACACGCAGGTGCAGAAAAAGCGCGACACGCTGCGCGGCCGCACCCTGATCAACCTCTTCTTCGAGCCCTCGACCCGCACGCAGAGTTCGTTCGAACTCGCCGGCAAGCGCCTCGGCGCCGACGTCATGAATATGTCGGTGACGCAATCGTCCGTGCGCAAGGGCGAGACCTTGATCGACACGGCGACGACGCTCAACGCCATGCGGCCCGACATAATCGTCATCCGTCATCAGGACTCCGGCGCCGTTGCGCTTCTCGCCGACAAGGTCTCGTGCTCGGTCGTCAATGCCGGCGACGGCGCCCACGAACATCCGACCCAAGCGCTGCTCGACGCCCTCACCATTCGCCGCCGCATGAAACGCATCGAAGGCTTGACGGTCGCGATCTGCGGCGACGTCCTCCACAGCCGCGTTGCGCGCTCGAATGTGCATTTGCTCAACAAGCTCGGCGCCCGCGTAAGGCTGATCGCGCCGCGCACGCTGCTGCCTGCGGGTGCTGAGACTTGGGGCGCCGAAGTCTTCACCGACATGCGCGAGGGGCTGAAGGGTTCCGACATCGTCATGATGCTCCGCCTGCAGATGGAGCGCATGGCGGGCTCGTTTCTGCCGTCGACGCGCGAATATTTCCATTTCTACGGCTTGGATAAGACGAAGCTGGCGCTCGCCAAACCGGGCGCCTTGGTCATGCATCCGGGGCCGATGAATCGCGGCGTCGAGATCGACAGCGCCATCGCCGACGACGCCGAGCGCAGCCTCATCCACGAGCAAGTCGAGATGGGTGTCGCGAGCCGCATGGCGGTGCTCGACGCGCTGTCGCGCCAACTGCCCAACGATCCGGAGCGCCGCTCGTGAGCGCGCGCACCGCCATCGTCAACGCGCGCATCGTCGATCCCGCGTCCGGCTTCGACGGACACGGCGCCATCCTCATCGAAGGCGGCGCGATCGCCGACATCGGCCCGCGCCTGTTCAACGACGCCAAACCCGCAGGCGCCGAGATCATCGACGCGCAAGGCCACGTCGTCGCGCCGGCTCTCGTCGACATGCGCGTCTTTACGGGCGAGCCCGGCGCCGAGCATCGCGAGACGCTGAAGTCGGCCGGCGACGCCGCCGCAGCCGGCGGCGTGACCTCGATCGTCGTCATGCCGAACACCGACCCTGTGATCGATGACGCGGCCCTCGTCGAGTTCATCAAGCGCCGCGCCGACACGACGGCCAAGGTTCACGTCCATCCGGCGGCCGCTCTGACGCGCGGCCTCAAGGGCGAGCAGATGAGCGAGATCGGCTTGCTCAAGGAAGCGGGCGCCATCGCCTTCACCGACGGCGATCGCACGATCGCGTCGAGCCTCATCATGCGGCGCTGCCTCGCCTACGCCGCGAATTTCGATGCGCTGATCCTGGCCCATGTCGAAGACCCCGCACTCGCCGCGGCTGGCCACATGAATGAAGGCGCGTTCGCCGCGCGCATGGGTCTCGGCGGCATCCCGCCGACCGCCGAGGCGATCGCGGTCGAGCGCGATCTTCATCTGCTTGCACTGACGAACGCGCGTTATCACCTCGCGCAAATCTCCTGCGCCGCGTCGCTCGATGCCGTCGCGCGCGCGCGCCAGCGCGGCCTGAAGCTCACCTGCGCGGTCTCTGCCCATCATCTGACACTGAACGAACAAGACGTCGGCGAATACAAAACCTTCGCCAAGGTCTCGCCGCCGCTACGTGGCGAGAGCGATCGTGTTGCAATGGTCGAAGGCGTGCGCCAAGGCACGATCGATGCAATTGTCTCGAGCCACGATCCCCAAGCGCCCGAGACCAAGCGCCTGCCCTTCGCCCAGGCGGCCTACGGCGCCATCGGTCTGGAGACGCTGCTGCCGGCGGCATTGACGCTTCATCACGAAGCGCGGATGCCGCTGATCGATGTGCTGCGCTGCCTGACCATTGGCCCGGCGAATATTCTGCGCCTGCCCTGCGGGCGCTTGGCCAAGGGGGCGCCCGCCGATGTCGTGCTCTTCGACCTCGGCGCGCCGCGCAAGATCGATCCCGCCGATTTTCATTCGCATACCAAAAACTCGCCCTTCGTCGGCCGGTTGATGCAGGGCCGCGTTTTGCGCACACTGGTCGGCGGGAAAACCGTGTACGCGAGCTAAGGCCCAAATGCCCGAATTCTTCATCGATCTGATTTCGTTCGTCGGCGGTTACCTGCTCGGCTCGATCCCCTTTGCTTTTATCGTCACAAAACTCTTCGGCTTGGGCGATATCCGCGAAGTCGGCTCAGGCAATGTCGGCGCGACCAACGTATTGCGCACCGGCAATAGATATGCGGCGGCACTGACGCTTCTGGGCGACGTCGGCAAGGGCGTCGTGGCGGTACTCATCGCCCGCCGGTTCGGAGATGTGCCCGCGCTCATCGCCGCGCTTGGCGCGTTCGCCGGTCACATCTTTCCTGTTTGGCTCAACTTCAAAGGCGGCAAAGGCCTCGCAACCTATATCGGCATTGTCGCCGCGCTCGCCTGGCCCGTGGCGTTACTCATCTGCGCGACCTGGCTCGTAGTCGCCGCAGTCAGCCGCATCTCGTCGGCCTCGGCCTTGGTCGCCGCCGCGCTGTCGCCGCTCTATATGTGGTTTCTCGCCTCACCGACCTATGCCGGCGGGGCCGCTGTTCTCGCGGTACTGATCTTTATTACGCATCGCGAGAACATCCGCCGGCTCCTCAAGAACGAGGAGCCGCGAATTGGCGCGAAACGGCCCTAAGCGGCTTCAGCGACCAGGCGCGATCAGGCTGACCGCAAAGAGCGTCGCCGCAAAAACGACCATCGCGGCGATGACAGCACCCAAAAAGATTTGGCTTCCCAAGTCCATGGCTGTTCCTTCCTCAAACTGGTGGAAGGTTAACCCATTGGAAACGAACGCGCTTTGATATGGATCATGCCGCCAATACACGATGGCCCTCAGGCTCATCGGCGTGACACCCAAAGGATCTTTGCCTTGAGACCCTTTGCGATCCTGGTTGGCCGCCAACGCCGCGACTCGTGAAATTGGTCTCGTACAAGCGTCCCCTCGCGTCGGGGCTGCGACACTGAGAGGCGAGGCCCGTTTGTGTCGGACCTCGCCTCCGTCAGGCCGCCGGCGATTGCACGGCGATCTAGCGCCGTGCTGCCGGTCTAGTCCCTGTTCCAGCGAGCGCACAGACCATGTTCACTGCGGTGATCACGG
Source organism: Alphaproteobacteria bacterium (assembly GCA_025350465.1). Lineage (GTDB taxonomy): Bacteria > Pseudomonadota > Alphaproteobacteria > Micropepsales > Micropepsaceae > SZUA-430. The sequence continues at coordinate 86,497 of JANXXU010000030.1, read as the reverse complement.
CACCATTCGCGCCATTGATGGTCGCTCCAGCCGCTGCGATCTTCGTCGCCGTCGTCGCGATGACGTTCACAGCGGCGATCTTCGTCGCGATGATGACGGCACCATTCGCGCCACCGGTCCTCGCCCCATTGATCCCGGTCGTGGTCGCCATCGTCGCGATAGCGTTCGCAGCGGCGATCTTCGTCGCGGTGATGACGGCACCATTCGCGCCACCTGTCCTCGCCCCATTGATCGCGGTCGTGGTCGCCATCGTCTAAATAACGCTCGCACCGGCGCTCGTCGCGATGATGCCGGCAGTACTCGCGCCATTGATAGACACTCCAACGATCGCGACCGTCATCGCCATCGATGGTTCGGCTCGTCGCCCTTTGGCAGACGCATTCCATGCCGGACCTCTTGATGACGTCCGTGCAAACCTTTTGGGCATCGCTGCTATCGCACCTCCAATGACCGACACAGGCGCCGCCCGTGTTTTCTCTGCAATCCTTAGCCCAGGCACCGGGCGATGCGAGCAGCAACGCTGCGAAAATCGCAACTGCAGCGCCAATGGAAAGATATTTCATCGTAGGCCTCCTCCATTACCGGCGCGGACCAAGTCAGTCCGCGCATTCGTTGTTCGAGAACCCCTCACGACGCGGCCGGATACTAATACCCAACGAGCGCGATGCAATGATCTTCGACGGGTTGTGGACGCTTGCATTGGTCCGTCGAGCTTAGTGGGGCGAAGATGCGGGCGGAAGATTCATCCTATCTGTCGCGGTCGTCGCGTCGGAAATGGTGTCGGTCAAACAACGACATAGCCTGTTGGACACTGCGCTATTCGGCTTGTGCGGTCGCCATCTGCGAGCGCGCCCTCCACCCTATCTCTTGACCGGAACGGGCTTGTCTCCCGTCCACATTTGTTCGGAGATCTTCCACCGGCCTCCAATTCGCCGAAGGATGACGAGATAGGTGCCGTGCGTTTCCAGAGCGCCGGCGGGGTTCGCAATCGGGGTCACGATTTCGCTGTAGTCGCCCCAATCGTAAGCGAGGTCGCCGGAGGCGAAGTTGCCGATACTGCGAAGTTGTGGTTGCGCGCTATATTGTTCGAGGACCGTTGCGAAAAACCGCTTCAAAGCCGGTCGCCCTGTGACGCGCGAACCGTTGCTGTCCATGAACACGGCGTCGGGCGTGTAGAGCGCGAGCACCGCGTCGAGGTTCTTTGACTGCCATTCGCGCGCCCAGTCTTGGCTCACCTGCGCCAATGCCGGGACGGCGCCCGCTTCGATCGGAGCGAGGGCGAGGGCGAGAACGGACGCACAGCACACCACGATAGTTCGGAACATGACCCTTCCTCCAAATCGTCGTACGTGCGCAAAGGTCGGACTAATAGTTGCGCGAATTGAAGACAGTTAGTCGGCGAGAAACCGGGCCGCCCTGACTCCCGTTGCCGGACTTTGCCACCAGGCAGCAGCTGGGAAAAACCTCTGCATAGAGCGCCGATCCGGAACCGAGACCAAGCTTCAGTCACATATATCGCTTCTGCGACCGGTAGAACAAATCGTAGGCGTCAAGCAACGTGACAATCTCAAGATGACACGATCTATTGCGCTCATGAGGAAAACAAACAGATCGGCCGCAACTTTCTTCTTGCTGGTCGCTTGCGCCGCTGTCTCGGGGTGTTCTCCCGCGGGGCCGAAGACTTCCGAAGCGCCGCATGTCGCTGCCGCCTCGGATCTCGATGCGGGTCGCTACCTAGTGGTGGTCGGCGGCTGCAACGACTGTCACACCGAGGGGTATCGCGAAAGCAGAGGAGCGACACCGGAAGCCGACTGGCTGACGGGGCGCAGCGCAGGGTACGTTGGCCACTGGGGCACGACATTTTCCGCGAACTTGCGACTTGTCACGAACGCTATCTCGGAGGACGACTGGGTGATCATGCTGCGCGAGCGCAAAGACTCGCCACCAATGCCGTGGATGAATGTCAATCGGTTCGATGAACGCGACTCGCGCGCCATCTACCGATACATCCGTTCGCTTGGGGCCAAGGGCGCGCCCGCTCACGTCAGCTTGCCGCCTGGCCAAAAGCCGTCGGAACCATACCAATCAATGATGTTGGTTGATCCATCAGAAAAGCCACCGTCCTAGGCTCGTTGAGTATTTCGGAGTATTTCGGAGTATTTCGGGGACACTATACTTATTTCGGCGGCCGCGCACGGCACCGGCGTTGGCAAACGTTCATGGTGCACAAGACGGGCGGCGGCGCGGCAAACCGAGCCTTCGATGCGACGCCGGCTTCGCGCAAACGATCCAGGCGAGCGCCGACAATGTGAAAGCGCAATTCGCTTGCGCGGTCCGGAGTTTTGTTCTATATTTGTTCTAGTGCGCGATCGCGTCGATTTCCGCGTCGCCAACTCTTTGACATCGTCCATCCATGCCTAAAGGCGGTCGCGGCCGAAAACGCGATGTGTGCCCCGAACTGCGCACGCGTCGGCGCGGGTGAAACGGGCGCGGAGCAGGAACGCGTTACAATGCAACGGCAGTGCAACGGGTTTGCAACGTCAAGAAGGGCGCAGTTCTGCCATTTGCAACACTGCAACGGGTAAAGAAGGGGGTCCCATTCTCATTCGCAACTGGAGCCTGGGAGCGCGGGCGTCCCGCCCGCTCTTTTTCCCGAAAGCGGGCAAGATGCCCGCGCTCCCAGGCAACGGCGCCTGGCCCATCGTCGGCGGACGGGCTTTGATCAGGACAATATGAGCAAAGCAGTACCACCGTCGAAGATGACCGACGACGAGCGCCTGGCGCACCTGCGCCTCATCCGTTCGGAATCGATCGGCACGAAGACCTATTGGGATCTGCTCAACCGTTACGGCAGCGCGCGTGAAGCGATTGCCGCGCTGCCGGCTCTGGCGCGCAGCAGCGGCAAACCCCGCGCCTTAATTTCGCTCGATGAGGCCAAGCGCGAAATCGATGCGCTGCGGGCGGCCGGCGGCGAAGTCATTGTCTGCGGCGAACCTGCCTACCCATCCACCCTCGCCGCAGTCGACGCACCGCCGCCTGTGCTCAGCGTGCGCGGCTCGCTCGACGTGCTTCGCCGCGAGATGATCGCGATCGTCGGCGCGCGCAATGCCTCCGCCCTCGGCGCACGCTTCGCGCGCGAAATGGCAGCCGAACTCGGCGCTGCAGGTTTCACGATTGCCTCCGGCCTCGCCCGCGGCATCGACACGGCCGCGCACAGAGGCAGCCTCGCGACCGGCACTTGCGCCGTGATGGCCGGCGGCGTCGACATCGTCTATCCGCCGGAGAACAAGGCGCTCTACGAGGAGATCGTCGCGACCGGTGTCGTCGTTTCGGAAATGCCGTTCGGCCTTCAGCCCATCGCGCAACATTTTCCGCGCCGCAATCGCATCATCTCAGGGCTGGCGCGCGGCGTCGTCGTGGTTGAGGCGGCGGAGAATTCGGGCTCCCTCATCACGGCGCGCTTGGCCGGCGAACAAGGCCGCGATGTCTTCGCCGTTCCCGGATCGCCCCTCGATCCGCGCGCGAAAGGCACCAACGGATTGCTGCGCCAAGGCGCCGTGCTCACCGAATGCGCCGAGGACGTTCTCACGGCGCTTCGGCCGATGCTCGAACGATCCCCCGGCGCCCCCGTCAAAGCGATCCAAATCGGAGCCTCACCCGCAACGGTTGCAGCAGCCCTCCTGGACCTCGAATTCGAAGGCAGACTCACCCGTCATCCAGGGCAGAAAGTCGCCTTGAGTGGAAACTAACCTACTGATTCAGAAGAGAAAAATGCAGTCGACGGGAACCATCACAACCGCTGTTGGTTGACACCTTAACCGGTTTCGGACGACTGTCCGCCCCGTCAAAACCGCCCGCTCGCCCCTCCGGAGTGTTGCATTGGCCGCAAGTAATATTGTCATCGTTGAGTCCCCGGCGAAGGCCAAGACCATCAACAAATACCTCGGGCCCGGCTACCACGTGCTGGCGTCCTACGGTCACGTGCGCGATCTGCAGCAGAGGGACGGCTCGGTAAAGCCCGACCAAGACTTCGAGATGACCTGGGAGATCAGCGCCAAGTCCGTCAAGCAACTCAACGAAATTACCGGCGCCGTCAAAGGCGCGAAGAAGCTGATCCTCGCCACCGACCCCGATCGCGAGGGCGAGGCCATCTCCTGGCATTTGCTGGAAGTGTTGAAGCAGAAGAAGGTGCTCAAAGACGTCGCCGTCGAGCGCGTCGTCTTCAATGCCATCACGAAATCCGCCGTTCTCGAGGCGATGGCCAAGCCCCGCGCCATCGACGGCGAGCTGGTCGACGCCTATCTGGCGCGCCGCGCCCTCGACTACCTCTTTGGCTTCAGCCTGTCGCCGGTCTTGTGGCGCAAACTGCCCGGCGCCAAATCGGCCGGCCGCGTTCAATCGGTGGCGCTGCGCATCATCGTCGACCGCGAAATCGAGATCGAGGCGTTCAAGACCCAGGAATATTGGACCGTCGACGCCGTCTTGAAGACGCCGGCCGGGGACACCTTCACTGCGCGCCTGATCAAGTTCAATGGCGAGAAGCTCGACAAATTCGCTCTGCCCAACGCCGAGAAGGCCGAAACGGCGCGCCGCGCCGTCGAAGCCGGCAAGTTCGCCGTCACCTCGATCGAATCCAAGCCCGCGCGCCGCAATCCGCCGCCACCCTTTACGACCTCGACCCTACAGCAGGAAGCTTCGCGCAAGCTCGGCTTCTCGGCGTCGCACACCATGCGCATCGCCCAACGCCTCTATGAGGGCGTCGAGCTGGGCGGCGAAACCGTCGGCTTGATCACCTACATGCGTACCGACGGGGTCGACGTGGCGCCGGAAGCCATCACGCAAACGCGCCAGCAGATCGGCAAACGCTTCAGCGCCCGCCATGTCCCGCAATCGCCGCGCATCTACAAGGTCAAAGCCCGCAACGCCCAGGAAGCGCACGAAGCCATTCGCCCGACCGACATGGAGCGTACGCCGGAGTCGGTCGCGCGCACCGTCGAGCCCGACATGGCCAGGCTCTATGAATTGGTCTGGAAACGCATGATGGCGAGCCAGATGGAGAGCGCCGAGTTCGAGCGCACGACCATCGATATCGAAACCGGCGACAAGCGCACGGGCTTGCGCGCCAACGGTTCGATCCTGATCTTCGACGGCTTCTTGGCGCTCTATCAAGAAGGCAAAGACGACAGCGGCGACGACGAGGACGGCACGCGCCTTCCCAAAGTCGCGCGTGGCGACGCGACCTCGGTCGTCGAGATCAAGCCCGAGCAGCATTTCACCGAACCGCCGCCGCGCTATTCCGAAGCCTCGCTCGTCAAGAAGCTCGAGGAACTCGGCATCGGCCGCCCCTCGACTTACGCCTCGACCCTGCAGGTGCTGCGCGACCGCGCTTATGTGCGCATGGATCAGAAGCGCTTCATTCCCGAGGACAAGGGCCGCCTCGTCACCGCGTTCTTGGAAAACTTCTTCGAGCACTACATCGAGTACGAGTTCACCGCGAATTTGGAAGAGCAGCTCGACCAGGTCTCGGCCGGCGAATTGAAATGGAAGGATCTGCTCCGGAATTTCTGGAAGGACTTTCACGCCGCCATCAAAGACATCGGCGAGCTGCGCATCACCCACGTGCTCGATGCCCTGAACGAAGCCCTGGCGCCGCACATCTTTCCGCAGCAGGCGGACGGCGGCGATCCGCGCAAATGCCCGTCATGCGCCGACGGCAAGCTCGGCCTGCGCCTCGGCAAGTTCGGCGCCTTCATCGGTTGTTCGAACTATCCCGACTGCAGCTTCACCCGGCCCTTCGCCACGCCAGGCGAAGGCGAAGGCAACGGCGTCGAGGCCCGCACGATCGGCGTCGACCCGGCGTCCGGCAGCAGCGTCTATCTCAAGATCGGCCGCTTCGGTCCCTATTTGCAGCTTGGCGAAGATCCGCCGCCCAAGCCCAAGCCCAAGAAGGGCGAGCCGAAACCAAAGAAAGTGGCGAGCGATATACCACCGCCGGCGCGCGCCAGCATTCCGAGCGGCGATGACCCGGCGACCATCTCTCTGGAGCGCGCGCTGCAATTCTTGTCGCTGCCGCGCGAGGTCGGTTTGCATCCTGAGACCGGCACACCGATTGTCGCGAAGATCGGCAAATTCGGCCCATACATCAGCAACGACGGCGCGTCCGCCAGTCTTGAAACCGTCGAAGACGTCTTCACGATCGGCTTGAATCACGCCGTTACCTTGCTCGCCGAGAAGAAGGCGAAAGGCGGCGGCAGCTTCCGCCGGCAGGCGGCGCCGCTCAAAGAACTGGGGCCCGATCCAAGCGGCGCGATTGTCAAGGTGATGGGCGGCAGATATGGCCCCTATGTCACCGACGGCATTATCAATGCGACGCTGCCGCGCGGCAACGACCCGCAGAACGTGACGCTGCAACAAGCGCTCGATCTGATCGCGGCGCGCATCGAAGCGGGCGGCGGTGGCAAGAAGCCCAAGCGCAAAGCAGCGCCCAAGGCCGCCGCGAAAACTGCTGCGCCTAAAGAAATGAAAAAAGAGGACGCAAGGCCGCTCAAACCGGCAAAAGCCGCGCCGAAGGGCGCCGCGGGTGACAAGGCGGCGAAGAAGCCCCCGGCGAAACGCAAAGTCTTGGCCGAAACCTGAAGCGCCTCAGTGCTTGAGGATCCACTTCACCATCGCAGCCACGTCGGCGTCCGGGATGTAGGGATTGGCCGGCATGCGCGCCTCGCCCCAAACATCGCTGCCGCCGTCTTTGACCACTTTCGCAAGCTGCGTTTGCGCATCCGCGGTCGTTTTATACTTCCTGGCGATCTCGTCGTAAGACGGCGCCGTTTCTAGTCTGCTGTCGGTCGCGTGGCACTTCGTGCATTTATACTTCTTGAAGAGCCCAGTGGCGTCGTCGGCGTGAGCCTGCGCAACCAATCCCACGACGAACAGCGACACAATCATCCCGATCACACGCATAGCGACCCTTCTCAACCCAACACGAAGCCCTGACCGGCGATCGGCAGTTTGCGGATGCGCTTGCCGGTCGCGGCGAAGATCGCATTCGTCACCGCCGCGAAGAGCGGCGGCGTTCCCGGTTCGCCAATGCCGCCCGGCAATTCGCGGCTCGGCATGATGTGAACTTCGATCTTCGGACTCTGCGCCAAGCGCACCATGTCGTAGCGGTCGAAATTGCCCTGGACGACCCGCCCCTTCTCGATCGTGATCTCGCCGTAGACGAGGGCCGAAAGCGCGAAGATGACCGCCCCCTCGACCTGCGCCTCGACCGTATTGGGATTCACGACTTGTCCGCAGTCGACGACGCAGACGACACGATCGACCTTCAGGGATCCATCAGCGGCGACCGTCACTTCGGCGACTTCGCCCACATGGGTGCGGAACGAGGTATGCAGGGCAACGCCGCGCCCGCGTCCGGTGCCCTCGAGCTTCGTCGCCCAGCCCGATTTTTCCTTGAGCGCATCGGCAACCGCCAAACGCCGCGGGTCATGCTTGAGCAAATCGCGCCGAAAATCCATTGGATCGGCTTTCGCCGCAGCCGCCAGCTCGTCGATGAAACTCTCGACGTAAAACGCCGTATTCGAGTTGCCGACACTACGCCAGAACCCGAGCGGTATCGGTGTCTCGATCGTTGTCGTCGCAACGCGCACGTTTGGAATGGCGTACGGCATCTCCACCGCGCCCTCGATGTTCGCCGGATCGCTATCGCCGCCCATTTCGAACGGCATATTGCGCCGGCTGAACGAAAGAAACGCCGATTGCGTCGCGTTCTTGAAATCGACCGCGGTGGGCTTCCCATCCGCGCCGATGACCCCTCGCATCCGCGCGATCGCCGAAGGGCGATAGGTGTCGTGCAGAATGTCTTCTTCGCGCGACCAGACAAGCTTTACCGGCACCCCCGGCATCGCCACCGCCAACGCCGCGGCTTGGTTGACCATGTCGCCGTCGGCTCGTCGTCCGAAAGCGCCGCCCATGATCGTCGTATGGATGACGACATCCTTGGCCTTATCGTTTGCTTTGAGCGCTGCCCACCTGACGACAGTCGGCGATTGGTTCGGCGACCAGATCTCGAACTTGCCGTCCTTGAACAACGCCGTCGTATTCATCGGCTCCATCGGCGCATGGGCAAGCAGCGGCGTCTCGTATGTCGCCTCGATCACTTGGCCGTTCTTGAGAGCTGCATCGACGTCGCCATCGTTGCGCTTGACGTAAGGTTTGCCCGTCTCGAGTGCCTTGAGATAATCGGCCGAGACGGACGCGGTGCTCAGCCCGCCGTGCCCTTGATCGTCCCAAACGATCGCGAGAGCGGCGGCAGCCTTGTGCGCGTGATAGTAGGTTTCGCCGATGACACCGACCGCATCGCCCAGGTCGACCACTTTCTTCACGCCCGGCAACGCCATCGCAGCGGTCGAGTCGACCGACTTGACTCGCCCTCCGAACACCGGCGATTGCACGACCGTCGCGAAAAGCATGTCGGGCAACACTGTATCGATGCCAAAGGTCGCCGTACCGCGCGTCTTGTCGGGAATGTCGAGCCGCTGCTGCGGCGTGCCGATCAGTTTGAATTCGTCCTGAGTTTTCAATTTCGGATTCGACGGCGGCGTTCGCCTAGCGGCATCGCGCGCAACTTCGGCGTACGCCACCGAGCGCCCACTCGCCTGATGCAGCACGCGGCCGTTCGCCGCGTGACAGGAGTCCGCTGCGACTCCCCATCTTACTGCAGCCGCCTCGACGAGCATCGTGCGCGCCGTGGCGCCGGCAAGCCGCATCGAGTGATACCCGTCCACGATGCTCGAGCTGCCGCCCGTCAAAATGAACGGCACCGAGGCGTAGACTTTCTTCATTGTCCAATCGATCGGTCCGCCCATGTCCTCAGGGCGCTTACTCAAGGCACCGACGAAATTTGTGTAGACAGGCAAGAGTTCGTCGGGATGTTCGATGATGACGGTCTTCGGATCGAGCGTAATCTCGAGCTCTTCAGCGATCAGCATCGCGATCCCGGTGTAAATGCCTTGCCCCATCTCGGCGCGCGGTACGGCGATGCGGATCGTGCCGTCGGGGCGGATCTCGACCCAAGCATTGAGCTTGGCGGCGCCATTGTGTCCGTCGCCGCCAGCGAGACCGTCGGTATCGATTGTTGCGAGATACCCGGCGCCGAGCGCCAGCCCTGCACCGACCGTAACGCCGGTCGCGAGAAAGACGCGGCGTGTGAGCTTACTCATGGGCCGCTCCTGTCGCTGGAGCGATCGCGGGTTGGGCAGATGCCGTCGCACCGGCGGCGCGATGAATCGCGCGGCGCACCCGCGGATACGTTCCGCAACGGCAAATGTTCGTCATCGCTTCGTCGATGTCGGCGTCGCTCGGATTAGGCTTGCGCGCAAGCAGCGCGGTCGCGGCCATAATCATACCCGATTGGCAATAGCCGCATTGCGGAACTTGTTCGGCGATCCACGCCGCTTGAATTGCCGTCGGCGTCTCGATCGGCGCAAGACCCTCGATCGTCGTGATAGCTTTGCCCGCCACATTCGAAATCGGCACCTGACAGCTGCGCTTCGCTTGGCCGTCGATGATCACGGTGCAAGCACCGCACAATCCAATGCCGCAGCCGAACTTGGTGCCCGTCATTTTCAGCCGGTCGCGCAGCGCCCAAAGCAGAGGCATGTCCGGCGGATCGTTGGATTCGAATTCGTGCCCGTTGACGACGAATTTGGTCATCGGCGTTTCCTGTTGCGAAACTTGTTCGCGGCCCCCACCGCATGGCTGCGAACAGCCTTATGTCAATGAGAGCACGCCTGTGTCGGCGGGTCAAATATATTGTCCGAATATCGTACTATCTGAAGCTGTACTATTTCGCCTTGAAGGCGTCGGCCTCGATAGCGTTCGCAACCTTGGCGATGAGCGATACAAAAATGTCGCGTTCCCTGGGCCGCAGCGCTGCCAGCACGATTTCACAGCTGTGCCGCTGCTCATCACTGAGCATCGCCAAGAACTTGCGACCCTGTTTTGTCGGAACCAGCCGAATCGAGCGCTTGTCGTTCGCCGCCCGCTCGCGTGAAACCAACCCGTTATTGACCAGGCGATCGACCACACTGGTCACCGTGCTCATAGGCGAGCCGAGTTCCCGCGCCACGTCGCGCATGATGCAGACGTCCTGGCGGCCAATGAGGTCGAGCGCGAGGAGATCGGACAAGTTCAATCGCGCATAGGGATGATTGCGATCGCGCACTCCCTCGATCTTGAGCGCGCGATTGAGACGGGCAAAGCTCACTCGAAGCGATTCCGCCAAGTCGCCGTCTTGGGCCATTTCAATCCTTCCAACGCCCGATGCCGTCAAACCATAGCGTTGATACGAATATCAGCAAGAGTTGGATTCGCGGGCACGACCCGTTTTCGCCCTTGGTTAAGTGCGAGCACGGCGCGCGCACTCGTGCTAGGTTCGCCGCAGGGAAACAACGCGCTCAAGAAATCTCGACATGGGTGGACGAAATCGGCTCGGCGAGGTACTTGCGTCATTCGCGATTCTTCTGCTGGCGGGCGGGCTCATGGGGCCGTTGTTGGCGACAGCTGCGCCCGATGAAACGCAGGGCCTTGCCGCCTGGGGCAAGATCGCAGGTGTTCTTCAGCATCCGCGTTGCTTGAACTGCCACCAACAAACTTCGCCCCTGCAAGGCGACGTGCCCCGTCCGCATGTGCCCTTCGCCGTGCGCGGTGCCGACGGTACCGGCACTGGTGCTATGCGCTGCGGTGTCTGCCACAAAGATTTCGGAAATGATCCGATGTCCGGTACGCCGGGAGCACCACATTGGCGTCTTGCACCCGTTTCCATGGTTTGGCAGGGACTTTCGTCGGCCGAGCTTTGTGCCTTGTTGAAGGATCCCAAACGCAATGGCGGACGGGGCGGTGATGCGTTGGTCGAGCATATGAAGGTTGAACCGCTGGTCCTCTGGGGCTGGGCGCCTGGCACGGGCCGAAAGCCGGTGCCGCTGGCGCACGGCGATTTCATGACGCTCATGCATCAATGGGTGACCGGCGGCATGGCGTGCCCGAAATGAGGGGTGAAACGTGAGTGACCCTTCGACCGGCGCGCCGCCGACCGCACGATCGGTGCCCGCCCGTTACGTCGCCGCCGTCGTCCTCGGCAACGCGCTCGAGTTTTACGATTTCCTCACCTATTCGTTCTTTGCGGTCTATATCGGTCGAACGTTTTTCCCGTCCGACGATCCAACCTCAAGCCTGTTGACGTCGCTCCTCGCATTCGGCGCAGGCTTTGTGCCGCGCCCGATCGGCGGCGTCGTCATCGGGATTATGGGCGACCGCATCGGCCGCAAGCCGGCAATGATTTTTTCCTTCACGCTGATGGGCGTCGCGATCACCGGCCTTGCTTTGACGCCGTCCTACGCCACGATCGGCGGTGCCGCCCCTGTCTTGGTGTTCGGCTTCCGCCTGTTGCAAGGGTTTGCCCTAGGCGGTGAAGTCGGTCCCACGACCGCGTTCATGATCGAGGCGGCGCCGCCTCAGCATCGCGGCTTCTACGCGGCGATGCAGGCCTGGACTCAAGATCTCGCCATCCTCGTCGCCGGCCTCGTCGGTTTCGCACTCGCCAATGCTCTCAGCGAGCAGCAGCTGCAAGATTGGGGATGGCGCGTTGCATTTCTTCTCGGCGCCGCGATCGTACCGTTCGGTTTGGCCCTGCGGCGCAACCTGCCTGAGACATTTTCAATACGCAGCACAGGCGCGGCACGCCCTGCGCTGCGTCCCTATTTTCGGGTAATCGTCCTTGGCCTGCTCTTGCTCGCAAGTGCCACCATCGCAGCCTACGTGCTCGACTACATGACCACCTACGCCATCGCCACGTTGCACATGCCGACGACGATATCGTTCGCGGCAACCATCGTCCTCGGCATTACTGGCGTATGCTTCGATCTCGTGAGCGGTTCTCTATCGGACCGCTTCGGGCGCAAGCCCGTGATGATTATTCCGGCAGTGCTTCTGCTCCTTCTCGTTCTGCCAAGCTTCTATGTCATCGAGCACTACCGGACGGCAGCAGCGCTTCTAGGCGCGACGGCCGTGTTGGGAACGCTCGCGGCGCTCAGCGGCACGCCGATCATCATTTGGCTGACCGAGTCCCTGCCCTCCACCATTCGCTCTGGTGGCGTCGCGATCGTCTACGCGACGGCGATCGCGACCTTCGGCGGCACAACCCAGTTTACAATTGCCAAGCTCATCCAAGTAACGGGCAATCCGCTCGCGCCGGCCTTCTATTGGCTGGTCGCAGGTCTGATTGGCCTCGCGGCTATGATTGCGACACACGAATCTGCGCCGATAAAAAGTGGAGAACTTGCACCTCAGCCAGCGGAATGAATGCTATGAAGCTGTGATCGATCCAATCGCTGCTTCGCCTCGAGATGAACAAACCCAAGCCGCCTCGCCCGCCGCGCAAGACTGAAACGCGCAGCACGTTTCCCACGCGTGACGAACTCGTCGCATTTGTCGCAAGCCATCCAGGAGCCGCCTCGAAGCGCGACCTCGCACGCCATTTCGGCCTAAAGGGCAACGACAAGATCGAGCTTAAGCGGCTGCTGCGCGAATTGCAGGATGATGGTGCGGTCAAGCGTGGCCGCGGCAAGACCTTCACCAAAAAGGGCGACCTTCCGGAGGTCATTGCCGTCGAGGTCGTCGACCGCGACCCGGATGGCGAGTTGATCTGCAAGCCAGCACAGTGGGACGGCGGCGACGATCCGCCGAAGATTCTGCTCGCGCCCGGCACGCAAGGCGAAGGCAGCCAGCGAGCGCTTGGAATCGGAGAACGTTTTCTTGCCCGTCTCACGCGCAGCGGCGACGGCTACGAAGCGCATGTGATCAAGCGCCTTGGCGCAAGTGTTCACAAGGCACTGGGGGTCTTTAGGAAACTCGGCAAGCAAGGCCGCATCGAACCCGTCGACCGCAAGGCACGCCAAGAGTTTGTTGTCGCTGAGGGTGACACGGGGGGCGCGCTCGAAGGCGAACTTGTGGTCGCCGAGCCGCTCGCCGGTCGCTTGGCGGGGTTACCTCGCGCTCGCATCCGCGAACGCTTGGGTCGCGTGGATTCGCCCTGTGCCATCAGCTTGATCGCAATCCACGCGCACAACATTCCCGACACGTTTCCCGACGAAGTGGTTGACCAGGCAAAGAGCGCGCGACCCGCACCATTGGCCGGGCGCGCCGACCTACGCACCGTGCCGCTCGTCACGATCGATCCGCCCGACGCGCGCGATCACGATGACGCGGTATGGGCTGCACACGACGACGACCCCACGAACAAAGGTGGCTTTCGTGCCATCGTCGCTATCGCCGACGTCGCGCATTACGTGGTGCCGGGCTCGGCGCTCGACCGCGAGGCGTCGAAGCGTGGCAACTCGGTCTACTTCCCCGATCGCGTCGTGCCGATGCTGCCCGAAGAACTCTCCGCGGATTTGTGCTCGCTCAAAGAAAAAATGGACCGCCCCGTCCTCGCCGCGCACCTAAAATTCGACGCCGGGGGGCGACTAAAACAGCATCGCATCGAACGCGGATTGATGCGCTCGGCGGCAAAGCTCACCTATACCGAGGTCCAGGACGCCCTCGATGGCCGGCCGAATGGCAAGACGCAGCCGATCCTAGATGCGGTGTTAAAACCTCTCGCCGCCTGCTATCGCGCGATGGCGAAGGCACGCGACCAACGCGGGCCGCTCGATCTCGACCTCCCCGAACACAAGATCCAAATGGCGCCCGACGGCCGTGTTGCCGAAATCGCTCTGCGTCAACGCCTCGAAACGCACCGCTTGATCGAAGAATTCATGATCCAGGCGAATGTCGCGGCCGCCGAAACGCTCGAAGCCAAACGCACACCGTTGATCTTCCGCATTCATGCGCCACCTGCGCCCGAAAAGCTCAACGCGCTTAGCGATTTTTTGAGCACGCTGAAGATCAGCTTCCCCAAGGGGCAGATCGTCAAGCCGTCGATGCTCAATCGAATCTTGGAAACTGTGCGCGGCGGCCCCTATGCGAGCATGGTCAACGAGATCATGCTGCGCACGCAATCGCAGGCCGAGTACAACCCGGACAATATCGGACATTTCGGTCTGGCGCTCAGGCGCTATGCCCATTTCACCTCTCCGATCCGTCGTTACGCTGATCTGGTCGTGCATCGCGCGTTGATCCGCGCGCTAAGCCTGGGCGATGGCGGTCTGACCGAGGGCGAGATCGAACGGCTAGAACAAACGGCAGAAGAAAGCTCCGCCTTCGAGCGCCGTGCCATGGCGGCCGAACGCGACAGCAACGATCGTTACATCGCCGCCTTTATGTCCGACCGTATCGGCGCGGAATTTGCCGGTCGCATATCCGGCGTCACCCGCTTTGGCCTCTTCGTTCGCTTGTCGGAAACCGGAGCTGATGGACTCATTCCCATCCGCTCACTTGGCCGCGAATTCTTTCAGCACGACGAGCGTGCCCATGCCCTCGTCGGCGAACGTTCCGGCCTCACGTTTCGCTTGGGAACAGGTGTCACCGTGCGACTGGCCGAAGCGGCGCCCCTCACCGGCGGCCTTCGTTTCGACCTGATCGAAGGCGGCGAACCGGGAACGCCGCGCCCCCAAGCGCGCCCACCTAAACGACCGCAGGCGAGAAGGCGACGCTAATTCAGCATCCGCCGCGCATAGTCCCAGACCGGACGAGGCTCTGCTCTATGCCGAACCCTTGCGCTCATAATCGCGCCAACCGATATCGGCGATGGCGGCCGGGACGTTGACACGTGGCACGCTCTGCGCTTTCAACGCATAGACGAACGCTGCTGCGCAGTAGTCATCGCAGCGCTCGGCAAGCGCAAAGGCGTGCAACCGGCTCGCGGCCAAATCACCGCCTGTGATCCATCCGTTTCCTGCAAGCAAATGACGCGCGCCCAATTCCTCGACCAAATGCTCAGCGCCCTTCGGCACCATCAAGGCTCCGATCTGTTGGATCGTCGCCTTCATCTCGCGCTGGAAGATCAAAGGATCGGGCAAATGCCAGCGATAGAAGCTGACGAAATCAGGTTTGCTCAGCGGCGATGAATTGTTCGACGACGGCACTACGACGAGCGGCGCCCCTTGATAGAGCGCCGTGTGCATGCCCATCCCCCAAGCCGTTCCGACGTAGTCCTCAAGACCGGTACCGCAGATGGTGGGATTGGCGCCGTCGCCGTCGCGGTAGAATTTGAATTCGCCCTCGCCGTACCAAATCATGTCGTCCGGCAGCACCCGTATGCCGACGACACAACCGAGAAATCGGCCCGGCCCCTCAAATCCCTTTGCAATCGTAAAGTCGCGCTTGAGTGACGTCGGATTTTCGCGCGTAAATGCAACGTGAAGATACCCGGCGCCCGGTGCCGCTGCCTCCAGTGTGTAGTCGATCTGATAGTAGAACAGGATCGGATGCGTGCCGGCGTTTGTCAGTTCGATCCGAATGTGCTTCGCGAACGGCATCGGGAAATAGGCATTGAGGCCGCGACCCTCCTGCACCGCGGTCAGCGCAGTGACGCAGTTCACCGTACGCCCGTGCGCCAGGCCGAAAAAATCGACGCACGGTACCGAGATGCTTGGTTCCGCCCGACCATCGTAGAAGACCTCAAGTATCACCGCCCGCATCTGCTCCGGCGGCGCCCGGCGAAACGTCATCCAAATGTGCCGAACGCGTCCTGGCCCCTCGACATCGGCGAGCACAACCCGCTCCCCCACTTCTATCCGCCGGTTCGGCGCGCCCTTGCGGCCAGCCGCAGCCGTGCCGCCCGCCCCGCGCGCGCCTGTCGGATTCTCGAAACTGATCGACCGGCAATCGAGCGAAGCATCGATATGCGCGGGATCGCCGAAAGGATTCATTGGGCCCCTCATTGTCGGGAAAGCGATTTGCAGCGCGAACCCGCCGCAACTTTGCTCCGGATACGGTTGTTAGTTCCGGCCGCCGCCAGCCAGCGCGCGCAGGATGGCGCCGCGAATTTCGGGCGGCTGCTCGTCGAGCGCTCGTGTCATCGCCTTCAGATTGCGCCGCAACTCATACACTTGATCGACGAGGGAAAGCACCAACGGCAGAGTCTCCTCGTGCACGTCCAAACGGTGACGCAAATCGTAAATCATATGCACCCGCGCCACGTCGATCTCCCGAAACACCGGACCATCGTCAAGCTCTTGTTCGGGCTCCACCCAATGCTGCTCGATCCAAGTTGAAAGTTCGGCCTCGTCCAGGTCGGGAAAGAGCGCCAGGACCGCGTGCAAGCGCATCATGAGGGCACCATGTCTTTGCGCGGATCGAAATCGTGATGCGGTGTCCAATCTTTCAAGAACGCTTCAAGTTCCCGCTCATCCTCTTTTGGCAACACGACCTTGAGCTCGACAACCTGATGGCCGCCGGCGATACCGCGACCCTTGAGGCGCAGTCGCGTCCCGGTTGATGAATGCGGCGGGATCGTGAGCGTCACCGTACCGCTGAGCGTCGGCACCTCGACCTTGGCGCCGAGTACTGCTTCCTTCAGCGTCACCGGCAGTTCGATCACCACGTCATTTCCGTCGCGGCGGAATAGGTTGTGCGGGCGCACCGAGACTTCGATCAGTGCGTCGCCCGCCGGCGCGTTACCGATACCCGGAGCGCCTTTGCCCTTGAGCCGCAGCACCTGCCCATCGCGCAAGCCTGTGGGGATCGTGACATCAAGCGTCGAGCCGTCCGGCAACGTCAGGCGCCTGACAGCACCGATTGCCGCATCAAGAAAATCGACGCTGAGTTGGTAACGCGCATCCGCCCCGCGTATCGCGAACTCACGCGCTCCACCGCCCGCGCCCTGTTGGCGAAACATCTCTTCGAAAAAGCCGGACAAATCGTCAGCATCGAATGCACCGCCCGTGCCAGGGCGATACTTTGCACGCCCCGCATCCTCGCCGAAATCGCGATAGAATCGCCGCTCCTGCGGTTTCTCGGCACCCGAAGCGTCAATCTCGCCGCTGTCGAACCGCGCACGCTTATCGGCGTCCGACAAGAGCGCATAGGCGCTTGAGACTGCTTTGAACTTTTCTTCGGCCTCGTGCTTTCCCGGATTGAGGTCGGGGTGATGCTTCTTCGCCAGCTTACGATAGGCGGCGCGAATCTCGTCTTCCGTAGCGGTTCGCGCGACGCCTAGTGTTTGATAGGGATCGTCCATAGCACAACGATAGCACGAGCATCTGTGGGGGCCAGAGGCGCTGCGTCGGAACCGCTCGATGAGGCGCGCACCGGAGGCAAAGCGTGCCCCGGCGCCGAACGCCGGGGCACGACGCCAACTTCAATTCGACGTGCTGGGCCCGCTAGTCCCAGTGACAATGGCGGTGATGGTGGTGCCAATAGCAGTGATGATGGTGGTGATGGCGCCAGTGGTGAGCGGAGGCTGGCGCAACCGACGCAAAGGCGCCGGCAATTGCTACAGCGAGTACCAAGGCGAGAGACGTAACGCGTGTCATTCTGGATCCTCCCGAACAGCGAAAGAAGGGTACGGGACGGCCGAGGCTGACCCCGGGGCCGCCGAACACGATTCGTGTTCGACGCCTATAAAACGCTTCAACCCCGCCGATGTACACGCGCAGCTTGATGTAACCTGCCCACATCGCTTGCACGGTTGAAAGATTGGCATGCCTGGAACTTGCCGATCTCGCTACGAGGCTAGCTCGCGCAAATCACAATTGCGTGCCCAAATATCTTGTGGTCCGGCTTACGCCAGCGTGGCCCTTGCTACGCAGTGCGACGGGACTTGCCCCTTCACGGCATTAACGTTGCGTATACCAAGCCTATGTGCCAATGGTTTTGCTTGCGGTTAGGCGCAACGGGCTCAAAAGGCGTGTTCCGGCAGTTCAAATCGGCGTTGACGGCGAAAACAAGCAGCGGCGGGATGCGCCGCGCGTTCGTCGTTGCACTGCTCCTCGCCTTCATCCTGCAAGCGCAACTTGCCGCTAGCCATTTCCATCTCGCCGGTTCTGGCGCCGCGACAGCTTTGGCCGACGGCGCCAAGAGCGCTCCCGCCAAGAATCAGAAGAAACTGCCTGGAGAAGACGACTGCCCGATCTGCCAGCAACTAGCGAGCGCGCATAGCTTCCTGCTGCAAGCCTCGACCGGAATCTTCTTACCCGAATTTGTCGACGCTCAAGCATTCGTCGTGCATGCCGAGCACGCACACGTTCCGCTCATAGCGCTCGGTTGGCAAAGCCGCGCCCCTCCTCTCTGACTTCACACGATTCTGATGCGTAACGCCGCGACGCTTCCGGTTGGAAGCTTACGTGCGCGTTCGCCGCACCGGATGCCGGAACCGCGTCGAACGACTCGCGAAGGTCATCCGTACACAGACAATTGGAGAGGTATCATGAGACATTCGTCAATCACGGTCGGCGCCGTCGCCGCGGGCTTGCTGCTCGGCACCGCCGCACCCGCGCTTGCAGCATCCGACGAAGACCTGAGCACCATCCGCGCCGAAATCAAAGAAATGCGCGCCGACTACGTGCACAAGATCGACAGCCTCGAAAAGCGCTTGCGGGTCGCCGAGGCTGAAGCCAAAGCCGCGAAGGCTGCGGCCGCCAAACGTACACCCGCCACTGCCGCAACCACGACGGCCGCTACAACAGTCGAGCCGGCCCCAGTCGTGTTGGCGGCGGCACCTCCGCCGCCGCAAGCGGCTGCACCGCGTGCGCCGGCCGGGCCCGGTGCATTCAACCCCGCGATCTCCGTCATCTTGAACGGCTCGCTTTCCTCGTTCGAACATGATCCGAGCGTGGCGCGCGTTCCGGGGTTTGCGCTGGGCGACGCCGGATTGGCAGACCGTGGATTCTCGCTCGGCGAATCCGAGATTGCGATCACCGCCAACGTCGACCACGAGTTTCTGGCGAACCTTATTGTCACGATCAATCACGATCAGATTGCCGTTGAAGAGGGCTACATCCAAACGACGGCTCTGCCCGGCGGTTTTACGGCCCGCGCCGGCCGGTTCTTCTCCGGCATCGGCTATCTCAACGAAAAACACGCCCATGCTTGGGATTTCGAGGATGCGCCGTTGCCCTATCGCGTGCTGCTCGCCAACCAATACGGCGATGACGGCGTGCAGGTGCGTTGGCTTGCACCAACTGATTTCTTCCTCGAATTCGGCGCCGAGGCGTTTCGCGGCGATGCGTTTCCGGCTGGTGGCGCCGCAAACGAAGGCGTCGGTACGATGACCGGCTACGTACACAGCGGCGGCGACATCGACGATTCGAGCAGCTTCCTCGCCGGCCTCTCGTATCTGAGATCGAAGGCCGACAAGCGCGACACGGGCGGCGATATGTTCACCGGAACAGACGATCTCGGCATCGCCAGCCTTGTTTTCAAATGGGCGCCGGGCGGCAATCCGACTGTCACGAACCTGATTGCCAACGCCGAATATTTCTTCGGCCACGAGCAGGGCGACTTCAACGGCGTTCCTGTCGACTACAACAGGACGGGCTTCTACGTGCAGGGCGCTTATCAATTCATGCCGCAATGGCGCATCGGCGTGCGTTACGCAGAGCTTCAGACCGCCAACGTACCGATTGCGCTCGTCGGAAGTACGCTCGATGACTTCGGCCACAGTCCCCAGGCGACGACCGCGATGCTCGAATACGACACGAGCGAGTTCGGCCGCTTCCGCCTGCAATACACCTATGACGAAGCCGACCTGCGTCCGAACAACGAGTTCGTCGCGCAATACACGGTTTCCATCGGACCACATGGCGCCCACAACTTTTGAAGGAACGAACCAGATGCATAGGATTTTATTCGGAATCGTTTTAGTCGCCGCCGCCTCCACTCAACCGGCTCGAGCCGATCTCAGCGTCTTTGCGTGCGAGCCCGAATGGGGAGCGCTGTCGAAAGAGATCGGCGGCGACAAGATCTCAATCTACATCGCGACGACCGGCTCTCAGGATCCGCATCAAGTCCAGGCGCGGCCAAGTCTGATCGCCAAAGCGCGCGGCGCCGACGTTACGGTCTGCACCGGCGCAGAGCTTGAAATCGGCTGGCTGCCCATGATCGCGCGTCAAGCCGCAAACGCAAAGATTCAGCCCGGCACACCAGGGTCGTTCGAGGCCACAAGCTTTGTTCAACTCCAAGAAATTCCCACGCGTCTCGATCGTGCCGAGGGCGATATTCACGCCGCCGGCAATCCGCACATTCAAACCGACCCGCGGATGATTCTGCTTGTCGCCAAGCCTCTGTCTGAGCGTTTCGCCGAACTGGATACCGCGAATGCCGCGCTCTACGCCCAGCGTTACGCGGACTTCGCGCAGCGCTGGACCGCTGCAATGACCAAATGGAATGTGGCAGTTGCGCCGCTGAAGGGCGTGACCATCGCCGTACAGCACACCAGCTGGATTTACATGATCAATTGGTTGGGCCTGAAGCAGGTGGTGGCACTCGAACCTAAGCCCGGCGTTCCACCGTCAAGCGGCTATCTCGCCGAAGTGTTGGAAACGATCCAGCACCAGCCGGTGAAGATGGTGATCCGTGCCGCATACGAAGACGACCGCCCGTCTGCGTTCGTCTCCGAGCGTGCCAAGATTCCCGCGGTCACCCTGCCGTTCACCGTCGGCGGGACTGACGAAGCCAAGGATCTCTTCTCGCTCTACGACGATACCGTGAAGCGCCTTCTCGCCGCAGCCAAGCCATGACCGTCGGCAACATCGAAATCAGCATCCTGTGGCCCGCGTTTCTTGCGGGCCTCTTGGTGCTCTCCACCCACGTGCCTTTGGGGCGGCAAGTCCTCGCCCGCGGCATCGTCTTCATTGATCTGGCAATCGCGCAAGTAGCCGGTCTCGGCGTCACGGCAGCCGATGCGCTGGGTTTCGAACCCGAGGGTTGGCGCGTTCAGGCTGCGGCCGTCGCAGCGGCGCTTGTCGGCGCGTTGGTTCTGACGTGGAGCGAGCGCAAATGGCCGGAGGTGCAAGAAGCGCTGATCGGCGTTCTCTTTGTCTTCGCGGCGTGCGTCGAACTTTTGGTGCTTGCCAACAATCCGCACGGCGGCGAGCATTTGAAAGATCTCCTCGTCGGGCAAATTCTTTGGGTCTCGCCGGCGTCGCTTATCCCGATCGCATTGCTATATGCGGCAGCGCTGATCGTCTGGTTCGGGGCCCGGCGCTGGATCGGCACCGTCGGTTTCTACGTCCTCTTCGCGCTCCTCGTGACCCAATCGGTGCAGCTGGTCGGCATCTACCTCGTCTTCGCGAGCCTCATCGTACCGGCGCTGGCCGCACGACGCTTCAGCGAACGCTGGCAATTGCCGGTCGCCTACATGGTGGGCGTGATCGGATACGTTGCAGGTCTTCTAGCCTCCTCGGCGTTCGACCTGCCGACAGGCGCGATGATCGTGGTCGCTCTGGTGGGCGTATTTGCCTTGACCACCGTTCTGGCCCCGCCCAAAATCGCAGCCAAGGCATGAACTCTGAGGTTGCAGAGCCACAGTTTGATACAACATTGCCGACTTGCAACGAGACGCGGCTGCGAAGGTCTGCTAGGTTTTCAGCCGAAATTGACGCGTCGGCTTTCTCGACAGGAGTTACCCGGACATGACGTGGCTGAAATTTAGCATTGCCACACTTGCGTTCAGCTTTGGAGTTTCGGTCGCCGGCGCTTTTGAGATTGTCGATTCAAACAACGGCTTTGCTGGCCCCGCCTTCACCCAGACCGACCCGGATTCGGACATCGGCCCAACGCTGAACACCGATGATTTCGGCGAAGCGCACATCGTGATGAGGGGCGATCACGAAAAGGAATTCGACGGCTACTCCTATTCCGGCTTCACCTTCGAGGATCAGATCGACCAGCACTCGGTCAGCATCGATCGATCGTCAAATCTAACCGAACCCGATCAAACGAAGGGCGCCCCGAAGCGCTAAGGATCCGTCAGACAGACAAAATGGCGCACGACCAAATCGGTTGTGCGCCATTATTTTTGCGCCAAATTCGCCTCCCAGGCGATTGCTCCGCAGCCATGCACCTAGTCGCAGCCCTGTGACGCCGGTCAAAGACGGCGCTATTCTCGCCACCAAGAAACCCGGGGCGACGCGCTATGGTCAGATTCATCTTTTTCGTTCTGCTGATTGCGGTAGGCGTTTGGGTCTATTTCTTCCTCCAAGCTGCGGGCTATTTCCGCGTCCTTGAAGCCAAGTTTGACGGCACGTGCAAGCCCGTCACGGCCGCTGGCTTCGTTGGCCCCGAAGACATCACAATCGATGCGCAGACCAACACGGCCTATCTCTCGGGCTACGACCGCCGCGCGGCGATCGCCGGCCACCCGGCACCGGGCGGCATCTGGTCCTATGATCTCGCCAATGCAAACGCGCAGCTCGTCAACCTCACGCCGGAAGCCGACACGAGCTTCTTGCCGCACGGCATCAGCCTCTATCGCGCACCAGACGGCAAGAAGACGCTCTTCGCGATCAACCACGGCAACAATAAGCAGTCGGTCGAAATCTTCGACGTCGATGCCGGCAAGCTCACACATCGACGCACCGTGACCGGACCCGAGTTGATCTCGCCCAACGATCTCGTCGGCGTCGGCCCCGACCAATTCTTCGTCACCAACGATCATGCGAACCGCGAAGGTATTCAGCGCCAGCTCGAGGATTATCTACGGCTGAAACTTACGACGGTTTCCTACTATGACGGTGCCAAATTCTATCCGGCGCTCACCAACATTGGCGGCTCCAACGGCATCAATGCGACCGCCGACGGCTCGACGCTCTACCTCTCGGCGGGATCCGAGCAGAAGGTTTACGTCTACGATCGCAACTTGACGACCGGTCAGATAAGCCAGCGGGCTGCCGTCGATGTACCCGGTTACGCAGACAACATCGAGCTACTACCCGATGGCGGTCTGCTTGTTGGCGTGCACTCGAAGATTCTGGATCTCCTCCAAAACCTTAGCGATCCAACTCATCCCTCGCCGAGCCACATCCTCCGGCTTACGCCCGACGGGCGCGGCAGCTATTCTGTCGCAAGCGTTTACGTGAACCTTGGTCAGGAAATTTCCGCCGCAAGCGTAGGCGCCGCCTTAAACAAGCGCTTGCTCATCGGCGCAATCTTCGAACCGAAATTCCTCGATTGCCAATGGCAGGGCGGGCCGGAAGCGGCGCCACAAAGCGCGCCTGTGCCAGCGCCAGTGAAATAGAAAAACAAGCGAACGGTACGAGCATCATCCAGCAATTGCCTGCGCCTGCAACTTACCGCGCCGGGTCAAACTCTCGACCCCCCGCAGCCGGGTCGCTGAGACCATCTTGGTTGCAATACGCGGCAGGAAGTTAGCCGCGGCAACGCTGACGGCACAGGATGCGGGCGTCTGCAGAATTCGCCCTAGCGCACCGGCAATGCGAAATTGCTGCCTCAGGCGGCGGATGAATTCGCGCTGGAAAACTGGCGCCGATTTCCCTTCAAGCACCGCGCGCGCCGCGACAATACCGGAGCACAGCGCGATCGCCATGCCGTCGCCCGTAAACGACGGCACAACGGCAAGCTGGTCGCCGAGCGGATAGATTGCTGGACCGATCGGCGCCGTGCGCAGGAAACCGTAAGGTATGGCTGCTGTCGAAACGGGTTTCGCGAAGAGCGGTTGGGAACCTTCCAGGAGGTAGCTCGCAAAGCTCGATTGTCCTGCAAGATACGATTTTTGCGCCGGCCAATCGGCGCCGATTCTTCGGACAAGCTCCGCCTCCATCACCCAGCCGATGCTCAGAATATTTTCCTCCACGAGGCACGCACCGAAATACCCGCCACGAAAGAAGACGAGTTGAACGATGCCGGGAAGAGTCCGCGCCGCACTGTCGGATGATAGGTGAAGTTTGAAACCGACCATTGAGCCGAGAGGGCGCGTTAGTCCGCGCAAAGAGTGTTTGCCGGTGGCAAGCGCAACCGCCTTACCACGCCAAGCCATCGTTTCAGTCTTCACGACGGTCGCCGCACCTAAGGGCTCAACGCTCGTCACTCGAGCACCGCGCACCACATGCACGCCCGCGCGTTCCGCAGCCGTCAACAACGCCTCGTCCAGACTCCAGCGAGAAAGACCGGCCGCGCGAAACGGTAGGGATATTGTCGCGTGCCGCTCGCCAGTCGCTAGGCGAAATTCGTTGATCGCTGTTGCGCCGAGCGCCGAGATGTCCAAGTCGAAATACGTCAGGAGGTCTTGCGCCTCGAGACTCAAGAACTCGCCACAAACCTTATGGTGAGCGGATTGCGTGCGCTCGATAAGGGCAACGCGTCGCCCGTTGCGGGCGAGCTCGAGGGCGAAAGCCGCGCCGGCCAGCCCTCCGCCTGCAACGATCGAGTCCCATGTCACGGCCTGCAACATCAGCGCGAGTTTACCGCACGATTCCGGGCGGCCGCCGGCGCATCGCACCTGAAACGAGAATTTGATCCCGTTCCCAGTGTCATAAACCGCCGGTTGCAGTCATGCCTTACTGCAACGCGCTTGCGGCGGCGGGCCCTTGTCCGGGGAAATATCTTGGCGTTTGATGGATGTGGGGCACAGCGTTTGATCGGGTGTGTGGGGACCCATGAATTTCAAGGTTCCGCTTTTCTTGGCGTTCGCGGCCTCACTGGGCGGTTGCACCTACGTGCATTCCTACTTCTCGAAGTCCGATTTAGACGACGCCAACGCCTTCTGCGAACAGAGCCGGTCGGATCCGGCGCTTCGGCCCATCGCCGGCAAGCTTCCGATCGCAAGCCCCGACGAGATCAGCCCGGAGATGCTCGCCCTCGACGCCCGGCCGACCGACACCGAACTCGAGGCGGTCAAGGTTTTGTCGCGCGATCAGCGCGCATGCCGCCAGCGACTGCGCGCCGTGATGCAGGCGCACGAGCCGGCGCAACTGGCGACGCGTGAAGAATTGAACATGAAGCTTGATCTGGTGACTGCCGAGCTGCTTAAGCGAAATATGAGTTACGGCAACGCAAATCGTCTCTATCGCCAAGCGTCGCTCGAAGCATCGGACAAGCTGACCGAACAAGCGAAACAAGACATGGCGGACGCCCAAGAGCGTGAGGCTGCAACTTGGCGCTCGCTAGGTCAAAGTCTTGCCGGCGTCGCAAAGCCAAAGGACGCAATGCCGCGCTCGGAAAGATCGTGCTCCTGGGTCGACAGCTCCATCGACTGCAGCGCGCATTGAGATCGCGTTTCTCTGCGCTGCAGACCTAGTCACGCCAAAGTCCGGCAAAGCGAACCCAACCAGCAACGGGCGACGACCCGATCACGCGCCGTCGGCGCTATGGGCAAGACGCTTGAGTTTCGCGACGGCGACCTCCTTCGCCTCTTGATAGCTAATCGTGCCCGCAAAACGTCCTGAGGAATCAAGCAGCAGAACGGATGCGGTATGATCCATCGTGTAACCGCCGCCTTCGATCTCAACGCGCTGATAATAAATCCCGAAAGCTTTGGCGATCCCGTCGATATCGGCGGCGTTGCCTGTAAGTCCCCGGATGCGTGGATCGAAGGATGAGAGATATTTGCCGAGTTCGGTTGGCGTGTCGCGCGCCGGATCGACGCTGACAAAGAACACACCCAACCGATCCGCATCCGGTCCCAATTCGGCGAGCCAGTTCGTCAAATCGGCGAGCGTGGTAGGGCACACTTCGGGACAATAGGTGAAACCGAAGAATACGACGGCCGGCCGCCCCAGCATGTCGTGCTCAGTCACCTTGTGCCCGTTCGTATCCGTAAGATTGAACGGCCTTACCATGCTTGCGCCGAATGTCGGGATGGAAGGCGGAAACAGCGCGTCCCACACGCCCAGTCTGGCGATCAGCGTCAGCGCGATCAGCAGGCTGACGGCCGTCAATGCAACAAGTCTTGCAGTACGCATGGACGTTCCCATCAGTGGTTGTGAGCGCTCGGGCCGCCACCGATCGCTTCAACGTGAAGATCGATGGAGATCGTTGCGCCATTCCCAAACGCCAGCGTCAAGGGAATCGCGTCTTCTTGATGAAGCTGCCGGTTAAGGCCGACCAGCATGAGATGCATGCCGCCGGGTTCCAGTTCGACAGTCGCACCTGGCGCAATGTCGAAGCCCGGTACAAGCCGCATCCGCATCACGCCGCCTTCGACCGACATCATGTGGATCTCGACGCGCTGCGCCGCCGGCGTCGAAGCGCCGGTCAAACGGATCGGGACTGAACCCGTGTTGGTGAGGCTCATATAGGCGACGCCGGTTGTTGCGCCGGTCGGCGTCGCATGGGTCCAAGGACGGACAATCTTGAGCTCGCCAAGCGCGTAGTCGTGCGCCACGGCGGCCGAGATGAGATTGACGAGCAACAGGACAACGGCACTCGACAAAGCTACGCGGATCGTTCTGGCGTTCATCATTTTATTCTTTCAATGTGCGACGACGATACGTTTGACCCTTCGGCCGAACGCGCGACTGCTCAGCTCAAGGCCGAGCGATGACTAGACGACGAGCGCGGGGAGCGGCGGACCGGTCGGCGGTGGCAATGTACGCAGCACCGCTTCGACAATTGCATGGTGAGCATGTTGCGCTATCGCTTCAGAAACCGTGGCGACAGCGACTTGCGGGTACGCGATCGGTGCCGTCAGCGCGATAACCTGCGGACGGCAATGCGCACATTGCTGATTGTGGCCATGGGTCGGCGATTTGCCGCTGTCGGCAGCGCCAAGAGCGAAACAGCCGTTGGCCACCGCCGCTTGCGCTCGCCCGAATGTCGCCGGCAACAACAATTGAGCCAGGACGGCAAAGCACAAGAAAAGCGCTCGCACGGGATCGCGCGGTCTGTTGGCTGTGCCTGGGCGACTCATGCAACAAAAATACGCGCACGATCGCTCGAGTTCGATGCGCCGCGTTGTCCCACGCGTTTCACGGGCGACGGCCATAGGAGCTCGGAATCCCGCCGTCAAGGCCTGACGATGTGGCAATGACACCCAATATTTTGGAGCAACATAGACCGGCCTCGGACAAAGGCCGCGAAAGGGAGCCATGACCGACATCCATCCCCATTCACCATCGCGCGAACGCCCCCTCAACGAGACGACAAGCGGCTGGCTCATGTTGGTCGTCGTTCTGACGCTTTTTATTGTCGGCGGCGTTCTGGCGGCCCGCATCATCGGCATCCCACTCCTTGTCATTGCGGCGATCGCATCTGCCGGCTTCATTGTGCTGAAGCCCAACGAGTCGGTTGTGTTGACGTTCTTTGGACGCTACGTCGGCACGATCCGCCGCGATGGTTTTCATTGGGTCAATCCATTTTATTCAAAGCAGAGACTGTCGCTGCGTGTCCGCAATTTCACCACGCCGACGCTCAAAGTGAACGATAAAGTCGGCAATCCAATCGACGTCGCCGCAGTTGTCGTCTGGATCATCAAGGACACGGCGCAAGCGGCTTTCGACGTCAATGATTTCGAAAGTTACATCAAGACCCAATGCGAGATCGCGCTACGCGACGTCGTCTCCACACATCCTTACGACGAACGGCGTGACGAGGTGGTTTCTCTGCGCGGCAACACACTGGCCGTGTCTGATTTGTTGAGAAGCTCGCTCCAAGGCTCCGTTGAAATCGCCGGTATCGAAGTGCGCGACATGCGCATCACGCACCTGGCCTACGCGGCTGAAATCGCCTCGATCATGCTGCGCCGCCAGCAGGCGGAAGCGCTGATCCAGGCGCGCGAGAAAATGGTCGAGGGCGCGATCGGCATGGTGAAGATGGCGCTCGATCGCTTCCAGGCAGAGGGTGTGGAACTCGCGCAACCGCATCGCGCCAACCTCGTAACCAATATGATGATGGTGCTGTTGAGCGATGAGGGCGCTCAGCCGGTCATACCAACGACATCGGCGAACGCGTAACGGCGAAACCGTTGCCTTTCGCGCGTCGCCGCCCTAGAAGCGCCCCATGTCGCCATCACGTCCCGTCCGTCCGCGTCATGCGGCGAGCCTAGTGCTTGTTCGTCGCACGAACGGCACCGCAGAAATCTTGATGGGAAGGCGGCCGAAGAAGGCCGCTTTCATTCCCGACGCGTTTGTCTTTCCCGGCGGCCGCCTCGATCCGGGCGATGCCTTCGTTCGCCCGTCGGCACCGCTCACTATCCACGTCGTAGAGGACCTTTGCGCGCGCGGGGGCTGCACGCCGGCGCTCGCCCGTACGCTGGCGACCACAGCCATCCGTGAGACGTTTGAAGAGACGGGCATCGCGCTCGTCGCGCACGGGGATCCCGGGCGCAGCGACGGTGCCTGGGCAGAATTCAAAGCACGAGGCTGGGCGCCAGCGCATGAGCGCCTACGCTTTCTCGGCCGCGCGATTACGCCGACCTCGTCGCCGATCCGCTTTCATGCCCGCTTCTTCACGGCGCACGCAGAGCCCATGCACGGCGTACTCAAGAGCAACGGTGAACTCAGCGATCTTGATTGGTACCCTCTCGCCGATGCACAACGCCTGCCGATCATCGACGTAACGCAATTCGTGCTCGCCGAAATCGCCGCCGAGGAAGACGGGCGCGCCCGCACGACACCCTTCTTCCGCTATCGCCGCAATCGTCCGTTGGCCAAAAGCGCAGATGCCTGAGCGCGTCGACGCGACCGCGCTGACGCCGCGCCAAAGATGGCTCAGCCTCGGCGCCGTCTATGCCTGCATCTTCGCCAACGGCTTGGGCATGGGCTTATCGCTCCCACTCTTGTCGCTTATCTTGGAGCGCAACGGCGTATCGGGCGCGGTCAACGGCTTGAATGTCGCCTTCGGCTTGATCGCGGCCCCCGGCACGATGGCAGGGCCCGGTCTTGGCGGATTTGCCATCGACGCCTGGAGGCCCTTTGGTTTGCTCGTCGCGGTGGGTCTGATCGCGACCGGCCTCATTGCCGTCGTGGCAACACGGATTCTGACCGTTCGCAGGCCTATCCGGACCACCCACACGGCTTGACTTAAGGCTCCCGATCGGTAGGTTCCGCGCTCCCGAATATGACTTAGCGGCCGCTCTGCGGCCCAGCGCATGAGAGGCCCCAATGGCCAAGCCAACGACCGTCAAAATCCGGCTCAACAGTTCGGCCGGCACCGGTCACTTCTATGTGACCAAAAAGAACACGCGCACTATGACCGAGAAATTCAAGGTCAAGAAATACGATCCGGTCGTGCGCAAGCACGTGGAATACACCGAAGGTAAGATCAAATAGGCGCAGCGCCATTCTCGCACGTAAAAAAGGGCGCCCCTTGGCGCCTAATTTTTTACGCGGCGTCTGCAACGACGCGATTTCGGCCGTCGCGTTTGGCGCGATAGAGCGCTTGGTCGGCCCGCCGCAACAACGCCTCGGCCGTGTCGCCCGTGCCTTCACTCACCGTGACACCGATCGAGATCGTGACCGTAATCTGACCCGGCGGCACGCCGATCTTGAACGGAATATCGGCCACCGATTGACGCAACCTTTCGGCGACCATGTATGCAAACGTCATGTCCGTGTCCGGCATGACGACTACGAACTCCTCGCCGCCGTAACGGCAGGCAAGGTCGATCCCCCGCACATTGTGTGAAACGCGGTTGGCAAACTCGCGCAGGACCTCGTCGCCCACGTCATGACCGTAGGAGTCGTTGATCTTCTTGAAGAAATCGATGTCGAGAATAAGGAACGCCACCGGCTTGCCGGTTGTCCCGGCATTCGAGATGAGCGTGCTGAGGTGCCGCGACATATAACGGCGATTGAACAGACCCGTCAGCTGGTCCGTGATCGCCATCTCGAGGCTGAGCTGCAGCGAGTGGCGCAAACGGTCGGCGTAGCGCTTGCGGCGCAATTGTGTACGCACGCGCGCCACCAGTTCGCTACGCTCAACAGGGCG
This sequence comes from Alphaproteobacteria bacterium, assembly GCA_025350465.1. GTDB lineage: Bacteria > Pseudomonadota > Alphaproteobacteria > Micropepsales > Micropepsaceae > SZUA-430. The sequence goes on along the minus strand of JANXXU010000030.1, from coordinate 56,677 downwards.
CATTAAATAGTCGTTGACGCCGATATCGAGTGCTCGCACGAGCCGCTTCATATCGCCTTCGTCGACGATCGTAAGAAGTGGCGTCTGGCGCGTGGCGTCGAGACTGCGCAGCGTCGCGCAGAACCGCAAGCCGTCTTGCCGATCGAGCGATAGGCTCGGAATGACCAGATCGTAATCGCCGCCTTTTGCCCGGATCAACGCTTCGTTGACATCACCGACGACTTCGACATCGTGATCGCGCGACAAAGTTTCTGCCAAACGTAGCGCGCTCTGCTCACGATCTTCGACGATCAGAATGCGGCCGCGTCCGGGGTTTTCCAAAAACGACGCCTCGTTGCCGTCCGCGAGCCCCATGCTTTCGCCGGTCGCTTGGCGCAAGCGCAGCTCGTCCACCATGGTCTTCAGCCGCACCAAGCTGCGCACGCGCGCGAACAAAGCGACGTCGTTGACTGGCTTGGTGAGAAAGTCGTCCGCACCGGACTCGAGACCTTGCACGCGATCGCTCACTTGATCGAGCGCCGTCACCATGATTACCGGCAGATGCGCTGTCGCCGGATTTGTCTTGATGCGCTGGCAGACTTCAAAGCCGTCCATACCCGGCATCATCACGTCGAGTAAGATGATGTCGGGGCGATCTTCCTCGACCTTACGCAGTGCTTCCGGTCCAGAGCCGGCGGTCACGACGTCGAAATATTCCGCACCGAGTTTCGCTTCGAGCAGCTTGACGTTGGCTGGGATGTCGTCGACGACGAGAACGCGCGCGGTCATGGCGCCCTCAAGCCAGGAAGCGGCGAACGGTCTCGAGGAAGTTCACGACCGAGATCGGCTTAGAAATGTAAGCCTCGCATCCGCCTTCGCGGATCTTTTCCTCATCGCCCTTCATCGCGAACGCCGTGACGGCAATGACCGGGATGGCTTTGAGATTGTCGTCTTCCTTCAACCACTTCGTGACTTCCAGGCCCGACACTTCCGGAAGCTGGATATCCATCAGGATGAGATCGGGACGGTGCTTGCGCGCGAGGTCGAGCGCTTCCAGTCCGTCGCGCGTTTGAATAGTCTTGTAGCCATGCGCGTCCAACAAATCGTGGAAGAGCTTCATGTTGAGCTCGTTGTCCTCCACGATGAGGACGGTCTTCGTCTTTGCTTTGGCGTCCATCTTGGAATCCTGAACCAGGGTCGTCATGGGCGGAAAATCTTTCGTCGAAACGGTTGCCTATGAGCGCGCGGAATCGCCCTGTTGTCGCGTGCTAGTTCAACCGAATATCGTTAAATAATCCTTTGCCCATGTGGCCGCTTTGTGACCCAAATTGCAGCCTTCGCAGCCCGATTGATCTGAGATTCCAACATGAAGAAGCCGCAAGCTGAACAAATTGCTGAACGCGCTTTAACTTTTCTCGCCAACCGACCGGAAAACCTTCAGCAATTCTTAACCGCGTCCGGACTTGACGCAAGCCAACTCATGGCCCGGGCCGAAGATTCGGAAATTCTGAGCGCGGCCCTTGGCTTTGTCGCGGCCAACGAGATTCTTGCCAAGGAGTTCTCCGAGGAGGAACGGCTCAAACCCGGCCAACTCTTGAACATTTGCGCGGTGCTCGACCCCCACGGATCGTCGTCATGGTGACGCACGGCCTCCAACTCAATCCAACGGTTCCGCTTGTCATTTGCGATGCCGATGAAGTGCTTGTCCAGTTTCTGGTAGGGCTTGAGCGCTTCCTCCTGCGCCGCAACCGCAAAATCGTGCTGAAGACCTTCGCCATCCACGGCAACGTGTTTGATACGGTCTCCGGCGAAACGGTCACCCACGACGAAGTCACCCAATTGCTTAAGGATTTCTTCGAGCACGACACCGAACGCCTCGATCCGGTGCCCGGCGCCGCACAGGCACTCGGCGAACTACGCAAATCCGCGCAAATCGTCATTCTCACCAACCTGCCGGAAACAAGCCGCGACGCGCGGCGCGCACACCTCGCATCGCACGGCATGGACTATCCCGTGATTGCTGGGAAAGGACCAAAAGGCCCAATCGTTCGCGAACTTATCGAGGGAGTCAGCGCACCCATTGTCTTCATCGACGACCTGCCACCTCATCTGACATCGGTTGCCGAAGAGGCGCCACGCGTTCATCGGCTGCACTTTGTCGCCGACCGACGGCTCGCACGCTTGCTTGAGCCGGCACGCGACGCGCATCGCCGCATCGACGATTGGCCGAACGCGAAGATCTGGATTGAATCTGTGATCCTGCGGTGACGAACATGCGCATCGGCGTAGATCTGGGAGGCACGAAGATCGAAATCGCGGCGCTCCACGCTGACGGCCGGATTGTCTTGCGTGAGCGTTTCCCAAGCCCGCTCGGGGATTACGACGCTACAGTCCGAGGCGTGCGCGACGGCGTCTTAAAGGCGGAAGCCGAGCTGAGTGCGATCTGCACCGTCGGCCTCGGAATTCCCGGCACGATTTCGCCGGCGACTGGTTTGGTCAAGAATGCGAATTCGACATGGCTCAACGGCAAGCCCTTCGATGCGGACGTGGCCGAAGCCTTGCAACGTCCCATCCGCATGGCCAATGACGCGAATTGCTTTGCGCTCTCCGAAGCGGCAGACGGTGCCGGCAGAGACAAGCGCGTCGTCTTCGGCGCGATCTTGGGAACCGGCGTGGGCGGGGGTGTCGCGGTCGACGCACGGATCTTAACCGGCCCGAATGCCGTTGCCGGCGAGTGGGGCCACAATCCCCTGCCCTGGCCCGACCCGAGCGAGACGCCCGGCCCAGCCTGTTTTTGCGGCAAACGCGGCTGCATCGAGACCTGGCTCAGCGGGCCCGGCGTGGCGGCGGATTTCACGCGGGCGGCAGGACGCCAAATCATCACTGCCGAAATCGCGAACGCGGCAAGCCATGGTGATGTCGAGGCCGAAGCAGCTTTGGCACGCTATGAGACGCGCTTGGCCAAGGCCCTGGCTCATCTCATCAACGTTCTCGATCCCGATATCATCGTCCTCGGCGGCGGCCTTTCCAATCTCGATCGTCTGTATACGAACGTTTCGCCGCAGCTCGCGCGCTATGCATTTTCCGACACGCTCAGGACGCCGATCGTCCGCAATCACTGGGGAGACTCGAGTGGCGTACGCGGAGCGGCATGGCTTTGGCCGGTGCCGGCCTCATGACCGTTCTATGCCGCGACTGTCTGGCAATAGACGACGCAGACGAGCCGCAGCGGTGCAAGAGCTGTAAGAGCCCCCGCATTGTTCGCCATCCGGAGCTTGCCGCCCTCTCCATTGCCCACATCGATTGCGATGCGTTTTATGCGACGATCGAAAAGCGCGACAACCCATCGCTGGCAGACAAACCGGTGATCGTCGGCGGCGGCAAACGTGGCGTTGTCTCAACCTGCTGTTATGTCGCGCGCACGTTCGGCGTCAAATCGGCCATGCCGATGTTCAAGGCCCTCAAAGCCTGCCCACACGCCGTCGTGATACGGCCCGACATGGCAAAATATGTCGCCGTTGGCCGCCAAGTGAGAGAACTGATGCTAGAGACCACGCCATTGGTCGAGCCGCTATCGCTCGATGAGGCCTTTCTCGATCTGACCGGCACTGAGCGTCTTCACAAAATGAAGCCCGCACAAACGCTGGCTCGTCTAGCCAAGCGCGTCGAGGGCGAGATCGGGATAACGTTTTCGATCGGTCTGAGCTTTAACAAATTCCTGGCAAAAGTTGCCTCCGACATCGACAAGCCGCGTGGCTTTGCGATCGTGGGACGCGCGGACGCGATGGATTTTCTGGCGCCGCGCCCAGTCACACTGCTTCCGGGCGTCGGCAAGGCGTTCGCCGCGTCGCTGGCCCGCGAGGGCATCTTCAAGATCGCCGACATCCGCCGGCAGAACGTCAAAGCGTTCTCGGCGCGTTTCGGATCCTCTGGCCTGTGGCTTTGGCGGCTCGCACACGCCGACGACACGCGCGAGATCGAACCACGCCTGCCTGCCAAAGGAATATCTGCGGAAACCACGTTCGATCGCGATCTTTCGGATGAAGCGCAACTCAGCCGCATCCTTTGGACATTGAGCGAAAAGGTCTCCGCACGCGCTAAAGCGGCAGAGTTGGGCGGGCGTACCGTGCAACTCAAGCTGAAAACTTCGGTCTTCAAGATCATTACCCGACGCCACGCACTGCATCCGCCGACGCAACTTGCGCATCGTATCTTCGAGGCGGGTCTCTCGCTCCTCAAGCCGGAGTTGACCGGTCCGCGCTTTCGGTTGATCGGCATCGGGCTTGCCGATCTTGTGCCGAGCGAACGCTGCGACGAAACCGACATGTTCGATAAGAAAGGCGCGCGCGGCGACGCGGCCGAGCGCGCCATGGATCGCGTTCGCGAGAAGTTCGGTCGCGCCGCCATTCGCAAAGGCCGCGCACTTTGAGCCTTAGCGACGCACGCGAACCGGCGTCACGATCGGTCCCGCAGGCTGTTGTTGCGTAATGCAGTGGATTCCGCCGCCACCTTGCACGATATCGATCGCCGGGACTTGAACGATACGTCGGTCCGGGAAGGTCTTTGCCATGATCGCAGCGGCTGCGCTATCCGCCGGATCGTCGAACGACGGCATGACGACGCCGTAATTCGTGAAATAGAAATTGATGTAGCTCATTTCGAGCCGGCGTCCGTCGTGACGCTCGCGAGCCGCGGGCTCAGGAAGCTCGATGACCTCAAATCCATTGCCTACCGCATCGCGCGCCGCGCGCAAGCGAACGACGTTGTCCCGCATGCTGCGATAGTTCGCGCTACCGGTGTCGCTCGGCATATGTACGAGCACACGACTTGATCCGGCAAAGCAGGCAATGTTGTCGACGTGCCCGTCGGTCTCGTCGTCCACAAGGCCTTCACCGAGCCACACGATCTTGCCAACACCCAAATACAGCGCCAAGCGCTCTTCGATCTGTTGCCGCGCTAACCCGGGATTCCGGTTCGGATTGAGTAAACATTGCTCGGTCGTCAACAGCGAACCTCGTCCATCGACGCAAATCGAACCACCCTCAAGCACCATCGGCCCGTCGTAACGACGCATATCCACCGCTTCCAAGACGCGCCGGCCGAATGCCGCATCCGCCTCGAAGCCAATATATTTGTTGCCCCAGGCGTTGAAACGCCAATGCACCCCGGCAACACCGTCCTTGTCGTCTGTGACAAATAGCGGACCGATATCGCGTGCCCAAGAGTCATCGATCGCCACTTCGAAGAAATCGATGCCCTTGCCGCAAGCCAATTGCGCCTCTTCGCGGTCTTGCGGGCGTACGGCCATTGTTATTTTTTCAAAGCCCGAGATCGCCCGCGCAACATTGGCAAAACCCACTCGCGCGCGGAGCAAACCTTCCACCGAACCCCAGGGCTCGAGCCGGCAGGGCCATGCCATCCATGTTCGAGCGTGCGGGGCCCATTCGGCGGGCATGGCAAAACCGTCGCGAACGGGGCACGTGTCGTCGGCGTCAAGGCGTTTTGATGACATGAGTTGGCGTTGCGCGGACGCGCTCAATTTGCGAACTTCGGTAGCCGGTTCTCGCACGGCCGCGAAGCTTTTCAAAGGGAACAAATCGCAATGACGGGACGCGTCGAAGCCAAGCTCAAAGATCTTGGGATCAGTTTGCCGAAGCCGGTGGCGCCGGTGGCCAACTACGTGCCCTATGTGATCAGCGGCAAGCTGGTCTTCATCTCCGGCCAAGTGACGCTCGGGCCGGCGGGTCTCGAATTTGTCGGGCACGTCGGCAAGGACTTTACGGTCGAACAAGGGCAAGCTGCGGCGCGTCTGTGTGCTCTCAACCTGATCGCGCAGCTGCGTGAAGCCTGCGGCGGCGACCTCGATCGCGTGAACCGTTGTGTCAAGTTGACAGGCTTCGTCAATGCCATCCCGGGCTTTGCGCAACATCCCGAGGTCATCAACGGAGCCTCCGATTTGATGGTCCAAGTTTTCGGTGACGCGGGCAAGCATGCGCGCGCGGCTGTCGGCGCCGGTTCGCTGCCGCGCAATGTTGCGGTTGAAGTAGATGCGATCTTTGAGATTGCCTAAACCAACTTGGCGCCCGAGCTTGCGATGAAATCGTCAGGTCCGCGCGCACGATTGATCGACCACATCGCGGAAGTGCCGGCCGCAAATTGGGATGCGCTTGCCAACCCGCCGGGCGGAGAATTCAACCCCTTCGTTTCCCATGCCTTCCTCAAAGCCCTTGAGGACAGCGACTCGGTATGTGCGGCCGTTGGCTGGCGTCCCGCGCACGCGTTGCTCGAAGACAATGGCGCGGTCATCGGCGCCGCGCCGATGTATGTGAAGGCTCATTCCTACGGCGAATATGTCTTCGATCATCAATGGGCCGACGCGTTTCAGCGCGCCGGCGGGCAGTATTATCCCAAGCTCCAGATCGCGGTGCCGTTCACGCCCGCAACCGGCCCGCGCCTGCTCGTGGGCGCAAACCTGGGCGCCCGCCTTCCATTGGCACAAGCCTTGATGCAATTCGCCGAGCGTATGCGCGTTTCCTCGCTCCACATCACCTTTGCCGAGCGAGCGGAATGTGACGCGTTGCAGAAACTTGGCTTTCTCCAACGCACCGATCAGCAATTTCACTGGGAGAACCACGGCTACGCCGATTTCAACGCCTTCCTCGCCGCGCTCTCCTCGATCAAGCGCAAGAATCTGCGCCGCGAACGCGCCGAGGCGTTGCAAGCCGGCATCACGGTCGAGTGGCTCACCGGCGGCGACATCAAGGAAGCGCATTGGGACGCATTCTACGAATTCTATATGGACACCGGCTCGCGCAAATGGGGCTCACCTTATTTGACGCGCGCGTTTTTCAGTTTGGTCGGCGCCGCCATGCCCGACCGAACTCTTCTCATCATGGCCAAACGCGACGGCCGCTACATCGCCGGTGCTTTGAACTTCATCGGTTCGCATGCGCTCTATGGCCGCAACTGGGGCGCAATCGAACATCACCGCTTCCTTCATTTCGAGCTGTGCTACTACCAGGCCATCGAGTTTGCGATTGCCAAGGGGCTGGCGCGCGTCGAAGCGGGCGCGCAAGGGGCGCACAAACTTGCGCGCGGCTACATGCCAGTCGAAACATATTCACTACATTGGATTGCGCACTCAGGTTTACGACAGGCAGTCGAGCACTACCTGCGAGAAGAGCGCCGCGCGATCGCGGAAGAAATCGAGGCCCTGAGCGAGCATGGTCCGTTCCGCAAGGAAAACGCGCCGGATTGAGAACGGGAGGACGACGATGGCTTACGACCCCAACAACATCTTCGCCAAGATAGTGCGTGGCGAGGCGCCATGCTTCAAAGTGTACGAAGACGCGCACACGATCGCCTTTATGGACATCATGCCCCAGGCCGAAGGCCACGTGCTCGTCATACCAAAGGAAGCTGGGGAGACGATTTTCGAGCTGAGCGACGAGTCAACGGCCGCCTTGATCAAGGCAACGAAAAAGGTGGCAGCGGCGGTCAAGAGCGTCGTCAAAACACCCGGTGTCATGCTTGCTCAATTGAATGGTGCCGCCGCTGGGCAAACCGTCTTCCACGTTCATTTCCATATCATCCCGAGGTCCGGTGGAATCGACCTCAAGCTCCACGCGAAAGAGACAGCGAACTTCGAGCAACTGAAGGCGCTTGCGGCAAAAATCGCCGCCGCGATCAAATGACGGCCTCTGTCGCCCGCCGTCGAAGCTCAAGCTCGATATGCTTTCAGTCAGCCAAAACGACCGCTATTCGCATCTGAGAACCTTGCGGGGTGAACGTCACGTCGAAAGCGCGGGTGATGCCGCAGGCCTGCGCCGACCACCTCTCGTTCCACGCTTTGCCGGGGACGCGCGCAAATGGCACTTGCGAATCTGTGAGAAAGGAAGGCGAGCTGCAATGCAAGCGCGAGGCAATTCCGTTTGCCTGGCGCAGCACGAGAACGGTCGCGCTCTGTTGATGCTTGACGCCCGCGATGGATCGCCCCGGCACGCCGGCACGAAGCGCCGCCGGTGAAGCACCCCGTGGAAACAGAAACACGTTGAGCAACCGCGTCGTCCAACAGCCTTTGCCGTAGACGGCGATGCGCCATACGCCAGGTCGGTTGGGATCCACGGGCTTGGTCAGATCGTCAACGTCGAAATGCTCGGCGCCCGCCAGCTCGAAGACGCGCTGCATTCCGCACGGCGGCGCGATACGACGGTCCAGAACACCGATGGTCTGCGCGATGCGTTGGGCAAGCTGAATGCTGGTCTCGCCTTGCGCCAGCATATGCGGGATATCGCCCCGCACGCGCACGTCTTCCTCATCGTCGGCGAAAGCGGTTGCGATCAGCGCCACGGCGACGGCGACAACGGCCGCCGCCAATCTCACTTCACAAGCTCCGGCTCGTTGGGCTCGATGTCTTCTTCGCCGTCGAGATCGTCCTTCGGCCGCGACCGTGAGGGCAGCTGCGGCGCCTCGATCAGCTCGAACGTGAGGCCCGATTTGTCGGGCTTCAGAAGCACACGCACCGTGCCACCGCGGGCCAGACGCCCGAAAAGGATCTCGTCGGCAAGCGGCTTTTTGATGTGCTCCTGAATGACGCGCGCCAGCGGCCGCGCGCCAAATTGTTCATCGTAGCCGTGATCTGCGAGCCAGCGCGTTGCCTCGGGTGCGAGTTCGAACGTCACATTGCGGTCGGCCAGTTGCGCTTCAAGCTGCATAACGAACTTCTCGACCACGCGCTCGATGATCTCGAGGGAGAGGGCAGAGAAGGCGATCGTTGCGTCGAGGCGATTGCGAAACTCCGGCGTAAACATCTTCTTGATCGCTTCGGCGTCCTCGCCTTCGCGGCGCCCGCGGCCGAACCCGATCGATTCTTTCGCCCCTTCGGCCGCGCCCGCGTTCGTCGTCATGATCAAGATGACGTTGCGGAAATCGACCTTCTTGCCGTTGTTGTCCGTCAGCTTGCCGTGATCCATCACCTGCAACAAGATGTTGAAGAGATCGACGTGGGCCTTCTCGATTTCGTCGAGCAACACGACGCAATGCGGCGTCTTATCGACGGAATCGGTCAGCAATCCGCCTTGATCGAAGCCGACATAGCCGGGCGGCGCGCCGATCAAACGGCTAACCGAATGGCGCTCCATATATTCGGACATGTCGAAGCGCATGAGCTCCACGCCCATGATCTTGGCGAGCTGGCGCGCGACTTCAGTTTTACCGACGCCTGTCGGTCCTGAGAACAGGTAACAGCCGATCGGCTTCTCGGGATCGCGCAGACCCGCGCGCGACATCTTCACAGCCGCCGCCAGCGCGCTGATAGCATGATCCTGGCCGTAGACGACATGCTTCAAATTCGTTTCGAGGTCGCGCAACGCTTCCGCGTCGTTCTTCGAAACGCTCTTGGGAGGAATGCGCGCCATTTTGGCGATCACATCTTCGATCTCTTTGACGCCGATCGTCTTCTTGCGCTTCGCCTCGGGCAAAAGCATCTGCGATGCGCCCGTTTCGTCGATCACGTCGATTGCTTTGTCGGGCAACTTGCGGTCGTTGATATATTTCGCCGAAAGCTCCACCGCCGCTTTAATCGCATCGCCGGTGTAGCGGACTTTGTGATAGCTCTCGAAATAGGGTTTGAGCCCCTTCAGGATCTTGATCGCGTCCGGCACCGTCGGCTCTTCGACGTCGATGCGCTGGAAGCGGCGCACCAGCGCCCGATCCTTCTCGAAATGTTGACGATACTCTTTGTAGGTCGTCGAGCCGATACAGCGCAGACCGCCCGACTGCAGCGCAGGTTTGAGCAGGTTCGACGCGTCCATCGCCCCGCCGCTGGTTGCGCCCGCGCCGACCACGGTGTGAATCTCGTCGATGAAAAGGATGGCGCCTTTGAAATGCTCGAGCTCTTTGACGACGTTCTTGAGCCGCTCTTCGAAATCGCCGCGATAGCGCGTGCCGGCAATCAAGGCGCCCATGTCGAGCGCGAAGATTGTGCATTCCCTGAGAACTTCCGGCACTTCGCCGTTGACGATCTTGCGCGCCAGTCCTTCCGCGATCGCCGTCTTTCCGACTCCGGGGTCGCCGACGAACAGCGGGTTGTTCTTCTGGCGGCGGCAGAGGATCTGGATCGTGCGCTCGATCTCCGGATCACGGCCGATCAAAGGATCGATCTTCCCTTGCTTCGCCTTGTTGTTGAGATTGACGCAATAGGCCTCAAGCGCCTCGGTGCCTTGCTTGACGACCTTCTCGCTGTCCTCGCCCTCGTCTTCCGCACCGCGCACGGGGCGTGATTCGGCAGCGCCGGGCCGCTTCGCAATGCCGTGACTGATATAGCTCACCGCATCGTACCGGCTCATATTTTGCTCGGTCAGGAAATACGCGGCGTGGCTCTCGCGCTCGGCGAAGATCGCGACCAGGATATTGGCGCCGGTCACCTCTTCGCGGCCTGACGATTGAACATGAATGACCGCGCGTTGCACGACGCGCTGGAAGCCCGCCGTCGGTTTGGCGTCTTCGCCGTCGTTGACCGCAAGCGTCGCCAGATCGTTTTCCACATAGGCAGTCAGATTGCGGCGCAACACGTCGACGTCGACGTTGCAAGCGCGCATGACCGCAGCCGCGTCCTGATCGTCCGTCAACGCCAGCAGCAAATGTTCGAGCGTCGCATATTCATGATTGCGCTCGTTCGCGAACGCCATCGCACGATGCAGCGTGTTCTGAAGGGCTTTGGAAAAACTCGCCACTTAACGCTCTCTCTCCCCGGCAACAGGCCGGCTCACTCTTTCTCCAGTGTACACTGCAACGGATGCTGGTGCCGCCTGGCAAAATCGATGACTTGCGCTACTTTCGTTTCGGCGACTTCGTAGGTGTAAACGCCGCAGATCCCGACACCTTGGCGATGGACCTGCAGCATGATGCGTTCGGCATCGGCGCGGGCCTTGTTGAAATGGCGCTCTAGCACGTGCACGACGAACTCCATCGGCGTGTAATCGTCGTTGAGCATCAGCACCTTGTAAAGGCTGGGTCGTTTGGTCTTCGGCCTGGTCTTGGTGACCAAGCCGGTGGAAGGCCCTTGCCCGTTATTGTCGCCGTTCTGCTTACTCATCCCGCCGCTGCATCGAATGTCTCATGCGAGGACATTAGATATGATGCCGGGCAGGAATGAAAAGCGCCATAATTGGCTGGTGGCAGGCCTAACGCCTGGCGGAAAACCAAAGGCCCGGCAGTTTCCCGCCGGGCCCGTCATATTCGAGAGTCAGAATGTGGATAATTACTCGGCCGCTTGCGAGAACGGATAGGCGGGTCGCACGTTCTGCACGGCTTCCGCCAGTTCCGCAAAGCGCGCGTTGAGCGGCTCAGCCGCCTGCTTCGCACTTGACAGCCACAATTCGTTCAGCTTCGACGCCTGAGAGATGTAGGAATCGAGCGCGGTCTTCGCAAAGTCCGACTGAACTTCCCACGCTTCCTGGAAGCTGCGGGCGCCCAACACGGCTTTGAACGCCGACATGCCGTCTTCCACCTGTTGCTTGGAAAACGTCATGACTTCGCCGTTGATCTGCTCAAAGGCCTTCGTCATCGTCGTGGCAGCCTTCATATAGGCTTCCATGTTCTCCTTACCGAAGCCGGCAAAGCGCTCATAGCCCTTCGCGGCCTGCTCCAGCCCACTCTTCATCGCTTCCGCTCCTGTCTTCATCGCCTGTTCGACGGCCTCGCCGCCGTTTGTTCTGGTTGTCTTCGTCGCCATAGTCTTCAAGTCCCTGTCGTTGACCCTTGGGGGAGGAAACTGGGGTACGGCTGCCGTTAACCAAGCGTATACAGATTTCGCCTGATTATGCTGCAGCGCAACATACGCATATATGAGGCAGGACAGTGAAATCGTCAAGTGAAAATTGTGCGGCGCACAAAAAAAGTCGGGTTCCGCATACTGAACGATTAACCAATGTGCAACGAACGCCCGGCACACTGGCCAAACGCACTGTATTTGGACCTGGTTTCCGGCAGACGGGATTTTGGGGACCGACTTGTCCAAATCGCAGCAAAACCGGAGGAGGATGTCATGTTGCCGCTTCTCAACCGGCCAAATTGTGAGAAACTGCTGATTCTGTTGGCGATGTCAGCGGGGGGCGGCAGCCTAAAGCGTGGTGCGCTTTTTGCTGCCATGCCGGTGGCGACTAGCCACCTCTAGACCACAGGCTCGATGTCATGGCGTGGCGCGTACAGCCGGTGAAGCTTCTGTTGGTTCTGTTGGCGGCACTCGTGCTGGTGACGGGGCCCGCGGACGCGCGAAAACGCGGACACCATCGCCGCGTCCATCGCGTCGTCTACATCGATCCCACGCCGCGCCGTGACCGGGATGCGGCGATCGTCCTCGACGAGGCGACCGGCAACGTCCTCTACGAGCGTTACGCCGACGAAACTCGCTACCCTGCGTCTCTAACCAAAATGATGACGCTGTATCTGCTCTTTGAAGCCTTGCAGAAGGGATCGGTCAGCCTTTCCACGACGATGACGGCATCGGCCTATGCGGTCGATCAAGACCCGACCAAGCTTGGGCTCAATGCCGGCGACACCCTCAGCGTTGAAGATGCGATCAAAGCTCTTGTCGTACGTTCGGCCAACGATGTGGCCGTCGTAATCGCCGAACACCTGGGCGGATCAGAGTCTGCTTTCGCCACGCGTATGACCGCTAAAGCACGCGAACTCGGCATGACTCATAGCTCGTTCGTGAATGCCTCCGGCTTGCCGGACGATAGTCAGCAAACGACAGCGCGCGATTTGGCGACCCTCGGCCGCCACCTCATCACCGATTTCCCGCAGTTTTATCCCTACTTCCACACATTGAGCTTTGTGTGGAACGGGCGAAACTACGAGGGCCACAACACGCTGCTTAAATTCTTCGACGGTGCGGATGGGTTGAAAACCGGCTACACGCGAATGTCAGGGTACAACTTGGCGACCTCCGCCGTGAGGCGGGGTGTTCGCCTGATAGCGATCGTTATGGGCGGTCAGACCGCGCACTACCGCGATGTTGCGATGGCTGACTTGTTGGAAGATCAATTCAGCAAGCTCGGCTTGGGCCGACAGGCACCGGTCCTCGTCTCGATGTCACCGCTCGTGCCGGACGACGACGAGACCGCCGTCGCCCAGCAGGCTGAGAGCGCCACTGAAACAAGGCCTGACTCGACGCCAATTGCCTCGATCGCTCCCGCGCACGCCGCGCCAAATGCAACGGTACGCTCCTCGACACCGGTCCCCGACGACCAGCCGACCGTCAACCCTCACACCAAGCCAGTGTTAGCGACCGCCGTACCAGCGCGCGAGGACACCGGCCAAGGTGACACAAGCAGCGACCAGCGTGCGCGGCGCGATCTCGACACGAACGCCTGGGGAATTCAGGTCGGCGCCTATTCAGACAGGCATCAGGCCGAGGATCAGCTGAAGATCGTCCGCAGCAAAGCGGCCGACCTAATCGGCACCGCGAAGAGCGCCATCGTCGCCCTCGACGTTCGGGGCGAATCATTCTTCCGTGTGCGTTTTGGAGCCTTCACGCCCGCCAAGGCCGAAGATCTGTGCAAGAAGCTTCAAGGGCGCGGCATCAGTTGCCTGACCGTCACCGATGGCGCGTGGAACGAAGCCTCAAGCCGCGCGGTACTTCCGGTCGCGCTCCGTTAGGCATCAGCCCACTGCGGCTGCCCTTATTTGGATTGGCAACCTCAACGCGCCGACGAGCGCGCGGACCTCTTGGCGCGCGGCCAGATGCGACATGGTTATTCCTTTTGACTTGCCTTCCATCAGGTCGAGAACGGTCAACCCTTTTGGGAAGAGTTCGCGAAAAACCACACGTTCGGTCAGGCCCCGTACCAGGCGAAAGCCGATCCGCTGGCTTAACTTCAACAGAGCATCGTTGACCTTGCGCTGATTACGCGTCTCCAGCGGCGCGACGCGATTGCGCACGACCAGCCAGTCGATATTCCGACGCGTTTCCATCATATGCCGCTTACGGCTGTCCCACACCCGCTCGGCATAAACGCTCGGCGCTTTGACTTCGTTGGTGTCCGCGTCGACACCGGCCAAGAGATCGAAGTCGACGAAGCTGTCGTTCAGCGGCGTCACTATTGTGTGCGCTCTTGCATGCGCGACGCGCGCAAGCGCCGTATCGGCGCCCGGACAATCCGCAAGCAAAACGTCGCATTCGCCGGCAAACTCTGCGATCACGCTCTCGAGTCGAGGGCGCTCTTCCGCGTCCTGGCCACCGCCTGCCGTGAGTGTCATGACGCGTGGCAGCACTAACTTGCCGCCTTGGCGCTCGGACCATGCTGCGCGGTTGAGAAAAAATTTTGTGAGACTCTGTTGGCGCGCATCGAGATCGATCAAGCCCACCCGGACGCCGGCATGCAACAGCCCGGCCGCAAGATGAATGGCGACGGTCGTCTTGCCCGAGCCGCCCTTCTCGTTTCCGACGACGATAACGGGTGTGCCCGCAGTCATGAGCGCTAGGTTCCAGATTCGTCCAGCGACAGCAAGCTAGCATTGCCGCCCGCTGCCGTCGTGTTCGTAGCGACAACCCGCTCGACAGCGAAACGGTGCAGATAATGCGGCCCGCCGGCTTTAGGCCCGGTGCCGGACAGGCCTTCGCCGCCGAACGGCTGCACGCCGACGACCGCGCCGATTTGGTTACGATTCACATAGAAATTGCCGACGCGCACCCGCGCCTGGATGAAGTCAGCCGTTTCTTCGATGCGCGTGTGAATGCCCAGCGTCAAGCCGTAGCCTGTCGCGTTGATCGCCTCGCACACCTGCTCGAGCCGCGCGGCCTCGTAACGCACCACGTGAAGGATCGGGCCAAACACTTCGCGCTTCAGCCGGTCGATCTTGTCGATCTCGAAGGCGCGGGGCGCGAAAAATGTGCCGTTGGCCGCTTCGGGACCAAGCGGCGTCTGCGCGATGAGTTTGCCCTCGCGCATCATCCGCTGAGCGTGTGTCTCGAGGTTCTTCAACGCCTCCGCGTCGATGACCGGCCCGATGTCGGTATCAAGCCGCATGGGATCGCCGAGCTTAAGCTCTGCCATTGCACCGGCGAGCAGATTCAAGACGCGCGGGGCGATGTCCTCTTGCAAGAACAACACACGCAGCGCCGAGCAGCGCTGACCGGCGCTGTCGAAGGCCGACGTCACCGCGTCCTTGACCAATTGCTCGGGCAACGCGGTTGAATCGGCGATCATCGCGTTGAGACCGCCGGTCTCCGCGATCAGCGTCGCGATCGGACCCTCGCGCGCCGCCAGCGTTCGATTGATGAGCTGGGCCACTTCCGTCGAGCCGGTGAACGCAATTCCTGCGACACGCGCATCGCGTGTCAGCGCGCCGCCGATTGTGGCGCCATCTCCGGGCAGCAGATGCAAGACGTCGCCGGGCACGCCCGCCTCATGTAACAATCGCATCGCCGCAAACGCAGTCAGCGGCGTTTGCTCGGCCGGCTTTGCGATGACGCAATTGCCTGCCGCCAAGGCGCCGGCGATTTGGCCGGTGAAGATGGCGACGGGAAAATTCCACGGACTGATACAGGCAAAGGTCCCCCGCCCGTGCAGCGAAAGCTCGTTGCGCTCGCCTGTTGGTCCTGCGAGCGCGGTCGCACCTTCAAATTCGGATCGCGCGAGCATCGCGTAGTAGCGCAAGAAATCGACAGCCTCTCGGACATCGGAGAGCCCGTTTGCTACGGTCTTCCCGGCCTCGCGAACGCACAACCCGACGAGCAGTGCCATATCGCGCTCGAAAAGGTCGGCCGCGCGATCGAGGATCGCCGCGCGCTTCACGCCGCCCATCGCGTCCCAAGACCACTGCGCCGCCCGCGCGCTCTCAAGCGCCTTGAGCGCGTGTGCCGGTGTCGCCGTGACGACGGTGCCTGCTTGCCGCCGTCGATCAGCTGGGTCGAAAATCGGTTCTGGCCTTCCGTTCAGCAACTCGCCGTCAACGATCGGTTGCGCGGCAATTCCATTGCCAAGCGCGCGCGCGATGTCCTTGAGGAAGGGCTCGGACCGTGCCGGGTCGCTGAGCAAGAGTCCGCGTGAATTCTTGCGGTCCGCAAACAGATCGACCGGCAAGGGAATGCGAGGATGCGGCTTGGGGTTCATGGCTTCGACCTGTTCGACGGGATCGGCGATGATGTCGGCGATGGGCGCTTCGTCGTCCGCGAGGCGATTGACAAACGACGTATTGGCGCCGTTCTCGAGCAAGCGGCGCACCAAATAAGCGAGCAGATCTTCGTGCGCCCCGACCGGCGCGTAGATGCGGCAGGAAATGCCAAGCTTATCCGCGCCGACGGCCTCGTCGTAAAGCGCCTCGCCCATTCCGTGCAGGCGTTGGAATTCGTAGTCGATCCGCTCACCCGCGAGCGCGCGCACGGCCGCCAGCGTATGTGCGTTGTGGGTGGCAAACATGGCAAAGAAGGCTTGGGGCTGCGCCAACAGCGCCCGCGCACACGCGAGAAAGGACACGTCCGTTGATGCCTTACGCGTGAACACCGGATACCCGTCCAAGCCTTGCTCCTGGCCGCGCTTGATTTCGCTGTCCCAATAAGCACCTTTAACAAGACGCGTCGGGATACGCCGCTCTTGGATCCGTGCGATCTCGGCCAATTGATCGATCACCACCATCGCGCGCTTGCCGTAAGCCTGCACCGCGAGCCCCAGACCTTCCCAACCCTTGAGATCGCTGTGCGCACCCGCAGCCTCAAACACGTCGAGCTGCAGATCCAAACGGTCCGCTTCCTCCGCGTCGATCGTGAAGCCGATGCCGGCTTCCCGCGCCGCGCGGCCCAGCGCAACCACGCGCGGGCCGATCTCGGCAAGGACGCGATCACGTTTAAGATACTCAAAGCGGGGATGAAGCGCCGACAATTTCACCGAGATGGAATTGCGTTGAAAAATATCGTGGCGCGGATCCGCATGTGCGCCGATGACAGCAATGGCTTGGCGATAAGCAATGAAATAGCGCTCTGCGTCGTCCGCCGTGACCGCCGCCTCGCCCAGCATGTCGAACGAAAAGCGAAAGCCGCGCTTCGCCCACTCTTCGCCGCGCAACAGCGCCTCCTCGATCGAGCGCCCCAGCACGAATTGGCCACCCATGATGCGCATGGCGAAATTCATCGCCTGACGGATCACGGGTTCGCCGGAGCGCGCGACGATCCGACCGAACACCGATGTCCAATCGCGCCGATCCTCTCCAAGCCGCACCACGCGCCCCGTCAGCATCAGCCCCCATGTCGAGGCGTTGACGAAGAGCGAGGGCGATTGGCCGAGGTGCCTTTCCCAATGTGCTTGGCCCACCTTATCCTTGATGAGCTTGTCCGCCGTCTCCGCGTCCGGCACACGCAGCAGCGCTTCGGCGAGGCACATCAGCACCACGCCTTCTTCCGTCGTCAGCGCGTATTGATGAAGGAAGGCGTCGAGCCCGCCGCGCCGGCGTCCCGCCCTCACCTTTTGCACAAGGTCGCGCGCCACCGATTCCGTTCGCGCCCGCTCCAGCGTCGTCAATCGCGCCAAATCGACAAGCCCGTTGATGACCTCGGTCTCGTCGGCCAGATAGAGTTGCGCCATTCGGGCGCGCGCGGGCGAACCAGCCATATCGCGGGAGAATGATGTGCCACCCCGCTCGCCGCAAGGCCACGAAACGCGCTATGTTGCAGCGCGCCATACTTGAGAGTTGGATGCCTTCTGACCGCCAAAGCTTGCCGATTGTCCGCAGTGTCGCCAGCCTAGGCGCTGCTTTGGCCGCGATGCGTCGCCCCGGCGAACGCCTCGCACTCGTGGCCACGATGGGCGCGCTCCACGAGGGTCATTTATCGCTCTGCCGGATCGCCGCCGAACGGGCGCCGTTCGTCGTCGTCTCGATCTTCGTGAACCCGGCGCAGTTCGCACCCCACGAAGACCTCGCCACCTATCCCCGCAACGAAGCGAACGATGTTGCAATGCTAGCCGCCAGTGGGGCGACCAAATTGGTCTACGCCCCGACGGCAGGCGAAATGTATCCCGATGGTTTTGCCACCACCGTCGCACCCAAGGGCGCGGCAGAAGGCCTCGAGACCGACTTCCGTCCGCACTTCTTCGCCGGCGTCGCGACCGTTGTGACAAAGCTCTTCGCGCAAGTCGGGCCGGACTTCGCTATTTTCGGCGAGAAGGATTATCAGCAGCTGCAGGTGATCAGGCAGGTGGTGCGCGACCTGGACTTGACCATCGATATCGTGCCCGGCCCGACGCTGCGCGAGGCCGACGGGTTGGCGCTGTCTTCGCGCAACGCTTACCTCGACACGCGCGCGCGCAAGGTCGCCGGGTCGCTCAACGTCATCATGCGCGACACCGCCGTCGCGGTCGCGCGTGGTGCCGACATCGGTGACGCGCTTTCAAAAGGCCGAGCGGAACTCTCGAAAGCAGGCTTCGATTCCATCGACTATCTGGAAATCCGCGACGCCACGACACTGCGTCCGGTAACGGATCGGGCGTTGCCCAAGCGTATCCTCGCCGCCGTTCGGATCGCAAAGACACGCCTGATCGACAATATGGCGGTTTAGACGCACGCGATTGCCGCCGCTTGTCGAAATCCCCGTTGTCATTCCCGTCTCCGCCGGAATTGCAAGAGCGCGAGAGCAAGCCAAGAGCCCGCTACAACAACCCGAGCTCCGCAAGCTCTCGCTGCAGCTTTCCAGGCATTTTCTTGTCGAACTTGCCCATATCCGGTGGCGCGTCCTTGGCGGTCAGATAGCGCCAGCCTTGGAAGGCCCGTTTGGGCCGCGGCGTAACGACAACGAGTCCCGGCGCGTAAACCAAATGGCAGCGCGCGACCCCCTCTTTGTCGCGAAACGGCCGAATGTCGATAAAGCGCTGGCGCACCGAAACGATGCCCTTGATTACCCAGTAGAGCGAGCCGCCGTCGAGCAGTTCGTCGACACGCTTGGGCACCATGCGCGTTGTATGCGTAAGCTCAAGTTTCGCGCCGCGCTTCTTCAGCGCCTGCACCCGCTCCTTCTGCCAACGCGCGAGATGATCGATCGAATCGCAACCGACGCAGAGCTTGATCAAGTTCAGTGTCATTCCATCCCCATCATGGCGCCGCAAAGCTCGCGATAACCGTGCCTTCGCTGACCTGGTCGCCGGCGGCCCACGGCAACTTGTCGATCACCGCGTCGCTGGGCGCGCTCAACGTGTGCTCCATCTTCATCGCCTCGAGGATTGCAATCGCTTGCCCGCGCTTCACTGCGTCGCCGGGCTTGACCATGACCTGAATGATCTTCCCCGGCATCGGCGCAACAAGATCGTGCGTTCCTGAATCGCTATGCTCTGCTGCTTCTAGAGGATCGAACGGTGTCAGTGTGAAGGCGCTACCGCGCAGCAGGACGACGAGGTCGTCGCCAAGTCTGAGCACGCGGCCATGCACCTGCCGGCCGTCGATCACGGCGACGAGCGAACCGTCCGCGTTGGCCGCGACATCCGCGCCGTGAGTCTGAGGCCCGACCGACAGGCGGAAGCCATCCCGCTGATAGGTCACGCCGACGGAAAGGGCGCCGCCGGAATGGTCGAAGCGCAGACTCTCCTTCTGCGCCCCTCCGACACGCCAGCCGTCGAGCACGTCCCACGGCGATCCGGACCGTGCCCGCACCCGCCGCTCGTTCAGCACGAACAACGCCGCCAGCATCAGTCCATCGTCGGGGATACCTGCGGCCGGAATGAGTTCGTCCCTGTGCCGCTCGATGAAACTGGTATCGATTTCACCGGAGATGAACGATCGATGCCTCAACGTCGCAATCAGGAACGCCAAGTTGCAACGCACGCCTGCGACTTCCGCAGTCTCAAGCGAGTCCGCAAGCTGAGCGAGCGCGCCCTCTCTCGTCTGATCCCATCCGATCACCTTCGCGATCATCGGATCGTAGAACGTCGACACCTCGCCGCCTTCCACGACGCCGGCATCGACCCGGATATGCGCCGACGTTTCCGGCAATTTAAGGCGCGCCAACCGGCCACTCGACGGCAGGAAGCCGGTCGCCGGATCTTCGGCATAGAGGCGCACTTCAACCGCGTGTCCGTTGATCTTGAGTTGATCTTGCCCGAGAGGCAGTTTCTCACCGGCTGCCACGCGCAATTGCCATTCGACGAGATCAAGCCCCGTGATCATCTCGGTTACCGGGTGTTCGACCTGCAGACGCGTGTTCATCTCCATGAAATAGAAGTTGTCGGCTTTGAGGCCGCGCGAAGTGTCGACGATGAATTCGACCGTCCCCGCGCCCTCGTAGCCGATCGCTTTGGCGCACGCGACCGCCGCTTCACCCATCGCGCGGCGCATCTCGGTCGGCATGCCGGGCGCCGGCGCCTCTTCGATCACCTTTTGATGGCGCCGTTGCAGCGAGCAGTCGCGCTCGAAGAGGTAGACGGCATTGCCGTGGGCGTCGGCAAAGATCTGAATTTCGATGTGGCGCGGACGCTCGACATATTTTTCGACGAGCACGCGCGCGTCGCCGAACGCCGACAGCGCCTCGCGTTTCGCGCCTTCGAGCGAGGCGGAAAAATCACTCGCGCGATCGACACGGCGCATGCCTTTGCCGCCGCCGCCGGCCACCGCCTTGATGAGCACTGGATAGCCGATGCGCACGGCTTCCGCCTCAAGATGGTTCGGCGCTTGGTTGTCGCCGTGATAGCCCGGCACGACGGGCACCTTGGCCTTCGACATCAAGGCCTTCGCCGCGTCTTTCAAGCCCATCGCACGGATTGCGCTCGGCGGCGGCCCGACGAATGTCAGCCCGGCTTTGGTGCACGCCTCAGCGAAGGCAGCGTTCTCCGACAAAAAACCGTAACCCGGATGAACCGCATCGGCGCCGGCTGATTTTGCCGCTGCGATGACAGTGTCGATGTTGAGGTAGCTTTCGCGCGGGGCGGCTGGGCCGATGCGCACTGCTTGATCGGCCATCGCCACATGCGGGGCGGTTGCATCGGCGTCTGAGTAGACGGCGACAGTCCGCAGACCCATCCGATGCGCCGTGCGCATGATGCGGCACGCGATCTCGCCTCGATTAGCTATCAGCAGTGTCGAAAACATCAAGGTTGCAGAACCGAATGCACCGTCAACTCGCCCACTTCGGCTTGCGCTTTTCGAGGAACGCAGCGAGCCCCTCTTTCGCTTCGTCGCTCGCGCGGCGCTCGGCGATGCGCCGTGCCGTGTCCGCAATCAAATGCGAATCGACCGGCCTGCCAGCAACTGCGGCGATCAGCTGCTTCGCCGCCGCGACAGCGCCCGGCGCGCAGGTGAAGATCTGCTGCACCAAGCGTTCCGATTCCTGGGCCAGCGCCGGCTGATCCTCAACCACGATGTGGACGAGCCCTATGGCATGAGCCTGGGCCGCATCGAAGCGTTCCGCAGTCAGGAAATAGCGATGCGCCGCACGCTGCCCGATCGCGCCGATCACATAGGGCGAAATGACCGCTGGAATGATGCCGAGTCTCACTTCGGAAAGCGCAAAGCTCGCTGTCCTCGTCGCCACCGCGATGTCGCAAGCCGCAACGATCCCGCATCCTCCCGCCATCGCCGCGCCGTGAACCAAGGCAATGGTCACCTGTGGCAGCGTACTCAAGCGGCGCAGCATCTCAGCCATGCCGCCGGCGTCCTCGCGATTGTCGTGGGTTGTGTAATCGGAGGCAGCGCGCATCCAGGCGAGATCGGCGCCCGCCGAAAAGCTCGGACCTGCACCCTCGATGAGAACCGCTCGGATGCGGTCGGCGTCATGCCGCAAGTCTTCGCAGATGGCCGAGAGTCGCTCGATCACGTCCGGGTTGAACGCATTGTGCACGCGTGGCCGGTTCAACGTGATGACGGCAACACCGTCGCGCGTCGTGTTCAGCAGGACGAGTTCTTCGCCTTCGTCGGCCATGGGTGCCCTCATCAGCTGGCCGCGCGCCGAGCGCGGACGAGCCAGCACCCTAGCCTCTCGCCGCATGCACGGCGAGGGGCAGGCTGTGAACAATCCTGTGCAAGGACGCAGCCTTAGGCTCGATCTAGTGCCCGCTACGCAGCAGCATCCGCTTCACGACGTAGAACACCGTGATGATCAGCAAAAAGCCGGCGTAGATCGCCGCCAGACGCTGCCAGTATCCCTGTTCGACCATATTCGGCAGTTGAAATTGCGCGTGATTCGCCACCACCGGAATCATCACCTCGGCGATCACATAGAAGACGAGCGCGCCGAGCGCGATGACGAAGATGCGGCTGTATCTGCTCAGGAGATACGCGGCAGCGATCGCAATCAGCAAACCCAAGACCTGGTTCACGTCGTGAAAGCCGGTACGAAAATACTCCCAAATCCAATCGATCCAAGGTTGCACGGTTGCCCACATGATCTCATTCCTTATTTTGGTCGACCGCCCCCGCGGTACGTGGAGCAAGCCTAGCCCAAGTCGTTGACGGACTCACGCTGCAGACGCGAAGAGACTTCGTGCCAAACGCCGGCCCAACTGCTCGCGATCAAGGGGAACTCGGCAGCGCCGCCAATGAGGCCCAAGGGGCCGGGAAAAGGGCGATGTTGCGCCGATGCCGCCGTCTTGTGAAAAGATCCAAAGTAGTCCGCGACACTCGATCCGAGGAACAAGCCAATGCCCATCCTTCGTGCTGGCGACCTTGACCTCTACTACGAGCGCAACGGTGAGGGGCCGCCACTCCTCTTCATCTCCGGCACCGGTGGCGATTTGCGCAACAGCCCGAACGTTTTCGACGGCCCGCTCCCCAAGCATTTCGATACGCTCGCCTTTGATCAACGCGGCCTCGGCCGCAGCGCAAGGCCCGACCGCACATACACAATGGCCGACTACGCCAACGATGCGGCTCGCCTCTTGAGCAACATCGGCTGGACGAAGGCATTGGTCGTTGGCGTTTCGTTCGGCGGGATGGTAGCGCAGGAATTGGCGATCCGACATGGGAAGATGGTGACGCGTCTGGTGCTCGCCTGCACCTCGCCCGGCGGCGCGGGCGGCGCTTCTTATCCGCTCAACGAAATAGAGCATATGTCGCGCGATGAGCGGGCCCGCCACATGATCCCCATCTCCGACCGCCGTCACGACGCGGCGTGGGCAAAGGCGCACCCGGAGCAGTATGCGCAGCAGCTGACTATGGCCTCAGCTGACCCGTTCGCCGACGAACCCGGCCACGCAATGGGCGCGCGCCGCCAGATCGAAGCGCGCTCTCATCACAGCACCTGGGACCGCCTGAACCGTATCGCCTGTCCGACATTGATCTGCGCCGGCAAATTCGACGGCATCGCGACGCCCGAGACGCAGGAGACGATGGCGTCACGCATTCCAGGTTCGGTGTTGCGCTTCTTTGAGGGCGGGCACCTGTTCATGCTGCAAGACCGCGAGGCGTTTCCCGCGATGATCGCCTTCCTGAAAGACGTTTAGAACCTCACACGCGGCCAGACTTTACACATTCCTTACTCGCCGCCGCCGAATTCCCAACGGACGCCTTACACCAGACCCCGCTACGATCTGGCGACAGTGCGCGAAAGCGCGACGACGAAGGCAGCCGCTTGACTTGAGCGATCACTTGAAGCGCTGGTTCACCAATGCAGGCCGTCAAGGAATCGGTCCGCCACTCGCTTGGGGTATTGGGGTTGCAGCCATCGTCAGCGTCTTCGCGATCGTTGTCATCATCGCCAACTATGGGCCGCTGAACAGCGCGACCGAGGAACAGCTCGTCCGAATGGAACTTCCGTCTGCGCGCTATGACGCCGTCGGCGCGTTGATCAAGGCGGCCGGGGAAGCTTGCACCAAAGTGTGCGCGATCAGACCGGCCAGAACACTCTCGGGCACAACGGCACTCGACGTCGAATGCGCATCGCAAGACACCCAAAACGGATGCGCGGCGCCGATACATTACAAGATTGCGGTCTCGGCGACCAATTGACCGTCTACATCGATCCAACGGAGTGCACATGTTGAAGATGAATACGAGCCACGTGGCGCGCAGTTCGACGCCCGCGCTCGCACTCGGTGCGCTCGGTGTGGTGTTCGGAGATATCGGCACGAGTCCGCTTTACGCCATTCGGGAGTCGCTCCATGCGGCGGCCCCCGCCGGCGACATGACGGGCGCGGTCTACGGCGTTCTGTCGCTCGTCTTTTGGGCCGTCACCATCATCGTCTCGATCAAATACGTCCTCTTCATCATGAGCGCGGAGAACAAGGGCGAAGGCGGTATCCTCGCGTTGATGGCGATGGGCGCCCAGGCAAAGCCCCATGACGCACGGCGGCGAAACATCATCCTGGGATTGGCGATGGTAGGGGCCGCGTTGTTCTACGGCGATTCCATAATCACGCCGGCAATCTCCGTGCTTTCGGCTGTCGAAGGTCTCGAGGTGTTTGCGCCCTCGCTTGATACAGTGGTCGTGCCGGCGGCGCTGATTATTCTCGTCCTGCTCTTCGCGATTCAGGCGCGCGGCACAGAGACCATCGGTTTGCTGTCCGGCCCGGTAATGGCGGTCTATTTCTTGGTGATCGCGATCGCCGGCGCCGTTCAGATCGTCCAGAACCCGGTGGTGTTGTTAGCGGCCAATCCTGCCTATGGCCTGACATTCGCTCTTGCCAGTCCGCATATCGGTTTCTTGACCTTGGGCAGCGTGTTCCTCGCCGTCACCGGAGCAGAGGCCGTCTATGCCGACATGGGGCATTTCGGACGGCTACCGATTCGGATCGCTTGGTTTGCCTTCGTTTTTCCGGCACTCATCATCAACTATTTCGGGCAAGGCGCGCTCGTTCTCGGACATCCCGAGGCAGCGGAGAATCCGTTCTATCGCATGGTGCCGGGCGCGCTCTTGGTGCCATTGATCGTGCTGGCGACGCTCGCCACGGTCATTGCTTCGCAAGCGGTGATTTCGGGCGCCTTTTCGCTCACCCGCCAGGCCATTCAGCTCGGCCTCGTGCCGCGCATGCAGGTGACCCATACGTCGGCAAGCGCGCGCGGTCAGATCTACATGCCGGCGGTGAATTGGATTCTGCTTGTCGCCGTTGCTCTGGTGGTCGTTGGCTTTCGCTCATCGTCGGCGCTCGCCAACGCCTACGGGATCGCTGTGACCGGCACGATGGTCGCGACGACGATGCTGTCCTTCTTCGTAACGCGCGACGTTTGGAAATGGCCGATGTGGCAGACGTTGTTGGTGACCGGCGGCTTTCTCATTGTCGACATCACCTTCCTGTGCGCCAACCTCTTGAAGTTCGCGCAAGGTGGTTGGCTGCCGCTGACAGTCGGCTTCGCCGTCGCGTTGCTGATCATGACCTGGCGTCAGGGGCGCGAAATCATTCTCGCCATTCGACGCGAAAGCGCCATGCCGCTCGACGCCTTCATCAAGAATATCAGCGCCTCGTCCGTCCATCGCGTCAAAGGCACGGCCGTCTACATGACGGCGGCGACCGACGGCGTGCCGCATGCGCTGCTGCACAATCTGAAACACAATCAGGTTCTGCACGAACACGTCGTGTTCTTGACCGTGACGGTCGAAGAGACACCGCGCGTACCCGACGAAGAGCGCATCGAGGTCATACCGCTGAGCAAGCGTTTTTGGCGGGTGATCTTGCGCTACGGTTTTGTCGAACGCGTAAACGTCCCCGAAGCGCTCGCCAACGCCGGAGCGCAAGGCCTTCCCATGGAGCCCATGCTCACCTCGTATTTCTTGGGCCGCGAAACGTTGGTGCCGTCAGTCCATCCGCGCATGATGATCTGGCGCGAGAATCTCTTCATCATGATGATGCGCCTCGCCCAAAGCGCCCCCGACTTCTTCAACATCCCCGCCGACCGCGTCATTGAAGTGGGCACGAAGGTGGAAATCTAGAACCGCATCGCTCACATCCTGAACACGCCAAAATTCGTCTTCGGGATCGGCGCATTGAGCGTCGCCGAGAGCGCCAGCGCCAGCACGCGCCGTGTGTCGGTGGGCGCGATGATACCGTCGTCCCAGAGGCGCGCGGTGGCGAAATAGGGGTTGCCCTCTTCCTCATAGCGCGCGCGGATCGGCGCCCTGAATGCGTCTTCCTCGGCCTTCAACCATTTTTCGCCGCGCGCTTCCATGCCGTCGCGCTTGACCGTCGCAAGCACGCTCGATGCCTGCTCGCCGCCCATCACCGAGATGCGCGCGTTTGGCCACGAGAACATGAAGCGCGGTGAATAGGCTCGCCCACACATGCCGTAGTTGCCCGCACCGTAGGAGCCGCCGATGATCAGCGTGATCTTCGGCACCTG
Organism: Alphaproteobacteria bacterium; assembly: GCA_025350465.1. GTDB lineage: Bacteria > Pseudomonadota > Alphaproteobacteria > Micropepsales > Micropepsaceae > SZUA-430. The sequence continues at coordinate 30,451 of JANXXU010000030.1, read as the reverse complement.
GGCGCAGGCAACGGCCGTCACCATCTTGGCGCCGTCCTTGGCGATGCCGCCGGCCTCGTATTTCGCGCCAACCATGAAACCAGCGATGTTCTGGAGGAAGAGCAGCGGCACGCCGCGCTGACAACACAGCTCTATGAAGTGCGCGGCCTTCAGTGCCGACTCCGAGAACAAGATGCCATTGTTGGCCAGAATGCCGACCGGCATACCCCAGATATGCGCAAAGCCTGTGACGAGGGTCGTGCCGTAAAGCTTTTTAAATTCGTCGAACACCGAACCGTCGACGAGGCGCGCGATCACTTCGTGCACGTCGTATTGCGTCGCCAGCGTCTCCGGCACGATGCCGTCGAGTTCGGCAATGTCGTAAAGCGGCTCGACCGCGTCGCGCAGAACCACGTCCGGACGCTTCTGCCGGTTCAGCGTCGTCACGATCCGCCTGGCGATGGCGAGCGCATGATCGTCGTTGTTGGCGTAATGATCGGTGACCCCGCTCTTGCGCGAATGTACCTCGGCGCCACCCAGATCTTCGGCGGTGACAATCTCGCCCGTCGCCGCCTTCACCAGCGGCGGCCCACCGAGGAAGATCGTGCCCTGGTTGCGCACGATGATCGACTCGTCCGACATCGCCGGCACATAGGCGCCGCCCGCCGTGCACGAGCCCATGACGACGGCGATCTGCGGAATGCCCATCGCCGACATCGTCGCTTGATTGAAGAAGATGCGGCCGAAATGCTCGCGATCGGGAAATATCTCGGCCTGGTTCGGCAAATTGGCGCCGCCCGAGTCGACGAGATAGATGCACGGCAGGCGGTTCTCTCGCGCAACTTCCTGCGCGCGCAGATGCTTCTTGACGGTGATCGGATAATAGGTGCCGCCCTTGATCGTCGCGTCGTTGCAGACGATGACGCATTCCTGGCCCTCGACGCGCCCGATGCCGGTGATGATCGAAGCGCCGTGGATGTCGTCGTCGTACATGCCGAAGGCAGCAAGTGGCGACAACTCCAGGAACGGCGCGCCCGGATCGACCAATCGATTGACCCGCTCCCGCGGCAACAATTTGCCGCGCTCGACGTGGCGTTGGCGCGAGCGTTCGTCCCCGCCCTGCGCCGATGTAGCCAATCGCTCACTCAGCTCCGCGCGCAGGCGCGCCATCGCCGCGGCGTTCGTCTTGAATCGCTCGTCGCGAGTCGAAATGACGCTTTTGATGACGGACATTGCCCGGCGGCCTCGTTGTTTGCGCCTGGCGCAAACAAGCATGGGCGCTCGCGAGTCGCAACGGCGCTCAAGTCTTGAAAGCGGCAAGGGCCGCACACCTTGCGCTATCCCGCGACCGAAATTGGACCGGAAGTCCGCTGGACTTCCGTCCGGGAAAATTGCCGCTGTCCGTTTCGCGTGTCGCGCGAATCGCCTTTCGAAAAGACTGGGGAAACTCACGTGCCTCTTTGACTCAAGAAATCACGTGTGGTCTCGTCACCGCGGTGCAACGTACCAAGGGACAGTCTGAAATGAGCAAGCACGACGACCATCACGACACGATCAAATGCCCGCACTGCGGCCACGAGACTGAGAAGGCCCACGCCAAATGCGATCACTGCGGTCACTCGATCGCGCCCGGCGTGCACCACCTTGCTGCAGCCATCGTCTCGCTCTTCCGCCGCCGCCCGAGACGCGAAAGCTGACACCACCAAACGCTAAGCCGTTGCGATGATGCCGGAGCCATCGCTCCGGCATTTTTTCTGGATACGCAGTACACGGACAAATTCCGTGCTATAGGCGCACATGGAAACCTTCTTGCACGACATCTCTTGGGTGCCGCCGTTGCGCACGCCGGAACTCACCGTCTTCTTCAATGCCCTCACCTGGCTCGGCTATTCGACGTTCTTTCTGATTGCTCTGCCGATCGGTTACTGGCTGTGGAACAAGCATATGTTCACGCGGCTTGCTGTGCTGATCATCATCACCGGCGTCTTGAACGCGTTCTTGAAGGATCTCTTCCACGATCCGCGACCGCCGTTCCAATTCGCGCTCGACCCGCGTGTCGGCGATTCCTATGGACTACCCTCAGGCCACGCGCAGGTTGCGACCGCGATGTGGCTGTGGATCGCCTATGAGATCAAACGCTGGTGGGCCTGGCCGGTCGCGATCGCGATTGCTGTCGGCGTTTGTTTGAGCAGGCTCTATCTCGGCGTGCATGATATCGAGGACGTCTTGGCCGGCGTGCTCATAGGTCTCGCGACTGTCGTTGCCTATCGCACGCTCGTCTCCGACGAATTCAGGTTTTGGCACGATGCCAATCCGTTGCTGCAGCTTGCTGTGATACTGGCGATCCAGCCTGTGGTTTGGTTCGCCTGGCCGGGTTCCAGCGGTCCCGGCGTGTCGTTCGCGCTCTTTGGATTTTTGTTCGGCTGGTGGTCGGGCGTCATCGTCGAGCGCAACTGGATCCGCTTCGGCAAGCCGCAGAATTGGATTGTTGCCATCGTCGCGAGCGTTGCCGCAGCGGCGGTGTTGGTCTTGGGCTACAAACCTCTGGAGCAATTGCTGCTGGGCGCCGGCCTTACCAAGATGGCCGCCTCATGGATCCTGTCGGCAATCATCGGTTTCTACGCGACCGCGCTCGTGCCCTTCCTGTTCAGCATTGGCCGCGTATCGCGTCCGGCCGCGCCTTAACGATTTGATGCAACCCCGCCACGGTCGGGGATTGTCACGTTACTCACACACACAGCGACTCGGGTTGAGCGTACCTTGAGTTCACTTGAGTGATTCGAAGGAGTTGCTGCGTCAGTGCCTGATGGTCGCGGGGAAACGGGACGTCAGAGGGATTGCGCGAAGGAACGCGCAAGACCGGATGCACAAGCTACGCCGGCCCAAGACGCATTTGCCCACATGCCAGTGTTCAGTACGCGGCCGGTCGCCCGCCACGGGATCGCTCCGTCCGCCTTAGCGAGGGGAAGAGGCAATGGGAAAAAGGTCCGCACGCCGCCGCTTGAGGGAGGACATTCAGGAACCGCCGGCTAAAGTCCGTGCCTTATTTTCCGGCGGCAGCGGCTGGTCCCCGCACGACCGCGACGATCGCGAACGCAGCTATACCCGCCACGTCAGGCCGTGCTCCGACAACCAGCGCAAACTCCTTGAGGCGATCGACAAACGTAATTTGGTTGTGGCCGCTGGCCCCGCCGGCACTGGCAAAACCTACCTTGCCATCGCCAAGGCGGTCGAGGCGCTCGACGACGGCAAGGTTGGCCGCATCATGCTCTCGCGTCCCGCTGTCGAAGCGGGCGAGAGCCTCGGTTATCTGCCGGGGGCACTCGAAGACAAGCTCGCGCCGTATCTACGCCCGCTCTACGACGCGCTCTCCGACCGCTTGGGCAACAAGCGGCTAAAGACATTGCTTGCCGAAGGAACGATCGAAATCGCACCCGTCGCCTACATGCGTGGGCGCACCCTGAACAACGCTTTTATCGTCATCGATGAAGCGCAGAATTGCACGTATGGCCAATTGAAGATGCTGCTCACGCGCTTGGGTTGGCACTCGACAATGGTGATGACGGGCGACCCCGATCAGACCGACCTGCTGCCGGGCCTTTCGGGCTTAGCTCAGGTCGCCGATCGCTTGTCGACACTTGATGACATCGCGGTGATTAGACTCGATGATCGCGACATTGTGCGACACCCGCTGGTCGCCGCAATGCTCACTGTTCTCTGAAAAGCGAAAGAAAAGGGGCCAACGTTGGCCCCTTTTTGCCGCACTGGATTTCTCTCGCCTAGACGGCAAGCGCGGCCACTTGCACCGCGACGAGCGTGCCAAGCGCCAAGCACGCGACATAGGAAAGGTAGCCCAAGCGGCTGCGATAACTTTCCGGCTGCGTCACCAGCGAATGGGCGGCGGCGGCAAGACCCATGTCTTCGCGCGCAATCAGCTGTTGTCCGGTGAACACAAGAACGATGGCGACAGCTAAGAAGAATGCGTCCCCTGGCGCGATTAAGCCAAGTTGGAAGACGGCCGCAACGGCAACCGCGGCAGCAGCTAAAGTCAGGTTCCAGAGCGCGGATAGCATGGCGGTCTCTCGTTTTTGCGATGCAATATGCTGCACTGCGAGACCGAGATAGCGATTTCAAACGCTTGTTTCAAGACATAAGTGACGCCAGCGTCACCAATTTACTAATTGTCGCCTCAGATTGCGAAGACGCTCAGCAATGCGAACCCTAGGACAAAGCTCCACATCGCACCCAAACCATAGCTCGCCCAGACATAGACTGCCGGCCAGTCACCGATGATTCGCGATTTGTTGGCCGCTCGAAACAGGATATGCGGGCCTGCCAAAAGCAGGAGACCAACCATCGCAACACGCTGCACGTCGGAGGTAACGTCCATTCTAAACGGTGTCTCTGTCTTGGTCACCGCTGCGAAGGAGTGCGACACGATTGCCGAGATGGTGAAACCGATGGCGATGGCGAAGGCAAACCAGAGGAGTGGATCGTTCATCGGTCGGTCGCTTGGGTTCGAGAGTACGAGCAGTTGCTCGAACGCAATGGAGAGGCCAGGCAGGAACGGCGGAATTCTGGCCTGCCCCATCGTCACTCTTGGTCCACTGTCTCAATCAGGAACAGAAAATTGCGTCGGCGTGGGTCGCTTTGATGCGATCAAGGGCCACACCCTATTGCGACGCAGCGCAGCGCAAGGCAGGTTAAGACCAAGCGCGGCGGGCGGGATGGTCCGCCATTCCGACAATTTACACCGATGAAGATCGACCAACGCGACGCCGATGCGGCCCTAGGCAGTGACGTCCATCGTCACTCGAGCTGGACCATGCCGGCCATTCTGATTCTGATCACCGCGGCGATCGGCATAGGCATCTTCTTTTATCTGACGGGTCCCACCGTCCAAGATTTGGCCGGCACGACGCCCTCGCCGACCGCGTCGGCAGAACCGGTCGACCTGAAGGTCGATGGCATCGCCTATCGTATTCCCGCGCACTACACCGAATCGCGGGCGGCGCGGGGGGGCGGCGACCAAGACGAGGTCGACCTGCACGTACTCCTTCCCGATTTGCATCCCTGGACACTGACCGACCAGTCGGCGTTCGCAAGCAACGCCCCAGATGCGCGCGTCGTCCACTTCGTCCTTAAGCCCGACCGTCAGACATTGACCGAAGATCAGCGTTTCGAGCGCGCGTTGCGGCCGCAAACGACGAACCCCGATGGTGTGCCCGGCCCATATGCCTTGACGCAATTCGATTTTCCGCAAGGCCTTGGCTACGACGACACACAGATTTTCACGGCGCTTCTAGACGCGAAAACGAAGGCGCTTCTAGTCTTGCGATGCGACAAGACCGGCGACCCCACATTCGGTGCGAGCTGCATTCGTCAGATGCGCACGCCCGACGGCATTGGCCTGACTTACCGCTTCAAACGCGCCCATCTTGCCGAATGGCAGACAATTGATTCAGGAATTACGAAGCTCGTTGCCGAATTTCGCAGCAAGGCGCCGAAATAGACCGCCGGCTATTTTTTCATAACCGCCGACGCCGGCGGCAGGTCCATTTCCAGAATTGCCATTTCGAAATGATACGTCGTTTCGCCATCTTCGGTATCCTTGAAGATGACCCCGACGAACTCGTCTCCGACCATGACTTCGGCGGAGTCTTTTTTCGTCGGCCGAGCCTCGATGCGGATCGTGTCTAGCCGAAAGAGCGAGCGCAGATATTTTTCGACGCGCAAGAGTTCAATTTTGTCCACTGAAATGGGCCCTTCGGCTGTTGAAGGCCCTAATCTTCCACCAAATAGCCCTGCAGCCACAAGCGCCCCGTAATCTCGTCACCGGGTTTCGGCCGATATCCCTGGGGAAGAACGTGTTCTGCGGCATAAAGGGCCACGTCGACCATGTTTTGGCCGTTGCGAGCGACCGTGACCCGCATGCGATACAACGTGCCGCCGCAAAAGCGCATGGGATAGGCATGTTGCACTGTCGCGCGATAGTCGTAGTCATCCGGCCCACCGCTACGCGCCGGACGTAGCATGTCAAGCGGATGGGACGCTGCTTGATCGCCGCCATGCACCAGCTTCAATCCTTGCGGACGTAGTGAATAGGCAAACGCTGAGAGAGCGAATTGATAGCTCTCACCGACTTCGTATTCGCCGCCGTTCTTGAAGAACAACGCGTCGAAGAACGAAAGCTCGGCACCATCTTCAGTACGGCCGCGCACCAAACCTTCGGTGCCGCTGCCGTCGCACTCCAGCGCTTCGATCGTAACCGCATGCGCAATGGCGCCGGCGGCGAATGGAAACGCGGACAAGACACACCCCGATGACGATTCCGATTCAGTCAGCAGCAAGACCATGTGGCGCACGTCGCCGTCCGCTTCCGCCATTGCGGTCAGCATATCGGCGGTGTGCCCGTTCGGCATTGCGCGTGCTTCAGCAAGCTCGACTTGCGCGATGATCGAAGACTTCGCAGCAATGGATTTGATGCGCGCGCGAATCGCATCCGGCGCATCGGGATAGATCGAGGCCCAGTGCGCGGCGTGTGAATCGAGAACGGCGCCAGCTTTTTCCATCATGGACCCATGACTAGGCACAGTTGGTGAGCATTTGACAAGAGGAGCACGACCCTCTTGCGATTTTCAACCGACAAGGTCTGATGGGAATCGATGCCGGCGCGGTTCGAAGATTCATACTATGAGGCGACGGTGCGTCGCGAACGCGAACGCGCCCCGCTGAAAGGCGACCAACGTTTCGATGTTGGCGTGATCGGTGCCGGCTACACCGGTTTGTCGGCCGCACTGCACCTACGCGCTCGCGGCCTTCGCGTCGCCGTTCTCGAACGCGGGCGCGTGGGCGCCGGCGCCTCCGGGCGCAACGGTGGACAGGTGATCACCGGTCAGCGCGTCGATCAAGACACGCTTGAGAAAAACTACGGCGATGGGCGCGCCCGCGCGTTGTGGGATCTCGCTCAGGAAGCGAAATACCTTGTCCGCGCTCTGATCGCCGAGCATGCGATCTCTTGCGACGTCACGTCTGGCCACATCGCCGCCGCGGCAAAACCAAGCCACGCCCGACATCTCTCAGCATACACCGATCATCTCGCCACCCGCTATGGCTATGGCCACGGCCGCTACGTGCCGCGCGAAGAAATGCCCTCGCTGGTCGCCAGCGAGCGCTATTTCGGCGGCTATTTCGATACCGACGCCTTTCACCTTCACCCGCTGAACTATGCTCTTGGCCTCGCAAGAGCAGCCGAAACCGCGCGCGCGAAAATCTTCGAGAATACGCGTGTCATCGGCATCGATCGCGGCAAGAAAATACGCCTGAGCACGAGCGGCGGCAGCATCGAATGCGAGTTCGCGGTCGTCGCCTGCAACGGTTATGTCGAGCGCTTAGTGCCTGATATCGAAAACCGAATCCTGCCAATCCGCAACTATATCGTCGCCACCGAGCCGCTCGGCGAAGCGCGCGCGAGCGCTCTGATCCCGTCGCGCGCCGCGGTCGCGGACACGAAATTCGTTCTCGACTACTATCGGCTATCTTCGGATGGCCGATTGATTTTCGGCGGCGGCGAAACCTACGGCGCCGGCCCGCGCGACATCGGCGAATTCGTCAGGCCTTATCTGGAGCGTACGTTCCCGCAGCTTAGTGGCATCGGCATCGACTACGCTTGGGACGGCACTCTGGCCATCACGTTGCCGCGCCTGCCCCATGTTGGCCAGCTCGGCTCGAACATCTATTTCGCGCAAGGTTACTCCGGCCAAGGTGTCGCTATAGCCACACAGATGGGCAAATTAATTGCCGATGCCATCGCCGGCGAGGCAGAGAAATTCGCCGTCTACGAAAGCCTCGCCGTGCCCGCAATCGCAGGCGGCGCAATGCTTCGCCGCCCGCTCTTAACCTTGGGAATGATGTGGTACGCGCTGCGCGATCGCTTGCCTTGAACTTTGCGCGCGGCACATGCAAATATAGTGCGTCGTCAACTTCAGAAAGGAGGTGATCCTATGTCGAGTGAGATCATGGTGCTGTCGAAGGTTCACGGGCACGTCTTGCAGACTCTGGAGCAACCTCTGGTGTCGGCATAACGGTCTGAGATCTAAATCTCGGCTGTTCGACAGCCAGTCTCACGGAAGGTCGCCCCTCGGGGCGGCCTTCTTTGCTTTTGCCGGCCGCAAACTCAGATTTGGTAGTCGTTGTCCGCGTCTTGGATGAGCTGGTCCATCTCGTGTGCCGGCTGCGGACAACCGGCACAACCCACCACGCGCGCCGGTACGCCCGCGACGGTGCAACGCTCCGGCACCGGCGCCAAGACCACGGAACCCGCGCCGACACGGCTATACGCGCCGACCTCGATATTGCCGAGCACCTTCGCACCCGAGCCCAGCATGACCCCGCGACGGATCTTGGGATGCCTATCGCCCTGCTCTTTGCCGGTGCCGCCGAGCGTCACGCCGTGCAGCATCGAGACGTCGTCTTCGACGACCGCCGTTTCGCCGATCACAATGCCCGTGCCGTGATCCATCATGATGCCGCGCCCGATTTGCGCGGCCGGGTGGATGTCGACGCCGAACACTTCCGAGATGCGGCTTTGGAAATGCAGCGCAAACGTCGTGCGGTCCTTCGCCCACAGCCAGTGCGTGATGCGATAAGCCTGCAGCGCGAGGAAGCCCTTGAAAAACAAGAACGGCTCGACGTAGGTGTTGACGGCCGGATCGCGCTCATAGACGGCCGACAAGTCCGCCCGCACCGCGTCGCTGATCGAAGGCTCGTCGTCGAGCGCGGACTGGAAGACTTCGCGCACGACCATCGGGCCGACGTCACTGTTGCCGAGCTTCTGAGCCAAATGGAAAGTGAGCGCGTCCTCGAGCCGTTCGTGATTCAGCACGGTCGCATGCACGAAGCTGGCGATCGCCGGCTCGGTGCGCGAGATGCGCAATGCCTCCTCGCGCATTTGCGACCAGACTGGATCGCAAATCGCAAACTTTTCGGCAATCGTCGGCAACGGCCGTTCCATGTGACCCCGCGAAGTTGTTCCACCTTAGATGAAATTGTGTTCCCGGGTTAGTCTTTCAAGCGAACCCTGCGCCGGTTAATACGAAACCTGGTGTGAAATTTGTTAAGGGCCAAGGCTCGGAAGCTCCAAGAATGTCGCAAATGCCGCCATTAAACATTGCCGCACCACACGCCCTCGATCTGCTGCTGAGCCGAAGGTCCGGTTCCGCCAAAGCAATGAAAGGTCCGGGTCCGAGCGACGATCAGATCAGAACTTTGGTCGCGGCCGCAACGCGTGTGCCCGACCATGGCAAACTTACGCCCTGGCGCTTCTTGATTCTGAAAGGCGACGCCCGCGCTGCGCTCGGCGACGTTCTGGTCGGCGCGCTCAAATCGTCCGAGCCCGATGCCGGCGAAGAGCGCCTCGCAATCGAGCGCCGCCGGTTCCTGCGCGCACCCGTCGTGATCGCGGTCGTCAGCCGCGTGCGCGAAGCAATCCCGATTCCGGAATGGGAGCAAATTCTATCGTGTGGCGCGGCGTGCCAAACTCTCTGTATCGGCGCGCACGCGATGGGGTTTGTCGCCAACTGGATCACGGAATGGCCCGCCTATCATCCGATCGTGCGTGAAGCACTCGGCTTGACATCAGGCGAACGCGTCGCCGGCTTCATTTACCTCGGCCACCCCGTCGAACCTCTCGTCGACCGTCCAAGACCGCGCTTCGAAGACGTCGCGCAAGAATGGACGCCGTCTCTTTAGATTCGAAGAGTCAGGCCAATTCGTAGGTGACTGCATTCCAGAATTTGGCCCGATGGCGCCCGTGCTTGCGCCAACCCTGACGCGACAGCATCCGGCCGATCATCGCATTGAAATAGCCATGCGCGACGAGCACCGCGATGCCGTCCTTCTCCGCCGTTGCCCGCAAAATCTCGACCGCCTTCGATGCCCGAGCTTTCGCGTCACGATAATCCTCGATACCGCCGTGATGCCCGACGTGCCACGCGAGCCGCGCGACGACGGCCCACGCAGGAGCGTTCATGCGCACCAGCGGCACCTTGGGCGACTTCAGCTGCGCCTCCATGAACAGGGCATCCGGCAACACGTCGGCGTGCGGCGCCAGCGCCCTCGCGCTTTCGCGCGCCCGCGGCCGGTCTGATGCGAACACCCGGCGCGCTTTCCTCATCAATTCAACGAGCCACCCGGGCGGGGGATCGCGCGGGTCGAGCCCGGCGCGCTCGTAGGCTTCGATATAGTCTTGGAAGGTGCGATGACCCAGCAGACGTCCCTTGCCGATCGCGGGCTTGCCGTGGCGGATCAAAACGACTGAGATGGGAGCGCGCTGGCCCTGCGGTGCGGGCGCGTTCTTTCTGCGGCGCCGTGGCATCCGGGACGTCTGACTCTCCATGACCTCAAAGCTCATTGCCGAAATCCGTGGCTCCGCTGGCTACCTGATTCTGAACGCGCCGGACAGGCGCAACGCCCTCAACTTCGAAATGTGGGTCGGCATCACCCCCATCATAGAGCGCTTTGCCCAGGACCCCAAAGTCCGCGTTGTGGTCGTGGCTGGCCAAGGCACACAAGCTTTCTCCGCCGGCGCCGATATTAGCGAATTTGACCACAATCGCGCGAGCGATCAGGCCGCCAACGCATATGACGGTGCTACCGAAGCCGCCGTGCAAAGCCTCTACCGCTGCGAGAAGCCGGTCATTGCTGCAATTCGAGGCATCTGTTTCGGCGGCGGATTCGCTCTCGCGCTCGGCTGCGATTTGAGGCTCGCAAGCGATGACGCGCGCTTTTGCATTCCGGCTGGCAAGCTCGGCATCGGTTACGGACAGGGAGCGACCACCGCGCTGGTTCAACGCCTCGGTCCCGCTACGACCGCCGATATTCTGTTCACCGGCCAAGTCTATTCGGCTGCCGAAGCTTTAGCGCGCGGCATTGTTCAGCGCGTTGCACCAGCGCGCGAATTTGAAGGGCTCGTCGAAAACTACATTACCATGTTGAGCGAGAATGCGCCGCTGTCCCTCGCCGCGTCAAAGGCAGGGATTCGTGCAACGCTGAGCCACGACCCCGGCATTCGCGCCGAAGCAGAACGCCGTTTCGCCGCCTGCATGGCAAGCGAGGACTACAAAGAAGGCCGCCGCGCCTTCATGGCCAAGCGCAAACCGCAGTTTCAGGGCAAGTGACGCCGCGCTAGAGTAACGCCGACAAGAATGGGAGAAGCGCCATGATGGATCTCAAAGGCCAAGTCGCGATTGTTACCGGCTCTGCGACCGGCCTCGGCGCCGCCGTCGCGCTAAAACTCGGCGGCCGTGGCGCTAAGATCGTCATCAACTACACGAAGAGTCTGAAGGAAGCCGAGGCTACTGCGGCGCTAGCGAAAGCCAAGGACATCGAAGCTCTGTTGCTGCAAGGCGATGTCGGAAACGACGCCGACTGCCGCCGCATCGTCAGGGACACGCACGCGAAATGGGGCCGCGTCGACATTCTCGTCAACAACGCCGGTACGACGAAATTCGCCGACCATGCCGATCTCGAAGCGCTGACGGCCGACGACTTCCTCAACATCTATAAAGTGAACGTTGTCGGCGCTTATCAGATGATCCGCGCCTGCATGCCTCATATGAAAGCGCAAGGGTACGGTGCCGTCGTCAATGTCTCCTCGATCGCAGCTGTCACGGGCATCGGCTCGTCGGTCGCCTATGCAGCATCGAAAGGCGCGCTCAACACCCTGACGAAATCGCTTGCCCGCTCGCTCGCGCCGGAAATTCGGGTCAATGCCGTGTGCCCCGGCTTCATCGGCACGCGCTGGTTTTCGGAGCGCTTCGGCGAAGAGACCTATGCGCGTATCATCGAGCATACGAAGCAATCGACGCCACTCGCCCGGGCCGGAACACCCGACGATGTCGCCGACGCCGTCGTGTTCCTGTGCGCCGAAGGTGCCCAGCACATCACCGGCGAAACATTGCTGAGCGACGCGGGTCACCATCTGACGATTGCCGGCGCAACGCGGCGCTGAATACACTCGCGCTGGTCTCTCTCGCGCCCCTTGGTAGGCATCGCAAGCGTATCGTTCCGCTCGCGCGCTCTGATTCGCCGCACAAAAATTAGTCCGTGCGAAGCGCGAAAAAGCAGCATATTGCCTTGCAAATAGGCGAAAAAATCAAAGTCGATGCTCGCAAAAGTTTCACTCCGGATTTTTGCAATCGTTGTTGCGATTTAATCACTGACTTCGCGCATTAACCCGTTGTCAACCAACTTGGCTCAAGACATTACTGCGATGACAGCGCTGCGTTGTGCGTTGCAACGAACGCGATTCGCCGGAGACAACGGGCAGCCCGGCGACGAATATGAGTTTTGGTCACTGAGCGAGGTAGGGCAAATGAGAATCGCAGCATGGAAGGCCGGATTGTTCGCGGCGGTATCGTTGATGGGCGTAAGCGGCGTCGCGCGCGCCGACGGTGCCTGGGGCCCGTTCACGGCAAATATCGAGTTGACCAATGACTATCGCTTTCGCGGCATAAGCCAAACCGATCGCAGCGCCGCCGTTCAAGGCGGAATTGATTTTGCCAGCAACGGATGGTTCGCCGGCGTCTGGGCGTCGAATGTCGATTTCGAAGACGACACGAATAAAAACGCACCGGCCGAAGTCGACATTTACGGCGGCTATAACTACGCGTGGAGCGAGACAACGGAGATTGGCCTCCAAGCTCGTTACTACTGGTATCCCGACTCGAGCTTCTCAGGCACCGCGACCTACGACTATTTTGAGCTTCAGGGCCACGTCAAACACGACTTCGGCAAATTCGCGCTCGCCGCGGAAGTTGATTGGAGTCCGGATTACTTCTTTGAATCGGGCACCGGCGTCAACGTGTTCGGCACCGCTACCGTTCCGCTGCTCAAGGAGTTTTGGTTCTTCGATGGCGGCCTCGCCGCCTCGGGCCACGTCGGCTACCAGTGGATCGAGGATAACGCTCAATTCGGCACGCCCGACTACCTCTACGGCGATATCGGCCTGACGGCCACGGCAGGCATCTTCTCGTTTGATGTACGCTATGTTGCTACCGATATAAGCAAGGCTGATTGTGGCGGCGGCCTCAATTGGTGCGAAGGCGGCTTCGTCGGCACAGTGACGGTCGCGCTACCCGGCTAACGGCGACGCTAATATCCAAATTGCAAAGCCCCGCGCAACCCGCGGGGTTTTTTCTTTGCTGCGGCCTCACGCCTCGTCCAGAAACGCAAGCACGGCTTCCTTGTAAAGTTTATCCCCCACCGTGAGCATGTGATCGCGGTTCGGCACGACGACGACCCGCGAATTCGTTACAGCTTGCGTCAAGACTTGCGGATCGCCCGCGATCGTGTCCGTCGCCCCCACAACGATCACGACCGGCACACCAGCGTCGGGAAACGACGCGATCCGCTCGCGCGGCCGAAGCATGCACAGCGCCAGCGCCTCAAGGTCGTTCTTTCCGTGTTCGGCAAACAAACGAAACTGGCGAGACACGGCATCTTTCACCTCGCGTGCGCTGGGCGCTCGCAGACCAGCGGCAATCGCCTCGCTGTTGGCGCTTGTGCGGCGATAGTAATTCTCGCCGACCCCGGCGACGATTGCTTTGTTCAGCCGCTGCGGCGCATCCGCAAGCAGGCGCAAGACGATAAAACCGCCCATGGAATAGCCCATCACATCCGCGCGCTCGATGCCCAGATGATCCATGAGCCGTACGACGTCGCGCGAGAGTTCGCCTTCGTCGTAGGCTGTTGCATCATGCGGCTTGTCGCTCTCGCCGTGCCCGCGCACGTCGAGGCCGATGACCCGCCGGCCGGCTTGCACGAGCGTCGTGTACCAATTGGGCGCCCTCCAATTGATCGCGCGATTCGAGGCGAACCCGTGCACCAGCACGATCGGCGGTCCGTCGCCCTCGACGTCGTAGGCGAGCCGCAGAACGGTGGACGCCGGTCCTGGAACTTCGAAGAACGCCATACTGCCTCTTGAGCGTTGGGATAGTTCCGGTCCAGGCTAGCGCAAAACAGGTCGACACTGCGACCCGGAGAGACCCATGACCCTCGAGGTTTTGAAGCGCGACGCCTGCGGCGCAATCGACAACATGCGTGCGGAGTTGATCGCGGTCAGCCACGCGATCCACGCTCGCCCGGAACTGGCCTTCGAGGAAAAATTCGCCGCCGACCTTCTGACCAAGACCGTGGAAAAACATGGGCTCGACGTGACGCGCGGCGCCTACGGCGTCGAAACCGCTTACGCCGCCGAGTTCGGCCGGCCCGGCTCCGGTGTTATGAGCATCCTTTCCGAATACGACGCCCTTCCAGGCATCGGCCACGCCTGCGGCCACAACATCATCGCCTCCGCCGGTCTAGGCGCGGCGCTCGGCTTGTCGAAGCTTGGCGCAAAGCTGACGGGCCGCGTGCGCTACATGGGCACGCCCGCCGAGGAGCGCGGCAGCGGCAAGGAGATCATGGCGCAGGGCGGCGCCTTCGAAGGCGTCGATGCCTCCATGATGGTGCATCCCGCCGGCTTCGACATGGTGACGATGCCCTGCATCGCGCTGGCGGAGGTCGAGGTCATTTATCACGGCCGCGCCGCGCATGCTTCCGCCATGGCCCATCGCGGATTGAATGCGCTCGACGCCCTCGTCACCGCCTATCAGACGATTGCCCAGCTGCGTCAACACATTCAGCATACGGAACGTATTCACGGCATCATCGTCGACGGCGGGCAAGCCCCGAACATCGTGCCCGAGCGCGCCAGCGGACGCTTCTACGTACGCGCACGCGACGGCGTCGAGCTCGCGGCATTGAAGAAGCGAGTTGCCGCTTGCTTCGAAGCAGGCGCGCTGGCGACAGGCGCGCGTCTCGAGGCGCTCTGGGGACGTTGCGATTGTCTCGATCTAAAAACCAGTTGGCCGCTCGCAAATGCCTATGAGGCAAACGCCAAAGCGCTCGGCCGCGAGCTGATGGATCCCTCAAACTTACCCGCGGGCCTCGCCGGCTCGACCGACATGGGCAACGTCAGCCACCGCGTTCCCTCGATCCACCCGATGATCCAAGTCTCTCCGCCGCACGTCGTGATCCACAACGCGGAGTTCGCGACTCATGCCAACTCGCCGCGCGGCGACCAGGCCGTTGTCGACGGCGCCAAGGCTCTCGCAATGACGACACTCGACTTCTTCGCCAGTGCCGAGCTGCGCGAGCAAGCGAAGATGGATTTTGCCAAGAGCCGCGATCTCTCGCGTGCCGCGGTCGCCTCCGCATATCACAAGGACGGAATCCTGATGGCCGGCGCGGGTGCTTGCGGGTGTCGCTGAACGCCCGCAGTACAACCAAAATACTTGTACAGAAAACCAACAATCTAGTCGGACGTGATTGAGGCGATTTTCCCGCTAGGACGGCATCCCAGCCAAAAAATCCATTACGGCACCCTTGAACATCGGCTGAATCAGGCAATCCATGTGGCCACACCCGGGCACGCGCACGGCCTTCGCATTGTGAAGCGCACGGGCAAGCGGCTCGGGCGCACCCGCAAGGTCGTCGCCGGTGCCCGCGACGACCAGCGTCTCGTGCTTGATGCCGCCAAGCTCCGCCGCACTCCATCCGCGTGCGCTCGCGTTGAGACCGCGTGATACCGCCGCCAGCGCTTTGAGATCTTGACCCTGTCCCTCGGCGAAGAGGCGAAAACGCCGCGCCATGTCATCGCCGATCGCCTCTGCATTGGGCGCTTCCATGGCGCGTGCGAACTCTTCTGGATCGCGATCCGCGCGTGGGTTCAGCAACAATTCACCGGCACCGCACAACACACCGAGCAGAAACCGCTCGGGCCGCAGCAGCAAAGCCTGCAGCACAACCCGCGCGCCGAGCGAGAAACCGATGAGGTCGGGTTTCTTAAGCTGCAAATGCTCGACGATCGCGACAACGTCGAGCGCGAATATGTCGAGCGAGTAGTCACCCGGATCGTAGAACTTGGCCGACTTGCCGTGGCCGCGCAGATCGATGGCGACTACGCGCCGCTTTGCCCGCGCCAGCATCGAAATCCAGCCGCTGCGTTCCCAGTTCTCGGCAATGCTCGCGGCAAAGCCGTGCAGGAGAACGACCGCGTCGCCTTCGCCCTGGTCCGAATACGCGATCGCTGCGCCGTCAACGTCGAGTGTAGGCATCGCTGAGGTTACTCCGCGGGCTTCGCGACAGCGCCGCCCAACGCCTCTTCGGCCTCTTCGTCCGTCGAGCCCTCAAGATCGAGGCCTGTACGGGCGCCGATCGCCGACCCCGCAACGCCACGCTCCTCGAGGATACGTCGGATTTCGCGATGCTTCGCTTCGCCCAACGGGAAGCGCCACATGACCACGGCAACGATCACGCTGACGACAGTGGCGGGCACCACGTATAGCAGCATCATATTCTGGACTGTCGCAGCGCTGTTCACGCCCTTTTCGGTGAAGCCGATGAAGTCCAGCGTCCAAAACGAACCAACGATCGCCGACGAATAGCCAAGCTTATTGGTCAGCGCGAGCAGTGAGAAATAGATGCCCGCCCGTGGCTGGCCGGTCTCGACATGATCGTGATCGGCGACATCCGCCATTATCGCGCGAAACAAGAAAGGCCCGACCGACATGTTCATACCGAGAAGGACGAACAAGACCGTCGCCATCATAAAATCACCCTTTGGCACAAAGAGAATGAATGGCAGCAGGATCGCGTTGACGATGGAACTGAGCACCAGCGTGCGATGCTTGCCCAGAAATCGGCTCAGCAGCACCATCGGCGGAATGAACACCACGCCCATTAAGAAATAGATCAACAGCAGGAGATTGGCTTGCTTGCCCAGGCCAAGCCCGACAGTCGCCATGGCGATAAACAACGTCGCGACGATGCCGCCCGAGATTCCCCCAATCAGGTCGCAAACCAAGACATAGCGAAGCGCCGAATTGTTCCAAATCGCTGCAAACGCCAGTCTCAGCGGCAGATGCGCGGCCGGCGGAATGTTGCGCTCTTTGATTGTGAACACCGCGATGCCGACTGCGATGGGCATGGTCACGATGATGAACCACCCCATCGAGGCGATTTGCGCAAAGCGATCGCCACCCTGACCTTGAATGATCACCGGCAGCAGCAGAACCGCGATCATGCCGATGACATACGCCGCCTCGCGCGATGCGGTGACGCGCGATCGTTCGTGATAGTCGCCCGTCATTTCCCCGCCCCACGCCAAGTGCGAGATTGTCAGCATCGTCCAGCCGACAAACAGGAAGACGATCGATTCGACGACATGCTCGAACGAAACGCCGGGCGACGGCATGAAGACGAGCACCGCCGCCGCGATCATGATCGGAATGGAAAGCACCATCCAGATGCGCCGTCTCCCCCACCGCGTTCGCGTGCGATCCGAAACGACACCCATGATGGGGTCCAGGAAGACATCCAAAAATCGCGCTAAGCCGAAGATCGTGCCAACTGCGGCGTAACCCAATCCCACGTCCACGGCATAGAAATTCGGCAAATGCACCGCCAACGGCAGACCAAGGGCCGCGATCGGCAGACCGGGCAACGCATAAGCGAAGAGCCAAGATCCTCTGACGCGGTCTTCGGGCGCAACTGTCTTTGCCATGATGCGGGCTTCCTCCGGAAACGAACGGTGGAGCCTTAGTCGGCCCTCTGTGAGACGACTATGGACACAGTTCACGCCGTCCGCCAACCCGCTTAAACCCGCACGAATTGGTGTATTTTTCCGGCCGTCGTTCGACGGGTCGTAGGAGCTGAGAGCACAAAATGATCATTAGAACTTGGCGCGGTCGCGCCTCACCTTCGCACGCGCAGAAATATGTCGAGCATTTCGCAGCCAACGTCTTGCCCGAGTTGCGAACAATCGAAGGCTTTCGCGGCGCCTCGCTGCCGCGCGTCGAACGCTCGGGCGAGATCGAGTTTCTGGTGCTGACAAAATGGGCTTCCCTCGGCGCGATCCGCGCCTTCGCCGATGCCGACATATCGCGCGCCATCGTCGAGCCAGAGGCCCAGGCCGCGCTCACGAGCTACGACCCAGCGGTGACGCACTACGACGTCGTGCTGGACAGTCGCGAATAGCCGTCTCGCCCACGTGTCCGAAAAAGGCCGCCCGATGCCGGATTAGGACTCTGTAAACCGAACCCCGCACCCATTCCCTTACGCCAAATTAAGAGGGGCCATGCGAATGGAGAAGTTCGGCACGGTGAGGCAATCCAATGTCACGACTATTGGTGATCGACGACGACAAGGTCTTCGCCAAGTTGATCACCGCCTTTTTGCAGCAGCGCGGACATGAGGTTTCATTTGCCTTGGACGGTCGTGAGGGCGTCGAGTGCTTCAAATCGCGTGAGTTCGACGGCGTCGTTTGCGACATCGTCATGCCTGATCGCGAAGGCATCGAAACTATTCGAGAGATTCGTCGTCTGAACGAGCGAGTCGCGATTGTCGCAATTTCAGGAGGATTGAGCCCCGTACAGGCCGGTAACGTCGATGTCCTGGACCTCGCTGAATTGTTGGGCGCCGACCTCTCCTTCAAAAAACCGTTTCCGCTCTCCGAGCTCGCTGCAGGAATCGATCAGGCGCTAGCCGATCGCCAGGCGCTCGCACAGTCCGCCGCATCTTAAAGCCTCGTCTCGCGCGGCCTCATGACCAGTAGCGATGACCCCGAGCACTACGAACGGGGCTCGCGAATTGTCCCCGCACTCCACTATGTACTGGCGGCGATCACGCTCTTAACCCTCGGCGCCGGCCTTTGGCTGAGCGGATCGCTCGTCACCGATTTCCACGACGCGATCGACGATTCCGAGGAGTGGGCCGGCTACTTGGCCGCGAGCGCCACGCTGTCCGACGACCTCTCCGAGGTTCGAGCGACGGGCGACTGGGGTCTTGAGGGCGACGAAATCGCCAACCGTCGAGTGAACGTCGAAAAGACAATGGGCCGACTCCGGCGGACGATGTCAAAACTGTTGCGCAACATCGCGGCCGAGGAGTTCAACCCCGAACTAGCGCATGTCATGGCGTCTCTTCAGGAGACCAAGGTCGCGGCCGACCAAGTGCACCGGAGCGCCATCGCTCTGCTCGATGCGGTCGAACGCAGAGATAACGGGTTGACGCGCTCAGCCGTTGCTTCTTTGGCGCAAGCATACGACGTCGCGAGCGCGAAGCTGGTTCTGGTTCGCAACCTAGCGGCAGAGATACAACGCGTGTCGCGAGAAGGGCACACCCTTGCCCTGACGCAAAGGCAAACATCCGGAGCCGCAATCGCCATCGCCCTGATGGGCCTGGTAGTTTTCCTCACCGCCTTTGGCCACTTCACGCAGTCGCGTCTCAGAGCTTCAAGCCGCGCGCTCGCGACTACTCGTGCCATGCGCGCCCAGGACCACCAGGAAGCAGCGAGCAAGCTCAAGGAGGTCGAGAGTCGAATTGGCACGCTGATCGATACGATCGACGAAGTCTTTTACACGTGCCACGTAGATGAAAATTGGACAGCCGTATTCTTAAGTCCCGCCTTCGAGAGAATGACAGGTTACGCCGTCGACGAGGTCATCGGCAGCCGCATCCTTTCCCTCGCCGACTTGATTCATCCAGATGACCGAGAGCGCACCAAGCCGCTGGGGGACGAGTTGAGCGGAGACGAGTTTCAGCTGACCTATCGCATCATCACGAAGTCCGGCGAGGTGAGATGGGTCTATGAGCGCGGCCGACGTTCTCAGAACGCGAATTCGGGCGAAGATGTGATTTCCGGCTTCATGACTGACATCACGGAAATGAAACGCCTTGAGGATACCGTCAACGACCGCAATCAACGTCTCGAAATGCTGGCGCGAAACCTGAACGGCAGCATTTACCGCGGCCGCGTTTCGCCGTCCGAACTCGTCAGTTGCTTCGGCAAGCCACCGCCCACATTCGACATGATGGACAAGGAAGATCTGAGCCGCTACGTCCATCAGATCGCGCAGGCCTGCCGCGAAATGCGACCCTACGAGATCGAATACCGTGTAACCGATCGGGACGGCCAAACGCGTTGGATGCTGGAACGGGGTTCTCCGGCTGAACCCGACAATCACGGAATCGCGCAGTACGTCGACGGCATCGTGCTCGACATCACGCAGCAACGGCGCTTGCGCGATGAGCTGGAAGCGAGGGAGCGCCTCATTTCGGCGCTGGCAACCAACCTCGAAGGCGCAATTTTCCGCGTGCGCCGAGGCGCTAATCCAGCGATTGAATACATCAGCCCGGGCATCAAGAAGATTGTCGGCATCGAGGCAAGTGCGCTGCTCGGCGCCGTGCCGGAGACCCTCAACTTCCGCCACCCCGACGACGTGCCCGCCTATCGCAGCGCCATCGCCGCCGCAATTCGAGAGCGCAGGCCCTATGAATCCGAACACAGACTTCTCCTGCCAGACGGAACAATCCGCTGGATCTTGGAGCGCGGCACGATCAGCGCTTACACCGAGGACGGCGACGCCGCGATGATCGACGGATTGCTGTTCGACGTCACCGAACAGCATCGACTGAAGGAAGAATTGGTCGAGCGCGAGCGTCGATTTGCAACGCTCGCGGCAAACATCGACGGCATTATGTTTCGCGCCCGCAACGGCACGCCGCCGATCATGGAATACTACAGTCCCGGAATCGAAAAACTCGTCGGCATTCCGGCAAGCGAGCTTGTCGGAAAACCGTCAATCGGCATTCGCCTGACGCATCCGGACGATCGTGAACGCTACTTCGCGACGGTTAAGTCGGCATTGCGCGCGCGCCGTCCTTACGAAGTTGAATTCCGGATGGTTCTGCCTTCGGGTACCACACGATGGGTCCTGGAGCGCGGCCAGGCCACCGAATTCGACACCAACGGAAAGCCACAGATCATCGAGGGCTTCTCGCTCGACATTACCGAACGCAAGGAAGTCGAGGTCGCGCTTTCCGCCGCGCGTGACGCAGCCGAGGCCGCGAGCAAGGCCAAGTCGGAGTTCCTGGCGATGATGAGCCATGAAATCCGCACACCCATGAACGGCGTATTGGGCATGTCGGGCTTGCTGCTCGACTCGTCCCTGACGCCGGAGCAAAAGCGCAACGTCTCGACAATCCGGGACTCCGGCGAAAACCTGTTGTGCATCATCAACGACATATTGGATTTTTCGAAACTCGAGGCCCGCGCAATCGAAATCGAAGACGTGGCGTTCGATCTTCACGCGCTCGTCGACGGTGCGGTGGCACTCGTGGCGGCGAGGGCCCAGGCAAAGTCGCTCGAGCTCAGGGTCGTCAAGAACGAGGATGTGGCGACCGTCGTCCGCGGCGACCCGGGTCGCATTCGCCAAGTTTTGCTAAACTTGCTCGGCAATGCAGTGAAATTCACCGATGTAGGAGGCGTGACAGTCGCACTCTCAGCGCGCGCGGACACGCCCGGCAGCGCTATCGTCCGCCTTCAGGTCACCGACACGGGGATCGGCATACCGCCCGACCGGCTCGATCGCCTATTCCAGAGCTTCAGCCAGGCCGACGCATCGATATCCCGGCGCTTCGGCGGTACAGGCCTCGGACTGGCGATCTCGAAAAAACTCGTCGAACGAATGGGTGGGCAGATTGGCGTGGACAGCCCCGCCGGCCGCGGTTCGACATTCTGGTTTGAGTTGGGATTAAGAATCTCGAACGCCGGTGATCTCGAAGCGGTCGCGCCCGCCGTGCCCGTTGCACGAGTCAAAGAGGCCTTGGCAGCGCTCAAGAAACTGGGGCGGCGCGCGCACGTTCTGATTGTCGAGGACAACGCGACAAATCAGCTGGTCGCGAAATCGGTCCTATCCAAATACGGCTTCCTCTCCGACGTCGCTGGCGACGGCCTTGAGGCAATCGACGCCATTAAGCGCACGCCCTACGACGCCGTGCTCATGGACGTACAGATGCCGGAGATGGACGGCATCGAAGCAACACGGGCGATCCGCGCTCTACCAGGCGCGCAAGCGCGCGTACCCATCATAGCCCTGACCGCCAACGTATTTGCAGACGAGATCGCGCGATGCATCGCAGCTGGAATGGATGCCTGTGTTGCCAAGCCCTTCCGCAAGGAAGAGTTGTTGGTCGCGCTCGTCGATGCCATTCAAGGCAACGCAAAAACACCGGTGCGCAGTGAAAATGTAAGCTTCCGCCGAGACCGGCCAAACGTCGATTGGCTGGCGATCGAAACATTTCGCGCGGAGTCCGGTGAAGAACTGTTCCGCCTTCTGATTGATACGTTTCTCGACGACGCGGCCGAGAAGCTTGAGCGTTTCGCGCAGCTCGCGCGATCGGGCGCGCCCTCCCCTGACGCTCTGCGCATCGCGCATTCGCTCAAGAGCGCCGCGGCGCTGGCGGGCGCACCCGCCCTGGCAGACCAAGCCGCGCGAGCCGAAGCGCGCCTTGCCGAAACCGAACAGGCTAGCCAAGCCGATTCGCAAGAACTCGCAGCACTATTTGCGGCGTATCGCCGAGGCTTGGCCGAAAGAGGCGTCGTCGCCGCGTAGCGCGAGCGCCCGTTGGTGCCCTCTGCCGGACTCGAACCGGCACGTCCTTTTCAGAACAACGGATTTTAAGTCCGTTGCGTCTACCAGTTCCGCCAAGAGGGCCCGACGCGCGCGAATGGCGGCAAGTTGGGATAGACGCATCGCCCGCGCAAGCCGCGCGGCTCGCCGAGCCCCAGATGAATTTTCGAACGCAGAAAAGCGGCGGCCGTCGCCAGCCGCCGCAAACTCGTCCCGCTTCGCTTCAATCAGCGACGCGCGAGGTTAGGTGTTCAAGCCTTGCCAGACGCCCCAGCAATTCGCTTTGCCGGCGACTGCCTTCTTGATCGCGTCTGAAGCGTTCGCCGCATCGACCGAAACAGAAGAGTCGGCCGCACCGCCGGTGCACCAAACGTAAACCTGGTGCTTGCCCGCTTTGAAGTAGTTCGCGCGGTCAGCGTCCAAGCCCGCCGCCGCTGCAATGCTGGTCACAGCGATCATCGCCGCCGCGCTAAGCCCGAGAACCGAATGCAATTTCATTGTCGTTTCACTCCCTAAGAACCGATGCCCCTCATCGTGAGGCGTCTGGGACCCATCTCCACCCGGGGTTGGTCCCTTCGCACGATATCCCCGCCTCGACTGTAGCGAAGCGGCGGGGAAAATCATCAACATTTTTGCGACAGGTGGCAGGAAAACGGCGACTTTCCCGTCACACCGGTTCGCCTTCCAGGGGCTCTCCGCCGGCTTCCCGGACCATTAACTTCAGTGCTTCTGCGGCCGCGGCCAGCCGATCCTCGTTGTTTCCTCGAGCGACGAGGCTTGTCCCGTATTTCCCTTCGCGCATAAAGGGATAACTCCCCAGCGGCACGTCCGGGAATTGCTTCTGAACCGCGGCAAGCCCCTTAGCGATACGCCCCTCGCCAAGGTAAACGCTGAGCGTTCGCGATGTCAGCTTGGCCCCGGCAACCAGCCGCGGGCGGATATCCTCAAGCATCGACTGCATGACGGCCGGAATACCGGCCATCACGAAGACATTACCAATCTGGAACCCGGGCGCGACCGACATCGCGTTGCGCACGAGCGAGGCGCCGAACGGAACGCGCGCCATGCGCTGGCGAGCCTCGTTGAACGTGCCGATCTGGCTTGCGGTGTAACGCGCGGCAAGCTCGGCGAACGCGATCGGGTGATAGTCGATGCCCGTTTCAAAGGCGCGGGCCATGCTGTCGGCCGTTATATCGTCATGCGTCGGCCCGATGCCGCCGGTCGTGAACACATAGTCATAGCGCGCGCTCAACGCCCTGACGGCGGCGACGATTTCAGCCTCGACGTCGCTCACAGTGCGCGCTTCGCGGACCGGAATGCCGAGCTGGCCGAGCCACCGCGCGATATAGCCCGTGTTCGTGTCTTGGGTCCGCCCCGACAGGATCTCATCGCCGATCACCAGAACGGCGGCACCACGCAGGCGGGTCGGTTGCGCTTCGATCACGGGTTCAAACCGGTCATTAGCCAATTGTTAGACCCCTCCTATATCATGCCGGAATATGTCAAGAACGAGCCTCTGAGCACCAGGAATTCCCACGCATGAGCTATGTCCCCGCAGGTACCACCACAACCCGCTCCGCAGGCACGATCAAGTTGCACGGCGCCGAGGGTCTTGCAGGCATGCGCAAGGCCGGCCGGATAGCAGCGGCCTGTCTCGACATGGTCGCGCGTGAAGTGGCGCCCGGCGTTACGACAGCGGCACTCGACCGCATGATCTATGATTTCGTCATCGCCTCCGGCGCCATTCCGGCGACGATCTTCTATCGCGGTTATCGCCATTCGAGCTGCACCTCGCTCAACGAAGTCGTCTGTCACGGCATCCCGAACGACAAGCCGTTGAAAGAGGGCGACATCATGAATGTCGACGTGACGGCCATTGTCGACGGCTGGCACGGCGATACGAGCCGCATGTATCTGGTTGGCGACCCGGCGTTGCGGGCGCGCCGGTTGGTCGACGTCACCTATGAGGCGATGATGCGCGGCATTGCCGCGGTCAAGCCGGGAGCCACGACCGGCGACATCGGACACGCCATTCAAGCCTATGCCGAGGCGCATTCCTATTCCGTCGTACGCGACTTTTGCGGTCACGGCGTCGGGCGCGTCTTCCATGATGCGCCGAACATTCTGCACTATGGCCGCGCCGGCAGCGGCGTCGTCCTGCGCGAAGGCATGATCTTCACGGTTGAGCCGATGATCAACGCCGGGAAGATCGGCGTGAAGCTGAAATCGGACGGCTGGACGGCAGTCACGAAGGATCGCTCGCTCTCCGCTCAATTCGAACACACGGTCGGCGTGACCGGCACGGGCGTCGAGATCTTCACGACGTCGCCGACCAATCTCAACAAACCGCCCTATACCTGATGGCCAAGCGCGGCCTTTCTGACGCGGCGCCGCCCGAGGCTCCGCATTACCTCGGCCACCGCGACCGCCTGCGCGAGCGCTTGCGCGAAGGCGGCGAAGACGCCTTACCCGATTATGAACTCTTGGAGTTGTTTCTGTTCGCGATCATCCCGCGCCAAGATACCAAGCCTCTTGCTAAGACATTGCTCGACGAGTTCGACGGCAACTTTGCCTCGCTGCTTGCGGCCTCGCGCGAACGCTTGAAGCAGATTCCGGGTGTCGGCGACGCCGTTGCCGATCACATCGCGCTGATCCGCACCTTCCTCGCGCGCACCGCAAAACAAAAGGCGGTCGTCCGGGAGACTTTGTCGTCGTGGAGCGCTCTGATCGACTACTGCACCAAGAAGATGGCAAACGAGATCAACGAACAGTTCCGCGTGCTTTTTCTCGATCGCAAGAACAAGCTCTTGAAGGACGAGGTGCAAGGCCGCGGCACCGTCGACCACACGCCCGTCTATACACGCGAAGTCGTCAAACGCGCCCTCGAGCTCGGCGCCTCTGCGATCATCCTCGTGCACAATCACCCAAGCGGCGATCCGACGCCGTCACGCTCCGATATCGAGATGACGAAGGAAATCATCGAGGCCGCGCGTCTGCTCGGCGTCGCGGTCCACGATCACCTCATCATCGGCAAGGATCGCCACGCGAGCCTCAAGCAATTGGGCCTGATGTAGATGCTCAATTCACGTTAAGCGTGGGCAGGATGGAGTGGGCTCTCTTTCGACCTGAGTGGCGGGAGCCTAACGTGAAAGGAAACATCCTACCGCGTCACCACGAACGCCGCAGGACACGACATTGATGCCGCGCGACAAAACCTGATCGGGGTCACGGACCGCGAGCGCGAACTCGCCATCAGCCTGCGGATCAAACACAACGAGGCTTCCATCCCCATCATCGGCCACCAACACAACGTCCAGGATCACCAACAGACCGGACTTGGCGTCTTGGTCGCGCATCCTGATCCAACGAGGATTAACGAGCGCAGCTCGCATTTCAGCCAGACGACCCTTGTACCATTCTGGCGATAGAGGTGTGCCGAGGGCGTCGGGATGGCGCTCTGGAATCTCATATGCGGCGAGGCCGTCCCTGACGTCGTCGGCTAACTGAGCAAGATCAACTTCCATCCAGTCACCATAGCGGCCTTTCCGTTTTCCACCTCGGTCGGTTGAGATTGGCTGCCCATCAGCGCTAACCGGCGCCACCAACGCTCAACGTGAAAACAGCCAAGAAGAACGTCTGCGCCGCGCAGGAAAGCCAAAGGCCAGTTGCGAATTGCGAATGACACCCCCCTCTTTACCCGTTGCATCCGTTACAACGTTGATTTCATTGAGATATTGCCGTTACACAGCCGTTACAACCCGTTACAGCGTTGATTCCATTGAGGTTTTTGGTAGCAGGCAGTTGATCAGCCAACGCTCTTGATCCGGTCAGAACGCAAAGCGAGGCTGTCGCGGCAGTGATCGCTAAGGCACCCGCCCGCTCTTTCTTACAGTGGCTCCGATGCCAACGTCCCGCTGTATCCCGCTGTAAAAAATCGAAAAATACAGCGACCCTCTTGCAACAGGCCCGCACTCCGTCGAGCCGGATTGCACTGATGGGTCCCGATCGGTGTTTCAAATCAGACCCCAAACCCTTCGCGGCCGCGCCGGGGCATAAAAAGGGGCACACACCGCGCTTTCGGTCGCGACAACCATTGAATCCGGATTCACAATGTCAAAGAACGCTCGGCGACGCCGACGCGGCGTCAACAACGCATGAGAACATATATAGAACACAACAGAGTTCGATGCAAGGAATGAGGGAAACGGAGTGAGCCAATGATCAAAGCCTCCTGCCACTGCGGCGCAGTCCAGATGGAAATCGAAACCGCGCCCGACACGGTCAACGATTGCGCTTGCTCGATCTGCCGGCGCAAGGGTGCGCTCTGGGCTTACTACTCACCAAAGCAAGTGCGCGTCCTCCCGCCGTCGGGCGCCACGTCGATTTACATGTGGGGCGACAAGATGATCGAGTTTCACAGCTGCAAGATTTGCGCGTGCTCGACCCATTGGACGGCGGCCGACAAAACGTTCGACCGCATGGGCGTCAACGCGCGCATGATGGATCCGGAAGTCCTCGCCGCCGCACGCGTGCTCAAAACCTCCGGTCCCGATTAGAACCGCTCGTCCAAAATACGCTCGTTCTTCGCCGCCGCCACGTCGACAGATATCCGCTCCGCGCGCACGACGGACCATGGTCGAGCTGCTCGCGACCTTTCATCCGGTGGTGCGCTCCGACTGCGCTATCCGATCGCTCGCTATCCGCGTCGGCGTCAAGTGGGCTGGGTGCCCTCGATGACAGCTCGGACCTGAGACCAACTCTGCACCTGTATGTCGCTTCCGCGGTCCCATGGCACCTAATGCACGAGGGCTTACCGACCTATCCCAAGATGCCGCCGTTTCCGCCCGCGAGCGCATAGCGAGTCAGTCCATCAGCAATGGCAACATCGTCAAGGAGAACGTCTTCAATCGGCGAATAGGTGCCGATGAGAGCGCGCGGACCCGATGTCCGCAATTGGCCCTAAACGGACATTGCGCCTTTATCCGTCTTCCCCAAGGACAGCGCGAAGCCGATGAGCAGCGCCGCGGCAAGGGACAGGTTGATCATGAAACCGAGTGACGGTCCTCCCGAGCTCCTCACGATGGGCAAGGGGTTGGCCTTCCAGAGAACCATAAGCCCGACGGCGTCGAACGCGAGCAGGAGGTATATCAAGGGTAACATCGCCCGATAGCGTAGCAACGCCACGAGCGCGAGCGTGGCGAGCACGATACGCTCGAGCCCCCCTGTCTTGAAGTCCATCACGATGATCGCGGCAGGCAAGGCGCCGAAGGAGTCCAACGGTAACCCATCGGCCGTTTGAGCCAACTCGCGCGCGTCGACCAACATGTTGAAGCCCATGATCATCTTCACGACGACAATCGGCACGAGAAGCCAAATCGCAAGCCGGTACCCGCGATATGTGTTGTCGATCTGCTTCGGGAAAATGTGGCTCAACATAAGTGGCCCCTATCGAACTTACTGTGATTGCTCGGTTTGCTTGTACCAGTTCGTGAACAGGACGCGCGCGAGCCAATAGAGCATGACGATGAGAACGACGATCATGGATGCGAAGAGCACTTGCGGGTCGCGCACTGCGGGCGGCAACACCTTGGAGCCTTGCGCCGCAAACGAGCCGACGGCGATGATCAGGCCGAGGCACATCCGCCACAAATGCCGCGCAATGCGCTGGGCGCCGGAAAGGCCGCGCCGCAGGATCACGCTTAAGTCGGCGACGGCGGCGAGCGCCATCACGCCGCTGAAGGAATAGTAAGCGATCGCGATGTACGGGTTCTTCGCCTTGATCACCCCGAAGGCGGTCAGCAGGGCGAATGTGAAAATGCCGATTCCGCACGCGAGCGCGGCGACGAAGGCGCCGATCTCGAACGCGCCCGTTTCGCCGTCCTTGCGGCGGGCCGCCATCCATGCCGTCGCGATCAAATAGATCGTCAGGAGACCGCCGATGACCATATCGGGCAGCGATTTCATCGCCGCCAGAACGGACGCGCTTGCAGCCATGAACAGCATCGCCAGGACGAAGACCGTGCCGGCGACCCGATGCGGCCCACTCCCCTTGCGGAACACCAAAGCCGACGCGCCCGACAGAGCACCGAGCGTCCCCATGCCGATGTGAACGCTCAAGATCGCTGGGTGCATCATGCTCGACTGGGGGCCGATCGGCCTGTTCCGGCCGGGACCAAAAGCACGGCGAAGCTCATGATGTCGCTCGAACACAAGGGAGAAATACTCGCTCGACCATAGATGAGGCGTGTCTGAGTGCACATTGCTCTAGCGGTCAAGATCATGACCTTAGGCGACACGGCTTGATGACGAATTTTCCGGCGTTTACCGTCGGCGCCGGCCTTCCGCGCGGCTGCCGGCAGTTCGCATCGAGCCCGGGCTCGAGCCGGTCCAGCGTTTGAAGGCGCGGCTGAACGTGGCCGCATCCGAAAATCCGACAAGATAGGCCGTCTCGTGTACCGTGACCTTCTTCCCGTTCAAATAGTCGAGCGCGAGCCTGTGGCGCAGCTCGTCGAGCACCTGCTCGAATGTAACACCCTCGGCCCTCAGTCTACGGGAGAGCGTCTTGCTGCTGACGCCCAATTTGTCCGCGACCTTGCGCATGTTGGCGCAACCGGTGTGCAGGATGGGCATCAGAAAGCTTTCGACGCGAGCCCTGGTTGTGTCGGACGCCTCGAACTCGCGAAGCAGTGTCTCCGCCCGCTCGCTGAGAACACCGAATGTGTAGCGCGACGACAAGGGATTCTTGAACGTCAACCAAACGTCGTCGATCAGCACCGCGTTCTTGTCGCTCTCGAACACCACCGGCGCACGGAAGGTGCGGGCGTATTCCTCGCTGTATGGCGGCGCACGGTGCACGAAATGAATTGCCTTCGCGACCGGCGCGTCGACGATGCGGCGAATGCCGCACAGGACGCGCGCGAAGAACGCTTCGGTGATCTCCGGAAAATCGGGTGGGATCTCACGTGCGTCGACCACCCACACCTGCGCCCCGTCGCGTTGGATCACTAAGCCGTCCGCGCCATTGGCGCCGTTGAGGTCGGCGCCCAACCGCTGAAATCTGTTGATCTGCGTCAGCGCCTCGACGAAGGTTTCGGAAGCGCGAACGATCAACCCGATGATCGACAAATCCGCCATGTCGAAGGCTTCGCCGAAGTGAAGGGCAAGGGCGGGATCGCGCGCGAGCTCCTTGCCCGCTCTCATCAGCGACATGTACTTGGCGAACGGAATTCTGTTGTCCTGGTTCTCCAAGTCGTCGCAGTCGATCGCTGATAGTCTCAGCAATTCTGCGCGACTGGCGCCCCTCGATACGATGAACTCAAGCAGTCCGCGGGCAAATCCAGCGGAGATCGTCGGCTCATGCATTCCGTGCCGTCCCCTCGCGGCATGAGGTCGTGTCCGATGCGATCACTTTGTCGGCCTCAGGCATCGTTGTCATCAGGCAGGTGGCAGCTAGGCTCGCGGAGTCTGGCGACGGTCGGTCGCCAGGGCAAGGGCTTGAAAAATCGAGCATAAGAGCGCTCCTCATACACATCTTGCCAGCGGGCGAGCCTTGCCGTTGCATGCTGCCCGCCGAAGTGGCGTCGAGCGAAACGGCGTATGACGAACCCGGCGATCCGGCCGCAGGTTCGCCAAAGAACGCAGCTCCGACCACGCCGTGGGGCCGACGGGCGCGAGCCCCCACGCTGCCTCGCCGCGGAACCGATGTCGCATTGCGAATGTTGCTTTCCGGCGAATTCCCGCCGCGGCGCCGTATGGGGCACCAACGTCCGCTTTTGATCGACTAGGCCACTCGGCAAAACTGGTGCCGGGACGCTTCATGGCCCCAAGCGGACTTTCACCGCCGCCTCACGATCACCGCGCTCGATGAAGGTTCGCAAGCCTCTGAAGGCTCCTTCAGCGGACCTCGTTCAACAAGGCTTTGAAACGCGCGTCAGGCCGGAGCTTGTCGAAGTCGGGGT
>JANXXU010000015.1 GCA_025350465.1 Alphaproteobacteria bacterium | reverse complement strand
CCCCCGCGAACGCGCGAGGGAGGAAAGAAGCGGTTCGGCCACGAGTGCAACGCCTTGCAACGGCACTGCAACGGGTTTGTAACGGCAATAGTGCAGCAATTTCAACGTTGTAACGGATGCAACGGGTAAAGCGGGGGGTCTCATTCGCAATTCGCAACTGGCGTGCGACTGCGAAGAGACCCGCCCTCCAACGCCTCGCCTATTCCGTCCGCCGCTCGCCGTGCGGCGGGGCAAAGTTGATGCGCCGCGTTTCGTGGATCGAGCGGGGCCCGAGTTCGCCCTCGACGATCTCATAGCCCATCAGCGCGAACGTGCGTTGGCCGAGGAAGATCGGGCGTGCGTTGCCGTACCAATCGACGCAGCTTGCTTTGCACGCGTCGTCGACCACGCCGTCCTCGTGCGCGTCGATCTCGCCGAGCGGCACGAAGCGCCGCTCGGCCCGGCGCAAGAAAATCATCGCCGCCGAATTTTCCAGAAGCTGGCGATAGCCCGGCCGCGCCGCGCGCGCGACGGGCAAGCCCAGCACGCCCGCGGTGCCGTCGCTCCACCAGCCGCGGCTCTCCTCCGGCTTGAAGTAGAAGGCTTGGCTGCGTGTCTCGCCTTGGCTCGCACCCTCGAGCCGGTAGTCGTCGCCGAGCGCCGGCCGCGCGCCCGCCGTCAGCTCGATCGCGCGGAAGTGGAGATCGTGCGCGTCGGTGCCGATCACCACCGCGTCGTGGCCCATCGCTTCGATGCGGTCGACGCCGTGATTGAGGTGAAGCTGCACAAGGCCGTTACCGGTGATCGAGGCAACGGTGAGCGAGGCGCCGCCGCCTTCAGTCCGGCCCCAGCTTGTGCCCGTGCCATAGAGCACATAGTCGCCGACGAAGCGGTTCTGGAAGGCGTAGCCGTCGCCGGCCGCGTGCGGCAGCGGATGATAGTGCCGGCGCGACGCGTCATCGCCGCCGTCGCCGAAATCCTCAAGCGGCAGGCGCAACAGCGCGACCGCCCCTTGCGCGAACTCCGGCATCCACATCGCGTCGCCGGCGCCTTCTGCGTGCACCAGCACGTTGAGCACGCCCTCGTCGAAATCCTCGCGGAACGAGAATTGATCGGTCGGCGCGCCGCGCACGCCGATCGCCGACGGCGCGCTGCCGTCGAGCGGCAGGCGATAGAGCAGCGACGGCGCCGCTTTCGTGTCGCGCCCGCCCCATTGCGGCTCGGTCACCCACACATAGACCGCCTTCGCCGACACATAGAAATTGCGCCCCGCGGGCCCAAGCACGCTGGTCGCATTGCAGTGGAGCACCGTCGCCGCGAGGTCGCAGCTCGTCACCGTGTGCAGCGCGGCGATCTCGATCTCCTGCGCATCGCGCCACGGCCGCGGAATATAGATCTGGTTGGCGCTGACGATGCGCTCGAAGCCGCCATGCGCATCGCCGTTCCACTTGCGCAGGCCCGGCAGCCAGTCGAACGAATTGACTTCGCCGTAGGGCAGATAGAGCGGCGAATAAACGATCAGCTTCGTGCCGACGAGGCGCGAGGCGTAGTTGCGCGAGGAATAATAATCGTTCGAGCGCAAATGATAGGCGTCCTCGAACGCAAGGTGCCCGTCGCCCGAGATGTGGAAGCGGTTGATCTCCGTGCCGCCGCGTCCGTAGGAAAAGCCGATGACGATAACGCGATCGCCCGCGACCAGCATCTCGTCGTACCAATCGCTGCTCGGATCGACGCCCGGCGGAAACGCGTTGATGTAATCGATGGGCCGCAAATCGCCGCGCCGCGTCGACACCGTGAACAGACGCCCGCGGCGCAGAATGACCAGCGTGTCGCCGTGCATCTTGACGATGCCGCCTTCATCGACATTGGCTTCTTGCGTATTGGTGATGCTCTGGCTCGGCGTCGTCGACGCCGCCTTGTCGGCAGCGGCCGGTGCCGCCGGCGGCGGTGACGGCATGGCCTCCGACACGGCGCCGTCCATCATCTCCCGCCGCTGCACGCGCCGCGCTTTCTTCAAATAGCGCAGCAGCTCGTCATCTGAGCGGAATGGCACCAGCGTGTCATGCGGCGCACCACGCGCCTGCACAGCCGTCGCGCCGAACGAAAAGACAAACGAAAACGCAAGCAAGAACGCGCTCGCTCCAGGCCAAAAACCCACGGGGCTAGTCATCACCGGTCTCCCTCAAAGAGGGCGGGAGGCTCAAGCCCGAATTCGGCCTTTCTGTGTCGCAACCATGGCGAGATCGGCGTGCGACACCGCCGCATTTCCGCCCCTCTCCACTTCACGCGTAAAGAGGCCGCCATGGTTCACCATGTGACCGAGAGCACAATCCAGCGACCGCAATACGCGGCGTTCGCGACACTGACGTTTGGCGCGGCCGGTGCCGCGGCAGCGCTTCTTGCCTTCGCGCACGGCGCTTATTTCCAGCCGTATTTCGACGGCATCAATCCGCTGCTCGTAATCGCGTTGGTCGCCGCGGCAGGAGCCATCGCCCTGCGATTTCTCCGCGCGCGCGGTTGGTTCGAGATTTACGCGCAAGGACGAACGCTACGCGGCGTCGCTCTCGCGGCGCTGCTCGCAACGCTGTTGGTCGTGCCCACGATCGCGGTCGACGCCGGCGTCGGCTTCCCGCGCGGCATCAACGTCCCCGCGCCATGGTCGCTCTTGTTTTATCCGGCCATCGCCTACGTCGTGGAGATCCTCTTTCACGTTCTGCCGCTCGCGCTGCTGCTCGCCGCGTTCAGGCCGCTCTTCAAGACGCTAAGCCCCGATCGTCTCGTGTGGCTTTGCATTGCCTTCACGGCGCTGCTCGAACCGGCCTTTCAGGTGCACACAGGACTTTCGCAAGGCTCGCCGCCGGTGCTGAACGCCTATGTCGGCGTGCATGTCTTCGCCTTCAACCTGCTTCAGCTCGCCGTCTTTCGCCGCTACGGCTTCGTCTCGATGGTTGCCTTCCGGCTCGTGTATTACCTCTGGTGGCACATCGCCTGGGGTTATCTGCGCCTGCAATTGCTTTTCTGAGGCCTGCTCAGTGCACCGGCGTCGGTGCGCCCATGGCGCCTCTGGCGACGAGCGTTATGCTGACCGGGCTATCGTATTTGTTGTCCGCGCCGGAAATCGAATCGACCGCGCCTGCCGCACCTTCGGTGATCAGAACGTCAGCGACGAAGCTGCCGGCCGATGCGGCAGCCACGTCGGATTTGTCGAGATAGACAGCCTCCACAAATCCTTCCTTATTGCACCTGATGGTGATGTCGTATTTCGACTTCTCGATGTGACTCGTGCCCGGCGTGGCGGCGATCGAGCCGATGGTCTTCCCGTCCCGTTCCAGGACGCAACTTGCTCCTGCGGGATTGGTGGTGACCGCGATGTCTTGCGTTGTGCCTTCAACAGCCGTCGCGCAACCGCCGAGCGAGGCGGCAATCATTGTCGTCGCCGCAAGCGGCGCCAGAAGTTTGAGTTTCACGGGGGGCTCCTCTCGAAGAGTCGTGGGCGACCATCGCACGCGGCTCGCCAAGCGCCAAATGCAAGGGGAGGGTAGCCCCACGCTCGTCTCGCCTGTGATAGGCTAGGTACTTAAATCGTGCAGCTCGACATCCAGCTAGGGAAACGCACAATTGTTCGTCGGTCACTACGCACCAGCATTCGCTCTCAAGGCCGTGCGCAAATCGCCGGGCCTCGCCGCCGGGTTCATCGCCGTTCAGCTCGTCGATATCGGTTTCTTCTCGCTCACCTATTTCGGCATCGAGAAATGGCGGCCCAACCCCAGCCTTCAAGGAATGCGCAAGATCGACCTCTATTACATGCCCTACACGCACAGTTTGGTCGGCGCCTTGGCGTGGGCGACAGCCGCCGGCGCACTCGCGTGGGCACTGTCGCCCGTGGGTCGAAAAGCGATCGGTGGAGCGATCATCGCCCTTCTCGTCTTCTCGCATTGGCTGCTTGATCTCGCCGTTCATCGCCCCGACCTCGCGCTCATCGACGATCACGACAAGGTCGGTTTCGGCTTGTGGAATTTCCCTGAGGTCGCAATGCCGCTCGAAATCGGCCTGCTGCTGATCGGCTTTGCCGTGTACCTGACCGTCACCGCGCCGCGTAGCACGGCCGGTCGCATCACGCCGTGGGTCGTGCTCTCGGTCCTCCTCACGATCCAATACATCGATTGGTTCATGCCCGTATCAAGCGATCCGCTCCAATTCACGGTCCTGGCGCTCACCTCTTATTTCGCTGTGGCGGCTCTGGGTTTTTGGCTCGATCGCACCCGCGAGCCGCGACAGAGCTAGCGCTGAGGGATGCCCCTCCCCATCGAAGATGCACTGCCGTCGCTGAAGCAAGCGTTGGCCGCGCATCGCGCTGCAGTGCTTGAAGCGCCGACCGGCGCCGGCAAAACGACGCTGGTGCCGCTGGCGCTGCGCGACGAACCGTGGTTGGCGGGCCGCAAGATCTTGATGCTGGAGCCGCGCCGCATCGCCGCGCGCGCCGCCGCGGCTCGCATGGCCGACCTCATCGGCGAGCGCATCGGCGAAACAGTCGGCTATCGCGTGCGTCTCGACGCCCGCGTCGGCCCCAAGACGCGCATCGAAGTCGTGACCGAGGGCCTGCTGACGCGCCGCTTGCAGAGCGACCCGGCGCTCGATGGCGTCGGCCTTCTCATCTTCGATGAATTCCACGAGCGCAGCCTGAACGCGGATTTAGGATTGGCGCTCGCGCTCGAAACGCAAAGCGCGCTGAACGAGAACCTGAAGATTCTCGTCATGTCGGCGACGCTCGACGGCGCGCGGGTGGCGAAGCTGTTGGGCGAAGCGCCGATCGCGCGCAGCGAGGGTCGTCTGTTCCCGATCGAGACGCATTACGTGACGCCGCCGCCGGCAGCGCGGCTCGAGCAAAGCGTCGCGTCCGCCGTGCGCCGCGCGCTCACCGAGACCGAAGGGGGCATCTTGGTCTTCCTGCCCGGCGAGGCCGAGATCCGCAACGTCGAACGCCTGCTCGCCGACGATCATGCCGGCGCAATTATTCTGCCGCTTTACGGCGCGCTCGACGCCGAGGCGCAGGATCGAGCGATCCGTCCGTTGAGCGGCGCTCGCAAAATCGTACTGGCCACCGCAATCGCCGAAACCAGTTTGACCATCGAGGACGTGCGCGTCGTCATCGACTCAGGCCAACAGCGTTTGCCGCGCTACGATCCGGCGACCGGTCTGACGCGGCTGGTGACCGGGCGCGTGTCGCTCGCCTCGGCCAACCAGCGGCGCGGACGCAGTGGCCGCGTCGCGCCCGGCGTGTGTTATCGCCTGTGGAGCGAGAACGAGACGCGCAGCCTGTTACCCTTCACGCCGCCCGAAATCTTGACGAGCGATCTGGCGCCCTTCGCACTGGACCTCGCCGCCTGGGGCGTGCGCGACGCGGCGGGCTTAGCATTGCTCGATCCGCCGCCCGCCGCAACGTTCGCCGAGGCACAGGAACTGCTACGCGAGCTCGACGCCGTCGATGTGGACAACCGCATCACAAGTCACGGACGCGCAATGCTCACCTTCGGCGCGCATCCACGTTTGGCGCATATGATGATCCGCGCGCGCGATCTGGGCCAAGGCGCGACGGGCGCGGCGCTCGCTGCCGTGCTGGGCGAGCGCGACGTAGTTCGCGCCAACCCTCGCGCCCGCGACGCCGACCTGCGCTTGCGTTTGGAAGCTTTCGCCGGCGATCTCGACGCAACGCCCGAGCTAAGCATCGATCGCGGCGCCGTTGCCCGCGCCCGCGAACAAGCCCGCGTCTGGCGCGCCGCACTGAGCATCAAAGACAACAGCATCGATTCGAATGCAGCAGGGCGTCTCGCCGCCCTCGCCTATCCTGAACGCATCGCCAAGCGCCGCGGCGCCGGCAGCTTTCGCCTCGCCAACGGACGCGGCGCAACATTGCCCGAAACCGATCCGCTTGCGGCGGAAGATTTTCTCGCCATCGCCGCGCTCGACGGTGCCGGTGCCAACGCGCGCATTCATCAAGCGGCGCCCCTCGCGCTGGCCGAGATCGAGGAACTCTTCGCCGAACATATCGAGACCGAGCAGATCATCGCCTGGGACGCGCGAGACCGCGCCGTTGTCGCACGCGAGGAAGATCGCCTCCACGCGCTCACGCTCGCCGAACGGCCGCTGAAGAAGCCCGATCCCACCAAGATTGCCGCGGCCGTGCTGAGCGGCATTCGCGATCTCGGCCTTCGTGCCCTGCCATGGACCGACGAGCTTGAAGCGCTGCGCACGCGAGCAGCCTTCGTTCGCAAACTCGAGCCCGATAGCGATTGGCCCGATCTTTCAGACGACGCGCTCATCGCAACACTCGAGCATTGGCTCCTGCCTTTCATCGCCGGCATCACGCGCGCAAGCGATTTCGTGCGCATCGATTTGGAAGCCGCACTCACGAGCCTCTTCGATTGGGAAAAGAAGAAACGCCTCGACGCGCTCGCGCCCACCCACATCACGGTGCCGAGTGGTTCGCACGTGCGCATCGATTACAGTGGCGAGGCACCCGTGCTTGCCGTGCGTTTGCAAGAGATGTTCGGCCTCGCCGATACGCCCACGATCGGCGCCGGCCGCGTGCCGCTAACGCTGCACCTGCTGTCACCGGCACGTCGCCCGGTCCAGGTCACACGCGATCTGAAGAGCTTTTGGACGAACGGCTATCCGGAGGTGAGGCGCGACCTGAAAGGCCGCTACCCCAAGCACCATTGGCCCGACGATCCGTGGACCGCGACACCGACCGCGCGCGCCAAGCCGCGCCGCTAGCGCTCGCCTTGCGATAGCGGCCTCAAGGCAGTCCCTTGGCCTTCAGCGCCGCCATCACCTGATCGCTCATGTCCTTGCCGTTGTTCTCGAAGTGATGGCCGCCGGGCAGCGCTATCGAATTCGCCCCGCTCAATTGAGACAAGGTGCAACCCGCGCTGGCAGCTTCGGCAAGTCCATAGACGCAGATCGCCGCGGCGGCTGGCAGCTTGGCGAATTCCGGAACCAGGTTGTAGTCGCCGGTTACGAGGCCTGTGCGCTCCGCCAACGTCACCTGCAGCATCGTCGTACGCGACGGACTGATGAGCAGCATCGCCGCGACTTTGGCGCGCCATTCCGGCGCCAGTCGATTGTAGGCGATCGGGATCGCATCGGCACCGAACGAATAACCGGCAAGCACCACGCGCGTCGCATGGCTCCGAGCGAGATATTGGCGCATCAGATCCGCGACCCTCGCGGCTATCTCATTGGGCTTGCGCTCTCCCTCGAACCAAATTCGTGAGTCGAGGCCGACGACCGCATATCCCTCTTGCGCCATCCGCCGAGCCAACTGCACGTCAAGGTCGCCCCACAAGCCACCGTCACCGGACAGGAAAACGACCAGCGTTCGTGAGCGCTGTGTGACCTGAAATTCTAGGATCCCATCGGCGCTTGCCTTTAACGGCGTGTCGGCGACCGCGTTTTCTGCGGCGAAACAGCAGAGAAAGGTCAAGAAGAGACAAAATGCCCGGCGCAGCCGAAATTTTACACCGTGGTAAGATAGACCCCGCACTCGAGCTTGTTCCCTGATAGTGAACGCAGGCGCCAGTCTAACAGAAGCCTTGCCTACGACGAGCCATGACCGCCGAGACGCCTAGCGAAAACGCGCCTGCCGTTGCGAGCCTCACCCGTTGGCTTTGGGCCGCCGTGCCGGTCGTGATTTTCGGCCTCTGCGTCCTGGCGATTCACAATGAATTGGCCGGCACAAGCCTGGACAAAATTGAGGCCGCCGTTGGCAAGACGGGGATTTGGCAGTTCTTCGGGGCCATCGGTCTCGCCGGTTTCAGCTATGTCGCGATGTCGCTCCAGGACGTCCTGGCGTTGCGGGCGCTCAAGCTGGAATTGCCGATCGGGCGAGCGCTCTACATTGGTCTCGTCTCCAACGCCATCGGTCAAACCGTCGGCGCCTCTGTCTTGTCGGCGGGCGCGTTGCGCTGGCGCTTCTATGCGCCGCTCGGCTTAGGCGCGCGCGACGCCGGCTATGTTTCGGTCTTCGCCGAATCAAGTTTCATATTCGGCATGGCAGGCTTGCTCGGCATCGCCTTGATTGGCGCACCGGACGCCATCGTCGGCCTCGGTATGCCGCCCGGCATGGCGGTAATAGCTGGCGTCGCTCTCTTGGGCGCTCTCGCCATCTATCCGGTGATTGCTGCGGTCCGGCGCGCACCGCTGCGCCTAGGACCGGTCGAGGCACCGATTCCACGGCCCCGCATCGCGGTTGCCCAGATCGCTCTCGGTATTGCGGATGCCCTCTTCGCCGGCTTGGCGCTCACGATCCTGCTCGGTCAAACCCCCGCGCATATTTTGCCGACGCTCGCCGCGTTTGCGCTTGCCTCGACCGCGGCAGCTGCAAGCGGGATTCCCGCCGGCCTCGGTTCGTTCGAGGCAGTGCTTTTGTTATTGTCGCCCGTCGGGAACGACCGCATGGCAGCTGCCCTGATCACCTATCGAGTCGCCTATTATCTTGTGCCGCTGGCCACCGCCGCCATCACAATGGCAATCGCGCAAAGGCGCGCGGCGGTCGCCGCCGCGCAACGCGTTGCTGCTCCGGTACGGCGCGCGAGGGCGATGGCCGAGATCATCGCCCGCAACATTGCCCCGCGCGCAGCCGGCGCGCTCGTCGCGATTGCTGGGCTTGTGCTGTTGCTCTCGGGGGCAACGCCGACACTCGACGAGCGTATGGCAATCTTGCGCCACATCTTGCCGCTCGCGGTCGTCGAGATGTCGCATCTGGCGGCAAGCTTGACCGGCTTCGCCCTCCTTGTCCTGGCCCGCGGTCTGTTTCAGCGCACCGCCGCGGCTTGGACGTTCACCATGATCGCCCTCGCCTTCGGCGCAGCGACCTCGCTCGCTAAGGGTCTCGATTTCGAGGAAGCGCTCGTCATGATCGTAGCGATGATCGCATTGGCGCTTGGCAGCGATGCGTTTCACCGCCGCTCCGCCGTCTTCGAGGAGCCTCTCACGCCGGGCTGGCTCGTTACCATCGCCGTCTTTGTCGGCGCATCGATTTGGCTCGGACTCTTTGCCTACAGCAATGTCCAATACCGTGGCGACCTTTGGTGGCAATTCGAATTCGAAGCTGACGCGCCACGCTTCCTACGCGCCACGCTTGCGGTGGCCATCGCCGCGGCTGCCATCGCGCTATGGCGCCTGCTGCAGGTCAAGAGCACGCGCCCCCATGCCGCGACGGTGGACGAGCTTGAACGCGCTGCGCCGCTCATCGCCACGTCATCGGCGGCCGACGCCGGCCTGGCGTTCCTGGGCGACAAATCCTTACTCTTCTCGGAAACCGGCGACGCCTTTTTGATGTTCGGTGTTCAAGGCCGAAGTTGGATCACGTTCAGCGACCCCGTCGGCCCGCCGGAGCGCACCGGCGAGTTGATTTGGCGTTTTCGCGAGATGTGCGACACGCGCAACGTGCGCGCCGTCTACTACCAAATAGATTCCGCGCACTTGCAGCGTTATGTTGATTTGGGTTTCTCGTTCCTGAAACTCGGCGAAGAAGCGCGCGTACCCTTGGCCGAATTCGATCTCGTCGGAAAAAAATGGGCAAATTTGCGAAATAGCCGCGCCCGCGCGCAAAAAGAGGGCGCGGTGTTCGAAGTCGTGCCGAAAGAATGCGTCTCGGCAATTCTACCAAGGCTGAAACGGATCTCAGACGAATGGCTGAAGACCAAAGGCGCGCGCGAAAAGCGCTTTACACTCGGTTTTTTCGATGAAGCCTATTTGCAGCGCTCGCCCTGTGGCGTCCTCAAGGTGAACGGCGAGATCAAAGCCTTTACCAACATCTTGCTGTCGGCCAGGAATGAGGAAGCATCGGTCGATCTGATGCGCCAGGCAAATGACGCACCGCAAGGGGCAATGGATTTCCTGTTCGTCGAACTGTGCCTCTGGGCGAAGGCGCAAGGCTATCGTTGGTTCAATCTGGGGCTCGCGCCGCTCTCGGGTCTCGAAGCGCGCAAATTGGCGCCGGCTTGGGCCAAAGTCGGCGCGCTGGTCTTCGGCCACGGCGAGCAATTTTACAATTTCGCCGGCCTGCGTCGCTACAAAGAGAAATTCAACCCTGTCTGGCGGCCAAAATATATGGCCTCGCCCGGCGGCATCGACGCGATCATCGCGCTGACCGACGCCTCCGCTCTCGTCTCCGGCGGCTACAGCGGCATGTTCGGAAAATGAGAGCACGCTGCCCTTGCTAGCGCTGCGGACTCGCCGGCGTCTCTTCGACGCTGACACGGTAGTGGATCGGCGTCAGGCAGGCGTTCGCGTCCGCTCGCGACGCGCAGCCGACCTCGAGAGTTGTTGCCGACGTTAGCGACCTTCCGGGTCCGATCGAACACACGCGCTCGCAAGCTTGGCCTGTCGCTCTGATCAATGCGCCGACCGTTTCATAATTCACGGCCGGAAGCTCGGCTTCTATCCGTTTCTCGCTCTCGCGGTTGAGCGGCGCGTAGTTGACGATGATAACAACGACGGCAAACACGCTTGCGACTGACGCCGCGCCGATCGCCCACGCAAGTGGGGCGCCGACGTCAAGTCGGCCTTCGTCGAGCCATCGCTGTAGAATCGGACGCATGGAAATTCGCCTCGATCGAGCCTAGCCGCGGCTAGCGTAAGTCTTCTGTATGGATTTCCTGCGCTACGGATAAGGAGGGCGTAAAGGCGGAAGCTCAACTCTATTCGTCCCTCAAGCGGTACCCGACACCAGGCTCGTTCTCAATGATCTCGGGCTCGCCCTCAGCTTCGATCTTGCGCCTCAGCTGGCCGATGTAGACGCGCAGATAGCTTGCATCTGCGACATGCGCTGGACCCCACACAGCTTCGAGCAACTGGCGCTGCGTCACGACCTTGCCGGCGTTTTGCACGAACACGCGCAACAGATCGTATTCCTTGGGCGTGAGATGGACCTGACCCGACCCGCGTTTCACCGAACGTTTCACCAGATCGACCGTGAGGGCGCCGATCTTGAAGATGGGCGGCGAACCTTCACGCATGAGGCGGTGGCGCAGTGCTGCGCGCAACCGCGCCATCAACTCACCGATCCCGAACGGCTTGTTGACGTAGTCGTCGGCGCCGGCGTCGAGCGCCTCGATTTTTTCCAGCTCGCGCGCCCGCGCAGACAGAACGACGACCGGTGTCTGGCTCCATTCGCGCAGCTTCTTGATGACGTCCTTGCCGTCCATATCCGGCAGGCCGAGATCGAGAACGATCACATCGGGCGCATCGGCGGCGGCATGGCGCAACGCTTCAGCGCCCGTTGCCGCTTCCACCACATCGAAACCGTTAGCGCT
The DNA here is from genome assembly GCA_025350465.1 of Alphaproteobacteria bacterium. Classification (GTDB taxonomy): domain Bacteria; phylum Pseudomonadota; class Alphaproteobacteria; order Micropepsales; family Micropepsaceae; genus SZUA-430. Next base: position 185,975 of record JANXXU010000015.1, on the reverse strand, counting down.
CAGTGTCGTGCGCAGAAAGCGCAGAATCTGCGGCTCGTCGTCGACGATTAGGACGCGGATCTTTTGCGCCGTCATGCCTGCGCCTCGAGTTCGCTATTTGGCTCCGGTTGTTTCTCGATCGGAAAGCAAACGGTAAAGGCTGCGCCACGCCCCTGGGCCAGCGGGCTGACGACCGAAATGTCCCCGCCCATCGCTTCGACCAAGCCCTTGCAGATCGCCAGGCCCAGCCCCGTTCCCGCAACCGCGGTATCTCCGCGCTGCACACGAAAGAATTTATCGAAGAGCCGCGGCATATCCTCCGGCGTAATGCCCGGTCCGTCGTCGCGCACCTCAAAGCAGATTCGCTTGTCGCGTTGAAGCGCCGTCAGCGTGATGTTGCGGGCGCCCTCGGCGTGTTTCACCGCATTGTCGAGCAGATTGAACAACGTCGTCTCCAAGAGTACGAAATCCGCGCGCAAAAACGGCAAGTTTGGGTGAACAATCGTAACGATGCGCTTTTCACCCACGTGCTTGGCGAAGCGGCGTGTCACCGCATCGGTCACATCGTTCGCACTGAACCATTCGCGCTTGAAGTCAAGTGCGCCGGATTCCAGCCGCGTCATATCGAGCAAATTGCGCACGAAGCGATCAAGTCGCTCCGCTTCTTCCTGAATGGTCGCCAGGAGATCTTCGCGCGCCGCAACGTCGAACGCTTCCGGCGTCGCGCGCAACGCGGTGACAGAGCCTAAGATCGCCGTCAGCGGCGTGCGCAAATCGTGCGAGATCGACGACAGCAAAGCCGAGCGCAGACGCTCTGTCTCCGCCAAAGCTTCGGCCCGCGTCGCATCGGCCACCAGCATCACCCGCTCAAGAGCCACGGCAGCAAGATCAAGCATCGCATCGAGCGTCTGCGCGACTTCAGGATTGAGACCAGACGGTCCGAGCGCAATTCCGAAGACGCCAACCTTGCTGCGCGCCGTCTTAAGCGGCAGAAAATACCAAGAAGCCGAGGGTAACGTGCCTGTCCCTTTGCCGGCCGGCTCGCCATGAATATGCGCCCACCGTGCCGCGGCCCAGCTTGCAGTGTCGAGCACGTCTTCCGGCGGCCATGAATAGCGGATCGCCAGATCGCCGCCCTCCGGCTGGAGCAGCATCGTCGACTTCTCGGTGAGACGATGCGCCTGAAGCACGATCGCATGCGTCAGATCGATCACGTCGACTGTTCCGCCGAGGCGACGCGAGAAATCGAACAATGTCTGCATCGCCGACATGCGGTTACGCGCCGCTAACGCTTGATCTCGCGTTCGGCCCGCCAGAGTCCCGGCCGTCACAGCAACGACGAGAAACACGAACAGCGCAAGAACATCGCTCCAGTCCTTCACGGCAAATGTGTAGTGAGGTGCCGTAAAAAAGAAGTTGTAGGCAAGGAATGCAAGCAGCGCCGCAAAGATCGAAGCTCCGAATCCTCCCTGTACCGCACTGAGCAGTACCGCCGCCAATAGCAACATTGAGATGATCGATCGTTCGCCGAGGTCCGGAATCGCAACGCCAGCGCCGACGACAAGAGCGACAGCGACGAACGCGATCAAAACCGTCTGCCAATCCGACGACCATTTCGGCCAATTTAGGAACGGTGGCCGCGTTCGTTCCTCCTTTGCGGTGATCACGTGAACGGCGACACCTTGACTGCGCCGCACCAGCTCCTGCGGAAGAGAGCGGTGCACCAGCTCGCGCAACCAACTTGCGCGCGAGCGCCCGACAACGATCTGTGTCACGTTCCTTTTGCGTGCACAGCGAAGAATCGCGGCCGGCAGGTCACCATCGACCAATCGTTCGGTTCGCCCGCCCAACGACAGCGCGAGTGACATGGCCTCGTTCACGCCGCCGCCGCCGCGCACCGACTGCTCCGGCGTCTCGACTGTCACGACGATCCACGGCGCTTTCAATTGCTCGGCAAGGCGATGTGTCGCCCGCACAACGAACGTGCCATTGCCGTCCGGTCCGACCAGCGCCATCAGCCGCTCGCTGGCCGCCCACGGACCTTCGATTGCATGAGAGCGCATGTACCCGACCATCTGATCGTCGACGCGTTCGGCCGTCCGTCGCAGCGCCAACTCGCGCAATGCGCTCAGATTTCCAGGTTTGAAGAAGCTTTCAAGCGCTCGGCCAGCAAGTTCGCCCCCATAGACCTTGCCTTCCTTCAGCCGCGCCGTCAGCTCCTCCGGCGTCAGATCGATCAGCTCAAGCTCGTCAGCTTTCTCCAGCACATGATCGGGAATAGTTTCGCGCACGCGAACACCGGTGATCCGTGCGACGACGTCGTTCAGCCCTTCGAGATGCTGAATGTTGAGCGCCGTATCGACGTCAATGCCGGCTTTGATCAACTCTTCAATGTCTTGCCAGCGCTTCGGATGGCGGCTCTCGGGCGCGTTCGTGTGCGCGTACTCATCAACGATGAGGAGTTTTGGCCGACGCGCCAAAGCAGCGTCGATGTCGAATTCGGTAAGCTTGTGACCGTGATAGATGACGGACTTACGCGGCAGAATCTCGAAGTCTTCGAGCAGCGCCTCGGTTTCTGCACGCCCATGCGTCTCGACGACGCCGATAAGCACGTCAACCCCTTGCAGCTTCGCCCGCCGTGCCCCTTCGAGCATGGCATAGGTCTTGCCGACGCCCGGCGCCATGCCGAGATAGACCTTAAGACGGCCCCGCCCTTCGCGTGCGGCCGCTTCGAGAAGCGCTTCGGGTTCGGGCCGCCGCGGTTCGCCGGTATCTGTCATCCGGGCACAATACTATTTGGCGGGAGAAGTTGCAGCGTCCAAAGCAATGTTGAGCGCCAACACGTTGACGCGCGGTTCGCCGACAAATCCGAGCACGCGGCCTTCGGTACGTGCATCGATCAAGGCATTGACTTGGTCGACCGTCATGCCGCGAGCCTTTGCCACACGTGCTGCCTGGCGATGAGCGTTCTCGGGCGAAATATGTGGATCAAGACCCGACCCCGAGGCTGTGACGGCATCGCCAGGCACCGGGCCGTCGCCGGGATAGCGCGCCGCTTCAGATTTGATTCGCGCCATCAACTTGGCCGACGTCGGCCCGAAATTTGAGCCGCTCGACGACGCGGCGTCATAGCCCTTATCGCCCGCCGCCGACGGCCGCGGCCAAAAGTAATTGTCCTTCGTGAACAGCTGGCCGATCAGTTGTGAGCCTACGGCCTTGCCGTCCACGGTCACGATACTTCCGTTCGCCGAGTCCGGAGCAATGACTTGCGCGATCCCGGTCATTGCGAGCGGATAGATAAGGCCAGTCAAGATCGTGAAGAGAACGATCATGACGATCGCCGGGCGAATGTGTTCGACGGGGTTCATGGCTGTGCTCCGCTCAGACAAACAGGTTTACGAAAAGGTCGACAAGCTTGATGCCGATGAACGGGGCAATGATACCGCCGAGGCCGTAGATCAGGAGATTGTTGCGCAGCACGGCTGCGGCGCCGAGCGGGCGGTACTTGACGCCGCGCAGGGCCAGCGGAATCAATGCAATGATGATCAAGGCGTTGAAGATCACCGCCGAGATAATCGCCGTGTCTTGGTTCAACCCCATCACATTCAAAGCCTTCAGCTCCGGATAGGTCGACACGAACAGCACCGGGATGATGGCAAAATATTTGGCTACGTCGTTGGCGATCGAGAACGTCGTCAAAGCGCCGCGAGTCATCAACATCTGTTTGCCGATTTCGACGACCTCGATCAGCTTCGTCGGGGTAGAGTCGAGGTCGACCATGTTGGCAGCCTCGCGCGCAGCTTGCGTGCCGGATTGGAGGGCGATGCCGACATCGGCTTGGGCCAGCGCCGGCGCGTCGTTCGTGCCGTCGCCGCACATCCCCACCAGGCGCCCGCCTTCTTGCGCCTTGCGGATGTAGCTGAGCTTGTCCTCGGGCGTCGCTTGCGCAATGAACTCGTCGACGCCCGCCTCGCTCGCGATCGCCGCCGCGGTGATCTTGTTATCGCCGGTCACCATGACGGTCTTGATGCCCATGGCGCGCAACGCCGCAAAGCGCTCCTTGATGTCGGGCTTAACGATGTCCTTGAGATGGATGACGCCGAGCAGCTGCTTGCCCTTGGCGACCGCGAGAGGCGTCCCGCCGGTGCGCGCGATGCGCTCAACTGCCGCCGCGAAGTCCGGCGGCGCCGTGGCGCCGATGGCCGCTAGAACACTGTCGACAGCGCCCTTGCGATACGGAACGCCATCGATGTCGGCGCCGGAAATCCTGGTCTGGGCTGTAAAGGCAACGAAGTCGACCTTTTTCCCGCCGAGATCCGGATTTTTGATCCCGGCTTTGGAGTTCACAAACTCGACGATCGAGCGGCCTTCCGGTGTCAGGTCGGCAAGCGACGATAGGAGGGCCGCTTCTGCGAGGTCGCGCGGCGGCACCCCGGCAACAGCCACGAGCTCGTCTGCCATGCGGTTGCCGAAGGTGATCGTTCCGGTCTTATCGAGCAGAAGCGTATCGACATCGCCCGCAGCTTCGACGGCGCGTCCCGAGGTCGCGATCACGTTGAAACGCACCAGTCGGTCCATTCCGGCGATGCCGATTGCCGAGAGCAGCCCACCGATCGTCGTCGGGATCAACGTAATGAACAAAGCGACCAACGTCGTCACAGACACATGCGCGCCCGCATAGGACGCAAGGCCGACGATCGTTACGACCACCAGCACAAAGATCAGCGTGAGTCCCGCGAGCAGCACGTCCAGCGCAATCTCGTTCGGTGTCTTCTGGCGTTTCGCGCCCTCGACGAGCGCGATCATACGGTCGATAAACGTCTCGCCCGGCGCCGCCGTGATGCGAACGACGATCCAGTCGGAAAGTACTTGCGTACCTCCGGTCACGGCCGAGCGGTCGCCGCCCGCCTCACGAATGACGGGCGCGGATTCGCCCGTGATCGCGCTTTCATTGACCGAGGCGACGCCTTCGATGATGTCGCCATCGGAGGGAATCACGTCGTTCGCCTCGACGATAATGACATCGCCGACCTTCAGAGCGTTCGAACCGATTTTCTCGAAGCGCCCGCGATTCTTTGGATCGCTAAGACGTTTGGCTTGCCCCTGTGTACGGGTACGCCGCAGCGCGTCGGCTTGGGCTTTGCCACGGCCCTCGGCGACCGCTTCGGCAAAGGTCGCGAACAACACCGTGAACCACAGCCACAGCGCAATTTGTCCGCTGAACCAAAGCGGCCCGCCGCTGAAAAGATCGCGCACCGCCAAGATCGTGACCAAAACGGTAACGATCTCGGTGACGAAGATGACCGGGTTGCGCGCGAGCTTGCGCGGATCGAGCTTCAGAAACGCGTCGCCCACGGCACGAACCAGCAGACTCGAGTCGAAAGCGGAAGCCTTGCGGGCGGCCTTGGCGATCATGTTTGTGTTCTCAGTGCGAGGTTGTTGCTATGGCGAAAGATGGCCGGCCATCATCATGAAATGCTCCGCAATGGGACCAAGTGCGAGCGCCGGAAAAAACTGCAAGCCGCCCGTGATCAAGATCACGCCGATGACGAGGCCGACGAAGAGCGAATTGTCGGTCGGGAACGTGCCGGCGGCGATTGGCGTCTTGATTTTCGTCGCAATGGAGCCCGCGATCGCCATCATCGGCACGATGTAGGCAAAGCGGCCGAGCAGCATGGCGATGGCGAGCATCACGTTGTAGAACGGCGTGCTGGCAGTGAGGCCAGCAAAGGCCGAGCCGTTGTTGCCCGTTGCCGAGGAGAAGGCATAGAGAATCTCGCTGAAGCCGTGCGGGCCGGTGTTCAGTGGTCCGGCCTTGCCCGCGTCGAGCACCGCCGCGATCGCCGTCAAACCCAAAATCGACACGGGTAAGATGAGGATGGCGAGCACCGCGAGCTTCATTTCCCGCGCGCCGATCTTCTTGCCGAGATATTCGGGTGTTCGCCCGACCATCAGCCCAGCGACGAAAACAGCGATGATCGCGAAGACGAGAATGCCATAGAGGCCCGAACCGACACCGCCGGGCAGGACTTCGCCGAGCTCGATCAGGAACAGCGGCACCATGCCGCCGAGCGGCGTGAAGCTGTCGTGCATCGAGTTGACGGCGCCACAGGACGTACCGGTCGTGATCGCCGCAAACGTGGAACTGAGCGCCGTTCCGAATCGAACCTCTTTGCCTTCCATGTTTCCAAGCGAAGGATCGACACCCGCCGCCGTCACGATCGGATTGCCCGAACTCTCGGCGACATACGCCGCGATCGATCCCGAAACCAAAAGAACCGCCATGACGGCGGCCAGGACATAACCCTGGCGCTTGTCGCCGACCATCCGCCCGAAGGTGAACGTCAGACCGAATCCGATGACGAGGAGCGCCCACATTTCGATGAGGTTCGTCCAGGCGTTCGGGCTCTCGAAGGGGTGTGCGCTGTTGGCGTTGAAGAACCCGCCGCCGTTCGTTCCCAGCTGCTTGATCGCGATTTGCGAAGCGACCGGACCCATCGAAAGTGTCTGTTGGATGCCTTCGAGCGTCGTCACCTTCACCCACGGCAGCAACGTCTGAGGCAGGCCGAGGAGGATCAATGCCAGGGCGATGACGATCGAGAGCGGCAGAAGAATGTAAAGCGTGCAACGCGTGAGATCGACCCAGAAATTGCCGAGCTCGCGCATCTGCGATCTCGCGAATGCGCGCGTAAGCGCAATCGCAAGCGCAATGCCGGTCGCGGCTGAGAGGAAGTTGTGAACCGTGAGCCCCGCCATCTGGCTGAGGTGGCTCATCGTCGATTCGCCGCTATAGCTTTGCCAATTGGTATTGGTCAGGAAGCTGATGGCCGTGTTGAACGCCATGTCCGGCGAGACCTGACCGAAACCAGATGGGTTGAGCGGAAGCCCCGCTTGAAATCTCAGCAATGCGTAGAGGCTCAGAAAGCCGACGACGCTGAACATCAGCATCGCGACGACGTAGGCGCGCCAATCCTGGCCCTTATTGGAATCAACGCCGGCCAGCCAGTAAAAGCCGCGCTCGATCGGCTCCAACACCGGGTGGAGGAATGTCCGCTCACCCATGAACACGCGTCCCATGAAAATGCCGACCGGCGGCGCCGTCACGGCCACGAGCGCAAAGAAGGTGACGATCTGAATCCAACCGACGAAAGTCATGGGGCTTGGTCCGCTGAGAATGAGGCGCGCGTTGTTAGAATTGTTCGGGACGCATGAGCGCGTAGACGAGGTAGACCACGATGATCACGACGACCGCTGCGCCAAGATAATAGTCAAGCATGATGGCGTGTCCTTGTTAGGCGCGAGCGCATAGCGCGACGTAGGCCCACAACACGACGAACGCTCCGACGCCGACGACCAACATGAAGAGATCATTGCTTGGCATTGCGACTATTCCCGTGCTGTCCGATTGCCGGATGAGGTTCTACTTAAGCTGATTGGCTGGATGGTCAGTTGATGTGAATCAAGTGCACGACGTGTGAGGGTCAACCGCCGAAGGCAGACACTTCCTATGACTCGCTCAATCCATTCTGCGGTGCGGAGATTTAGCGGGATGGGCATTGTATTGCGATATGGAAGCGGGAGCCTGGTTATAAGGAACTTGTAAAGTTGAGTTCGCCCTGCCGGCGCGCTGCGCCGCCGGTTCGGGCTTGGATCCGAACCGGCGGCAAGGTCCCTCCTCATTTACCAAATCGAACTGTGCGGCTGAGGCAGCATGAGATGAAGCTTGCGGGACTCATCCGATTCGCTTTCTGCGCTGGCGCGGGCGGCGCGCTCCGCGACTTTCAAGACGCTTTCCTTCAGCGGAAAAGGATGCACGGTTGCCGTCTGCCTGGCCTCGCCGCTGTCGTTCTTGTATTTCGTAGCGGCATTGCGGATGTCTTCGACGGCCTTCAGGATTCGCTCGCGGACATCATTGCTGATGTCGCCAACTTCGAGCCTTATGACGCTCATTTCGGCACTCCACTGTAACCGAGCTTCATATGGGTCCGCGGCCCGTAAATCTTCCAGACGAATTTGTGCCTCGTAGAATAAGGGAACAGCAAAGTAGTGCTGATTTCCGGCTTTAATAGCGCTGCCGCCGCACATAAACCGCGACGGCCGAAATCAAGAAAACAATAGTGAGCGCCGAGACACAGGCACCAAGGACGTATTCGAGCATGACGCAACCCATTGCCTGTCGTGCTGCCAAGCGCGGACAGGGTGTGCAACTCTAGATGCCAGAGCTTCGCCGCTTCTATGCGAATTTCGAGCTGCAAAAATAATGAAAACGCAAAGGCGTTCGGTTGACGCAATCTTAATGGCGGCAGCTATGGTCGTTCAGCCAAAGCGTACCGACTAAAACAGCACGCCGACCTCGATCATCGCGCGCGCTTGCGATTTGTCGTTGAAGTTGTCGCCGAAGGCAAAGCCCGGCGTCGTATCGCCGGCGGTCACGTAAGACACATCGGCGCGCGCGAAGAATGGGCCCTTCTGATATGACGGTGTCACGGTGAACGACCACGCGTGGCTGCCGGGCCCGTAGAGCAGGTTCAGCGCGCCGTTGGCAACGCTGCCCGTCGACTCGATGTATTCAGCACGCCCTGCCAAGCTCCAATTATCATCGAACGCATAATTCACGAGGAGCGCGGCACCAAACGTGTCGGCCGAATGCGCAAAGCCAAGCTTCGCGTCGGCGGCAACGTGCGTGTATTGAAGATAAGGATTGATCGTCCACGGTCCTTCCGTGTGCGTGTAAATCAGATTGTGGATCTCGCTGTTGTTCTGAGCGAGCGGCGTCGCAAGCGTCGATAGAACCGTGCGTCCGAGGTTTCCGCCGGCGACGAAGCTCAACGAGTTCGAGCTGTCGATCGTCCAAGCGACCGAGCCGGTCAGCCAATTGTAGCGGTCCGAGTAGAAGCCGTCGTTCCAGGAAAGCGCGAAGGCGAGCGGGCCGGCCGCATAGTTGGCTTGTGCGCCGCGATTGACTGCGTTCTCTTGATTCCACAAAAGCCCACGCTCGATATTCATGTTCTCGAAGGTGAAGGTGTATTCGGCGCCGATCAGCGTCGGCAGCTTGCCGGCCATGATCGAAAAATTGTCCGTCGGCGCGATCTTCAGAAACCCTTGCGGCAAGACGCCATAAAAGTCGTTGTCGCATCTCCCGCGCGCACATAGGCCGTCCCCAGCGCCGGCAGCGAATAGGCGCCGCCTTGCACGAAGAATTGAATCAAGCCGTCGGTCTTTTGAATAAAGACCCGGGCGTTGGAAACATCGACAAGCGAATCGTGATCGCCGGGCACCGCGTTGTCTTGTGCCATCGCGATGCCACTGAGCGCGCCCGTGATGTAAATATCCCCCAGAGGCCCCGCATCGAGCTTTATCGGGTTGGCGTTGGCCTTAAGCGGGCCCTCCATTGCCGGCGTAGCCAGCGCATCGGCCTTCGCCGATCCCATCGTAGCCGTTGCAGTCACGCCGACGGCGGCGATGAAAAACGGCAAGCCGGCGGCCATAGAAAAACGATTGCTCGGCGCTTCCATCGAATCAGCCCTTTCGTTGAAATCGTTGCGATCGTCGCTGGTTCGACGCGCGACGCAGAGGTTCGCCGCACGAATACACGGTCCCACGATAAATCTTCCATGCGGTGTTCTTGGTGTCGAAATAAGAGAACTGCAAATAAAATAGTTCCAAGTTTCTGATGGGAACCAATGTCCTGTGCGTCAACCATTGGACCGTTCGTTTGCAGCGCTGAATGTGCGGCGTCCTTACGACCCTCTTACGTCTGCTCCGCACGAACCGCATGGAAACCTTACGGCTCGTGCGACTATGTGATGGCTGACACCCGAAGGCTCGGGTTTGGGTATTCAAAAATGAGCAACTTTCGCACCAACGGCTTCGACGCGCCGCTCTCGCATCACGACGAGAATTCACTTTCGCGCTTGAGCGTGTGGATGCTGATTATCACAATCCTGCTGTTTCTCAGCTACACGCTAATCTGGTCCGCCGCGCAGATGCGCGTTGCAAATAGCCCGCCTGCAGTTGAGGCCGCGCCCTGGCACGCAAAATGAGCGCGCCCGGTAGACCGTCGTCGAACGCGCGGCGTCTGACTTCACCCGAACCCCGGAAACGCGGAGGGCAATGGATGCCTTACAACGGCTTTCCGCTGTTTGGAGAGTATAGCCATCAAAGTACGGCAAACTCCGGTCCAAGTAACGACGACGACGACGATGTGCCTGACCTCCGCAGCGCCGTGCGCGCTTGGACGCTTGCCGCGCTCGTCGTCGGCAGTCTGTTCCTTGCACTCATTTTGTTGGTGCCGGGAAGCGAACAAAAGTCCGGAGAGTTCGAGCGCCAGCTGCCCTCGGGATATGGCAGTGTGGTGAGCGCTCTTGTGCGCGCTACCGGCAACGATTGCGCACGCATATGCTCGGTCGATCGAAAATACTCGGACGCACCTGGCGCCGCGCTCATTGTCGCATGTAGTCGGTCCCAAGAGGCTGGATCGTGTACCACTCCGGCGCGGTACGAGATTCGAGTGTCCAATTCTGCAATCCCGACACGCTAGAGCATGTAGATTCCGGCGATGATTTGATAGTTTTAGCGAAGAGCTTCCCCTGATGCTCCAACTTGATCGCCATTTCCCGTATCGGAAATCGGACGTCAAGCGGCGTACCGCCTTGGTCGTATGGTTGGGCTTGGGATCTTCGCTGACCTGTTTGGCCCTCGCTTACGCTTTCCACATGCGATATCGAGACCAAGAACATTCGCAACCTCCGCCAAGCAACCTAGAGGCGATCGGGGCCGTTGTTCGATCCAACGGCTATGCTTGCGCTCAAGTTTGCTCGCTCGATCGCTATGGCCCGGGGAATGAAACGACAATAACATGCGGGACAACGGCGGGGGCGAACGCATGCACGAATACTGTCCGATATACTCTTTCGGTAGCGCTCGCCCCGACAACCGTAAAATGACGCCGGCCTCCACGCCGTTCGTTTGGCCCCGTATCCGATGCGAGCCGCTCGTCGGCCGATGGCCTGCTAAAAAGAACTGACCAGGGTGTTCGAAGCGACGCGATAGAGCGACAAATTACGACCACAACGATATTCGCTTAGAGCAAGCTAGCGCCGATGCGTCCAGCGGATCACGCCGTCCTTTTGTCGATCGTCACATCGAAGCGCACGGTCTCCGGACCGAAGCTGACCTCGATCACGCTGCCGAGTTTCTTCGCAAGAAGCGCTGTAATGTAAGGTTGCACGGTCCGCCCGGTCAGCTCCTCGAACGGCGTCTTGAGCGCGAGCCCATCGCGAATGTCTTGCGCGAGGTTGGCGCGCGTGCCCTTGGCGGTGACCGTGACGGCGACGCGTTGGCGTGTCGGCTCGATCTTCACGGTGAGTTGACCGCCGCGCGGAATGCTGTCGGCGCCCATATTCGCCAGATTAAGCAGTACACGGATAATCTCTTTGTCGACTGCGCCTTGCGGCGCCTGCCAGTCGAGTTTCGCCTTGCCCGTCTTAAAGAACTCCGCAGCCACCTGGCCTGCCTCGCCGAGCTCGATTTCGGCGCCCGCCGAGCCCATCGCGCCGAAGGCAAGGCGCGCAAATAAGAGCCGCGCCTTCGCCTGACCCACCGAGTGCGCGATCAGCGACATCGCCTGCTCTTTCATCGCCGGATCTTCTTCGTCGGCCAGTATCTCAAGACCGTTCGAAACCGCCGCGACCGGCGAGATCAGATCGTGACAAACGCGGGAAACCATCAAGGCGGCAAGATCGAGTTCGTGCATGGACTGTCCGGTTTAGTTGCGCGATTCTGCGCCACAGGTGCGAAATATATGCGAGAGCGGGCGAGACTAGCCCAACGTCGATCTGGTTGCGCAAGGCTTAATTGTGGATAGTGGCTCGAACAACCGCGCCGAACCGCCGCCCCTGATGTCGAACCATTTTGAGCCCGGAACTTACGTGATGCTTCCCGGCGCCCTCGACTGGGGATTGGGCCAGGTGCAATGCGTCGTCGGCACCCGCGTCACGGTAAACTTCGAAAATGCCGGCAAACGGCTGATCAACATCGCCAAGGCGGATTTACGACGTGTGACACTTGAGGAATCAAAGCAACGGGAGCATTCCGCACCGTGAAAAACAACAAGGCGCTCACGCGCGCAATCGTCGAGATCGCGTGCGAAGCCGGCGGCGTAATTCTACGCCACTATGCAGGCACGGTGGAGCGTCGGCAAAAGGCGGACAAGTCGCCCGTAACCGATGCCGATCATGAGGCAGAGGCACTGATTCTCGATCGCCTATCGCGCGCCGCACCGGGCGTGCCGGTCGTCGCGGAGGAATCGGCGGCCGCTGGAGCGATTCCCGATATCGGCAGCGCGCCATTTTTCCTAGTCGATCCGCTTGACGGCACCAAGGAATTCTTGAACCGCAACGGCGAGTTCACCGTCAATATCGCGCTCATCGAGCACGGCGCGCCGACGGCCGGCGTCGTCTTCGCACCGGCCATTGGCCGCATGTTTTGGGGCTCGGATGGCGAGGCTTTCGAACAGCACGCCGATCCGCAGGCGCAACTGATCGGCGCAGCCCATCGCATCAAAACGCGCGTACCGCCGGAACACGGCATGACGGCCGTCGCCAGCCGCAGCCACCGCGATTCGAAAACGGAGGAACTCTTGGCGCACTATAAAATCGCCGAGTTCATAACGTCGGGTTCGTCGGTGAAATTCTGCCTCATCGCCGCAGGCGAAGCCGACATCTATCCCCGGCACGGGCCAACTTGCGAATGGGACACGGCGGCGGGGCATGCGGTTCTTGCGGCCGCCGGCGGGCGCGTCACCCTTCTCGACGGGCACACGCCCCTCACCTATGGCCGGGCGCGCGACAAGTTCGTCAATCCGCACTTTATTGCGTGGGGCACGGCCGAAAACGCATAGCGGCGGCGCCTCGCAGCGCCGCCGACTGGGTAACTTACGAAATCAGAACGGCAGGATATTCCGCTCGCGCGTGTAGCTCAGATAGCCCACGTTAACGCCCGCGCGCAGGCCGAGGCCGGTGCGCATCGGCGCAAGGGAGATGCGGCCGGACCGTTGATAGTTCACCCCGATACCGGCGATGAAATAATAGCTGCCGTCGATGCCGGGGAAGCGCTGAAAGATCTCTTCCTGACGGCGGACGCGATAGACTAGCGTAAAGCACTTCGACACGTTGGCGCCCAGATCGAAACCGAGCGACGGCCCCTGCCAATAGACTTTCATGTTGCGAAACGTCTTGCGGTACATGTAACCGCTTCCGTAGCGCAGGCCGACCGCGATCGCGGCGCCGCCCTCTTCGCCCGTGATATAGGCGTTCGGCCGCCCGAGATCGGAGAATACTCTCTCGACCACGTGCGCCACGGCCGCCGTCGTCATACCGAAGAAATCCGACGCCGCATCGATGATTTCACCGCGGGAATAGGTGTCGTCTGCCAAAGCCGGCGCCGCATTGACGACGGCAATCGCCGTTGCCAAAGGCACTGCGCCGGCCCTGAGCAGCGCCTCACGCCGGGAAAGTTTGCTGTCCGTCATTCTGACCTCCGAAAGGTGAATTGCTCCCGATCTTACCGCGGTCGACAGGCTTTCGCCCAGAGCCCGGCAACCCGGCAGAGCCCGTCTTCTTACCGGTTTAAGCTGATTCGCGGGGGACTGTAACGGCCGCCACAACTGTCACGAGAGATTGAAGACGCTCGATGCCCTAAGCGCTCGCAGTCTTCGGAACGGCTGAGGCCGTCCGCACCTGATCGAGCGTACGCGCCAGATCGTTCATGCTGATCGGCTTCGACACATAGCCGTCCATTCCAGCCGCCAAATACTTCTCGCGATCGCCGGTCATCGCGTTCGCAGTCACCGCAATGATGTGCGTGAGTGACGCGGCGCCATCGAGCATCCTAATCTGACGCGCGGCGGAAATGCCATCGAGTACCGGCATTTGCACGTCCATCAGGATCGCGTCGTAGGTGCGCCCTCTCGCCAACACAATCGCTTGCTCGCCATCCTCGGCGAAATCGCAAGTGTGACCCAGCGCTTCGAGCATGTGCTCGATGAGCTTCCGGTTGATCGCATTGTCTTCGGCGACGAGCAGGTGCAGCCCTTGGGGACTCGTAGGCATTGCGTGCGCGGCGTGCGTCGCCCCACTCGTCGTAGACATTTGGCGCAGCGCAAGGTGGACAGTAAACGTTGAGCCCTTATCCTTTCCGCTGGCGACCGAAATCGTTCCGCCCATCATTTCAGCCAAGTGCTTGCAGATTGCGAGACCTAGCCCCGTTCCGCCATGCTGGCGCGTAACTGATGCGTCGCCCTGGCTGAATTTTTGAAAGAGCTTAGGCAGCACGTCGCCATCGATGCCGCAGCCGGTATCGCGCACGCCGATCGCGACTGTCTCGCCTTCGCGCGAGCCGCTGAGCGTAACCGATCCGCGCGAGGTGAATTTGACCGCATTCGACATCAAGTTGCTGACGATCTGGCGCACCCTGGTTTCGTCGCCCTCGACGGTTCGCGGCAAATCGTTCGCCAGAACGCACTCGAGCGTCAATCCCTTCGCGCGCGCTGTTGGCGCCCACAATTCGATCGCCGAGTGGAGCAAATGGTGCAAATCGAAGCTGCGCGTTTCGAGCTCGAGTTTACCGGCTTCAATGCGCGATAGATCGAGAATGTCGTTCAGCAGTGTGAGCAGCAGTTGACCCGACTCGTGAATGGTTTCCACACGGCCCCTCTGCTCCGGCGTCAACGCCGTCGTTCGCAACAATTCGGCCATGCCGATCACGCCGTTGAGCGGCGTGCGGATTTCATGGCTCATAGTTGCAAGGAATTCGCTTTTGGCGGTGCTCGCCGCTTCGGCCGCCTCCTTGGCGCGCCGCAACTCCTCCGCCGCCGCATGCTCGGCCGTGATGTCGCGCGCCACGCCCAGGATGTCGCGCCCTGACGGGCTCATCGTCCAGGCCAACCGTACGAGCGAACCGTCCTTGCGAACGTAACGATTTTCGATGCGCTGTTTGCTTGTCTGAAGCAGCTGCGCTTGAACCTCGGCAAACGTCCTCTCGCGGTCGTCGGGGTGAACGAACTCGATCGCCGGCCTAATGCAAAGCTCATCCTCGCTATAACCGAGCAGAGTCGCGAAAGCAGGATTGACGCGCTTGAAGAAGCCGCGAAACGAGATGATGCTGAGAATATCGATCGAAGCCTCAAACAACCGGTCGAGGCGCTCTTCCGCCTGTCGCCGCGCTGTCACATCGTGGTCGATGCCAAAGACGCGCACGACCTCGCCCGTTTCATCGACTTCACGGCGCATCGTCGCTGAGATGTAGCGAACCTCGCCGTCCGGCCGCACGACGCGAAACTCGCACTTCATCTGTCGCCACGAAGGGTCTTGATGCATCGTCAGGACCCGTTGACGATCCTCCGGATGCACGGCCGAGAAAAACTCGTCGCTGTTGCCCGAGGCATCGCCAGGCAAGCCGAACATGCGCAAAACCGGCGGCGAAAGCCGCGTGCGGTCTACCGCCGCGACATACTCGAAATCGCCGATGTCGGCGATGCCGTAAATCTCATGCAGCCGCCGCTCGACATCGTTGAGCTCGGCCTTGCGCTGTTTCTCGTCCGTGACCGGAGTGTGCACGACCACGACGCCGTCGCGCGCGCCAAGCGACCTGGGCGTCACGGTGATGCGAAGCCATGCGACCTCGCGCCCGAGTCCGCAGCGTAGGTCGATCGACCTGTGCACCAGCTTGCCGGAAAGGACATCCGCGATTGCTGTCGTCAGCTCTTGGCGCTCGCCTCGGTCGACGATCTTGCCGATCGCACGTTCGACGCAAACAAGATACGCGCCGCCCGGAGCGATACCGCCCCACGGCGCGTCGACCTCGACGACGATCCCGTCGGCGTTCAGGACAACGACCATCGCTTGATGGCGCTCGCCGTCCTGATTGGGTAAGGCTGCGCGCAATGCCAAAATCCCGGTCGCGGTGCGGTTTGAGAGAATTCGACCAACGAGCATATGATTGCAGCATTGAGAGACTGTTTCTGGCCGGCAATGCGCGAGCGGGTTTAAGGTCAAGATCGTCCTAACGGAGTCCGATTTGCCTAAGCCGTTTATCATCGTTACCGGAGCCGATGAGGCATATGCCCAATTCGCTGGCGACCTCATAGCGTCGCTGGAGCGATTTCAGAAACAGCTCCGTTTCGACATCGGCTTGCTTGACTATGGTCTGACCCCGGCGACACGCGCCGCCCTGCAACGCCGTGTCACGATGGTTGTCGCACCACCGTGGCCGTTTCGTCCCGACAGTCGCTTCGACAAGCAGATTCAAGCCCGCGCCTTCGCGACGCGGCCATTTCTGCCGGACTATTTTACCGGTTACGACGCGTATGCCTGGATCGACGCCGACTCGTTCGTTCAGCATCCACGCGGTCTGATCTTGCTGATGGCCGCCGCACAGCCGCAGCTAGCCGGCGTCGTGCCGACGATCGATCGCAGCTATCGTCACACGCCGGCAAGTCGAGACTGGGTGCGCGAACGCTACCGCATGGCGTTTGGCGTCGAGACCGCGCAACGTCTTGCGACAATGCCTTACATCGCCTCGGGCGTTGTTTGCGCCTCGGTTGCATCGCCGCTGTGGCACCTATGGCGCGATCGGTTTCAAAGCGCGCTCGAGCATTGGGACGGCGATCGTTTGTGCGATCAATCGATTTTGAATCACGTGGTGTATCTAGATAATGTTGCGCACCATCGTTTGCCGTCATTCTGCAACTGGCTTAGCCACCTGGCTCTTCCGATGGCCGATGTCGCCGCCGGCGCCTTGGTCGAGCCGAGTTACCCGCGCGCGCCGATCTACATCGTGGCCAACTCGTTCACGGAAAAAAACGTCCCGCGCCGATTGTTGCGCACCGACGGCAAAGGCGCGATCGAGTGCACGCTAACCTTGCGTTCGGTGCGCGCTGCGCTGATCGCCGCAAGGGCCGGCTCATGAGCGCCGTGATCGTTACGGCGGCAGACGAAGGCTACGCGGAGCTTCTGCGCGACCTGTTGAATTCTCTCGCTGTTCACAAAGCGGCGCTCGATTTTCGCATCGCGGTGTTGGATTTGGGTTTGACCCCATCGACTCGCGGCGAGATCGAGGCGCGAGTCGACCGAGTCATTTCGCCCTCATGGATGTTCAAACCGCACGCAAAATTCGGCGCTGATGCCAAATACTTGTCGCGTGCCGCGCGACCCTTTCTCGCCGATCTCCTGCCTGGTCATTCGACCTACATTTGGCTTGATGCCGACACTTGGATTCAACAGCGCCAAGGTTTGGAGTGGCTGATCGACGCGGCTCGCGGCGTCGACATCGCGGCGGTACCGACATTGCATCGTGCCTATTCCTTGCGCGCGCAAGACATATCCTGGCTACGCGAGCGATATGCCATGGCATTTGGAATCGGCCTCGCGAACGAGCTTGTTCAGCAGCCCTATTTCAACGCCGGCGTTTTGGCGATCCGCGCTGGCTCTGGTCTGTGGAAAGTCTACGCCGAGCGCTTTCAATCGGCCCTTGATCGCTGGCAGGGCGATTTTCTGTCCGACCAAGCAATTCTCAATGCTGCAATCGTGCTCGATCGCCTGGCGGTAAACCGCCTGCCGGCAAAGACGAATTGGCTTTGCCATTTGGCGCTGCCGCTTTGGAATGCGAAAACCAAGCTGCTAACCGAACCGGCTTTGCCGTTCGAGCCTTTGCTGATCGTGCACAACACGTTTGACGAAAAGCAGCGCGAGCACATCCTGTTGGACTTGTCGGGTCAGCCGCGCCAAGCGCGGCTGACCCGTACCGCTATTCAGTTACTGGCTCACTCCGAGAGCCAATAGCTCATCGGCGGATTCGGCCGCGCGACATAGCATTGTCGGTTCAGATTGTAGTGGTGAATGACTTCTTCGGCGTGATGCGCCAGCGTGGCGTCGCTGCCGCTCAACATCCAATGACTGCCATCAACCACCTTCCAGGCGCCGCCCACAAATTGCGCGTGCGTCGTATCCGGATTGTTGCCGGTGCAGTCGTCGCCGGGGTAGCCACCCGACGGCACATGGTCGCCGCGTTTCCAATACGTCATGAACGGTGTTCCCCGTCCGATGAAGCACTGTTGGTCGAACCGGTAGTGCTGGATGATCTCCGCCGCACGTTCCGCGCCCGATTCATTGCCGCCGAAGGAGAGCATCCACATGCTTCCCTGGGTGACCTTCCATTCGCCGCCGACATGCTGCGCCTGGACGTCGTGCCAGTTGAAGCCGATGCAGTCTTCGCTGAAGCTCAGAGCACCACCGGGTCCGCCACCACCGGGACCGCCACCACCGGGTCCGCCAGGTCCACCGGGTCCGCCCGGAGGCCAACCGCCGCCAGGTCCGCCGGGAGGCCACCCGCCACCAGGTCCGCCCGGAGGCCAACCGCCGCCGGGTCCGCCCGGTGGCCAGCCGCCGCCACCACCGTCTTGACGCAGCGTCCCGTGCTTCACATAAGGCGAACGGCCGGAGCCGTCCGTGAAGCGCGTGTACGTCGCGTATGAGAGATGATCTCCGCCGGCCCGACGCAGAACCAAGAGCGTCTGAGAGAATCCAGCGCTGAACGTCGCGATGACTTCCACCGCCTGCGACGCCGGATCCGATCCGACACCTTCCGTATAGGCGACCGCGTTCACCTGACCCCAATCGCAATCGCTTGGATGGCACTGACCAAAACCGCGAACGTGCAGACCACCGCCACCCACGTTGACTTGGACGCGCGTCAAACCGCCGTCCGAAGCGTCGTTCCGCCAATTACCCGTAAAATCGTCGTAGCCAGCCGCCATGGCTGGTCCGGCGTATAAGGCTGCAGCCGCAGCCAAAAGCGCTGTAAAGCGCATTATCATTCTCCTTCTCTGGTGTCCGTTTGTGAGTCCCAAACCCCTCACGGATGGCGCGGAATGTAGACCCGGCAGGTAACGACCCGAAGACGTATCCATCACACACGCCTTTGTTGTCCCTTGTTCATGTTGCGCTGCGAAATTCGATTGACGGGCGAACAGGAATCGCGCCACAAGGGAAGTGGGACACGTCCCCCCAACGGGACGCGCCCATTCTGAAAGGAATGGATCAGCATGACGAAGCCCGCATTGCGGCCGTTGCGGCCGCATTTTTCCTCCGGCCCCTGCGCCAAGCGACCCGGCTGGAAACCCGAAGTCCTCTCCGCCGCACAACTTGCGCGCTCGCACCGCTCCAAATTGGGGAAAGCGAAGCTAGAGCAAGCGATCGACTGCACACGCAAATTGTTGGGCGTGCCTGGCGATTACAAGATCGGCATCGTGCCGGCCTCCGACACCGGCGCCGTCGAAATGGCACTGTGGTCGATGTTGGGGCCGAGAGGCGTCGACGTCCTGGTCTGGGAGAGTTTCGGCCAGGAATGGGCGACCGACATCAACAAACAACTGAAGTTGTCAAACGTCCGTACACTGAAGACCGATTATGGTGAGCTGCCTGATCTCGCACAGGTGAATCCGGCACACGATGTCGTCTTCACTTGGAACGGCACGACGTCGGGCGTGCGCGTGCCCAATGGCGCTTGGATCTCCGATGCCCGCGAAGGCCTGACCATATGCGACGCGACCTCGGCCGCTTTCGCTCAAGATCTGCCGTGGCCGAAACTCGACGTTGTGACCTTCTCTTGGCAGAAAGTGTTGGGCGGCGAAGCGGCCCACGGCATGCTGATCTTGTCGCCCCGCGCGGTCGCACGACTCGAAAGTCACAAGCCCGCCTGGCCGATCCCGAAGATTTTCCGGCTGACCAAAGACGGCAAGTTGATCGAAGGCATCTTCAAGGGTGAAACGATCAACACTCCGTCCATGCTCTGCGTGGA
The DNA here is from genome assembly GCA_025350465.1 of Alphaproteobacteria bacterium. GTDB lineage: Bacteria > Pseudomonadota > Alphaproteobacteria > Micropepsales > Micropepsaceae > SZUA-430. Next base: position 166,139 of record JANXXU010000015.1, on the reverse strand, counting down.
AGATTATCTCGACGCGCTGAAATGGGCCGAGCAAGTCGGCGGCCTGAAAGCATTGATGGCACGCGCCGATGAGAATTTGCACGTCATCGAGCGTTGGACCAAAACCGGCGGCTGGTGCGATTTCCTCGCTCGCGATCCAAAGACCCGCTCGAACACAAGCGTCTGTCTGAAGATTATCGATCCGTGGTTCGCCGCAAAGGATGCGGAGGGACGCGCGGCGGCCGCGAAAAAGATCGCCGACATCCTGGAGAAAGAAGGCGTCGCTTTCGACATCGCTTCCTATCGCGACGCGCCGCCGGGCTTGCGCATCTGGGCCGGCGCGACGGTCGAGAGCGACGACATGAAAGCGCTGATGCCCTGGCTCGACTGGGCCTGGGCGCAGGTGAAAGCAACCTAATAACGCAACGCCGTCATGTCGGCGACGGCCGACCATCTACGACGCTCTTGTTTATCGCCACGTCGTGGACCATTCGCCGTCGCGAAGACAACAGACTGAACACGAACGGAGCTTGTCATGCCGAAAGTCCTGATTTCCGATGCACTGTCGCCTGCCGCGGTGCAGATCTTCAAGGATCGCGGCGTCGATGTCGACGTGAAAACCGGCCTGTCGAAGGATGAGTTGAAGACGATCATCGGCCGTTATGACGGCCTGGCCGTTCGCTCGGCAACGAAAGCAACCGCCGATGTAATAGCGGCGGCGACCCACTTGAAAGTCATCGGTCGCGCCGGCATCGGCGTCGACAACATCGACATCAATGCCGCGACCGCGCGCGGAATAATCGTCATGAACACGCCGCACGGCAATTCGATAACAACGGCCGAACATGCGATCGCCTTGATGTTCGCCCTTGCCCGCGACATTCCCGCCGCGAACACGTCGACGCAACTGGGCAAGTGGGAAAAGAACCGCTTCATGGGCGTCGAACTCACCGGCAAGACGCTGGGCATCATCGGCTGCGGCAATATCGGTTCGATCGTCGCCGAGCGTGCCAAGGGTCTGCGCATGAAAGTCGCGGCCTTCGATCCCTATCTTTCGCCCGAACGGGCCGCGAGCCTGGGTGTAGAGAAAGTCGATCTCGAAGATCTCCTGCGTCGCGCTGACATCATCACGCTGCACACGCCGCTTACCGACAAGACGCGCAACATCTTAAGCGCCGAGGCGCTCGCCAAGACCAAGAAGGGCGTGCGCATCATAAATTGCGCGCGCGGCGGCCTGATCGACGAAACGGCGTTGAAGGCGGCGATCGACAGCGGTCACGTGGCCGGCGCGGCACTCGACGTCTTCGAGATCGAGCCTGCAAAGGACAACGCGTTGTTCGGCTCCGATAAGGTTGTGGTGACACCGCATCTCGGCGCCTCGACCTCCGAAGCGCAGGAAAACGTCGCCCTCCAAGTTGCCGAGCAAATGTCCGACTATCTCCTGACAGGCGCGATCACCAACGCGATCAACATGCCGTCGATCACAGCCGACCAGGCGGCAGAGATGCGTCCTTGGATTCAACTCGCCGAGCGCCTCGGCGCGTTTGCCGGTCAACTGACGGACACCAGCATGCAGGCCGTTGAAATCATCTATGAAGGAACGGCGGCCGAATTGAACACCAAGGCGCTGACGCAAGTAGCGCTCGCCGGCCTTCTCAAACCGGCACTCTCCGACGTCAACATGGTCAACGCGCCAGTCGTCGCGAAGGAACGCGGAATTCAGGTCAGCGAGGTCCGCCGCACGCAGCACGGCGCCTACGAAGGCTATCTGATGTTGAAGGTCACGACCGACAGGCAGACACGCGAGGTCGCCGGCACGGTGTTCTCCAACGGCGTGCCGCGTCTCATCCAGATCAAAGGTATCGACATGGAGGCGCATTTCACGCCCCACATGCTCTACGTCACGAACGAGGACAAACCCGGTTTCATCGGCAAACTCGGCACGCTGCTCGGCGACGCCAAGGTCAACATCGCCTCGTTCAATCTCGGCCGCACCGGCCCCGGCGGCGACGCCATCGCCCTCGTCGAAGTCGACGGCCCGGTGCCGGAATCGGTTCTCGACGCCTTGCGCAAGCTTCCTGTTGTCAAGCAAGCGAAAGCTCTCGCCTTCTAAGGATAAGAAAAATGGCCAACGTTGCAGTGATCGGCGCCCAGTGGGGCGACGAAGGCAAGGGCAAGATCGTCGACTGGTTGTGCGAACGCGCCGACGTCGTCGTGCGCTTTCAGGGCGGTCACAACGCGGGCCACACGCTCGTCATCGGCGGCGAGACGTTCAAGCTGGCGCTGCTGCCGTCCGGCATTGTACGTCCTGGCAAGCTTTCGATTATCGGCAACGGCGTCGTCGTCGATCCGTGGGCCTTCGTCGAAGAGATCGAGCGCATTCGCGCGCAGGGCGTGAAAATCACGCCCGATAATTTGATCGTCGCCGATAACGCCGCGCTTATCCTACCGATCCATCGCGAGCTCGACACCTTCCGCGAAACGTCCAATTCAGGCACCCGCATCGGCACGACGAAGCGTGGCATCGGGCCCGCCTACGAGGACAAGGTCGGCCGACGCGCCCTGCGTATCGTTGACCTCGCCGATTCAAGCTCGCTGAAGGCCAAGATCGAAGACTTGCTTCTGCATCACAACGCTTTGCGCCGCGGCCTGGGCCAGACAGAAGCAAAGGCCGAGCCCCTCTTCCGTTCGTTGATCGACATCGCCCCGAAGGTCTTGCCTTTTGTTGCCCCCGTCTGGCGTCGCTTGCAGAAGATACGCAGTCAAGGCGAGCGCATTCTGTTTGAGGGTGCGCAAGGCGCGCTGCTCGACGTCGATCACGGCACCTACCCCTATGTCACATCCTCGAACACGGTCGCCGGTGCCGCCGCCGCCGGCGCCGGCATTGCGCCGCGCGCGATCTCTTTCGTGCTTGGCATTGCCAAAGCCTACACGACGCGCGTCGGCGAAGGCCCGTTCCCGGCCGAGTTGACGGACGAAATCGGCGCGCGCCTCGGTGAGCGCGGCAAGGAATTCGGCACCAACACCGGGCGCAAGCGCCGCTGCGGTTGGTTCGACGCTGTGCTCGTCCGCCAGACCGTGATTACGGGCGGCGTCGACGGCATCGCCTTCACCAAACTCGACATCCTTGATGGCCTGAAAGAGATCAAGGTTGCGGTCGCTTACGATCTCGACGGCACGAAGATCGACCACCTGCCGGCGGGCGCCCACGCCCAAGCGCGCTGTAAGCCGATCTACGAAACGATGGAAGGTTGGAGCCAGTCGACCCACGGCGCCAGGCGCTGGGCCGACCTGCCCGCCGCCGCCATCAAATACGTCCGCCGCATCGAAGAATTGATCGAAGCGCCCGTCGCCATCCTCTCCACCAGTCCCGAGCGCGACGACACCATCTTAGTCCGCGATCCGTTCGCAGCATGACGACATCATTGGTGGCGCCGCGCGGTCTCAAGGCGTCGTTGCTGATCACCGATATTGCCTTCCTCGCCTACTGGGCGATGACCGCATTGGTCGCGTTGGGCGTGCTCAAAATTCCGACTGAGTATCTCTACAGCGACTACCACAACCCACTGGTTGTCGCCTGGAATTGGTCATTCATGCCGCTCGACATCGGCTTGTCGCTGTGCGGCTTGCTGGCATTCGCATTGTTGCGTCGAAACAATCCGACCTGGAAAGGCCTCGCTATTGTTTCGCTGTCGCTGACTTTTTGCGCCGGGCTGATGGCCATCGGATTTTGGGCCATTCGCGGCGATTTCGACCCGACCTGGTGGGCGATCAACCTGGCGCTCTTGATCTGGCCACTCTTCTACCTGCCCGCTTTGATCCGCACCTGAAGTTCCATCGTTCATTGACAAAGGCCTTGCGGGACGCAGTTCTCACAAAGCGTATACTGCAGCCCTTCGCCCTGAACTCCGGCGACCGGCGCGCCGGCACCCGCGCACAACAGAGTGGTATTTGCTTTGACAAGCCCAGGTACGTCGCCAACGCAAAAGCTCACGTTGGATGATTACGGCTGGAGCGCGCATTTTCAGGCGCAGCTTCCCGTCGACGAATTCGAAGGCGCCCTTCCCGTGCGCGTTCTCACCGTCCATCGCGACGCGCTCGAGGTCGCCGGCCCGGACTACGAGGGCCGTCTGCCTTTGCTCGAATTCGATCACGATCGCGAAGCGGCTGCGACGACCGGCGATTGGCTGCTGATCGATGGGCAAACGCATCGCCCGCTCAAGCGGCTCGAACGGCGCAGCCTGTTCAAGCGCAAGAGCGCCGGCACCGCGCACCGCGTTCAGTTGATCGCCGCCAACGTCGACACCTTGTTCCTGGTTACCTCGGCGAACGAAGATTTCAATCCGGCCCGCCTCGAACGCTTTCTCGCGCTCGCTTTGGAAGCCGCGGTCACGCCCGTTGTCATCATCACCAAAGCGGATCTGGCGCAGGACGCCGCATCCTATGCCGTGCGAGCGCGAGACCTGTTTCCGGACCTCGTCGTCGAGATCTTCGATGCGCGCGATCCAGGCGTGGCGGAGCGGCTCAAACCCTGGTTCGGCCGCGGCCGGACGGTGGCGCTGCTCGGCTCGTCCGGCGTCGGCAAATCGACCCTGATCAACACCCTTGCCGGTCGCGATCTGCAAGAAACGCAAGGTGTCCGCGTCGGCGACCGCAAAGGCCGCCACACGACATCCGGGCGCTCGTTGCATCGGTTGGCAAACGGAGCTTGGCTCATGGACACGCCCGGTATGCGCGAACTTCAACTGGTGGACGCCACGCACGGGGTCGACGAAGTGTTCGACGACGTTGCCGCCCTCGCTGCACTTTGCCGCTTTGCCGACTGCAAGCACGGGGCGGAGCCGGGCTGCGCCGTGCAAGGCGCTCTAGCGGCGGGCACACTCGACGATGCGAGGTTCAAGCGATACCAGAAACTGTTGCGCGAAGATCAGGGCAACTCCAAATCGCTTGGCATCTCCCGCGCACGGCGCTCCGGCAAAACGGCGAAAGCCACGCTCGAACAAAAGCTGAAAGAGCGGGAGGGACGGTAGCGAATTTATGCTACCGCGCCGTCAGCGCCGGCGCCTTCGCCGGTTGCGCCCCGCCGATACGCCTGACGCGCGCGGCTTCCTTGATCGCGCGTTGCAGTTTTTCGAAGGCCCGTACCTCGATCTGGCGCACGCGCTCGCGACTGATGTCGTATTCCTTCGACAAGTCCTCGAGCGTTGCAGGCTCGTCCTTCAGGCGTCGCTCTTGCAGAATATGTCGCTCGCGGTCGTTCAGCGATTTCATCGCTTCCAGCAACAGGTCGTGGCGGTCGTCCTTTTCTTCCTGGTCCGCCAGGATCGTTTCCTGCGTGGGCTTGTCGTCGACGAGCCAATCCTGCCATTCACCCTCGCTGTCGGCGCGCAACGGCGCGTTCAACGAGTGATCCGGCGCTGCGAGCCGCCGGTTCATAGAGATCACTTCTTCTTCCGTGACGCCGAGCTTCGTCGCAATCAGCGCGACCTGTTCGGGCCGCATGTCGCCGTCTTCGATCGCTTTGATCTGGCCCTTGGCCTTGCGCAGGTTGAAGAACAGCTTCTTCTGCGCCGCCGTCGTACCGATCTTCACCAGCGACCACGAGCGCAGGATGTATTCTTGAATCGACGCCCGGATCCACCACATGGCATAGGTGGCCAAGCGGAATCCTTTATCGGGCTCGAAGCGTTTGACCGCTTGCATGAGGCCGACATTGCCTTCCGACACGATCTCGTTGATCGGCAAGCCATAGCCGCGATAGCCCATGGCGATCTTCGCCACGAGTCGCAGATGGCTTGTCACCAGCCGGTGCGCGGCGCCGGAGTCGGAATGCTCACGCCAGCGCTTGGCCAGCATGTATTCCTCTTCCGGTTCGAGCATCGGAAAATTGCGAATGTCCGTCAGATAGCGGGATAACCCACCCTCCGCCGAGATCGCCAAATAGCCTGCGGCCATACCCTTCTCCCTTGCGTCGGCCGTCGTGCGATTTCGCCCCAACGGTCAGCGGACCAAAGCACCCGTCCCCCACCAGGCCCGGGCAAGCGACATTACCTATGTATCGCGTACCCGAAGTTTAAGCCCCGCGAAAATTTCCTCCTAGTGTGTCGAGATCAAGGCACAGTTGTGTGAAGTCCGCCGGCGGCGCGCTGTTGAATTTCAATGGTTTATGCGTCGCCGGATGTTGAAAGCCCAAAATTGCGGCATGAAGGGCCTGTCCGCCGATGGTGACTGAAAGCCCCGGCACCGAACGGGGTCTTCCGTAAACCGGATCGCCGATCAGGGGATGACCGATATGCGCCATGTGCACGCGAACTTGGTGTGTCCGGCCCGTTTCCAAGCGGCATTCGACCAGCGCCGCGGTCGGAACCGCTGAAGCGCCGAACGTCTTGACGACCTTGTAGTGCGTGCGCGCAGCCTTCCCGCCCGAATTCACGACCGTCATCTTTTGGCGGTTGAGCGGCGAGCGGCCGAGACTGCCGTCGATCAGCCCCGCGCGCGCACGCGGCACGCCCCAGACGACCGCAAGATATGCCCGCTCGATCGCGTGCGCGGCAAATTGCTTGCTGAGGCTCCGGTGGGCTTGCTCCGTTTTGGCCGCAACGATCAGACCCGTCGTGTCCTTGTCTATGCGATGGACGATGCCGGGGCGCAGTTCGCCGCCGATGCCGCGCAGACTCTCGCCGCAATGTGCGATCAGCGCGTTGACCAGCGTGCCGTCGCGATTGCCCGCCGCCGGATGGACGACAAGCCCGCGCGGCTTATCGATGACGACAAGATGCTCGTCCTCGTAGACGATGGTCAGCGGAATAGGTTGTCCGCGAAGTTCGATGCTCTCGGGCGGCGGAATGTCGAGCGCGAGAGCCGTCCCTGTCTTGACGCGATGCGCGGGGTCCGAAAGCACGCGCTCGCCCGCCGACACGTTGCCTTGCTCGATCAGCTGCTTGAGCCGCGTGCGCGACAAGTCGCCGAACGCGGCCGCCAGCACCCGGTCGAGCCGCTCGCCCGCTTGGGTTTCGCCGATCGTCAGTGTACGACGTTCGCCTTCTTGAGAGGTCTCGCTCATGGCCGAAGTCCTACCCCCGCCCTCTACCGACAACAAGCCTGGCAACCGCGGGCTGTGGTTCTTGGTTATCGGCCTTGGCATCGCAATCTTGGTGGTGGTCGTCGCGATGATCGCGATGGCGGTCAAGAATGCCTTTTCAAAGAAAACTGAAACGTCGGCGCTCGCGGTGACCTCCGTTCCCGGCGACGTACCTCAATTAGCGCTCGATCTGCCGGCCGGCGCGACAGTCAGCGAAACCCACATGGAAGGCACGACGCTGCTTGTGCGGATCAGCTCGCCGGCCGGCGACGAAATCTTCGTCATCGACCCGCACGCCGCAAAGGTCATCGCGCGCGTGAAATTGAATAAGGCGCGGGCGGGCGCACCGCCTTAGCCGCGACCAAATCCGCCTCGTTTGTGCTTGATTGAGTCCGCGTCTAGACTTGCACGCGAATTCAGAGGGCGCGACTTCAAAATAACTCCTACGCGCAAGTGGCTCGTTCTATTGGCGCTGACCCTCATATCGGTGACCATTTCGCTGTTCTTCAGCCACCCGACTCTGGTTTCCTGTTTCGATTGCACCAGCGTGTACGACTTCTCCTCAGGAATGGGTCGATCTCGGGACTATCAGCTGAACCCGTTCGACCCCTGGGACTTTGCCCTACTCAGCCTGCTCGGCGTGATCTTCGTACGATCGTTCTTGCGCAAACGGCGAATATCCGAAGATGAGGACGTTCGCGAGCGACCTTGATCCCCCGGCCATCCGCACGCTATGAGAGCGGCCTCGCCGCCAGCCCCCATCGTCTAGCGGCCCAGGACGTCGCCCTCTCACGGCGAAAACACCGGTTCGAACCCGGTTGGGGGCGCCAGCGCCAAACTCCCAGTGTCTCGCAGGCTTCGCATTGTCAGGCCGCAAGCCATGCCTAGCTCGGGCCACAGCCACTCGCTGTATTTCGCTGTAAATGTTCGAAATTTACAGCGGCGCTTGCGCGCCGCGCGCACCGATCAACGCCGAGGCCCGGGGCCACGGTATTCGCTGTATTTTGCTGTAAGCACTCGAAAATCGGCAGCGGCGCGCTCTACGCTGCGCACGCATGCGGAATCCAACGCAAACATCGCGCCTTTTCGGCCGCGACTGCTTTGGCATGTATCGACAACATCAATGAGCGAAGCGCGCGAAGGCGCACTTAGTGCACGAGAACAAACATAGAACAATTGTTTGGGAAATGCAAGTCGATTCACCGACCGTGAAGCGAGCGTCAGCTCCCGCAAATCGTTTTTTGGACTTGAATAACGCGCATTACTTTTGGGCATGGGTTTCAAAAAAGAATTGGGGTCAGAGTCTGTGCGGGCACACGAGCAGACATGCATTACAATTTCGGGCGCATTCACAAGACCTTACGCGTCACCCCAGCGATGGCGGCTGGCGTCTCGGATCACGTTTGAAGCATGGAAGAGATCGCCGCCTTGGTCGTGGCGAAGGAACTCCCGGCGAGGCGTGGACCATATAAGAAGAGAGCAGCCGCATGACCGTCCCACAAGTCTTTCTTCTATTGTCTATCGTCGTGCTGGGCGCCTTTATCGTCGTAGCACTCAGGACCGGCAAAGCTCTCTACGCGACTTGGTTCTCCCGGTACTATTACGCAGATCGTAGCAAAAACCCGACTGGATTCTGGCTGGTCATCGCCCTTTACGGTTTCGTTTTGGCCGGAGCGGTTCAGGCGTTTATTACCCTGTGACTTCAAAAAATGTCACTGCAAAAAATTGCCCGCACCGTCGCCCTCTCACGGCGAAAACACGGGTTCGATTCCGGTTGGGGGCGCCGGTTCAGCCGAGCCAATTGCGGCGGCGATCGAACAGCGGAAACAGCAGCAGCCCAGCGTAGAAGCCGCCCAGATGCGCTTGCCACGCCGTCAGCTGCTCAGAGTCGCCGGGTGTAAATCCGGTGAGGCCGAAGACGACATTGATGCCGGTCCAAACAAGCGCGAACATGACCACCGGACGGCTGAACAAGGGCAACAGCTGGCGCTCGCCAGCCGCCGGGTTTCGCGGATCGATGAACATGAAGCGCGAGGCCGCGCCCATATAACCAGCGATGGCGCCCGACGCGCCGATGACCGGTGTCGTGTCGCCCCAATTGCTGACGAGATGCGCGAGCACGGCGGCAATCGTCGCAACCAGAGTCAACGCGAAGAACCGTGCCGTTCCGATGCGCCGTGCCACGACTGTCGCGAAAATCAGAAACGCTAATCCGTTCACCGCCAAATGCAGGAAATTGCCGTGTAGGAGCGCGTAGGTGAGAAACGGCGCCAAAGCCCATAATGTCGTCGCGTTCAATCCGGCATGGCTCCAGTCCATCGCCTGAACGTGCGCCGGAACGAAGCCGAAGCTGAGGATCAATGCGTCATCGGACGCGGGCGCCAGAAAGAGCCTCGCGATATGTATCGCGGCCAAGACAAAGAGCGAGACGAAAACGACGCGCGGCGCCCGCACGATGGGCTCGCGCGCCTGCGGCGGAAATGCTGATGAGCTCAAATCTCGACCCCTATTGCGACCGATGCGTCCGCATGCCCGCCTCAGGCGGCCCGCCGCGCGCGTATCAAGGCTTGCCGGTCCCGCCCAGCTTCGAAAACGCGAGGCGATCCTTGTTGTCGCGCATCAGCGCCGTGAGACCCGAGATGGTCGTGAGACCGATGCCGCGTGGCAATTCGGAATCTTCGTCATAAGCGATTTTGGCGTAGGCTTCGCTCTTCACCTTATCCCATTTGCCCGACGGCTTCTTGATCTCGAGCTGCACGACCGTGCCCTTGAACGCCAAGCGCACGATCGCCTCCGACGGCTTGGTGGGGCGCACGAGCACAATGTGCCCGCCCACGTCCTGCCAGCCGTTGGAAAGCGCCCATTTGGTCAGCTCGTCTTGGTTCATGGCGAAGGCCTTCTAGCTCAGTGCACCGTCTTATGTCGCCGTGCCGCGGCTGGCAACACTCACGCCACCGCGTGAGCGTTGCCGCTGCACTGGCGCGCGAGCCTCGGCGGCACCGTTGCGGCCCGGTGCCGGCCGTCCAGTACCTCCCGCAAACACTCCGCCGGATCAGTCGATCGGCCGTCACATCAGAGTCTGGCGCGGCCTAACGCCAAGAAGCGCGCCGTCAACTCGGCGCCGCGCTCGCCCGCTGCGATGATTTGGTCGGCGAGCGTTTTCAGCTCTGGGCGCTCCTTGAGCCTATCTCCCAGCGTTTCGGCATTGCCGATCATCACGGTCAGCAATTTGTTGAGGTCGTGCGCAAGTCGTGCGGACAGCTGCGCGACAGTCTCCATCTCCCGCGCCCGCGCCAGCTGGGCTTCGGTTCGCTTGCGCTCAGTCACATCGCGGATCATTCCGACGAAGACCGACTCGCCTTCCTGTTTGGCCTCGCCGACCGAGAGGTCCATCGGGAAGGTAGTACCGTCCTTGCGCCGGCCCACGACCTCGCGCCCGATGCCGATAATCTTTGCAACGTCCGTGCGCCGGAAGTTCTCGATGTAACGGTCGTGCTCGCCGCGAAACGGATCGGGCATCAGCATCTTGACGTTCTCGCCGATGACCTCGGTTGCGTGATAGCCGAACATACGCTCGCAGACCCGATCGAACATCAGCACGCGACCCAGGGCGTCGATCAAGATGACGCCGTCGACAGCCGTCTCCGCCGCCGCCCTGAGCCTCGTCTCGTCTTGATATTGTTGGCCACTCATCTCAGAGGCCGCAGTGGTGTTGGAATCAAGATTTAGAAACGCAGCAGAGCCGGCAAGAGTCCAGACTGTTGCCGGCCAGGTGCCGCAAGTCTTCATGGCAACTGTGGGAAAGCTCCAGGGTGGAACTCATTGACGACAATTTGGTTTGCGAAGGATCGAGACCCGCGGCCTTTGACTATCGCCGTCCTTGCACCAACCCCGGAACGCCGGTTTGCGCGCAGTTTTCGCATCGGTTAGGCATGACGCTCAAAAGCGGAACAACATGCTGCGCCGTTTCTACGATCGCGTCATCGCCCTCGCCGAGCACCCACAAGCCTTGTGGTGGCTGGCGCTCGTCTCCTTTGTCGAAAGCTCGTTCTTCCCGATTCCGCCCGACGCCATGTTGATCCCCATGGTGCTGGCAAAGCCCGCGCGCGCCTGGATCATCGCCGCCGTGTGCACTGCCGCCTCGGTCATCGGTGGTTTTTTCGGCTACGCGATCGGTTATTTCTTCTTCGCGACTTGGGGCGCCTCGATCATCAAATTCTACGGCCTCGAGTCGGGCTTCGCCAGATTTCAGCAGCAATTCAACGACTACGGCCTCTGGGTCATCTTGATCAAAGGTCTGACGCCGATCCCTTATAAGATCGTCACGATCGCCAGCGGCGCAGCACATTTCGATCTCTTGATCTTTGCGCTCGCCTCCTTGGCGACGCGCGGTGTGCGCTTCTTCGCCGTCGCCGCGTTGTTGCGCAGTTTCGGCGAACCCATCCGAACCTTCATCGAAAAGCGCCTGACGCTGGTCACCAGCGCGTTCGTTGCCATCCTTATCGGCGGCTTTGTAGCACTGCGCTATTTGTGATCATTAGATTGCCAGCGCGCTTGAACACACTGATTAGAGCAGGACACAGGGGAGTGGGCGCAGGAGCGCTCAGACGTCTTGGCTGCGGGCCGCATGGTTGAGTGGGCCATTGCCCTGACCGAGCCCAGGCGCGGTTTCAATGGCGCGGCGCACGTAGGCTCGTGCGCGTTCGATCGCCGCGATCATCGATAGTCCCTGCGCAACGCCGGTCGCGATCGCGCTCGCAAGTGTACAGCCCGTGCCGTGCGTGTGACGTGTGTCGAGCTTGGCCTCGCGCCACTCACGCCGCCCGTTGGCGTCGGCAAAGATGTCGACGACATCGGGTCCCGGCAGATGTCCGCCTTTGAGCAGCACCGCGCCGGCGCCCAGCGCAAGCAAATCGTCGAGCGCACGGCGCATGTCGTCGATGTTTGCGATGCGCTTGCCCGTCAACACTTCGGCTTCCGCCAGGTTCGGCGTCAGCAATGTCGCGCGTCCACGAATGAAAGCCTTCAATCCGTCGATCGATTGGTCGTCGAGCAATTTTGCCCCGCCCTTGGCCACCATGACCGGGTCGACGATCAAGGGAAGGCGCGTCCCGAACAGGATCACCGTCTGCATGACGGCCTTGATCGTGTCCGCATCGACGAGCATTCCGGTCTTGATCGCGTCCGCTCCGATGTCGCTGAGCACGGCGCGGATCTGAGCTGCGACGACGTCCGGCGGCACGACGTGAACGGCGCTGACACCGAGCGTATTTTGCACCGTAACGGCGGTTACCGCCGTTGCGGCGTAGCCGCCGAGCGCGGTTATTGTCTTGATGTCGGCCTGGATGCCGGCACCGCCGCCCGAATCCGATCCGGCGATCGCCAGCACGCGCGCTAATTTTTGGGCTGCTCCGCTCATGAGCCGAAACTAGCGACTTGGCGCAGGCGAGGGAACCGCAGCTAGGCCGCGCTCGCCTTTTCCAGCACTTTGACGATATCGCCGACCACGGTCTTGACGAGCTTCTCGTCGTCGCCCTCAGCCATAACCCGGATCACGGGCTCGGTTCCCGACTTGCGGATCAACAAGCGTCCGCATTTCGCCAGCCGCGCTTCGCCGTCTTGAATGGCGGCAGTGACTTCTTGCGCCTCGAGCGGCCGCGTACCGGTGCGATAACGCACATTCTTCAATATCTGCGGAAGAGGTTCGAAAAGGTGGCATGCTTCGCTTGCGGTGCTCTTGGTTTCCGCGATCACCGCCAGCACCTGAAGTGCTGCGATCAGCCCATCGCCGGTGGTCGAAAAATCGGAAAGCACCAGATGTCCGGACTGCTCGCCGCCGACGTTGAAACCATGTTCGCGCATGTGTTCGACGACATAGCGGTCGCCCACCGCCGTTCGCGCGAGTTTCAATCCCATCGCGTTGATCGTCCGCTCAAGCGCCAAGTTCGACATAACTGTCGCGACGACACCGCCGCCTTTGAGAGTCCCCGCCCTCGACCACGAGCGGGCGATCAGCGCCAACAGCTGATCGCCGTCGATGATGCGGCCCGTCTCGTCGGCCATCACCACGCGATCGGCGTCGCCGTCGAGCGCAATGCCGAGGTCGGCGCGCGTCTCGCGCACCTTGGCGCACATCGCTTGCGGTGCGGTCGAACCGCAATCGCGATTGATGTTGAAGCCGTCTGGCTCGACACCCATCTTGATCACCTCGGCACCCAATTCCCACAGGACGTCGGGTGCCACTTTGTAGGCGGCACCGTGCGCGCAATCGATCACGATGCGCTTGCCCTCCAGGGTCAACCGGCGCGGGAACGTGCGTTTGGCGAATTCGATATAGCGAGCCTGGCTGTCGTCCACACGTTTGGCGCGGCCAAGCTGCGCGGGCTCGGCAAGCCCTTCCGTCAGATCGGCATCCATCATCTTTTCGATCTGCGCCTCGACGAGATCAGACAGTTTGTAGCCATCCGGTCCGAAGAATTTGATGCCGTTGTCTTGATAGCCGTTATGCGAGGCGGAGATCATGACGCCCAGATCCGCGCGCAGCGATCGCGTCAGCATGGCGACGCCCGGCGTCGGTAGCGGCCCGAACAAGAACACGTCCATGCCGACCGAAGTGAACCCCGCGACCAGCGCCGGTTCGATCATATAGCCCGAGAGGCGCGTATCCTTGCCGATCACCACGCGATGGCGATGATCGCCGCGCGTGAAATAGCGCCCGGCCGCCATACCTGCGCGCAACGCCGTCTCCGCCGTCATGGGCTGCGCGTTGGCCTTGCCGCGAATGCCGTCGGTTCCGAAATACTTTCGCGTCATGAGCGCAGCTGGTCCCCGAAAGTTCTTAATATCCGCTAACTCTATAGCACGAGAGTCTTAAGCGCCCGGCAAATTGCAGGGAAGCTCTGAGCCTCAATTCAGCGCATTCCAAACGGTCAAAGCTTGTTTCAAGGCTGCAACGTCGTGGGTGCGGATAAAGTCTGCCCCTTGGACAGCCGCAAACAGCTCGGCCGCCAGCGTCGCTGGCCCGCTGCGAGCCGTCTCCACGTTGACGAGTGCCCGGACGAATGATTTTCGGCTTACTGAAACGAAGAGCGGCAACCCGTAACGCGCCTTGATGTCGGAAAGGCGCTTGAGCACGGCAAGGGACACGCCGGGATCGCTTCCCAGGAAGTATCCCATGCCGGGATCAAGCACGATGCGATTTGGCAAAATGCCCGCGCTCATCAACGCGCCCACGCGCTGGTCGAAGAACGAGTAGAGCCGGTCGAAGATCGTCTTGGCATCCGTCGCTATGCGTTGCGCTTTCCCCGCGACGACGTTGTGCATCACGATCAAGCGCACATCGGATTCCGCGAGCGACGGATAGAGCGTCTCATCGGCAAATCCCTGGATGTCGTTGAGCCACGCGACGTTTTGGGTAAGCGCCCACGCTTGCGTTTCGCTCGAGAAGCTATCTATCGAAACAGCGATCTCTCGCTCACGCAAAATCGTGACGAGCGGCGCGAGACGCCGGATTTCCTCTTTCGCCGGCACCGCTTCGGCATCGGGATTGGATGCAACGGCGCCCAAGTCGATGACGTCGGCGCCCTCCTTCGAAAGCCTCATTGCATGCTGCGCCGCCGTTGCCGCATTCAAGAATTTGCCGCCGTCGGAAAACGAATCCGCCGTGATGTTGACGATGCCGAAAACTGTTGGCGTGTGCTGCGTCACTTGCACTCGAGCGTCGGCGAGCCGACGACGTCGCCATGTGCGTCCATCTCGCCAGTAAGCGTGCAGCTTTTCACACTTGGGGGCAGCAGTGATGTGACTGTCTTATCCGTGCCGTGATAGCGGCAGACCATGGCGATCTTTTCGCCGGGCCCGCGCGTCAGCTCCCAATGCTGCTCGAGCTTGCCTGGATTGGGGCCGTCGTCGGGTGCGAGATCCGCTTGATCCTTGGGATCGCCGACATAGAACGACACGTAGCGAAATTTGTGCTCGACCTGGAACGAGCCATGCGATGTGTTCACATCATCCGGAATGCTCGCCGGGCACGGACCCGCATGGGCCGAAACCATGCCGAGCGCGAGCCCCAGGGGAACGAGCAAAATCATACGCATGAAATCCTCCGTGCAGCGCCCCAGGCGCAAGGATCGTCCAACGCAACGGCAATTGCAAAGGTCGCGGCGCACAAAAAAAATGGCCAGATCTCTCTGGCCATTGATGCTGACTCTCGGGTCGTTGGAACCTAGCCCGGCTGCGGTTCCGGCGACAAGCCCGACGGTGGCCGGCTGACGCCCGGCACCGATGTCGGCGCGGGCTTTGCGCTCGGCGTATCGCTCGGCGGCGCTTCGCGCACCACGCGCTCGCCGCGCAAGACTGCAGCCACGTCGTCTCCCGAGAGCGTTTCATGCTCGAGCAGCGCAGTCGCCACCGCATGCAACTCGTCGACGTGCTCGCGCAAGATTCGACGCGCCGTCTGTTCGCCATTTTCGATCAGGCTGCGAACCTCGCTGTCGACCAATTGCGCCGTCTCTTCGGAGATATTCGTCGTCTGCGTCACAGAATGGCCCAAGAACACTTCCTGCTCGTTGGCGGTGTAGCGAACGCGGCCGAGCTTCTCGGACATACCCCATTCCATGACCATCGCGCGGGCAAGACGCGTGGCCTGCTGGATGTCGCTCGTCGCGCCGTTGGTGACATTCTGATCGCCGAAAATCAAAAGCTCAGCCTCGCGGCCGCCGAAAACCGAGGCAAGTTTCGACAGGCAGAATTGCTTGTTGTAGCTGAGCCGATCTCGCTCCGGCAGATTCATGGTGACGCCGAGCGCCCGGCCGCGCGGGATGATCGTCACTTTGTGCAGCGGGTCATGGCCCGGCATATGCAGGCCGACAATGGAATGGCCCGCCTCATGATATGCGGTGAGCTTCTTTTCCTCGTCCGACATGACCATCGAGCGCCGTTCGGCGCCCATCATGACCTTGTCCTTTGAGTCTTCCATCTCGCGCATGGTCACCATGCGCTTGTTGCGCCGCGCCGCGAGCAACGCCGCCTCGTTGACGAGATTGGCAAGATCGGCGCCTGAAAAGCCGGGCGTGCCGCGCGCGATAACCTTGGCGTCGATGTCCGGCGCCATCGGCACCTTCTTCAAATGCACCTTCAAAATCTTCTCGCGCCCCAGGATGTCGGGATTGGGTACGACGATCTGGCGGTCGAAGCGGCCTGGACGCAACAGCGCCGGGTCCAAAACGTCGGGCCGGTTCGTGGCTGCGATCAGAATGACGCCTTCGTTCGTTTCGAAGCCGTCCATCTCGACGAGCAGTTGGTTCAGCGTCTGCTCGCGCTCGTCATTGCCGCCGCCGAGGCCGGCGCCGCGATGGCGGCCGACCGCGTCGATTTCGTCGATGAAGATGATGCACGGCGCGTTCTTCTTGGCTTGGTCGAACATGTCGCGCACGCGGCTCGCGCCGACGCCGACGAACATCTCGACAAAGTCCGAACCCGAGATCGTGAAGAACGGCACGTTCGCCTCGCCGGCGATCGCCCGGGCGAGCAGAGTCTTGCCGGTGCCGGGCGGCCCGATCAGCAATGCACCCTTCGGGATCTTGCCGCCGAGCTTTTGAAACTTCTGCGGATCGCGCAGGAACTCGACGATTTCCTGCAGCTCGTCCTTTGCCTCGTCGATGCCCGCGACATCGTCGAACGTGATGCGCCCGTGACGCTCGGTCAAAAGCTTGGCGCGGCTCTTGCCAAAGCCCATGGCTTTGCCGCCGCCCGATTGCATCTGGCGCATGAAGAAGATCCAGACGCCGACCAGCAGAAGCATCGGAAACCAATTGACGAGGATCGTGAAGATCGACGGTGAATCGCCTTCCGCTTCCGCGATTGTGACCTTGACGCTGTACTTGTTGGCCTTGTCCGTAAGTCGCTGGACGACACCGGCCGGGTCTTTGGGGCCGGTCACCGTGAGTTCTTTGCCGGCTTTCATCTTCACGGTGATCTTGTCGCCGCGGATCATGACTTCGTCGACTTCTCCGCGATCGGCTGCGGCGTAGAGGTCGGAAATCGCCATGTCGCCTGGTGCGGGCTTCTGTGTCTGGTTGCTGAACAGATTGAACAGCGCAAGAAGCAAGAGGCCGATGATGATCCAAAGGACGATGTTGCGCAGATTGTTCGGGTTGGCGTTCATACGAGCTCTTGCCAGTTCAAACCGTGGGTGACGACGAGTGGCAGCCGGACAATGGCGGCCATTTGATCACATAGGAGGCGCAAAGCCCTTTCGCCAGCGTAAATGCGCACACCAAGCGTTCACAGGGAGTTGCCTTTAGCTGTCCCTTTACCTTTGGCCAAGCCCAAAAATGCGACGGAAAACTGGGCGGGAGCCATTTCATCTGTGGCGTAGCGCAGAAGCGGCGCCGCGATCAGCCGGCCCCCTGTCCAGAGCGCAGGGGTGGTCTTGGCGATAAGACGGGGCTCGACGGAAGGCAAATCGACGGTGCGACCTGCTTGGACAAGACCCTTGGTGCCAAGCGGTCGCACGTCGAATGTGGCGCCTACCCCTGCGCTCAAATCGACACGAAAGCGCCCGTCCCAGATCTTGCTTTCGCCCGGCGCCAGGCGAAAGTCATCCTTGGCAACGGCGGATTCCTCGCGTGCGATCAAGAGCGTGTTGTCTGACCGCCGGACCAAACGGCACCCCCCAAGTGTGCGACCGGTCGGTTCCTCATCAACGATTATCCAGGCCAACACCGCCTCAAGCGCTTCGAAACGTGGCGGATAGTTTCCCCCCCCGACGGCCGCGATAAGTCGCGCTAAGGCCCGCAAACCGATTTCCGCCGGTGCGGCGCGGAGATCGCCAAGGCCCACAAGGACATAGCCCCATGGGCTCGGCCGCGCGCTTGTTGCGAGCAGCGTATCGACGTATTGCTCGATCGCCTGGCGCGCCCGACGCAGGTGCGCGGCCGTGTTTGCGAGCCGCTCAGGCGTCAATCCTGCCGCTTCGAGCGCGGCACGCGCCGTGCGCAGCTGTGTGCGCTGAAAGCGCGTCGCATCGTTGCTTGGATCCTCGATCCATACCTGCTTTGCCGCCTGTAGCGTCGCGATCAACCGCCGATGCGAAAACCCGAGCAGCGGCCGCAGCAGGGAAAGTTCGTCGAACGCGCGCAATGGGAACGGTGACAGGGCCGCCATGCCCGACAGTCCGTCGACCCCGCTACCCCGCGCGAGCCTCATCACGAACGTCTCAGCCTGATCGTCGAGATTGTGGCCCGTGATCACGGTTTTAATGCCATTCGCGCGCGCCCATTCGCCGATCAACATATAGCGCGCTTCACGAGCAGCCGCTTGGATGTTGCTTGCAGGCTTGGCCGTCTGCCATTCGAGGATTGCGTGTCGGGCGCCAATGCCGCGCGCCCATGCACCGACTTGTGTCGCTTCAGCGGCCGCTTCCTTGCGCAAACCGTGATCGACAGTGACGGCGACCGGCGGCGCGAGTCCTCGAGCCTCGCACCACCCCAGCGTCAGCAAGAGTGCGGCCATCGAATCGGCGCCGCCCGAGACGGCGACGGCAATTGGCCCTTCTGCAGCGAGCGGTGCTAACGCGGCATCGAATTCCTGCGCAGAAACCGGCTTCGCGTCGGCTGCGCTTCGCTTCGCCTCAGACGCACTTTGACTCCTTGAAGCGCTGCGCGGCACGGCTGAGAATGCTCGCATTCGCGGTCGGGTATTTGGCTTTGATCGCGCCAAGAGTCGTACAGCCCTCGTTCTTTTGGCCGAGCTCCATCAACGAGAGCCCAAGCTTCAGCATAGCGTCGGGCGCCTTGCTCGTCTTGGGGAAGCGTTTGAGCACATCGGCGAAGGCCTTAGCTGAGCCGCCATAGTCTTTCTGGGTAAAGGAGATATCGCCGACCCAATATTGCGCGGGTCCGGCGAGGTCATTCGTCGGATTCGCCAGCACGAAATTTCGAAACGCAGACTGTGCGTCGCTGTATTGCGCCCGACTGAGCAACTCCATCGCAGCGTCGTATTGCGCTCGCGCGTCGACCGCAGCTGGCCCTGCGGCCACCGGCGCTGCACTGGCGGGAAGCGCGCCGAGATTGCCGGGCTTGGCACCGGCGGTTTGCGAACCCGCTCCCGGAGTAAGTTGTGTAGGCCCCACAGCACTCGTGGCAAGCGGCGGCTTTCCAGGTCCGGGTCCGGCGGCGACAGTTGCTGGCCCACTATTCTGCTGCGCGATGCTTCCCGCCGGCGCGCCGCCTTCGAGCGCGCCCAAGCGATAGTTTGTTTCGTTGCGCTGCAATTCAGCCTGTTGCTGCAATTGCTTCACGAGAAAGCTCAGCTGCTCGACCTGTCCCCGCACATCGCGCAGCGATTGCTCCAAGTCGGCCACACGCCCGCCGCCGCCCGGCGTGAATTGCCCGCCGGCGCCCGGTGCAGACCGGGTCCCACTGCCTTCGGGTGGCGGCGCGCCCTTGTAAACCTCAAGCTGAAGGTCGCGCAGATCGCGCTCGAGCCTATCCATGCGATCGCTCAGCGTGTCGACATCTTCAGCGGCGCGCAATGGCGCGATACTGAATCCGACAGCCAGAATCGAAGCAGCAATGACGGCGGCGAATTTCAGGCGAGCGAACGGGAACGCGGACATGAGAAAGCTCCGGGGCGGCGAGCGCGTGTCATCGCGCCGACGGGTGACGAAATTGAGGCAGTCGCGGCGAAAATGAAAGGGCGCCTCTTGGGCGCCCCTCGAAAACACACAGACTTGTGTGGTGTTTAGGAGCCGGCGCCGCCGGAAACGACCAGCGAATAGCCGCGCCGATTCTGAGCCCAGCACGCTTCATCGGACTCTGTGCACACCGGCCGTTCCTTGCCATAGCTCTTGGTCTGCAGTCGATTCGCGTCGACCCCGACGCTGACCAGGAATTCCTTAACCGCGTACGCGCGCCGATCGCCGAGCGCAAGATTGAATTCGCGCGTGCCGCGCTCGTCGCAATGCCCCTCGACGACGAGCCGTACGGCGGGATATTTTTTCAGCCACACGGCCTGTTTCTGAAGCGTTGCCTGCGCGTCGGCCCGGATCGCATGGCTGTCGAAATCGAAAAAGACGGTGTCGCCGACATTCGTCTTGAGATCTTCTTGACTGCCCGGACGGATCGTCGAGGTCGGCGCCGTGCTTGTCGTCGCCGGCGGTTCCTCCTTCGTTGACGAACAGGCGGCGAGCAAGCCCATCGCCAGAACCACGGCACTGAGCTTCACGGTCGTCGCTACACGCATCATGGGACTACTCCTACGGGGGTACCGTTCGCTGACGGAATGGGGTTTTCCGAGCGACACTAGCTTCTGCGATATCGGCAGCGGCGCAAGGCGTCAAGCACCGCCGGCTCAATTAAGACAAAAGGTCCCTAATTCCTTCGTGAAAATGTGAGGGACCTCACCGGTTGAGCGGCGACCAAGCGGGGTCGGACGCTTCACCGGGGGTGATGACACGGCGTTCATTATGCCCGGTTAGATCGATCGACCAGATCGACGAAACCCCGCTCGCGCCCCCGCGGCCTGGCGTCGTTCGCGTGAATAGAATCACACGCCCATTCGGCGACCACGTCGGACCTTCGTCGGAAAAGCTCTGTGTCAGAATTCGTTCCCCCGAACCGTCCGGGCGCATCACACCGATCGCAAATGTCGCACCGAATTGTTTTGTGAAGGCGATCAAATCGCCGCGCGGCGACCACACGGGCGTCGTGTAACGGCCTTGTCCAAAGCTGATGCGTTGTTGGTTCGAACCGTCGGCGTTCATCGCATATATTTGAGGCGAGCCGCCGCGATCGGAGTTGAACACCATCCTTGTGCCGTCGGGCGAACACGACGGAGAGGTATCGATGCCCGGATCGGTGGTCAGTCGCGTCGGCCGTCTCGAGCGCAAATCGGCGACATAGACGTCGATGTTGTTGTCGCGCGAATAGCTGAACACCACGCGATTGCCGTCCGGCGTAAATCGCGGCGCGAACGTCATGCCTGAGTACTGTCCGATCACCTCGCGCTGCCCCGTCTGCAGATCGAATACAAAGACGCTTGGCGTCTGCTTTTCGTAGGACATGTATGTGATTGCCTGCTGCGTTGGCGAAAAGCGCGGGCTCAGCACGATATAGTCGCCGCCGGTCAGGAAGCTTGGGTTCGCGCCATCCTGATCCATGATGGACAGACGATAGCGCCGCTTTGTCTTCGGTCCCGATTCAGCAATGAACACGATGCGCGTGTCGAAATAGCCTTTTTCGCCCGTCAGCCGCTCATAGATCGCATCGGCGATCAGATGGCCGAGGCGGCGCCAATTTTCTGCGGTGGTCGAGAACGTGAGCCCGACCATTTGCTGTTCGCCGAATATGTCCCACAAGCGAAAATCGACTTTCAATTTGCCGTCGGGCAAGACGCTCGCTTGGCCGGTGACGAGCGCCTGGGCTTGAATCGTCCGCCAATCGCCAAAGCGCGGCAGGGCTTCGAATGTCGCAATCTTTTCGATGAACGAGTGAGGGTCGAGCGGGCGGAAGAGACCCGAACGCTCGAGATCGCCGCGCACGACGGTCGCGATCTGAGCCGCGGTTTGCTGTTGCGCACCGGCGCCAAGAAAGTCGACGACCGCAATTGGGATGGGCTCAACAACACCCTGATCAAGCGTAATCTTGAGTTCCGCGTATGCTGGCGCCGCTGTCGCGGCAATGCCGATCATCGCCGCTAAGACAAGGCGGCCCAACATCGTGCTTCGACTGGTTCTAGTCATCGGGTTCCTCATTGATTGTCGGACCACCGGAATTCCGGACGATTGAAATCGCCTCAACCCTAGTAGCCCGCCATTTTTGTCGGGTCGAACGTGACCGTTACTTCACTCCAAGCTTCGTATTTTTCGGCCGGCAATTTATACGGCGCACACATCTTCACCGCGCGGATAGCGGATTCGGACGCCGCGCGGAAGTAGGGATCGCTCAATCCCAGCGTGTCCATCAATTGCGGCATCCCCACGACCGTCCCGTCCTGGTTCAATGAAACCTTGACCCTCAGCACCAAAGCAGTTGGGTCCGGGGCGCCGACCGGCACGTTCCAGCATTTCATCATCTGCGAACGAAGCGCATCGATTTCGCTCATCGTCATCGCCGTTTGCGCGCCTACGCCAGCCGTTGTGCGTGAAGCTTGCGCTGGCTTCGCCGGCGCCGCCGGTGTTTCGGTTTTAGGTTCCTTCGCCATCTTATCGACAAGGCCCGCGATACGATTGATATCAAAATCGGGTTTGGCTTTTTCTGGTTTTGGCTTCGCGCGGGGATGTGCCATCGCAAATCGCTGCACCGGCGGCGAGGGAACGGGTTTCACTGGCACCGGCGGCGGCGCAAGCGGCTCAGGCGTAGGCAGTGCCTCGGCTTCCGGCGGGGGCGGGGGTGGCGGTTCCGCAACTGCTTGCTGCGGTTCGGGAGGCGGCGGTTGCGGCGTCGGCTCTGCCACCGGTTTGTCGGATTTCTCCTGCGCCATAATGTTCGTTTCGTCGGCGGGCGGAAGTATATCGACGGGCACGACTTGATCCGCCAATTCGATCGGCGGCATGAGTCGGGGCCACGCGATCACCGCGAGAGCGATCACGCTGCCATGCAGGAGCGCCGACACGAACGCGCCGGCTCCCATGCCGTCACGTTTTTCAGTTCTGCTTCCGCTCACGCCGAGGTTCTGTCACCAAACCGATACGCTTGAAGCCGGCGGCATTGAGCTCGCCCATGACTTCCATCACTTTGCCGTAGTCGACATCCTTGTCGCCGCGCACGAAGATGCGCTGGTCGTACCCGTTCTTCGCGATCGCCGTCAGCTTCGGCACCAATTCGTCGAGCTGAATTTCCGTTTCCTGTAAGAAGATAGCGCCGCCCTTCTTGATCGAGATCGCCAGCGGCTCCTTATCTTCCGACATTTGCCGAGCGCGAGTCTCCGGCAGATCGACAGGTACGCCAACCGTTAACAGCGGCGCGGTCACCATGAAGATCACCAGCAACACCAGCATCACATCGACGAAGGGCGTCACGTTGATGTCGGATTTAGGCCGCAGCCGCGCGCGCCACCCACCGCGTCCGCGAATGGAACTCGAGCCGTTGACGCCGCCCGCCATCAGCGCGCCCGTTCGTCGAGTTGACGCGACAGAATGGCGGCGAACTCATCGGAAAATCCTTCCAGCCGCGCCGCAAACCTTCCAACGCCGTCCGCCAAGTGGTTGTAGGCGACCGAGGCCGGGATCGCGGCCAAAAGGCCCATTGCAGTCGCAAACAGCGCTTCGGCAATACCGGGCGCGACGACGGCCAAACTCGTGTCATGCGATGCGGCGATCGAGGAAAACGAATTCATAATGCCCCAAACCGTGCCGAAGAGCCCGATGAACGGTGCATTTGAACCGACAGTCGCCAGGAAGCCGAGCTGACGCTCCAGACGCGAGATCTCGCGGCCGATCGAAACATTCATCACCTTGGCGATGCGATCCTTCACGCCGGGCAACAGGCCCGCGTTCACGGTGCCCCCTTCGAACGAGCGACGCCATTCGCGCATCGCGGTCGTGAACACCTGCGCCATCGGATGGTTGTCGCCGCGCGAACCGAGGCCCGCGTGCAAATCGTCGAGCGATTTTCCCGACCAGAACAATTGCTCGAAGCGTTCCGCCTGGCGCTTGACGCGCCCGAGCCGCCCGGTCTTTTCGATGATGATCGCCCACGACCAGAACGAGGCGAGGAGCAAGATCCCCATCACGACTTTGACGACGATATCGGCCTGCATGAAGAGGGCGATCGGCGACATATTGATGGCTGGATGCGAGCCCTCAGACCCCGTCGTCGTTGTCACGTCGATCGGCGACAGAGGCGCCGCGGAAGGCGCGGGGACGATCGGCGCCGACTGGGGCCCGGCCATCGAAAAATCGCCAAGCGAGGTGATCGCATGCACCACCGGCTTGAGAATCGCCACCACGTCCTGAGCGAAGGCGAGCGCGCTAAACTCCATGAACTCTCTTCCCCTCTCGTAACTCCGCGCACCCGCAAGGCCTTGTCAGGCTTGGGAAATTGGCGCGACTAAAGCCGTCGAAACATGTCGAAATTTGGGCGCGAACCTTACGCTCACGGACCGCCCGTGGCACGCAGCTAAAGCCTTATCCACAAAGGCAAAGCCGTTGTCACCCCTTTCCGTCTTCATAAAGGTGAACTGTTTGAAATCTAGGCGAGCGAACCGCCATCCACCGCAAGATACGGTTGCAGCTTGGCGCGCACCTCCTCTGGGATTCGCCGCGGCTTGCCGTCCATGTTGATGATCGCGGCCTCGACGTTTGCGCTCACCAGATCGGTACCGCCGCGTCTAACGATCTGCGCCGCCGCAAGCCGCGCGCCGCTCATCGCCGTGTAGCGCGTGTGCACCTCGAGTTCGTCGTCGAGTCGCGCGGCCTTGGCGTAATCGATGTCGATCTTGCGGATCGTCCACGCGATCGGCTCTGCATTCGCCAGCATCACCATGTGATGAATGCCCGCAAGGCGCAGGAACTCGCTGCGTCCGCGTTCGAAATAGCGAAGATAATTTGCGTGATAGACGATGCCCGAAATGTCGGTGTCTTCGTAGTAGACGCGGATCGGCAAGACATGAGTGATGCCGACGAACCAGCCCGAATAGCGCAATCGCTCAGACATCGACATCGCTGTCGGATCCGACATCGAAGAGCGACTGTTGGGTGATCGTCTTTGGCGGGCTCAAACCCAAATGAGTGTACGCCAGTGCCGCTGCCATACGTCCGCGCGGCGTGCGTTGAACGAAGCCTTCCTGGAGCAGAAAGGGTTCGACGATTTCTTCGAGCGCGTCGCGCGGTTCGCCCAAAGCAGCCGAAAGTGTTTCGACGCCGACGGGACCGCCGTTGTAGTTCTCAACGATGATCTTCATGTAGCGCCGGTCGAAGGCGTCGAGGCCGCGCTTGTCGACTTCGAGGCGCGTCAAGGCTTCGTCGGCCGCTTTGGCGTCGACGCGCGGCATCTTCGCGACCGCGGCGAAATCGCGGATCCGTCGGAGCAAGCGGCCGGCGATGCGCGGCGTGCCGCGCGATCGTGCTGCGATTTCGTGCGCCGCTTCCGGCGTCAGCACCAATTGCAAAATGCGCGCGCCGCGCGACACGATCTCGATCAGATCTTGCACACGATAGAAATCGAGGCGAACCGGGATGCCGAAGCGATCGCGTAGCGGTTTGGTGATCATGCCAGATCGCGTCGTCGCGCCGACGAGCGTGAAGGGCGCCAGATCGATCTTCACCGATCGCGCGGCCGGCCCCTCGCCGATGATCAGGTCGAGCTGAAAATCTTCCATCGCCGGATAGAGGATTTCCTCGACCGCTGGATTGAGGCGGTGGATCTCGTCGATGAACAGCACGTCGCGCGGCTGGAGATTGGTAAGCAGAGCCGCAAGGTCGCCGGCGCGCGCGATGACCGGCCCCGAGGTCGAGCGGAAATTGACGCCGAGTTCGCGTGCCACGATCTGAGCCAGCGTCGTCTTGCCCAAGCCCGGTGGCCCGGAGAAGAGCACATGGTCCAGCGCTTCACCGCGCGCACGCGCCGCGTCGATGAACACTTTCAAATTCGCACGCGCCTGATCCTGACCGATAAACTCGCCAAGCGTCAGCGGCCGCAATGAGGTTTCGGCGGTGTCGTCCTCGCGTTCTGCGGCAGCCACCAAGCGATCGGGTTTCGCCATCAGCGCGCCAACTCCTTCAATCCAGTACGGATAAGCGCCTCAACAGGTGCCTTCTCGCCCGCGTTGGCAAGCGCTGCCGCCACCGCCATCTGCGCCTCGGCGCGTCCATAGCCCAGATTGATCAACGCCGATAACGCCTCACCGGCGGCGCCGACCGGCTTCGCGCCGACACTGACGGCGATCGCGAGCGGCGCCGACATCGCCGCCGCTTTGTCCTTGAGCTCGGCGACGATACGCTGTGCAAGCTTCGGACCTACGCCTTGCGCGCGGCCGACTTGCGCTTTGTCTTCAAACGCCACCGCGCGCGCCAAGTCTGAAACATTGAGCGCGCTCAAGATCGCGAGCGCGACTTTCGCGCCGACCCCCTGCACCGATTGCAGCAGACGAAACCACTCACGCTCTTCGGACGAAGCAAACCCGAACAGCCGAATCGCATCCTCGCGCATCTGCGTTTCGACGAAGAGCGCAACGCGACCGCCGCGCGGCGGCAACTGCGAGAGCGTGCGCGCCGCGCACTGCACGACATAGCCCACGCCGTTGACATCGACGATCGCGAAGTCCGCGCCGGTTTCATCGATGACTCCGGTGAGCTTGCCGATCATCGCTTTCCCCCTGCTGCCGTCATCATCTCGTCGATGCGCCGGTTGGTCTGCGAGAAATGCGCATGACAAATCGCGATCGCCAATGCATCGGCCGCATCGGCACCAGAGACTTCCGCGCGCGGCAAAAGCACTTTGATCATGGCGTGAACTTGCCCCTTCTCGGCGTGCCCGACGCCGACGACGGATTTCTTCACCTGGTTCGGCGCGTATTCAGAGACGGGGAGCCCGACTTGCGCCGGCACGAGCAGGGCGATCGCGCGCGCTTGACCAAGCTTCAGCGTCGCCACCGGGTCTTTGTTCACGAAGGTATGCTCCACGGCGGCGGTATCCGGCCGATGCAATTTCAAGATCGCGTGCAGACCATCGTAAAGCTCGACCAAGCGCCGGCTCAAATCTTCGTCGGCCGATGACGTGATTACGCCGTTTGCGACATGGCTAAGCCGCGAGCCTTCCGCCACGACGACGCCCCACCCCATCCGCCGAAGCCCGGGGTCCAATCCAATGATGCGCAGCGACTTGTTCAAGAACCCGCGTCCACGTTTCGTTCTTTCTAGACGATTCGCGTGATCCCCGCACTCGTTCTAAGATTCAGGCAAGAAAAGGGCGCGCCGGCGAGAACCGGCACGCCCTTTGGCGGATAGCCTTGACGCGCCGAGGCGCCGCTAATCAATAGCCGTCGTAGTAGCGGTCGTCGTAGCGGTGGCGATTGTGGTGGCGGCAGCTGTCGTTGGCGATGGCATTACCTAAAATGCTGCCGAAGATCACGCCTACGATTGTCGCCGGGCCACGGCCGTGGCCGCGCGCAACGTTGTTGCCGATGACCCCTCCGAGGACGCCACCAGCGACGGTTCCGGCCGCGCGGTCGCCGTCGCACCGGCCCCGATCGTCGCGATAACGGTCGTCATAGCCACTCCGCTCGTCGTCGTAACCGCGGTCATATCTCCGATCGTATCCCGGCCCGTACCCAGGCGGAGGGCCGTAGCCTGAGCCATATCCAGGCGGCGGCCCGTATCCCGGTCCCCCGTACCCCCGTCCATAATAGCCATCCGCTAAGGCCGAACCGGCTGATCCCGCGACCAAAAGCGCAGCCGCGGCAATCGTCGAAAACAGAACCTTCATCATCTCGGGTCTCCCTGGGCCGGTCGCTTCGCCAGAACGGTGGCTGCCGATCCAAACCAGACGTGCATATGGGACTCAGCGCCTGAATGCAGGATGAACACCCCAAAGAGCGCAGAAATCGGCCGTTCACGCCAAGAGTTTGGCAAGCGCCGCGTCGGACATTTCGAAGTTCGCATAGACCTGCTGGACGTCGTCGTGATCGTCGAGCGCCTCGATCAACTTGATCAGCGTCGCCGCGGTTTCCCCGTCGACATTGACTGACGTTTGGGGGCGCCAGATGAACCGGGCGCTCGAAGGCGGACCGAGCTGCTTCTCGAGCGCCTCGCGCACGTCGATCAGATCGTCCGTTTTGCAGAAAATATCGTGTCCTTGATCGCTCGACTGAACATCGTCGGCGCCGGCTTCGATCGCGGCCTCGAGCATCTGTTCGACGCTCGCCTTTTCGGCCGGATATTGAATCTGCCCCAGCCGATCGAACATGTAAGAGACGGTTTCGCCGAGCGTCCCGCCGAACTT
The DNA here is from genome assembly GCA_025350465.1 of Alphaproteobacteria bacterium. GTDB lineage: Bacteria > Pseudomonadota > Alphaproteobacteria > Micropepsales > Micropepsaceae > SZUA-430. Next base: position 138,137 of record JANXXU010000015.1, on the reverse strand, counting down.
GCTGAACAGCGAGCGCACATCGCTCGCCGTACGGTTGCGATTGTCGGTCAGACCCTCGACGATGATCGCGACGGCACCCGGCCCACGACCTTCGTAGCGGACTTCCTCGTAGTTCTCGGCGTCGGCGCCTTGGCTTTTTTTGATGGCGCGCTCGATATTGTCCTTCGGCATGTTTTCTTTGCGCGCGCCGATGATGGCGGCGCGCAGCTTGGCGTTTTTTTCCGGGTCGGGCAGCCCGGATTTCGCGGCGACGGTGATTTCGCGCGCGAGCTTGGCGAAGACCTTGGCGCGCTTGGCGTCCTTGGCCCCCTTCCTGAACATGATGTTCTTGAACTGACTATGGCCAGCCATGGCCTACTCCCTCGCGGCTGAAGCGCGCTGATAAACCGCAAAGTCGACGGCTGAAGCAAGGGGGATCGATCAAATCAAGCAACACCGGCTTCAACCGTCGGCCAAAACGCACGGGATCAATTCGCGTCGCCAAGCCCGTCGCACCGCCGGCTAGAACGGCGACGCCATATCGTGCGGATGGCCTTCCTCAAAACTGCCGATCACATGGCCATCATGAAAGTCGATTTGTAAGCCCTTGTATTTTGCGATTGGGCTCGAACACTCAATGGGCTCCAACACTTCAATGACAAGCCTGCGATTGAACTCGTTGTAGATCAGCCTACCGGTCGTGCGCTTGGGATCGAAACCTGCGTTTTCTGCCGCCGCGTAAACATCCCTCAGTGGAACGAACGTCGCCACATTCCGATCTCGCCCGGTCGGCGGAAACTGCAGATCCACCATGATATGTCCGCGGGCATCCAACCGCACGGTGGTGACGAACTTCTCGATTCCGGCCTCGGGGACCGAGACGTCAAAAAGTAGATTGTAGGTGAAATTCTTCCAGCCCTGCGACTTGGCGAACGACGCCGCCTCAGGATATGCGCCTAAAAAATCGTCGGTATTCGCAAATTGCCCGCCGGCGAACTGCATCTTTCCGCGCATTGCCGTCCCCAGCCAATCGTCGAGGTATCTGTCGAGCTCGGCGCGAACATCTGCAGGCAGTTCTTTGAGACCGAAAATTCGTCGCGGGATGTATTTGCCAAATTGGGCATAGCCTCCCGCCACGCCCGAGATCGTATTCTTGGGAAGATCCGCGGGCAGTACGCAATGGGTAGCCCAGGCTTGAGTGTAAGCCGCGAAGACGCCGATTAGGCCAATTGCTAGGCTGAACGAAACGCGCCCACCGAGACGATTTCTCAGGCCAACATGCAGCGCCAGTGTCGGCGCAACGATGCCTCGTAACCGCCCGATCTTTAGAGTACCGCTTTCGACCGTCGACGCGTGGCATGAGGTCATTCAGGCACCGTCTGCTTCAACCGTCCACCGAAGCGCACTGGCTCGATGCGCGTCGCGAGCCCCGTCGCATCGTTCGTTTCGACGAACACACCGCACACTGTGGCCGGACCTTGAGCCGGATTCATCCGCCCTTGGCCGAGCTTGCGCGTGAATCGCAACAGCGGCTCGGTCTTCTCCATGCCAATCACCGAGTCGTAATCCGCGCATGCGCCCGCGTCCGTCTGATAAGCCGTACCGCCGGACAGCACTTGCGCGTCCGCCGTCGGCACGTGGCTGTGCGTGCCGATGACGAGGCTTGCCCGACCGTCGCAGAAATGGCCCATCGCCATTTTCTCTGAGGTCGCCTCAGCGTGGATGTCGACGATCGACGCGTCGCAACCGCGCCCCAATGGGCATGCGTCGAGCTCGCGATCGACGGCAGCGAAGGGATCGTCGAGCGGATCCATGAAGATGCGCCCCATCACATTGATCACCAACAATCGCGCGCCGTTTTTCAATTCATAGAGACCGACGCCTTTGCCCGGCACGGCAGCGGGATAGTTTGCCGGGCGCAGCAAACGCCGCTCGGTATCGTAGACGCTCAGTGACTCGCGCTGATCGAACGCATGATTGCCCGTCGAGATCACATCGACGCCGGCGGAAAAGAATTCGCGGCAGATTTCCTCGGTGATGCCGAAACCGCCGGCTGCGTTCTCGCCGTTGACTATGATTGCGTCGGGCTTCAGGCGCGGCTTGAGATCACGCAGCGCTTCGCTCAAGCCCGTGCGCCCGGAACGGCCGACGATGTCGCCTAAGAAAAGAATTCGCACCTAAGACCCCTTGAACCGGCGCACGCCCGTCTCCGTCACCACCGCATCGAGCGCCTCGTCGGTTTCCTCGCGCGGCAGCTCGCCGACTTCCTGTCCGGCGAAAGCGATACCAATCGCATAGATCGTCCTCTTCGCCCGCTCCTCGCGCAAGTAGCGATCATAGTAACCGGCGCCGTAGCCGAGCCGATGCCCTGCAGCGTCGAAGGCAAGCAGCGGCACAAGCACAAGATCGGGTCGACGCTCACGCGCCTTGTCGTCGGGCTCGGGGATGTTGTAGCGGCCGACGACCAACGGATCGCCCGGCTTCCACGCGCGAAACACCAACGCGTCGCCACGTGTTTGCGGCAGGCACAGCGCGTGCCCCTGGTTCGCCAACGCTGCCATCAACGGAAACGGATCAGCCTCGCCGCGCACGGCCGCATAGCCGGCGACGATCGCGCCCTTCATGAAGACGAAGTCGCCGAGCAGGCGACGTGCGATCGTCAGCGATGCTTTCGGTCCAGCCGTCTCCGCCGCGCGGTCGCGTTGAACCAAGGCGGCGTGACGGAGGACAATTTTGCTCTCGCCGGACGAACTCAAACGGACACCACGTCCCGCTGTCGACAAGTTCTGCGGGCGTCCTTCAAGAGCGAATGCGCACAACTCCCCTCTCTCTTCCATCTCTTGGAAGGGAGAGGGGCCGGGGGTGAGGGATGGCCGTTGCGAGGCACAAAGCGCGCTATCGTCAATCTCCACTACGAATGCCGGCGGACCCAGAGGATCGCCGAATAAGACATCTCGACAAACACGCTGAGCATCAAAACCACGGCACTGCAACCGCATAGGCAATCAGAAAATTCCGCTTCGACATTGCATCCGCGCGTCGCGAGACATCGATAGCGGCGGTGTGCTTCACGCCCATCCCTCACCCTCACCCCCATCCCCTCTCCCTTCCGAAAGGCGGAAGGGCGAGGGGTGACAATGAGTTCGTCGCCCTAAAGGTGGACGGGACCACCAACACCGTCGAAGGAAGATCCTCACGGGCCTGCTTACGCAGGTGGGCGCCGTGTGTCCGAGACCACGGTCTCGGCCAGGGACAGCTCCCTAGAGGACTCATTAAGGCCCCTGGGCATCTGTGCTTCTAACGAGAGAGGCAGTAACCCGTCCGAGGAGGAATCTAGGGTTACAATAGCCTCGCGGCAATATCCTCGATGCGCTGGGCCGCCGATTCGACAATCTCGGCAAAGGCGTCTGTGCCCGACACAGCCTGGCCATTCGCCGGATTGCCTTGCTTGATCTGCTCGATTTCTTGTTCGAGCTCTTCGACGCGCTCATTGGCGACCGCAAGTTCGTCAGCCACCACCAGGCTTGCCATTAGCATTAACCGGGCGTCGCCGACTTGGCCGACCGACCGGCCGAGTTCGGCCACCCGCGAATCGATGAAGGTGGCGAGCGCGGTCAGGTGCTCTTCCTCGCCGTCTTCACAGGCAAGCGTGTAATTGCGTCCGTTGACTAGAACAGTGACCTGGGCCATCCCCCGCCCTTCCTGACAAATCTAGTGCGACAATACCGCACGAATTTCGCGGATAGCCCCCTCGAGCCGTCCGGCAACCTCATCCGTGAATCCCTCGAGCACGACCTTTTCGCCGTTGAGCCGCTCAAGCTCGCCGGCCAACCGCGCGCGATCTACCTTCAGACCCGACAGCTCGCGAACCAGCGCCTCATCAAGGCGCACGGCGGCTGGTCGCCGCGCCAGCGCGGTCTCAAGCGTGTCCAACGCAGCCGTGAACCGGGCCATGGCGGAATCGAGTCGGGACATAGCTCCTGTATACGCAAACAGCGGATACGAGTCCCATTTTTTGTCCTCAACCGGCGCACCAACGCGAGGTCCCGGCCCTTGACGCATTTCCGTCGCGTCGCCATTGTCCGCCCCGCTTTTCCCGCCCGGGCCCACGGTCTTGGTGCTGGCCGCAAGGCTAGCGCGGCTCGGCCAGTCGTGAGCCCGTGCGCCATGAGCCAACCCGTCTCCTCCGTCAGCCATCGCGACATGGCAAACGCCATTCGCGCGCTCGCCATCGACGCCGTCGAGGCAGCGACGTGCGGCCACCCCGGCATGCCGATGGGGATGGCCGATGTAGGGACTGTCCTGTTCGGCCGCTTCCTGAAGTTCGATCCAAGCGACCCGAAATGGCCCGATCGCGACCGTTTCGTTCTCTCGGCCGGTCACGGCTCGATGCTGCTTTACGCGTTGCTGCATCTCACCGGCTACGCCGACATCACGCTCGACCACATCAAGCGCTTTCGCCAGCTTGGGAGCCCCTGCGCCGGACATCCGGAATACGGCCACGGCGCCGGCGTCGAGACGACGACGGGTCCCCTCGGTCAGGGCATTGCGACCGCCGTCGGCATGGCGCTTGCGGAGCGGATTCTCGCCGCGCGCTTCGGCGACGACTTGGTCGACCACTACACCTATGTCATCGCCTCCGACGGCGATTTGATGGAAGGCGTGAGCCACGAGGCCATCAGCCTTGCCGGTCATTTGCGCTTGTCGAGGCTCATCGTGCTCTTCGACGACAACGGCATCTCGATCGACGGACCGACGAGCCTGACCGAATCGGGCGACCAGGTTGCGCGCTTCGAGGCTGCGGGCTGGTCGGCATCGCGCGTCGACGGCCACGATCCCGAAGCGGTGGCTGCCGCAATTGAAGCCGCAAAATCCTCCGATCGCCCGTCGCTCATCGCTTGCCGCACGATCATCGGTTACGGCGCGCCGAAGAAACAAGGCACCGCGAGCGCCCATGGCGCGGCACTCGGCGCTGAAGAAGCGGCAGCCGCCAAGAGTGCGCTCGGTTGGAAATATCCGCCGTTCGAAATCCCATCGGACATCGGCAACGCTTGGCGCGCCTTCGGCGAACGCGGCCGCGGCGAGCGCGAGGCGTGGCAGCGCCGCGTCACGAAGACCAGCCCGGAATTCCAGACCGCGTTCAAGCGAGCGATCAGCGGCGAGCTGCCGGCCGAACTCGGGCCGGCACTTGCGAGCTATCGCAAAGCGCTGAGCGAGAAGCCGGTTAATGTTGCGACCCGCAAAGCGTCGGAAATGGCGCTCGAAGTGATCAACGCTCATGTCTTGGAGACGATCAGCGGATCTGCCGATCTCACCGGCTCGAACAACACCCGCACCAAAGGCATGGAGGCGATTGAAGCCGGCGACTTCCGCGGCCGCTTCATTCACTACGGCGTTCGCGAGCATGCGATGGCGGCGGCCATGAACGGTCTTGCGCTTCATGGCGGCGTCATTCCGTATTCCGGAACTTTCTTGGTATTCTCCGATTATTGCCGGCCATCCATTCGCCTGGCCGCGATCATGGGCCAGCGCGTTATTCACGTGATGACGCACGACTCGATCGGCTTGGGCGAAGATGGTCCGACACATCAGCCGGTGGAACATTTGAGCGCGCTGCGCGCGATTCCAAATCTGAACGTGTTCCGCCCGGCTGATGCGATCGAAACAGCCGAGTGTTGGGAACTGGCGCTGCGCAACACCAAGACCCCAAGTGTAATTGCGCTCTCGCGTCAGAATCTGACGCAAATGCGCGTCACGCATGTGGAGCAAAATCTGTCGGCGCGCGGCGCCTATTTATTATCGCCTGCAAAAGGCAAGGCACGCGTGACCTTGATAGCCACGGGTTCCGAGGTTGAAATCGCGGCGCGAGCGAAGAAATTGCTGGAGAGCGACGGGATTGCGACCGCGCTGGTCTCGATGCCGTGCATGGATATGTTTGCGCAACAAGATCGCGCCTATCAGACATCGGTCATCGATCCAGCGACCATACGCATCGCGGTCGAAGCCGCGGGACCGATGTCCTGGGATCGCTGGATCGGTGAGGCCGGCGCCTTTATCGGTATGACGACGTTCGGTGCCAGCGCGCCGGCGCAGGATCTTTACAAGCATTTCGGCATCACGCCGGAAAACATCGTCAAAGCCGCCAAGGCGCGGCTCTAGTCTGGAGAACAATCATGGCGATCCGTGTTGCCATCAATGGCTTCGGCCGCATCGGGCGGTTGGTGTTGCGCGCTCTGATCGAGACCGGGCGTAAGGATATTCAAGTCGTCGGCATCAACGACTTGGGTCCGGTCGAAACGAATGCGCATCTGCTCCGCTATGATTCGATCCACGGACGCTTCCACGGTGAGGTGAAAGTCGACGGCGACCACATGATCGTCGACGGCCACAAGATTAAGGTCACGGCGATCAAGGATCCGGCGCAATTGCCGCACAAGGAATTGGCCGTCGACATCGCCCTTGAATGCACGGGCATCTTCACTTCGAAGGAGAAGGCGTCGGCCCATATAACCGCAGGCGCCAAGCGTGTCCTCGTCTCCGCGCCCGCCGACGGTGTCGACCTGACCGTTGTCTACGGCGTCAACCACGCAAAACTCGCGAAAGACCACGTTGTTGTCTCGAACGCGTCGTGCACGACGAATTGCTTGGTCCCGGTCGCCAAGGTGCTCAACGACACGGTCGGCATCGAAAAAGGCTTCATGACCACGGTGCACTCATACACCAACGACCAGCCCTCGCAGGACCAACTGCACAAGGACCTCTATCGCGCCCGCGCCGCCGCCCTTTCGATGATTCCGACCTCGACGGGCGCCGCCAAAGCCATCGGCCTCGTCCTGCCGGAACTCAAGGGCAAGCTCGACGGTATCGCCATCCGCGTACCGACGCCCAACGTCTCTCTCGTCGACCTGAAAATCGTCTCGAAGCGCCCGACCACCGTCGCCGAGATCAACGACGCCATGAAGCGTGCCGCCGCCCAGGAGTTGAAGGGTATTCTGGCGATCGTCGACGCGCCACTGGTCTCCGTCGACTTCAATCACACGTCGCAGTCGTCGAGTTTCGCCCTCGACCAAACCAAGGTACTCGACGGCAATTTCGTGCGCGTCATGGCCTGGTACGACAACGAGTGGGGCTTTGCCAACCGCATGGCCGACACGACGAGCGCGATGGGCAAGCTTCTCTGAGCGATGGCGCGCTATCGCACGCTCGACGATCTTCAACCGCGCGGCCTTCGCGTTCTTGTCCGTGTCGATCTGAACGTACCGATGAAGAACGGCGCCGTCGGCGACGCGACACGCATTCATCAAGCGGCGACCACCGTTTGTGAGCTTTCCGACAAAGGCGCGCGCGTCATTCTCCTCACGCATTTCGGCAGGCCTGACGGCAAACATGTCGAGGCGATGTCGCTAAAGCCGCTCATCCCCGAGCTTGAGAAGACATTCGTACGCGCCGTGGCATTCGCGCCGGACTGCATCGGGCCTGCAGCTGAGAGCGCGGTCGCCGGACTCAAGGATGGCGAAGTTCTCATGCTTGAGAACACTCGGTTTCATGCCGAGGAAGAAGCGAACGCGCCCGCCTTCGTTGCGGCACTCGCAAGGCTTGGCGACGTCTATGTCAACGACGCCTTTTCGGCCGCTCACCGCGCGCACGCAACGACCGAAGGGCTGGCGCACAAATTGCCCGCCTATGCCGGCCGCGGAATGCAAGCAGAACTTGAAGCGCTGACGCGCGTCCTCGAAGAGCCGCAACGCCCAGTCGTCGCAATTGTCGGCGGCGCCAAAGTTTCGACCAAGCTTGAGGTCCTCGAACATCTCATTGCCAAGGTCGACGCTCTTGTCATTGGCGGCGCGATGGCGAACACGTTTCTGAAGGCGCAGGGTCTGCCGATAGGAAAATCGCTGCATGAGCCGGCTCTGCTCGACAAAGCGCGTGACATCATGAGCGCCGCGAAAGCGCGCGACTGCACGATCGTGCTGCCGAGCGACGGCGTCGTCGCCACCGAATTCAGAGCGATGGCGGCTTCGAAAACGCTGCCGATCTCGCGCACGCCCGATGACGGCATGATCCTCGACATCGGCTCGGATACGCTTGCTTCGATCGCCGCGCATCTGGAGACGGCGCGCACGGTTGTCTGGAACGGACCGCTCGGTGCGTTCGAAATGCCGCCCTTCGACACGGGCACCAGCGCCGTCGCGCGCCAGGTCGCGATGCTGACCAAAGTCGGCCAGCTCATCTCCGTTGCAGGTGGCGGTGACACGATTGCGGCACTCGTGCAGGCTGGCGCCGAGGACGGATTCACCTATGTTTCAACCGCCGGAGGCGCCTTCCTCGAGTGGTTGGAGGGCAAGGAACTGCCCGGCGTCAAAGCGCTGGAATTGCGCTGAACCGATGGGAGCGGCACGATGAATATCGCGGAACTGGAAAAGATCGCACGCGCTTTGGTCGCGCCGGGCAAAGGAATCCTTGCTGCGGACGAAAGTTCCGGCACGATTCAAAAACGCTTCGAAAAGATCGGCGTTCAATCGACGGCCGACAGCCGGCGCGACTATCGCGAGTTTTTGTTCCGCACGCCCGCGATGCGCGAATTCATCTCTGGCGTCATCCTCTACGACGAGACGATCCGCCAAACCGCCAAGGACGGCACACCTCTCGTGAAGATCATCGAGGCGAGCGGCGCGATCCCCGGCATTAAGGTCGACGCCGGCACGAAGCCCTTGCCCGCTTGTCCTGGCGAAGTCGTGACGGAAGGCCTTGACGGCCTAGCGTCGCGGCTCGCGGACTACCACAAGCTGGGCGCGCGCTTTGCCAAATGGCGCGCCGTGATCGACATCGGTCCCGGCATCCCGAGCTACGACTGCCTGCACGCCAACGCCCATGCACTTGCCCGCTACGCGGCGCTTTGCCAAGCCGCGAACATCGTGCCGATCGTCGAGCCTGAAGTTTTGATGGACGGCGATCACGACATCGATCGCTGTTATGCCGTGACCGAGTGGATGCTCAAGGAGACGTATCAAGAGCTCTACTACGCCAAGGTCGCCCTGGAGGGCACGATCCTCAAGCCGAACATGGTGATCTCCGGTGTAAAGGCGGCAAGGCAAGCGTCCGTTCAAGACGTAGCCAAATTGACGCTCAAATGCCTGAAGGAATGCGTGCCGCCGGCGGTGCCCGGCATTGCGTTCCTCTCAGGTGGCCAGTCCGACGAAGCAGCGACGGCCCATCTCGACGCGATGAGCAAGATGGGTCCGCTGCCGTGGACGCTGACGTTCTCGTACGGCCGCGCACTCCAGGCCGCGCCACAAAAAGCGTGGAGCGGGAAACCCGACAACGTCGCCGCCGGACAACGCGCCTTCGCGCATCGCGCACGCATGAACGGCTTGGCCGCGCTCGGCAAATGGTCGCCGTCGCTTGAGAAGGAAGCCGCCTAATCCGCTGTCGCCTCTATCTCATTACCCCACCGCGACTTGAACCGAAGGCGTTCGCTGCGGCGTTGGAAGGTGTGCTGGCCGGCGGCGACGTCGCCTGTGTGCAGCTTCGTTTGAAGGGCGCAACCGACGACGTCATTCGCGCCGCCACACGCGCTCTGATGCCGATCGCACAGGCAAAGAACGTCGCCTTCATCCTGAATGACCGGCCCGATTTGGCGCGCGAACTCGACTGCGATGGCGTCCATGTCGGTCAGAACGACATGCCCTACGCCGAGGCCCGTTCAATCGTCGGTCCGAACAAAGTCGTCGGCGTCACCTGTCACAACTCACGTCATCTGGCGCTTGAAGCAGCCGAAGCCGGCGCCGACTACGTCGCCTTCGGCGCGTTCTTTCCGACAGCCACCAAGCAACCGAAGACGACGGCAGAGATTGAAACCGTGCAATGGTGGGCAGAAATTATGGAAGTGCCGTGCGTCGCGATCGGCGGCATCACAACCGAAAACGCGACACCTCTGATTGAGGCAGGTGCCGATTTCCTCGCCGTCTCAAGCGGTGTATGGGATCACCCTGCGGGCGCCGCCGCAGCGGTGCGTGCATTCAATCAATTATTCGGACGTCCCACGCGGTAAACACGCGCTTTCGCGCATTGAATCGGTGGAATCGCCCTGATAGGGTCCGCGCCGCGTAAAGGGGCGGGAAACCGCCCCTTGCTCTTTCTCATCTCAAGAAGTGGCGTCGGTTGGGCATGAAGCTCGCAGGCAATGAAATAAAACCGGGCTCGGTCATCGAGCATCAGGGATCGCTTTGGGTTGCCGTGAAGACCCAAGCCGTGAAACCTGGCAAAGGCGGTGCATATGCACAGGTCGAACTCAAGAACCTGTTCAACGGCACCAAGCTGAACGAGCGCTTTCGCGCAGCCGAGACGGTCGAAGAGATCGACGTCGAGCGGAAGGACTATCAGTTCCTCTATTCCGCCGGCGACATGCTGACCTTCATGGACCAGGAATCCTTCGAGCAGATCGAGATCGCCGCCGATTTCATCGGCGAGCGTGCGGCCTTTCTGCAAGACGGTATGGAAGTTGTCGTCGAAAGCTATGAGGGCCGCCCGATTTCGGTTCGTTTGCCGCAGAACGTGACGCTGAAGGTGACCGAGGCCGACCCATCGTTGAAGGGTCAAACCGCGGCATCCTCCTACAAGAGTGCGACGCTCGAAAACGGCGTGAAGGTTCAGGTCCCGGCCTTCATCGAGGCGGGAGCGAAGATCGTCGTTACGACCGACGATCCGACCTATGTTCGCCGCGCCGAGTAGTCGATGGCGATCACCACCCCATTGATGAACGTCATGACTGCGGCCGCCCGCAAGGCGGCGCGCGTGTTGACGCGCGATTTCGGCGAGGTGGAGCATCTGCAAACCTCGCGCAAAGGGCCCGCCGATTTCGTCACGCAAGCTGATCTCAAGTCGGAGCGCATCTTGCGCGAGGAGCTATCGCGTACACGGCCGCACTACGGCTTCGTTATGGAAGAAGGCGGCGTCATCGAAGGGCCCGACAAGACGCATCGCTGGTTCATCGATCCCCTCGACGGCACGACGAACTATTTGCATGGCGTGCCGCATTTCGCGATTTCGATCGGTCTTGAGCGCGAGGGTCAGTTGGTCGCCGGACTGGTCTTCAACCCCATTCGCGACGAAATGTTCACCGCTGAGAAAGGTCAGGGTGCCTGGCTCAACGATCGCCGCCTGCGCGTCTCCTCGCGTCGCGAACTCAACTCGGCGCTCATCGCCACGGGCATTCCCTACTTGGGACGTGCGGGTCACGAAGAATTCCTAAGCGAATTACCGAAGGTGATGAGCGAAGTTGCAGGCGTGCGCCGCTTCGGCGCCGCGGCTCTCGATCTGGCCTTTGTTGCCGCCGGCCGATTCGACGCTTTCTGGGAACGCGGCCTGTCGTCATGGGATGTCGCCGCCGGAGCCGTGATTTTGCGCGAAGCCGGCGGCCAGGTTTCCGACCTCGACGGTGGAGATAACTTCTTGGAGAGCGGCCACATTCTGGCCTCCAACACCGTGCTCCATGCGCCATTGATGAAGTGCCTGCACGGTTAAGGTCGTGAATTCCGTATGCCGATCGATTAGAATCCGCTCGATGCGCATCGACCCCTTCATCGCGCTCTGCCTTGCGGGCCTCGCCGCGCAATGCGCCTTTGCCGCAGACGGCCCGTTGCCCGCGCCGGCGAACGTCACCGTCAACCTCGGCGCACTGCCGGTGCCGATGCCGCGCCGTAAGCCGACGCCTGAACAGATGAAGGCGCTTCCGCCGCCGCTGCCCCGGCCGAAGCCTGCGGCGGAATCCCTCACGGCACTCGTTCCCATGCCGCGGCCCAAACCCGGGATCGCGGTCGCCGAAGCCACGCACATAGCCAAGCCGCCGCAGATCGGCACCGAGGCTGCTCCTGCTCACGAAGGCGCCCTGACCTCGCCGCAATCGGCGGCGGCTGTTGCCGCCGAACTGCGTGGCTCAGCCGCACCGGCCGCTGCTCCAACGCCCGTGAATCCGATCGCCGGATTCTCGGTCTTGACGCGCGTGCGGTTTCGCAACGGGAACAGCGACCTTGGCGATGAGGCAAAAGCATCGCTCGACACGCTCGCTGTCCGCCTGCTTGCCAACGAAGAGCGTGTGCGGCTCGCGGGGTTTAGCGGTCAGGCCGGCGACACATCCAGCGAAGCGCGGCGCCTATCGCTCGAACGGGCGCTTGCGGTGCGCACCTATCTCGCGAGCAAGGGCGTGCCGATCAGCCGCGTGGACGTGCTGGCGTTTGGCGGGTCGACGGACGGCTCTTCAGATCGCGTCGATGTCTTGGTTCGGGCAATCTGAAAGCGCGGCTATGGCGCCAGTGTGCAATTCAAGACCTTCGGCTCGAACACCATACCGATGACCATGCGCTTGCCGTTGGAGACTGCGACCGATCCGCCTGATGCCTCCTCGCCGGTGTTGGCATAGATCGTCCGCGCCGCGCCATCGTCGGTCGTCGGATCGATCTTCAGAACCACACTTGGCGATAGGTTTTTCGCGTCCCGCGCGTGCGCCAGAAAATCGAGCATTCGGGGATGCGCGCCGATCCAAAGATTTCCGTCTGCGTCGATGTCGATGTTGTCGGCGCCAACGCCCAAGAACAAGGAACGGACTGGCGACAGCACCCCGCTCGTCGTGTCGCGATGAAAAATATCGAGCGTCCGCCCCGTCGATTCTGCGACGTAAATCGTCGCCAGATCGGCACTGCGATTGATGCCGTTGGCGTAGTTGAGGCCGGTGGCAACGACTTTCGCAGCATTGCCATCGAAATAGACGACGTTCGCGCGAGGCAACAACAGCCAGGTCTCCAGCGTCTTGCCGAGCTGGCTCTCCGATCCGTGATCATTGGTCACGTAGAACGAGTCGTGCCCGACTAGCGTGACATCGTTTGCATCGTGAATGAGCGGATCATTCACCCGCCGCCGCAAGCTGAGTTGCGGGTGCTTGCCGGCGCCCTCGACGACATCGAACAACATGATCTCGGAAGCACCCGGCGTCACATGATTGACGACCGCGAGCGTTCGTTTCCCGTTGCCGTCCTTGTAGAGACTGATGCCGTGCGGGTGCAGCGTCCAACTCATCATCGCGGTCAAGGATTCGGGCTTCGAATCCAGTTGGTCGATATGCGCGAGGAAAATGTCGCCTTGGCGGAACCGGTCGCCGTCCGGCCGAAACGGCCGGCGATCCTGCGACGAGATAAACAGCTCGCCCGTTTGCCGGTCGAGTTCGATATCCTCGGCGCCGACGACGCCCGTGACGGCCACGCACTTGCCTGCGAATGCCGAAACGACTCTGTTGAAATACCCCGCCGCATTGAGCGTTCGGTAGACGAGAGCGCCGCCGACGATCGCGAGCACCACGATTGTAACGCCGGCAATTCGAAGCACTCGCCCCATATCCTAACCTCAACCCCTGAACTATTCGGCGGCCAGCCCGGCGAATTGCAAACGCGCCAGCCGGGCATAAAGACCGCCGCCTTCGACAAGCTGCTTGTGCGTTCCTTGCGCGACGATCCCGCCTTGATCCAAGACGACGATGCGATCGGCGCGCTGCACGGTCGCCAACCGGTGTGCGATGACGATGATCGTGCGTTTGCCGATAATGCCTTCGATGGCCCGCTGCACCAATCTTTCGCTCTCTGCGTCAAGCGCGCTCGTCGCTTCGTCGAGCAGCAGGATGGGTGCGTCACGCAAAATGGCTCGCGCGATTGCGATACGCTGGCGTTGTCCGCCCGAGAGCGCGACACCGCGTTCGCCCAAGAACGTGTGGTAGCCCTGCGGCAGTTTTTCGATGAATTCCGCTGCTTGCGCCGCTTCGGCCGCCGTGCGGATTTCGTCTTCGGACGCATCGGGCCGGCCGTAGCGTACATTTTCAAATGCGGTATCGCCGAAGATCACCGTGTCCTGCGGCACGAGGGCAATCCGCGAGCGCACATCCTGCGGCTCCGCCTTCGCGAGTTCCACCCCGTCGATAAGCACGCGGCCGGCCTGCGGATCGAAAAACCGCAACAGCAGTTGAAAGACCGTGGTCTTGCCTGCACCCGAAGGCCCGACAAGCGCAATGGTTTCGCCAGGCTTGATGTCGAGCGAGAACTTTCTTAGCGCAGAGACACCGGGCCGCAACGGATACTCGAAAGTGACGTCCTCGAACTTGACCGCGCCCCGCGCCGGAACCGGCAGGCGCATCGGATTGGCCGGTGCCTTGATCTGCGGCTCGATCGACAAAAGTTCCATCAATCGCTCTGCCGCACCCGCCGCTTGTTGCACCTCGCCCCATACTTCGGAGAGGGCGCCAGTGCCGCTTGCAACTATCACCGCGTAGAGGATGAACTGGCTGAGCTCGCCCCCGGTCATCGTTCCGGCGAGCACCGCCTGGGCGCCTACCCACAACACGCCGACGATGCTCACGAACACGAGCACGATGACCAGCGCCGTCATCACGGCGCGCACCTTGACCCGGCGAACCGCGGTCGCAAAGGTCGCGGCTATTGCCGCGCCGAACCTCGTGCGATCGATCGCCTCATGCGTGAATGCCTGCACCGTCTGAACCGCATTCAGCGTCTCTGCGGCGTACGCGCTCGTGTCCGCTACACGATCCTGACTCGCACGCGACAATTTGCGTACCGCGCGGCCCAAAAAAATCAGCGGCACGACCACGAGCGGCACTGTCACGAGGACTAGACCGGTAAGTTTCGCGCTCGTGACCACGAGCATGATCATGCCGCCGATCAGCATCACGATGTTGCGCAAGGCGATCGAAACGCTGGAGCCGACGGCCGTTTGGATCAGCGTGGTGTCCGTTGTAATCCGCGACAAAACCTCGCCGGTGCGTGTGACCTCGAAGAAGGCGGGGCTCAGCGACAAAACGTGGTCGTAGATGGCCTGACGGATATTCGCGACCACGCGCTCTCCCAGCCACGTCACGCAGTAGAAACGCGCGGCAGTCGCTAGTCCAAGGATTGCCGCCACTCCCATCAAGCCGAGGAAGTAGCGGTCGATCAGTCCCGCATTCTCCTTCGAGAAGCCGTGATCAATCATGTCCTTAACGGCGGCCGGAATAGCCAGCGACGCGACCGCCGCGACGAGCAAAAAGACACCGGCAAGCGCAATCACCGTGCGATAGGGCACCAGAAACGGCACCAATCGCGCCAGCACGCGGACGTTGCGGCTGCGCTTGCGGGTTTGTGCCTCGCGCTCGACTGTAGCGGCGAATTCGGCGCCGGAATTGGTCACGGGGGCTGGCACTCCGATAGGTAGAGGTTTGCGTTATATGGCACCGGCTTAGGCTCGGCGCGAGCCCCCTGCCCCCGCGACCTTGCGCAGGCGTGGTGTTTTGGCTATATCCGCGCGCTCTTGAGGATCCGCCGGAAGCTGAGTTTCATGAAAAAAGATGGCCACCCCGAATATCACTACATCACCGTCCTCCAGAACGACGGGACGAAGTTCTTAACCCGTTCGACCTGGGGTGCGGCGGGTGACGTCATGACGCTCGACATCGACCCGACGACCCATCCGGCATGGACCGGCGGCGGGCAGCAAATCCTCGACCGCGCGGGCCGCGTTTCCAAGTTCAATAAGAAGTTCGAGGGCATGGTCGGCGCCAAGAAGGCGGACGCCTAGACGCTTCCCTTTTTCTGGAAGAGCCTAGCGCGACGTCTCGACCCCACCGAACGCTGCCTGCAACCGGTTCATCTGAGCATGCAACCCGGCAGGCCCCGCTTCCGGCGCCGCGTACAGCAATTGATCGAGGCGATCGACCCGCTCGTAAAGATGGGCGCTGCGTTCCAAGAGATCGACCAATTTCGCCGGTAGCAGGTCGACGGCTTCCAAGCGCCGGCCGCGGCAGATTTCACGCGCGCCGAGGCGATATTTTTCCTTGCCCGCTTCGTCCGTCGTCATTTCGCGTTCGCTGACTGCGCGCTGCACAAGCAACCACGACGCGACCTGCATAAGACGAGTTGTCAGGCGCATGCTTTCGCCCGCATAGGCAAGCGCCGCCTTCGACGGCAACAATTTTGATTCCTGGCGTCCCCGCCCGTCGAGATAGGTCGCTGTTTCCTCGACCATGCCCATGCCTTCTTCGAACGTGCGGCGAAACAACTCAGAGCCCGAAAATGCCAACGCATTCGAGAATTGCGGTTCAACCGCCGGTCTGATGGCCATGCCTTCCCCGTTTTGTCCCACGTCTTGCAAACCCGACATGCCATCGACCTCCGCGGACTTTTCAATTCGCCGCCTGTGCCCGCGCGCGCCTTGGTTGACGCTGTTCTTGGCCAAGAAGCCAAAAGCAAATGCACGGCACAGTTCAAGCTTAAGATCGATGAGCTTGCATTCTTCGCGCCAAGCTTGGCACGAAAAACACAATCGGTCACGCGAAAGAGAGTTAACGTGAAACGACGCGCACGACGTCATCTAGCAGGAGTCGATGGATGTCGCGGCGGTTGGGTCGTCGCGCACACAACGCGCGGTGTCGCGCACGCTCAAATAGAATTCGCCACGCACTGGAATGAGATTCAGGAACGCTTCGACGTCATCGCCGTCGACATGCCGATCGGTCTGAGCGAGAGCGGCCATCGCGAATGCGAAGTCGAAGCGCGAAAGATTTTGCGGCCGCACGGTTCGCGAGTGTTCCGTGTTCCTGCTCGCGGCGCACTCGCTTTCGCGCCGACCGATTGGATTGGGGCCAACAATTGGTCAAAGCATCAAGGTTACGGCGGCATCTCGAAGCAGGCCTGGAACATCTTGCCCAAAATTACCGAGATCGATGGCGCAATTGCGGCGAGCGATCAGGCGCGTGTTCGCGAGGCCCATCCCGAACTCGCTTTCTGCCTCATGAATGGCGGCAGGCCGCTAATCTCCAAGCACACGAAAGACGGGCTCAAGGTGCGGCGGCGCCTGTTGCGCAAGGCCGGCTTCGCCCGCCTGGACGATTGGCTCGCGGACCGGCGTGAGATGCACGCAAAACCCGACGACATTCTTGACGCCTGCGCGTTGCTGTTAACCGCCGAGCGCATTCGTCGCGGCGATGCCGTGAGCTTGCCACAAACGGCAGCCCGCGACGCGCGCGGCCTGCTGATGGCGATCCACTACTGACCCTTGCTCTTGAAAATCGCGTCGGCGGAGTTGCGTTGTTTCTGCTTTTCCACGATCGCCTGCTTCATGCGGGCAATTTCGGCCTCGAGGTCCGCGATCCGCAGCGTCAAGTCCTCGATGGACAACGGCCCGAGGTCGAGCACGACCGGCTTTTTCGTCTTTGGTTCGAGATCATCCCATGACATCGGCATTACCCTCGTGTCGCCGGCGACAAAAGCCGCTAATCATTTGAAACGTGAAACCCAAGGGCCCGCAAGAGGTGTTCGCAATGACCAATCTTCCCAGCACAATGAGAGCGGTTTTGCCCGGCGAAGTGGGCGGCAAGCGTGTTCCACACATCGCGCGTATCCCCCTTCCCGAAGTCGGCCCGCATGAAGTTTTGCTCAAAGTGGCGGCCGCCGGTCTGAACCGTGCCGATCTGCTGCAAGTGCAGGGCTTCTATCCACCGCCCCCCGGCGCGCCCGAAACACTGGGCATGGAAGCGTCCGGCACGGTCGCCGCCGTCGGCGCAGGCACTACGGCCTGGCGCGTGGGCGACCAAGTTTGTGTTCTGGTTCCCGGCGGCGGATACGCTGAATACTGCGTCGCGCACGAGGGTAGTATCCTGCGCGTGCCGAAGGGTGTTTCGCTCATCGACGCCGGTGCATTACCCGAGGCGTATTTCACAGTCTGGACGAACGTGATCGATCGCGCGCGGCTCCAGCCCGGCGAATCCTTTCTCGTTCACGGCGGATCGAGCGGGATCGGCACCGCCGCAATCCAACTCTTTGCAGCGCGGGGTCATCGTGTCTTCACAACCGCCGGCTCGCCGGCAAAGTGCGACGCCTGCACAAAGCTCGGGGCCGCGCGTGCCATCAACTACCGCAACGAAGACTTCGTCGAAGTTCTCGAGGCGGAGACCAAAGGCTTAGGTGTCGACGTGATCCTCGACATGGTCGGCGGCAGTTACGTCATGAAGAATATTCAATCGCTCAAGACCGAGGGCCGCCTTGTGAACATCGCCTTCCAGGAGGGCGCCGAAGCGACGCTCAATCTGCTCGTGATCATGCTCAAGCGCTTGACGATCACGGGCTCAACGTTGCGCCCAAGAACGCCCGAGCAGAAGGCCGAAATCGGCAAATCCCTCGCCCGCGAGGTCTGGCCGCTGTTTGATGCCGGGCGCTTGAAGCCGGTCGTCGACAGCGTTTATCCCTTGGAAAAGGTGGCGGACGCCCATGCACGAATGGCCGGAAGCCAGCATATCGGCAAGATTCTGTTGACCCCCTGACACTTCCGCTTTCCGCCGGGACGCCGAGCCTCTATATAACTGCCCAATTCCCTCAATTGAGGTGAGTGCCTCTGGCCTGGTGGTGACCCCACTGGCGCCCCAAGCGGAGACTTGACCCATGAACAAACCGCTGATGCCCAAGGCGACAGCCGCGTGGCTCATCAACAATACGACGTTGACATTCGACCAGATCGCCGAGTTCTGCGGGCTGCATCATCTCGAGATCAAGGCCATGGCGGACGATCTCCATCCGGAAAAGATCGTGCCGCTCGATCCGACGATGAGCGGCCAGCTGACGCGCGAAGAAATCACAGCCGGCGAGAAGGACCCGCGAAAGCGCTTGGTGATTGCGAGGTCCACCCATGACGTGCCCCCGCCGAAGAACAAGACGCGCCCCCGCTACACGCCGGTCTCGCGCCGCCAAGATCGCCCGGACGCGATCGCTTGGATCGTCCGCAATCATCCCGAATTGACCGACGCCGAGATCGGAAAGTTGATCGGTACGACGAAGTCGACGATCCAGTCGATCCGCACGCGCGCCCATTGGAACATCGCGAACATCAAGCCCGTCGATCCCGTGACGCTGGGCCTTTGTTCGCAGCTCGAGCTCGATTTGGCGGTCACACGCGCCGCCGATCGCAAGGCGAAGAACGCCCCGCCCGAACTCAAAGGTGCGACTTTGAGGCCCGCTGCAGAGACCACCAAACAGCCCGAGCCTGAGGAAGAAGAACGCCAGCCGCAGATGAAATACGATCCGGCGTCCGTCTTCGCTTCATTCCAGCGCGTGCGCGGCGACAAGACCTAGGCTTCTGACTTGACCTCCGCCGGCGCGAAGTGAACGGCGCCGGCGCCTTGGGTCGTGGCGACGCTGAAGGCGCCGCGATCTTCGCTCGGCACGGCCGCGCGCACGATCATCCTGTAGAGAACGAACGCGACGAACGAGGCATGTATCGTCGCCGTGTAGAAGAAGATCGCATTGAGTCCGCCCAATTTGATCACGCCCGCCGCGATCACGGGTCCGATCATCGCCGCCGTGCCATAGACAAAAAGGTTGCTCGACGCGAATTCGGTCATTTCCTCTTGCGCGGCATGGTCGTTCAAATGCGCGTTCGTGAGAGCACCGATCGGAAAGGCCGACAAGCCATAGAAGAACCCGCCGGCTAACAGCCAACTGCTGCTCGTAAATCCAGATGGGATCGGGACCGCGAGCATCAATCCGGCGATCGATGCCACCACTGAAGCACAACCGATCACGATACGCCGGTCCGTGAAATCCGAAATTCGGCCGAGCGGCCACTGAGCAATTGCCCCGCCCAAGATTGTGACCGACATGAAGAGCGCGACGCCGTCACCCGTCAGCCCGCGCGAATTCGCAAACACCGGAGCAAGCGTCCAAAAGGCGCCGCCCGTCAATCCGACAATCACCGCGCCGATCACGCCGACGGGCGAGACGCGATAGAGATGCGCGACGCGCAATTTCGGCAACTCCACACGCTGGGGCTCGACCTGTCGCGTCAGGCCGATCGGGATGAGGCAGAGCACCGTCAGGATCGCGCAGAGCGAAAAGAGAGCGGGACCACCGGTATCGCCGAGCGTGAACAGATATTGGCCTCCGAGCAGCGCCAAATTGTTGATGGCGGCGTAGAGCGTGAAGATCCGCCCGCGCTTGGCGTTCGGCGCCTGCTGATTGAGCCAGCCTTCGAGCACCGCGAACATGCCGGCCGCGCAAAATCCGACCCCTAAGCGAAGCAGGCCCCAAATCACCGGTCCGATGGCAATCGGAAGGATGAGGATTATCGCCGCGGTCAACGCCGTCAAAATAGCGAAGGCGCGTATATGTCCGACGCGCGCAACCAGATAAGGACAGGCAAGACACCCCGCGACGAAGCCGAAGAAATAGGTGAAGCCCTGCAAGCTCAACACCGTGTCGGAGAATCCCTCCAGATGCCCGCGCATCGGCACCAGCGTGCCTTGCAACCCGTTGGCGAGCAGCATGATCGCCGCCGTCGCCAAGAGCGCCGCGATCTTCGTCAGGTCGGCACGGGAAATTCGTTTGGGCATCGAGATTTGAGCAACCTAGCGCTGTCGTTCATGAGTCGGCACCATGAACCTGTAGTTGGTCACTTCGATTTTGCTTTTCTTGACTTCCGAGACAGCGACTCGAAATGAACTGCCAATTTATCCAGATAGTCGGCAAATTCGCGCAACTCTCTCCTATAACCCTTAAACGATGGACCCTTTAGGCGCGCCGCAGACTTACGCGTCTCGGTAGCGCTACGTCGATGCCCTTTTCCCGTCGGTTTGGCTTTTGGCATTTCGCCTCTCGTCATAGCCAAAGCGGGCCGCAGTGACCAGCAGCGACCGTCACCGTGCGCCGCCTTGCCGCGCATAGGGCCGTTCGCTACGTTTCGCCGCTCATAATAGTTCACCGCTCACAAACCTCACGCAGGACCGGAGAACGCCTATGGCCCGCGCCAAAAAGGCAAAGCGCTCAAGCTTGAAATCGCGCCCCGCGGCCAAGAAAGCAAAACCGATTAAGGCCGTCGCAACGCGGCGCACCCCGCGCGCAAAGCGCGCAAAATCGGCACACACCGCCAAATCCGATAGCCCGTACGCGTTTCATCTCGACAAGAATCCGGCAAACTACCAACCGCTGACGCCGCTGACGTTTCTCGAACGGTCAGCCTCGACCTTTCCCGACACGATCGCGATCATTCACGGCGACCAGCGCATCAGCTATCGCGATTTCTACACGCGTTGTCGGCGCCTCGCCTCTGCGTTGAAGAAACGCGGCATCGGCGTCGGCGATACCGTCGCGGTTCTCGCACCTAATATTCCGCCGATGCTCGACGCGCATTACGGTGTCGCGATGACGGGCGGCGTTTTGAACGCCATCAACTATCGCCTCAGCGCCCAGGAGATCGCCTTCGTCCTCGATCACGGTGAGGCGAAGGTCCTCATCGTCGACAAGGAATTCGGCGCCCTTGCGCTCGAAGCGCTCTACAATGCCAAGGTTCAGCCGATCGTCATCGGCATCGACGACCCGGAATATGTCGGCGGCGAATTGATCGGCGAGGTGGAGTACGAAGCCTTCCTCAAGACCGGTGACCCCTCGTTCGCGTGGCGCTGGCCGGAGGACGAGTGGGAAGCGATCACGCTCAACTACACGAGCGGCACGACCGGCAACCCGAAGGGTGTCGTCTTTCACAATCGCGGCGCTTATCTGCTGGCGCTGGGAAACGTGATCGCGGCGTCGATTCGCGTACATCCCGTCTATCTCTGGTCGCTGCCGATGTTTCACTGCAACGGCTGGTGCTTCACCTGGACGATCTCGGTCGTCGCCGGCACGCATGTCTGCTTGCGCCGCGTCAACGCGGCGACGATGTTCGCGGCTTGCGCTCGCTATGATGTCACGCACATGTGCGGCGCGCCGATCGTCATGAGCATGCTCGTCAACGCAACCGACGCCGAGCGACGGACGCTTAAGACCAAGGTCGAGTTCATGACCGCGGCGGCGCCGCCGCCTGCCGCAACGCTCGCGCGCATGGAAACGGCAGGCTTCCAGGTCCACCACGTCTATGGTCTGACCGAAACCTACGGCCCAGCCGTCGTCAACGCCTGGCACGACGAGTGGGACGCCCACCCAATGGAAGAGCGCGCCCGCATCAAAGCTCGCCAAGGCGTGCGCTATCCGGTCCTGGAAGCCCTGGCTGTCAAAGATCCCGACACCATGAAAGATGTGCCCAAGGACGGCGAGACGATGGGCGAGGTCTTCTTCCGAGGAAATGTCGTAATGAAAGGGTACCTAAAAAATCCGGCGGCGAGCGACGCCGCCTTCAAAGGCGGCTGGTTCCACTCCGGCGATCTCGGCGTCTGGCACGCCGATAACTACATCCAGCTCAAGGACCGCTCAAAGGACATCATCATTTCCGGCGGCGAGAACATCTCATCGATCGAAGTCGAAGATGTGCTCGCGAAGCATCCGGCCGTCAGCATGTCGGCGGTTGTGGGTAAGCCCGATGAAAAATGGGGCGAGACGCCCGTTGCCTTCGTCGAATTGAAAGCAAGCGTAGGCGAAGTTTCCGCTGAGGAGATCATTCTCTTCTGCCGGCAGCACATTGCCGGTTACAAGATCCCACGGACGATTGTTTTCGGCGAGCTCCCGAAAACGTCCACTGGCAAGATCCAGAAATTCAAGCTGCGCGAGAAGGCGAAAGCCGCCTGAGCTACGTCTTTGGCGCCCACGGATCCATCGAACGCATTGCATCGCGCATTTGATCGTTGGTGAGTCTGTCGAATTGCGGAAGCAACGGGCGTGCCGGGTCGAGACCTGCGATCTGACTTTGATGCGCCGTCATCCATGCGATCAGTCCCCGCACGATCCTCGTGTTTGCGCGACCATGCGGCGACGTTGCGTCGGCAATGTTCGGGTTCAGGATCGCGTCCCAGCTCATCCGCGGCTCGTCGGAAAAAGCGACCTCGGACAGCTTCGCGCGGAATTCAAGCTCTTCTTGGTCGGGCTCTTTGGCACCAAAGAACTGGCGATCCAGCGAATGGCGCCCCTCGTGGGCGAAAAAGTTGGAATCGAGTACGACCTGCGACAGGCGAATGACGAACGCGCGCTTGAGTTCTAAACTTCCAGTGCCTTGCGCCCTGAGGGCAGCAAGCAACGCATCCTGACCCTGACGTTGTAGACGCCGCGCGAGCCCCGGCAGGAACGCTATTTCTTGCCGCGCCGCGATCGCATCGTCGGCCACCGTATCTGCATCAATTTGCGTGTCTTCCGCCGCCCGCAAAGCAGGATCGATCAATTGCAACCATCGCCCAAGCGCCCCATCGGCGTAACCCGGGCGCACCTGGACCAGAAATTCCGCCGTGCTCCACCCGCCATGTGCTTGACGCCCGTCCCACACCCAACTCTCGTAGCCATTCGACACCATCAAATCGATGGCAAGCCTGCGAAGTGTTGCTTTGTGGCCGTATTGATCGATCTCGCGCGCATCGTCGGCGACCACGTGCCCGTAGTGCAGATCGGGAACGCCGCCGGTCTCCCCGAGATTGATATACCCGCCGAAGCGTGTTCGCACGTCGCGCTCGAACCGTTCTTGGGAATAGGTCGGGCGTTCCGCCGCAAAATCGAGTTCAGGCCAGAGCTTTTGGCCCAACGAAATGACCTGCTGCTTCCACGCGGCGACGTCCCCGCGCTTGTTTGCGACGTCGCGATAGTAGGCGTCCGTCACCTTCGTCATATCGGAAATGAAAGCGGCGTAAGCGACAGTCTCGCGTACACGCGGCCGATCGAGTCGCGCGCGCGCATGAGACGAACGTCGATCGGCGGCAACCAGCGCGGACAAACGGAAGAATTGCGACAATCGAAGGCCCTCGACGATATTATCGCGGGCACTCTCTGGCACACCGGCGCCCGTCGATTGCGGCAACGCACCGGCGAGCAACCGCGCTGCATCTCGGGACGGACCGCCGCTCTCCGTTTCACGCGCATATGAACGCCAAGCCGTCAGCGCCAACGCGCCGTCGTCGAGCCGTAATGCAACCTCAAGCAATGCCTCCGACATCTCTAGCGTCATCGGCGGCTCGGCGCTGAAGGGTCGAGCCAATGTGCGCGCTCTTTCAAGCTCCTCGTGTTGCGCCGCCGATTGATCGGCAATCCCAACACCCTCAAGCCTCGCATTGACCGCGACCGCAAACGCCAACGCCGCATCGTACCGCTCCCGCGCGCTTGAGGCGGCCCCCACCGCGGCGTTCGCTGCAGCGAGCCCATTCTCAAACCGGCTTGTCGACTCATAGAAGCGCGCCCGTTCGACGTGAGTCGCGCTCTGATCGGCACCCACCGCAAGCGCTTCAGCGAAATAATGTTCCGCTTCTGTCGGTCGGTTATCGATTCGCCAAGCCATCACGGCAAGTTGACACAGCGCGGCGGTACGATCCTTCGCGGGGCTAGCGGCGAGGGCGGCAGTCGCCTGATAGGCGGTACGGGCCTCGGAAAAATGAAGCGCGATGTAAGCTTCTTCCCCCGCTTGGAACGTGGCCGGTGCGGCCGTCGCCGAGGTTAACTGCGTCGCCCCGACGGCGCCCAAACCCACAACACACAACAGGAAAAAGCGCCGAGTCATCGGAAAGACCCCTTCAATAACGGACGGGGTCAGCAAATCTAAGCTGTGATGGCCGGTCTTGTACGGCTGTGATATCCGGCTGGTCTATGCCCGTTGCCTCACTGCCCACATTCAGCACGTATGGCCGCTCCCTCGCGCAACGCGACTTCGTGGGCTTTGCGCTCAGCGTCGGACACCATCATGCGCGCGAGGCGATCCCGGCTCACCGCCACGCCGACGAATACCAATGGTGCGTTACTCTCGACGGCGAATTCGAGGAACGGTCCGGCTCTCAGCATGAAGAATGCGGTACCGGCAGCCTGTTGGTGCGGCCATCCGATTGCGTCCACTCCAATCGTTTCTCGGCGATGCGCGGCTTGTGCTTGAGTCTTTTTCCGCGCCGCACTTGGCTCTCGCAGAACGGCTTCACTTCGTTGATGGACACTTATTGCCATCAACGCTCGGCGCGCCTCCAATCTCTGGGGCGCGAACTCGCACACGAACTACAGCACCCCGACTCGACTTCGCCCCTCACAGTCGAAGTGTTGTTGATCGAGCTTTTGGAGAGCGCCTCGCGGTTGTCGCTTTTCAGGAACGACGGTCATCCCGCGTGGCTCGCGTCGGCGCTCGATCAAATTGAAAGCACTCCGGGCGACGAACTACGCTTGTCGTCTTTGGCCGGACACGCTCGTGTGAGCGCTGGTCACCTTGCGCGTGCCTTCCGCTCTGCATTTGGAATGTCGGTTGGCGGCTACATTCGCGAACGTCGGCTGCAGCGGGCGGCGACGCTCATTCGCGACTCCAATTCAAAGCTGGTCGACATCGCGATCGCTGTTGGATTTTGCGATCAAGCTCACTTCTCGCGCGCGTTCAAGGCCCGCTTCGGCACGACGCCGGCAGCGTTTCGCAACGACGTTAGGTCTTGAGCAAACGCATCTCGGCGCGTCGCCAGCTGAAGCGGGCAACGCGCGAGGGTGTTTCTAAACAGGGGGTCGGAGCGGCCGAAGCCAGCTACCTTGTTTCAGTGAACGTCCGTCTTCAGACGTTCGATTTCTTCTTTAAGTCGGAGTTTTCGCTTTTTGAGCTCTGAAATCATCAAATCGTCGGGGAGCGGACGATGGAGCTCGTCGTGGATCAGTTCGTCGAGTTTGTGGTGCTTATCCGCAAGTTCCAGGATATGCGACTCTAGGCCCATGTGAATGCCTCCGTTTTTAGGCTCAACCATTCAATCACAGAATCGACGTAATGTCAGCAGTTCCTTCGAAGCAATCGCAAACAAGGAGTTAACGGGTTTCATGCCCTCATCCGCTGCAACGCGGCGCCTTGTTGTGGGAATCTCCGGTGCCTCAGGCGTAATTTACGGCGTGCGTTTGCTCGAGGTTGCGCGCGCGCTTGGCCTGGAGACTCACCTTGTCATCTCGAAAGCCGCCGAGATGACGTTAGGATATGAGACCGAGTGGAAGCCGGATCAAGTCCGCGCCCTCGCGCATACGGCGTACGCGGCGCAAGATGTTGGCGCCGCGATCGCCAGCGGCTCGTTCAAGACGCTCGGAATGATCGTCGCGCCGTGCTCGATTCGCACGATGTCGGAACTGGCAACGGGCGTTACGACCTCGCTCCTGACGCGCGCCGGCGACGTCATGTTAAAAGAACGGCGTCCGTTGATCTTAATGATTCGCGAGACGCCGCTGCACCTCGGCCATCTGCGCACGATGACCTCATTGAGCGAAATGGGCGCGATCATTGCGCCGCCGGTGCCGGCTCTCTATGCCCGCCCCAAGACCGTCGACGAGCTGATCGATCAATCGGTGGGTCGCATTTTCGATCTCCTGGGCCTCGACGCCACAACGACCAAGCGCTGGGGCGAGGATTTGGCGCAAGGACGGCGTCGTCCGCAACCACCGGCGGCGAACCCCAAGACTCCAAAGCGCTGATGTGGTAGTCTTCCACTCAGAATTGTAGACAAGTTTAGGCACCTCAATTGATGGCGTTCTCACGCGACGGCGATGGAGAAAACAGCGGCCTGTCCGTCATCAGCGGCACAGGTTCTTCCGGACCGGCGGCAACCCCGTCCTCACCCGGTCAGGACAGACTGGCTCAGCTGAAACAGGAGCATCGCGACCTCGACGAGGCAATCCTGGCGTTGGTTTCGGCCGGCGCTCACGATCAGTTGCAGCTAACCAGGTTGAAAAAACGCAAATTGATGCTTCGCGATCAAATCACGAAGCTCGAGGACGAAATCGTCCCCGATATCATCGCGTAATCCGATTACTTCTTCTTGTCGCGCTTCGAGGCGTACATCGCCTTGTCGGCGTTCGCCATGGCGCTCGCAACGCTTTCGCCTTTCTGAAACATGCAGACCCCGAAGGCGAAGGAGAGTGGCAAAGCCTGCCCCTCCCACATGAAGGGTTGCGCTTCGAAGAGCTGCGCAAGCTTAGTCGCTTTCGTCTGAGCTTGAGCAATATCGGCCTTCGCCAAGATCACGCCGAATTCATCGCCGCCGAGCCTGCCGACAACGTCTGACTCGCGTACGTTCGCGGTCAACAAGCTTGCGACGTGCATAAGCGCGGCGTCACCGGCCGCATGCCCGTGTGTATCGTTCACCCTCTTGAATCCGTCGAGGTCGAAGTAGATGAGGCTCGCCGCCAGGTCATACCGATCGCCGAACGACATGATGCGCGACATCTCGCGCACGAAGGCACGGCGATTGAGCACCGGCAGAAGGTCATCTTGATCGGCTTCTGTCTCGGCCGCTTCGAGACGCTTCCTGATCTGCTCTAGCTCTTGGCGAAGCCGGTCGACTTCGGCCATCAGCACCATGATCGCGTCGCGCACGCGCGGCGTGAATTCCGCTTCAGGAATGCCAAGCACAGCCGCGACATCTTGCGTCGCACGGCCGGCCCGGGCGGGAGACGATTGCTGCGACCGGGTGACGCTCCTCGGCGTCACGCCGGCCGGGCCCTTGGTCGGTTTCGAGGTAATCTTCATGAAATCGTCCGCGCCTTCAGCGGCCTTATCGTCGACTCAACTCCTGTTGCCATCGCGCCGATATTGCATGTTGTGCGGACGGTCGCGAGAAGCTTAACGGTCGCGCTTGCTTGTTTTGGTCGTCCCCAAGCCTATACTGCGCCGCTTCTTCGCGCACCTGCACATCAAGCGGGCCGCTCAGCAGGGGAAGCTATGGCCAACAAACCGGCCGTCAAAGAAACGAGCCGCGCCGGCGAGCGCGATTCCGCCGAGGTCGGCATCATCATGGGGAGTCGGTCCGATTGGCCCGTGCTCTCCGAGGCGGCCGAGACACTCGACAAGCTCGCCGTGCGTTACGAGGCCCGGATCATATCCGCGCATCGCACGCCTGATCGGCTCTTTGCCTATGCCAAGGGGGCCAAGTCCCGCGGCATCAAAGTTATTATCGCCGGCGCCGGCGGTGCAGCGCATTTGCCGGGAATGACGTCGTCCATGACGACGCTGCCGGTGCTTGGCGTGCCGGTCCCTTCCGCGTCGTTGCAAGGATTGGACAGCTTGTTGTCGATCGTGCAAATGCCGGCCGGAGTGCCCGTGGGCACCCTCGCAATCGGCAAACCTGGAGCGACGAACGCCGCTTTGCTCGCCGCAGCGATTCTTGCTCTGAGCGACAGGGACCTGGCAAAGCGTTTGGAGGCCTATCGCGCACGCCAGACTGCCGATGTGCCCGAAGCCCCAGTCGATGAAGACGATGCCAGCTAAGGTCATTCCGCCGGGCGGCACTGTCGGCATCATCGGTGGCGGTCAGCTTGGCCGGATGTTGTCTCTTGCGGCCGCGCGCCTCGGCATCAAATGCCACATCTTCGCACCGGAGTCCGATAGCCCCGCATTCCAGGTTGCCGCTGCACATACCATCGCCGGCTATAGCGATGCTGCCGCACTGAAAGCATTCGCGCAGACCGTCGACGTCGTCACTTACGAGTTTGAGAACATCCCGGCCGACGCCGTCGCGTTGCTATCTTCGATGCGGCCGGTCCGCCCGAATGCCGAGGCTCTCGCAGCCTTGCAAGATCGGGTCGTGGAGAAGACGTTTATTCGCGGCCTTGGAATAGAAACAGCACCGTTCGCGGCGGTGGATTCCGAGGCGAGCGCACGCAACGCGTTCGCCTCCATCGGTTCGCCCGCGATCATCAAAACCTCGAGATTGGGCTACGATGGCAAAGGCCAACGGCGCGTCCACTCAGCCGATGAAGCGGTTGCGGCTTGGCGTGATTTGGGCCGTGCACCGTGCATTCTCGAGGGCTTTGTCGATTTCGCACGCGAGTTGTCGCTAGTCGCGGCGCGAGGCGTCGACGGCACGACGCGGTGTTACGACCTCGTGGAAAATGCTCACGAGCACCACGTATTGCGCACGACTTTTGCGCCAGCGCATGGTTCGCCGCGGTTGACGGAAGAGGCCGATGAAATTTCGCGCAAGATCGTCGAGGCACTCGGCTACACGGGCGTCATCGCGACCGAGTTATTCGAGACGCGTGATGGCCGCTTGCTCGTTAACGAAATTGCTCCCCGCGTCCACAACTCGGGACATTGGACGATCGACGCCTGCGCCGTCAGCCAATTTGAACAGCACATCCGGGCGATCAGCGGCTGGCCGCTGGGCGACCCTGTTCGCCACTCCGACGCCGTGATGCGCAATCTCTTGGGCGATGAAGCGTTGGGATGGGCACCTTATGCCGCCGCGCCCGGAACCTGCCTCCACATCTATGGCAAACCCGAGCCGAGGGCCGGCCGCAAAATGGGGCACGTCACAAAATTATTTCCGCTCGGGACGCGGCCCAAGACTTAGCGCACAAACAACCACAAACATATATGAACAACCATAGACCCGTGCTAGGTTGGCGTAACGATGCTGAGTCAACCGCTTTTGACCGTTCATGAGACGGCCCAGACCTTGAAGGTCAAGGACAGCACGGTGCGCAGCTGGATCCGAAATCACAAACTTCGCGCAATCAAGTTCGGCCGCGAGTGGCGGGTCGCCGTCGTCGACCTCGAGAAATTTCTGAACGACAACGCGAACCGGGCTCAGGCGTAACGTCTAGCCGCGCGGGTGGCGAAACGATCCGAGGATCGAAAGCGGATTGGGCAACCCCGCGACAAACTTTTGCGCCGAGGCTTTGAATTTCTCGATCTGCATCACTTCACCGATGCGCCGATCGAGGAAGGCCCAGGTATCGGCCACGCCTTCGCTGGTATCGGCAAACCAGTGCAGCATCGTCGACGTGTAGACGCCGGCGAGCAGCGCCCGCTTCGTATAGAAATTGAAGTCGGCCGAGGTATCCCCCACCGCCCTCCAGATCGCATCGACGCTGCGATAAACGGATTGCATTCCATCGACGCTGTGTTGCGGCAGGGCGAACACGGCGGCAGCTCGCCTTGATGCCTCTTTCGAGTCGGCGACCGCCTCGATCCGCCGTCGCACGCCGAGCGTGACGCGCTCGCGCACCCGCAGCGCAGCGAGGTCGACACCCTTCATCGCCTCTGCCATGCGGCGGTCGGCGTCGTCGGCGTAGTAGGCGACCAAATCGATTACGCCGCGCGGAAAAGCAGCACGCACGTCGACGTCTGCGACATTGGCGGCGCGACCGGCTTCGCGCAACACGCGGTCGCACCAGCCGTCGAACGGCACGAGAGGCAGAGCGGCCTTGAGCACGCGCTCTTTTACGTCATCAACCGATGAGCCGTCAGGTTTGCTCATTCTTCGTCCGGAGCCGCCCAGTGCTTGATCTCGCTCTCGAAAATCAGTTTCGTCAAATCCGTCATCCGCTGCGGATATAGAATCCCCTCCAGATGGTCGAATTCGTGCTGCACGACGCGGGCATGAAAGCCCTTTGCAACGCGTTCAAACGCTCGCCCGTCAAGCCCCACGCCGCGATACCTGATGTGAGCAGCGCGCTCCACCCAGCCGCGCAAGCCCGGCACGGACAGACAGCCTTCCCATCCGCCCTCGACCGAGCCATCCACGACCTCGATAACCGGGTTGACGAGAACCGTGAGCGGCGCCGTGTGATCGAACGCTTCCGCCTCCCCCAGCCCCGGGTCGGAGCGCGTAATGGGCGCCTGAAAGACGATGACCCGCAAATCTTCGTGCACCTGCGGCGCGGCAAGGCCGGCGCCGTTGGCGTCGATCATGGTTTCGATCATGTCTTCGACAAGGCGCCGGACATCCACATGGCCCGGATCCGGCACTTCAGCGGCGCGCTTGGCAAGCACGGGATGGCCCATGCGCGCAATTTTTCGGATCGTCATGCGTTTGATATGCAATCAGGCTGCGGGGCCCGCAAGGGTGGACAGTCGGGGGACCATCTGTTATCACCCGCGCCCTTGGCGGCCGGGCCACAAAGCCTTGGCCGCCGACCGTTATCGGATGCCGTTTTGGAGGTTTGCTTGCAGATTATCGTGCGCGACAACAATGTCGACCAGGCCTTGAAGGCGCTGAAAAAGAAAATGCAGCGGGAAGGTCTGTTCCGCGAGATGAAGCTGCGCAACCACTACGAAAAGCCCTCCGAGCGCCGTGCCCGCGAAAAGGCCGAAGCCATCCGCCGCGCCCGCAAGCTTCAGCGCAAGAAGATGCAGCGCGAGGGCCTTCTGCCGCGCACGAAGTAATCCCGCCCCGCGTGAGCTAAGGTATTATCGAATGGCCGCGTCCTCCCGAGGATCGCGGCCTTCGCATTCTCAGGGATCGAGCCATCGGCCGGGCTCGAGGGCGCGCTCGAATATCTGCAGATCCATGATGAACGAGCGTGCGATCGCCCCGTCTTTCGGCAACCGGCCTTCCCGAATGTGGAACGAATTCACGCCGCGCGCCTTCGCCCGAAGAAGTCGCGGATGAAGGCGATGAATGATGGCGTGCTATCCGGTTTGAGCAGGTTGGCGCGGAACACGCGCCCGACCAGCCGGATCATGAAGATCAGCGTGACGAAACTTACGCCGAATGCGATCAAGACGTCGACCGGCGGCGGCGCACTCATCGAGCGCAGCATCATCACAAACGGAGAAACGATCGGCACGAATGAAGCGACGCGCGCCAAGAATCCGTTCGGATCGAACGCGATCGCAACCGGCACCAAGAACACGGGAAGCGTAAGCAACGTCGCCGGCGCAACGATCGCCTGAGCGTCGCTGACCGACGTCGCGGCGCTCCCCGCCGCGAGGTAGAACGACGCAACAGTCAGATAAGCGAGGGAGAAAAAGACCAGCATCATGATCGGCTGCGTGCCCGACGTGATGCTGGCGAAGAAATCCGCAACCACGCTCGTCGAGCTTGGGTAAAGCCACGCCGCACTCGCCGACGCGCTGATCATCCAAACCGCGACCAGCAAGAAGGCAAGGAATAGACCGGCCACAAGCTTGCCTGCCATCAACGTTTCCGCACGCACACACGACAGCAGCAGCTCGGCGACGCGATTGCTCTTCTCTTCGACCATCGACGTCACGACCATATTCGCGGTCATAAAGACGGCGAGGAACAGCATCAGATAGACCAGCATCGGCCCGACCATCGCGAATTGCTGAAATGGCGCCGTCATCTTGGTCTCTTCGTCGGGATCGACCGTCGTAATCGCCGCCGAAGCGCTCATCGCGTCGATAGACGCGTCCTCCGATAAACCAAGCGACTGGGCGCGCCGTTTCTTGAGTTCCTCGCTCAACGCTTCCTTCAGAAAGTCGCGAAGTCCGGTTCGAACGACATCATCGGCAACGTAGGTCGCGGCAGCTTTGCCGGAGGCAAAATCGGCGGGCAAGACGAGGATGGCCCACAGTTTGACCAATCCACCTGACGGCCCTTGCATCGACAAGTCGCCGACAAGATAGGGACGCGCCGCTGCGACAGGATCAGGCGCCGCGGCCAATTCGACGGGCAGTTCGACACGGACAAAGCGCGCCCTCGGCGCATCGAAGACGTCGGCCCCGGGTCTGAGATATGGTTGCAGCGCAGCGAAGGCGCCGCTGCTTCCGCCCATAACTTGAAACGCCGCGACGTCGCGCGGGCTGTCGGGATCGCCGTCGATGACGAGCGCAGCGAGAGGCGCATTCGCGGCGCTGAGCTTTTCCTTGTCGACGTTCTTTTCGGCGTAGTCGACCAGCGCTTTCAATCCGCGTTTTGCGTCATCGCGCGCCAATGCCGCGTCGATCGGCGGGATAAAGGTCCCTGTCTTATCTATGACGGCGAAATGGCGCCGGACCGACTGGAATGCCGACTGCTGGCTGGAGAGCTGCGAAACTTGCGGCGCATAGCCGCCGATCAGCATGTAGAGCGGCATCAGCAGGAGTCCGATCAGAAACGCCCGCGACGTCGCCTGTTGCACAAATCCGCGCCACGCGATCAGCAACATCGCCCTCATGGCTCGGTCCCCTCGTCGTTGCCGCCGGCGAGCGAGACGAAGACCTCATGCAGCGTCGGCGGTGAGGAGTCGAACCGCGTGAGTTTGACGCCGCGTTCGAAGCAGGCGGCAAGCACGACCTGGGGCTCCGCGCCGCGCGCCAGCGTAACCTCCCAATGATGCGAACCTTCCGCTGGCGGCGTCACTCCCGCAACGCCTTTGATGGCACCGAGGAAACTGAGATCGCCGTCCGCCTCGAGCTTCACGGTTCGTGGAATGGCCGCGCGTGCATCGTCGAGCGTGCCGTCGAATGCCTTGTGACCTTTGACCAAAATCACGAAGCGGTCGCACAGCCGCTCGGCATGGCTCATCGTGTGCGTCGAAAACAGGATCGTTGTGCCGCCCTTTGCGAGCCGGCGGATGGCAGCTTCAAGCTCGTTTTGGTTGATGGGATCGAGGCCGGAGAACGGTTCGTCGAGAATCAGCAGCTCGGGCTCATGCGCAATCGCCGTCATCAGCTGAACTTTTTGCGCCATGCCTTTGGACAAGGCCTCGATGCGCCGGTCGCCGACATCGGCAAGGCCGAGTTCGGTAAGGAGCGCATCGGCGCGCTGCCTCGCCCGCCCTCGGCCCATGCCCTTCAGCATCGCGAAATAGACGATGGTGTCGCGCGTGCGCATCCGCTTGTAGAGACCGCGCTCTTCCGGCAGGTAGCCGACACGCCGTTGCACCGCGCGGCCGGGCAGCTTGCCGAACACCGCGATCGTACCGCTGTCGGGCGGCGTGATGCCGAGGATCATGCGCAGAGTGGAGGTCTTGCCCGCGCCGTTCGGGCCCAATAGGCCCAAAATCTTGCCGCGCGGCGCAGTCAGGCTCACGCGATCGACGGCGAGAAAATCGCCGTACCGCTTGGTTACGCCATCAAGTTGGAGTACCGCGTCCCCCATCGCCCCACGAACAACACCCCCATGCGAGATGCAAGATCAACACCATATTTTGAAGGCTAACGGGGCAGTTGTCCGGTGCTGCTGTGTCCCACGATGACTTTCCAGTTACCATCACGCTTGACCATAGTCAGCGTCATGATGCCCTCAAAGGCGAGCGCTGTTTGGCCGTTCGCGGCGACGGTCTGGCGAAAATCGACGGTAGCGACGGCGGTCCCGTCTCCGACGGCATCAACCCTAATGTTGTGAAATTCGAGACGCGACTCGGGAAAGCCCGTGAGAAAATCGGCGAGCCCCTTAACGGCCGCCTCACGCGTCGCGTAGTCCAAACGTCCGCCCTCCACCCAGTGGAAGGCAGGATCGTCGGCATAGAGCGCCGCGGCTCCAGCCGCATCGTGCGCATTGAATTTAGCGGCATAGGCCTCGACCGCCGAGCGCACTTCACCGGTATCGACGTTGCCGCCTGCGGACTGCGGCGCTGACGGAAACGGATTGCACGCCGCAAGCGCCAGCACTGAAGAAATCGCGACTGCTCTGACGATGGAAAATCTCATTGATATATCCCCTAGCCAAGCGCCTTGACGATCTCTTCGGTCATTTTCTTGGCGTCGCCAAAGAGCATCATCGTGTTGTCGCGAAAGAATAGCTCGTTCTCGACGCCCGCATAACCCGAACCCATCCCGCGCTTGACGAAAAGCACCGTCTTGGCCTTTTCGACGTCGAGGATCGGCATACCGTAAATCGGCGATTTCGGGTCCGTTTTGGCGGCCGGATTGGTCACGTCGTTGGCACCGATCACATAGGCGACGTCGGCTGTCGCGAATTGGCTGTTGATATCGTCTAGCTCGAACACCTCGTCGTAGGGCACGTTCGCCTCTGCCAACAGAACGTTCATGTGGCCCGGCATCCGGCCTGCCACCGGGTGAATGGCGTAGGAGACTTTGACGCCTTCCTTCTTCAGCCGATCCGCCATTTCGCGCAACGCGTGCTGGGCTTGCGCGACCGCCATGCCGTAGCCGGGCACGACGATGACGGACGACGCGTTTTTCATGATGAAAGCGGCGTCGTCGGCCGACCCTAGCTTGACCGGACGTGTTTCGGTTGCCCCGGCCACAGCTGCGACCTCACCGCCAAAGCCGCCCAAAATCACCGAGATGAACGAGCGATTCATCCCCTTGCACATGATGTAGGAAAGGATCGCACCCGACGAGCCGACGAGCGCGCCGGTGATGATCAGCGCCGTGTTCTCGAGCGTGAAGCCGATGCCGGCGGCCGCCCACCCCGAATAGGAATTGAGCATCGAGATCACGACCGGCATGTCGGCGCCGCCGATCGGAATGATCAGCGTGATTCCGATTAGCATCGCCAGCGCTGCGACCGCCCAGAATGCCCATGTCGCCCCGCCGCCGCTCATCACCAGGAGAACGATGAGTGCGACGATGCCGACGGCAACGGCGATGTTCAGCACATGACGTCCAGGCAGAATAATCGGCGCGCCCGACATCACGCCTTGCAATTTCGCCCAAGCGATGATCGAGCCCGAAAACGTCACTGCGCCGATGGCAACGCCGAGCGACATTTCGATCAGGCTCTGCATGCGGATCGCGCCGGGTGCGCCGATACCAAAGGCCCCCGGCGCATAGAGCGCGCCCGCCGCGACGTAGACCGCCGCCAAACCGACGAGGCTGTGAAATGCGGCAACAAGCTGCGGCATCGCCGTCATTGCGATACGTCTCGCGATCACAGCCCCGATCGTGCCGCCGATCGCAATGCCGCCGACGATCAGCCCGATAGTCAGTGCGTCGCCGGGCGCCGCTAGCCACAACGTCGTCGCGACGGCGATCGCCATGCCGATCATGCCGAACCGGTTGCCGCGCCGCGAGGTAACCGGGCTCGACAAGCCGCGCAGCGCCATGATGAAGAGGACGCCGGCAACCAGGTAGAGCAATGCGGCGAGATTGGCGGTCATGAGCTGAAGGTCGATCCGTTGCTAATGATGCTCGCCGGCGTCGCGGCCCACGGCCTTGCCCTCGGTACCGCCGAAAAAACCACCGATGAGCGAGATCGCGCCCAAGAGCGCAAAACCCGCGATATAGACCAGAATACGGTTCTCCTGGCCTTGCACGATAAGCGCCACGGTCGCGATGGCGACAGCAAGACAAATCAGACCGGCCGCTCGCATGACGTTGCCGACGTTCAGAATCGCCATCAGCAGCGAGACGACGCCCGCGCCGATCAAGAGATAGATCGTCAGCACTTGCGGTGTAAGTTCTGCAGGCATTTTTCCACTCCCCTATTTCTTTTCTTTCTTGCGATACATGGCGAGCATGCGCTGGGTCACCAGGAAGCCGCCGAAAATATTCACGCTCGCCAGGATCACCGCGAGGAATCCGAAGAGTTTCGCCGTCCAGCTCCCTTCGCTGAAGGCATGGACGGAGACAGCGAGCAACGCTCCGACGACGATGACGGACGAGATGGCGTTGGTCACCGACATCAGCGGCGTGTGCAAGGCAGGCGTGACGCTCCACACCACGTAATAGCCGACGAAAATCGCCAGTACGAAAATCGACAGGCGGAAGATAAAGGGGTCGATCGCCGCTTCCATTCTTTCTACCCTTTCAG
This sequence comes from Alphaproteobacteria bacterium, assembly GCA_025350465.1. Classification (GTDB taxonomy): domain Bacteria; phylum Pseudomonadota; class Alphaproteobacteria; order Micropepsales; family Micropepsaceae; genus SZUA-430. Next base: position 101,791 of record JANXXU010000015.1, on the reverse strand, counting down.
CGCCGGGTGCACGATTTCGCCGTCGCGCGTCAGGCACGTGCCTTTGATGATCTCGTCGTTCCAATCGATCTTGAGCGCCTTCGTCGTCTTGTCGATCAACGGCGAGAGGAAATTGAACAGATTGCGCGCGTAGAGCGATGACGCGTCAGCGGCAAGGCGGCCGGCCAAATTGACCGTACCGATGATCTTGACGCCGTTGACCTCGACAGTTTGGCCAGGTTTCGACAAAGGACAATTTCCACCCTGCTCGGTCGCCAAATCCACGATGATCGAGCCCGGCTTCATCGAGCGCACCATCTCTTCGGTGACAAGCATCGGCGCCGGCCGCCCAGGGATCAGCGCCGTCGTGATGACGATGTCTTGCTTCTTGATCGTTTCCGCGATCAGCGCCGCTTGCTTCTTTTTGTAGGCGTCGCTCATCTCTTTGGCATAGCCGGCCTTGGTTTCTGACGCCTTGGACTCCTCGTCCTCGACCATGACGAAGGTGCCGCCAAGCGATTGCACTTGCTCTTTCGTCGCCGCGCGCACGTCGGTCGCCGAGACGATGGCGCCGAGTCGTTTCGCTGTCGCAATCGCCTGCAGGCCCGCAACACCGACACCCATGATGAAAACACGCGCCGGCGCAATTGTGCCGGCCGCCGTCATCATCATCGGAAAGGCGCGGCCGTAGGTGGCGGCTGCGTCGATGACGGCCTTGTAGCCCGCAAGATTCGACTGCGACGACAAAACGTCCATCGATTGCGCGCGCGTGATACGCGGCATGAATTCCATCGCGAAGGCATTCACGCCTTTGCCGGCATAGGATTTGACCGCCTCGCGGTCGGCGTAAGGCGCGAGCATGGCGGCGAGCATCGTGCCTTGTTTCATAGCATTGAGTTCGTCGTCGAGCGGCCGCTGCACTTTGAGAACGACCTCGGCGCCGTCGAGCGTTGCCGCGGCGTCAATCGCGATCGTCGCACCCGCTGCTGCGTAATCGCTGTCAGCGAAATACGAGGCGGCACCCGCGCCCGCCTCGACCGCAATCTCCGCGCCGAGAGCTTTGAATTTCTTCACGGATTCAGGCGTTGCAGCGACGCGCGCTTCGTTCGGGCGGCGCTCCCTCAGAACGGCAATTCTCATGAGAGTCCTGTACTTGCTTGGGCGAATAAACCGCCGCCCAGCCAGGCGACGCGATCAGGTGAAAAAATAGGCGAGGATAAGGAGAGTGAGCAGGATCACGCCGATGCTCCCAGCGGTCGCATCCCAAAAAAATTGGAACGTCTTCTGATTTTCACGAATGTCCTGCTTGCCTCGGACATAGGGCTGCTGCTTGGCACTGGCCATATCGAATCCCTCGAATTCCGGCAAATTGACTGGGAGCGGACTATACCCGTCCGAACCCGCTCGGCAATGGGTACAGCACGTTAAACTTGCGCACGGCGTGCGCCGATTGGCCGGAGATTCTCGGAGATAGCGGCGCTGCGGCGAGGGATCACACGCGACGCGTAGGCATCGAATGATTCCAATCCGCCAATAGGGCGCGCAGCGCGGCAACGAATGCCAGCGGCTGGTCGAGCATGACGTGATGGCGCGCCTGCGGTATCTCGACGACCGGTGCCGCACGGCCGAGCAGGTTGAACATGTACTCGCCGACCTCCGCCGGCATCAGCACCGAGCCCTCACCGCGAAAGATGGCGATGCGGCACTTTGTCGACCGCAAGCGCTCGGCCGTGTCGCCGATCGAGAAGCGCGTCCAGATCGACGGATCGAACTTCCACGTCCAGCCGCCTTCGACCTCCTTGAGCGAGCGGCGCGCGATGAAGTCGACGATGTAGTCGTTTTCGCACGGCTGCTCCGGCGCCAAGCGAAAGCGCGCCAACGCGTCCGTCAGTGTCGGATAGACGCGATGCGGGCGAATTTCGCGATGCGGTGGACCGTGTGGCCGGTCGGGTGGGTTGACGGGGGAATCCACGATCACTGTTCCAGCCAAGCGCTCCCCGTAAAGCGCGCCGGTCAAGATCGTGACGAAACCGCCGAAGCTGTGGCCCACGATGATCGGCGGCTCCGGATTGTCGAACATGCCGGCGTGTTCGGCGACCGCAAGCTGCTCGCGCGCAAAATGCTCCATCGTATAATTCGGCCGTCGACCGGAATCGCCCATGCCGGACAGGTCCATTGCCGCGACGTTGTATTCGCGCGCGAGGAACGGGGCGATAAAGCTCCACCAATACGCGTGTGCACCGTTGCCGTGGACCAGGATCAGTCCCGGCTTTTCGCGCGCGCCCCAGCGCAGATAGTGGATTGGCGTGCCCTCGACGGTCACCCACCCGCTCTCAGCCGCCGTCGCGATGGCGCGGTCGAACCAATCGGGCCCGGCGACGCGCGCGCCGTGATAATGGACGAGCGGCCCTTCCTTCGGTGCGATTTCGTTCATCGAGCCTGCACCGTCATGCTTTGCGCTTGAGCGGACGCTGGCCAAGCGCCTTGAAAACGCCCGTTGCCGTCATCAGCGTCCGCTCGCCGGTCCAGATGCGGCCGGAGACTGTGTAGAAATCGTGATCGCGACCGGTGATGGCTCCGCTGCCCTCGACCCACTCGCCGATCTGCGCTGCCTCGAGAAAGTCCGTGACCATGCGGACCGTCACCCAGAACCGGTTCGTCTCCAACGTGATCGCATGGCCGAGTGCCATATCGGCGAACGCCATTAGCATCCCACCGTGGCAATTTCTCATGCCGTTCGTGTGATGCTCGCAAACCAGGAACGCACGCGTATAGGTCTTGTCCGAATTGATGCGCTCGTAGAGCGGCCCGATCTGCCGGCCGAACCCTTGCCACCAATTCATTCGTTCGAAGCCGCCGGGAATATCCGGGGCATGTTCTTCCAGGAGGTCGTCGGTCATTTGGGGTGTGCTGCGCTGCAAGCCGAACCATAAACAAGCACGAGAGGGTGAAGCAATGACAGCCGAAACGAGACCTATTGTTGGCATCGCCGCACTCATCTTATGCCTCGTGACTATTTCTTATGCAGCTGGAACGGCGTCGGATCGTGGCTGAGGCTCAGCCTCGCCATTCGAGCCAGCCGCCATGAGGGTCGGCAAACGCGATCGTACGTTTGACCGGTTCGTTTTGGCCGTCGTAGAGCCTTATGTTGATTGGGTAGTTGCCTTCATTGATCTTGGACGGGGAAAATTCACCGTTCCATTCAACGGAGACGCGATAGATCGGCCGTTTGCGCGCAAGCGTCGAGAGGGTTTCATTCAGCTGCGATCGCATCGCGACACTGAACTGATAGGTGACGTGGCTGTGATAGACGACCGCGATGCCCGTCGGCGGCAGCTCGCGCACAATCGCGACCGGCAGCAGCTCGAGAGCATCGCCCGCCCAAATGCGCTGAGGATGCGCCATAGCCTCCGCAATCGCGCCGTCAAGCCTGGCAAAGCGCGGCGCGTGCTCGGGCCACGTTAGTGCTTTGAGCCACAGGCGATCCTCGAGCTTGGATAGATCGACTGGGTTGAGCTCCAAGCCGATGCGATTGGCAACGATGGGAAACTGCTCGGCGAGCGGCGGCACACGATCGCCACGCAGCTCCGGCGAAAGATGGAGCCTGGAATCGCGCGGACCTCTCTCGATGACAGCTTTGGCGCCGCGCAGGAACGAGTAGCGATAGCGGTCCCAATTCAAATTAAATCCGGCGCTGGGCCCGATTTCGATGAGGTGAAGCGCCTCGCCCGTCTCGCGGGCGACGAAATCGAACGCAGGATAGAGCATCGACGAGCGCGCAACCTCGTTCGTGTTGGTCACGCGCGTTTCGATCAGCGCCAGCAAATCGCGCTCGAACGCCCCGCAAAACTCTTTGAACAACGGAAAGGCGTCGCCGTCGGGGCGCGCATTCGGCCGCACGCTCGGATAATGATCTGCCAACTTATGGTCTTGCCCGCCGAGCAGCAGGTAATGGACGGCGCCGAATAGAATATTCGCAGGCGGCTGGCCCTTTTTGGCACGCGCCGCAAGAACTTGCAGCTCGGGAGTTTCGCGAATGCCGAGCGCTAAACGCTCGTAAAGCGGCGAGTGGCCACGCTTCGCCTCGCCGGCGAAGAAACCCCAATAGTCTTTGGCAGCGACGGTCGACAAGACTCTTCCTTGCTATGTTGGCAAAGGCACGCGAGAGGCTTTGAATGCTTCCGCCTGACGCTTCGCAACGGTCTTCAAGTCGAAGCTCGCGATTTCTTCGTTGAAGAGTTCGTAGAAGTTCAATTCCGCGGCAAGGTGCAGAAACACACCGCCGAGGCCGATGGCGGCTCGATCCATGAACACAAACTCGCGGGGCGGCTTCACAGGCCCGAGCTGGCTGAGCCGTTTGTGCACCTCGAAGGCTTCTTTGCGCCCATAGGCACCCGGCTCGACGCCATCGGCGATCGTGCGAACGCGATGGTCGAGCAGCGGCGCATAGATGAAGCGCGCCCAGATGTTCAGCGTATCGATCACTTCGTTCTTGAGACCGTTGAATCCCCAGGTCTCATAGGCGTGAACCGCAAGATCGCGATCGTTTCGTTCCATCGCGCGATAGAGATCGATCACACCCTGGACGAACTTGGGTTTGAAGGCGCGGACACATCCATAATCGAGCAAATTGAGATCGAGATTCTCGCGAACCGTGTAGTTGCCGAGATGCGGGTCCCCGTGAATGACGCCGAAGTGACTGAACGGGTGCCACCACGCTTGAAAGAGATGCCGTGCGATCGTATTGCGCACCTCAAGAGGATGCGACTTGAAATCGAGGATAGGTTTGCCTTCCTCCCAACTCATCGTCAGCAGACGCTTCGTCGACAAGGCATCGATCACACGGGGCACATGAATGCGCGGGCGCGACTTTAGGACGTTTCGGTAGAGATCGACGTGTGCCGCCTCGCGCTCGTAATCCAATTCTTCGCGCAGCCTTGCACCGATTTCGTCTGCCATTTCGCTTGGATCGATCGCGCGGTCCATGCGCCGGTAGATCGAAAAGATCAGCCGCAGCTGTGCCAAGTCCGCTTCCACCGCCGATGCCATATCGGGGTACTGAAGCTTGCACGCCAGCGCTTCGCCGGACTTGGCCCAAGCGCGGTGCACCTGACCGAGCGATGCCGCTGCTGCCGCCTCGCGTTCGAAGGTTTTGAATTTCCCCTCCCAGCCCGGCCCGAGTTCGACGCTCATGCGCCGTCGCACGAACGGCCACCCCATCGGCGGCGCGTTCGTTTGCAGGGTTGCGAGCTCGGCCGCGAAGTTCGCCGGCAGCGCTTCGGGAATCGAGGCGAGCATCTGGGCGACCTTCATGATCGGTCCCTTGACGCCGCCGAGCGCCGCTTTGAGGTTGGCCGCCTGGGCCTTCTCATCTGAACCCATGCGAAGGGCGCGGGTGCCAGCAATTCGCGCCGCCGCGCCGCCGACACTTCTCGTCACATTGGCGTAACGTCTGAGCCTGCGCGCCAGCGTATTGCGCTCAGCCTTGTCCCGCTTTGCGCCATCGCTCATGGGTAAACTCCGGATCAACACAGATATGGCAGAGCGATCAGTGCGCTTCAACGCGCGTTGGCCTTCTCTGTTTGCCGGCATTCCGCAAGCGCGTTGAAAAATCCCGTGCGGGCAGCGTCTTCGTTCGCGGCCTGCCGGCCGGACGCAGCAATCCATCCGTCATAGCGCGCTTGCGCCCGGGCACAGGGGCACGGCGCCGACGCTTTGCCGGTCAATGCGGTCTCAAGGTTTGCATGGGCGTTTTCAAATTCGGCTTGGCGCCCCGCACTCAAATCGAACTCGGATACCGGCCAAGGCGCAACGTCGCCATTGTTCAACGTCGCCCACCCCTTCCCGGAAAATCGCGAGGCGGCCGCCCAATCTCTTCCTTCGCGCACGATCGTTCGGGTCTGGGTTTGATACTCGCGCGCGAGGCAGGCACGCCAGGTATCGCCGGTAATCTGCTCACGCAGGAATGCGGTAACGTGAAACGTATCGCCGAATGTCGTGCAGCCGGCGACGACGGCAACGCAAAGGCCGGTCAGCCATCGCGGAGCAGCCAATGCGCGTGCTCCCATTCGTCGATCTCCACGGACACAGTGGCGTTGAAACAGCCGCGGCGCATAAGGCCCCGATGGACCCTACGCGCCGCGCTTACCCCCTCTGTCGCTTAATCCGACGCCCCCACTTTGCCCGCTGCTACCGCAGAGCAACCCCCGCGAGCCGGACGTTGAAAAAGCCTTAATGAAATCCCATTAACGCCTGCCACTTTCAAGCGAATGTGGCGTTGCGGACGCAGAACGGTTGCAGGCTGTCGCCCGGCCGCAACGGTCGAGCGAGCGCCGCTGCGGGAACAACCCAATCTGAGACAGGCTATACCCGCCCTTTACCCGCCACCCGCAATCCTCCGACCCGTTTCAGCACGCCCCGGAGCACGCGGACCCCCATGACGCATACGACCCTTGTCGTCGACGATGATCCTGCCCAGCGCCGGTTGATGCAGGCCATGGCGGAACGCGCCGGGTTCCAGACCCTGACGGCGGCCTCCGGTGGCGAGGCCCTGGACCTCTTGCGCAGCCCCAAAGGGGCGAACGTCAGTCTCATCCTGCTCGACCTGATCATGCCCGGAATGGACGGCCTTGCGGTGCTGAACCAGCTGCGCCCGACCCATCCCTCGCTCCCGGTGATCGTCCTGACTGCGCAAGGCGGCGTCGATACGGCGGTCGCCGCGATGCGCGCCGGCGCGGACGATTTCTTGGTCAAGCCCGCAAGCCCCGAACGCTTTCAGGTCTCGATCCAGAATGCGCTGAAGTTGAAGGCGCTCAACGGCGAAATCCAGCGACTGAAGAAGACGCAAGACAACCGCCTTTCCTTCGCCGATCTGGTCGCCGAGAGCGGCCCCATGCGCCAGGTCGTGCGCATGGCCGAGCGTGCCGCCCAATCGAACATTCCCATTCTCATCGAAGGCGAAAGCGGTGTCGGCAAGGAAGTCTTGGCGCGCGCCATTCAAGGCGGCTCGGACCGCGCCGGAAAGCCTTTCGTCGCGGTCAATTGCGGTGCCATTCCCGACACGCTGATCGAGAGCATTTTGTTCGGTCACGAGAGGGGCGCCTTCACCGGCGCCATCGACCGCCATATCGGCAAATTCCAGGAAGCGACCGGCGGCACGCTGTTTCTCGACGAGATCGGCGAGCTTCGCCTCGACATGCAAGTGAAGTTGCTGCGCGCCATTCAAGAAGGCGAAGTCGATCCGGTCGGTGCCAAGCGCCCCGTCAAGGTCGACATCCGCTTGGTCTCGGCGACCAACCGCAACCTCGCGCAGCAAGTGGCGGAAGGGAAATTCCGCGAGGACTTGTTCTATCGGCTGAACGTTTTTCCCATCACCCTGCCGCCGTTACGCGAACGGAGCGAAGACATCCCAAGTCTCGTCGCCCACTTCATCCGTCGCTTCGCGGTTGAGGAGAACAAAAAAGTAGTCGGCATCGACGCCGACGCGCTCGACATGCTCAAGGGCTTCAACTGGCCCGGCAACATTCGTCAGCTCGAAAACACTGTCTTTCGGGCGGTCGTCTTGTGCGACGGTGACTGCCTGCATATCGGTGATTTCCCGCAAATCGCCACCCAGCTCGGCATAGAAGTCCGCACCGCCTTCGATCTTGAGGACGAGCCGCTGCCGGGCGAGATGCCGTCCCGGCCGTTCGTCGCCGTTTCACCGCCGCCGGCGCCGGCGGCCCTTGAACCCGGCGCCGCCACGGCGCGCAACGCCGGCATCAGCGTCATGGGAATCGACGGCCATCTGCGCAAGCTCGAAGAGATCGAGCACGAACTCATCCGCTTCGCGATCGGCAAATACGAAGGTCACATGTCGGAAGTGGCCCGCCGTCTCGGCATCGGCCGCTCGACGCTCTATCGCAAGCTGCGCGAGATGGGCCTCGACGAGCGCATCGACGCAGCTTGAAGCCCAAAACCTACTTCTGGTTGTACCAAAAACGAGGGGTGACCCTTTACCCGTTGCATCCGTTACAACGTTGAATTCATTCAACTTTCGCCGTTACACTGCCGTTGCGTTGCCGTTACATCCGTTACAATTTCTCGGCTGCCAGCCAGGGCTTGCGCAGAGTTCGGGGCACACATCGCGCTTTCGGCCGCGACAGCCATTGGATCCAGATTCACGGTGTCAAAGACAGGCGAGCCTCACGCACGCGCGAGCTCGCTTCATGAGAACGTATATAGAACAAATCGACGCTCGGCACAACAATGAACTCGTGCGCCGGCCCCAAGATCGCCCGACAGCGATCATTCGCTCACCCGCTGCACAAGCCAGTCGAAGTTCACTCCGCTGCGGTCGCCTGGGCCGCAAGAGCGAAGCCCTCGTAGCCGTTTGCTACGATCGCCGCGCATTTTTCGGCGTAGGGAGGAAACCCGACATAGGCCGGAAACACGCGCGGCTTGCCTGGAATATTCGCGCCCACATACCAGGAATTACACGCCGGAAAGAGCGTCGAGTTCGCGACCATCTCGACCTCTTTGACCCAAGCCTCTTGCGCCTCAGCCAACGGTTCGATCGTGGCGAGTTGCCGCTTCGCAAGAAAACTCATCGCCTCCGCGATCCAATCGACGTGGTGTTGAATCGAGACCATCATGTTCGTCAAGACTGACGGACTGCCGGGTCCTGCGATCATGAACATATTCGGGAAGCCGGCGATGCCGAGCCCAAGATAGGAACGCGGACCATCGACCCAGGCGTCGCGCAGGCGTGCGCCGTGGCGTCCGCGAATGTCGATGCGGTTGAGGGCGCCTGTGATCGCATCGAAGCCCGTAGCCAAGACCAGCGCATCGAGCGAATGGAACGAGGCAGACGTTTGCACGCCGTCGGGTGTGATCTCCTCGATCGGCGTCTCCCGCAAATCGACGAGCGCGACGTTGTCGCGATTGAAAGTGGCGAAGTAGTTCGTGTCGACACACAGCCGCTTGCAGCCGACGACCTGCGGCGGCGCAAGTCTCTCCGCGGTTTTCGGATCCTTGACGATGCTGCGGATTTTCCCGCGCAGGAATTCGGCCGCCTTGTCGTTCGCCGCCCGATCAAGGACAAGATCGGAGAATGCGCCGAGGAAGCCAAGGCCTCCGCGCGACCAGACGGTTTCGAAGGCTTCCTTGGTCTCCGCATCGGACGCCGATGCCGCGGGCGTTTGCGACATCTGCATGTCGATGGCAAAACCCTCGGCCAAGGCGCGTTTGCGCTTCGCCGGGTACTCGGCCTTCACTTTGCGTTGCTCTTCCTCGGCGAGCGGACGATTATGCGCCGGGATTGAATAGCTCGGCGTGCGCTGAAATACCGTCAAATGCTTGGCCTGCTCCGCGATGAGCGGTATCGATTGAATCCCGGACGATCCGGTCCCGACGACGCCCACGCGCAAACCCGTGAAGTCGACGCCCTCATGCGGCCAGGCGCCGGTGTGATAGATCGGCTTCTTGAACGTCTCGATGCCGTTGATCGGCGGCAGATTGGTTACCGAAAGGCAGCCGGTCGCCATCACGCAGTACCGCCCCGTCACTCGATCGCCCTTGTCCGTCTCTACGGTCCAGCGGCTGCGCCGTTCGTCGAACGTCGCCGCTGTGACGCGCGTCTCTAGAACAACGTCGCGGCGCAGGTCGTAACGATCGGCGACGTGATTGATGTATTTTAGGATCTCGCTCTGCGTCGAGTAGCGCTCGGTCCATTGCCATTCTTGTTCAAGCGTTGGATCGAACGAATACGAATATTCCATGCTCTCGACGTCGCAGCGCGCACCTGGATAGCGGTTGAAATACCAAGTTCCGCCGATACCAGCGCCCGCTTCGAACACGCGCGCCGTGAGCCCCGCACCACGCGCTTTGTGCAACATGTAAAGTCCCGCAAATCCTGCGCCGACGATCACGACGTCGACGTCTTCGCGCATCGTCGCGCGAGCGATCTTGCTCATGCACAATTCCTCCGAGTAGCTGCTAATAGAGTCCGAAATAGTGTACCTAACACCGTCCGGCCGGAACAGGATCACTTGAGCTTAGCGCCGATTTCGCGCCTGGAGCCAAGGTCAAATGGCTCAAACGGAAACTTTCGGCCCCACGCGCAACGACGCGATGAGCCGCGTACACTGTCGCCATTCCGATCATCCACCCAACAAGCAACCAAGCCCATGCTGAATTCCGGTTGTCCGTTCGAATCCCTGGATCGTGTGGAAGTTGTCGATTTCGACGCCGCATGGGCATGTTTGTACGACGTTGAACGCGCACTCCTCATTTCGAAGATCGGGCCTCCGTTCGCGGAGTTTGAGCATATTGGCAGCACGTCCGTCCCAGGGCTGCGTGCGAAGCCTATCATCGACATGATGGCGGCGGTGCCCACGATGGAAACTGCGGAGGCCTTAGAAACGCCTCTCGAAGCGTTGGCTTACAAACTCATCGAGACGGGAATGCGCGATCGGCTGTTCTTTCGTAAGAAAGCGCCGTCCGGTCAGATCTATCAGCTTCACATCGTAGAACTCGCCACGTGGCCTGAGCGGAATGAACGGCTTATGCGCGACTATCTCCGGGAGCATCCTGAGGCGGCAAATGCGTATAGCGCGCTGAAGAACGAACTGGCGATGGCGTTTGTCGACGACTCTCTCGCCTACACGAAAGCCAAGACCGCCTTCATTCAGGGAATTATTGACCGCGCGCGAGCAGAACGTGGGTTGCCTGCCGTCAACGTGTGGGAAGACTAGCGTTGCTCAACTTGAAGGCTTGATCGGCGCGCAAGGGTTGGCGAGATCGCCATCTGAGTGGTAGAGCCGCTGGCATGGCGACGACCGAACTTGATATTTCGCTTTCCCAGCTTCGATGCTTTGTCGCGGTGGTGGACGCCGGATCGCTGGCGGAAGCCGGCCGCCAACTCGGGATGTCGACGGCGAGCGTTTCCAAAGCGATCGCGCGTCTGGAACAGACGTCCGGCGTGAAGCTTCTGCACCGTTCGACCCATGCTGTCTCGTTGACCCAGGACGGGGAGCAGCTGGTTGAGCTGGCGCGCGAAGTGGTGCGCGCCGCCGGCGACTTCAGCCGTTCGGCGGGGGTCCAGAATCAAGAAAGCGGCGCCGGCTGGGTACGTGTCACAGCGCCCGTCGCCTTCATGCGCGACGTGCTGACACCGCTTTTTGCGGAATTCAGCCGGGAGAATCCCTCCATTCGGCTCGATCTGCGGGCGGGCAACGAGCTTTCGGACCTGGCCAAGGACGGCGTCGATCTTGCGATCCGCAGCGGTTCATTGGTCCGCGTTCCGGGTCACTTGCAGACAGCGTGGTTCAAGTTTCCTTGGGTGGTTTGCGCCTCGCCGGCGTATCTCAAGGGACGCGAGCGCCCGGAACAGCCGAGCGATCTCGCCGCACACAAGCTGATCGGCTTTCGAAACCAGCGCACCGGTCAAGTTCGTCCGTGGTGGTTTCGCCAACCGAACAATGAAGGCGATGTTATTCAGGTTGCACCCGACATTTCGTCCGTCTTCGACGACGGCGCCTCGGCGTGGCGGGCGGTCGTACACGGTGCGGGCATCGCGTCCGCCCCGCTCTGGCTGGCCGCGGACGATCTCAGAGCGGGACGCGCGGTCGAGCTCCTTCGTGATTGGCGCGACGCTGAGGTGACGATGAACTTCTTGCGTCGCGATCGGCGCTTGGCGCCCGAGCGTGTCGACACCGTGATCGCTTATCTTCGCGGGCACGCGCCGCGGCTGGCGGACCTGATCTGACGTTGCCGGATTTTCGCTACTTCAGTATTTGCTTTTCCACATGGACGAACATGAGAATGCTCTCGATGCGGCCCTGTCCGTCGTAAGCGAGTACGTCATAGCCCCAGAACCCCGGTTGACCCTGAGCATCGACGAGCTGCCACGTCGCAATGCCGTGATTTTCCCAACCCAGCATCTCGTTCAGTCGGAACGACCCGCCGGGGCTGCGCTGTTGGAAGGCCTGCAGATGCACCGCAACATCTGCCAAACCACGGCGCGTCTGCGTAGAGTTGGTGAACACGATGTCTTCCGACAGGCTTTCGCGGAGCAGCTTTGCTCGCTCATTGTCGGGAACAGCCGACCAAGCGGCGAGATAGGTTTCGTAGGTCTTGATGCGGGGATCTGACATCGGTTCCAGCTTTTTCGTGGAAGAGGGAGGAGCGGCTCGGCCTGGCATCTCCCATCCGACGACCAGGAGCGAGACAGCGGCGACGGCGGCGCGGCGCGTGAGAACGCCGGTGCGCTGCGAAGTCGGCTGCTTGCACATATCGCTGGCCGCCGGGGCGGTTTGGTCTGTGGGATTGCGGCTTCTCATAATTTAAGCGTGCCTGACCCTTCTATCGTCGTGAAGCCGCTCATGGAGCAAGACAGAATTGCCCTCGGGGAGCGTTCAACGCCGGTTCAGGCGGAGAGTTCCGCATTGGACCATCGATCTCATCGCAGCCAAGCCCGAAGCCGTCCGGCACGGCGAGGGGCTTGCGCCGCAGCGAGCGGGTTGAGCGACCAGTATCCCAGTTGTGGCGGGCTGACGGTCATCGCCATCAGCTTCGCCATATCGCCGGTCTCGGTGCGAAACTGCATGTAGTCCCGATGGTTTTGGACTTCGTCCCATTCCTGGACCAAAATAAGTTCGTTAGGGTCGACATCACTCCTTAAAAGCCGAATGTTCCGAAAGCCTTTTTTCAGCCGCGTTGTCGGGAACATACCTCGAAGGGTCTCGATGCATTTATCGGCGAGCTCGGGCTTGATCCTCCAAGTCACGGTCACAAGAACACCCCCTGACATGCTCATATCCTCTCGTCGTGTTGCATGGTCCGGCCCACTGCGCGGCAACGGTGTTGGCGTCTTTTTGACAGGCCCATCGCCCGTTCCGCCCTTGGCCGCTGCGGCAGGAACCAGCGACCGGATGCTGCTCTACTACTTCACCGACAAGGACGAGTTGCTCACTGCCACGCTGGCCAGGATCGCCACGCGAATGATCGCGCAGCTCGACGGCAAAATCCCTGTCGAACCACGCAAACCCTTTCCTGTGTTGCTGGAGCAGGTCTGGGCTGCGTTGGCCTCTGAGAGCCTGCAGCCATTCATGCATCTATGGCTCGACTTGGCGTCGGGTGCAGCTCGCGGTCTTCAGCCGCACCGCGATGTTGCCGGCGAAATCGCGGACGGGTTCCTTGCCTGGGTGACGATCCGCCTGCAGCCGGAAAGCGACGGCGAGCCGCCTTCGTTGGCCCCGCTGTTCCTCGTGTCTATCGAAGGGATGTACCTTCTCAAGGCCATCGGCCGAGGGGCCCTCGCGGACTCAGCGGTTATTGAGCTTGCTTCGCGCTCTAAATGACCGCTGATGGAGATCCGCGACAAAGTCTCGGCCTCGCGCAAGAAGGGCATGTGGACGGGCGGCACCATCCCGACGGGCTACGACCTCGCCCAACATAAGCTTGTGCCCAACCCCATCGAGGCCGAGACGATCCGCCAGATCTTCAGGCGGTACACGGAACTAAGATCGACCGACAAACTGCGCCTGGAGCTCAAGGCCAAAGGTGTCGTCTCGAAGCTAGAAGATTCAGGGACACTATATTTATCTCTGCGCCGTCAAGAGTTCGCGCCAAGTCATGTAAAGCGTCCCCTTAATTCCTTAGAGCCTCGAACGTCAATTGCCGGTAAGGGTGCGCGCGAGCCGGAAGCCGAAGACGAAGCTGCGCGTGTTCAACGCCGCCTTGCCGCGGCTGGCGGAGCGCAGGACACTCGGCGTTGAGTACCAGGCGCCGCCGCGCAACGTGCGGATCGAGCAATCGCCCGCCGTCTGCGCCGCGCCGTCCACTGCTGCGCCATCATAGGACTCGGCGAAGCAATCCTGGACCCATTCCCAAACATTGCCATGCATGTCGTAGAGGCCGAACTTGTTGGGCTTGAGCGAGCCGACGGGCGCGGTGCGGACAAAGCCGTCCGAGCAACTGGAGGCTTGCCAATCGCTATGACTCGCCTTTGCCGATTGGTCGGCGCCGTTGGCGTAGGCGCAGAGCTCGGCCTCGCTGTCGCCAAAACTGTAGCGGCTGGTCGTGCCGGCACGCGCGGCGTATTCCCATTCGGCTTCGGTGAGCAAGCGATAGTCCTTGCCGGTCACGCGGCGGAGCCACGCGAGATAGGTTTGCACGTCGGTCCAGCTGACGTTGATGACCGGCAAGCGCCCCCCGCCCCAGCCCAAATCGTCGGCCGAGGGACAACTGCCCGCCGCGACGCACGCGTTCCATTCGTCCCACGTCACCTCATAGCGGCCGACGGCAAAAGCCCTCAGCGTGACGCTGTGTTGCGGCGCCTCGTTGGGGAAGCGACCCGCTTCGCTCGGCGGCGAGCCCATGAGAAACGTTCCCGCCGGTATCTCCACCATCTCGGGGCACTGCGCGCAATCGGTGAAGGTCTTGGTGGCGGCGCCCGCTGCGCTTTGGTCTTGGGCGCTGCGCGTGGGCGCCGCACGATAAAAATAGACGGCCGCGAGCGCCCCGAGCAACAGCAGCATCGAAGCCGCCAAGGCCACGCGCGCAGGTATCTTTTTGAGCGAGGCAAAAAATGAAGCGGCGGAGGGAACACCAAGCTCGGCGGGCGCACCGAGCGCGCCGTTCGGCTGCGTCAGTCCGGCGACGCGCGCCTTGACGATCTGCCAGTTCGCATCGTCGCGACCACCGCGCCAGCGCGTAAGATCAGCGGCCTGAACGCTCTTGAAGCCGCGCGGCAGTTCCGCGACGACGTCGTCGAGCAGGATGGGAACCAGCACCTGGCGGTCGAGACCCTCTTGCGCCTCTTCGATGACCCAATTGCGCTTGACCGAATCCTTTGACCACGCGACGACGACGCACTTGGCCGCGGTCAACGCCTTCTCAATACCGCCGCGAAAGGTCTCGCCAGGCTCGATCTTGGGATCCCACCAAACGTCGAACCCTTCTGCGGCAAAGGCGGCCGCAATCGTCGCGACGCGCGCGCGATCGGAGCGCGCATAAGAAATGAAGATGTCCGGCAAGTGGCTAGGCCTCTTTCCCCGGCGCGAAGGATAGCCGTCCGGCGCAAATCCTCAAAGCCTATGTCGCGGGCGACATCGCACCCATCTCTTCATTGAGGCTTTACAGGCGCGAACTGGCGCGGTCTCTTCCTGCAATAGTTTCGAGGACACTATACTTATCTGTTTCGCCGCCAAGAGTTCGCCTAAGTTATATAAAGCGTCCCCTTAATTGAGCCGGCTATTGAAAGTCGGTGAAGGCCGAGGTCAGGCTATGCCAGCCGAGCGAGGGCCGCTTTTGCTGCCTCTTCGCCCGCGCGCGCCGCGCCGTCGATATAGCCCGTCCAATGCTCGGCTGCCTCGGTTCCGGCGAGGTGGATGCGCCCGATCGAGCGGCGCAGCGCACGTCCGGACCGCGAGAGCGCACCCGGCGCCGGTATCGTCATCGGCGCGCCGCGCGACCACGGCTCGTCGATCCAATCCTTCTCGAGATAGTCGGCGGGCGTCAGGGCCTCGGGCCCGAAAAGCCGCGCAAGCTGCGCGAGCACAGCCGACTTCCGTCCGGCGGCGTCAAGCGTGCGCCAAGCTCGCGTGTGATCGCCCGCGATGAAGCCGAGCACGGCGCCATAAGCGCCGCCCGGCTCACTCTCGTCGAAGCTCGCGGAAATCGGCCCGCGCAGACTCGCGAAGAACCCATTTAGCCCTTTCGCCTGCCAGAAGCGCTTGTCATAGACCGCGACGACCTTCGCGTAAGCGCCCATAGGCATGCGCGACTGAAGCTCGACGCGTTCGGCCGGCAACCACGGCTCAAACGCAACCGCGTTCGCCGCCATCGGTGGCATCGCGAGCACGAACTGACGCGCCTTCGCCAGGCCGCGGCCGTGGGCGACGGCGACGCCGCTCTCGGTCTGCGACACGCGCAACAGCGGTACGTCCAGCACCACGCGATCCTTCATCTCGGCCGCGAGCTTGAGCGAGATCGTTTGCGCGCCGTCGCGGATCCAGCTGTCCTGCGCGCCGCCCTTCGTGCCGATCAAGGTCGAGAAGCTGTCGCCCTGCGCCGAATAGTAAGCGAAGGCCAGCATCGACACCTCGTCGGGATCGAGCCCCAAAACCGCCCGCGTCACGACCGTCATGAAGTCGGCCACGAACTTGGACTTCGTGCGCGCCGCGCACCACGCGCCGAAACTGATCGCATCGAGCGACGCGGCTTGCGGATGCGCCCACGGCTCGATCGCACCCACCGCTTGCACGATTTTCTCGAACGCTTCGACCGTCTTGCCGAACGCTGTGAGGTCGGCGCGCGACACGCCCTTGTCGGGCAAAACACCTTGATAGCGCAGCACGTTCGTCTCACGCTCGAACAGGCTGTCGCCGTCGACTGCGCTCGGCGTGATGCGGATGCCGAATTCCTTGCAGAGCGCGATGACGCGATCTTGCGTCGGGCCGACAAATTGCCCGCCGAGATCGAAGCGCCGTCCGTTCGACTCCTTTGTCCACGTGCGCCCGCCGACGCGATCGCGCGCCTCAATGACGAGCACCGATTTTCCGGCGCGCTGCAACGCCCGCGCCGCGACAAGGCCCGAGACGCCGGCCCCGGCCACGATGACGTCGTAGATTGTTCCCTCGGACTCTGCCGCTACGGCAGCGCCTCTATTGATCGGAAGCGAGGCCGCGGCGACTCCAAGCCCCGCAAGCGTGACGAAGGCACGCCTACTCAGATCGCGGCGCATGAGAACTCCACTAGGCTGGACCGCGCCATTCGACGAAAATCGAAATATCGACGCTAAACTCTTCGCAAAGCCTACACAATCGGTGGCACCGATTCGACTAGGACATCTGTGGCGCCGGAGCATCAGCCAGGCATCACGCATGCGGGGACGCGCAGCGGGCGCGACCCGGCTGGTTCACGCTCGATGAAGCGATATCATTCGCGCGCTCGCCAACCGGGCGCGACGTTTTCGGTGGCCTCGCTTTCCAGCGCGAAGGAACCGCCATCGAAACTCCCTTCCGGTATGCGCTGATTGGTGCCACAAAAACGCACCACGCAAACGATATGCAACCGAACGAGACCACCATGAGCGAAGAGATCCTCGAGCCCGGCCTTCCGATCATCGATCCGCACCATCATCTGTGGGACAGGCCCACCGCGATCCTCAAGAACTTGCCGCCGTCCGATCACGGCTTCATGGACATCATCCACGAGATCCCGCGCTATCTGTTGGACGAGCTGCTCGCCGATCTGACCTGCGGCCACAATTTGCGCGCGACGGTCTATATGGAATGCGGCGCGATGTATCGCGCCGACGGCCCCGACGCGCTCAAATGCGTCGGCGAGACGGAATTCGTGGGCGGCATCGCGGCGATGACCGCAAGCGGCATCTACGGCGAGGTGCGCGCCTGCGCGGGCATCGTGGGACACGTCGATCTTCGCATCGGTGATGCGGCGGCGGATGTGTTGCGCGCCCATGTCGCCGCGGGGCACGGCCGCTTCCGCGGCATCCGCCACTCCGCCGCGCATGACGACGACCCCAACGTACTGGGCCCGCTGGCGGGCAGGACCGCCGCGGGGCTTTATCTCGACCGGAAATTTCGCGACGGCTTCAAACATCTGCAGAAGCTCGGGCTGTCGTTCGACGCGTGGATGCTGGAGCCGCAGCTGCCGGACCTGATCGACCTGGCGCGTGCGTTCCCCGACACGACCATCGTGCTCGACCATGTCGGCACGCCACTCGGCATCGGACGCTACAAGGGCAAGCGCGAGGAACGCTTTGCGATCTGGCGCCAAAATATCAAGACGCTGGCCGCATGTCCCAACGTGAACGTTAAGGTCGGCGGATTGCCGATGCCGTTCGGTGGCTGGCGCGCACACATGGCCGGGCCCGATGAGACATCGCAAACCTTGGCCGCCCAATGGCAGCCCTACGTCGAGGCCTGCATAGAGTCGTTCGGCGTTCGGCGCTGCATGTTCGAGAGCAACTTCCCGGTGGACCGCTTCGGAGCGACCTACACCGCGCTGTGGAACGCGTTCAAGCGCCTGGCGAAGGCGTATTCGGCGGACGAAAAGACGGCACTCTTCAGCGGCACGGCCAAGCGAGTTTACCGGCTGAATATCGATTAGTACGCCGGATAGATCGAGATTGCCTTTGGTTTGAAGGCGACGACGATCGTCATCGGTTTTTCAGCAAATCTGCAAGCGTCACGCCTGTGCCTTGGTGGAGGCTGCCGCAACGCCGTCCGCGTGCTGTTCGGAAACGACGCGATTTCTGCCGCTGCGCTTGGCCGCGTAAAGACAGGAATCCGCGCGCTCGATGAGCGTCTCGGTGTCCTCGCCCGGCGCGTATTGCGCGACGCCGACGGAAATCGTGATGCTGCCCAAGTTCTCATTCGTGGATTTCTTGACGATTTTTTTCGAAGCGACCGCCGTGCGAATCTGCTCGGCAACGATTATCGCATTCGGCAATTGCGTGCAGGGCAGGATGACGATGAACTCTTCGCCTCCGAAACGCGCGGCGGTATCGCGACCCTTGACGTTCGTCTTGAAGCAGTTTGCAACCAGGCGAAGCACATTGTCGCCGGTCGCGTGACCCCAGGTGTCGTTGAAGCGCTTGAAATGATCGATGTCGGCGATGAAGACGCTCAACGGCGTGTTTTCGTCTCGCGATTGCGCGGCGGCTTCCGCCAGGCGCTCGTCGAAGGCACGACGGTTGGCGAGCCCGGTCAACGGATCGAGCAAGCTTTGTGTCTTGATAGCGTCCATCGACTGTCGCAGAGCTTCAATCTCGCTGCACGATTCAGTCATTTGCGTTTCGAGGGCCTTGTTCTTGGTTTCCATCGCTCGGGTCGCGACGGCAAGCCCTTGAACGACCGCCGTCAACACGGACTCTGTCATGCCGTTGTCCAGCTGCTCGGCCACCGTCGAAAGCGTCTTGCCGAAGGTCGAACTGCCTTGGCCGGTCGCATCGAGCACGGCCGCCAGACGTTTCATCTCCTCGCGCAACCGCTCCTCCACGGCGGCAGCCTCTGCGGTGCCGCCGTTGTCGAAATATTTGGCATGCAGCTCGCGGGCAAAGATAGCGTCCCGTGCACGCCCGTCACGCGCGGCGCGGTCGAGCGACTCGATCAGCGTCCGGTCTTCACCGGCCGCATAGGCGAACCAGAGTTCATAATTGTGCGGTGTGGGCGCGATCTCATGCTGATCGAGAAGGTGCAGTGCCTGCCCACGGAGCGTGCGCGCTTGATCCGGCAGTTCCCAATAATGCATATGAATGATGTCTCCCCATCGAGGTGGTGTTGCAAGATTTTCTTAACCACCGTTGTGTCCCCTCGAATGTGCGTCGGAAAGTGGAACAATTCGGTTAAGCCGATTCGCAAGGGCTCTTTGTGTTTCAGCCGCCGGGCCCCCGTTGAGTGGGTATTCGATGTCGCGGACACGAAAACCGCGCGAGCGTTTCTGAGAAGATTGCCCACTTCTTAACTTCTGCGATTCTCCCGTCGAGGCGGGCTTGAGTCGCCCATCCGGAAATCACGCGAATTAAGTCGAACTAAGCGACTTTCCAGTAGCTTGATCCTCGAACTGAAGAGGCAGGCAAATATGAGAATCGCACAGTACTCATGCGATCATCACGGCGGCTGGACCCGGTTGAGCGGTCAGACGGACATTAGGCCGCAGCTCGTTCTGTATTTCGGCGCTCCCGAGGCAATGCGCGACGGCGCGGCCTCGCGCGAGCTGCATAAAATGTTCGAGGCTGCCCATGTCGTAGGCTGTTCGACCGGCGGCGAGATCGTCGGCCGTGAAGTGTTGGATGGCGGCGTGATCGCCACCGCATTGGAATTTGCCGACACGCCGGTACGCGTCGCCTCCGTGCGCGTTGGATCAATCAGTGATTCCGCAGCAGCCGGCGAGGCGCTGGCCAGACAATTGCCGCTCTCGGACCTTCGGCATGTCTTCGTTCTTTCCGACGGAACGATGGTCAACGGCAGCACGCTGATCAACGGACTGCGCCGCGTCTTACCGGCCGCGGTGGGCATCAGCGGTGGATTGGCCGGAGATGGCCCGCGCTTTGAAAAAACCTATGTGGACGTCGACGTCTCGCCTGAGCCGGGCGTTATCGCGGCTGTCGGCTTCTACGGAAGCCGCATCGTCGCCAATACCGGCAGCGTCGGCGGCTGGCAGCCGTTCGGCCCCGAGCGTGTGATCACGCGTGCACGAGAGAACGTGCTGTTTGAGCTGGACGGGCGGCCGGCTTTGCAGCTCTACCGCGACTATCTGGGCGACGAGGCCGAACGCTTGCCGTCATCGGCGCTGTTGTTTCCGCTGACGGTCAGGCCACCCGCCGACAAAGACGCGGCGGTGGTTCGCACCATCGTCGGCATCGACGACGCCGAGCAATCGATGATTTTCGCCGGCGACATTCCGCAAGGTCACGTCGGACGTCTTATGAGGGGCGGACATTTGGAATTGGCGGCGGGCGCTGCCGCCGCTGCTGCCGCCGCCAACGTCAAATCGCCGAGCTTTGCGATCCTCGTCAGTTGTATCGGACGCAAGCTCTTGCTGGGGCAACGCGTTGCCGACGAAATCGAGGCCGTCGGCGACGTATTTGGCCCCGACGTGGCGCTCTCCGGGTTCTATTCCTACGGCGAAATCGCTCCCCATCGTGTCACCGGCGACTGTCAGCTGCACAATCAGACGATGACGGTCACGAGTTTCGGCGAACGGGCCTGATGCACTCGCTGCTCGCCCGGCAATTTGCGAAGGCTCGACGAGCGAACGGCGAGCTTGACGCGGATAAGTTGAGCGCGCTCGTACTCGAGACTTACGAGTCTTTCGATCGCGATCGCAAGTTGTTGGACCGCTCCTCGCGTTTGATGGAGGAGGAGCTTTCGCAAGCCAATCAGGGCCTGCGCACCACCACGGCACAGCTCCATGCCACCGTTGCAGATCGCGACCGGCGTTTTGCATCGCTGGCGACCAATCTCAACGGCATCATCTTCCGTGCGCGCCTGACTTTCCCCGTGACCATGGAGTTCATGTCGGAGGGCGCAAACGACATTCTCGGTATCGACGCCGCCGAGGCCGCGGGAAAGCGGCCTGCAACGTTTGCCATGATGCGCAAGGAAGACCTGGCGCCCTACACGAACGCGGTCGCCGAAGCGGTTCGCGCCAAAGGTTGTTACGAGTTCGAATACAAGATCACGCGCGCGGACGGAACCGAGCGATGGCTGTTGGAGCGTGGATACGCTTCGGAGCCCGACGCCAACGGCGCCTATCAATTCATGGACGGTTTGATCTTCGACGTCACGGATCAGCATGCGCTGCGCGAAAAGCTGGAGCAGCGCGAGCGGCGCTTCGCGGCGATCGCGGCAAATTTCGACGGCGTGATTTTCCGCGTGCGGCTCGACGACAGGCTCTCGATGGAATATGTGAGCGCCGGCTCTACAAAACTGTGGAATCGTGAGCCGGACGACGTCATCGGCCGGCGTTCGCCCACGATCCGTCTCATGCGGACGGAAGACGCGTCCGGTTACCTGCAGAAAGTCGGCGCCGCTTCGTTGTCGGGCGAGCTCTACGAGGCGGAGTACCGGCTGAACATGCCGGACGGCCAAGTCAAATGGGTCCTCGAGCGCGGACGCGTCAGCGACCGCGATGCGGCGGGAGCTCCGACCCACATAGACGGCTTCATCGTCGACGTGACGGAACAGCGCCGGCTTCGCGACGAGTTGCGGCTGCGCGAGGAGCGCCTCAGCAGTCTGGCGGCAAATATCGACGGCGTCTTGTTCAGGACGCGACTGGGTCCTCCCACGATCATGGAGTACTACAGCCCGGGTATCAAAAAACACATCGGCCGCGACGCGGCAGAGCTGATCGGCAAACCGCCGATCGGGATACAATTGACGCATCCCGACGACGTCGATCGCTACAAGCGTACGCTCGACACGGCGCTGCGAGACAACCGGCCCTACGAAATTGAGTTCCGGATCGTGCTTCCCAGCGGGCAGCTCAAATGGGTGCTGGAGGCCGGACGCACGACCGCCTTCGACGCCAACGGCAGGCCCGAGATCATGGAGGGAATGTCGATCGACATGACGGCGCGCAAGGAGGCCGAAAAAGCGCTCGCCGATGCGCGCGACGCCGCGGAAGCCGCCAACCGCGCGAAATCGGAATTCCTGGCGATGATGAGCCACGAGATTCGCACGCCCATGAACGGCGTCTTGGGCATGACAAGCGTATTGCTCGATACCGAACTTACCGCCGAACAACGGCGCAGCGCGTCGACGATCCGGGAATCCGCCGAAAGCTTGCTGACCATCATCAACGACGTGCTTGATTTCTCCAAGCTTGAGGCCGACGCCGTCGAGCTGGAACTCGTCACCTTTGATATCTATGAGTTGCTGACCAGCACGAGAGAGATTGTAGCGCCGCGGACCACGGCCAAGGAGATCGACCTTCGGGTCGAGATCGACGACGCGGTGCCGCAGTTCGTGCTCGCAGATCCCGGACGCATTCGCCAAATTCTGCTCAACCTGCTCGGCAATGCGGTCAAGTTCACGGAGCGCGGGTCGGTCACACTCAGGGTCGGCGCAAAACCCGAGAGTGAAAACCGCGCTCACCTGCGCTTCGAAGTGGTCGACACCGGCATCGGCATTCCCGCCGACCGGCTCGGCCGCCTATTCCAGAGCTTCAGCCAGACCGACGCCTCGATGTCGCGCCGGTTCGGCGGCACGGGACTGGGGCTCGCGATCTCAAAGAAACTCACGAAGCGGATGGGCGGCACGATCGGCGTTGATAGCAAGGCCGGCAAAGGTTCGACCTTTTGGTTCGAACTCCCGGTCTCGCTCTCCACCGAAGAGGAAGCGACGCGCTCGAGACAGAAAATCAATCCCTCGCGAATCGACGCGGCACTCGCGGCAATCGCAGCCTTGGGCCGGCCGCTGCGCCTCCTGGTCGCGGAAGACAACGTCACCAATCAGTTGGTGGTCGGGCTGATGTTGGCGAAATTGAGCGTCACGCCCGATGTTGTAAGCAACGGTCTTGAAGCGGTCGATGCGGTGCGGCACAGACGCTATGATGTCGTGCTGATGGACATGCAGATGCCGGAGATGGACGGGCTCAGCGCGACGCGGGCGATCCGCGCTCTCAATGGTCCGGCGGCACGCGTGCCGATCGTGGCGCTGACGGCAAACGCGTTTGCGCACGACATCGAACAATGTCTGAACGCCGGCATGAATGCCCATGTCAGCAAACCGTTCCGCAAAGATGAACTCTTGATCGCGCTTGGCGATGCTCTCACCGGGCAGAGCCGCTTCGCGACGCCGGTCGTAGAGGCCGTCAGCGATGCGAGCCGCGAGGCGGCCCTCGATTGGTCCACGATCCAGCGCTTCCAGGCGGACGCGGGCGATGAGATGCTGCGCCTGTTGATCGACACCTATCTTGCCGACACGGCGGACAAGCTCGACAAATTGGCGAAGCTCGCGGGCAATACAAACAGCCACGCCGAGGCCATCCGCATCGCGCACTCGCTCAAGAGCGCCAGTGCCATGGTCGGCGCGGTCTCGCTATCCAAGCTTGCGGCGCGCCTGGAGAAAACATTGACGGAAGGCGACGCAATCACAAGTGGGGAAGATGCACGCGAAATGAAATTGGAGTTCGTCAACTTCAAGGCCGCGCTGGCGACGAAAGCGTTGCCCGCGCGGTCTCCCTCGCCACTACATATCTTGAACAACGCACACTGAATTCCCGGCAAGGCTGGTCTGCTCCCTCATCCCCCGTCACCTTCGTCGCGATGACCTCCGCAGGGCCAGTCTTTATCGCGATGATGACGGCAGAACTCGCGCTATCGGTACCGCTATTCGAACCGGCGAAGCACCAATACAGAGCATGACACATTCTGCGCGACGTAGGCTGCGTTCGGGCCAACAAGATAGTCGCGCATCTCAGGCCGATGGGATGCCATAACTATAAGGTCTGCACCCACGTCCTTGGCAGCTTTGCAAATTTCCGCGCTGATACTGCCGAAGAGAATATTCTGATCCGCCGCAATGCCGTTGGCGTCGAACTCTGCAACGATCTGCGCCAATTTCGCGCGCGCGTCCGACATCATGCGCTCGAGTTGAAACTCGAAGCGCACGCCTTCGAACATCGCTTTCAACTCGCGCACGACGGTGACCACGGTCAACTTTGTCTTTCCTGCCGTTCCAAGTTCGATCGCTTGAGGAAGCGCAAATTGCCAGCTACTGCGATGGGCGATGTCAATGGGAACAAGGATCGATTTGAACATGACGCTACCCCTGCCATCCGAACAATCAACCTCACAGCATTCGCTGGCCCCCACCTTGAGCCAAATCAATCCGGCATTGCGGCTTCTCAACGATCATTCACGCGATGCGAGCGGCCATGTGCCAACTCGGCCAGCCGGCTAAGGGGCAAATTTCCGGAAAATGGCTGCCGTCACTGCTCAAGAACCATCGGCGCGCGGGCTGAGCGAAAGCGAAGCGCAGGTTCGGTTAAAGCTCGAAGGATACAATGACCTGCCTAAGGCCGAGCGGCGGACGCCGCTTCGTATCGTGGCGGAAGTCCTGCGCGAGCCAATGCTCGTGCTGCTGCTCGGTGGCGGCGGGATTTATTTTTTGCTCGGCGATCTAAAGGAAGCGTTGATTCTGACCGCGTTTGCTTCGCTCTCGGTCGTGATCACGGTAGTGCAAGAAACGCGGACCGAGCGCGTGCTAGAAGCCCTGCGCGATTTGACGAGCCCACGCGCACTGGTCATCCGGGACGGCGTTCGCAAGCGCATTGCCGGGCGAGAGGTTGTGCGCGGCGACGTAATCGTACTCGCTGAAGGCGACCGCGTGCCGGCGGACGCCGTTCTCATCGCGTGTCACGACTTGCAGGCGGACGAATCGCTGTTAACGGGCGAGTCCGTGCCGGTGCGCAAGGCCGCCGGCCCGGGCACTACGACCGGACCGCAGCGTCCAGGCGGCGACGACCAGCCAAACGTGTATTCCGGTTCGATGATCGTACGCGGGTCAGGAACAGGAGAGGTGACGGGGACTGGCGGTCAAAGCGAGATCGGCAAGATCGGACAGTCGCTCAGCACGGTGGACAGCGAGCCGCCGCGCTTGCAAGTCGAGACACGCCGACTCGTTCGGCTGTTCGCGATGGTCGGTGGCGGCGTAAGTGTCGTTGTCGTTCTGCTATACGGCCTTTTGCGTGGAGGCTGGCTCGATGCTGTGCTCGCCGGAATTGCGCTCGGCATGGCGATGCTGCCGGAAGAATTCCCGGTCGTGCTTACAGTCTTTATGGCGATGGGGGCTTGGCGCATCTCGCAGGCGCGCGTGCTAACGCGGCGCGCCGCGTCGATCGAAACGTTGGGGTCGGCAACGGTTCTCTGCACGGACAAGACCGGCACGTTGACCGAGAATCGCATGTCGATCGGCGAGTTGCGCCTGTTGAGCGGCGACTATTTGCGGCCGCGCGAGGCAGACGGCGCGATCCTGTCCGAACCGTTCGGCGAATTGCTTAGGGCCGGAATTCTGGCCAGCGCCCGCGAGCCCACCGATCCGATGGAAAAGGCGTTTTATGCTCTCGGTCGTACTCAGGCGGCGGCGAACGACTATTTGCCTGGCACCGATTGGCAGCTCGTGCGCGCATTCGGCCTGCGGCCCGATTTGCTGGCGATGTCTAATGTTTGGCGCGGGGCCGACGGCGACGGCGCATTCATGATAGCGGCCAAAGGCGCGCCGGAAGCCATCGCCGATCTCTGCCGCTGCAGCGCAACCGAACGGAGCGCGCTGACGCATGCGATCGACGTCATGGCAGACGAGGGCTTGCGTGTACTGGGCGTTGCGCGCGCAAGGTTCGCCGGTAAGGAATTGCCGGAACAGCAGACCGATTTCGCATTCGAATTGCTGGGCCTTGTCGGGCTCGCCGATCCGTTGCGCGCGAGCGTGCACGCTGCCGTCAACGAATGCCGGTCGGCCGGTATCAAGGTTGTAATGATCACCGGCGATTATCCCGCAACCGCGCGCGCTATCGCACGGCAAGCCGGGATCGACGCTGGGGTGGTCGTGACAGGGCAAGAACTCGAGCAGATGAGCGACACGGCATTGGCCGCGTGCGTTCGCAGCACCATGGTGTTCGCCCGCATCCTGCCGGCCCAAAAGCTGCGCATCGTCAACGCGCTAAAGGCGAACGACGAGATCGTGGCCATGACGGGCGACGGTGTCAACGATGCGCCATCGCTGAAGGCGGCGCACATCGGCATTGCAATGGGCGGACGCGGCACGGACGTGGCGCGCGAAGCCTCTTCGATGGTCCTGCTCGACGACGACTTCGGTTCGATCGTCAAGGCAATAAGGCTGGGGCGCCGGATTTACGACAATCTGCGTAAGGCCATGGGATTCGTCTTTGCGGTGCACGTGCCGATCGCGGTATTGGCGCTGTTGCCTCTATTGTTCGGTCTACCGATTTTGTTCGGTCCGATACACATCGCCTTCCTGGAGATGATCATAGACCCGGTGTGCTCGCTGGTATTTGAAGCCGAAAGCGAGGAGGAGAACGTGATGCGCCGACCGCCGCGTTCGCCGCGCGCGGCGTTGTTCTCGGGCAAGCTGATTTTCTGGAGTTTGCTGCAAGGTACCTTGGCTTCAGCTCTCGCAACCGCGATTCTTATCGTTGCGCCGCGCCAAGGCATGCTCGAAGCGCAAGTGCGGGCTTTGGTATTCTTATCGCTGGTGTTGATGACCATTAGCCTGATCCTGGTCAACCGCTCGTTCAGCGCATCATTGGCGACCGCGCTACGCCGGCCCAATCGAGCATTGGTTGTCGTACTCTTCGCGGTCATGGCCATGCTTGGCGCAACTCTCTGGTGGCCTTTCGCCCTCACCCTCTTTCACTTTGAAGCGTTGCCCGTGAACTGTCTCGTATTGGCGGCCGGCGCCGGCGCACTTGTTCTCGTGAGCCTTGAGGGCCTGAAGATCACTTTGCGCGATTGGCTTCGCATTTGAGCCGCAGTGAGTCACTTGACGGTTCGTAGCGACCTAGCCTACGCGGCGAACCCCGCCGGACCGTGTGTCGCGGCGACGCCACAGAAAACAAAAAAGGCGTTAAGCGCCTGCTTCTACCGGCGTGAATGTCGCTATGAGCGATTAGGGCCAAAGGCTGCCCCATGGACAAAACATGACCAACGCCAGGAGTGCCCCCTACTCCGGGCGTCCCCGTCGCGAATTCCAGTTGATCCGATTTCGCTCTACGCTCTAGTTCACCATCCCGAGCGCCGACATATAAAGATCGAGCAGCGCATCTCGCTCTTCGCGCTCGGTTGAATCCAATTTCCGCAAGCGCACCACTTGGCGCACGATCTTCGTGTCGAAGCCGTGGCCTTTGGCTTCCGCGTAAACTTCGCGGATGTCGCCGGTCAGTGCGGTCTTTTCTTCCTCGAGCCGTTCAACGCGCTCGACGAGAGAACGCAATTGATCCTTGGCAAAATTCGGCTTAGCCATGGGCGAACACCTGGTGCTGGAAATTTGAAACGAGGGGAGAGGGCGGCGACATTAGCCGCGCCCCTTGCGCCGCGCAACGCGCCTCACTCGTGATTCTTGTGGGCTTTTTCGAACGATGATTTTTGTTGCGCTGAGGCTTCTTTTTGATAACGCTCTTTCCACTCGGCGTAAGGCATGCCGTAAATTTGAGCGCGCCCATCGTCTTTCGCCATGTCGATGCCGTGGGCCTGCGCCGCGTCCTTGAACCAATCGCCCAAGCAGTTGCGGCAAAAGCCGGCCAAATTCATCAGGTCGATGTTTTGCACATCGTTCCGCACCCTCAGATGCTCAACCAGACGGCGAAACACGGTGGCCTCGATTTCGCTTCGAAGCTTTTCGTCCATCGATTATCCTTTCAAGAGTGCTCGTAAATCTAGGGTCGCGAGCGCCTCCTGCAAGATCGGCGCAAGTCGCGCCGCCCATTGTTGCGCTTTCGCCGAATTGTCCACCAAATCCTGCCGCAACTCGATCAAAACATGCGCAAAGCCGTGAGCCACGGCATGCTGATCCATGCAATCGCCATCGAGTTCGCCGGAATACGGTTGGTTGTCGCCGACTGTCAGACCGCTCTCGCGGCCGAGCCGTTCGAGCATGAATTGCGCCAACCGCGGGTCCTTGTCGCTCCACAAGATGCCGACGTGCCAAGGCCGTTTCCACCCACGCCACTCGGGCGTGAAGCTGTGAATCGAAATCAGCACCGGCACCTTGCCGCTGCCGCGCACACGCTCAACTTCGGCTTCGATGCTGTCATGGTATGGCCGGTAATAGTGGTTCGAGCGTTTCACGATCTCCGCAGCGTCCGCCGTCGCGTTGCCGGGAATAATCGCGCCGTCGGAAAGTTTCATCACCAGCGTCGGGTCGTCGGGACCGCGATTGAGATCGATGAGCAAGCGCGAATGGGGACCCAAAATCGCCGGTGCGCCGAACACGTCCGCCAGTGCTCGCGTGACGTCGGCCGCGCCGATGTCATAAGCAATATGGCGTTCGAAAGCGTCGGGCCCAAGGCCCAGCGATCCATACGCGGACGGCAAGGTATTGGACGCGTGATCGCAGACAAAAATCAGCGAAGACTCCTGAGCGCTCCCCTTTTCGAGCGAACGATATGCGGCTTGCTTCATTCGCAAGGGCCCCCAACGACGCGACTTGGACTAGAATAAGACGCTCGACATAGCACTGTCACAGCAAGTTGGGAGACAACTGGGGACATGAATCGAAACGAGCCCCCGCAAATCTTGCGCCGCCTCTTCGATGCTGCGGTGGCTGCTTGCCATCCATCGCGCGTGGTACCAAAAGTCTTGCCCGAACGCCCGAAAGGTCGCGTCGTGGTGCTCGGCGCCGGCAAAGCTTCCGCCGCCATGGCAGCTGCAGTCGAAGATGCATGGGGCGCACCGCTCGAAGGTTTGATCGTCACACGCTACGGCCATGGCGCACCCACGCGTCACATCGAAGTCGTTGAGGCGGGCCACCCTCTTCCCGACGCGGCCGGCGCGCAAGCCGCCCAGCGGGCGCTCGCCTTCGCAGAGGCATTGACGCCGAGCGATCTCGCGTTGGTGCTTCTCTCGGGCGGAGGTTCGGCCTTGTGGAGCGCGCCCATCGCACCGGTCTCGCTTGCCGAGAAACAATCTCTGACACGCGCCCTCGTTCTCTCAGGCGCCTCGATCGGCGAGATCAATTGCGTGCGCAAACACCTCTCCGCGATCAAAGGAGGGCGCCTTGCCGCGGCGGCGTATCCTGCACGCGTCCTCACGCTCGCGATCTCCGACGTGCCAGGCGATGATGTTTCTGTCCTTGCCTCCGGTCCGACCGTCGCCGATCCGACGACTCAGAACGATGCCAAGCGCATTCTCTCGCGCTACGATATCGCGACGCCGTGGAGCATTGCCTCGGTCTTGAACAGCACAGCCCATGAGTCGATGAAACTCGGCGACCCCCGTCTTGCGACCAGCGAGGCGCGCATCATTGCGCGCGCCGCCGATGCCGTCGCTGCCGCGAGCGACGAAGCCCATCGCCTGGGCTTCGAAATTCGCATCTTGGGAGTCGACATCGAGGGCGATGCCCGCCACGTGGCGCAAAGCCACGCAGAGATTGTTCGCAGCGCCGCGCCACCGACGAAGCCGCTGCTTTTCCTGTCGGGCGGCGAGTTGACCGTCGCCGTCAAAGGCACCGGGCGCGGCGGTCCCAATCGCCAATACCTCCTGGCGCTGGCGCAGGCGCTCGACGGCATGCCCAACGTTTGGGCGCTCGCTTGCGACACCGACGGCATCGACGGCAGCGACGACGTGGCCGGGGCATGGATTGATTCCAGTACGCTGGCGCGCGCCCATGCGCTTGGACTAGATGCTGTCGCTGCGGAACACGACAATGATGCTGGAACCTTCTTCGACAAGCTCGATCAAGCGGTCGTAACCGGCCCGACGCGCACGAATGTCAACGACTTTCGCGCCATCCTGATGATGCCCGGTGATTGACGCGACCGGCGGGTGTCGAAGTATTGTGCATGCGTAGCGATTCTCGCTCTTACGTCACAGTGAAAATGAAGTCTTTCGCCTTCGCGGTCGCGCCACTGGCGTTGTTCATGTCGCAATCGATGTCGACGCCGGCCGAAGCCAACTTGCGGATTTGCAATAAGACGGAGATTGCCGCTCTGCTGGCGTTGGGGCGGTATGACGGCAAGGATTGGAGCAGCGAGGGATGGTGGAAAGTGCCGGCCAAATCATGCGCCGACATCATCCAAGGTCCCCTCACTGCGCGCTACTACTACCTGCGCGGCGTTCAGGTGGGGGAGGATGGTGCCTGGGACAGCAATCGCTTTTTCTTCTGCGTTTCGCATGACAACTTCACGATCAAGGGCCGCAAGCTTTGCAGCGAACGCGGGTTTGGTCAGGCTGGCTTCTTCGAAATCGACACCGGCGACTATCCGAACTGGACGCATAACCTCTCCGATTGAGACAAAAGACAAAGCGAGATCCCGATGCGTCGCCGCCGTAACGTAAAGATTCTTGCGACCTTGGGCCCGGCCTCGCGCGAGCCGAACATGATCCGCCGCCTCTTCGAAGCTGGCGCCGACGTCTTCCGCATCAACATGAGCCATACCGATCACGCCGGCCTCGCCTCATTCGTCCAATCGATCCGCGCGATCGAGGCGGAACTGGACAGGCCCATCGGCATTCTTGCCGATCTGCAAGGCCCCAAGCTTCGTATCGGCGCGGTGGCGGGCGGCGCGACCGATCTCATCGCCGGTTCGGTCGTGCGCATCGGTCTTGATCCGGCGCCGGGGGACGCGACCCATCTGAGCCTGCCGCACAAGGAAGTTTTCGCCGTCCTGAAATCCGGCGGCCAATTGTTGGTCGACGACGGCAAGCTTCGCCTGCGCATTGAAGAGGTCGCGGCGGATTATGTGACCGCCCGTGTTGAACTCGGCGGCCGGCTGACCGATCGCAAAGGCGTCAACGTACCCGACGTGCTACTGCCGATCGCGGCGCTGTCGGCCAAGGACCGCGCCGATCTCGATCGCGCGCTCGAACTCGGCGTCGATTGGATTGCGCTCTCGTTCGTGCAGCGCCCGGAAGACGTCGCCGAGGCCCGCAAGATCGTCGCCGGTCGCGCCGGTGTTCTCGCCAAGATCGAAAAGCCCGCGGCCTTCGAGCGTCTCGACGAAATCATCGAGCTTTCGGATGCCTTGATGGTCGCGCGCGGCGATCTGGGCGTCGAACTGCCCCTCGAACAGGTGCCCGGCCGTCAGAAGCAGATCACACGTGCCGCGCGGGGCGCGGGCAAACCCGTGGTCGTCGCGACGCAGATGCTCGAATCGATGATCACAAGTCCTGTGCCGACGCGCGCGGAGGTGTCCGATGTCGCGACCGCCGTATTCGATGGCGCCGACGCCGTCATGCTCTCGGCCGAATCCGCCTCCGGCAAATATCCGATCGAGGCGGTCGAAATGATGGATCGCATCGCCCGCTCGATCGAAGCCGATCCGCAATACCGCATGCTCATCGACATCCAGCGCACGGACCCCGAAGGGACGACGCCTGACGCGATCACCGCCGCGTCGCGTCAAGTCGCCCGGACTGTGAAGGCCGCGGCAATCGTCTGTTGGACCGGTTCGGGCTCGACGGGTTTGCGTGCGGCGCGCGAGCGGCCGAGCGCGCCGATCATCGCCCTCACGCCCATCGCCGCCACCGGCAGGCGCCTCGCCATCGCTTGGGGATTGCATTGCGTCGTCACCGAAGACGCGCATGATTTCGAGGATATGGTCGATCGCGCCTGCCGCATTGCCTTTCGCGAAGGCTTCGCCACCGCCGGCCAACGCATCGTCGTCACCGCGGGCGTTCCGCTTGGTACGCCCGGCGCGACCAATCTCCTGCGCGTCGCCTTTGTCGGACGATCCGCCGGAGCGGTGAATTAAATATCTTTGCCTTCGACCTCGGCCGCGAGCGCCGAGATTTTGCGCTTGATCGCCTCGAGCTGAGGGTTGACCGCAACGGCTCGGCGATAAGTCGCGAGCGCCGTACGCTTGTCGCCTGAGTCTTCGGCGATCTTTCCGGCAAGCGCCAACGCTTGGAAGTGCCGCGGCTCGAGTTCGATCGCTTTCTGCAAATCGGGTGCTGCTTCTTGCGGACTGTCCATCGCGACCAGGAGCGCGGCGCGCTCATACCAAACCTCGGCATAACCCGGCTTCATTTCCGTCACGGCGTCCAGCAATTTCTTCGCCGTCGCCGCATCCTGTGCTTCGACCGATTGCTGGGCTCGCGTCATCAACACGTCGACCGTGTCGCTGCCAGAGCGCAGCCACAGCGTTGCGATCTCGCGCTCGACACCTTGCGCCTCGGGTGGCGTCGTCGCCTTTGCCAATTGCTGGAAGAGGCGATCGAGGCGCGGATCGGATTGGTCGGCGAATGCCGGACCCGCCGCTAGCAAGAGAACGAAGGTCAGAAACGCACCGCTGATACGCATGCGGGCCATGCTAGGCTGGCGAGGGGATTTGGCCAAGACTCGTTTCATGAATCATCCGCTTTCGCGCCGTCACGTTTTGGGACTCGCGGCCGCTGCCGCGGTCGCCCGCCCCATTAACGCTGCGCCGACGCAAAATCCCGACGTCGTGGTGGTCGGCGCGGGCGTCGCCGGCCTTGCCGCCGCGCGCGTCCTCATCGCCGGTGGCCGCAGCGTGACCGTGCTCGAAGCGTCGCCGCGCATCGGTGGGCGCGCCTTCACCGACATCGCAACGTTTGGGGTTCCCTTCGATCGCGGCGCCGCCTGGATCCATGGTGCCGATGACAACGTGATGTCGGGCCTGGCCCGCTACCATGGCTTCGAGTTAGTCACCGACGAGCCGCAGGAAATCCTCTACCTCAACGGCATGCGTGCAAGCGCATCGGAAACCGAGAACTACGATCGCGCCTACGAAGCTTTGGGCGAAGCGATCGGCGTCGCCGCCCATGAGAGCGACGACATGCCCGCAAGCGCCGCGATGCCGACCGACCTTGCGCCCGCAATCGCTGCATGGCTTCCCACCGCCGCCGCCGCCATCGGCCCGCTCGATGTGGGTGTCGATCTCGAAGCGATGTCGGTTCAAGACTGGCACGACCGCGAAGACAAAGAACCCAACGCCGGTGTTCGCCAGGGTTACGGAACGCTGGTCGGACGTTTGGCCGAGGGTCTGCCGGTCTTCGCAAACGCTCGCGTCAGTCGCATCAGCGTCGCCGGCAACGGCGTCGCGCTCGAAACGGGGCGCGGTACATTGCGAGCGCATGCGGCCCTCGTGACCGTGTCAACCGGCGTCCTTGCCGCGGGCGGCATCGTCTTTGATCCGCCGCTCGACGCAGGGATGCAAACGGCGCTGAACGGCTTGCCGATGGGCTTGCTGACAAAGAGCGCACTGCTGTTTGCCGAAGGCTCGCCGGCTCTTGCCTTCCCTGCCAACGCCGTGGTCGTGCCGCAGGTCCAAGGCGAGCGCGGGCATTCTTTCTTGGTGCGTCCAATGGGTTTGCCGCTGGTGATTTGTTCGGTCGGCGGCTCGCTCGCGTGGGATCTGTCGACCCAGCCGCCGTCCGTCGGCATCGATTTCGCGCGCGATCGATTGCGCATGTTACTCGGCAAGAACGCCGACAAGGGTTATCGAAGGGGCGTGGTCACCGATTGGGGTACGAGCCCTTACACGCTTGGCGCTTACGCCGCAGCCAAGCCTGGCGCGACGGCGGCGCGCGCCAAACTCGACACGCCAACCGCCGAGCGCGTGTTCTTCGCCGGAGAGGCGCAAGGCGGCGCGCGCTGTCAGTCGGTCGAAGGCGCTTACGAGTCGGGGCGAAAAACGGCCGAGCGGATTTTGCAATTTCTCAAACGCTGAGCCGCATGCGCAGCGCTTCTGGCTGAGGCCCGCCCGTCGCCCAGTCGATCAGCTCCACGACATGCACGACCGGCGTGCGCACTGCACTCGCGATCTGCATCAAGCATCCGATATTGCCGGTGACGATGACGTCGGCATTCAAGGCGGCGAGCGCTTGCGCCTTGCGCGCCTGCAATTCGTCTGCGATAGCCGGTTGCAGAACGTTGTAGACGCCCGCCGAACCGCAGCACTGGGTGTCGCTGGGCGTGACGACGTCGAACCCGAGCTTCGTCAATATCGAACTCGCAGCTGCATCCTGGCGCATGCCGTGTGTCAGAGAGCATGCCGCATGATAAGCGACGCGCAGCTTCGGCACGGAATGCGGCGAAGCAAGCGGCAGATCCAGGAGCACATCGCAGATATCACGCACCTTCGCGCCGATTTCACTCGCCTGGGCTGCGACCTTCGAGCCCTTCAGCAAGAAGCCGTAGTCGCGCACGGTCGCACCGCATCCCGATGCCGTCGTCGCGATCGCGTCAAAGGGGGCGTCGCCAATGTCCTTGATGAGAGCGTTGGCGTGGCGCGCAAAGGCAGCTGTCTCGCCCAAATGATGGTTGAGCGAGCCGCAGCAGCCCGATCCTTCGACGATCGTGACCTGCGCGCCGAACCGCGTCAGCACGCGGATCGCGGCCGCTGTAATGCTGGGCGCGATGACTTCTTGGACACAGCCGGCATGCAACGCGATGCGGCGTTCTTGAACGCCCTGCGCCGCAACGGTTTTCGCAAAATGCTTTGCCGGCGCCGGTCGCGGCAAACCGTTGGCGACGATCAACGCGGCCTGCGCCGGCTCGGGAACAAGCCACGAGAAACGCGCCGCTACCCGCGCCGTCGTGAGCGCCCATCGCAAAAGCCATCGCCGCGGCAGGACGAACCCAAGCGCGCGTCGAAGCAGGACATCTCGCCAAGGCCGCCTATAGGTCTCCTCGATATGCGCGCGTGCTTCGTCGATCAGGCGCGGGTAGTTGACGCCGGAAGGGCACGCGCTGACGCACGCCATGCACGACAAGCAGCGGTCGATATGCGTGACCACCTTCGCGCTCGGCGCCGCACCGCTCTCCAGCATCCCTTGGATCAATTGAATGCGCCCGCGCGGACCGTCGAGTTCATCGCCAAGCAGCACATAGGTCGGACAAGTGGCGGTGCAAATGCCGCAATGGACGCAAGCCCGCAATTCATGTTCGGCCGCGGCGAGGGCCGGATCGTTGAGTTGAGTTGCCGAAAAATTGGTGCGCATGACTCAAATCCCGGCGTACATGCGGCCGGGATTGAAGACCCCTGCTGGATCGAACGCCTGCTTGACGCGGCGGGTCAGCGCCATCGTCGCTTCATCGCGCGGCGCAAAAACAGCGGCGGTGCGGCGCATCTCGTCGCTGCCGCGGAACAGCATGGCGTGTCCGCCGAGATCGAGCACGGTCGCATGCACCTCCTCCGCGGTTCGCAAAGCCGCGCCGTACTCGACCCACAACAAACCGCCCGCCCAATCCACGATAAAGCACTCAGGCCGCAGCAATTGAAGCGCACGCGCTGCCGCGGCCGGCGGCACGCTGACGCGCCACAAACTCTCGGTATTCCAGAACGGTTTGAGTTGCGCGAGCTCGCTCCACAGGCGGCGTGACCAATCGTCCGCCGCGATACTGGCGTCCGGCGCCAGCGCTTGTGCAAATCCCTTGGCCCGCGCCGCCATGCTTTCCGCGCTTCCCTCGAACCTGATCACCGTCAGAGATTGGGCGGCATCGGATTGCGTGCCAAGTCTATCGAGCGCCGTTCGCGGCAAATGGCAAAGCCCGGTCGCCTCCCAAGCCGAGCCGGCGGCTTTGCGCAGCAATGCGCAGCCTTGCGCGACGCTGAGATCGCGCACGACGAGCGATGTCGGAACTTCGGTGCGCGGGTAGCAGCGCAACGTCAGCTCGGTCATCGCGAACAAAGTCCCGAACGATCCCGCCGCCAATTTCGGCAGATCGTAGCCCGTCACGTTTTTCACCACGCGCCCGCCGGCTTTGAACACATCGCCTTGGCCGTTGATCGCGCGAAAGCCGATCAGATGATCGCGCGCCCCGCCGAGCACCACGCGGCGCGTTCCAGCGACGCCCGCCGCGACCGTACCGCCTATCGTTGCTTCGGCGGCAGCGTCGAACGACCAGCTCGCCGGCTCGAACGCTAGACATTGATTCTTTTCGGCAAGCGCCGCTTCCACGTCGCGCAGCTTCGTACCCGCGCGCAAGGTGATGACCAACTCGTCCGGCTCGTAGACGATGATCCCGCTGAGAGCCGCGAGCTTCAGAACGCCCGTGGTCTCCATCGGCCGCCCCAGACCGCGCTTCGATCCAAGGCCCTCGATTGCCAGCGTCCGACCGCGCACGGCAGCATCGGAAACGATCGCCGCCGCGTCCGCCTCGTTCGCGGGCTCGAAGACCTCCATCGTCTAGAGACGCGGCAAATTGGGAAACGGCAAGCGGCCTTTGTGCACGTGCATTGCCCCGCCCTCGACGCAGGCCGAAAGCGAGGGAAAGACCTTGCCTGGGTTGAGCAACGCATCCGGATCGAACGCGCATTTGATGCGCTCTTGCTGGGCCAGATCCTCGGGCGCGAACATCAATGGCATCAAGTCGCGCTTCTCGATTCCGACGCCGTGCTCGCCGGTCAACACGCCGCCCGCCTCGACGCAAAGCTTCAGGATGTCGGCGCCGAATTTTTCGGCCTTCTCGAGGTCCCCCTCCCTCATCACGTCGAACATGATGAGCGGATGCAGATTGCCGTCGCCCGCGTGAAACACGTTCGCCACCGGCAGGTCATAGTGCTTTGCCATCTCGCGGATGCGGCTCAGCACGCGCGGCAATTCGCGGCGCGGGATCGTACCGTCCATGCACAGCATATCGGGCGCGATGCGGCCGGCGGCGGCAAACGCAGCCTTGCGGCCCAACCAAATGCGCGCCCGCTCCGCTTCGCTGTTGCTTGTCGAAAAGGAGATCGCGCCGTTCGCGCGCGCAATCTCTTCGACGCGACGAAGCGCGCTCGCCACGTCGACGGCGACGCCGTCGAGTTCGACGATCAGCATCGCGGCCGCGTCGCGCGGATAGCCCGGCGCGCAATAGGTCTCGACGGCGTCCATGGCGAAGCGATCCATGATCTCCATCGCGGCCGGGATCAGACCTGACGCAATGATCGAGGAGACGCACCGGCCCGCTTCTTCGATGGACGGAAAACCAGCGAGCGACGCGCGCGCAATCTCCGGCTTCGGCAGAAGGCGCACCGTCACCTCGGTCACGACGCCGAGCAAACCCTCCGATCCGGTGACGAGCCCAATGAGATCGAGCCCGCCGGCTTCCATCGCTTTGCCGCCGAGGCGAATCCGCTCGCCCCCGATCAGCGCCAGCTCGACGCCTAGAAGATTGTTCGTCGTCAGTCCGTATTTGAGACAGTGAATGCCGCCGGAGTTCTCCGCGACATTGCCGCCGATCGAGCAGGCGACTTGGCTCGAAGGATCGGGAGCGTAATAAAAATCCTGGGCCTCAACGGCCTTCGTGATGGCGAGGTTGGTGACGCCCGGCTCGACCACGGCACAGCGATTCTCAAGATCGATTTCAAGAATCCGGCTCATGCGCGACAACCCGAGCAGAATTCCGTCGGCCAGGGGGAAGGCGCCTCCCGACAGCGACGTTCCGGCGCCCCGCGGCACGACGCGCACCTGCTCGCGATGACAGAATGCCAGGACCGCGCTGACCTCGTCGGCGCTGCGTGGCAAGACGACCGCGAGCGGTTTCTGGCGGTAGGCGGTCAGCGCGTCGCAATCATAGGCAGCGAGCGCGTCCTGGTCGGCAACGACACCGTCCGGCACCAACCGGCGCAACTGCTCGACGATCGCCGGGCGCCGCCTCAGCACGTCCTTGTTCGGTTCCGGCATGTGCACGGCAAATCACCCGCTTGCGCTCACCCGCCCGAGTATCGGGCAGATGGCCTGGCGAGTGCCAGCCGGATCGGCAAAGCGCTCCGGTTAGCCCTGGCGCGCTTTGAAGCGGGGGTTCTTCTTGTTGATGACGTAGACCCGGCCCTTGCGGCGAACGACGCGGCAGTCCTTGTCACGGGCTTTGAGCGACTTCAGGGAATTGCGGATTTTCATTTCGATCTCGTGACAGACTGTCCCAAAAAGGCCGGGAAAAATAAGGGGCGGACCATAGGGGCGGCCTTTACCGCTTGTCAACGCCGAGCACCACAGTTGTGATGCTCATCCCTTGCCTTTGCCCTTCCCCGCGTGCGATCCGAGAACACATGATCCGTCAGTACCTTACCGCTCTCGCTTTGGGAGCCCGCGCCATGGCTTTGGTGCTGGCCAGTTGCGTGCTCTGCGTCGGCGTCGCGCTTGCCGATCCCCCGCCGGCCGGCACACGAACGGCACAACCCGTTTCCGACACCCCCGCTCGACCGCCCGAGTTCGAGGCGTGGATCGCGGCGTTTCGCGTCGAGGCGCTGGCACAAGGCATCTCGGCCAAGACGTTCGACGAAGCGTTCCGCAATGTGAAGCTCAATCAGCGTGTCATCGAGCTCAATGAGAATCAGCCCGAATTCAATCGCGCAATTTGGGACTACATGGACAGCGCCGTCTCCGACGGGCGTGTGAAACGCGGTCGAGAGCTTCTGCGCCAGCATCGCAAGACCTTCCGCGCCGCTCAGCGCGAATACGGCGTTCCCTCCAGCATCATCGCCGGGATATGGGGGTTGGAAAGCAATTTCGGAAGGGATCTCGGCGGCTTCAACGTCATCGAGGCGCTCGCGACACTCGGCTACCAAGGTCGCCGCAGCGCTTTCGGCCGCGAGCAATTGTTGGCCGCGCTCAAGATCATCGAGGAAGGCGACATCGCTCCCGATCGGATGACGGGTTCGTGGGCCGGCGCCATGGGCCAAACCCAATTCATTCCCACCGTCTTTTTGCAATACGCGCGCGACGGTAATGGCGACGGCAAACGAAATCTGTGGGACACGCTCGCCGACGTTTTTGCCTCGACCGCCAACTATCTTCAGCAAAAGGGTTGGGAGACCGGCCAGCCCTGCTTCGATGAAGTGCGCCTCCCGGATGGCTTCAATTTCGCCGAAGCCGACATCTCGATCGAAAAGCCGGTGAAGGAATGGAAGGACGAAGGCGTCCTCCGCATCGACGGACACAAGCTTCCCAAGAGCGTTGCCGAAGCGTCTGCGGCGTTGGTCGCGCCCGCCGGACATCGCGGGCCCGCTTTCATCGCCTATCCGAACTTCAAGGCGGTGCTCGCCTATAACAACGCTGTGTCATATGCGCTCGCCGTCTGCCAGCTGGCCAAGCGCTTCGACGGCGGCCCGCCGATCAAGAGGCCGTGGCCGCGCGATGAAGATCCCCTCGTCTCGCGCGCCGACCGCATGGAAATGCAGTCTCTCTTGGCCAAGCGCAACTTCGACGTCGGCGATCCGGACGGCGTGATCGGTCAACGCACGCGCCGCGCGATCCGCGATTTCCAAAAGGCCGAAGGCCTGATCCAAGATGGCTACGCGACGACGACTCTGTTGCTGCGTTTGCGCCACGCCGTTGCGGCAGTCCCCTAGGGCGCGGACTTCTTCTTTGGGTTGAGGCGTATCTCCTCGACGAGACGGCGGACATGTGCGCGCAGATCATCGTCTGAAATCGCTAGATAGTCCTTTAAGAACGCCAACGTTTGGGGATCGTCGAGCGCGTCGATCAAAGTCTCGCTCTCATTCGTTTCGTCTGATGTCTTCTTCGAATCTGTCATGCTTGTGCAGTCCAGCGGTTAATGGCGGATCGCTGGCAGTAAGCAAAATCGATCAGCGGTTCTGCTGGAACCTGCGTCAGGATGTTTCGGGCGAATCAGAGATTAGAGGCCGAAAACCTGCAGTATCCGTCAGGCGGCGATCGCGTGGCGTCGCATAGCCTCGGCGACGGCTTGCACGCGCGTCGCGGCGCCCAACTTACGTTTCGCGTTCTCGATGTGGAACCGAGCCGTTCGTGCGCTGATCCCTAAAATCACGCCGATTTCGGCGTCCGTCTTGCCCTTCGACGCCCATTGCAAGCATTGACGTTCGCGCGGACTAAGCTCGCTTGTCGCCGCTTCCTTCGGGGCATCCTTGAGATCGATCGCGCGCACGACCGCGGAATGCGCCAGCAGATGCAGGGTCGATCGCTCGATCGGGCCCAAACGGCATCTGACGCCGCCGAACATGACCACGCCCAGCATTTTGCCGGCGCGCCGCACCGGCACGACGAAGCCTGACGTCAGATTGAGTTCCGAACCGACAAACTCGAGCGCGTTGCGCTGCTCGGCCGTGAGCCCGCGCGCCTGGACTTGGCGCACCGTAAAGGGGTCGCTCGTCGTCAGCGCGTGTTGAATCAAGGGGTAGTGGTGCAACAAAGCGCGTTGGTCGAATGCATCGACGAACTTTGCCGGCGCGTCGATATACATCACATGCGGGGCGAGCTTGTCGGCGCTCGCGTCCAACGTCGATAACACGCTCAGCTGCGTGAAGCCCAGGGGCCCGACGAACGATTTGAGCGCACGCCAGATTTCACCCGTCGACCGCGTGTGCCTGATCGACTCGGCAACCTGAACGGCTTGCAGGATTTCACTCATGGGCTTTGACGTCGCGTGTTCTGTCATTTCTCTAAGCAAGCGGAACAGGGCGTCCGGTCCAGATGGGTACCGGCACGATCCGGTTCACGCGGGTTCAAAATCAGGCGGCGATCGCTCTTTGCTTCAGAGCCTCGGCCACGGCCTGTATTCTGGTTGAGACCCCGAATTTTCGTTTAGCGTTCTCGATATGAAATCGCGCGGTGCGGGCGCTGATCGTCAGGATCGTGCCGATTTCGGCGTCGGTTTTGCCCATCGCCGTCCACTGCAGACACTCGAGTTCGCGTGTCGTCAAAGCGCCCTTCTTCTTGCGCACCGGCGCCTCTGCCAGCTCACGCGCGCGCTTGAAAGCGCAATGCGCGAGGAGATGGAGAAGCGAGCGCACCAGCGCCGACGTATCCGGCTTGAGGCCGCCGAACATCACGATGCCGTCCAGCGTCTCGTCCAACCGGATCGGAATGGTGAAGCCGTCGCGCACGTTCAGCGACATGCTGATGAACGCGAGCACGCGCTTTTGACGATCGCTTAGGGGCGCCGCCCAAATCTCGTTGATCGCCAGCGGTTCGAGCCGCGTCAGCGCGCGCTGCACCAGCGGGTTGTTCGGCCCGTGCCCCGCGCGGTCCAGCGCGTCGGCAAAACCTTGCGGCGCGTCGAAATAAAGCACTGCGGGCGTGATGCGTTCGCGCAAGTCGGCCTGATGTGCGAGCACGCAAATATGCTCATAGCCGAGCGGTGCAACCGCGGCTTTGACGGCGCGCCAAATATCGGCTGGCGAGGTCGCTCGTCCAAACTGGGCCGAAATCTCAACAACGTCCGGAAGGACAGTCATGCTCCCACGTCTCCGCAATTAGTCGCCGGTACCGAGAGAGCGCGTCTCTCGCCTGACGAACTTCACGAAGGCTGTGCGTCTCGCCCTGGGAGCCTTTCGTTTTGCACTGCACCATTAGAAATAGTCTAAATTGTGGCGGTTCCGCCACGTCACTTGTGCCAGGTGAGTGGATTGGGCGCAGTCAAAAGGTGAATTAGGCGCCGTCAGCTGGGCGGCAAGGCCGACTCGACGTCCTCGGTCGGCATGCTCACGGAATCGTGAAACCGGCGGCTGAAGAGCGCATAGCCCGCCAAAATCGCCATCAACACGGCACCCAGCATATAGGGGGCGTGCG
Organism: Alphaproteobacteria bacterium; assembly: GCA_025350465.1. Lineage (GTDB taxonomy): Bacteria > Pseudomonadota > Alphaproteobacteria > Micropepsales > Micropepsaceae > SZUA-430. The sequence goes on along the minus strand of JANXXU010000015.1, from coordinate 60,129 downwards.
GGTTGACCGCATAGAGCGCGTTGCCGATCAGCGGCGCAAAGATAAAGCCGGAGGCACCCGCAGCCCCGGTGAGTCCCGCGACGGCCCCTTGCTCGTCGTGCGGTACCGACAGAGAAGCTGCCGCCGCATAGCCGGGACGCACCATGCCGAAGCCAAGCCCCGAGAGCACCAGCGCGAACACGATGAGCCCGTAATTCGGCGCGACCAGCAGAATCAGATTTGATACGAGCGCAACGACCGTGCCGGCGCGTATGAGAAATCGCGTTGTCAGTTTGAAACGCTGGACCAGCACGAACTGCGCGAAGAGCGAAGCGATCGAAGATGCCATCAGTGCGACCCCAGCCAGCTGCGTCGTATCGCCGACCGACGTCTTGAGCGTATCGCCGAGGAGAAATCCGATCGTCTGGATCGGAATGGCGCCTGCCGTTCCCATCATCACGCCGAAGATGATGAACGGCAGCACGCGCGGGTCATCCCATTTCAGCTTCGGCAACACGCGCCGTTCCTGCGGACGCGACCGCTCGGGCAACAGCAGCCAAATGACCGCGGCCGAAACGAAACCGAGCACGCCGACGAAGTAGAGCGGCGCAGTCGCGCCCAGAACGATCAAAGCCGCACCGATGCCGGGTCCGACCGCTTGGCCCAGACCGAAAGCGGCGTTCAATCCGGCGATCGCTTGCGTACGTTCGCTGAAGGTCGTGCGATCGGCGATGTAAGCCTGCGCCGCCGGATAGGAGCCCGAGCCGAACAATCCATAGATGCAACGGGTCAGCACGAGCAAGGCGAAGACCGTCATCGGCGTGAACCAATGCATCAGTCCGACCGAAAGCGCGCTCGCAAACCCGACCGTCGACACTCCGAACGACAGCAAACCGATCAGGATGATCGGCCTGCGGCCCCACAGATCGCTGCGCCGGCCCCAAAACGGCGAACTGAGCACCCAGATCGTCGCCGAGATCGCAAAGATCGAACCGACTTGGAATTCGCTCAGGCCCAGATCGCGCGCCAGCGGCGGCAAAATTGCGAACATCAGCGTCTGCCCGATGCCGTTTGCGATCAGACAGCAGAACAAAAGAAAGAACGCGCGCCGTCGCCCCTCTAGGCTGGTGACGCTACCGCCGTCCTCAACGGGTGCAAACGCGGCCCGCGCGCGGGAAAGCCAGCCAAAATTGAGCGACGATTTTGCGTGGGGTTCGAGCATTGGAGGAGCGTTGTGCCCTGCTTACACAGGCGACTTCGCGGCGACAAATCCGCGCAAGCCCGTTTCGTAGCTCGGATCGTCACTTTTGATCGACAAGATCCTTGAGCTCTTTGACGCGCGCCTTCGTCATATCGAGCCGGCACCCGATCACCGCCAGGCTCGCCATAGAACCTCCATAGTAGATCAAATTCTGATAGGCGCAGTTGGCGTCGCGGAAGCTTTCCCATGCGTGCTGCGCCCTTCGCAATTCCTCCGGCATATTCGGCATCGACTCAAAGCCCGGATCGCGGCGAACAGATTCATATTGAGCCTTGGCGGCCTGCATCGCCCGCTCGAACGCTGCGTTCAGCTCGCCTTCCGCTTTGGTGAGATTCTCCGAAGCGCAAATCTTCATCTCGAGATTCGATTGCGGATCGGCGCAATTCGCCATCGGGGCCGCTACGGCATCGGCACTCGACAGCGCGAGACACAGCGTCATCGCCAAAATCAAGCGCATATTGCTCTCCTCATTTTTCCGCCTTGAGCCGGATTTGGGAGGTATCGCTGCGGCCGTCTGCGTCGACCACGGTGATGCGCGCGAACCCCTCGCCTTCGGGCGTCCACCACGCTTGCGGGCCAGAGCCGACATCGGCCGCGAGCGGCACGCCGTTGATCACCCATCGCAGCGTGCCCTTGCCGCCGGCGGCCTTGAGCGGCAGCTTTTGCTGAAGCCCGTTGGCTTGCACCGAGACCGTAGCGCCGTTTGGCGGAAAAGAAATCTTCGGCGGCAACTCACGCTTCAGGCCGGCGGCCAGACCGATGCGCGGACGAAAGCGCTGCAGCGCCAGCGGCAATGCTTCTGCGTTCTGCGCGGTGTAGGCGCCCTCCGGCGCAATGCTGGGCGCCAGCCCTTCGCTCGGCAAAAGCTCGAACACCTTGAGCAGCAGCGGTGCTGCTTCGTTGCGCCCGAAGTGCCCGGGCCGCGTCGAGCCGTCGGCGCGCCCAACCCAAACGCCCACTGTGTAGTGGCGCGAGAAACCCATCGCCCAAGCATCGCGAAAGCCATAGGACGTGCCGGTCTTAAAGCCGATGTCGCGCGCGCGCACGATTCCCTGCCCCATCGACCAGCCATCGGGCAGGTTCGCGCCCCTCATGATGTTGCAGAGATACCAAGCTGCCGGCGCGCCAAAGATGCGGAAGCGTTCGCCCCGCGCATCCGCGACGCGGTAGCGCAACGGCGTAACCTCGCCCGCAGTCGGAATCGCGACGTAAAGCATCGTCAGATCGCGCAGACTGATGCCGACGCCGCCAAGCGCCAACGGCAACGTCGGGATCGCGCCCTTGACCGGAAAGACGAGCTCGGCGCCGGCATTGCGCAGGGTCGCCGCCAGCCGCACCGGCCCGATGCGGTCGAGAAGCGCCACGGCCGGCACATTCAGCGACATTTGCAACGCCTGCGCGATCGTCACCGTGCCTTGAAAGGCGCGATCGAAATTCTTGGGCTCGTAGTCGCCGAACATGGTCGGCTTGTCGTCGATCAACGTCTGCGGATGGACGATCGAATCGTCGAACGCCAGACCGTAGATAAAGGGTTTCAGCGTCGAGCCTGGAGAGCGCGCGGCATTGGCCAGGTCGACTTGGCCGGCCGCCGACCAGAATTCCGCGCCGCCCAAATACGCCGCAACGCTGCGCGCCGAATTGTCGACGACGATGACCGCCATGTTGGCGCCGTCGTCGTAGTATACGCGCTCGCGCTTGGCCAAATCCTCGAGCTTGATCTGAACATTGGCGTCGACCGTCGAGGTGATGACGGCGGCCCCTGCGCGATTGTCGGCAAAGAGATCCTGCGCCAAATGCGGTGCATGGAACGGGAAGGGCTGGCGATGCGCCGGGATCGGCTCTTCCATCGCCTCTTTCGCTTCGCGTGCCGGGATGACGCCGCGCTCGGCCAGCGTCGTGATCACGCGGTCGCGCGCAAGCTTGGCCGCATCAGGGTGGCGGTCGGGGCGCCGTCGTTCCGGCGATTGCGGCAATGCCACGAGCAGCGCCGCCTCGCCCCACGTCAAGCGCTGCGGCTCCTTGCCGAACCATGCAAGGCTCGCTGCGCGCACACCTTCCAGATTGCCGCCGTAGGGTGCGAGCGTCAGATAAAGCTCGAGCGTTTGTTCCTTTGTCAGGTGCCAGTCGAGCTGCAATGCGCGCGCCATCTGCAGAACCTTGGCGCCAAGCGTGCGCGGCCGCGGTTCGAGCAGACGCGCAACCTGCATCGTGATCGTCGAAGCGCCGGAGACGACGCGTGCGCGCAACGCCATCTGATACATCGCGCGCGCGATCGCCACCGGATCGACGCCCGGATGCACCTCGAAGCGTTGGTCTTCCCATGCCAACAACAGCTGCAGATAACGTTTGTCGACTTGCGCGGACTTGACCGGCAATCGCCACGCCCCGTCGCGCGCGATGAAGGCTCTGAGCAACGTGCCGTCGGCGGCCGTGACGATAACCGAGCGGTCGTCGGCGCGCGTGCGGCCGAGCGGGTTCAGACGGTCGGTGACGGCGAGCGCGAAGGCCGCGCCGACAAGCGCAAAGCCGCTGATAACGAACGCGCTACGCCAACGTGTGAGTACTCGGCGCACGCCGCCCGCCTTATCTTCCCCCCTTGCGGGGGAAGGTGGATGCCGCCGCCCTCAGGCGGGGGAAGACGGAAGGGGGGGCAGCGCCGCCAGCAACCGTGAAGAATCGGCGAGGCGCAGAGGTTGAGCACATCCTGATGTGCTGTCCCCCCTTCCGTCTCGCCGCGCGCAATAGCGCGCGTCGATCCACCTTCCCCCGCAAGGGGGGAAGATGAGAACGACGCTGACCAAACGCTGTCACTGCGGCGCAACCGTCATTGTACCCATATTCGTCCGTGCACGGACGTCGGGGCCGTACATGTCTTCGACCACCGCCGCCGGCACCACATAGGAACCCGGGATCGTGGCGCGCACGATATAGGCGAAATGGAACGTCGGCTTCGGCACCTTCGCCGCTTCCTTCGCGTCGGTCGGCTGATAGGACGAGCCGACGTCGAAGGTCGTGATGAAGCGATCGTCGCGCGCTTCGACGATGTTCGACGCGGCTTGCACCGGCAAGAACGGGTAGATCGTCGAGCCATCGTCGTTGCGCTGGACCGCGCCTTCGATCTCAAAGCCCGCCGGCAAAAGATCGAGCAAGGCCATCAACCGCGCCCGCGTGTCCGCCATCTCGCCCGACAAGGCGACGATGAAGCGATCGTTCTGTTTCACGGTCGCGAGGTTCGCGGGCTTGCCGTCCATCGTCAGGATCGCCTTCGACAGGGTCACCCCATTCTGTGCCGCCGGTAAGGGCGACGCGGGAACGCCTTCCACCGACACGATGCGCCAGACTTCCCGCTGACCGTTGTTGCGGATGGCGATGCCGGCATCGACTTGTGTCGCTTCGGGATTGAAGCGCAGCACTTTGGCGTTCGCCGCAGAGGTGTTGGCGCCCGTGACCGCAACGTTGATCGGCGGCGTTGTCGCCTCGATCGCGTGCGCGGCGAGCAGCATCCAGGCTTTTTCCTGCGTCGTCGTGTAATTGAGACGCGGATCGAAGCTGGTCGCCCGCTTGACCAACGCCGGGATCACAGCGACCTGCTGGGCTTCCGCGGAAACCGCCGTCAAGCCCGCCACGTCGCGCAACAGCGATCCATAGCCGTCCCAGCCATATTTGACCGGGTTGGCGTTGATCGCGATGTCGCGCGCTTTGGCGAAGGCCGGTGCCGCACGCGAACGATCGCCGATATTGGTCAGCGCCGTTCCCATGAGACCGAGTGCGAAGGCGTTCGTCATGCCCTCGACGCGCGTGTCGGCGAAGTAGCGAAGCTCGCTCGGATTGACCGTCCCCGACCGCGCCAAGAGATAGAAGCCGTAGGCGCGTGCAAGATCGCCGGAGGCTTCAGCGCCCGTGGCCTTGCGCGCCCAACCGAGCGCACGCTCGATCCCCTCCTGCGGCACGACATAACCGTGCGCTTTCGCCTCCATCAGGAAGTCGGTTGCGAACATGCCGATATAAGGATTGGCCTCACCCGAAATCGAACTCCACATACCGAAGCTGCCGCCATAGGTCTGCATGTCGAGAACGCGCTCGGATGCTTCTTGAACGCGATCCCTGATCGTCTTGTCCTGCTTCACGCCGGAGAGCAGGGCCATGTCGTTATAGTAGACGAGCGGATAGGCGCGGCTGGTCGTTTGCTCGATGCAGCCGTATGGATAGCGATCGAGCCAGCGCAACAGGCCGGGCACGTCGTCGAAGCCGCGCGAGCCTTTCACCGTCACCGCCACTTTCGTCGTGCCCGGCGCATAGGGCGCCAGCATCTCGTGTCCGAACTTGTTCTCCTGACCGGCTGCGACGAGCGCGATGTCGTTCGAACTCTCGGGAAGTTGAGGCGCGCGCACTTCGATCGGATAGGAGCGATCGACTTTGAAGCCGCCCGGTCCCGTCACTTGCAGTGCGATCTGCCCGATGCCGAGTTGCGACCCGTCGATCGGCACGCTGACGAGCTTGCGTTCGCCCGCGCCCAAATTGACCGACAGACGCGTCTGTCCGCCTGGGCTTTCGGTCGTGCCCGTCGCTTTGACTGTCGCGATGTATAGGCCGGGTTGACCCTCGACATTATGCATGTTGAGTGCAGCCTGCACTTTGTCGCCGGGAGCCAAGAACCGAGGCAACACGATCTCCGCGACCACCGGATCGCGCACCGTCATCGGCTGCTCGGCATGACCGACATGCGCGTCGGAATAAGCGACCGCCATCAAGCGCAGCTCGCCGTTGAAGTCAGGCACGTCGAGCACGATGTTGCCCTTGCCGGAATCGTCGAGCTTCACAAGCCCTGCGAACAACGAGACGGTCTTCTGCGGCACGACCGCGAGCGAGCGTCCGCCCAATCCATCGCCGCCCGTCCTGATCTCACCTACGGCGGCGTGTTCGGCCGCGATCAATCGGCCGTAATCGTCGCGCATGTCGAGACCGAGGCGGCGTTTACCCAAGAAGTATTTTGCCGGATCGGGCGACTTGAACTCGGTGAGTTGCAAGATGCCTTCGTCGACGGCGGCGAGCGTTACGTAGACCGCATCGCTGCCGGCGTTCTTCACCTCGACCGGAATCGTCACCTTCTGCCGCGGCGCGACTTTTTGCGGCGCCTTGAGCGTCACCTGCAGCGTGCGCGGCGCCGGATCGACGCCAATCCAGGCAACGCCGATCGCGCGCACCGGCGCGCGCGATTGCGCGGACGACAGCGGCCGGTAATGCGTCACCATCGCATAGGCGCCCGAACCCCAATCGCTCGACACGGGAATGGAGACTTCCGTGCCTGAGGCCGAAACATCGACTTCGCGCATCCAATGGATCTTGTTGGAGGCGACGACGATCAGCGCCTTGCCGTCGGTCGGCGGATTGATTCTGAGCTTTGCGCTGTCGCCCGACGCATAGAGTTGCTTATCGGTCGAAACGTTGACGCGGTCGGGCCTGTCGCCCGCCGCGCCGCCGCCCCAGCCCGACCAGAAGCGATAGGCCGTCGTCGCGCCCGACGCCGGATCGACCACGGTCAATCGGTACTGGCCCCAAGGCAGCGCCTTCCCGAGCTTGCCGGGCGTCGTTCCGTCGAGATCGAGCTTGCCGCCTTCCACGATGCGGTCATTGACGACGCGCTCGTACTTCCAGGCATTGTCGACTTGATACCAGCGATAGTCGGTTTCTTCGTTGACCAATTCCCACGTCAGGCCTTGCTTGGCGATCGCCTTGCCGTCCGCATTGACCGTGATGACTTCGAAATTCGCCGGCAAGTTTTCCTGGATCGAGCCGAACTCGAACGCAGGCCGAATGCCGACAAGCACATCGCGCGTCCGCAGCGGCAGGCTCACCTTCTTCGACGTCGTGCGGCCACCCGGCTCGTAAAGCGCAATCGTGAAGTCCGCCTTCAACGGCAATGTCGTATCGGCGAGTTTGTCGAGCGCGGCCGTCGCCTGTGTCTTACCTTCGGCGTCCGTTTGCGCCACGTTCATCGTCACTTGCGTGCCTTCGAACGTCTCGTCGACCTTGCCGAAGACGTAACCCTTGAGCGCGGCGACACCGGCGAAGGGATCGCTGTCGGCGCCGATCTGCATCGTGCCTTCGCCGCCCAATCCGGCAGCCGGCGCGCCGTAGAGGAAGCGCCCATTGACGTCGATTGCAACCGTCATCCCCGGCTTCAGCACCGCTTGCGTCGGCTTCAGCTCGACTTTCAGTTTTTGCGGAACGAAATCCTGCACATCAAAGGCGACGCGCCCGATTGGAGTGGCCTTTGGATCGACGTAGACGGCAAGCTGCCAGCGCCCGCGCGGCGCCGTGTTTGTCAGGGTCACCGGCGAGACAATGCCGCCCGCGTCTTGGTGCGTCGAGGTAAAGCGCTTCGATTCCAGCCCGTCCGGACGTGACAGCACGAAGGTGAGCGGCGTGTCGCCCATTGCTTTCGCGTTCTGATCGCGCACCAGCGTCGTGAAATTGACGGTCTCGCCCGGCCGATAGACTCCGCGGTCGGTGTACATATAGGCGTCGAGGTCGCCAGGCGCGGCGCGCCCTTCGACGCCGCGGTCGGTCAGATCGAACGCGGGGCGGCGCAGGTCGAGGAACGTGAAGTCGCCGCCCGAGCCATAGGCCATGATGACCACCGGCTCCATGCCGCCGGTACCGCGCGCGATCGATGAGGGGAACGTCGCGTGTCCGTCGCTATCCGTCCGTACACGGAGCAATTCCTCGTTGTTGCGCGCAACGAGCGCAAGCGTCACGCCCGACGCGGCACCGGCACTGCGCAGCGAGCGCACGAAGACGTTGATGCCGTCTTTGCCGGTGAATGTGGTCAGCGCCAAATCCGTGTCGACGACGAATTGCGCCGCGTGGGGTTTGTATTCGGCGGTCTCGTCCGTCGATGCCTTGTCAGCTGCGTCCTGCGCCACGACGAGGAAAGCGCCCGGGCCAGGCTTATCTTTCAGTCCGCTCAGCGCCTGACGCAACGGGAACAGCGTCATCGCTTCGGCGTTGCGGCGGTTGTCGCGCACCGTCATCTGGCCCGTCCAAACGACTTGGCCTTGCTCGTTCTCGATCGTCGTGCGCTCGTAGTCGTAAAACTCGCGTTGGTCGACGACGCCGGTTTGCAGCTGCGACAACAATCGGTCGCCGACGCGCACGATCTTAATGTCGAGCTTGCCGACATTGACCGTCGTGATCGGGACGCCGTCTGCGTTCTCGCGCGGCAGGACGAAGCCGTTGCCGAAGCGCACGAGAGCGGGCTTGTCGCGCAACTCGACCGGAATAGTCTCCGACTTCTTGAGTTTTTCTTGACCGCCCGCCGCCGGCAAACCTTCCTTCAGCTCGAGCTTGTAGTCTTGTCCGAACGCAAGGCCCGCGATGCACAAACGCTGCTCGGTGGCACGCACCGCGATTTTCGTTTCCGGTTCGAATTTCAAATAATCTTCGTATTTGACCGTGCCGCTGCTATCGAGCTTGCGCGTGAACACGAGACACGCTTCGGGTTGCGAACCCGTTGTTTCGATTTCGAGTCGGCGAAAGGCGAAATAGGGCGCCGGAGGCTCGGGCGTCGCCGTGACTGCACCGGTTCCGGGAATTGGAATCCCCGTCGTGCCGGTCGTGCCCGTGGTCGCGGTGGTTGTCGTTCCGGGCGTTTCCGGACCCTGCTTGGTGAAATACTTCACACCAAGAACGATCGCCGCCGTGAGCAATACGACGGCGGCAAGAGCAATCAACACGCGCTGCATGGAGGGTCCTCGAGAAAAGAACTGACGCGCGGATCGCATACCGCGAATCCGGCCGTATTAAGACAACATTAGAGATTGTTCAGGCGACAGCGGCAATGGTCACAGTGCATCGGTTTGGCGGCGGAATTCGCCGCAGCGATGCAGCGTGGCGTCCGATTTCGCGTGCTGGGCTTGAAGCGCCCCTCGACGCGGACCCCGGCAGGAGGCGGCGAGACGCCCTACTGGTTGTCGTGGCAAGCGAATGACGCAATAGCGGTGCGGGTTAGCTGCGTTCGAAACCGCCGGCCCGATAAGTCCGTCAGCACACGCTCACGCTCCTTCTTGTTGAACGTATTGTGCACGACAAGCAACGGATCGAACGCCGGAACCGGCTCGACCAACAGCCTCGTTTCCGCATTCCAAAGCGGCAGCGCCAAATGGCAAAGCCAATTCGCCGCTGCCGGAAGCCGGTTCACTGTCAGACGATCGAGCACGATTGCGGCGTTGATAATCGCCTGATCGGAGAGAAAGTCCCCTTGCCAACGGTCCAGCGCCGCTTGGAAGCGCTCAGTGAAGGTTCTCCATAGCTGCGAACCGGCGCGGATCGCCATCACGCCTGCATTGAAGTAGGGCTGCTGAAGAAGTTCGATGGCCTGGCCCGCGCCGAGCGCCATTCTATAGCGTTCATGCAGCCAGGACATCTCCTTGGCGCCGAGTGCATAGGCCCGATGCACAGTCGGCACCGCGGCAATGTCGACGTCGCGGGCGGCGTCGATCAGCCCCTCCAAGCCTTGGCGCTGCTGGACCCAGGTGTCGGCGTCGAGCCAGATGTAGATCGAATGGCCGGGCGCAAGGTCGGGGAGGAACGGCCGCGCTGCCCGCGACAAGTACTTGGGGTTCGAGTCGAATTTCGCGTGCGGCTTGAACATCCAGGAGGGTGCGATCACACGATCGACGCGCGATTCGATCTCGCCGCGCGTCGAGGGGGCCAGTCCCAAATCCAGGACGATGATGCTGAAGCCGAGCGCGCCGCGATGTTCTGTCAGCGAATCGAGGAGATCGCGCAGCAGCGGCGCATAGCCCTCATCGGCTGCGGTGACGATCACTGTGCTCATGCGGGGCCTCGAATAGCCTTCGCGCGCCTTACGCCAAGTGGCGTAAGCCACCCGAAGCCGAAGGCGAAGGGTGGTGGGCGTGACAGGGATCGAACCTGTGACCCCTACGATGTCAACGTAGCAGAGTAGCTTTTTCGCGAATTACTTGCAATCGACCGGTTCGATCCAATATGTTGATTTACATCGTGTTTTTTGGATAGATCGTTGTTGATGTTTGATCCGAATTGCTCCGACTTATCGCCGACTGCTTCCTATTTGCTTCCGGGACCCGCCCGCACACTTGGAGCAACGCCATGCCGAAGCTGACCATGCGGGACGTCCAGGCGTTCCGACCGGCGCTGAAGGATTACTTCAAATGGTGCTCGGCGACGCCGGGATTTGGCGTCAGGGTGTACCCAAACGGCCGACGCATATTCGTCGTTCAAACGCGCGTTAACGGGCGCACACGGCGCGTCACCTTGGGGCCCTTTGGGCCACTGACCGTCGAACAAGCGAGAGAGCGCGCGAATGAGGTCGTCCGACTAGCGTCAAAAGGCGTGGACCCTCAGCTCGAACGGAAAACGGCACGTGACGCGCCAACCGTCGAGAAAATTTGCACGGCGTACTTGGAGGCCGCTGACGCCGGTCTAGTTATAACCCGGTTCAAGAGGCCCAAGCGGGCGTCCACACTGGCAATCGACCATGGTCGCATCGCGAGGCACATCGTCCCTCTCATCGGGACCACGCGCGCCCGTGACCTCACGCGGGGCGACGTTCAGCGTATGGTAGACCAAATCGGCAGCGGCAAGACCGCAGGCACGTTCAAGGGGCGCAAGCTGCGCGGCAAGGCCGTCGTGCTAGGCGGGGTAGGAACGGCGGCCAGGGTCAAGGAATTGTTGGGAGGAATACTGTCCTGGGCGGAAGATCGCGGGATGGTTCCTGGACCAAACGCCGTCCGGCGCGTGGTGACGGCGCGTGGCGAGGCAAAGAACCGAACCCTCAGCCAGGACGAGTTGAAATCTTTGGGCGAAGCGATAGAGCGCGCCAGAGTGACGAGTCCCATGGCGGCGTCCGCGCTTACCTTGATTGCGCTCACGGGCCTGCGCTGCTCGGAAGCGTGCGGCTTGAAGTGGCGCGAAATCGACGAAGAGGGCCGTTTCTTACGGCTGCCAGTGACCAAGACCGGCCGATCAACGAGACCGACCGGCGCGCGCGCATTTGAATTACTCAAGAGCCTGCCGCGACTGTCGGACGAGTTTTGCTTTCCGAACCGTACAGGAAAAGGCAGCGCCGACCTGGATAAGCGTATCGCCGCCATCTTTGACGATGCCGGATTGGCGGATGGCCTCGCTAGGCATGGCCGTTCATCGCTCCGACAGGGCAACACGGCGGCAGGACGCGCGCCTTTGCCTTGCGTCTGCTCCTGCGCGGATGTGTCGTCGAAACAATGCCACGAGGCACCGTCGATCCCATGTGCGCCCCACTCATGCCGCCTCGTGCTCTTGCCGACGTCAAACGCACCTCCGGGATTTCGCCGCGCGCGCCGCAACCGGAGCACCTAAGCCTGGCCGCGATGCGATGCAGCGTCGAGCCGGGCCAACGCGCGAAGTCTTCCGGGCGCAGCGTCACGTGACGCCCGCATGCGCAATAGAAATGGATGTCGTAGTCGGCCGCGATCAGTTCGGGGACCGTGGAGTCGAGATAGCGATACGCCATTGAAGCGCACCTCGTGTGGGACGGCCGCACGTCGCGGTAAATTCAGCACGTCGGTCGGCGTTTGCCAACGGCGCGCATTAGGTTCGATCCGCCCGTTGTGTCCGCATCAAGAGCACGTGCGGTTCCACTCTCAGCGCGCGAGCTAGACGCTCGATGACATCGACGCTCGCACTGTACACGTCACCCTTTTCCAGCTTGGACAGGTATTCACGGCTTATCTCCGCTTCGGCGGCGACCGCCTCTTGCGAAAAGCCATGCGATTGCCGCAGACGGCGCAAATTCCTGGCCAAAACCTCTCGCAATCTCATTCCGCGAGAGGACAAATTTGTACCTGTTGGTACTATGATCTATAGTTCACAATCGCTCGCGGGGGAGGGTTCAGATGAAAGCGATGGTGCGGGTACACTTGGGAACGCTGCTCGTGGGTGCATCGATTGCGATTTCCGGCTGCGCCGCGCAAACGGACGCACGCAGCCTTTATCTCGTCGACCACAGGACCGGCGCAGTCGGTACGTCGAACTTCACCACCGTCGCGCATCAGACGAGCGGGCAGATGGATATCGCGCTGAACGGTAAGACTTACATCGGCTCGTGGGTTTACTCGCCGCAAGGGGGCAGCAGAGTCCGCAACTTCGGCACTGCCTTCGACAGCAACGGGCAAGCCGTCGCAGGACTCTCGACCACGGTCGTACGTCCATCCGGCGGGCCGGGCTCAATCCTCGCGACGGCGTCCGATGGCTCGACGCTGCGCTGCGCCTTTGAGTTCAGCGAAGCGGGCCAGAACGGTCGCGGCGAATGCCAAGACAATGCGGGCGGAAATTACGATCTTCAAATTCGCTAACGCGGCGGCAATTGTCGCCTTAGCGCCGCCGCAGCGCGACCGAAGCATTTGCTTTGCCGTCTCTCGATCACAATCTCGACATTGATAAGATCACAATCTCGACATTGATAAGGTGTCATGCGGACCTCATCTTCGCTGCCGAATGTGTGGACGATATGCCATCGCATTGGAAACGAGATGCGCAAGATCACTGCGAAAGAGCGAATGGCGTGGAAGATGGGGCTGGAGCAACGCCAGACGCCTGCCGAAATGAAGCGACGTTGGCACGCCTTTCATGATGACATTGGAGAGGAGATGCTAGTGCAGGCGGGCGTCGAGTTCATGCGCGATGCCTATGTCGCCTATCGCTTTGCGGAGTTCCAGGGTGCGGACGAAGTTTGGCTTGTCGCTGCCCAGCGGCCTGACTTCGGCGTATTGTTGCAAGGGCAGACCTTGCTATACGAGGCGACGGAGGCCGATTGGCCTCACCGCCAACGAAGCCGCGAATACAAGGAGAAGATCATCCCAGAGCGCCGTGCGGGCACGGAGAAGGTCGAGTACGCGCCCGACTTATTTGCGATGACGGCAGATGATGCATCCGACCTGCTTCATCGCGCCGCCGTCGACAAATGCGATGGGCGGTACGATGCGAACTGTGGCCTCGTGATCTTATTGCAACCCGGCTCCATGGATACGAAAGAGGTCGAGGATGTGATGCCTGCCGCGACGTCAGTCGCGCGCGAGGCGTTCCGCGAAGTATGGGTGCATTGGTCCGACCGCTTCTATCTGCTTTGGCGAGACGGTGTCCGCGCTTAGCCTGTGGTACTTGCCGGTGTCGCGGGCGTATGCGCGCGCGTGATGGGGAATTAGGATGAAAGGTCGCCGCGAACTTTGCCTTGCTCGCCGCAAACGCGACGGTCGGCCGTGCCAAGCGCACGCGTTGCCGGGTCGGACGCGTTGCAAATTCCACGGCGGGCTTTCGACCGGACCGACGACGGCAGCGGGCAGGGAACGCGTCGCCGCCGCACAACGCAGTCGATGGCTTCGATTTCGTTTGGAGCGCTTCCGGCAAGCGTCGTGCTGACGGTTCCAGCGCGCCGCGTCGTGGGTAGGGTTGTGGGTACCGGCTGCGAAGGTGCGCATGAAGTCAGGCGCGCCAATGTCTTCGAGGCGATTTTGGCGGACCCATTTTCCGCCATGGTGGTCGTCGCGTCGGCGGTGTCAGGCCGGACGGGTCCCTTCCTGGCCAGACGGAAAGTCGAGGCACCCCACCCCCCTTGGGTGGACGAAGACGGCGCTGGAGTCAGTCGCTATGAGAAGGCCTGTCGGGATAGAAATCCGGCCGTGACTCGCAAGCGCAATCGGTCTCTGCGGTCGGCCCGTGCTATATGCGAAACCGATCCTGGTGCTTCCTATTTGCTTCCGGAGGGCAGGTCTCGTAAGGGTGGACGGAAATCAAAAACGACAGAAACACATTAAATATCAATCAGATAGGAATGGTGGGCGTGACAAGGATCGAACTTGTGACCCCTACGATGTCAACGTAGTGCTCTCCCGCTGAGCTACACGCCCACTCTGCGTTGCCGGGAATCTCGGAATTCCGGCATCGGGACGGCGCACCCTATAACGGCGCGCCAAGACCAAGACAAGTCGAGACATTCCGCCGGAACGAGGACTAGGCGGCGAGCAGCCGTTCGACCTCTTGCACGAGCTCGCGCAAATGAAACGGCTTGGACAAAACCTTTGCGTCTTTCGGTGCGTTGCTCTTCGGGTTCAGCGCCACGGCGGCAAAACCCGTGATGAACATGATTTTCATCTTCGGCGTCGATTCCGAAACACGGCGTGCCAGCTCGATCCCGTCCATGACCGGCATGACGATATCCGTCAGCAGCAAATCGAACACGACGCCGGTTTGCAGGCAGTCGAAGGCCTCGTCGCCTTGCGCGAACGAAGCGACTTCGTGACCGGCTTTCTCAAGTGCGCTCGACAGAAAGCGGCGCATTGCATCGTCGTCTTCGGCGAGCAGAATTTTCGCCATAGTCCTTAATACCCCTCGAGCTCTCGGCGGAACCGTGCAAGAGCTACGCCCACTATTACGACCGCGCTCTTTTTGCGCCAAGTCCATGCAACTGTTAACCAAAATCTTGTCGCGGTCACGCCGGTTTGCCTTGATTGCGTCCCATATCGATGCTCCACTTGCGCCATCTAACCAAGGGTTAACGGCGTGAGGCTCGTTGGCGGCGTAGAGAGGCGTGGCGGGTCGCTGATCGATCCGCCGTTCGAGGTCTTGGCGCCAGCCAATCAGACCCTCCCTTTCGTTTTTGCCTCCCCCCATTCCGGCCGCGTTTACAACAAGGCCTTTCTGCAATCGTCGCGGCTCGACACCGTCTCGATTCGCCGCTCGGAAGACAGCTTCGTCGACGAGATTTTCGCCGCCGCACCGGCCCTCGGCGCACCGCTGATCAAGGCCCATTTTCCCCGCGCCTATGTCGATCCGAATCGCGAGCCTTACGAATTGGATCCCGCGATGTTCGACGCACCGCTGCCCGGCTTCGTCAACAGCCGCAGCCCCCGCGTTTCGGCGGGTCTCGGCACGATCGCCCGCGTCGTGCGCGACGGCGCCGAGATCTACGCCAAGAAGATTTCGTTTAGCGAGGCGCAGTGGCGCATCGACACCTATTACAAACCCTATCACGCGCGACTGCGCGGCTTGATCGAAGCGACGCACAAACAGTTCGGCTGCGCGGTGCTCGTCGATTGCCACTCGATGCCCTCTGTCGGCGGTCCGCTCGATCAGGATATCGGATCGACGCGTCCCGACGTCGTGCTCGGCGATCGCTTCGGGACTGCTTGCGCGCGTCGCTTGACCGACATCATCGAGCGAGCGCTGGCGCTGCAGAGCTTTGCGGTCGTGCGCAACAATCCTTATGCCGGCGGCTTCTCGACCGAGCATTATGGACGACCGGCGCTTGGTCTCCATGCGCTGCAAATCGAGATAAATCGCGCGCTTTATATGGATGAGGAGCGCATCGAGCGCATGGCGGGCCTCAAACGAATTTCGCAGGCCGTGACGACGCTCGTCCGCGCCCTTGGTGAGATCGACTGGCGCTTCTTGCGCCCGCCCCTGGCCGCGACGGGTCAAGCTGCGCAGTGAGCGTGCGATTAATCCGCAACGCCGTCGAACACGACATTCCCAACCTTCACGCCATCTACGCACATTACGTCGCAAATGGTTTTGGCACCTTCGAGGAAACGCCGCCGGCGATCGGCGCGTTCGAAGAAAAATGGCGCGGCATCGTTGCAAACGGCCTGCCTTGGCTTGCGGCCGAAGAGGCAGGCGAAGTCGTCGGCTACGTCTATGCGTCGCCCTTTCGTCCCCGCAGCGGCTACCGCTATAGCGTGGAAGACTCCGTCTACGTGCGCGACGACCGGCGCGGTCGCGGCGTAGGTCTCGAACTCTTGGCAGCCCTGATCCCGCGCTGCGAGGCGAAGGGCGTGCGCCAAATTGTGGCGGTCATAGGCGACTCGCAAAACACCGCTTCGATCGCCACCCATGCTCGAGCCGGGTTTGCTCATGTCGGCATCGTGCGCGGGGTCGGCTACAAGCTGGGCCGCTGGGTCGACATCGTCATGATGCAGCGCGCACTCAACGGCGGCACGCAAACGCAGCCGCCTGCGGCAGGCGCCTGGACCTAGAATCCGTCTCGGAAAAGAAAGGGGCCGCGAGGCGGTTGCCAAGCGGCCCAAGTTTAGGGAGGAAACGCCCAGGAAGGGCTGCGGGGCAGAACGCAAGCGTCCTACCGCGCTGCACAAATATGGACTCGCTGTCGGAATAAATCAAGTGTTAAACGTTTACTCGCCCATTGCGAGAAACGACCGCACTCCCTTGTTTTTGCTCAGATATTCCACTGATTTTATGGGGAAATATGGGCGCACTCGGAAGGCCTAGCGGTGCCGTAGCATCTTGCTGCGCTGCAAAAACCGAGCATCGGCAGCGCCTGTCAGAATCGCCGGTTCCCGACCCCGCCCTTGATTCATGCTCCATATCGGGCGGTGCGAATACTTGGTTACTTTAGGGTTAACGCTAGAGACGCAGTATAATTGGCGATCCCACAAATAAATCACGCAATCGCCATCAAAGATTCACCGGCGACTGGCACCTCAAGTCGCACCGGGATGGAGCTGATTTGTATCGTTGACGGAGTTGGTCGCGTGACGAGATTGGAAACGGCGTTAGTGCGTTTCACCCTGCCTTTATTCGGCGCAACTCTCGTCGCCACTCGGCGGCCCACGGCCCCCAATCGCCCTCTGCCTCTCCCGCCCCGCCCGCAACGGCATCGCACGATCTGGATCTCCGATATCCACCTGGGCACGCGCGGTTGTAAGGCCGAGTTGCTGCTCGACTTTCTACGCTCGAACGAAAGCGATATGCTGTACCTGGTCGGCGACATCATCGACGGTTGGCGCCTTACGCGTGTTTGGTATTGGCGCCCGACGCACAACGCCGTCATCGACGAGATTCTGCGTAAGGCACGCGCCGGCACGCGCGTGATCTACGTGCCCGGCAACCACGACGAGGCGTTGCGCCCTTACACGGGTCACAGCTTTGCGGGCGTCGAAGTCATTGGCGAGGCGGTCCACGAGACAGCAGACGGACGGCGCCTGCTGGTCATCCACGGCGATCACTTCGACGGCGTGGTCATGTATGCGAAATGGCTCGCTTATCTAGGCGATTGGGCCTATGCGACGGCACTCAAGCTTAACGATGTCGTGGCGGCGGCACGGCGGAGATTTGGCCTGCCTTATTGGTCCCTCTCGCGCTGGCTCAAAGACCAGGTCAAGAACGCCGTCGAATACATTAATTGCTTCGAGAACGCTGTTGTTCGCGAGGCCCAGCGGCGCAGGCTCGACGGCGTCGTTTGCGGCCACATCCACAAGGCCGAAATACGTCAGATGGGCGGAATTCTTTACTGTAATGACGGCGATTGGGTCGAAAGCTGCAGCGCGCTGGTTGAAGATTACGCAGGAAAACTGCAAATTATCGTGTGGACCGAAGCACAACCGGCGCCAGGACGCGCCCCACCAGCGAAGGCAATAGCCTGAGCACCAAACTCCACACGGCCCGGCAATCCGGGAGCCCAAATCGCTCTGCCGGCGGCCAAGCCGCCCGCATGGAATTTTCGCTGGGCGAAGTCATGACGCGCCCGATGCGCATCATGGTTGTGACCGACGCCTGGCAGCCTCAAGTCAACGGTGTCGTTCGCACGCTCGAGACCCTGGGCACTGAGTTGAAGCGCCTCGGACACGAGGTTGCCTACATCACGCCGGACGCATTTTCGACGGTGCCGATGCCGACGTATCCAGAAATCAAGCTCGCGGTGTTCGCGCGGCGAACCGTCGCCCGCCTCATCGTCGACTTCAATCCGGATTCGATTCACATCGCCACGGAAGGACCGATCGGCTTAGCTGCGCGGCGTTACTGCCAGCGCAGCAAGATCCCGTTCACGACCTCGTTCCACACACGCTTTCCTGATTATGTTCACGCCCGTTTTGGCGTTCCCGTTGCCTGGACCTATCGCGCGTTGCGCTGGTTCCACGCGCCGGCGTCCGCCGTCATGGTCGCGACACGATCGCTCGAGCGTGAGCTCAAGGATCGCGGTTTCGGAAATTTGCGGCTCTGGTCGCGGGGCGTCGATGTCGACCTGTTCCGACCGGGCCCGAAAGAATGGCTCGATCTGCCGCGGCCGGTTTATCTCTATGTCGGCCGCGTTGCCGTGGAGAAAAATGTCGAGGGGTTTTTGGCGCTCGACCTCCCCGGTTCAAAGCTCGTCGTCGGCAACGGACCGCAGTTGTCAGAGCTCAGAGCGAAGTACCCGCAGGCGCGCTTTGTCGGTCCCAAATTCGGCAAAGAGTTGGCGCGCTACTATGCCGCGAGCGACGTCTTCGTCTTCCCGTCGAAGACCGACACGTTCGGTTTGGTCATCCTCGAAGCTCTGGCCAGCGGCCTGCCGGTTGCCGCCTATCCGGTTCAGGGGCCGATCGACATCGTCGGTGAGGCGCCCGTTGGCATCCTGTCGGAGGATCTTGCCGGAGCCGCCCGCCGAGCGCTCGATCTCAAGCCTGATGCGTGCCGCAATTTCGCGCTGAACTTTTCCTGGTCGGCTTGCACCAACCAATTCCTCACCAACCTCGCGCGGCCGGTGAAGAGCCGCCCTATCGCGGCTACGTTGGTCACGCGCTAACGATAAGTGACGGCGCCTTGCTGCGCCGCAACAAAACGTCTATATGCCGCCCTCGCGAAAAACCGGGCCGAAAGCCTTCGCAGTCTCATGCCTTTACGCAATATCGCCATCATCGCCCATGTCGACCACGGGAAGACGACGCTCGTCGACCAGCTGCTGAAGCAAAGCGGAACCTTTCGCGAAAATCAGCAGGTAATGGAACGCGCCATGGACTCCAACGAATTGGAGCGCGAGCGCGGTATCACGATCCTGGCCAAGTGCACGAGCGTCGATTGGCATGGCACGCGCATCAACATCATCGACACGCCCGGCCACGCCGATTTCGGCGGCGAGGTAGAGCGCATCCTGTCGATGGTCGATGGCGTCGTTTTGCTCGTCGACGCGGCCGAAGGTCCGATGCCGCAGACCAAGTTCGTATTGTCGAAAGCATTGAAGCTTGGTCTGAAGCCCATCGTCGTCGTCAACAAGATCGATCGCCAGGACGCACGTGCGCACGAAGTGCACACCGACGTCTTCGATCTCTTTGCCGTTCTTGACGCCAACGACGCCCAATTGGATTTTATGACGCTCTACGCCAGCGGGCGCGCCGGCTGGTGCGTGCGCGATCTTGAGAAAGATGAGCGCAAGGATCTGACGCCGCTTTTCGAAACGATCCTCGCCCGTGTGCCGCCGCCGTCGATCGCGGCCAAGGGCACGCCCGATCAGCCTTTCGCGATGCTTGTGCGCGTCATGCAATCCGATCCCTATCTCGGCCGCATTCTGACGGGCCGCATCGAATCGGGTGTCGTCCAAGCGAACCGTTCCATCAAGGCGCTGTCGCGCGAAGGCGAGATCGTCGAACGCGGACGCATCACCAAGGTGCTCGCCTTTCGCGGACTTCAGCGGGTACCCGTCGACGAAGCCCGCGCTGGCGATATCGTCGCGATTTCCGGCCTTTCGGAGGCCGGCGTCGCCGATACGTTATGCGATCCGGAAGTCGAAACGCCGATCCCCGCCAATCCCATCGATCCGCCGACCATCGCAATCACCATTGGAATCAACGATTCCCCGATGGCCGGTCGCGAAGGGCAAAAGGTACAGAGCCGCGTCATTCGCGAGCGCCTTTTCCGCGAGGCCGAAGGCAACGTGGCGATCAAGGTCGCCGAAACCGAAAGCGCCGACGCCTTCGAAGTCGCGGGCCGCGGCGAACTTCAACTCGGCGTTCTCATCGAGACCATGCGCCGCGAGGGCTTCGAGCTTTCGATCTCGCGCCCGCGCGTTCTTTTCCGCGACGGGCCCAAGGGCGAAAGACTCGAGCCGATCGAAGAAGTGACGATCGACGTCGACGACGCTTACGCCGGTGTCGTCATCGAGGCGATGTCGAAACGCAAAGCCGAGCTCAAAGACATGCGCCCGTCCGGCGGCGGCAAGACGCGGTTGCTGTTCTACGCCCCTTCGCGCGGCTTGATCGGCTATCACGGCCAATTCCTGACCGACACGCGCGGCACCGGAATCATGAACCGGGTCTTTCACGGCTATGAAGCGCACCGCGGCCCGATCGAAGGCCGCCGCGTCGGCGTGTTGATCGCCGACCGCGAAGGCGAGGCGCAGACCTATGCGCTTTGGTACCTGGAAGAGCGCGGCTTCATGTTCATCGAGTCCGGCACGCGCGTCTATGAAGGCATGATCATCGGCGAGCACGCGCGCGAAAACGACCTCGACGTCAATGCGCTGAAGTCCAAACAGCTGACGAACTTCCGCGCATCGGGCAAAGACGAAGCCGTGCGTCTGACGCCGCCCAAGATCCTGACGCTCGAGCAGGCTATTGCCTATATCGGCGAAGACGAACTCGTCGAAGTGACGCCGAAATCGATCCGTTTACGTAAACGCTTCCTCAGCCCCCATGACCGCAAGCGGGCCGCGAAAGAGCTTGCTTAACCAGCCCCGAAGGCGAGTTGGCGCCTGTAATCCTTAAGCAACGCCAGGCGTGATTCCCGGCGCCAGCACAAGCGTCAGGCGATTTTTGTATGAAAGTTTCGCCATAGTCTGTTCAATTTTTTGAATCTTTCAAATACAGGTTGTTGTCGCCACAGCGTTTAGCAACTTTTGATTGATTGCCGCTCGATTCACCTTAGACTCCAAAAGAGCGAATTTCTACCTGTGGGTATCGTGTACCGAGTGGGGAGGTCACGTGAAGAACCCTGTTGATTTGCATATCGGCCAGCGCGTGCGTCACCGTCGTTGGCTCTTAGGCATGACACAGCAACAGCTGGCCCAATCGGTCGGCATCCGTTTTCAGCAAATTCAGAAGTATGAAAGCGGAGCAAATCGCGTCTCGGCCTCCCGGTTATGGGACTTGGCCCAGGCGCTCGATATTCCTGTGTCGTTTTTCTTCGAAGGCCTGCTCGACAGCAGGCCCGAGATGAATGGCAATGGCAATGTCGAGGCCGGCGTGCTGCAGAACAAGGAAACCATGGACCTTATCCGGGCCTATTATGGCCTCGACGAGGGGCCGCGGCGACGCCTGCTCGATTTGGCCAAAGCCCTGAGCAGCAGCGAGCAGCACGCTTAGGCTTTGCATTGACACAAGCGTCCGCGCGCAAGAGTTTGCACGCATGATGGCGCGTGCGAATTTGAGTGGCGACGAACTACGCGAACTAGCGGCGTTTGCGGAAGAACTCGCCGACATCGCGGGTTCGGTGATCATGCCGTTTTTTCGTCGGCCGTTCGCCGTCGACAATAAACTCGGCGCCGCCGGATTCGATCCGGTCACCGAAGCTGACCGCGCCGCCGAAACGGCGATCCGTGCGCGCATCAAGGCGCGCTATCCCAGTCATGGAATTCTGGGCGAGGAACAAGGCTTTACGCCTGGCACCTCTCCGCTGACTTGGGTGGTCGATCCGATCGACGGCACTCGCGCCTTCGTGTGCGGCATGGCGCAATGGGGAACACTGATCGCACTGAACGACGGCAATCGGCCGGCGATCGGCGTCCTGGACCAACCTTTCATGAAGGAGCGTTGGATCGGCTTCGACGGCACGGCTCGGTTCCGTTCGCGCGACGGCACGTCCACGATCAAGACCCGAGCGTGCGCCGCGATCGAAGATGTGGTCCTGACCACGACATCTCCGACCGGATACTTCACCAAGGAGGAAAGCGCCGCGTTCTCGGCGCTCTCGGATCGAGCACGCCTGACACGCTATGGCGGCGACTGTTACGCCTATGGCTTGCTGGCCCTCGGAATGATCGATCTGACCGTTGAAGCCGGATTGAAGCCTTGGGATGTGCAGGCGCTCATTCCTATCATCGAAGGCGCTGGCGGCGTCATCACGCGCTGGGACGGCACCGAAGCGTCGCAAGGCGGACGCGTTGTCGCTTGCGGAGACCCCAAGCTTCACGCGGCTGTCGTCGACCTGCTTCGGACCTCTACCTGACCGGCGGCCGATGCGGTAAAGGCATCGAAGCAATTCCAAAACGCCTGCCGGATGTCGTCGCGCTCCATCATGATCTCGTGTTCGGCCTTGAGCAGCACATACATGCCGCGCTTCAACCGCCGCACAAGGCGGATGTCGGCGCCAAGATCGACGAGCTTGTCATAGGCCGCGCCGATCAAGAGCACCGGCGTCTCGATGGCGGCGGCAAATTCGTCCGTCCGCACCAAATCCATCGAGCGAAACGCGGCATCAAGCCAGCCGAATGTGGGCGCGCCGAGCGCTAGGCCTGAATCTGCGCCGAAGCACGCTGTCATTCGCTCAAAGCGGCCTTTGTCGCTCGTCACGACATTGCTCTCGAATGCTTGCTGCAGCGGATCTTGCCTGGCGCCGCCGAACACATACGCGCCCTTGTTACCGGTCGCCGTGCACATCGTCGCGAGGCTTCGTGCCATCCACAGCGGAAACGGCGCCGTCTTGACCGCCAGCATCGGCGCCGTCAGCACCGCGCGCTCGAACTCATGTGGATTGTCGTGCAAATAGCGCAAAAGAATGTTGCCGCCCATCGAATGCGCCAGACCGAAATATGGTTTGACGCCGTGCTGATGGACCACGCGCTCCATGACGACATGCAGATCGCAATCGAATTCCGAAAAATCTCCGATGTGACCCTTGCGACCGTCGGCCAGCAGACGCGACGAAAGACCCTGTCCGCGCCAGTCGAACGTCACGACCGAGAATTTGCGCGCGATCAATTCGCCGACGACTTCGAAATACTTTTCGACGAACTCCGTGCGGCCTTGCATCAGAACCACCGTGCCGCGGGCCTCTCGCGCCGGCAAGATCCAACGCGCCGTTCGCAGCCGGACGCCGTCGCCCTCCGTCAGCCATTCGACGACGCCGCCGGGCGGCATCGGATTGCCGGGCGAGGAGACCAATTCGCGCGTCGGCTCTGCTGCCGACATTGGCGAAATTAGCCTGCGGCTTTCGCGAGGATCGGCCCGAGCTTCATCGCGACGCTCATATCGCCGGCAACCTTGAGCTTGCCTTGCATGAACGCCGCCGTTCCGTCGATTTCGCGCGCGACCATTTTCTTGAACGTGTCGACTGACACCGTGATCGTGCAATCCGCCGGCTTGTCCTCGTTCGAGACGTGGTTGGGAGTTGCTTTGCCGTCGACAAAGACGATCCCCTTGCCCTCAAAGTCGAACTTCAGCGTCGAATTGAGGCCGGAATTGGCGCCGATAGCTTTGGTCAAGCCTTCGGTGATTTGGATTATATCGGCAGCATCGCTCATGTCGGTGGCGCTTCCTCTCAGCTTCTGTGGCCTTCGCGGGGACCTAAGATCCCTGTCGGTGGGCCTTATAGCAGTGCCAAAGGCCGCTTGCACGTGGTGTCGCGGCAGCCCAGCGCGGCGAAAAAGGCGCGAACCATTGCGGTCCGCGCCTTTAATTCGGAAAAGAGGCCGTCAATTGATATCGATGTTGAGCGAAAGCGCGACGGAATGGTTCTGGTCTTCGAACTTGATGTTGCCGTTAGACACCGACAGGATTTTCCCGCCAAAAAAGAAATCTGTGTTGGGCCCGTCGAAAAAGCGGTAGCCGAGACCGAGACTGACGCCGGGCATAATCTCGGACGTGACACCGAACCCGACCTGATAGGCAAAGCCGCTGCTCTGCGCGCTGAACCCGTTGAACGGGTTTACTGAGAGCGCGCTGAGCCCCAAGCCGCCGAACTCAAACGCGCCATCGATTTGCGACCGAGCCCAGCCGATGCCACCACCGAAATAGGGCTTGAACCGCGTCCCGATGTCGAATTCGTACCAAGCGTTCGCCATGAGCGCGAAGGTCGACATGTTCGCGCCGATTCCTCCGGTGCAGATGATCTGCGCATCGATCGCGGCGCCGTTGAGGCACGCGCCGGCATCCCAATGGCCCCCGACATCGTTGCGCCGATAGGAGGTTTCGAGTTCGACCTTCAAGCCGTGCAACCAATGATCGAGGCCCACTCCTAGCGCGGCGCCGAGCAAAAATCCTGTGTCCGGATCGAAGTGTTCGTGACCGGTGGTTCGTACGAAGCCGAACGATCCGTCTTGGCTGCGGATGAAATTGGCGCCGCCAAAAGCGCTGAAATAAAAGCCTTCGGCGTGCGCTGGCGCCGACGCCATCATCGCGCCTGCCACCGATGCCAATAAAATTGCTTTGCGACCCATGTGTCTCTCCTGACGCGGTGAAAACCCGGACGCCTGAGCCCGAATTGTCATCCTCAGAACGACACCCCAAGCAGTCCGCGCCGCCGAATAGCATCGGTCTTGCAGCGAATCGCCGACGGTAGCTTAGCCTGCGCTGCGGCGCGGCAACCAGTCGATCCAGCGTTGCGGGAGATACAAAGGGCAACCTGAGTCAAAGCTGCATCACCGGCGCATGCAAAGAAACGACAACGGGCCCCATCCGGGGCCCGTGACTGATTTGAACCGACTTAGATTGCGCCTGCTTCAGTACAATCTGAAGTTATCGAAATCTTGAATCTCCGTACTGTTGCCTTCCCTGTCGGCTTCCTCGATGTCTCCGCCGCCAAAAAAGATGCTGATCCCGCCCGTCACTGCATTTGAATTGAGCTCACTGGGAGACGAAGAATAGTCGATCGTCGAATCACGGCCGCGATACTTGAGCGTGACAGCGATCGGCACGCTCTTCCCGAACCAATATTCGCCGCTCGCTTCCCACGCCCACGCCGTCGCATTGTACGTATTTTCGTAGTCGCCAGCCATGTACTCCACGCCCGCGCTCATCTTTAGTTTAGGGCTGGGGTAGTAGCTGACGAGCGCGCGAACGAATCCCGCATTCTGAAGGCTGTAGGAAGATGTATCGGAATCCATGTATCCGGCTTGCCCGTAGAACGTCCACTGGCCGCAATAATACTGTCCTTCCAGGCCGGCCATGAAGACGGGCGTGCTGTAATAGTAGGTGTCCCATACGCGACCCGTTGCGCCAAAGATGCCGAGAAGGCCTTCTTTGGAATCACGCCAGTTGATGTGCGCGCCTGCGCCGACATTGCCGACTCCGATTGAGCCTTCTCCGCCGCTGCCGTAGAGCGACCCATCGCCAAAGAACTCGAGTTGCAGATTGACCCGGTCGTTGTAGGGGATGTTGACGCGACCCCAGCCCGTCACGCTTGGCCAGTTGTAGCTACCCTCGCCACCATCATCGAACCATTGCGTGAAGCCGAGATCGATCCGGCCCATCGTGGCTGCCGCCTGAGATGCCGTCGCCGAGAATCCGAGCGCCACGAGCGACGTCGAGATCAACGCCAAATTCTTCAAATTCATTCGAACCTCCTGATTTCGCCGCGGCACGGACCCCCCGCACCATGTCGACCCCCAGAAGGACACCCCATTTGTTAACGGCACGTTTACCGTGCGAATCTCTTGTCGGTTAACTACCGAATATAGGCAAAATTGCATGGCCCAGCACAATCGGTTGAGCGTTCATGCTCAGCAATAGGCTCACCTTGTGCCCTTTGGGCAACAATCAGTGGGCGAGACTCTACGCGCCAAGGCCCTTGCGAAGCGGCCCCAGGTGGGCTTCGTAGTTCTTCCAGCGGCCCGCCGACTGTTTGTAGATCGGTTGCCGGACTTGCCAGACGCTGGCCGTCAAAACGGTGCGTTCGAGCTTGTGGAATTGCAAGCACGCGTCATCCCACGGCAGTCCGACATGGTCGATGATCTTGCGCGACGTCGCTTCTTGATTGCCGACAAGATCCTCGTATTCGACGTCCAAGATTCGCCCCGGCAGAACCTCGTGCCAATGCGCCATGAGATCGAGATATTGCCTGTAGTGATGCCCGACATCCGCAAGGTCGCGGCTGTAGGTATGGGAATCGTTGAAATTCTGCATCCAGCACGACAGGGAGGTGTCCATCGGGTTGCGCTTGGAGTGGATGATCCGAGCTTTCGGAAACAGCATGGCGATGAAACCGACCGCCTGAAAGTTATGCGGCATCTTGTCCGTAACGCGGAGCGCGGTATCGCTCCGCGCTTTGTGGTCGATGACATCGAGGTAGCGGTTCGCCAGCACCTCCGAGCCGACCCACGTTAGGTTACGGGCATTCTTCTGTACGCCCTCGTCTTTGAACACGAGCGTCGCCATCTCGCGTTCGAGGCGTTTGATCGTCTCAAGCTCGCCGGCCGGAAAAGCCTGCGGATGGGCGCCGATGATCGTCTCGAGGAGCGTCGTGCCGGATCTCGGCATGCCGACGATAAAGACAGGCCGCTCGCTCGTCATTCCGAAATTGCTTCGTTCGGCGAAGAATTTACGCGTGTAGGTTTTTTTCAGTTCGGCATACGATCGCTCGATCTCGGCGCCATCGTATTGGCCTTCGGCGAGCTTGTTGGCGGCGTCGTAATATTTGAATGCGTCGTCGTAGCGCCCGATGTCGTCGCACATCTTTGCCGCGGCGAAATAGAGTCCGCGAAATTCCTTCTTTGGGGTGTCGCTGTCGGAGATGAGCGCCTCGACAGCTTCGATTTCCGGTTCATTCGGTTTGAATTTGCGCGTGTTTGCGAGATTGACGTATCCCGAGGCTGCCTTCGGCGTCTTCGCGATGATTTCGCGCGCCGCGGTTTCTGCTTCTTTTGTCCGTCCGAGTTCGAGCATGGCGCGCGCAATGCCTGCTTGCGCCCCCGAACCCTCTGGGCGAAGTTTGTCGAGCCGCTCGAAGCATTGAATCGCCCGCAGCGGCTGGCCCGACGAATTCAAGTTGCGCCCGAGATTGAGCCAAGAATCCGCCATGTTCGGATTGATGGCGACGGCACGTTCCAGATGCTCCGAGGCTTCTTCAAACCGCCGCACCAGCGAGAGGGCGTTGCCGTAATTATTCAAGATCGCCGGGTCTTTTGGTCTGGCTCCGACGGCGCGCCCCAGAAAGTCGAAAGCAGCCTCGTGGTTGCCGGCCTCCATCGCGAGCACGCCGAGCAGATTGAGCGCGTCGGGTTGGTTGGGCACCTTTTGCAGCACGTTGCGATAGACCCGCTCGGCTTCCTCCGCTCGCCCCGCTTTGTGGTGCTCGATACCGCCCTCGAGCTCCTTTTGCAGCTCGAAAGGGTTGACCGGGTAGTTCCACGCCCCACCGCCACCTTGGGTCGGGCGCATCGGAACACCCAGGCCGGGCAGCCGGGCTTGGGGCGGCTTTGGAATCTGTTGAGTCATGAACGCAATAGCCCTTTTGGCTCAAATTCGATGGTCGATGGAATCGGCGGTAACGCTAGCACGGAGGGGGCCGTTTGGTCCCCGCCAACCTCTTGAAGAGGTCCGGTTTTGTCACCACTTAGCGCTTTGCCAGGTGCCATTTTAGGACCCGGCAAACTGCATCGAAACCCGGCCAAACCGGCGGGTTTCCTGGACATCGCTAACGAAAAGGATGTGAACCATGCGTGTCGACTTTACTCCGCTTTACCGCTCAACGATCGGCTTCGACCGTCTCGCCAATTTGCTCGAGACCGTCACCCAATTCGATCCAACGGCGCCAACCTACCCCCCCTACAACATCGAGCAGCTGGCCGAGAACGACTACCGCATAACCATGGCGGTTGCAGGCTTCGGCGAGAGCGATTTGGGCGTCGACGTCAAGGAGGGCGTGCTAACCATCAACGGCAAGCGTGCGCAATTGGAAGAACCCAAAGGCCGCTTCCTGTTTCAAGGCATCGCGGGGCGCACCTTTGAGCGTCGGTTCCAGCTGGCCGACCACGTCGAAGTAAAAGGGGCGCGCCTTGAGAACGGTTTGCTTCATGTTGACCTCGCCCGGGTGATCCCCGAGGAGAAAAAGGCCCGTCGCATTAGCATTACGAGCACCAAGACGAGGGAGCCGAAAATCGTCGACTCCAGCGTCGCCAACGCGGCCTAAACTCGATCTCGACTGCTTAACCGATGGCGTGCAGGGAAACTTGCGCGCCATCGACATTTCGAACCGCTCACTCTCGTAATTCGGGGCTCCCCTTCAATTTTTTTCCCCGTGTTGTTGAAAACCTAGTGCTAAAATAATTTCCCTCCTGTAACATCACGTGAGTGCGAGGTTCGTGCTTTGGGGGCATGGGTTTCGCATGGGGGGCCGTCGTCGTAACGCTGTTCGGGACAGCCTGTAGTATGATGAATTGGCCGCGTACGCTGATCCGCCGACCAACCTTGGTCCGGCGTCAAACGACTTTCGACCCCAATGCCAGCATTGAGGATTTGCGCGAGCACATCGCCCAATTCTGGGGCGGGTTCGGGCAGGCGCCCAAAGGCGTCGATGTCCAGCCTGTCCTGATCTCCTCGATCCGAGGCGAATGGGTCGTCCCTGAGGGCGCGACAGGTCGACGCGTTATCCTTTACTTCCATGGCGGCGGCTTCATCGCCGGATCGCCGGAATCTCATCGTCCCTTCGTCGCGCGCCTTGCGCATGCGGCAAGCGCGCGGGCACTGGTCCCTCAATATCGGCTGGCGCCTGAGTTTCCCTATCCTGCCGCGTTGCGCGACGCAGCCGACGCCTACCGTTGGTTGCTGACGCAAGGCATCATGCCGAACAATATCATTTTTGCCGGCGATGGTTCGGGCGGCGGTCTCGCCCTCGCTACATTGCTTGCTTTGCGCAACGCAGGATTGCCGTTACCCGCAGCCGGCGTCTGCTTCTCGCCGTGGTCGGACATGACGCTGTCGGGCTGGTCGATGATCAAGAACGCCAAGACCGACGATGCACTGAGTTGGGAATTGCTCGCGGTCTGCGCCCGGCACTATTTGAAGGGCGCCTCGCCGGCAGAGCCCTTTGCCTCCCCGGTCTACGGCGACTTCCGTGGGCTTCCGCCATTGATGATCCACGCGGGAAGCCTTGAGGTATTGAGAGACGACGCGAGCCGGTTGGGCGAGCGCGCGGCTTCCGCCAACGTCAACATCAACGTCGAAGTCTATGAGGGCATGCCGCATCTCTTCCAAGGGTTGGGCGACCTCAATGAATCCAAAGTGTCGATGACCCGGGCAGCCGCTTTCATCAAAGCGCGCACGCCGGAGGTCGCCCTGCGTCGGGCCGCCCAGTAAACCGGACAAATCTGAGAAGTTTGAGCCCGCGAGATGTTCGCGGGCTCTTTCATTTGGATCACTCGCCAGCGCCATTTAATCGTCTCGTCGTGGCCCCAATCACAAGGGTGAGCCACACGCTTTCGTGACGGTGAAATCGGCAATCGCTTTGTCCCTGGCCCCCGTATCACTCGCTGACTGCGGAGAACGAAGGCGGCGCCGCGCACGAGAGGCCACCCGCTCGAAGGGGATGCAGTTCCCGAAATCGCTCGGGTCTTCGGATCTGGTCGGCGCGATGGCGCCCTCCGGAAACGCTCAACCCATGACCAATTGGAGAACACGCATGTCTTTCGCACGTAAAACTCTGGCGGCCGCCGTCGTCGCGTCCGCCATCTTCTCGGGTGCAGCCCTCGCCGACGTGATGGTCGGCGGTCAAGCGATGATGCCGGCCAAGAACATCATCCAAAACGCCGTCAACTCGGCTGACCACACGACGCTTGTTGCGGCGGTCAAAGCGGCCGGCCTCGTCGACACGCTCCAAGGCGCAGGCCCGTTCACGGTGTTCGCGCCCGTCAACGCGGCATTCGCGGCATTACCTGCGGGAACGGTCGACACGCTGCTGAAGCCCGAAAACAAGATGCAGCTGACCGGAATTCTGACCTACCACGTCGTTGCGGGCCGCTACACCTACGCCGATCTGAAGCACATGATCGTGGCCGGTCACGGCAAAGCGACGCTCAAGACGGTTGCGGGTGGTACGCTGACTGCCGAAATGAATGGTGACGTCAGCATCTCGCTCAAGGACGCAACCGGCGCCGTCGCCAACATCAGCGTCTACGACGTGATCCAATCGAATGGCGTGATCCATTCGATCGACCGCGTTCTGATGCCGAAATAGGCTTCTTGACCTCACTGCGCACCGGGGACGGCTAGCCCGTCTCCGGTTGCAGCTTCAACCGGCGGCCCGACGCGCCACGGCAATAAACGCTTCGATCTCGGCCTCGGTCGTCGCGAACGAACACACCAGCCGGATCAACGGTTGATCGCTTGACGGTCCCCAAACATAAAATCGCGCTCCGGCCGTTTGCAGGGCTTTCAAAGTTTGCTTGTTTGGCAGCTGCGCAAAGACCTCATTGGCCTCGATGGGATCGGCAAGCACAATTCCGGGAAGCGCTGCTAGACCGCTTCCAAGACGCTGCGCCATCGCGTTGGCGTGCTGTGCCAAGCGCATCCACAATCCGCCGTCGAGCATCGCCTCGATTTGGGCTGAGACGAAGCGCATCTTCGAAAAGAGATGCCCGCCGCGCTTTCGCCTGAAAACCACGTCCGCGGCGCGCGCCGGATCGAAGAATATGACGGCCTCCGCCGCAAGCGCGCCGTTCTTGGTCAGACCGAGGGACATCGCATCGACGCCGGCTCGCCAAGTGACATCCGCGGCTTTGCACTTCAGAAATGCGAGTGCATTGGCAAAGCGCGCACCATCCATATGGAGGGCGAGGCTGTTTGCTTTGGCGACCTCGCCGATGGCGCAAATCTCGTCGATCGAGTAGGACGTGCCGCGCTCGGTCGCCTGCGTGACGCTGATAGCCGCCGGTTGCACCCGATGAACATCGCCGCGCGGAAAATGAGAAAGTGCCTGGCGCAGCGTTGCGGCAGTCAATTTGCCGTGTGCGCCCGCGATCGGCACGAGCTTCGCGCCGCCTGAATAGAACTCCGGCGCACCGCATTCATCTTCGTAAATGTGGGCGCCCTCATGGCACAAGATCGCCCCGTGGTGAGGTGTCAGCGTCGCGAGCGTCAGCGAATTCGCAGCTGTGCCGGTCGCCACGGGAAAGACCGCGACCCGGCGCTCGAATAATTCTGAGAGCCTTTCCGTGATCCGGGCGGTGACGGCGTCCTCGCCGTAGCTGGTCTGTGTCCCGGCATTGGCCCGCTTGATCGCCGCGATGATCTCCGGCGCCGCGCCGGCGGTATTGTCGCTCTCAAAATCCATGAGACAGGCCCTGGTTGTTTGGACCTACCCTAGTGGCGAACGCAAAGATTGAAAGTCGGCTCTAACCGCGCGCCGGCTCACGCCGCCGGCCGCCGAAGACGAGCCAAACCAATCCGAAGACGATCAACAATGGCATCGCCCAGAAAACGAGGTGCAGCACCGCAGCGATCAAAGCGATTGCGATGCCGACGCCGGCCGCCAGCAGGCCAACCAGGACGACAAATAGAATGACCGGGATCATGGCCAATGCCACCACCAACACGATGAGGCCACCAAGCAAATCGCCCATGAGCTTCTCCTTCGCGACAAGGCCCGCACAACCCCTGTGCGCCGCTATTGTGAAGTAGATGCTACTTGTTGCCCGACGTTGCAAGAGGGCGGACGAAATTTCCTTCTCTTGTTCCACCGTCTGGACACGCCAGGTTTTGGCGCCCCCCCACTCGGCGCCGTTGGTAGCGCTCGGCGCGCGCGAGGAACGATCGGGAGCTGAGGCTCGGAGTTGGCCGACCCCGTTTGCCATGGCATGAAGCGGCGATGCGCAACGTCCCGCCGTGCGACCTCAGCGTCGTCATCGCCAGCTTCAATGCCGCCGATACGATCGGCGCCACGCTTGCGTCACTGAGCGAGGCGACAGCCGCGATGAGCACGGAGATCGTTGTCGCCGACGGCGGTTCGACGGACTCCACTATTGCGATCGCCCAGGGAGCCGGCGCGATTGTGCTGCCCAGCGCGAAGGGTCGCGGGCGCCAGCTTGGCGCGGGCGCCAAGGCGGCGCGCGGGCGCTGGCTTCTGTTCTTGCATGCCGACACGGTGCTCGAGCCTTTTTGGAGTACCACTGCAACCACATTCATGCGCGTGCGCTCCAATTTGCTGCGGGCCGGATATTTCAGGCTCGTCCTTGACGATAAGGCTCGCGGCGCGCGGCGCGTTGAGCGGCTCGCCAATTGGCGTGCGCGCAATTTGGGCCTGCCGTACGGAGATCAAGGATTGCTGATGTCGCGAACGCTCCATGATTCGCTCGGCGGCTTTTCCGACATCCCCCTGATGGAGGACGTGGACATCGTTCGGCGGATCGGCAGGGAGAAATTGGTCGAATTGCCGGCAACGGCGACGACGTCGGCCGAACGCTACAAACGCGACGGGTACACAGTCCGGCCGTTGCGTAATGTTTCTTTGCTTTGCCTTTACTTTATGGGCGTACCGCCGCGCCACCTTGCCAAGCTCTATGAGTAAGCCACTCGTCGTCGTCTTCGCTCGGGCCGCGCGTTATGGCGCCGTCAAATCGCGTCTGGCGCGCGATCTCGGCGAACTCGAGACGTTGAGGTTCTATCGCACGACGCTTGCGCGGATCTTGCGCACGATCGGCACCGACCCGCGTTGGCAGACGACGATCGCAGTGACTCCCGACGCAGCCGTCGGCGCGCGAGATCATCTGACGTGCGCCATGCATGTGAAAGCCCAGGGCGGCGGCGACCTGGGGGCGCGCATGGTTCGTGCGTTGCGCGAGGCCGGCACGAGCCCGGCAGTCATCATCGGCAGTGACATCCCCGACATCACCCCCGCACGCATCTCGGCCGCGTTTCAGGCGCTGGGACGGGCCCCGTTCGCGCTTGGACCGGCGGTGGACGGTGGATATTGGCTCATCGGCGCGCGTCACCCTGAACGCATGGCTCGCGACGCGTTGGCCGGCATTCGTTGGTCGAGCGCCCACACGCGAGCCGACACCGTTTCGGCGCTGGGACCGAACAACGTTGCGATCCTGCCGTTCGAGCTTGAAGATATCGACGACGTCGAGGCGTATCGCCGCTGGCGTGCCCGCGGCGCCTCGCGCTGAACGGCTCAGCCGATCGCCTTCAGGGCCGCGGCCAGCCGGTCGACATCCTTTTGATCCTGATAGACGCCGAAGCCGATCCGCAGTCGGTCGCCACGATGATCGACAATGATCTCCGCTTGCGCCAATTCGCGATCGATGCGCTCGGCGTCGGGTGTCAGAAACGTCAGGAATCTGCCGCAGGCTGTGACGTCACGAACGATCAGATCGCGCGATGAGAGGCCGCCGCTCAGGCCGTCGAGCTTCGAGATCAAGCGCTTCTGCAAGTCGACGCAATACGCGTCCATCGCCTCGACGCTCAACCCAAGCCCGTCGAGCCAATCCA
Organism: Alphaproteobacteria bacterium; assembly: GCA_025350465.1. Lineage (GTDB taxonomy): Bacteria > Pseudomonadota > Alphaproteobacteria > Micropepsales > Micropepsaceae > SZUA-430. Next base: position 26,688 of record JANXXU010000015.1, on the reverse strand, counting down.
TCACCGCATTGAATCGGTAAAGGCCGGATGGGTCGAAGGTTGCGCCGGCAAAACGGCTGCCGTCCAGTCCAAAGGCAACTTCGTCGGCTCGCGCGGCGCCAAGCGCGCCGAATTCCGCATACCAGCCCGTGTCGCGCGGTCGCTCGCCATAGCCTGGCGGGCAATGGAGAAAACAGGCCCCCTCCCCCGCCATCGCATATTTGTAGCCGCCGGCGACATAGAACGCGCGCGATCCGATGCCGGCGAGTTCCAACGGGATCGCCATGAACGCGTGATAGCCGTCGATCGCAGCGATCGTTTCGGCCGCCGGCACCGCGCTCAAGATTTCGATCAGATCGTTATGCGAGAGCACCCAACCGGAGTTGAAGAACACGTGGCTCAGCCACACGAGGTCCCAATCCGTGCGCCGTTTGAGTTCGACGATGAAGCGATCCTTAAACGTTGCGAAAGGTTCGACCGGCACGCGGACTAGATTCACAAGATCGGCTTCGACGAGCCTGTCCATTTGACGCGTGAAGCTGTGAAACTCGCCGTCGGTCGAAATGACGTTCACTCCGGATACGGCCGGAATGCACGACAAGATGCGCATCAGAAAGCCATGCGTGTTCGGCCCGAACACGACGGACGAACTATCCGGCAAACGCACGCGCGTCGCGACGTGCCGTTGCGCTTTGGGAATAACCTCGCTGAAAATCTTGTCCCACTTCCGGTCGAGCAAATGCGCGGCGTCTAGCCAAGCCTCTTGCTGCGCCTCGAACGTAACGTCGGGCCAGGGATGATGGCTGTGCGCTGCGAAATGGAGCGGCGCGCCAGGCCGCCCGATCGAGCGCGAAAAATGCCGCTTGAGGTCGAGCATGCCTACCCTTCGTAGCGATAGCGCATCGATTTGCGCACGTTCTCCGGCAACGGCGGCAGCGCCGAGCGAGGGATCAAGAACGTCGCGATGGCAAAGAGATCGTTGTAGGCCCGGTGCTTGTCGGCCGTCGCCCGCAGATAATCGTAGCCCGACGAACCGCCGGTGCCGACCTTGCGCCCAAGCATACGCGAGACCATCAACGCGTGTCGCAAGCGCCACAGAGCAAGTGTCTCATCCATGTCCATCAGCGCGTTCAACATCCGGTAGCCCGAATGCGGCGCCGGTTCGTCGCGATAGAGAAACAAGAACAACGCCGCTTGCAACGCGCGGCGCGACAAGGTCCACACGCCTTGCGCCCGCAGCTCGACATATCGTTCCTCGTCGAGCAGACCGTCGAGCATCGCGCGCGATTGCTGCAACGACTTCAGTTGCACTTCTTTCTCGGCCGCCGAGAGATGTGCGTGGTTGCGGATCAGTTCCATATCCTGCGCCAGCATCGCGTTGAGTGCGGCTTCGTACGCTTCACGAAAGCGATAGCCGCCCATGTCGACGAACGGCGTGCGCGACAACCACGCGTCGACCTGGTCGCGCAGCGAGGGCCGCGCTTCCGCGGCCGCGATTTGCGCCCGCGCGCCTTCGGGCAGCCGCGCGTCGAAGCTCGCGCCGTCGAAGGCGAGCCGTGCGTCGCGCTTAAGCCCGAGTCGTACCTCGATCAAGCGAAACTGTTCGCTTTGAAAGCCTGACGCCGGCATCAGTAAATTTCGAAACTCGAGGAAATCCATCGGCGTCATCGTTTCGAGAATGTCGATTTGCGAAACGAGCAGGTGCTCGATCCTGACTATGCGCTCGGCCGCGTGCACCGCGCGTCCCAGATCGGCATCGTCTACGACGGGCCCGCTGAAGATCGCTTGGATCAAATCGAGCTCGTAGAGAATTTGCTTGAACCAGAGCTCATAGGTTTGATGAATGACGATGAAAAGCATCTCGTCATGCGCCGGCCGGCCGTTCTTCGCACTTTCCAATTCTTGAGCGGACAAGAGCTGCGGAAGCTTCAGGTAACTCGCGTAGTCGAGGTTGCTCATTTGGACCGCCTTTATGTCGCGCGCCGCTCGAGGAAAATCATCCGCGCGGCAAGAATGAGGTATACCGCACCGGCCGTGCCGTCGAGCCAAGCGCGTGTGCGCGAACTGCGCGCGAGCGCTTGCGTCATCCGTCCGGATGCGACCGCAAGCCCCGTCAACCAAACAACACCGATGGCGTTGTGAATGCAGCCAAGTAAGAAAATTTGTGTCGCCACGTGGCCGAGCGAGACGTCGGCGAATTGCGGAAGAAACGCAACATAGAAAATCGCGACTTTCGGATTGAGCACATTGGTGACAAAACCACGGCGAAACGACACCCTCGTCGAGACCTGCGCCCTCGTCATCGCTCCAGCGCTTTCGCTCAGACCGCGCCACAGCCTGAGGATCGCTTGCGCACCGATCCATGCCAAATAAAGCGCTCCGCCGAGACGCAACACCTCGAATGCGACCGGGGACGCCGCAATCAACGCCGAGATGCCAAGCGCGGCGGCGCTCGCATGGACGACCGATCCTGACGCAATGCCCAACGTCGCCGCAATGCCGTTACGCGGTCCGCCGGATGCGCTCGATGCCAGCACGAACATCGTGTCGGGTCCTGGGCTAAGCGCCAGCAGCGTCGCCGCAGCGAGGTAGGCCAGAAGCAGATCGGGATTTAGCAGCATTTGGTCGACGCCGAGTCGATGATGGTGCTGCGCAGACTATGCGCTCGGTGCTTCAAGCGCGACAGTTTACATGCAGAGAGTTGTCAGGGACCGGGAATGGGACTGGGACCCGCATTGGGCCTGGGACCCAAAGCCTCAAAGACCGTTCTCAGCCCGCGTGAGACCGCCCCCGGAAATACGCTGTCGTGCCGCTCGCCGTCGAAAATCTGGATATCGAGCTTCAGACCGGGATGATTGCGGGCCTTCAGCCGGTCGTACAGCGTGCGCAAATCGTTCGACATCCGCGACTCCTCGAGCGCCCCGACGGACAAGAACACGTTCACATTCGAAGGCTGACCAGTCGCCGCCACCGACTCTTCCATCTGAAACGCAAGTCCGTCCGAATACCAGAGCGACGGGCTGACGATCACATAGCGCTTGAAGAGCGAGGTTTGAGTTAGCAGCACATAGGCCGCGAACAAGCCGCCATAGGAATGGCCGATGATGGTGCGGTCGCTGGGATCGGTTGCGAAATGCTGTTCGACGAAGGGAAAAAGCTCGGTCGCCATGAACGCTTTGAACTTCGGCGCACCGCCCGATACCTTCTGAAATTCGAGTCCGTAGCCGCCCTCGCGGACGAAGATCGGCGTGTAGTCGCGGGTCCGGCTTAGCTTGTAGAGATTGCGATCTTCTGCCGCGCCCGGATAGGCGATGGCGACCAAGATCATCGGCGGCAGATCTTCGCGCTCCACGAAGTGCTGGACGACGTTGCGCACCAGCGCGAACGAATAATCCGCATCGAGCATATAGACGACGGGATAGGTCTTGCCCGGCTGCGGATATCCGGGCGGCGTCGCCACGTAGAGTTGATAGTCCGCACCCGTTTCTTTGGAGTGCAGATCCAAGACCTGCGTGTTCGGAATCTCATAGGTCCGCGGCGCAGCCGTCGCCTGCGGCACAACGAGACAAACGATCATCCCGACAACCAGAAGGGCAAGGCGAGGCATCCAGAAGCTCCCGAATAGCGGCCCGCGCTTTGTGCACATCCGTCGCCCGAATAACAACGGCCAGATTTCGCATGCGCGAAAAACCATTTGAATCGATCCATCCGAGTTGATGCGCTACCCTGCCCGAATGTGAACCGGGTGATGCAATGAAAATCGATTTGCTTTCGCCATCCAGCTTTTCCGCCGGCCATCCCTTCGAACAATACCGCTGGTTGCGAGACAATGCGCCCGTCCACTGGCATGCCGAGCTTGACGGCCCGGGCTTCTGGGCGGTCACCCGCCATCGTGACGTCCACGCGGTCGACCGCGATCACGGTGCATTTTCGTCCGAGCCGACGATCATGATTCAAGATCCGCTTGCGGGTCAGGAGGCTCAGTTCGGCAACTACAAGATGATGCTGATGATGGACCCGCCTCAGCACACGGCGTATCGCAAGCTCATTCGCGCGGAGTTTGCTCACGGTCCGGCCGACGCGCTCGCCCCGCGATTGAGGGAGCTCGCCACCGAGATCGTCGACCGAGTCATCGAACGTGGCGCGTGCGACTTCGTTCAAGACGTCGCCGGCGAGATGCCGTCATTCGTCATCGCGGAACTGATGGGCCTGCCGCGCGACGACGGGCGCGAACTCTACAAGCTGACCGAGATCATCCACACCTCACCCGAGGCCTTGCCCGAAGGTGCCGGGCTGTCGGCGGTCGCAAAGATGTTCGAGTACGGCCAAGGCGTGATCAAGGAAAAGCGCGCGCGGCCGGCGAACGATCTCGCGACCAAACTCCTTGAGGCGGAAGTCGACGGCAAGCGCCTCGACGACATCGAGTTTCTGTTGTTCTTTCTGCTGCTGGTCGACGCCGGTGGGGACACGACGCGCAATCTCTTGTCCGGCGGGTTGATCGCGTTGCTCGAAAATCCGTCGGAGCTCGCCTGGCTCAAGGCGGACATGCCGCAACGGCTGGCGCCGGCGCGCGAGGAGCTGCTGCGTTGGTGCACGCCGGTCGTCTATATGCGCCGCACCGCGCGCCACGATACCGAGATCGCTGGCCAGCCGATAAAGCAAGGACAGAAGGTGGTCATGTATTTCGGCGCCGCCAATCGCGATGCCGACAAGTTCGCCGAGCCCGATTGCTTGCGCCTATCGCGCGCGCCGAACGAACACATCGCCTTCGGCAACGGCCCGCATGTCTGCCTGGGTCAGCACATCGCCCGCATCGAGATCGATGCCCTGCTTCGCGAGGTACTCGAGCGACTTGAGGGCTTGGCACTCGCCGGCGCGCCCGAATGGCTGCCGTCCAATTTCATCTCCGGGCCGAAGCATCTCCCGGTCCGTTTCCGGCCGGCAAAACGAAGATCGCGCTGACAAGATGCTTTCGATGACGTCGCGTTCAATCGAACGGATGCAGTTGCGCATTCAAGGCGGCGCGCAGATCTTTGAGCGCCTTGTCGGCGTCGTCCGTTCCGGCATTGGTCGCGGTCAAAATGATGATGTCGTGTTTCGGCATGATGCGCACATCGACCATCCAAAAGCCGTTGCTGCCCGTATGTGTGAGCAACAGCGGCACGCCGTCCGCCCCGAGCTTCGCGCCCCAACCCATCGCATACTGCCCGTTGGATGAGATCGGTGTGTGGAGTCTGCGATAGGTCTCCGGCTTCAACAATTTGCCGTGGCCGTGCACGCCGTCGAGTTGGTCTTGGGCAAACAACATCCAGTCGTGAAGGGAAATGTGGATGGTACCTGCCGGACCCAGCGACGGCGGGTTGTCCGCGTCGGACGAAGCCGGATCGAGCGCGACGAGCTTGCCGTCGCGCTCCTCGTGTCCGCGCGGCTGGTCGAAAACCGCCGAGGAGCCAGGCGCGCCGAAACCGGCGTGCGTGATCCCGAGCAGCGCAAAGACTTCCGTGCGGACCAATTCCTCCCATGCCTTTCCAGTGCGCCGTTCCGCGGCGGCCCCCGCGATGATGAAACCGAGATTGGAATATTGAAACTGAGTACCGGGCTTCAACGCCGGCGGTCGAGAAAGATAGGAACGAACAAGAGCCGCGCGCTGCGCCTTGAGGTCCTTGATGCCTTTGATAACCGCAAAGTAAGCAGCCAGCTCCTTGCCGTCGGTAAGGCCCGGTAAGCCCGCCATGTGGCTCAGCAGCTGCGCGACCGTGACGCTGCGATAGGCTTCGTTCATGGTCGCTGCGTCGTCAGGAAAACAAACGGCGAGCGTATCTTCGAATTTCATTACGCCGCGATCGACGAGCCGCGCGATCATGGTCGACGTGAAGGCTTTGGTGTCCGAACCGATATGCCAGAGATCGTCCGTCGTCACGACTTCCGCGTGACCCAGCGCCCGCAAGCCGAAGGCGCCTTGCGCGGCGACATGGCCTTGTACCTGAACGAGCGCCGCGAGCGCCGGCAAGTGGTGCGCCTCTCGCGTCGTTTTCAACGACGCGTCGAGGACGGTCTGAAGGTTTTCATCCGCGTGGGCCGGCGTTAGCGACGCAAATGCCAACGCCAAGACCAGCAGGCTCTGTTGCTCCCACGGTTGAATTCGCATGCGGCGTCTCCCCATTCCGGCCAGCATTGATCTGCATCGGCCGGCAAAAGAAAAGCCCCGGATCGCGCCGGGGCTTTGAACTTATCGCGATTTGTACGCCGCGCCTTAGGCCGCGTCCCGGCGCTTGGCGCTCTGTGCGGCGCGAGTCGAAGCAGCAGCTGCCGCGACCTGTGCCGGTGCATAGCTGAGCGCCGGAATAAGGCCGGGCTCCCACTGAAAGACGGTGATGCAGGTGCCGCGCGCTTCGAGCAGCGGCCGGATCATGTCGAAGACGCGGGCGTAGCGATAGAACGCCAGCCGCGGATAGAGGTGATGGATGATGTGATAGTTCTGGAAGACCCAGAGCACCGTCATCGGCCAATGCAAGGGCTTGGGAAAGAGATAGACGTTGCTGGTGCGATAGCGGTCGTTCACCGGCACGTGGTGCGGATGATGCACCAGCCAGTCGAACATGAAGGCGAGCATTCCCGACGCGATCATCGCCGGCAGAACGAAGGCGAAGACCGCCGCATCCCAATGACCAGTGGCGACGAGCACCACCACAGCACCCCACGCGATTGTCTTTTCGATCACAGAGCGCACCATCGGCCAGCGTCCTTCCTTGGCCCGCATCATGATCTTCCAGCCGAACATCTCGTACGGCACCAGGATCGAGAGGCAGCGGATGGCGATCATCAGCGGCGATTTGCCGTGCGCCCAATAGTCGGGATCCTCTTCCGGATTGTTCGTGGTCGCATGATGCGTCAGATGCGTGATCCGTTGCATCGTGAAGCCGTGATAGAAAACGATGCCGGTGATCCAGCCGATCGTCTCGTTGAGCCAAACAAGATCGCGCCGGTTGCCGGCGATGCTGCCGTGCACCGCCTCATGATGTGGCGTGTAATTCATGTAGATGGCGACAGTCGAAACGATGAAGCAAAGCCATATCGGCCAAATGTGAGTGATCGCCGCATAACCTGAAGTCGCCCACATCGAAATCTCGACGACGAACAATGCGACCGTTCCCCACGCCGGCGTCGCCGCTTCTTGCATGGCGATCTGCAACGCCACCGCGTCACTCATCTCGCTCGCCGGCGGTGTAGAGCGCTGTGGCTTGTCCATGTTCATGTCGGGCATTCGGCGGTCCCAATACTGTTAACCTAGTCTTAACCCAAAGGTACCGCGCTTTCGCTTGTTTGTAATCAAAAAAGGCCCCGGTTCGCACCGGGGCCTTTTGGATTTCGTCTTAACGATGAGCCGCTTGCGCAGCCTGGAAACAATGCAGAGTTCGCGCCTCTCGGCGCACTCTGCAAGCTTCCTACATGTCCATGTCCATGCCGCCCATGCCGCCCATTCCGCCTGGCATGCCGCCGCCCTTTTTGGGCTCCGGCTTCTCGGCGATCATGGCTTCGGTGGTGAGCAAGAGACCGGCAACCGACGCCGCATCCTGCAGAGCCGTGCGCACGACCTTCGTCGGGTCGATGATGCCCGCCTCGATCATGTCGACGAACTCTTCCTTCTGCGCGTCGAAGCCGGCGGTCGCCGACTTGCCGGCGAGCAGACGGTGCACGACCGGAGAGGCCTCGACGCCCGAGTTCTCCAGGATCTGACGGATCGGCGATTGGATCGCCTTGCGCACGATGTTGACGCCGGCCTTCTGATCTTCGCCGCCGTCGCCATGGAAGTCGGCGAGCGACTTGGAAGCATAGAGAAGCGCCACGCCGCCGCCGGGCACGATGCCCTCTTCGACTGCTGCACGTGTTGCATTGAGCGCGTCGTCAACGCGATCCTTCTTCTCCTTCACTTCGACTTCCGTCGCGCCGCCGACGCGGATCACCGCAACGCCGCCCGCGAGTTTCGCCAGACGTTCTTGCAGCTTCTCTTTGTCGTAGTCCGACGTCGTGTCTTCGATCTGCGCTTTGATCTGCGCCACGCGCGCCTGGATCTCGGTCTTCTTACCGGCGCCGTCGATGATGGTCGTGTCGTCCTTGGTGATGCGGACTTTCTTGGCCTGGCCAAGCTGCGTCAGCTTCACGTTCTCCAGCTTGATGCCGAGCTCTTCCGAGATCACGTCGCCATGGGTGATGATGGCAATGTCTTCCAGCATCGCCTTGCGGCGATCGCCGAAGCCCGGCGCCTTCACCGCCGCGACCTTCAAGCCGCCGCGCAGCTTGTTGACGACGAGCGTCGCCAAAGCTTCGCCTTCGACTTCTTCCGCGATGATAAGGAGCGGACGGCCGGTCTGCACGATCGATTCCAGGATCGGCAGCATCGGCTGCAGGCTCGACAGCTTCTTCTCGTGGATCAGAATGTACGGCTCTTCGAGTTCGGCCACCATCTTGTCGGCGTTGGTGATGAAATACGGCGAGACATAGCCGCGGTCGAACTGCATGCCTTCGACGACCTCAAGTTCGGTGTCGAGGCTTTTCGCCTCTTCAACCGTGATCACGCCCTCGTTGCCGACTTTCGCCATCGCTTCGGCGATCATCTTGCCGACCGAAACGTCGCCGTTCGCCGAGATCGTGCCGACTTGCGCGATTTCCTCGTTCGACTTGACCTTCTTGGAGCGCTTCTTGAGATCGGCCACGACATGCTCGACGGCCGCCATAACGCCGCGCTTCAGGTCCATCGGGTTCATGCCCGCGGCAACCGACTTCATGCCTTCGCGCACGATCGCTTGGGCGAGCACCGTCGCCGTCGTCGTGCCGTCGCCGGCCGTGTCGTTCGTCTTCTGGGCGACTTCGCGCACCATCTGCGCGCCCATGTTCTCGAACTTGTCGGCAAGTTCGATTTCCTTGGCGACCGTCACGCCGTCCTTCGTCGAGCGCGGTGCGCCGAACGATTTTTCGATGACGACATTGCGGCCCTTCGGACCGAGGGTGACCTTCACCGCATCGGCCAGGATGTCGACGCCGCGCAGCAAGCGCGCGCGAGCGTCGGCATGAAATTTCACTTCTTTAGCAGCCATTTCGATTCAACCTTTTGATTGGGATGTAAGAGCAAATTCCGGGCAACAAAAAAGGCGACCTATTACGCCGCCTTGCGCGTTGCCGTCGGCTTGCCCTCGAGCACGCCCATGATGTCGGATTCTTTCATGATCAACAGCTCGGCGCCGTCGACCTTCACTTCCGTGCCGGACCACTTGCCGAAGAGGATGCGGTCGCCGACCTTGACCTCTGGCGTGATGCGATCGCCTTTTTCGTCGCGGCCACCGGGGCCGACGGCGACGACTTCACCTTCTTGCGGCTTTTCCTGAGCGGTATCGGGAATAATGATGCCGCCAGCGGACTTGGTTTCCTCTTGAACGCGCTTCACGACCACGCGGTCGCCGAGCGGGCGAAACTTCATGAGACTCTCCTTCAGATGTTTGCGTCTGGGTGTGGAATCGGAGCTGTTGGCACTCAGACGGGCTGAGTGCCAAAGCGCGGCGTGGACATAAGGTTTTGGTCTTATGCGGTCAAGAGGGCCGCGCAACATAATTTCGTTGTGGAAGAATATAGAAGGAAAAACAATAGGTTAGTTAGAATCCTCCTTTCCTCCCCCGCGGTTGCGGGGGAGGTGCACGAGGCGAAGCCGAGGGCGGAGGGGGAAGTGGCGCGCACCAGACTTCCCCCCTCCGTCGTCGCTGCGCTCCGCCACCTCCCCCGCGAAGAGCGGGGGAGGAAAGGTAGAGTCCGTTTCAATACTTCACGCTGCAGCCGTAGGGCTCGCTCGTTGTGACTTGCACCGCATGGCCGGACGCCACGGCCGCCAGCGCCTGGCGCACATAGTTGCGCGCGCCGGCGAGGCTTGCCGGCGAGACCGTCGGCTTGTCGTCGATCGCGCCCATGTAGCGCAGCACGCCCACCTTATCGATGACGAACATATGCGGCGTCGTCTGCGCCTCGTAGGCCTGGCCCACGGTACCGGAAGAATCAAGCAAGACTGCGGACGGATGGGCGCCGTGCGAAGCCGTCAGCGCGTTCGCCTCCGCGCCGCTCACATAGCCCTCCTTGCCGGGTGCCGAGGAAATCACCGAAAGCCATACGACGCCCGAAGCCGTCGCCTCTTGCTGCAGCTTTTGCATGTTGCCGGAATCGTAGTGCTTGCGCGTATACGGACACTCGTTGTTCGTCCACTCGAGGACGACGGTCCGGCCCTTGAACTCGGCCAAGCTGCGCGACGCGCCGTTTGAATCGACGGCGGTGAAGGCGGGTGCCGGCTGTCCGATGGCCGGTGCCGCGAATGCGCTCGACGCAGAAAGAATAAGCAACGCCGCTGCGGCAAACAGGAACCGGCTCATTTGTTCTCACCCTTCAATGTCGAAACGATCAACGTCTCGGTCAGGATTTGCGGCAAAACCTCGGCCTCCGCCGCGCCCGCCGGAAAGTAGAGATATAGAGGCACGCCTTCACGCCCATGCGCCCGTAACAAGCGCGTGATCTCCGCGTTGCGATTGGTCCAATCGCCCACGAGATAAGCGGTGTTCGTCGCCTTGAAGGCGTCGGCAACGGCCTTCGACGACAGAGCCACGCGTTCGTTGTAGAGGCAGGTGATGCACCACGCCGCCGTGAGATTGACGAGCACGGCACGGTTTTGTCCGCGCAGCTCGGCCAAGCGCGCTTCGCTATAGGCCTCGCCCGCCAGCACTTCGCTCGCCGGCGACACCGCGGTCGCCGACGCTGTCGCTTGCACGAACGGCGACGCGACGAGGCCTGCGGCGATCGCAAGTCCGATTGCCGTCGCGGCCAAACTCCAAATTCGCGATCGCCCTTCAGCCGCGCGCGATTGTGCGACACCCCAGCCCCAGCCCGCCAGAGCGAGTGCGACGAGGCCGATCAGCACGCGGAACAAACCTTCAGGCGTGACCTGCTGGCTCAGCACCCACACGAGCCACGCCGCCGCGCCGTACATCGGGAACGCCAGCAGCTGTTTGAAGCGCATCATCCATGGTCCTGGCTTCGGCAACAGCGCCACCGCATGCGGGCTGAGGCTGATGAGCAGCCACGGCAAGGCGAGACCAAATCCGAGCGCCAGGAAGATTGCGAAAATCACCGGCGCGCTTTGCGTGAAGGCGAACCCCATCGCCGCGCCCATGAAGGGCGCCGTGCAAGGTGCGGCGACGATGACGGCCAGAACGCCCGTGAAGAACGCGCCGACCAAACCGCTGCGCGACGACAAGCCCTGTCCGGTGCCTTGGATCGAACCGCCGATCTCGAACACGCCGGAGAGATTGAGGCCGACCAAGAACAAAACATAGGCGAGGACTGCGACCGCCGGCGGCGACTGCAGCTGAAAGCCCCAGCCGACGTCCTCGCCCGCCGCGCGCAACGCCATCAAACCGCCGGCGAGCGCACTGAAGGTCGCGAGCACGCCGAGCGTATAGGCCACACCGTCCGTCCACGGACGCTCCGCATGCTTCGAGCGCACCAGCGCGATCGCTTTCATCGACAGAATCGGAAAGACGCACGGCATCAAATTCAAGATGAGACCGCCCAATAGCGCAAAGCCGATCGCGGTCAGGAGCCCGAGCGGTGCCTCGTTCGTCGCCGGCGTTGCGGAAGTCGACGCCGGCGGCAAAGCGGGCACGGCGCCGCGTGCGAGGGAGACCTCGAACGATTGCGCCACGCCATCGCGTCGAGTGCCCAGAACGATCACACCGTCGATCTTGTTCAACGCTGCCGCGCGGGCCGGATCGCGCAGTTGAGTCCCGGCAGGCACGACGAACGCAAAGCCGCCGGACGTCGGCACCGCAACCTGCGGCGCTGCGCTCTTGATCAAGCCTTGCGCATAGGGGAAAAACTGCGCCCCGACGCCGCGCTCGATCCGGTCGAGTGTCGGAAAGAAAAATAGCGTCACCGATTTGTCGGTCGCCGCGAAGCGCGCTTCGAACGGCGCATGCGTCAGCGGCAAATGCCGGCGCGCCTCTTCGAATTTCGAGCGCCATTGGCTGTTTGGAAACGGGCCGCTCTCGACGACAGGGAGCGCAAGGTCCAGCGCCGCGTCTTCGGGTACGCAGATTTCCTGGCAGACGAGCCACGTGACCTTTGCCTTGAACGTCACGGTCTCGCCGACCTTCTGACCGCTCGGCACGACGATATCGGTCAGGAGAAAGACTTCGTCCGCGTAACCGAAATTGAGCAACGGCCCGACCGGCAATCTCTGCGGATAGGGCCACTTGATATCGCCGGCGCCAAATCCCGGCGGCAGCGCCCAGTCGATCGCCGTCGGCTCGCCGGAGTCGCCCGGGTTTCGCCAATAGGTATGCCAGGTCGGCTTGATCTTCTGACGCAAGGCAATCGTGATGGTGCCGCCGCCAGCCGGCACGCCTTGCTGCTCGGCAACCAACTGCACCACGACATGTGACGTCGAGGCGTTGTCGGCGGCGAGAGCGCGGCCGGTCGGCGCGAGCCACAGCACGCTTGCAAGCAACAATAAGAATCGCCAGGTCGACAATGCGAAAGCCTCTCGCCCGCGCTTACGGGTTTCGCGCTATATAGCCGGGGAACGCGTCTATCGCGAGCACAGACTCGAGCACCGTCGCCTCGCCTCGCGCGAGTGTGATCCCGTCAATGTTAAGGAGAGACCAATGCGCAATTCGAACCGGCAATGGCGGCTGAAGCGGCGGCCGGCGGGCGACATCAAACAGGGCGATTTGCACTTTGCCGAAGCGCCGAAGCCGGTGCCTGGACCAAATGAAATCCTCATCCGCAATGTCTACCTGTCGCTCGATCCCACCAATCGCATTTGGATGAGCGACATGGATCAGTACATGCCGCCCGTCGAGGTCGGCGACGTCATGCGCGGCGGCACGCTCGGCGTGGTCGAGCAATCGAACAATCCCGGCTTCAAGGTCGGCGACATCGTGCTGCCGGGGCTCGGCGGTTGGCAGGACTACACCGTCTCCGCCTTCGCGCAGAAGATCGAAAAAGGGCCGCTGCCCCTCACCGCCTATATGAGCGTCCTTGGCATGACCGGCGCGACCGCCTATTTCGGTCTGCTCGATGTCGGCAAACCGAAGGCGGGCGAGACCGTCGTCGTTTCGGCGGCCGCCGGCGCCGTCGGTTCGATCGCCGGTCAGATCGCGAAGATCAAGGGCTGCCGTGTCGTCGGCATCGCCGGCTCCGACGCCAAGTGCAAGCTCGTGACCAAGGACTACGGCTTCGATGCCTGCATCAACTACAAGCGCGAAGACGTTCTACAGGCCTTGAAGAAACATTGTCCCAAGGGCATCGATGTCGATTTCGAGAATGTCGGCGGCGAGATTCTCGACGCCGTGCTGACGCTCATCAACATGAATGCGCGCGTCGCGCTCTGCGGCCTGATCTCAAGCTACAACGCCGACGAACCCGTGCCTGGGCCATATATGTTTCGCAACATCTTGATGAAGCGCGCCCGCGTCGAGGGCTTCATCATCATCGACTATCTGCCGCGCATCGGTGAATTCATCGCCGACATGTCGGCCTGGTTGAGCCAAGGCAAGATCAAGTGGCACGTCGACGTCGTGGACGGGCTTGAGCACGCGGTGACGGCGCTCGACAAGCTCTTTACCGGCGGCAACACGGGCAAGCTGCTCGTGCGCATCGGGCCCGAACCATGAAGCGCGGTTTCCTCACCGCCATTGAGGCGCCGCCCGAGAAGGCGACACTCGACGACCTCGGTGCCGGCTTGAAGAGTTACAACGACCGCTTCACCGGCTCGTCGGAGGCGGCGGAATTCGTCGTCACCTTGCGCGATGCCGACGGCAAATTTCTAGGCGGCATCTATTGCGATCTCTATTGGCAGGCCTTGTTCGTGAAATGGGTGTGGCTTGACGAAAGCCTGCGCAAGACCGGCCTCGGCACGAAACTGATGCGCGACGCCGAAGCCGAAGGCCAACGGCGCGGCGCGAAGATGACGCACCTCGACACCTTCAGCTTCCAGGCGCGCGGCTTTTACGAAAAACTCGGCTACCGCGTCTTCGGCACGCTCGATTACCCCGGCACCGACTTCCAGCGCCACTACATGACGAAGACGTTGTGATGCGCGCCTGCGTTGGCGATTGAGCTTTGCAAACACTTCGGGCCTTTACTCCACGCCTATGACGTTGGTGTTACCGCCCCCCGGGGCTGTGGCATTCACACAAGTGATTCTGACGGCAGCACAGATCAGGACGATCACGGGTCCGAACTCTCGCTGTTACCGCCCTCACTGTGGGGCGGTCGATACGTTCGCAGGCAGCAGCCGGAGAACGGATCGGGTGGGGGGGACGGCCGAGACAGTTTGAAACACAAAAGACACCAGGCCGCTCCGCCTCTTCGTGATCTTTGTGACCTTCGTGGTTCAATATTTTTCTTAGAGCGCAACCGCGCCCCCACCCGATCCGCACGCCTCTCGCGGCTTACGCGTATCGACCGCCCCGCAGCGGGGGCGGTAACAGCGCTTGTGGCCGCATCACGACGGTTGCGGGCCGTCATAGCCTTCGATGATCAGAAAGTCGCCCACCGAGAACGGCGTGCGATGTGGGATCGCCGCTTGGTATTCCGGCGAATACCAGCAATCGAGCGCGGCTTGGTAGCTCGGAAACTCGACGACCACATTGCGCGCTCGTGCCGCGCCTTCGGGATTGTCGAACTTGCCGCCCCGCACCAGGAAGCGCCCGCCGTATTTCTTCAGCGCCACGGCGTTGGCGGCGACATAGGCCTTGTAGCCCTCGGCGTCATGAACGTCGACGCGAGCGATCCAGTATCCCTTTGCCATCTATCCACTCTCCTGTCGCCGGCCTCATGGCATTGAGCCGCGACAGGATGAAGAGCGCAAGTCTCGCCTCTTACGCCTCGCCGTTCGCGCGGGCCGGATCGTTCTTCCAGAAGAAATACGAGGCAACGATCGAGATCACGCTGGTCGCGACGAGGCTGATCACGAGAACGAAGATCGCAATCTTCGCGCCAACCGCGAGCCATGCAAGCACCGAGGCTACGCCGCTTCCCATGAACAACCGGCTCGCCAGGCGATGCGTCTTGCCCCACGAATACTCGCTCGACATCGTCCACGGCGTGCGCACGCCCGCGAACCAATTCGACCGCGTCTTGGGCAAATAATTGCCGATCACGATGAAGAGTATCGACATCGCCGGAATGAGGTAATCGACCATATCGACGCCGCGTCCCATCGCGCTCGCCACCATGAACATGTGGACATAGGCGAGAAGCGCGACGACGCCGATGCCGGCTGCGATCCACAATTTGCTGCTGCTCTCCAGATTCCTTCGCCGCGGATCGATGAAGGGCAAGAGCCAGAAGATCAGCGTCAGGGCGACCGCGAGCGCGGGCAGGAACAGCAGCGCTTCGTGTTTGGAGCCGAAGCGATCGGCGTGCCCTTCGATATTCCAATGCATGGGAAGCTGCGCGCCGTCCGGAATCGATTGCCACACCCAAGCACTGACCCCCGCCATCGCGGCGATCAGAACCGTGTTGGTGATGAGCAGCGGTTTGATATTCATCGGCTAACGCTCCTTCCCCTTCATACCGGCGAGCGCCATGAACGCCGCCAGCGCATCCTCCATGACCGACATGTTGAGTTGATAGATGATCGTCGTGCCTTGACGCTCGGTCGTCACCAGATCGGCGTTCTTCAGGACCGCGAAATGCCCGGAGAGCGTCGGCTTGGCGATCGTGAAATGCTCCGCCAACTCGCCGGCCGACATCGGCCGCTTTCTCAGCAGCTTCAAAATCTCGCGCCGCACCGGGTGGGCCAGCGCCCCGAACACCTCATTCATCAATTTTGCTATTTAGGGAACTAACGAAATAAAGTCAAGACCGATCTCCACGTTGCGAAGCAAGAAAGATTGAACCACGAAGCACACGAAGGACACGAAGAGAAAGGAAGAATGTGATTGGGCGCATTGCGCCCAAGAAGAACTTGGAAGATCAGCCTGCGGGCACGAAGCGGGGCCGGGAGTCTTCGTGTCCTTCGTGTGCTTCGTGGTTCAATCCTCTTTCTGAGAGCCGGGGTGCAGGCGGCGGCGTTGCCGCAAGCCGCGCACTCAATCCACCGGCCGCAATGACGAAATCCGGTCGTTAAAATCGAGTGGCGCCAAGTCGGAGATATCGCGGTCGACGACGATGCAGCCGCCGCGAAATTTCTTGTTCTTGCACAAGAGCCATCGCTGGCCGGGTACGACTTTCACGCTCGACACGGCGTCGTTGAGCCCCGTACCGCCCAGGTCCACGACGGCCTCGCTTGTGGTCAGCGAGCGCCCTTGGAAATCCTTATGCTCGAAAAGCGTGATCGAGTAGGTCGGCGCGGCGAGCGCAACAGAGCCGAATACGGTTGCAAAGAATAGTGCTGCAAACACGAACACGCGCGTCATCGGCTGCGCACCTCAAGCGGCTGCGAGCCGTGACAATGGTTCGACGCGTTAGATCAATCAAGATCGAACGTCAGACCCAGGGAAACCGTGTGTGTCTGGACGTCGGTGGCGGTGAATTCATAGCCAACGCCATTCCTTATCGCCAGAAGGCCGGGGAGGTTGGCGCCCGTCGGAACCATGTAGCGATACTTCAAATCGATCGCCAGGTGGTCCGACACTTTGTAACTCGCCCCGACAAGTCCCTGAACCGCAAAGCGCCACGCATTGTCCGACCCCTGGCCGGTCCAAGATATCCGGTCCATCCCGATCCCGCCGCCGATCGACAAGGCGAAGCCTTTGCCGAGTGGGAAATCATACAAAAGATTGGCCATCACGGTCAGATGATCGACGTCGCTTGCCGCCGACAATGTCGAAGCGCGATATCCGATCTCCGCCTCGGCCCGAAACGGTCCTTCGAAGCGCATGCCGGCCGCGCCGAACACCGCCCAACCCAAATCCGGCGATTGATCGACCGAGGGCGGTACAGAATCGAGTGCGAGCAGACCGCCGAGCGGCAAGGCGGTGAATGGCCCCGACAATTTTTGCGCGACCGCGCCCGCATCAATGCTGGCATAGAAGCCGTGGTTCGCGGCTTGCGCCGCCACCGGCAATGCCGCTGTCATGCAGACGGCAATTGCGAACTTTCTCAACACGACGGTCCCCAACATTTCTTTGTTGGATACGAACTAGCATGGGTATTGATTGTGTTGAACGGCAAACGCCGCTTCACTCTATACAGAGCGATTTTGGTACTACAAAGACACACACTTTATAGTAGGCGCGAACGCTTAATTGCCCGTGGGCGCAGGCCGTCCGTGGGCATTCGTGAAGCCTATGAGCTGGCGTTGGGCCGCGTCACCATATGACGGACGAACCAATCGCCATGGGGCCCGCGAATCCATGTCGCCTCGAAGCGGCCTGCGGCATTGACGATCTTGCCGTTGGCGCGCGCCGTTTGGCGAAACTCGCCCGTTTGCACGACGGCGGGGCCTTCATAAGAAAACGAGATCGTCGTCATCTGAACCGACAAGACCTTTACATTGGCGAACGAGGAGAGGAACGCGCGAATTTCATCGCGCCCGTGCAGCGGGCCGCCGCTTTGGCGCTCCATCACGCCGTCCGGCGCATACATCGACGCCACGCCATCCGCGTCCACCGCAAGCAAATAAGCGGCGTAGCGATCCTTCGCCTGCTCGATCTGATTTTCGGTCGCCGGTCCATAGGCCGCCGGCGGCGGTCCGGGTGGTCCCTCGTGCATATGCGGCGCGCACGCACCAATGCCCAGAAGAGCCGCTGCTGAAATAATCTTGAGCGCTGTTTTCATCACTGCACCACTTCAAAGAGTCCGGCCGCACCCATGCCGCCGCCGATGCACATCGTCACCACGAGATTCTTGGCCTTGCGCCGCCGTCCCTCGAGCAATCCGTGCCCTGTGCAGCGCGCGCCGGTCATGCCGTAGGGGTGTCCGATCGAGATCGACCCGCCGTCGACGTTGAGCTTGTCGTGCGGCAATCCGAGGCGGTCCATACAGTAGAGCACTTGGCTGGCGAACGCCTCGTTCAACTCCCAAAGGTCGATATCTTCGATCTTCAGTCCATGACGTTGCAGGAGCCTGGGCACGGCGAACGCCGGACCGATGCCCATCTCGTCCGGCTCGCAACCCGCGACCGCAAATCCCTTGAAGATGCCGAGCGGCTTCAGGCCGCGCTTGGCCGCTTCTTTGGCCTCCATCACGACGCAAGCCGACGCGCCGTCCGAAAGCTGGCTGGCGTTGCCGGCGGTGACGAATTTGTCGAGACCTTTGACCGGCTTGAGCGCCGCCAGCCCTTCATAGGTCGTCTCCGGCCGGTTGCACTCGTCGCGATTGACCGTGTACGGAACATTCTTCGTTTCGCCGGTATCTTTGTTGACGACGGTCATCACCGTTTCCATCGGCACGATCTCGTCCGCGAACTTGCCTGTTTGTTGTGCCGCTGCGGTGCGTCGCTGGCTCTCGACGCTGTAGCGATCCTGGCGCTCGCGCGAGATGTTGTAGCGCGCGGCGACGATGTCGGCCGTGTCGATCATCGGCATCCACAACGCGGGATAGGTCTGCATCAATTTTTCTTCGGTGATGTGATTGATGTTCAGCGAGCCCTGCACCAACGAGATCGACTCGACGCCGGCGCCGACCGCGATCGGCACGCCTTCGTTCACGACGCGCCCCGCCGCAACCGCGATCGCCTGCAAGCCGCTCGAGCAAAAGCGGCTGACCGTCTGGCCCGACGTTGTCACCGGACATCCGGCCCAAATCGCCGCGAGCCGTCCGATGTTTTGACCGGTCGCGCCTTCCGGCAAACCGCAGCCCATGATCACGTCTTCGACTTCGCCCGGTTCGATCTTCGCGCGTTCGATCGCATGCTTCACCGCGTGACCGGCCATCGCCGCGCCATGAGTGTTGTTGAATCCGCCGCGATAAGATTTCGCCAGACCCGTGCGTGCCGTCGACACGATCACCGCTTCGCGCATGAGGCATTCCTCCAACGTCTCGAGTATTTTATCGTGAGGCTACGTTACCGCGCCCGCTTGACGCTTGGCGAGGGGTCTTGCACTCAGATGTGACTTGCGGCGATGAGGCCATCCACGCGAGACTAAAAGTTCCGCGGGGGGCCGAATGGAGCAGCCGACATGCAACGCCGCATCGAAGCCCTGCGCACGCCCGACGCCCGCTTCGAGCGCCTTCCCGCCTTTCCGTTTGCGCCGCACTATGTCGACGATCTCGCGGGCTATGAGGGCTTGCGCGCGCACTACCTCGACGAGCGCCCGGCCAAGGCCGCCGCCAATGCGCAGACCTTTCTCTGCCTGCACGGCGAGCCGACCTGGAGCTATCTCTATCGCAAGATGTTGCCGGTCTTCGTCGCTGCGGGACATCGTGTTGTAGCGCCGGACTTTTTCGGCTTCGGCAAATCGGACAAGCCCATCGACGATGCCGCCTACACGTTCACCTTTCACCGCGACATGCTGCGGCGCTTCATCGAGAAGCTTGACCTCACCGACATCACGCTCGTCGTGCAAGATTGGGGCGGACTGTTGGGTCTCACCCTGCCGATGGAATTCCCGCAGCGCATCAAACGCCTGCTCGTGATGAACACGGCGCTCGCTGTCGGCGCCAGTCCCGGTCCCGGCTTCGACGCCTGGAAAGCATTCGTCAAATCGAAACCCGACATCGACGTCGGCGCCTTGATGAAGCGTGGAAATCCGCTGTTGAGCGACGGCGAAGCCGCTGCCTATGGTGCACCGTTTCCCGATATTCGCTACAAGGCGGGCGTTCGGCGCTTTCCCGAACTCGTCATGGTCGCGCCCGAAATGGACGGCGCCGGCATATCGCGCAAGGCCGCGCAGTGGCTGTCGACATCGTGGAGCGGCGAAAGCTTCATGGCCGTGGGCATGCAGGACCCTGTCCTCGGTCCCGCCGTGATGTCGGCGTTGCGCAAACAGATTCGCGGCTGCCCGCCGCCGCTCGAAATCGCCGACGGCGGCCACTTCGTCCAAGAATGGGGCGAAGAAATCGCCAAGGCCGCTGTGCGGGCGTTTGCTGCTTGAGGTGGGTGGCGAAGATCTCCGCTGTCATTCCCGCGGAGGCGGGAATCCAGTCGTCTTAGTGAGACTCTCTTTTCTTTGCAGCCATCAAAGGGCCAAGCAAATTTCGTTGCTAGATGCCCGCCTCCGCGGGCATGACAAACAGGTATTTCAGCGCGACAGATCGCGGCGCCACTGCGGTAGAAGCGCTTGCGCGTCGCCCTGGCGCGACATCAGGGCGTCGATGCCATGCTTGTCGATCAGTTCGGCGGCGTGGGAATAACCTTCGGCGACCGCGCGGTCGAACGCTTGCCACGAGCGCAGGCCCACGCCGACGAGCGGCGGATCGAACAGCATGTCGGCTTGCTCGCGTGCCAGTCGCCGCTGCGCCTCGTTGCCGACCGTGCCCGAGCGCATCAAGATCGAGACGATCGACGGCGCGCCTTTCAGTTGCTGGCGAAACAACGGCCACCACGATTGCTCGCTGAAGTTTTCGGCCTCCGCGATCGGCGCCTCGTCGCCGGCGACATCGACACCGACGATGGGGCCCCGCGCGTAAGACGCCATGATGTCGACGGGAAAATTGTTCATCAGCCCGCCGTCGACCAAGAGATGTTTCTCGTAAATGATCGGCGGCAACAGTCCGGGAATCGCGACGCTCGCCCGAAGCGCGCGCCACAACGGCCCTTCGGTGAGCACCTCCGCCCGCCCGCTCGTCAGGTTGGACGCGACGCAGAAATAGGTCGGATGAATGTCTTCGATCAGCATGTCGCCGAAGTTATCGTACAACATCTTCGTTACCTTCTTGCCGCGAAAGACCGCGAGCAAAGGCAACGTGAAGTCCGAGAGCGGATTGGTCTCGACGAAGGCACGGCGCATACGCCGCGACAGCTCGTCGTGATCCCAGCCCATCGCGACGCCCGCGGCGACGATCGCGCCCATGCTCGAACCGCCGATCAGATCGAACGGCACGCCCGCCTCGCGCAGCGCCTTGACGACACCGATATGCGCGAAACCGCGCGCCCCGCCGCCCGCGAGAACCAGACCGACGGCGCGCCCCGTCAGCAACCGTGCCAGGCGCTTGATATCTTGCACGTCGCCATCACGAACATAGTGATGCAGCCCGTAAGGGCCGATCAGCCCGCGCGGCATCGACGACAAGCCGCCGCTTGCACCGCGCAGCAGAATGAGCTCCGGCATTTGCCGCTTCAGGCGGCCGAGCGGCTCGTTCGCCAAGGGGTGCGACGCGACGGTCTCGCCAAGCCGCGCGACCAAGACGACGCGATCGGCTTGCCGCAAACATTGTTGCGTCCAGAGGCTGTCCGCGGCGTCGCCTTGATAGAGGACGATGTCGTGGCCCGCTTCGTAGCGTGCGAACCAATCGCTGGCCTGGCCGGTCGCTTCCGAGCCGAGTGCGCCGGTCGCCAGCGACATCTCCGCAAAGGCATGCGTCAGCGTCCGTCCGAGCGCGCGGCAGTCGATGCCCTCATGCAGCGGGATCAACGCGATCGTACGCACCCGTTGCACCGTCACCGCGCGGCGCGTCGTTTGCCGCAAGCGCTGCACCAGAAGCTGCATCAGATTGAGCGACAGGCGCGGATGACGTGCGATGAGGTGCTTGAATTCGGCTTTGCCCAGGCGCAGCAACTCGCTGTCGCGCAGCGCGACGAGCTTTGCCGAATGGGCTTCGCCGGAAATGACCGCCATCTCGCCGACCGTCTCGCCGGCCGGCACGTTCGCCACAAAATGATCCTGGCCTTCCTCGTCGGCCGCATAGACGCCCAGACATCCGGCGACGACAAGGAACACGGCCTGATCGTTCTCGCCGGCGCGCTCGAGCACCGTTCCGCCAGGCAGGCTGAACCATTGCGCGGCATCGAGCAGCGCGCCGAGCGCCTTGGCGCCGACGTCCCGCATGAGCGGAAATTCGCTGAGCCGCAAACGCAATTCTGGCGGATAGAATGTGTGCCTAGCGCCGGCGGGCCCCAGTAACGCCAGCACGTCGGCTGCCGGCCGCTGCGCGCCCTTCACCCAACCCGCGAGATAGCCGATGCCTTTCACGGGCTTCACCATGCGGTCCAGCCGCCGTCGACCGGAAGCACGGCGCCAGTGATATAGGACGCGGCCTCGCTCGCCAGAAACGTCACGACGCCGCCGATCTCCGATGCACGCCCGATGCGCTTCAGCGGCGTCTTCGCCGCGAGGCGTTCGACGAACGCCGGATGCGCGCGCTGAAACGTCTCGTGCGGAAACGGCCCCGGCGCGATCGCGTTGACGCGAATGCCGAGCGGCCCCCAGTGACACGCCATGTAACGCGTCAGTTGAATGAGCGCCGCCTTCGCCGGTCCGTAAGACGGCGGGCTGTCAAGGCCGCTGTCGCCGTAGACCGACGGATCTGGACTGACCGTCCCGTACATCGACGCAATGTTGATGACGCTGGCACCCGCCGATTTGCGCAGCAAGGGTTCGGCCGCGCGCATCGCTTCGAATGCCGCGCGCACGCCCGTGTCGTAAGCCTTGGCGAAATCATCGCCGGTCGAAGTCGCGATCGTGCCCATGGCGACGGTGATCGCATTGTTGACGAGCACGTCGAGCTGGTGCGTGCCTGAGACGAACGAAACGACCGCCGGCGTGTCGCTCATGTCGAAGCACGCGATCGATGTCTTGGCGAAGCCTTCGTCGGCGAGTGACGATCGAAACGCGCTGAGACGCTCCGCGTTGCGCCCGTTGAGGATTACGTGCGCGCCCGCGCCGAGCAGCGCCCGCGTTATCGCTTGACCCAAATGCCCCGCGGCACCCGAAACGAAGGCGACCCGTCCGTCGAGCCGGAACATGCGCTCGCTCATCACGCCGCCTTCGGCCATTGCGCAGGATCGAGCAGCTGCTCAGGCGCGTGCGGCAGCGCCTGCTCGACGATTTGTAATTCGTCGTGCGTAAGCGCCGGACGCTTGAAGAGCGCGAGGTTGAGCGCGAGCTGCGAGGTGTGTTCCATACCGACGACGACACCGTCGATCCACGCCTGCGCCCGCACATAGGCCAGACAAAGGTCGGCGACGCTGTCGCGCGAGAGCTCGCAGGCGACCCGATGAAGCGTTGCGTTGAGCACGACCGCATCGACGCCGTTGATCGCCGGCCAACGAGCTTCCGCGCCTGCCGCCAACAACCCTTGCAGATAAGCGCTGCGCGCGTGCACGGTCACATCGCTTCGTTTGGCCAAGGCTTCGACGACACCTGAATCCCGCCAGCGCCAATCGAGCAGATTGAACGGCAGCTGCAGATGGCGCACGCAAGGCACGGCCAATGCGGCCAACGCTTCGTCCGGCGTATAAACGGAGACGCCCAGATCGAAGATCGCGCCCTCGTCGCGCAAACTCTTCAGCCGCTTCCAAATGATCCCGCCGCGCCACGTCAAATGATGCGCGCGATGCAGCAGCAACACGTCGAGGCGATCGGTGCGCAAGCGGTTGCACGAGCGGTGTACCGACTCTTCGACAGCCCGCAGCACGGCCGAGAGCGGCGTTTCATCTGTGAACTCGTCGAGCGGCGCGAGCTTGGTCACCACGCGGCACCCGGAATGGCGCGGCAGATGCGCGCCGACGCGCGCTTCCGACGAACCGTAGGCCGCAGCCGTGTCGATCCAGCGCACGCCGCCGTTGGCCGCCGCGCGCACGATCAACCGCGCCTGCGCGTCTTCCGGCTGGCCCCGCGAATTGGCGGCGCCGTAAGCAAGCCCGAGCTGCGCCGTGCCGAGAACCAATTCCGCTGTCTGCTGGCTGCCCATGGGAGGCGAGCTTCGCACTCATCCGTGGACGGATAATTAACCTTCGAGCGCTTTAGCGAACCAGATCGCTAACAAATCCTTAAACGCGGCATCCTCTCTCTTCCCCCCGTGCGGGGGCCCCGGGCGACGGTCGGATTCTGTCTTCCCCCTCAAGGGGGGAAGACAAAAGGAGGCAGCCCTAAGCCTTCGCGAACACCTTCCAAATGCTCGTCGCCGTGAAGATCGCGCGCTCGGCCACCTTAAAATCGCCGCGTGCGAAGATGATTTCGCGCGTCTTGCGGATGACGACGGGGCGGCAGTCGATGAGTTCACCCACGACCGCCGCGCTCAAGAAATTCGTCTGCTGGCTCACGGTCACGCAAGGCGCGCGCTCTGTCGCGTCCCACACGCAATAGCCCAGCACCGCGTCGGCGAACGTCATCAGCGCGCCGCCATGGGCCACGCCCTTCGCGTTCAGATGCCGGTCGTCGAGGATGAATGCGAATTCGTGCGCCTCCCCCACCCAGCGTTCGAAGAAGGGTCCGAGATAGGCTTCGAACGGATCGAACTGGTCGGCATGCGACCAACCGGCGGGCGCCTCGACATGGCGCGCCGGCTTGAGCGGCGTCCGGTTATGCTCAACCATCGCCGAGAATCTTCCACAAGCCCGTCGCCGTCAGGATCGCACGCCCCTCGACGTCGAGCGTCGCGCTGACGAAGACGATCGAGCGCGTGCGCCGCGTGATCGAGACGCGGCTCGTGATTGTCTCGCCGAGCTTCACCGGCCCGATGAAATCGCAGTTGAGCGAGATCGTCATCGCGCGGCCACCCTCGAGCACCGCATGCACGGTCTTGCCCATCGCAATGTCGGCGAGCGCCATCATCATGCCGCCGTGCAGCGCGCCGCCGCCGTTCATATGCACGTCGCGCACGGTGAAGAGGAAATGGCTGCCGTCGTCGGCGCGATAGATGGGGCCGACATAGGCGTTGAAGCCGGCCTCCGCGAACACAGGTGAATATCCCGCGGGCGCGGGCGGATGACTGGTCATATTGTTCGCTAAATCAATGGTTCCGATGACGCCAGTCTAATGGAGCTTGGTGCCGAAGCAATCGGTCAATCCTGCCGGTTCGATGCAGAGATAGAGATTGGCGTCCTTGCCGGCGCGCACGTTGTATTCGATGCCGTCGGCGCGCTTGAGCCGGACGGCGACGCCCGACGCCTTCACGTCCGTGATGCAGCTGATCTTGAGATTGTTGGTCGTGCAGGTTTTCTTGTTGGGCGTAAGCTGCGAGATCTTGTCGTGACACGGCCGATAGAGCGGCGCCTCGAGCGTGCACGCCGGCGCGCCGTCGACGGTGACGACGACGGCGGCAGGCGAGGTGTTCTTGACCCACAGGCCGACGGTGTCACCCTCGGCGCGCACGACGCCGACGCTCGCGACAAGAACGCACGCAGCGATGAACGCACCCCTCTCCCTTCCGCCTTCGGAAGGGAGAGGGGATGGGGGTGAGGGATGGCCGTTGTACCGTGTACGGACGAGCGCCGGTTGCTTCGGCGCCCGCGTGACTTGATCGGGGTTGCCCTTGTGCGACGCCCATCCCTCACCCCGGCCCTCTCCCTTCCCGAATTGGGAAGGGCGAGGGAGAATCTTGGATTGTTGTTCAGGCGAAGCCCAATGCAACCGCACCCGCATCACATCGCTTTCCTCAGCGGCAACAGGTCCTCATAGACCGGCACGCGCTTCTCGTTCTTCGCCGCGAAACTTTCCATCATGTCGGCGGCCGGGTTGTACATGCCCGCCTGCCATGTCGCGATATAGTCGAGCCCGTCGGCGATCGAATGATCGCGCGCGTAGTTGATCATCACCTTCGAGCCGTGCACCGCCAGCGGCGACTTCGCCGCGATCTCCTCCGCCAACGCCGTCACATGCGCCAGCATCTGATCCTGCGTATCGAACAATTCGTTGACGAAGCCCAGCGCGTGCGCCCGCGCCGCGCTCAAGCGCCGCCCGGAATAGGCAAGCTCGCGCACCAGGCCTTGCGGCAGCAAGTGGCAGAGCCGCGGGAACGTGCCGACGTCGGCCGTCATCGCCAGATTGATTTCCTGGATGACGAAGAACGCGTCCTTCGTCGCATAGCGCATGTCGGCGCAGGTGCTCATGTCGACGGCGCCACCGACGCACCCGCCCTGCACCGCCATCAACACCGGCATGCGCGCTTCGTCGAGGCACGAGAACGTCTTTTGTATCCGGTGAACCTCGAGCCTGAGGTTCGAGCGAACGCGCCCCATCTCGGCCTTGCGTGCACCCTCGCCCGCCGCCCCCTGCCCGTCGGTGAAGACGGAGAGATCCATGCCGGCAGAGAAATGTTTGCCGGTCGACGAAATCACGATCGCCCGCGCCGAGGCCTCTTCGTTGATCGCGCTCACGATCGCCGGCAGCTCGTTCCAGAACGCGCGCGTCATGGTGTTGAGCGCCTCGGCGCGCCTAAGCTGAATATGCGCGACCTTGTTCTTCGTCTCGACGTTGAAGCAGGTATATGGGCTCATGAGTTTGGCTCCGAAAACTGCGTGATGACGTTGCCAGCTTCTTAGCACGCGTCGCGTTTTTCCTCCCCTGCACTTCGCGGGGGAGGTGCACGAGGCGAAGCCGAGGGCGGAGGGGGGAAGCGGCGAGCGCGCACACTTCCCCCCTTCGGCGTCGCGAAAGAGAGCCAATGCGCCGCGCCTGTGTCTGGACAGGCGCGCACCCCTTCCCTATAACCGCGGGCCTTAAGCGGCGGACCTCCGCCGTTTTTGCCCAATCGCCCGAGACGGCTCGCCTGGGTAGCTCAGTTGGTAGAGCAGCGGACTGAAAATCCGCGTGTCGCTGGTTCGATTCCGGCCCCAGGCACCAC
>JANXXU010000050.1 GCA_025350465.1 Alphaproteobacteria bacterium | reverse complement strand
CGAGGCACTCGGTCACGAGGCACTCGGTCACGAGGCACTGGGTCACGAGGCGCTGGGTCACGAGGCACTAGGTCACGAGGCGCTGGGTCACGAGGCACTCGGGCACGAGGCACTCGGTCACGAGGCGCTTGGTCACGAGGCGCTGGGTCACGAGGCGCTTGGTCACGAGGCGCTGGGTCACGAGGCGCTGGGTCACGAGGCGCTGGGTCACGAGGCGCTGGGTCATGAGGCGCTGGGTCATGAGGCGCTGGGTCATGAGGCGCTGGGTCATGAGGCGCTGGGTCAGGCGCAGGGTATTGTTGCCAATGCGATCGCCAACTATCCGCAGGCCTTCAATGCCCTCTCGCACGAGCCGGCAGCGCTGACCGCCATGGCGCAAAACCCCGCGGCGTTCGAAGCGCTTGCACACAACGCGAAGGCGATGAATGCCCTGGCGCGTGATGGAGCGGCCTTCACGGCGCTCTCCCATCAGGCCGCATTCCTGGCGCTGGCGCAGAACCCGAGCTTTGCCGCCGCTCTGCGCGACGGCAGCATGGCCAACGCGATGCAACAGGGGCAGTAATCGCCTAGACACATTTTCATCACTGGGCCACCTGCTCAACGGCGGGTGGCTTTTTTTTTGGCGCCTGACCCCGCATTGTTCCTGTTAGTGATTCGCGAGGCTTGGGGTCCGAGGGGGGCCTATCGTCATGCGTGCGCCTGTCGCGTGTCTGGCGCTGATGCTGGCCCTCGTGGGTGGCACGGCCCTGGCTGACGAGCTCGAAATGAACAGGCTCGAGACCGACGATCTCGACTTGCTCTATTTCGATCCGCCCGAGACCTATTTGGCCCCTTACGTCGCACGTAGTTTCCTCAATTCTCTCGAGTTTCAAAAAAAGATCTTCGAATGGAAGCCGTGGGAGAAGACGACGCTCCTGCTCAAGGATCTCTCGGATTACGGCAACGCGGCGGCGCGCGCCTCGCCCAACAATTCCGTGATCGTCGACATCGCGCCCTTGAATCAGTCGTTCGAAACCTTTTCGGCGGGCGAGCGCATCTTCACGCTGATGAACCACGAGCCGGTTCACGTCGCCACCATGGACGCCTGGAACCAGGAAGACGCGTGGTGGCGCAATTTCTTTCACGGCAAGCCGCACCCGATCGAGCAGCATCCCGAGACCATTCTCTACAATTACCTGACGACGCCGCGCGTGAACGTACCGCGCTGGCTGCTCGAGGGCAGCGCCGTCTTCTTTGAGACCTGGATGGGTGGCGGCCTCGGTCGCGCGCAAGGCGGCTACGACGAGATGGTGTTTCGCGCCATGGTGCGCGACAACGCCGAATTCTTCGATCCGCTCGGTCTCGAGTCGGAAGGCGTGTTCGTCGACTTCCAGGGCGGCGTGAACGCCTATCTCTACGGCACGCGCTTCATCAGCTACCTCGCGCTCACGCGCTCGCCGGAAAAACTCATCGAATGGCTGAAGCGCCCGGAGGGGAGCCGGCGCTATTATTCCGACGACTTTGAGCGTGTCTACGGCCAATCGCTCGACAGTGTGTGGGCCGAATGGATCGAATGGGAGCACAAGTTTCAGCGCGAGAATCTGCAATCGGTTCAGCAATATCCGGCGACGCCGACGCAGAAACTTGCCGCGACGGGCTTGGGTTCGGTCTCGCGCGCTTATTTCAATCCCAAGACGCAGAGCTTGATCGGCGGCATTCGTTATCCGGGCGTCATCGCCCATATCGGCGATATGTCCGTGCGCGACGGCACGATCCGCCGCTTGACCGACATCAAAGGACCGATGCTCTACAAGGTGACGTCGCTCGCCTACGATCCCGAGAGCAACAAGGCCTGGTACACGACGGACAATTACGCCTATCGCGATGTGATGGAGATCGACATTGCGACGGGCGAGAAGAAGATGGTGCTCGAGGATGCGCGCATCGGCGACCTCGTGTTCAACCCGAAGGATCGCTCGCTCTGGGGTTTGCGTCACCTCAACGGCTTTGTGACCTTGGTGCGCATGCCGGCGCCCTATGACAGCTGGAACCAAGTGCACACCTGGGCCTATGGCGAAGTGCCGTTCGACCTCGACATTTCGCCCGACGGCGAGTTGCTGTCGGCCTCCGTCGGCAAGGTCAACGGCGATCAGTCGGTGCGCGTCTTCCGCTTGAGCGATCTTCTCGCCGGCAGCGCCAAGGAAATTTCGCAGTTTAGTTTCGGCTCGTCGGTGCCCGAAGGTTTCGTCTTCTCGCCCGACGGGCGCTATCTCTACGGCAGCGCCTATTACACCGGCGTTTCCAATATCTATCGCTATGAGATTCTGACGGGCAAAACCGAAGCGGTGAGCAATGCGGTCACGGGCTTCTTTCACCCGATCCCGCGCGCCGACGGCTCGCTCATCGCCTTTGAATACACGGGGCAGGGATTCATGCCCGTCGTGATCGAGCCCAAGCCGCTGACCGATTTAGGTACGATCAAGTTTCTCGGCAACGAGGTCGTGAAGGCCCATCCGATCGTCAAGACCTACGCCGTCGGTTCGCCCGCACGCATTCCGCTCGATAGTCTCATCACCAATCGCGGCGGCGTCTACGTGCCGTCGCAGGAGATGCGCCTTTCGGCGACCTATCCTGTGATCGAAGGTTACAAGAGCCACCCCGCGTACGGCTGGCACGCGATCATCGAAGACCCGATGCAGTTCAGCCGCCTCTATGGGACACTTTCCTACTCGCCAGACGAAGCGCGCGCGGCGGAGCGCTGGCACTTCAACGTCGAGTATCACACGATCAGCTGGTATCTACGCTATTGGCACAACGACGCCGACTTTTACGATCTCTTCGGCCCGACCGAGCGCAGCCGCAAAGGTGACGCGGTGATGGGCGAATACAAGAAGGCGCTGATCTACGATGTCCCGCGTCAGCTCGATGTGGTCGCCGACGTAGCCTACTACACGGGCCTCGACACTCTGCCCGGCAGTCAGAACGTGCCGGCGTCGGCCAAGGACATATTTTCGACGAGCCTCGCGCTGAACTTCACCGACACGAACAAGTCGCAAGGCTCGGTCGATCACGAGACCGGCTATCAATGGGACCTGGCGGTCAGCAACGACTACGCGAAATCCGAGAATCACCCCCAAGTGCACGGCGGCTTGAATTTCGGCTTTCCGCTCGATTGGGCGCACTCCTCGCTCTGGCTCTACAGCGCGGCGGGGGCCGCCGGCGGCGAGCGCAACGACGCGCTCACCTATTTCTATTTCGGCGGCTTCAAGAACAACGTCCTCGACGACAAAGAGACCAAGCGCTATCGCGAATTCGACACGTTCCCGGGCTTCGACATCGATGAGATCGCCGCGCGCGACTTCGTCAGGGCAATCGGCGAATGGAATTTGCCGCCGATCCGCTTTGAAGATGTCGGCACGCCGACGCTCTATCTCGGATCGCTGCGTCCGGCGGTCTTCGCCGGCATGCTGTGGGTCGATCCGGGCAGCAATTCGACGGAGCGCATGCTCGGCACGGTCGGCGCGCAGATCGATTTGAACTTCACGTTGGCGCATCGCCTGCCGATGACGTTCTCCATCGGCTATGCGGCTGGGTTTGAGGGCCGCGCGCTGCACAGCGACGAGTGGATGATCTCGCTGAAGATCCTGTGAGCGAGTTTCGGGGCCACGCGTAATGTTCTTTCAGTTCCTCCTGGAAGTACCGATTGGGTTGGGGCCGGTCGTCGTCTTCCTCATGGTGTTGCAGCATCTCGACAGCTTCCGGCTCGTCAGCCTGTACACGATCGGGTTGACCATCGCCGGCGGTGGAGCGCTCGCCATCGCGTCCTACAGCCTGAACGGCTACGCGATGGATTTGCTGCACACCGATTTCCTCACCTACTCGCGCTATGTCGCGCCGGTGGTCGAGGAGAGCCTTAAAGCCGGCATTCTGATCTATCTTTTTTCGCGCAGTCACGTCGGCTTCATGGTCGATGCAGCAATCATAGGCTTCGCCGTCGGCACGGGCTTCGCGCTCGTGGAGAATGTTTATGTTCTTTATTCGTTTCCGCAAGCCAATATCGGCGTGTGGGTGATCCGCGGCTTCGGCACCGCGTTGATGCACGGCGGCACGACTGCGATCTTCGGCGTGCTGGCCCAATCGTTGACGGAACGGCACTCGCGATTCAGATGGCTTTATTATTTGCCGGGGCTCGGCGTTGCGATCATCTTGCATTCGGCCTTTAATCATTTTCCCAACGCGCCGCTGACGGCAACGCTGGCAACGCTCGTCGTTCTGCCGGTGACCATGTTCCTGGTCTTTGCCAAAAGCGAGCAGGCGATCCACAAATGGCTCCTCACCGACTATGAGAACCACGAGCACCTGCTCGACGACCTTCGCAGCGGAGAATTTGTGCACAGCGAAGCCGGAAGGTTCGTCAGCGACCTCGCCAACAAATTCGATGCAGAACACGTCGCCGAAATATTCAGCTATCTCCAGCTGCACACCGAACTTGTGCTGCGCGCCGAACAAATGCTGCTCGCGCGGGAAAAAGGCGAGAAGCAAGTGGCGTCGCCGGAGGACAAAGCTCATTTCGCGCAACTCCATGCGCTAGAGCGAAAAATCGGTCGCACAGCCCTCTTGACGCTATGGCCGCATTTGCATTTCAGTCGTCAGGAACTCTCCGAGCTCTATGAACTCGAGCATCATCGCTGAGCGCTACGCCACGGGCGTCGTCAGCAAAGTCGTGGAGCGGCCGCGCTCGTGCTTGGTCAGAACCAGCGGCGGGAAGCTGACCAGCGCAGTGATCGTCGGATAGAGGCTGCTCAGTACGACGTCGAGGCCGGTGTTGGGCAATGCCTTGTTGATGCCCGGAAAGAAGACGTCCATCGGCCGCAACGGCAGTGCATTTTGCAAGAGCGTGGCGGCGCCCTTCGGCGAGATCGTG
Organism: Alphaproteobacteria bacterium; assembly: GCA_025350465.1. Classification (GTDB taxonomy): domain Bacteria; phylum Pseudomonadota; class Alphaproteobacteria; order Micropepsales; family Micropepsaceae; genus SZUA-430. The sequence goes on along the minus strand of JANXXU010000050.1, from coordinate 27,373 downwards.
TAGCAGACGAGGCCGTAGGCGCGCTGCAGGGCATAGAGCGTCGGGATGTAATTCACCGTCTTGAAGCGTTCGATGGCGTCGAGCATCTGGCTCGGGTTGAAGATCGCGGCGCATGACGAGATGCCCCATAAGTCGAATACCAAGACGGAATCGAAATTCCAGCCCCACAAGATCAGATCGAATTTGCCGGCCAATTTTGCGACCGCCTCGCTGGCAAAGCGTGTGAAATCCTTATTGAAGTGGGCGTCGTCTTCGCAAATCGTCAACGGCTTGTTCGTTTTGACAGCGCGTTGCCACAAAGTGATGTGCGAAACGGCACAGCCGGTCGCGCCGGGCGTGTATTTCAAATCGGGGTGAAGAATCGCGGCGGCAACCAGCTTTTCCCGCGCGAGGGCAAGGCCGTCGATTGCGGCAAACCGCTCGAAGGCGACGACGCCGCGATTCGCGCGCTCGAACTCTTCGAGCTTGCGCGGGCTGCGGTCGAGATTGATGACGACGATGTCCATCCGGGGCACGATGCTAAATGTTTTTGCCGGTTGAAGGCAAAGGCGTTTGGCATTAGCACGTCCTCCGGACGGGAGTGCGCGTATGGCCGAGTTGACATACATCACGACCTGCAAGGGGCGGCTGGCGCATCTCAAGCAGACGCTGCCGCGCGCCGCCGGCCAAGGCTTGCCCTGCGTGGTCGTCGATTATTCATGCCCCGATGAGACGGCGCAGTGGGTCGAAGCGCATTTTCCTCAAGCGGCGGTCGTGCGCGTCGAGGGCGAGGCGGGCTTCCACGCGGCGCGAGCGCGCAATTTGGGCGCGGCCGCCGCGACGACCCCCTGGCTCGCGTTTTTCGATGTGGACGTTTTGCTCGAGCCGGCGTTCGGCGAGACGGTCGTTCCTATCCTGACAGCGGGACATTTCTATCGCGCCTCGCCGGTTACGCGGCAAACCTGGGGCTCGATCATCTGCGCGCGGGAGGATTTCGCGGGCGTGGGCGGTTATGACGAAACCTATAGAGGATGGGGCGGCGAGGACGACGATCTGATCCGGATGCTACTGCTGTCGGGTCGGCGGCCGGCGCATTTTGCAGCCTCCCTTGTCGGCGAAATCCCCCACACCAACGAAGTCAGAACGCATTTCCATCCGATCCAGGACCTGTTTCTGCAGCAACGCATCAACCACACCTTTATGCAGGTGAAATTCGACATGCTGCGTTTGCTCGGCAAACCGCTGCCGGCGGCCGAGCGCAAGCAAGTCTATGAGCAAATTCAGAGAGCGATCCTGACCGCGGAGGACAATAACCGCGGTGCGCCGATTGTGATCGAGGTGCCGATCCCGCGCGCCGTGATCGAAGGCCCGCCGACCAACGAAGGTGCAAAGCAGAACGAACGCGCGCTGCTGCACCGCAAGTTGACTTACACCCTCACCATTCAGCGGACGCCGTGAGCAACGTCCCCTCTCGCCCGGACGGCCGCAATTCGTTAAAAAGGCACTAGACCCTTTAGGATCGGAGGACTGCTAGTGATCGGCTATGTCACCCTTGGTACGAACGACCTCAAGCGCGCAGCTGCGTTCTACGATGCCATCGCCAAGGAAATGGGCGTCGGACGGTTCATGGAATCCGATACGTTCATCGCATGGGGCGCGCCGGGCGGCGCGGCCGGCATTGGCCTCACCAAGCCGTTCGACGGCAAGCCCGCGAGCGTCGGCAACGGCGTGATGGCGGCTCTGGCGGCAAAGGACAAGGCGCAAGTCGATCGCATCTACAAGCTCGCCATGTCGATGGGCGCGACGGACGAAGGTCCGCCCGGAGCGCGCAGCGAGAATTTCTACGCGGCCTATTTCCGCGATCCGGACGGCAACAAACTCAACGCCTTCGTTATGGGCTAAGAACGCTGCGCTGGCCTACGTCAATTGCCGCCTTTGAGAACAGCGCATTGCTTCTTGGCAAGCGTCGCGGGTGCCTTTGTCTCGCCCTGCGGCACGTTGCGTTGGAACACGAACCGGGCCAGCAGAGGCGTCGGCGCCTCGGAGAAAATGTCGGCCGGCTTCTGATGTAGCTCGACGCTGAAATCGATTCTTCCCGGCGGGTTCAGTGTCGAGCCATAGCCCCACACCTTCTCCGGCGTGCCGGGGTCGAGGGAAAAGGTTGCGCTCGACGGCGAGTTTCCGCTCATCGACGCGGTCACGACGCCCTTGCCGCCGATCTGGTAGAGAAAATCGATTCTACTGTCGGCCTCAAGCCACAATTCGAAGTCGTGCTCGTCGTCGGCTTGAATGGATTCCTTCATCCAAGCGCAGACTTGCGCGGCTTGCGCCGGAGCGCTCCAGAAAGACAGGAAAAAGCAAAACGCGACGATCCGCTTGGTCACAATCGTTCTCCTCGAAAACTTGTCTGCTGCCCCGCGCGGCGGCGCCGGCGGATTGCTTGGAAAAGCATCAATTGCGCGGCAATTCTAAAATCGCCCGCAGACCCGGACCGGCATCTTCAAGCAAAAACCGGCCGCCGTGAAGTTTCGCGCAAGCCGCGACGAGCGCAAGCCCTAGGCCTTTGCCGTCGGTCGGGCGATCGCGAGTCAGGCGGCCGAACGGTTGGAGCGCAGTTTCGCGCTCGGCCTCCGGGATTCCGGCGCCGTTGTCTTCCAGGATCATGCGCGCGCGGCCGCCGCGCGCGTCGAGCCGGGCGACGATTGCCGCGCCCTCCGGCGAGAATTTGATCGCGTTGTGGATCAGGTTGCCAAAGGCCTGACGCAGCAGCGTGCCTTGGCCGCGAACCTCCATAGACATAACTTGAGCGGAAAGCGTTTGATGTTTTTCCTCGGCGATCGGCTCGAAGAGTTCAACGACATCTTCCACCACGCTCGCAAGGTCCACGCGATCGAACGCCTCCTGACCGATGCCGGCCTCGGCTCGCGCAATGTCGAGCAACGCGTTGAAGGTTGCCAGCGCTTCGTCGATTTCCCCGACGGCGCGTGCCATCGCCTCCTCGCGCGGCACTTTGTCTTCGGCGAGCGAGGCGCGCTCGAGATCCGCTCTTATGTGCTGAAGCGGCCCGCGCAGATCGTGGGCGATGGCGTCCGTGACGAGGCGCATCTGTTCGATATGCTGTTCGTTGCGGTCGAGCATCGAGTTCAAGACGCCGGTCAGACGATCGAACTCGCTGTCTTGGCCGCGCCCGGGAATTCGTTCGTGCAGATTGCCGCCGATGATGCGCCGCGCGGTGGTGGAAATCGTGTCGATCCGTCCCAGCACCAGCCGATTGAGAAAGATGCCGAGTCCGAGCGCGACCGCGAGTAGCACGGCGAGCGCTGTCAATATGGCACCGGCGAGGGCCGATTGAACGGAATGCTGCGCGGACTGGTCGCGTCCGACCAATACTTTGGCGCCATCCGGCAATGTCACGGCTCGGCCAAAACCGAGGACCGGCACGCCCTTTCTCGCGTAGGTATCGATCGGCCGCCAAGCGCCGTCGACAATCAGGTCGGACGGCCAGTCGACGTCGCCGGCGAGATAGCGGCCGTTGCGGTCGATCAAGGCCTGGATGGCGAAATCATCGTTGGGGACCGCCACGCGCCTCGCGATCGAGCGAATGAGACCCGGGCGGCCTTCCTCGCGATCGACCAGCTGCAGGAGTTTCAATTCCGAATCCACGATCGCGGCTTGCCGCTGCGAAAGGATCCGCTCGACGCGATCGTCGACGAAGAGAAAAGCGCCGATCGAACTTGCAGCGACAAAGGCGACCGCCAGTGCGGCAAAGGCGAGGGCATCGCGCGACAGGAATAAACGCCGTGACGAGCCGCTCATGCTTGGCGCGACAGGCGATAGCCGACGCCCCGTACTGTGTGCAAAATCGGCCCGTCAAAACCATCCTCGATCTTCTTGCGCAAACGGCTGATATGGGTGTCGATGATGTTGGTGTGGGGATCGTAGCGATAGTCCCAAACGCCCTCGAGCAGCATCGTTCGCGTGACGACCTGCTCCTTGTGACGCAAGAAGAATTCGAGCAGTTTGAATTCGCGCGGCAGCAGCGCGATTTCACGGCCCGCGCGCATGACGCGTCGCGCGAGCAGCTCCATATGCAGATCGCCGCAGTTCAAGGTTGTTTGCGCGGCCGCCGGCGCTTTTCGCTTGAGCAAGACGTCGGCGCGCGCATGCAACTCGGAGAAATGGAACGGCTTTGTCACGTAATCGTCGCCGCCGGCGCGCAAGCCCTTCACGCGTTCATCGACATGCGAGATCGCCGAGAGGATGATCACCGGTATCTCAAGCCCGGTCGCGCGGATCGCTTTCAGGACGGCCAGTCCGTCCATGCCGGGCAGATTTCGATCGAGAATGATGAGGTCGAAAACCGACGACGTCGCGAGATAAAGTCCGTCTCGGCCGTCACCGTGGCGCTCGACCACCCAGCCCAATTGCTCGAAGCCCTTGGCGACATAGTCCAGCGTGCTGGGATCATCCTCCACCACGAGCAGGCGACGTGTCATCCATGTCCTCGCACATCGGTTCGCCGCACTATGGCATGACCGCGGGCAAGTTTCCCCCCGAGACGCCATCCGGGGCGCGAGGTCGTTTGGCGGTCGCGAGCTCCGAGGCCGCGCCTGGTCGACCTTGGCGGCGATTCAGAGCCCGCCTGGCTCGACCAATTTGGGCTGAATCCCTTGTCGATTAATGCGGCGCAAGCGACTTACTGAAGAATGTGACGATGTCCTTATTGAACTGCCGGTGGAACACCGCCCGATCAAACCCCGGCGCGTCGACGCACACGCTTGCCCAAATCTTCGGAAGGGCCGTTTCCAGTTTTGGGTTGCAAGGCGGCAAAAAGGCAAAATGACCTGCCCCCTCTACCTCGTGGAATTCGGGTGGGGTTGGCAGCGCTCGGCGCACGATCGCCGCATTTGAAGCGTCCGGAACGTTCTTGTCGTTCGTGCCGGACCAGAGCTGCACAGGGATTGCGACCGAGACCAAGGCTTTTCTGTCAAATGCAAAGCCGAGTCCGGGAGCAGCGACGACGGCCGCTCGGACGCGCTGATCGTGAATCCACAATGGCGCCGCACTGCCTGACGTTTCGAGGATGCTCGCCATGCCGGGAAGTGTGCAGGCAAACTCGGCCGGGTCATCCGCGCAATGCTTCGCCGCAATGGTTAGGTCTGGCGCGCCTCCGATCGATACCAGCGTCGTGAAGGCTCCCGCTGAGAAGCCGAACATGCCGACGCGCGACGCGTCGACGTGCTCGTGGCCGCTCCAGCTGTCGAGCATGTAGTCGAGCACGCGGCCGATGTGACGGGGCCGTTCAACCATCCATTTCGCGACCGGATAGCTTTCATCGTCAATGTTGTCGCCGGTGTGGGTAGGCGCGACCACGACGAAGCCGGCTTGCGCCAAGGCCAGAGCAGTGTCGGCGTGGCTGCTCAGCCAGCCTCCCTTGCCGTGCGATATGATGACAAGCGGCAGTCGGTCGCCGGCAATCGCGCCGTCTAAAGCCAACGCCTGGCCGAATGGGGTATTCGGCATGGCGGGCGCGGGACTATCGCTCGGATACCAGACGCCGATCTCGATAGGCTTGTCGGCGGGATCGGGGACCGACGCACGTTGGAAGCCGGCCGCTTGGGCCAAGTCGACACAGGCGGCAAGGTTAGCGCTTAGGATGGTAAGCACCATTAGGATCAGGCGTGACGGCATCGGGCGGTCTCTGACGTTCCAGGGTGGACGGGCGGCTATCGAATGCCGCCGGATCGGGCAAATCGCGACCTCGAACGTGATCCGGGTCGTCCGCGATCGCCATTGAGGTCAGGATTGCCGGTTTCGACATCAGGTTCGTTTGCACATGCCGTCATTGCCGCTGCCGTTTGTCGTTGCTCTGCTCCTCGCGATTCTGTTCGTGACGCTCGCTCGGCGCGATGCTGCCGAAGCGAACGGGCCCTTTCTTGCGCTCATCGCGACATGCACCCTAGCGTCGATCCTATTGGGCTTGCGTTGGGGCTACGGCATCGAGCAGGCGCACTATGCCGTCCCTGTGTTGGCGGCGGCCGTTCCGCCGCTTGTCTATGCAAGCTTCGGGACCCTGATATTCCGGCGCGCCGAGTGGCGGCTGGCAACACTCTGGCCGCATGCTCTTCCGATCGTGGCAGTCGGCTTGCTCGTCGCCCTGTGGCGCCCGCTGATCGACGCGGTCCTCATTGCGATTTATCTCGGTTACGCGGCAGCACTGCTGTGGTTTGCCGGGGCCAGCCCAAATGCCCTTGGCCGGTCGCGCTTCGACGGCGCGGTGCCGGCGCACCGGGCGCTTCAATTGTCGGCGGTCGCCTTGATCGGGTCGGCCATGATCGACGTGATCGTGGCGCTGGATTTCGAATGGGCCCATGGGGCTCACGCGAGTTCGGTCATTGCGGTCGCCAATCTCCTCGGGCTGTTTGCCATTGGCTTTGCCGCTTCGGTTGCCGGAAGAAGTCAGCCATCCACCGAAACGATTGAAACGCGCGAAGCGCCGTCGCCCGTTGAAACAGCGGAGGATCGCGAAGTGTTGGCGAAGATCGAGGATCTCATGCGGACGCAAGAATTGTTCCGCGACGAGAATTTGAACCTCGATCGCCTTGCGCGGCGGGCCGGAGTCTCCTCCCGCCGGATTTCGGCGGCCATCAACCGCCTCATGGCCAAGAACGTGTCGCAATATGTGAATGATCACCGCATCGCTGCAGCTTGCGAGCTGCTGAAGACGACCTCCCGGTCCGTCACCGTGATTATGTTCGAGGTAGGTTTCCAAACGAAGTCGAACTTCAACCGCGAATTCCGCCGCTTGACCGGAATGAATCCGGTTGCGTGGCGAGAGAAAAATGCGGCCGCCGTGTAAATCCTGAAGCCGACTTATTTCACCAATCGGCGAAACATGGCGCGTCGCGAAAGCGCGACCAGGAGGGTGAGCCAGGCAAAGAGGATCGGCACCGCCCAAAACTGGAACGGCAGGCCTAGCGTCAAGGTTCGCACCAGCGAGTTGACCGACGTCAGCGGCAGGGTCCAGGCAATAAGCTGCAAAGCGTACGGCATTTTCTCGATGGGGTAGAACACGCCGCAGAACAGGAACATGGGAAAGACAAGCAAATATTGTGGGTAAGATATCTGGTCGATATCACGCGCAAAGGCAGCCGAGGCGAGCCCCATGCCGGAGAACAAAAGCGAGCTCAGGAAACAGACCGGCAGTACCGTGAGAAGAGAGAGCGGCGCGAAGTCGCCGGTCATGACGCCAATGAGCGCGACCGCCTCCGCGGCGACCGTCGCCTTGGTCGTGTCCCACAACAATTCGCCCCATAGGACCTCAGACAACGTGATCGGCGTGATCGCGATCGCTTGGAAGATGCGTTGGTAGTACATGCGGACGAAGCCGCCGAAGGCGCCCTCGAAGAAACCCGAGAACAAAACCGTCTGCGAAATGACGCCGGAGAAGATGAAGGCGCGATAGGTGACCGGCATTCCGCTGACCGTCAGCGTGCCGACCAGGCTGCCGACGCCGACGCCGAAGGCGAGCAAGTACAGCACCGGTTGAACGAACGTCGTGACGGCGTAGAACACGATGCTTTTCGTAAAGACGTCGTAATAGCGCAGCCAAACGCGCGAAACGCCCCATGCCCAATCGGGAAGTCTCATAGGCCCTCCACGCCGAGGCGGCTGCCGGTCAGCTTCAGATAGACGTCCTCGAGGTTGGGTTGGCGCTTCCAGATCACGCCGGGGCGCACCTCCTCTTCGATCTCGGCGCGAGCGATGTGGTTCTTGATCAACGCTTGCGGCGAATCGATGTCGAGGATGCGACCCTTGTGCAAGATGGCGACGCGGTCGCACAGGCGCTCGGCCTCGTCCATGTAGTGCGTCGAAAGCAAGATCGCCATGCCGTTCCGGCGCGCCTCGCTCAACACCTCCCAGAGTACGCGGCGCGCGTCCGGATCGAGTCCGGTCGTGGGTTCGTCGAGTACGGCGACGCGCGGTTCTGAAATCAGGGCCCGCGCGACCTGAAGTCGGCGCCGAAGGCCGCCCGACAAGCTTTCGATCGGCTGGTCGGCTTTATCGGCCAGGCCAAAACGTTCGAGGAGCCTGTCGGCGCGTTCCTTCGCAGTGCGCAGATCGATGCGGAAATAAGTCGCGTGGCGAATGAGCTGGTCACGGACTTTGAAGTCGCTGTCGAGCGTGTCTTCCTGATTGCAGACGCCCAGGATTTGGCGCGCGCGTTTCGGCTGGGTCCGCACATCGGTCCCGCCGATCAGCACATGGCCGGCGCTGGGCGGATAGAAGCCGCAGATGCATTGAATGATGGTCGACTTTCCGGCGCCGTTGGGGCCGAGCAGGCCGAAGCATTCCTTTGCTGCGACGTCGAAGGTGACGCCGGTGACGGCCTCGAATTCGCCGCCCTTTTCCAGACGGTAGCGCTTGCTGAGGCTTGTGACCCGAAGGGGAGGGCTAGCGGCGTCGCTCATGGCGCCGATGTCGGCCGGGTCTGTGCGCTTCGTCAAGCCTGCCGCATTGGAATTCCGGCTGGCGCGGACGCGTTCAGCGATCGCGCTTCCCCGAGGCGCCGCGCCTGTGCGATGACTAGTGCCGCGTCGCGGCACAGAATTACGCCGCCCCTGAAGGAACACGCAGGCTTATGCAGGAAGACATCGTCGTTCAGGATCGCGAGGAGCTGCTCTATCTCCTATGTGAGGCGGCAGAGTTCGAGCACACGGTGATGTGCTCGTATCTCTATGCGATGTGGACGCTGAAGCGCGACACGAGCGAGGGCGTCAGCGAGGCCGAGCTCAAGGCTATCGACGGGTGGCGGCGATCGTTGCGTCAAATCGCACTCGAAGAGATGCTGCATCTGTCGCTCGTCAACAATATTCTCGCATCGGTTGGCGCATCGCCGCATTTGTGGCGGCCGGAGTTTCCGGTTCGCCCCGGGCGCTTTCCCGCCGACGTCGTCATGAAGCTGTCGCCGTTCAACGAGGCGACGATCGATCACTTCCTCTACATCGAACGCCCCGAAGGCATCGAGCTTGCCGACGGCGCCGGGTTCGACCACAAGGCGCATTATCATCGGGCCGTGCGTGACGACCTTTTGTCGCCGACGGCGCAAGACTATGTGAGCCAAGGACATCTCTATCATGGCGCCATCAACGGCCTAGCGCGCTTGGTTGATGAGTGCGGCGAAGAGAATGTCTTCGTTGGTCACGGCGAGGCTCAGGTCACCGCCGCCGAGTTTGGCTTGCCGGGCCTTTTCAAGGTAACCGATCTAGCGTCGGCAAAGCGCGCGATCGAAGAGATCGTTTTGCAAGGGGAGGGGGCGCCGGCTCATCGCGATAACTCGCACTACGCCCGCTTTGCAGCGATCAAAGAGGAGTTGTGTGCGCTGAAGCGGGCGCGGCCTGGGTTCGAGCCGGCGCGTTTGGCCGCCACTAATCCCACGCTCGCCGAAGCGCGCGGAGACGATGTCACGCGCATTGCCGAGCCGCTGGCCTCGAAGGTTGTCGATCTTGGCAATGCGGTCTATGCGCTGACGATGCGTGTTTTTGCGCAAATCTTCGCGCCCGCGCCGTTGCCGCGCGAACTCAGGGTCGAATTCTCCGTGGCGGCAACCGAACTTATGTATGTCATGCGCATCGTTGCTGAAGCGGCCACGTTACTGCCGCTTGATCCCGCGCGGCCAGGCGTCAAGGCGGGGCTTACCTTTTCGCTGCCGCATTCCGCGGGGCAGTTGGTCCAGCGCTGTGCGGCGCAGATTTTGAGCGAGCGCGCCGCGGAACTTGGCTGCGCGGCCGACAAGCTCGCGGCGAAAGTGCCGCTGCCGGGCGTAGGCGAACGGCTGCACGAACTGGCGAAACGCTTCGGCGAGATGCACGAATGTTTTGAAGAACATTTGAGCATTGCCGTCGACCAGGTGGCAAAGGTCGAAGCGGTGCGCACGCGCGTCTCGCCGCCGTCGCAGGATACCAGCGACGATCCCAATGTCGCGCACGGCAAGGACATCACGATCCGCTTCGATACGCAGCGCTGCATTCACTCGCGCCATTGCGTGCTCGACGCACCGCAAGTCTTTCAGGCGAACACGCCGGGAAAATGGCTTCATCCGGAAGCGGCAAGCGTTGAACACATCATCCGGGTGGCGCAAACATGTCCGTCGGGTGCTATCACTTACGAGCGTCATGACGGGGAGCCGCAGGAACCAGCGCCGGCGGTCAATGTCTTGAGGGTGCGCGAGAACGGGCCTTACGCCGTTCACGCGGATGTCGAGCTGGTGGGCGAGGGCGCTCTGTTTCGGGCAACACTCTGCCGCTGCGGCCAATCGAAGAGAAAACCGTTCTGCGACAACAGCCATCGCGAGGCGAAATTCTCGGCGAGCGGCGAGCCAGCGGGCCTTGAGTCCGACCCGTTGGACGATCGTGGCGGGCGCTTGAAAATCACGCCGACCACCAACGGACCGCTGCAACTCAACGGCAGCGTCGAGATCTGCAGCAGCACCGGCCGGACGTTGTTTCGCACCGAGAGCGCGCGTCTGTGTCGTTGCGGCGCGTCGGCGACCAAGCCGTTCTGCGATGGAAGCCACCTGACAATCGGATTTCGCTCGGATCGCTAACGGTATCTGGCGAGCCAGGGAGATGCACTATGCGCAAAATTCGCGACGAGCAGCGCGAATGGCTGGTCGGGCGCCATCGATGTGGTGGCAATGTGCGGTGCTTGCGCCGCTCCTACCGCGAGCGGATCGCGGTGTTGCAGAGCGTCCTTGACGACATCAAATCGCGCGGACCCTATTAGCGCCGCCCGTAGCCATCACAACCTGGCTGGAATCTACCTCTTTTTCACCGTCCGGCCCGCGCCCGTCCTTGCATCGCCTCTTCGAATCCTGGAGCTTTGCCAAAGGAAGCGGAATCGCTCAGGGGGAGGATCAGCCATGTCATCCGTCAAACGTCGTCTCGCACTCGGATTCTTGGCGGGAGCAACATCGCTCGCGCTCGCCGGCTCGGCCGTTGCGGCCGGGACCGCCGCGGTCGAAACAGTGAGCGAAGCCAAAGCCGATCAAGTCGTCGGCGCTCATTCGACGGGGTCCAATTGGACGGTCCAGTCGCCCGTGCACAGCGACGGTTTCATGCACCTCTTCGCGCTGGAGACGCCGTACGGAAATTATCAGGTGAGCGGCGACAAGCTTTTGTCGGAGCGGTTGAACGAGCTGCAGGCCGTCGAAACGCTGGAAAAAATGTCGAAGACGAAGGCATTCGTCGATGCAGCGAAAAATGCCGGCCTTGCGCCTCTGCGCTTCGGACGCGATCTGGTGACGGCACCGATCGAGACGACAGGTCGCTTTGTTTCGGGCGTGGCTAATATGTTCGACAAAGTTGGAAGCGAGATCGACAACCATTCGGCGAGCCGCGATTCCTTGGTCGAAAGCGTCACCGGTATCCAGAAGGCAAAGCGCGAGCTCGCGTTCAGTCTCGGCGTTGACCCCTATTCCGAATTCCCGCCGCTAGCGGAGGGCCTCAACGGCGTCGCCCAGATGATGGCCCTTGGCGACATCTCGATAAGCGCGGCTTATTCGGCAATTCCGGGCGGCGCGGGGATTGCCGTGTCGACTGCCTCGACGGCGAGCACGCTGTCGCAACCGTTGCGCGACAAGAGTTCGGCGGAGATTGTCGGCGTCGTTCGCGCTAGGCTGAAGGCGCTCGGCGTCGGCGACGACCAGTCGAAGGCATTCATCGCCAACAGCGCCTATTCGCCCGCGGATCAATTGGCGATCGCCGACGCGCTCACGACGCTCAACGCCAAAGACAGCGGCGCCTTCATCGCCCGCGCGGCAGCCGCGGAAAGCGCGGACGTGGCTAAATTTCAGCGTTATCGCGTCGAATTGATGGCCAAGGAGAATGCGCGCTTGGGGACTCTGGCGTCTTTCGAAATCGTATCGGGCTTTGCCATCAATCGCGACAAGAAGGGCGACTTCGTCGCGGTCTTTCCGTTCGACGAGGTGGTGTGGACCGAAATCGCGTCTCATGCTTTCAGCGAGATGAGTGCCGATATCGGCAAGCGTAGCGCTGGGTCCAATCCGATCTTTGCGACTACGGCGCATGTCTCGCCGACGGCTGAGGCGCAGTTGAAAAAGCTAGGCTGGCAGATCGTCAAGCTCTGACGCTAACGATGTTGCGGCTATTGCACCGGCTTCGCCGCGCCCGATGCCTTGCCTGATTTGGCTACGGAGTCGGGCGAGGCGGCGTCTTCGACTGCCGGCGCCATCAAGCGGCGCAAGGCCTCCTCGAATCTTTCTTCGGAGTGATCGTCCGAGATCCGCCGCGCCAGCGCGCGAAAGGTGGCGATTTGCTTTGGATCTACTCTCTCGGCGCTCATGACGTGACGTTCATAATCGCGTCGGACGATCATACGAAGAGCTAAAGTCGACAAATCCACACTTGGACAACAATCGATGTGTCGTGCGCCGACCGCAATGATCTTGGTTCCCAGCGTGGAAACATCGCTCGTCGTTGCGCGCGTCGCCTGTGACTCTTGGCAGGTCAATGCGGGCTGGTCGTTCTTTTCCGAATGCGTTTGGCGGTAAGCCAAGCGGATTTGTACGTGATGTCGAGCGTGCGCTGAAGTTGTTGCGCGCTGATCGGCTTCACGCCGGCGCTCAGCAAGTAGACCGCCTGCAACCATTTGTGCAGCGGCAGGTGCGATGCTTCGACCGCTGTTCCGATGCGAACGGTGAATTGTCGGCAGCATCGGCGGCATTTCTTCAGTCCGATTCGCGTCTTGCTTAAGTCGTAAACCGGCCCTTGGTGTTTGCAGTGCGGGCAAATCGGATGCCGCGGCCAAGCTACGCTTTCGAGTTTTGCGATCGCAGCCAGCTCGTTGCCAAAATATTCGTGCTCAACTACTGCAGAGTTTTCTGGTTTTTCTTGTATATAAACCATCATTGTGAAGGCGCCTGAAAAAGGTAGGCGAGGAATACGATAATCGTCTTGCCGTATCAACTGACATTGTTGGCTGCGGGGTGAGCGAACGCTTTACTTAGACTTAGGTTGAAGTTTCCCGCGCTTTGGAGCCTGGTCGAAGTCGCTTCGGACGCTGGCAGGGTCAAGAGCGTAGGCTAACGGCCGATTCTAACCGACAGGTGCGCCCGCAGCGGATACGCGCTCAAGGAACAATTCATTGGACGAGAGACTGCGACGAGTCGCCGACCATCTAATGCAGCGGAAATTGTGGTCCGACTTCGATCCGATGGCGATCGACCCGCGGCTCCTGCCGCATCTCTACGTGCTCGAGGTTCAACAGCCGCAGAAGGACGGCGATCCTCATTTGCGCATACGCCTGACCGGCACGGCGCTTGATCAGTTTTTTGCTCGCTCGCTCGCCGGGCATTATCTCGAAGAATTCATTCACGGACCTATGGGGCGCGATGTGATCGGCGGATTCCACGGCTGCGCGACGAACCGCAAAGCTCTCTGGATGAGGCAAGTCGTCGAAGTTCGCAATCGTGCGCCACGTTTTGTCGAGGGCGTGGCGGTTTATCTCGACCCGGCGCGAATATACGGTGCGCTGTTGACCGGCGACGTGGCCGATGGAAAATCCATCGAGCGATTTGAACGTTGCGATTTGTGATCTCAACGCACGCAAAAGCGAGCGGCTGATATGGTCAGCCGCTCGCCGTTTTTATTCGCAGCCGTCGAGAATCGACGCCGATCTAGGGCGAGTACTTGAACGACAGCGACACGCGGGCGCGATAGGCAACGACCTTGCCGTCGTCATCGACCTTGAGGTCCAGTTTTTCGACTTCCGCGATGCGCAGATCACGGAGGGATTTCGCCGCCGTTTCGACGGCATTCTTCGCGGCATCTTCCCACGATGTCGCGCTGGTGCCGATGATTTGGGTCACGCGATAGACACCGCCGTCCGACTTTTTCTTCGCCATGATGTTCCTCCGTTGATTTTTTAGCCTGGCGGACGCGTGTCTTCGCGCCCCGCGCTGATGATCATAGTCCAGTGTCGGAGGAGAAGCGAAAGCGGGCGGGTTCCGCAAGGGACGGGCCCGGACCAGGCCGCTTGTCGCTTGGGGCTCAGCCGGTTGAGCCGGTAAAAGTGCGTCAGACTCTATTTCTAGGTCAGATGTCGGCGCCGGCATTGCCGTCGACGGGCAGGCGCTGACCGCGCCATCGGATCATGCCGCCCGACAAATTCGCGACCTTGGAAAAGCCGCGCTGTTCGAGCATTTGGGCGGCGTGGGCGGAACGCGCACCGGAGCGGCAGACGGTGACGGTTGGTTTGTCTTTGTTCAATTCGCCGATGCGGTCTTCGAGTTCGCCCAAAGGAATGAATTGCGCGCCGACGATATGGCCGAAGACGCCGGTATACTCATCGCCCTCGCGCACGTCGACGATTTGAACGTCCGCCAGATGTTCCTCAAGCCATTGCGGGTGAACTTCCCAGACGCCGGCGTAGGTATATGTCAGCGGCGCCCAGGTCGGATCGGCGCCGTTCGGCGACTCTACCGCCGGGCGCCCGCATTTGAGGTTGGCCGGCACGGCGACGTCGATTTGTTTGGGGTGCGCCAAGCCCAGGTTCTTCATAAAGCCGACGAAATCCTGTTCGCCTATGCCGCGTGAGAGGCGTGGGTTGTATAGGCGCTCCTCGTGCACGGTCGTAACGGTTGCGCCTTTGTAGTCGTGCCCGGGATAAAGCTGGCAGTCGTCGGGCAAGGTGAAGATTTCTTCGTGGACAGAGTGGAATAGCGCGCGTGCGTCGCCTTGCTGGAAATCTGTACGACCGCAGCCGCGAATTAAGATTGCATCGCCGGTAAACGCCATCGACCGGTCGTCGAGCACATAGGTCGTGCACCCGTCCGTGTGACCCGGGGTGGAGCGCGCCTCCACGAAGCGCTTGCCGAAGGCGACGCGGTCGCCGTGGCGCAGTGCGACGTCGCCTCCGTCTGCGCCACTCGATGCGGGGACGGCGATCTTGCTGCCCAGTCGTCCGCGAAGAAGCCATGCGCCCGTCACATGGTCGGCGTGAACATGGGTTTCGATCGTGGCAACGAGCCGGAGATCGAGTTCCTTGATCAACGCAATCTCACGGTGCACTTGCTCGAAGACGGGGTCGATCAAGACCGCGTCGCGCGAGACCGGGTCGGCCAGCAAGTAAGAATATGTCGAGGACGGTGCGTCGAAAAGTTGACGAAGAATGATCATGAAGGCGATCGCTGCGCCAGTTGCATCACGCGTCCGCATGATAGGGCAAATCGCCGAGGGTGACCAGTTTACGTCCAATGATGTTCGGAACCGAACACAACTCATGAACGGATCGCGCGAGATCTGAACGTAGCCGTTCGATTTGTAGCGACGGATCGGGTCGCGCGCGCGGCAACCCGCCCGGGGCAAACGCGACCCTGATTGTTATTCGCCGCACGCCGAGTTAGCGATTGCGATTGCCCGCAGGCAAACTGCGCAGCGTGAGCAACGCCGAGCCGACCGCGAAGCTCGCACCGAAGCCGACCAGCAACGCCGTGTCCCCGGTCTTGGCGCGATCGCCGCGAACCAAATCGTCGAGCAAGAGCGGAATGCTCGCGCTCGATGTGTTGCCGGTCTCGGCGAATGACGCGCACAGCCGCGACGGGTCGATCTCGACCGTCTTGCACGCCGGAATTAGAATGCGCGTCAAATTTGCTTGATGGGGGATGAGCCAATCGATCCTGGATCCTTGCGTCTGATAGCGCCTGATCTCATCCACGAGGATTTTTGTGGCACCGATGGCGACGGGTGGGCCCGCCATGAACCAGCGCGCCGCAGGTGGTACGTCGAGCGCTGGCTGCGCCGCCTCCATGCCGCTGCCCTTGATCAGCCCGATCGTCGTCTCGTCGATCATCGAGGTCGCGCGCACGGCGTCGAGGCTGGCGATGCCCTTGTCGCCCTTGGCCAAAATGACGCCGGCGGCGGCGTCGCCGAACAACGTGCTGGTGCCGAAGGCGAGCGGGTCGTAGGCGATGCAGCGCGAAGAGAACTCAACCGCCAAGCATGCAACGCGCTCAAAGCCCATGCCTTTGATCAGACCGGCGCCGATCGTGAGCGCGTACATGAAGCCTGTGCAGGCATTGCTGCCGATATCCAAGACGAAGGGGTGGCCCAGATCGGGGTGATCCTTGCGTGAACGGGCAACGATCTGCTGCGACATGCCAGGGAAGCCGTGGGCGCTGGAAGAGGACACAATGATCGCCTGCAAGCCGCTCCACGGCTCTTTATCCATCAATCGGTTCAACAGGTCCAAGCCGACTTCGGCCGGCGTTTGTTCAGGGCGGAAAAAGCGGCGCGCGCGCAGGCCGGTCTTTTTTTCGATCAGGTCGGCGCGCGTGCGGGTTTGCTCCACGAGCTCCGCGGCGGACTCGTCCTCGATGTGCAGACTGCTGCCGGCGATCAATTTCTCGCCGATGTCGCGGTTCGAAACGACGGTCTCGGGCAGGATGCTGGCAGTCGCGGCGATAGAGACGTCCGTCATATGAAATAACCGAAGGAGAGAGTGCGCGAAGCCGGCACGACGCCGAACACGCTGATGCCACGATATCCGCCGCACAGAAGGGGTGCTAGGGCGATCTTGTGCTGCGTACGGTTTGAGCGCGTCAAAACATCCGATTGCCGATGAATTAATCAGCTTGGCGAACACAAGATATTTCAGATTTGTCTCGGTGCGTCTGCACCGTAACCGCTAAAACTAACCTTACGAACCCGATTTCAGCCTGTGCGCGGCGAGGCGTTCGTAGATTGGCCGCGCCGCTTCTGCGATCGGTTTCAGATCGTCGCGCAATTCATCGAAGGCAAGCGGGCGGCGCGCCGGCGCAAAGCCGGTGGAGCGCTCGACGGCGTCATACCAAGCCGGCGCCCAGACGCCGTCGCTGTCGCGACGACCGGCAGGCCAGGCGAGCATCGTTTCCAAGAACGGAATGTCGAACGCGTTGCACAGTGCGCCGAGCATGCCTCGCGGATCGCACAAGATATCGTACGCGTCGACCACCGGTGGCGGCCGGCCGAGGCGATCGCAGGTTTCTTCGAACAGGTCGCCTTGCTGGGGCAGGCCGATCGCCTCGAGTGTCGCTTCATCGCGCACTTCGGCATAGGAGGCGAGCACGTCGACCGGCTGACGGATCAAGAAGGCGTTGCGGCAGTGGCGCGTCCAATCGCGGCCGAACAGCGTCAGCATGTGATGCGTCATATGCTTTTGATAGAACACCGCTCGACCGCCGGCGATCGGACCAAGCAGGGTTTGCACGACGGTCCGCCAATCCGTCGGTTGCGACGCCAAGACTTCGCCGCGCATTGGATGATCGGCACCGCTGGCCGCGAGATAGGCGGCGTAAAACGGTTCGTCGATAACGCTGGTATCGCTACGATTTTCGAAAGCACGCATCATTGCGGTGGAGATGTTGCGCGGGCCCGACCACATGGCGATCCGGATGGGCTCTTTGCTCATGCGCGTTTTGCTTCTTCGTCTTTGAGCGCGGCATAGAGGTCGCGCAGGCGTTGTGTCATTGGACCCGGCAACGAGCCCGGCAAGGCTCGGCCGTCGATTGCGCGCACCGGCGTAATGCCGCCGAACGTGCCGGTGACGAACGCTTCCTGCGAGCCATAGGCGTGCCCCGGTTCAAAATTCTCGATGCGCAGCGGAATGCCGTTCCCTTGCGCGAGCGCGATGACGTTGGCCCGCGTGATGCCGCTGAAACAGAATTCGCCGGTCGACGTCCAAAGCTCGCCGTTGCGCACGCAGAAAAAATTCGTCGCGTTGCAACTCGAGACGAAGCCGTTCGGGTCGAGCATCAAGGCCTCGTCCGCACCGGCCTTGATCGCCTCCAAGAGCGCGATGATGAGATTGAGGCGGCTATGCGAGTTGAGGCGCATGTCGAACATGTGTGCCGGCGTGCAGCGAATGGACGACGTATGCAATACCAGACCCTTGGTCGCGAGGTCTGGGCTCGGCTGTTTGTATTCTGCGACGATCACGATAGTCGGACGTCCAAGCGCGTTGCGCGGATCCTGGTTGACGGCCTTCTTGATGCCGCGCGTCACCATCAAGCGGACATGTACGCCGTCCGACATGGCGTTGGCTTCGAGCGTCTTGGCGAGTGCGGCTTTGACCTCGGCGCCGGTCAGGCCGATATCGAGATCGATCATGCGCGCACCGGCAAACAGCCGATCGAGATGCGCGTCGAGGAACGCGAGGCGTCCCTTGTGCAGCCGCAATCCTTCCCAGACGCCGTCGCCGAGCACAAAGCCCGCATCGAAGACGGAGACCTTCGCCTCGGCCCGCGCGACCAGCGCACCGTTCAAATAAATGAGCGCGGCGTCATTGCGTGGGTCGGCGGCGAAATCTTGGCTTCCGGCCATTGGGTCCAGTCGCGAGGAACGGCAGAGGTTAGTCAATTTGCGCGGGGGTGGCCAATCCAGCGCGGGAATCGAGGTAGAATGGCCAAGCCAACGGGAGGGAGCACCAATGGATAATTTCTTTCAAACGTGGACGCCGCGATTGCTGAGCGCATTGCGCCTCGTCGCCGGCCTTTTGTTTGTGGAGCACGGGACCGCGAAGCTCTTGCATTTCCCGCACGTCGACATGTTCGACAGCCTTCAGCTGTTTTCATTGCTCGGATTTGCCGGCGCGCTCGAACTGGTCGGCGGTGCGCTGGTCGCCGTTGGGCTCTTCACCCGCCCCGCAGCTTTCATTTTGTCAGGCGAAATGGCGGCCGCCTACTTCATGGCGCACGCGCCACAGAACTTCTATCCGGTGCTCAATGGCGGCGAAGGTGCCATCCTCTTCTGCTTCATCTTCCTCTATCTTGCGGCGGCGGGCGGCGGCGAATGGAGCCTCGACCGCTGGCTGCGGCCGGGCGCGAAGCTCTAGGCTCAGGTGTCATGGTGAACGCGCGATCGTAAGGCCAATGTGCTTGAGCCTTCGACCTTGCGTGCTACACTGCCGGCGAAACCGTAACGATCGGTTGTGTGCGAACCGTCAGAGCTTCGGCGACGACAGAGAGCGCACCGGCCGCACATAGGAATTATACCCGTGGCCGAGCCACCGCGGGGGCCGCAGGGGGCCAGCCCGCCCCAACCAGGTCCTGAGGGTCCGCCGCGGCAGCGCGCGCAGGCGCCGAAGGGCCATATCTACGCGGCCCTCGATCTCGGCACCAACAATTGCCGCCTCTTGATCGCCAAGCCCGAAGCCGAAGGCTTCCGTGTGCTCGATTCGTTTTCGCGCACGGTCAGACTCGGCGAAGGCTTGATGCAGACCGGCGAACTTTCCGAAGTGGCGATCGCGCGCGCCATCGAGGCGATCAAGATCTGCGCCGGCAAAATGCGCAAGCGCGGTGTCACGTCGGCACGCGCCATCGCGACCGAGGCTTGCCGCACGGCACGCAACGGCGCGGCCTTCATCAAGCGCGTCGCGCAGGAGACCGGCCTGCATTTCGATATCATTCCGCCGCTCGAGGAGGCGCGGCTCGCGGCGCGCGGCGTGACACCGTTGCTCGATCGGCGCGACGCCGGCGCGCTCGTCTTCGACATCGGGGGCGGATCGACGGAACTCATTTGGCTCGATCTGCGCGAGCGCGGGCGCGAGCCGAAGATCTTGTGTTGGGGCTCCATGCCGCTCGGCGTGGTGACGCTCGCCGAACTCTTTGCCAACCAGCTCGACGAGCCGGGCATTCACGCAAGGATGGTCGCGGAGGTAAAAACCAGATTGCAAGCCGTCGGCGGCATCGCGCCCCTCGGCGCTCACCCGGCGGGGCCTTTCCATATGCTCGGCACTTCGGGAACAGTCACGACAATTGCCGGAATTCATCTCAAGCTCGATCGCTATGAGCGATCGAAGGTGGACGGCACCTGGCTGACGCGGGCCGAGGCTTTGGTCGTCGCCGGCCAAATCGCGGCGATGGACAAGGACGCGCGCGCGGCTCAGCCCTGCATCGGGCCCGAGCGCTCCGAGCTTGTCATTCCGGGGCTTGCGATCTTTCAGGCGATCTTCGAGTTGTGGCCGGCGCCGCGTCTGCGCGTTGCCGATCGAGGGCTTCGCGAGGGTATGTTGCTGGCGTTGATGGGCCCGAAGGAAGAGCCCAATCACAAACGCAAACGGCAACGACGCGGCGGAAGGCACCGCCGCTTTCGCAGGCGCGGACCCAAACCGAACGGGCAGGGCGTATGAACCGCGCGCCGATCAATTCCCGCGGCTTGCGGCAAAGACTGAAGACGGCGAAGGGCCGGTCGACATCGAGCCAAGCGTGGCTCGAACGCCAGATCAACGACCCTTACGTCCGCGCCGCCAAGGCGCAAGGTTATCGCTCGCGCGCCGCCTACAAACTCGCCGAGATGAACGAGAAGTATCGCTTCCTGAAGCGCGGCATGACCGTCGTCGATCTCGGCGCCGCGCCCGGCGGCTGGACTCAGATCGCGGTCGAGCGTGTCGGCGATGGCGGTCGCGTCGTCGGCGTCGACATCCAGGAGATGGATGCAATTCCAGGCGCGCTGTTGATGAAGCTCGACTTCATGGAAGCTTCGGCGCCGGACGCAATCAAGAGCGCTCTCGGCGGTCCGGTCGGTGTTGTGCTCTCCGACATGGCGGCGTCCGCGACCGGACATCGCGAGACCGATCACATCCGCATCATGGCCCTTTGCGAAGCGGCGCTCGAATTCGCACTTGAGGTGCTTGCGCCCGGCGGAGCGTTCGTCGCCAAGGTTCTACGCGGCGGCACGGAGCGTGCGCTGCTCGAGACGCTGAAACGGCGATTCACCAAGGTCGTCCACGTCAAACCACCGGCGTCACGCTCGGATTCGGCGGAAATGTACGTCTTGGCCCTCGGCTTCAAAACCTGACTTTACAAAAGGCGAATCTCAGGTTAGAGCCTCCTCGCAACTCGATTCCCGAGTGGTTTGCTAGAGAAAGGGATCGGCTTGCAACTCCGCGAAGCTTTGACTTTCGACGACGTCCTGCTTGTGCCGGGCGCCTCCGACGTGTTGCCCGGCCAGGCCGACACGCGCACGAAACTAACGAAAACCATTGAGTTGGCGGTGCCGATCATCGCGGCGGCGATGGACACGGTGACCGAGGCGCCGCTCGCCATCGCCATGGCGCAAGCCGGCGGCTTGGGCGTCATTCATCGCAATCTTACCGTCGAGCAACAGGCCGCGCAGGTGCGGCAGGTGAAAAAATTCGAAAGCGGCATCGTCCTCGATCCGATCACCATCGGCCCCCAGGCGACGCTCGGCGAAGCGCGCACGCTGCGCGAGTCGCATAAGATCTCCGGCATTCCTGTCGTCGAGCCGAAGACCGGCAAGCTCGTCGGCATTCTTACGAACCGTGACGTGCGTTTTGCGTCCGACCTGTCGCAGCCGGTCGCGAAATTGATGACGCGCGAGAACCTCATCACCGTGCGCCAGAAGATCGGCATGGATGAGGCCAAGCGTCTCTTGCACAAGCATCGCATAGAGAAGCTCATTGTCGTCGACGACGATTTTCGTTGTGTCGGATTGATCACCGTCAAAGACATCGAGAAGGCGGAAGCGCATCCCCACGCGGCGAAAGACGAACACGGGCGCCTGCGCGTCGGCGCGGCGACGACCGTCGGCGACGACGGCTTCGAGCGCGCGCAGGCGCTGATCGAAGCCGGCGTCGACATCGTGGTCGTCGATACGGCGCACGGCCATTCGGCGCGCGTCATCGAAGCGGTCGATCGCATTAAACGCGCGTCGAGCCGAACTCAGGTCCTCGCCGGCAACGTGGCGACGGGCGAGGCTGCCAAGGCGCTGATCGATGTCGGCGCCGACGCGATCAAGGTCGGGATCGGGCCGGGCTCGATTTGCACGACGCGCATGGTGGCAGGCGTCGGCGTGCCTCAGCTGACGGCAATTCTCGATGTCGTCGCCGTCGCGCACGAGCGCGGCGTGAGCGTCGTCGCCGACGGCGGCATCAAATATTCGGGCGACTTGGCAAAGGCCATCGCGGCGGGCGCGGATTGCGCGATGATCGGTTCGCTTTTCGCGGGCACCGACGAGAGCCCCGGCGAAGTTTTTCTTTATCAAGGGCGAAGCTACAAATCCTATCGCGGCATGGGTTCGCTTGGCGCCATGGCACGCGGCTCGGCCGATCGTTACTTCCAGCAGGAGGTGAAAGACACGCTGAAGCTGGTGCCCGAAGGTGTCGAGGGTCAGGTGCCGTATAAGGGGCCGCTGTCGAGTGTCGTGCATCAGCTGGTCGGCGGTTTGCGCGCCTCGATGGGATATACCGGCGCGAAATCGATCGCCGATTTCCAGAAAAAGGCGAAGTTCGTGCGCATCTCGGCGGCCGGCTTGAACGAAAGCCACGTCCACTCGATCACCGTCACCCGCGAGTCGCCGAACTACCCGATCTCGGGATGACGCGAAGCAATGCTCCGTGTATGGGGCGTTTCCACTCTGAGCTGTTACCGCCCCCGCTGCGGGGCGGTCGATACGTTCGAGGGCGCGTGCGCGACCGAGGACGGATCGGGTGGGGGGACGACTTCGGCGCGTCTCTTTCCGTGCTTCGAGATTTGCCCGCGTGCACTTCCCCCCACCCGAACCGATTTCGCGTTGTCCGCGAAATGCGGTTCGACCGCCCCTCAGCGGGGGCGGTAGCAGCGCGCTCTTGTCTTCATGTTGCTGAAAGGACATGACGCCGGGCGCGCGGCTGGCGGCGGCGATCGAAGTTTTGAGCGAGATGTTTGCGCGCAGCGCGGCGGCCGATCGTGCGTTGTCGGCGTGGGGGCGCAGTCATCGCTTTGCCGGCGCCAAGGATCGCGCGGCGATCGGAGAGCGCGTTTATCTGGTTCTGCGCCGCCTCAACGAATGCGCCTTTCGGATGCGCGGCGAGCGCAGTCCGCGCGCGTTGGTGCTCGGCTCGCTTGCGGTGGGCGACGAACTTGATGCCGAGGCGATTGACGCGCTGCTCCGCGACGGCCCGCATGCGCCTGGCGCCCTGACGGAAGACGAACGCACCGCGTTGCAAAGGGCGTCTGTGCCACCGCCAGGCGATCCTTGGGTCTGCTTGAATTATCCGCAGTGGCTGCACGAGGAGTTGGCCGCAGCGCTCGGCCTGCGCCTCGAGGTCGAAATGGCGGCGCTCAATTTGCGCGCGCCGCTCGATCTGCGAGTCAACGCGCTCAAGGCAAAGCCCGCTGAAGTTCTGGAGGAGTTGCGGCGCGACGGTATCGAGGCGGCACTCTGCCGCTTTGCGCCCATGGGTCTGCGCATTGCGCCCGGCGCGGACGCCAAAGTTGCCAACCTCGACGTCTTCCTGAGCGGGCGCGTCGAGATTCAAGACGAGGCATCGCAGCTCACCGTCTTGTTGGCAGGCGCTCAACCCGGCGACACCGTGATCGATTTGGCCGCCGGCGCCGGCGGCAAATCGCTGGCACTGGCGGCGGCGATGCAAAATCGCGGGCGGATCATCGCTTGCGATATCGAAGCGATGCGGCTCGCCACCCTTTCGCAACGCGCCGAGAGAGCGGGCGCGACGATCGTCGAATGTTCGGGCGACCCCTATTCATTGTCCTGCGATCCCGCCGAAATCGTCTTTGTCGATGCGCCATGCTCGGGGTCGGGAACGTGGCGGCGCAATCCGGAAGCGAAATGGACCCTGACGCCTGAGAAACTCGAATCCTATCAAGCGGCCCAGGCGCAGCTCCTCGATCGCGCCGTCGCACTTTGCGGCGCGCACGGACGCATCGTCTATGCGACGTGCTCCCTATTGCCGAGCGAAGGTCCCGGTCAGATCGCCAAATTTTTGCAACGTCATCCCAAATGGATCGTTAAACCCGCACTCGACATTTGGCATAGCGCGTTGCGCGGAGAATCACCCAAGGGCTTGAGTCGCTTCGCCCTGTTGACCCCCGCGCAGGACGAAACCGACGGCTTTTTCGTCGCCGTGCTGGAACATGCGAAAAAGTAGATAATTGTATGTATTAGCCTGCGTCGCTGACCAGTCTTCCACCCTTATGGGCGAAAGATGTATGTCCTTGGTACCCATGACACGGCGGCAGCGGCGATTGGCATTTCTCCTGAGCGGGCTCGGCGTCCTGGCGCTGGCCGTGACGCTCGTCTTCATCGCGCTCGGCGATCGCGTGCTCTTCTTTTATTCGCCGAGCGAGGCACGAGAGCGCGCGGTGCCGGCGGGCGAGACGATCAATCTGGGCGGGCTCGTCGCCAAAGGCAGCCTCACCAAACCGGGCGGCGCGGAGGTGAACTTCAAGGTCACAGACGGTCAGACGGATACGACGGTGACCTACAGCGGCGATCTGCCGGACCTCTTTCGCGAAGGGCAGGGCGTTGTCATTACCGGCGCCTTCCGCACCGACGGCGTCTTTGCCGCCGTGACCGTGCTCGCCAAGCACGACGAGAAATATATGCCGCCTGAGGTCGCGCGGTCGTTGAAGGCGCGCGGCCTGTGGCGCGAGGGATCGGGCGCCAAGTGATCGTCGAGCTCGGCCATTTCGCTCTCGTGATGGCGCTCGTTGCGGCGTTGATCCAAACGACAATTCCGCTGATCGGCGCGACGCGCGGCGAGGCCCGCTGGATTGCGGTTTCGCGCCCCGCGGCGCTGGCGCAATTTGCTTTTGTCGCCGCGTCGTTTCTGGCGTTGATCGTCGCGCACGTCGACTCTGATTTCTCCGTCCTGAACGTTGTCCAGAACAGTCACAGCGCCAAGCCGCTCATCTATCGCATCAGCGGCGTGTGGGGGAACCACGAAGGCTCGATGATTTTGTGGTTGCAGATTCTGACGCTGTTCGGCGCGGGTGTCGCCCTCTTCGGATCGCAATTGCGCCCCGCCTTTCAAGCGCGAGTGCTCGCGGTGATGGGCGCCCTCGGTGTTGCCTTTGGTCTCTTTATTCTTCTCACATCGAATCCGTTCGCCCGTGTCGGAGAGCCGCCGCTCGACGGCCTGGGCCTCAATCCCGTGCTGCAAGATCCGGGTTTGGCCTTCCATCCGCCGGTTCTCTACACCGGTTATGTTGGCTTGGCGGTGAGTTTTGCCTTCGCGGTCGCCGCTTTGATGGAAGGTCGCGTCGATGCGGTGTGGGCGCGCTGGGTTCGGCCATGGACGCTCGCCGCCTGGATCGCGCTCACCGTCGGCATCGCGATGGGCAGCTGGTGGGCCTACTACGAACTCGGCTGGGGCGGCTGGTGGGCGTGGGATCCAGTGGAGAACGCGTCGTTCGTGCCCTGGCTGGTGGCGACGGCGCTGATTCACTCCGTGATCGTCGTCGAGCGGCGCGAAGCGTTGAAGACCTGGACCGTGCTTCTCGCCATCCTCGCCTTTTCGATGAGCTTGCTCGGCACGTTCCTGGTGCGCTCGGGCGTGCTGACCTCGGTCCATGCCTTCGCCAACGATCCGGCGCGCGGCGTTGCGATCCTGTTGATCCTCGGCATCTTCATCGGCGGTGCGCTTGCGCTTTTCGCCTGGAGAGCGCCCAAGCTCGTGCAAGGCGGCCTCTTTGCAATGGTGAGCCGCGAGGGAGCGTTGATCGCCAACAATGCGATCCTTGGCGCTTGCGCGGCGGCCGTGCTGCTCGCGACGCTTTATCCCTTGATCGCACAAACACTGCTCGGCCGAACCCTTTCCGTCGGGCCGCAAGTATTCGATTTCTTCTTTCCGCCGATGATTGCGCTTGCCTTGGCGCTGCTGCCCATCGGCGTCGCGTTGCCGTGGAAGCGTGGTGATTTCGGCGCCGCCACTCAGCGCTTGCGCTATGCGGCCGCCGCCGCGATCGGGATCGTGGTACTCACACTTGCCTTTGTCTCGGCAAACGCCTGGGCGGTCTTCTTTGGACTCGCGCTGGCGGCATGGGTTGCGGCTGGAACGATCACCGATTGGGCGGTACGTACGAAGCTCGGCACTGGCTCGCTGAAGCTGACCTTTGCCCGCGCGCTCGGTCTGCCGCGCGCGACCTGGGGCATGGTGATGGCGCATCTCGGCGTCGCCATCGTGACGCTCGGCATCGTTACGGACTCCACCTGGAAAGAAGAGGCGGCGCTGCTGTTCAAGCCGGGACAGAGTATTGCCGCGCTCGGCTACACGCTCACGCTCGACAAAATCGAGAAGAACCTGCCGCACGAGAACTACACCTCGACGCGTGCAACGCTCAGGTTCGTTCGCGACGGCCGGACCGTATTGGTGCTGCATCCCGAGCGCCGGTTCTTTCCGTTGCAACAGACCGAGACGACTGAGGCCGCAATCACCACGACATTTTTCCGCGACATCTACGCGACCCTCGGCGAGCAGCGCGGCGAGGAGTGGATCGTGCGCGTGCAATGGCGCCCGCTTGTCGCATTCATTTGGTTCGGCGCGATGACGATGGCGTTCGGCGGCATGCTGAGCTTGAGCGACCGGCGCTTTCGCCTGGGTGCGCCGGTGCGGGCCAAGACGCGCACGGCAGGAGCGCCGGCCGAATGAAACGGATCTCAGCCGCTCTGATGATGCTCGCTCTGTTCATTCCGCTCGGTGCGCGCGCGGTCGAGCCCGGCGAAGAGTTGAGCAATCCGGCGCTCGAGGCACGCGCGCGCTCGATTTCCGCAGAATTGCGCTGTCTCGTTTGTCAGAACGAGTCGATTGACACGAGTGAGGCCGATCTGGCGCGCGATTTGCGCCGCATCGTGCGCGAGCGGCTCAAGGCCGGCGACAGTGACACCCAGGTGGTGGATTTCATGGTGGCCCGCTATGGCGAGTTCGTGCTGCTGAAACCCCGGGTGAATTGGCATACGGCGATCCTGTGGGCAGCGCCGTTGACGATATTGTTCATCGGCTTGTTTGCGATCGGCTTTTCGGTGCTGCGCCGATCCGGCGGTACCCCGCTCCCCGAGGTTGCACAGCTCAGCGAAGGCGAGCGGCTGAAGCTGAACGCCATCCAGCGGTCGCAACCGGATGAGGCGTAGAGCATGATCCGGAAAAGTGGGCAGCGGTTTTCCCTCGCGACAAACGCGGAACGCGTTTGCGCGGAGATCATGCTCAAACAAAAAGATAGAGCGAGATGACGACTCAACGAAACGTCATCTCGCTTTAGCCGGCGAACCTGATTTCCTGATCTGGATCAAGGCAATGGTCCCGGTTCTCGGTTCTAGTTATATGATGAAGCGGCGGACGGGCCTGTCAGAGGATCCCGGGGGGACAGCAAGCATGATGGACTACAACGTCTTTTTCGATTCGGCCTTGAATCAGCTTCGGGACGAGCGCCGCTACCGGGTTTTTGCCGATCTTGAGCGTCTGGCAGGCCGATTTCCGCATGCGATCTGGCATTCGCCGGATGGCCCGAAGGATGTGGTGATCTGGTGCTCGAACGATTACCTCGGCATGGCGCAGCATCCGAAGGTGGTGGGGGCGATGGTCGAGACCGCCGCGCGGATGG
>JANXXU010000042.1 GCA_025350465.1 Alphaproteobacteria bacterium | reverse complement strand
CACCTGGCGCAGATGGACAGCGCTCTGGCCGAAAAAGAACGCCTCGTTGCGTCAACCGAAACTGAGCGCAATCGTGTTCTCGGAGAGATCGATAGTCTTTTCGATCTTTTCCGAACTCGCACGATCGATCGAGACGAATTCGCGCGGCGTCATTCGCCGCTCACCGCGCGCAAGAAAGAACTCGATGACGAGCTGCCTCGGCTTCAGGCCGACCTCGACGTGCTGAAAGTGTTAACGCTTTCTAAAGAGCAGGTTGCCTTCGAAGCAAAGGACCTGACCGAGCGCTGGCCCGACCTCTCCAGCGAGGACAAGCAGTCAATCGTTAACAACATCGTCGAGCGCATTACCGTGGGCAAGGATGAGGTCGAAGTCACTCTCCACGACCTCCCTTTTCTCCCCGAAAAGAGTCGGTCCCTAAATGCAGCACCGTTGGCAACACACTCATGACGCTTTTCGCCGTCACGCTGCCTTCGTCAAGCCGCGCAGAACATAGTGAAGAATGCCGCCGTTTTCGAAATATTCGATCTCGTCATCGGTGTCGATACGCGACAGAACGGGCACATCGCTGGTGCGACCGTCGGCATATGTAATGCGTAACGACAGTTCCTGGCGCGTACGCAATTTGCCGTCGATGCCCGGAATACTGACGACCTCGGCGCCGGTCAGACCGAGGTCCTTCCAGGAGCGCCCGTCGATGAATTGCAGCGGCAGCACGCCCATGCCGACCAAGTTCGAACGATGGATGCGCTCGAAGCTCTCCACGATCACGGCGCGCACGCCGAGCAGCCGTGTTCCCTTTGCCGCCCAATCGCGCGATGAGCCGGTGCCGTATTCCTTGCCGGCAAAGACCACGAGCGGCGTTCCTTCGCGTTCGTAGCGCATGGCCGCATCGTAGATGGTCATCTGTTCGCCGGACGGTTGATATTTCGTAACCCCGCCCTCGACGCCGGGGACCATCTGGTTCTTGATCCGGATGTTCGCGAATGTTCCTCGCATCATCACTTCGTGATTGCCGCGTCGCGCGCCGAAGGAATTGAATTCGACGGGCTCCACGTGATGTTCCATCAAATAGCTGCCCGCAGGACCGTTCTTTTTGATATCGCCCGCCGGACTGATGTGATCGGTCGTGATCGAGTCGCCGAATAGCGCCAGGATTCGCGCGCCTTTGACGTCCGTAACCGGGGCCGGCGTCGCGCTCATATGCGTGAAGTAAGGTGGATTTTTGATGTAGGTGGAACTCGCCTCCCACGCATAGTTGAGACCGCCTTTGACCTTGATTCCTTTCCAGGATTTTCCGCCGTCGAAGACGTTGCTGTAGCGTTCGCGAAAGATTTTCGCGGTGACCGTTTTGCGAACCGTCGCTGCGATCTCCTTCTGCGACGGCCAAATGTCTTTCAGGAATACAGGCTTGCGCTTCTTGTCGTAGCCGAGTGGCTCGCGCGTCAGGTCGATCGTCATGGAGCCGGCGAGCGCATAGGCGACGACCAGCGGCGGCGACGCCAGATAGTTCGCGCGCGTTTGCGGATTGACGCGACCCTCGAAATTGCGATTGCCCGAGAGCACGGCGGCGGCGATGATATCGCCATTCGCAATCGCTTGGCTGACGTTGTCGGGCAAGGGCCCAGAATTGCCGATGCACGTGGTGCAACCGTAACCGACGACATTGAAACCAAGCTTGTCGAGGTCTTTCTGCAAACCGGACTTCGCCAGATATTCGCCCACGACCTGGCTCCCGGGCGCGAGCGAGGTTTTCACCCAAGGACGAACCTTCAATCCGCGCTTGAGCGCGTTTCGCGCGACCAATCCGGCGCCGATCATGACGAACGGATTTGACGTGTTCGTACACGATGTGATCGCGGCGATCACGACGGCGCCGTGGCCCAGCTTGTACTCGGCACCCGCGACGTCGACTGTCTCTCCGGCTTTGCCGGCTTTGTTGAATGTCTTCGCGAGCGACTCTGCAAAACCCTGCGCGGCCCCTGCCAGTGGTACGCGATCTTGCGGCCTCATCGGTCCGGCGAGGCTGGGCTCGACGTCGTTGAGGTCGAGCGCCAGCGTGTCGGTGAACGCAGGATCTTCGCTCTTCGGCATGCGCCACAAACCTTGCGCTTTCGCGTAAGCGGCGACCAGGTCGACGCGCGCTTTGCTGCGCGCCGTCGCCTTGAGATAGCGGATCGTCTCGTCGTCGATTGGAAAAAAGCCGCACGTCGCGCCGTATTCCGGCGCCATGTTGCCGATCGTGGCGCGATCCTCGAGCGGCAGGTCATTGAGTCCCGGTCCGTAGAATTCGACAAACTTGTTGACGACGCCTTTTTTCCGCAGCATTTGCGTGACGGTGAGCACGAGATCGGTTGCCGTTACGCCTTCGCGCAATTTCCCGGTCATCTTGAAACCGACGACCTCGGGAATCAGCATCGAGATCGGCTGGCCCAACATGACCGCCTCCGCCTCGATGCCGCCGACGCCCCACCCGAGCACGGCGAGTCCGTTGACCATCACGGTGTGACTGTCGGTGCCGACCAGCGTGTCGGGGTAAGCATATTCGACCGTCTTGCGGCCTTCCTTGACCTTCGACGTCCAAACCGTCTGCGCGAGATATTCCAGATTGACCTGATGGCAGATGCCGGTGCCCGGTGGCACGACGCGGAAATTGTCGAATGCCGATTGGCCCCAGCGCAGAAAGCGATAACGCTCGCCGTTGCGCTCATACTCGCGCGCCACGTTTTTCTTGAAGGCATCCTTGGAACCGAAATAGTCGACCATCACCGAGTGATCGATGACGAGATCGACCGGCGCCAATGGATTGATCTTTTTCGGATCGCCGCCCAGCGCCTTCATCGCATCGCGCATCGCGGCCAAGTCGACGACCGCCGGAACGCCGGTGAAGTCCTGCATCAACACGCGCGCTGGCCGGAAGGCGATTTCGCGGTCCGACTTCTTCGTCCGCAACCATGTCGCGACGGCCGCGATGTCTTCCTTGGTCACCGTGCGCCCATCTTCGTAGCGCAGCAGGTTTTCAAGCAGCACCTTCATCGAAAAGGGCAGGCGCGAAATACCGGCGAGCCCGTTTTTCTCGGCGGCCTTGAGGCTGTAATAGGTGTAAGTCTTTGATCCGACTTTGAGCGTCTTTTTGGCTTTGAAGCTGTCGAGGCTGGTCACGGGGGGAAGCCCTTGGCTGAGGAGGTCGCGTCTGGGGAGAGTTTAGGGCGCGCAACTTAAAGAGTTACGCACCAGCGCGCCACCGAACTAAAGTCATGTGCGCAGTCGTTCAAGAGGGCCAATTGCCTAAAGAGGGAGTGGGATGATGAGCGAAGCCCCCGTTCGGGTCGAGCGTAACGGGCCCGTCACGACGATCATTTTGGGGCGCCCCGAGCGGCGGAACGCGGTCGACCGCGAGACCGCGGACGCCCTCGTTCAAGCCGTGCTGGCATTCGACCGTGACTCCGGCGCGAGCGTCGGTGTTCTGTGGGGCGAAGGTGCCTTTTGCGCCGGTGCCAACCTAAAGGCCGTGGGGCGTGGCTTGGGCAACCGTCTGGAAGACCCCTTGGCCGGCTTGGATATCATCCGCGACGCGAAGGCACCGATGGGGCCAACGAGACTTCTCGTATCAAAGCCTGTGATCGCCGCGATTGCCGGCCATGCCGTAGCTGGCGGGCTGGAGCTCGCCCTTTGGTGCGATATGCGCGTAGCCGAAGAGGATGCTGTGATGGGCGTCTTTTGCCGGCGCTGGGGCGTGCCATTGATCGACGGCGGTACGGTGCGCCTGCCGCGCCTCATCGGTATGGGGCACGCGCTGGACATGATTTTGACCGGGCGGGGCGTCGGGGCCGACGAGGCCTTGCGCATGGGCCTTGTCAATCGCATCGTCCCGAAGGGGGCTGCGCGGGTCGAAGCGGAAAAGCTTGCCGGCGAACTGGCGCGAATGCCGCAAATCTGCATGCGGCATGATCGTCTGTCAGCCTTTCAGCAATGGGATCTCGACTACGCTGAAGCGATGCATAACGAATTCGAACACGGTCGTGCGAGCATGGCGAGCGGCGAAACGCAGACCGGGGCGGCGCGCTTTGCGTCGGGTCATGGTCGTGGCGGTTCGTTCTCGGATATTTGACGAATGCGCGTTGCGGCCGAGAATGTGGGATGCGTGCGTGGCGACCGACTCGTGTTCCGCGGTTTGAATTTCGACGTCGAATCCGGACAGGCGCTCCTGCTGACCGGTCCGAACGGCAGTGGCAAGACGACTCTGCTGCGCGTCATCGCGGGTCTGCTCGCAGCGACGATCGGACGTTTACGATTCTTGAACGACGACCGCTCCGCTCTCTCGGACGAGGCGCATGATCAAGCGCTCCATTTTGTCTCACACGGCGACGCGGTGAGGTCGGCGCTCAGCGTCAAGGAGACTCTGCGCTTCCACGCCGACGTCTTGGGGGCCGAGGGCGCGCGCGTCGCCGGCGCAATGAAAGAGTGGGGCATCGACCGCTTAAACGACCAGCCCGGTGCATTGCTGTCCGCGGGCCAACGCCGGCGCGTTTCGCTCGCCCGGTTGTCGCTTCAATTGCGGCCGCTTTGGTTGTTGGACGAGCCGCTCGTTGCCCTCGATCGCAACGCGCGCGCGCGTCTTCACGATTGCTGTGCCCAGCATCGCGCGCGCGGCGGCTTGATTGTCGCCGCAAGCCACGAGCCCTTTCTTGAAGATGCAAAAATGCTCGATCTGGGGTCGCACGCATGAGGGCGTTTGCAGCGCTCCTGCGCCGCGACATCGTTTTGAGTTTCCGAAGCGGCGGCGGCGCCGGCTTGGGCGCCGGATTCTTCGTGCTCATTATCGTGCTCGCGCCCTTGGGCCTGGGGCCGGAGCAATCGCTGCTGCAATCGGCGGCGCCGGGTTTGATTTGGATTGCGGCTCTGTTGGCGACGTTGCTCGGTCTAGAGCGCGTCATAGAGCCGGACTTGCAAGACGGCACGCTCGACCTTCTTCGCCTGTCGTCGCTGCCGCTCGAGCTCGTTGTCTTGGCCAAAGTTGTCGCGCATTGGCTGACGAACGGCCTCGTGATCTGCCTTCTAGCGCCCCTCGTCGCACCCATCCTCTTCCTAAAGCCGCAAGCGCTCTGGGTCTTGGCGCTGTCCTTGCTGTTGGGAACGCCGGGCTTGAGTTTCATCGGCACGGCAGGTGCTGCGCTGAGCGCCGGCGTGCGTCGGGGCGGCATGCTCCTGGCTCTCATCGTTCTGCCGTTGAATATCCCGGCCTTGATCTTCGGAGCGAGCGCCGTAAGCGCAATACAACGGGGCGGTGACCCGACCCAAGCCTTGTTGTTGCTGGCGGCGCTGTCGCTCATCGCGGCCGTTATTGCGTCTCTTGCCGGCGCCGCGGCATTGCGTCTCAACGAGGATTAGCCTGGCTTACGTGTCCAACGTTGAAGGGTAGGATTCCGGCA
This sequence comes from Alphaproteobacteria bacterium, assembly GCA_025350465.1. Classification (GTDB taxonomy): domain Bacteria; phylum Pseudomonadota; class Alphaproteobacteria; order Micropepsales; family Micropepsaceae; genus SZUA-430. The sequence goes on along the minus strand of JANXXU010000042.1, from coordinate 78,947 downwards.
CATGCTTCACTACGCCAATCCGCAGCACTTTCTATCGCTAGCGCGCCGGTTGACGCCGTGGCTGCTCGGCGCAGCGCTGTTGTTGCTTGCCGTCGGCGTCTATCTGGCGTTGTTCGTGGCGCCGCCCGACTACCAGCAGGGCGAGGCCTCGCGCATCATGTACGTGCATGTACCGGCCGCTTGGATGTCGATGTTCGTTTATGGCTGCATGGCGGCGGCAAGCGTTGCTGCCTTCGTCTTCAAGCACCCGCTTGGCGATGTGGCGGCGAAGGCCGCGGCGCCGGCCGGCGCTGTGTTCACGGCGCTTGCCCTCGTCACCGGGATGCTTTGGGGCAAGCCGATGTGGGGTGCCTGGTGGGTTTGGGACGCACGCCTGACGTCGGTCCTGATCCTGTTCTTTCTTTATATCGCTTACATCGCCCTCTGGGATGCGATCGAAGAGCCGGCGCGGGCCGCCCGTATGGCGCGAATTCTCTGTCTTGTCGGCGCTGTGAATATTCCGATCATTCATTTTTCCGTCGATTGGTGGAATACGTTGCATCAAGGTTCCACGGTCTTTCGCATGGACGGACCGAAGATGCCGGTATCGATGCTGACGCCGTTGCTCATCATGGCGATCGCTTACACGGTTTTGTTCGCAGGACTCCTGCTTGTGCGCATGCGCACTGAAATCTTGGCGCGGCGATTGCGCACGCTCCGCTTGAACCTGGAAGGGGCGCCAGCATGACCTTCTTCGCAATGGGCGGCTATGCGATTTATGTCTGGCCTGCGTATGGCATCAGTGCGATCGCACTGATCGGACTTGGCGTTACCAGCTGGCGCGCGCTGAGGCGCAACGAGCGCTTGGTCGAGCTTGCCGACAATCCGGATCGCCGGTCGTGAGGCCGGTCTATGTTCTGCCGCTGGTGATCTTTGCCGTCGCGGCCGCGATCTTCGCCTGGCGCCTCAGCGTTCGGGAAGACCCGCACATCGTTCCGTCGGCGCTCATCGGCAAGCCCGTGCCAAAATTCTCGCTACCACCGCTCGAAGGCCGTGGCTCTGAGGGGCTTTCGAACGATGATCTGGCCAAAGGCGGCGTGTCGTTGGTCAACGCCTGGGCCTCGTGGTGCACGCCGTGCCGCGCCGAAAACGGTGTGCTGCTGGGCTTGAAGAAGCGCGGTATCACGATCCACGGCTTGGACTACAAGGATAAGCCCGGGCCTGCGCGCGACTTCCTGGGCGAACTCGGCGATCCATTCGATCGCGTAGGTTTCGACGCAGCCGGGCGCGTCGGCATCGATTGGGGCCTCACGGGCGTGCCTGAGACCTACGTGGTCGATAGCAAAGGCATGATCGTCGCCAAGCATGTCGGGCCGCTGGACGACAACGTCGTCGATACCGAGATCTTACCGGCGATTAAGGCGGCACAATCGCCACGTTAGCTTGATGTGAACCATAAGCACGGCATGGTCGGGCCATGCAGACCTCGACATCGCCGATTCCGATTGCGGCTCAGATCAGCCGAACCGATCGACCCACTGGCGCGCCGCTTTCTCAGCTCATCGCCAAGGCGTTGGGCGTGCCCGCGCCGGTCGCCGCAGCGTCCGAACCGCAATCCGCAGCGGTGAAGGATCCGCAGCCGGTGCGTTCGGACGGCCGCAATGTACGTCTGGGAAGTCTTGTCGACGTCCGCGTATGATTGGTCGGCGCTAGCGCTTCTTACGGCCGCGCTTTCCCTTTGCCGCGTCGCCGTTCTCCTCTGCTGATTCCGAAGCGAGGGCCGCTTGCGCGATCAGCGACAGGCCTTTGGTGAACTCGCTGCGCACGCGTCCCGGCAAAATCTCGAGAATCTTTTGTTCCGACTTTGTAACGGCCGGCATTGCCGCGCGCAGCGCTTTGCGCCCGGCGGGCGTGATTCGAACCGAATTGGCGCGCGCATCCTCGTCGGTGCGTTTGCGTGCAAGCAGATCTTTCCGCAGCATGCGGCTGATCATGTCCGCAAGCGTCGAGCGATCGATGCCCGTCTCGCGCACCAACGCTGTTTGGCTCAAGCCTTCGTGAAGTTCGACTGCGTGCAAGACCGCGAACTGGCGCGGTGTCAAACCGTCGGGCCCTACTTCCTGCGTGTACAGATCATTCGCATATTGTTGCGCACGCCGCAGCAAATGGCCGGGCGACGTTTGCAAATCGAATGCTTTGGCCATGAATGGACCCCGACGGAAGAGCGGGGGTGTGCCCCCGACGAAATTGTCCGTGTCCGTACCACATTGCCTGATGGCGCGGAAGGGCAGCCTCATCGGATGGTCTAGACGCGCGCGCGCCGATTGCCGCAGACTGGATCGATGCACGACAAGCCGTTCCTCGCGGCACCGCCGCAGACCTGCTGTAATTTTGTCCGCCGCGTTCCCGACGGCGACACGATGGAGCGCCACGTTTGCGCGGTGTGTGGAAACGTCCACTACGTCAACCCAAAGATCGTCGTCGGCAGCGTTTGCTCCTGGGACGGACGAATTCTGCTTTGCCGTCGCGCGATCGAACCGCGTCGCGGTTTTTGGACCATTCCGGCCGGTTATCTCGAGGAGCACGAGACGCCAGTCGATGGGGCGAAGCGCGAAGCGCGGGAAGAGGCGTGTGCCGAGATCGCGATCGATGCGCTATTGGCCGTTTATTCGGTCGCACGAATTTCGCAGGTTCAATTGATCTACCGCGCGACGCTTCAGGGCTCCGAATTCTCGCCTGGGATTGAGAGCTTGGAGACAAAGCTCGTGTCGTGGGGCGAGATTCCCTGGCATGATCTCGCCTTCCCGAGCGTGCATTGGGCGCTCGACCATTACCGTGCGGTCGAAGGTCAGGTTCAGTTCGTGCCGTTCGCCAATCCGGTGTAATTCAGCTGATCGGCTTGATAGGCGGTTTTCCCGCAGCCTTGGCACAAGTTGAAATCGCCGCCTCGTCGGGGCCGCCGGGGACCGCTTCGGCGTGGCTCACCGTCAACGCGCCGCCATTTGCCGGATAAAGATAGACGAGCAACGTACAGCCTTTGCCCGCGTATTGCCAAAGCTCTGACCCCAGATCTTTGCGCTTGAGCGTCGGCTCGCCCCAGAGCGCATGCAACGACTCGCCGGTCTGACCGGTAAGCGATGCCGGCGTTGCCCCGGTCGTCGCCGTTGGTGCGACCATTGCTGTTTGCGGCGCGGCGGCAGGCGACGGCGATCCGGGCGCCGCGGTGTCCGAGGATGTGACGCTGTTCCACGCACCGTTGACAGTCTGACACCCGGCCAGGAATAGCGTCGCAGCGACTAGCGATATTTTTTTCATTCTCATCCTCGCGCGAGTTTTTGATATTCGTGCGTCATCATCGCGGCCGCAAACACCGGCACGACAAAATTCACGAAGGGAATCATCGCTAGAAATGAAATCAGTGCGCCGCCTAGAAACAGACGCAGGCGGTGACGGCGCCTCAGTGTTCGCGCTTCGGCTGCGTTGATGTGCCGCAACGCCGCAAGTTCGAAATAGGTACGACTCATCAGATACCCGTTGATCAACAACACCACGACCGTCCCTATCAGTGGCAACGCGAAGTGCAACGGCAAGGCCAGCAGGTTGAGGGCCAAGCTGACGACGCTAAAGCTCAAACCCGCTACGAGCCCCCCGACGAAACCGGCGCCCTGTCCGCGCGCGAGTGACGGATAATAGCGCCGTTCGACAGCCGTCGCGACACGATCGAGGAAGAGGGTGGCAAAAAGTTGGGCGACTGGCGCTCCCAGAAAAACAAAAACCACGGTGATCAACGCCCCGGCGATGATCTTGGTCGCATCGTGCAGCCAGACATAGCCGAAATCCGGCACGTGTCCGACCGCCCATTGCAACGCCATGAAAACCGCGGTGAAAAGCGCGAGCGTGCAGAAAATGCCGAGCCACAAGACGCCCCGAAAGCTGCGGTCGAACATTTGAGCGAGGGCTTGCGCGACGCTGGCGATCATGCTGAGTGCAGCTCGTAAAACGCTCCGCGGGCGGCGAAGCAGTGTGCGTCGCTATAATGCCCCGCCGGCTGCGCTAAAAAAAGGTGCCTGAATGCAAACCCGCTTCGACGTAGTTGCCATCGGTCATGCGATCGTCGATGTGCTGGCCCACGTCGACGACGCGTTCTTGACCGCTCATGGCATCGCCAAGGGCGCCATGACGCTCATTGATGCTTTTCGCGCCGAGACCCTCGAGCATGCCATGAGCAATGCGCTCGAGGCGTCGGGTGGCTCCGCGGCAAACACGGCCGTCGGCGTCGCCTCGTTCGGTGGTCGCGCGGCTTTCATCGGCAAAGTGCGCGACGATCGTCTGGGCCGAGTCTTCGGCGATGAGATCCGCAAATCCGGCGTGGTCTTCGAGAGCGCGCCGGCCAAGAGCGGCCTGGCGACGGCATCGAGCCACATTCTCGTGACGCCTGACGGCCAGCGCAGCATGAATACGTTTCTCGGCTGTGCCTCCGCTCTTGATGCCGGAGACATGGCTGAGAAAACAATCGCGGCGACCGAAATCCTCTATGTCGAAGGTTATCTTTGGGACACGCCCGGTGCCAAAGCCGCCATCCGCTCCGCGATCGCGCACGCCAAAGCGGCGAAACGGCAAGTTGCGTTCACCCTCTCGGATCCGTTTTGCGTCGGCCGTTGGCGCGACGAGTTCAAATCGCTGCTGGCGAGTGACGTCGACATCCTTTTTGCCAACGAGGCAGAGATCAAAGCGCTGTTCGAGACCGAGCATTTCGATCAAGCATTTCAAGCCGTGCGCGACTGGAGCGGCAAGGCGGCGCTCACGCGGTCCGCTCATGGCTCCGTCGTTGTCAACGCGAGCCACGTTCATATTCTCGAAGCCGAGCCCGTGGCCAAGGTCGAGGACACCACTGGTGCGGGCGATCAATACGCTGCCGGGTTTCTCTATGGCGTCGCGCGCGGATTGCCGCTTGGCAATTGCGGACGTCTTGGCGGCATTGCGGCGGCAGAAGTGATCAGCCACTTGGGTCCGCGTCCGCTGGTGTCGCTGAAAGCGTTGGCGTCGAAGGCGGGCTTCGGTTAGCGCCCGACACCCTTGCGCCCGGCTTTGTCGTCAAGGCCCGAGCGCTTCTCGCGTTCGTGCAGCTCCGCGTAGACTTCGCCCGGCGTCACACCCGCAATCGCCCACATCACGGTGAGATGGTAAAGAAGGTCGGCGGATTCCGCGACAAGGCCCTTGTGGTCGCCGAGCGCGCCCGCCAACGCGGCTTCGACGCCCTCCTCGCCCAACTTTTTCGCGCACTTCGCAACGCCGTCCTTGAAGAGTTTTGCCGTATAGGATTGTTGAGGGTCGGCGCTCTTGCGCAGCATCACTTGGTTGAAGAGCCGGTCTAAACTGTGTTCGGTCATGTTCGTTGTCCGGCGCACAAGCGACGAGAATCGCGGAAGGTGGCCCACGGTACAGCCGCCGAGCCATGCTGGCAAAGCGACGGTGAGCACAAGGTGCGCTCATTGGCGTCGCTCGCGCCCCTGCTATAATGTATCGACTTGGATCGCGAACAGATGTCCCTTCTGCCGTCCGCGCCGCTAACGGTCAGCGCCGCCCGCCGCTTGGCGCTTGTTTTGTTGGCGCTGGCGCTCTTATGGCTCGCCGTTGTTTGGGCGCTCGCATGACCCCAGCGAGTGACGGCGCAATCACGCTCGAAAACGTGATCGTGACCTATCGTCGATTGCCGGCGGTGCACCACCTCAGCGGTACATTTGCAGCCGGGTCCCTGACGGCCATCGCGGGCCCGAACGGGGCCGGCAAAAGCACGCTGCTTAAGACCATTGCGGGCTTGCTGACACCTTCTGAAGGGCGTGTGCTGCGCGGCAATCTCAATGCAACCGACATTGCCTATTTGCCGCAGCTTCCCGATATCGATCGAAGCTTTCCGATTTCGGTCGCGGAGACGGTCATGTTGGGCGCGTGGAAGCGCATCGGCGCCTTCGGCGAAGTGGACAGCAGGGAGCGCCACCGCGTCGGGGAAGCCCTCGCTTGCGTCAATCTGCTGGGCTACGCCGGCGCACCAATTGCGGCGCTCTCGGCCGGCCAATGGCAACGCGTATTGTTTGCGCGGGCGATTGTGCAGGAAGCGCCCGTCTTGTTGCTGGACGAGCCGTTTGCCGGTCTGGACGAAGACACGCAGGGTCACCTGATCTCCCTCGTTCACGAATGGCACGCGCAGAAGCGCACGGTTATCGTCGTGCTACACGACACGGATTTCATACGCCGACATTTCCCCGAGACGCTGTTGCTCGCGCGCGAGCTTGTCGCATGGGGGCCGACCGGTGAGGTTCTGACGCAAGAAAATCTGGGCCGTGCGCGGACCATCATGGCCAAATGGGCACGCTCCGACGACATGCCACATCATCATCACGGCTGAACGATGGAGCACCTCCTCGATCCTTACGCCCTGCTCGTCGAGCCCTTGATCGGCTATGCCTTCATGCGTCGTGCGCTGGTCGCTTGTTTGGCGCTGGCGATGGGCTCGGGACCCATCGGCGTATTCCTTGTGCTGCGCCGCATGAGCCTGATGGGCGACGCGATGAGCCACGCGGTGCTGCCCGGCGCAGCAATCGGTTTTATTTTCGCAGGACTCTCGTTGGGCGCGATGAGCGCCGGTGGTCTCATCGCCGGCCTAACGGTCGCGCTGCTCGCTGGAATCACATCACGCACCACGATCTTGCGCGAGGATGCGAGTCTTGCCGGGTTCTATTTGGCAAGCCTCGCGCTCGGTGTGCTCCTGGTCTCGATCTACGGCTCCGCCATCGATCTCTTGCACGTGCTGTTCGGTTCGATCCTCGCCGTCGATGATGAAGGCCTCTTGTTCGTGGCGGCTGTCGCCAGCATCACGTTGACCACGCTGGCTCTGATCTACCGACCGCTGGTCGCCGAGTGTTTCGACCCGACCTTCTTGCGCAGCGTCGGCGCGCGCGGTTCGCTGATCCACCTAATTTTTCTCGTGCTCGTCGTATTGAACCTGGTGGCCGGATTTCAGGCGCTAGGCACGTTGATGGCCGTCGGTCTCATGATGCTGCCGGCGGCGGCGGCGCGTTTCTGGTCGGACAGTGTCGCCGGCTGTATTGCGTTCGCAACCGGCTGCGCTATGGCTTCCGGCGTCATCGGTTTGCTCGTCTCCTATCATTTCGATCTGCCGTCGGGTCCGGCAATCGTCCTGACGGCCGCAGTGGCTTATCTTGCCTCCATCGTCTTCGGTTCGCGCGCCGGACTCTTGGCGCGCTATTTGCGGCGTCCGCATTTCCACGACCCCGAAGAGGTCAAGTCGTGAGGAAGCTCCGCTTGCTCCTCGCAGCGTTCGCGCTGATTCTATTCGTGTCACCGGCCTTTGCGGCAAAGCTCAAGGTGGTCGCAAGTTTTTCCATTCTCGGCGACCTGGCACTGCAGATCGGCGGCGACCGCATCGACCTTCGAACGCTCGTCAGGCCCAACGGCGATGCGCATGTCTTCCAGCCCGCGCCTGGCGACGCAAAGGCGGTGGCGCAGGCCGACATTATCCTCTTGAACGGTTTGGGCTTCGAGCCTTGGGCAGAGCGCTTGATACAATCTGCGGCGGCGAAGGGCCGTGTCGTCGCGGTGAGTGAGAGCGTCAAGGCGCATCTGTTCAAAGCGCAATTCGGGACCAGCGTGCGTGAGGCGATCGATCCGCATGCCTGGCAGGACTTGCGCAACGGCGAGATCTATTCGCACAACATCGCCGCCGCACTGGCCGCGGCCGATAAAGCGAACAGCGCCTTCTACGAGGCCAATGCTGCGTCTTACGCCGGTGGATTGGACAAGCTGGATGCCGAAGTGCGCACGGCGTTCGCGGCCATACCGGCAGACCGGCGTCGAGTGATCACGAGCCACGATGCCTTCGGCTATTTCGGCGCCGCCTATGCCATCGAATTCATCGCACCGCTAGGCGTTTCGACCGAGGACCAGGCCTCAGCTAAGGGCATTGCGCGCCTCATCGATCAAATCCGCCGTGAGCACATCTCGGCGGTTTTCGTGGAGAACATCACCGACCCGCGCCTGATCACCCAGATCGCGCGGGAAACGGGCGCGAAGATCGGTGGCGAACTTTTCTCCGATGCGCTATCGAAATCAGAAGGGCCTGCCGCCACCTATACGGAAATGTTTCGCCACAACGTAAAAGCTCTGACGGCCGCGATGAAAGCGGGCCTTTGAGCAGGATATCGACATGACGCAAGTGCCTGTGACCGTATTGACCGGCTATCTGGGCGCCGGGAAGACCACGCTCCTCAACCGTATTTTGAGCGAACGACACGGCAAGCGCTATGCCGTGATCGTCAACGAGTTCGGCGAAATCGGCATCGACAACGACTTGATCGTCGATGCCGACGAGGAAGTGTTCGAAATGAACAACGGTTGCGTGTGCTGCACCGTGCGCGGCGATTTGATCCGCATTCTCGGCGGCCTGATGAAGCGCAAGGATAAGTTCGACGCTATTCTCGTGGAGACCACCGGCCTTGCCGATCCCGCACCCGTCGCCCAGACGTTCTTCGCCGACGACGAGGTGAAGGCGCGCACAAGACTCGATTCGATTACCACAGTGGTCGACGCGAAAAACATCCTCGCGCGTCTGGACGACAGCAGCGAAGCGGCCGAACAGATCGCCTTCGCCGACCAAATCATCCTGAACAAGACCGATTTGGCCAATGCCGATGAACTCGCGCTGGTCGAGAGGCGCATCCGCGCGCTCAATCCGTTCGCCGTCATTCACAGGGCGGAACGCTGCGACGTGCCGCTCGAGAATGTCTTGGGCCAAGGCGCCTTCGATCTTGCGCGCGTTCTTGAGCGCGAGCCCGAGTTCTTGAACGGCGACGCACATGAACACGAGCACGACAATGGCATCGCAAGCGTCAGCCTGACCGCGACGAAACCGCTGGACGGCGACAGGTTGACTGCGTGGCTGCGCGCCTTGCTCGCCGAGAAGGGCCAAAACATTCTGCGCGCCAAGGGCATCTTGGACGTCAAAGGTCGAAACGAGCGTCTCGCTTTCCAAGCCGTCCACATGATGATGGAGGGCGACTTTCAGCGTGCCTGGTCGCCCGACGAAAAACGCGTGAGCCGCATCGTCTTCATCGGCCGCGAGCTTGATCGGGCGGAATTGAAGCGCGGCTTCGAAACCTGCATCGGTTGACTTGCGATGACGGCCCAACCGGAGTTGCGTGACGGACGATCCTGGTCGTTTGACGCCTTTGTCGTCGCGTGCGCATTCGATGGATCGGGTGCTGCCGCCTTCGCGCTTGGCGACGGCTCGCTGCGTCTGATCGACAGGGCGGGCGCAGTCAATGAGGTCGCCGCACACGACGGCGCTTGCCTAGCGCTGGCGCCCGCGCCGGCGGATGGCTTCATCTCCGGCGGCGACGACGGGCGCCTGTTGCACGTTGGCGCCGACGCATCGGTCGTCGAGCTCGCCAAGACCAAGGGCAAGTGGATCGAACAGATCGCGGTCGCGCCCGACACCGGCCTCATCGCCTATGGCGCCGGCAAAGAGGCGACGATCTTGGACGGCGCGACGCGCACGACGTTTTCACACGCCTCGACCGTCGGCGGACTTTCATTCGATCCAAAGGGCCGGCGGCTCGCGGTCGCTCATTACGACGGTGTCTCGCTTTGGTGGGCAAAGGCATCGGCCCAGGAGGCAAAGCGGTTGAAGTGGAAGGGCTCGCATCTGGGCGTGACCTGGAGCGACGACGGTCGCTTTCTCGTGACGACCATGCAGGAAAATGCGCTGCACGGTTGGCGCCTCGACGATGCAGCCGACATGCGCATGACGGGCTACCCGGCCAAGGTCAAATCCTGGGCCTGGGATCGCCGCGGCAAATGCCTGTTCACAAGCGGAGCGCCGCGCGTCATCGCCTGGCCGTTCACCGGGCGGGCCGGGCCGATGGATAAAGAGCCGCGCGAGATGGGACCGCAACGCGACGCGCTGATCACGGCGGTGGCGGCCCATCCGCGAATCGATGCCGTCGCGGCTGGAATGTCGGACGGCGCGGTATGGGTCGAGCGGTTGGATGATCCGGGCACGGAGTATATCGCCCTCAAAGGGGCGCCGATCTCCGCACTCGCATTTTCGCCCGACGGCACGAGGCTCGCGATCGCGGCCGAAAACGGCTTTGCCGCCCTCGTTCCCTTCTAGGACGCTATTCTTTGCCGTCGAAGAATTCTTTCATTCGCGCGAAGAAGCTTGTGGCCTCGGGAGAGTTCTGACCGCTCGTCGCCTTCTCGAACTCGCGCAGTAGCTCTTGCTGCTTCTTGGTAAGGTGCACGGGCGTCTCGACGCCGACTTCGACGAACATGTCGCCGTGCGCGCCCTGACCGCGCAGTCCCGGCATGCCCTTGCCGCGCAGCCTGAAATGACGCCCAGACTGCGTGCCTTCGCCGATCGCGACGCGCGCCCGCCCGCCGCCGAGCGTTGGCACTTCGACGTGCCCGCCGAGTGCGGCGGTTACGAAACTCACCGGCACGTGGCAATGGATGTCCTGGCCGTCCCGCTTGAACAGAGGATGCGGCGCCACGGACAGGAAGATGTAGAGATCGCCCTTCGGTCCGCCGCGCAATCCCGCCTCGCCCTCACTGGCAAGACGAATGCGCGTGCCGTCCTCGACGCCCTGCGGAATGTTGACGTTGAGCGTGCGTTCGCGCTGCACGCGGCCGGAGCCGCTGCACGCCCGGCACGGATTCTTGACGACGCGGCCAAGACCTTGGCAGGTCGGGCACGTTCGTTCGATTGTGAAGAATCCCTGCTGGGCGCGTACTTTGCCGACGCCGGAGCAAGTTGGGCAGGCTTGCGGTTTGGAACCCGCCTCCGCGCCCGATCCACTGCAGGCCTCGCAAGCGATCGAGCCTGGAATGCGAATCGTCGCCGTTTTTCCGACGAACGCCTCCTCCAGCGAGATCTCCATGTTGTAGCGCAGGTCTGTGCCGCGCGAGGCGCGATTGCCGCCGCCGGCGCCGCCGCGCCGTCCGCCCATGAACTCGCCGAACAAATCGTCGAAGACGTCGGTGAACGAGGTCGAGAAGTCGAAGCCGAAGCCGCGCCCGCCGGCGCCGCCGCCCGGTCCCTCGAACGCCTGGTGACCGTATTGATCATAAGCCGCGCGCTTTTGATCATCGCGCAGGATGTCGTAAGCCTCGTTCAGCTCCTTGAACGACTGCTCCGCCTTCGCGTCGCCGGGATTGCGATCGGGGTGAAGCTCCTTCGCTTTCTTGCGAAAGGCGGACTTCAGTTCGTCGGCGGTGGCACGGCGCTGAACGCCTAGGATGTCGTAGTAGTCACGCTTTGACATCGGTTACGTTCGAAACTGCGCAAGAGACGACACGAGAGGAATGCAGAGGCGGCGCCGACTAGCGCGCGCCACCCTTCTTCTTTTTCTCTTCGTCGACCTCTTCATAGTCGGCATCGACCACATCACCGTCGGCTTTTCCAGTGTCTGCCGCGCCAGGCGCCGCAGCGTCGCCGCCGGCATTGGCGCCAGCTTCCGATTCGGCGTTGGCATTACGATACATTGCCTCGCCGAGTTTAAGAGAAGCTTGCAGCAGCGCCTCCGTCTTCGACTTGATGAAGTCGGCGTCCTCGCCCTTCAACGCGTCTTTCACGGCGCCGACGGCGCTCTCGATGGCGCCGCGCTCGGCGGCGGAGATCTTCGCGCCATGCTCCTTCAAAGCTTTATCGACTTCGTGAACGCCGGCGTCCGCGCGGTTGCGAGCTTCGGCCAACTCCTTGCGCTTCTTGTCGTCGGTCGAATGCTCCTGAGCCTCGCGTATCATCTTCTGGATGTCGGTTTCGGAAAGACCGCCCGACGGTTGGATGCGGATGACCTGCTCTTTGTTCGTCGCCTTGTCCTTGGCCGAGACGTTGACGATGCCGTTGGCGTCGATGTCGAACGTGACTTCGACTTGCGGCATGCCGCGTGGGGCAGGCGGAATACCGACGAGATCGAATTGGCCGAGGAATTTGTTGTCGGCCGCCATCTCGCGCTCGCCCTGGAAGACGCGAATGGTCACCGCCGTTTGCCCGTCCTCGGCAGTCGAGAACACTTGGCTCTTCTTCGTCGGGATGGTCGTGTTGCGCTCGATCAATCTGGTGAATACGCCGCCCAACGTCTCGATGCCGAGCGACAGAGGTGTCACGTCGAGAAGGAGAACGTCCTTGACCTCGCCCTTCAGCACGCCCGCCTGAACTGCAGCGCCGATGGCGACCACTTCGTCGGGATTGACGCCCTTATGCGGCTCTTTGCCGAAGAATTCTTTCACGACCTGTTGGACTTTCGGCATGCGCGTCATGCCGCCGACCAGCACGACCTCGGCGATGTCGGCGGGCGTAACGCCCGCGTCCTTCAAGCAAGCCTTGAGCGGCGACAGTGTCCGTTGGATCAAGTCGTCGACCAGGGCCTCGAGCTTGCCGCGCGTCAGCTTCATCGTCAGATGCTTCGGTCCCGAAGCGTCTGCCGTGATGAATGGTAGATTGATCTCGGTCTGCACCGCCGACGAGAGCTCGATCTTCGCCTTCTCGGCCGCTTCCTTCAGACGTTGCAGCGCCAGACGATCTTTGCGCAGGTCGATGCCTTGCTCGCGCTTGAATTCATCGGCGAAATAATCGACCAGGCGGATGTCGAAATCTTCGCCGCCCAAGAACGTGTCGCCGTTCGTCGCCTTCACTTCGAAGACGCCGTCGCCGATCTCAAGCACTGAAATGTCGAACGTGCCGCCGCCGAGATCGTAGACTGCGATAACGCCGGCTTGCTTCTTGTCGAGGCCATAGGCGAGGGCGGCCGCCGTCGGCTCGTTGATGATGCGCAGAACTTCCAGGCCCGCGATGCGGCCCGAGTCCTTCGTCGCTTGCCGTTGGGCGTCGTTGAAGTACGCGGGAACAGTGATCACGGCTTGCGTGACCTTTTCGCCGAGATAGGCCTCGGCGGTCTCTTTCATCTTGGTCAGCGTGTAGGCTGAAATCTGAGACGGGGAAATTTTCTCCCCGTCGCGGCCCACGATCCAGGCGTCGCCATTGTCCGCCTTGACGATCTTATAGGGCACCATGCCCATGTCCTTTTGGGTCATGGGATCTTCGAACTTGCGGCCGATCAGGCGCTTGATAGCGAAGAAGGTGTATTCGGGATTGGTGACGGCCTGGCGCTTGGCAGCCTGGCCGATAAGCCGTTCGCCGTCCTTGGTGAATGCGACAATGGAGGGGGTCGTGCGCGCGCCCTCGGCGTTCTCCAGAACTTTTGGCTGTGCGCCTTCCATTATGGCGACGCAGGAATTCGTCGTACCCAAATCGATGCCGATGACTTTGGCCATGGAACTTTAAACCTCTTCTTGCGGCGGACGGTCGGAGTCCTTCGCGGGTGCTTGAAGCGACGCCGACCTCCCCTTTTCGTCTTGTGAATAGGGAGCAACCCCACGGAAAACCGCAGGTTTGACCGGTATATAGGGGGGAGGGCCCAGGCCCGCAAGCATTGGTAGCCGCGCTGTTTCGTGATTTGGGTTCAATTCGCGCCAAGCGTAAAGTTTATATCTTCCTAATGGGAATGGAGGCCTCCATGTTACGCACATATGGTTGGGCTGCGTTGTTAGCCTCGGTAACAGTAGTTTTCTCGGCCGCCCCGACGATGGCCGCCGGGTCCCGTCCGACTTTCGCCTGTTTTGCCCCTTCAAACGCAGGTCTCATCGGTCGCCTTGGCCCCAATGACCCGAGCGTACGAGAGGCCTTTGAAGCCGGTGCCTGCTTGGCTTTGCCAGCGGGGGTCCCGGTAGCGAACGCCGAACATGCCGGTTCCCTTTGGCGCTTCCGGGCTCTCGGCAGCGCCCCTGAGCTCTATGCCGCAGATTGGGCAGCCGGCTTCACCGGTTCGGGTGACGATCAAATGACCGCCGCCTTTAGCCGCTTCTTGCCGGTAACGGGCCGTCTGCTCGAAGCCGGCTATGGCTACGTCGATTGTTATGATGCCTCCGTAAAATTATCGGAGCGTTGGCGCGATCTCGATCGGCGGTGGAGAGAATACCAAGTCCGAGGAACGACCCAATTCGATCATACAATGACGAAGGTTGTCGTCTATCTGGGCGACGAAGCTCCCAAGATGGCCGCCGAAGGCGAGGCGTTGCAGCGCGAGGGTCACGCTCTCGACAGCCGTTGCGCGCCGTACGAAGCCATTGTGACCGATCGCGACTTCGTTGCCTTCATGCGTTCGGCACGGCACACGGCCTGAGGCCAGGAGGAACGAGAGCGATTGCTTCATGAGGCGGGCGACGGAAGTCGCCCGCTGTACCGATCTTAGAGCGTCAAGTGCGTTAGGCGAAAAGAATCCTGCCCGCGCGCTCAAAATGCCGCTCGCCGACACCATCTAAGGTGCGTCGGGGCACATCTGGTCGATAATAGAGAAAAAGAAATGGGATCCAGGATGTTTCGCAGTTTGGCACTGGTGGTAAGCGCGGCGACGCTGTTCGCCTCGAGTTCAGGGGTGGCCTCGGCCGCAGCCCTGGCGCATACGCCTTCAATCTCAGGAAACGGATGGGTGGCGCTCGGCCTGATCGCTGCGTTTATCGGGATGATCGTGATGGTGGTCTTCGGCGCGCTCCATCTTGAGAAGCGCGACGCATATTTGGGCCGCAGGCGCGACGACGGATATTTATTCCCGATCCCTGGCGGCAACGACGACGACGACTTTCACCATCATGGCGGTGGCGGACACGGCCACGGTTTCTGACGCCTAAGCCGAGGTGTCGATGTTCGAGCCGGACTGGACGTGTCCATCGCCCTTTGCCGGCCCCGAAGAGACCATCACCATTGCCGGGCGCAACAGGCGCTCGCTAAGCGTATAGCCCGTTTGGGCGACGTCGATGACGATGCCTACCGGAAATTCCGCGCTTGGCATTTCGGCGATGGCCTGATGCAAATTGGCGTTGAAGCGCTGGCCCTTGGCCTCGATGCGCTTTATTCCGTAGCGTTCGAAAATCGCGGCGAGTTCGCGCTGTGTCGCCTCGATTCCATCGACGACGGCGGCAACCGACGGGGGTAAGCTTGCCCGCGCCTCGGGCTTCAGCGCCTCAAGCGCGCGATTGAAATTGTCGACGACGCTGAGCAGATCGCGCGCGAAGCGCTGAAAGGCGAATTGAGCGGCTTCGTTCTTTTCACGCTCGGCGCGCTTGCGAACGTTTTCGGTCTCGGCAACGGCCCGCAAATAGCGTTCCTTGAGCTCGGCAATCTCAGTATGAAGCTCCGAGATACGAGCCGCTTCGCGTGTAATCTCCAATTGGAGTTCATCGTCGTCGGCTTCGCCGTTGACCGGCGAGGAATCGTTCGCCGGTTCCAGCTCGTCCCCTCTGTCCTTAGGATCACTCATTTCTCTGGCTCGTTGGTTTGGCGGTTCAGCGTTGTTGACTCAACAATCGGCTCACGACTTTTGCCGTGAAGTCTACCATCGGTACGATGCGCGCATAATTGATGCGAGTCGGTCCTATGACCCCGATCACGCCGACGATGTGATGTTGCTGGTCGGTATAGGGCGAAACAATCACGGACGATCCCGAGAGCGAAAACAATTTCGTCTCCGAACCGATGAAGATGCGAACACCTTCGCCCTGTTTGGATAGTTCGAGAAGTTGGATGAGATCGTTCTTGCGTTCGATGTCGTCGAACAATTGGCGGATACGCTCGAGCTCGCCGGTTGCATTGACGTCTTCCAGCAGGCGCGCCTGTCCGCGCACGATCAGCGACGGCGCGCCGCCGCCGATTTGCCCGCCGCCCCATTCCGCAAGACCGGCCGAGACCAGCTTTGCCGCAAGTCCATCGAGCTCCGCGCGCTGTTGATCGATCTCACTCAACACCTCGTGCCGCGCTTCTTCGATGGTACGCCCGCTCATGCGCGCGCTCAAATAATTCGTCGCCTCGATGAATGCAGAGGGCGGCAAACCCAGCGGCGTTTCAATGACGCGATTCTCGACGGTACCGTCGTCGCCTACCATGATGACAAGCGCGCGTTGCGGCCCAAGGGGCACGAACTCGACGTGCTTCAGCGCCGGATCGCGCTTCGGCGTCACGACCAAGCCGGCACACTGGCTCAGGCCCGACAGCATGGTCGTGGCTTGGGTCAGCACGTCCTCCATGTTGCGGCCGCTCGCCGCGAGCTGCGCTTCGATTCCGCGCCGCTCCTCGTTTGCTAAATTACCGACCTCGAGCAAGCCGTCGACGAAGAGCCGCAGGCCCGCCTGCGTCGGAATACGCCCCGCGCTCGAGTGTGGCGCACGCAACAATCCCAGGACTTCCAGATCGGACATGACGTTGCGGATCGACGCGGGCGAAAGGGCGATGCCGCGCTGCGACAGGGTTCGCGATCCGATGGGCTCGCCGGTCTCAAGATATGAGTCAACGATTGAGCGGAAAATGTCGCGCGAACGCTCCGACAACTCGCCGATGCGGGTCGGCGTTGTCGGATTGAGCCCTGATTGAGGACGATCGTTCATGCGAGAGAATTTGCGCCGATTTCTGCGGGTGCCGGCCGGCGCCCGTTGCACCGCACATGGCGGCAGGCTAGGTAGCGCCTCAATCTCCAAACTTCAAGGGAACCCGACCCCCGATGCGCCCTTCCGGCCGCCGCCCAGATCAATTGCGTCCCGTCGTTCTGGAGCCCGGATTTGCGGCCCATGCCGAGGGGTCGTGCCTCGTCAAATTTGGCCGCACCCATGTGCTTTGCACCGCTTCGCTTGAATCGGGCGTCCCTCCGTTCTTGAAGGGCTCCGGCAAGGGCTGGGTGACGGCCGAATACGGCATGCTGCCGCGCGCAACCGGCGAGCGTATGCGCCGCGAGGCGGCAGTCGGCAAGCAATCCGGCCGCACCCAGGAAATTCAACGATTGATCGGCCGCTCGTTGCGTGTCGTGACGGATTTGACCGCCTTTGGCGAGCGCCAAATCATTGTCGACTGCGATGTCATCCAGGCCGACGGCGGTACGCGTACGGCGGCAATCACCGGCGGTTTCGTCGCTTTGCATGCGTGCTTCGAGTTGATGAAGCGCGACGGGCTGATCAAGCTCAATCCCTTGAAGGATCATGTCGCCGCCATTTCCTGCGGGATCCATCAAGGCGCGCCTGTGCTCGATCTCGACTACGACGAAGATTCATCAGCCGGGACTGATGCGAATTTCGTGCTCACCGGAAGCGGCGCGATCGTCGAGATTCAGGGGACGGCGGAGGGTGAGCCGTTTTCGGAGGCCGCCTTCATGGAGTTGATGGCTCTTGCACGCAAAGGGATTGCCGAGCTGGTCGCGCTTCAGCGTCGCGCGGTCGCCACGGTCGCGTGAGCCGGCGCCTCAGCGAAAGACGCCTGATCGTGGCAAGCCACAATGCGGGCAAGGTTCGTGAAATCGCCGAGCTGATCGCGCCCTTTCGCATCGAAGCGATTCCGGCCGCGTCTCTGGGCCTCGACGAACCTGACGAAACGGAAACGACCTTCAAGGGCAACGCATTGCTAAAGGCCCATGCGGCGGCGAAGGCTGGGGCGATGCCCGCGCTCGCCGACGACTCCGGGCTTTGTGTCGACGCGTTGAAGGGCGAACCCGGCGTCTATTCGGCGCGCTGGGCGGGGCCGGCAAAAGACTTCAATCTTGCGATGCGTCTGGTGCACGAACGCATGCTGGCGATTCCGGGCGCGCCGGAGACCGCCCGTTTTGTCTGCGTCTTGGCGCTCGCTTGGCCGGATGGGCATGCCGAAGCGTTCGAGGGCGAAGTAAGCGGCCGGATCATTTGGCCGCCACGAGGCGAACGCGGCTTTGGCTACGATCCGATCTTTGTCGCCGACGGTCATCACCTCACGTTTGGCGAAATGGAACCCGAGGCAAAGCACGCGATCTCGCATCGCGCCCGCGCTTTCGCCAAGCTGATCGAGGCGTGCTTTGAACGGAGCTGAAGGGCCCGGCTTCGGTCTTTACGTGCATTGGCCGTTCTGCCTGTCGAAGTGCCCGTACTGCGATTTCAACAGTCATGTGCGTGTGAAGATCGACGCCGAAGCATGGTCCGACGCGCTTTGCCGCGAGCTCCAAACGCTGTCTGCGCGGCTCGATCACCGTCCGCCGCTCGACGGTATTTTCTTTGGCGGCGGAACGCCGTCGCTGATGCCGGGCTATATCGTCGCGCGCGTTCTGAACGAGGCTGAGCGTCTTTTCGGTTTCAGCGCCGATGCCGAAATCACACTCGAAGCGAATCCGACCAGCGTGGAGGCGGCGCGCTTTCGCGACTATCGCGCAGCCGGCGTCAACCGTGTCTCGCTTGGCGTACAGGCGCTGAACGACGAAGACCTTCGCCGCTTGGGCCGCTTGCACACAGTGGATGAAGGCTTGAGCGCCGTTGCGCTCGCTCACACGATTTTCTCGCGCGTCTCATTCGACCTGATTTATGCCCGCCCCGGCCAGAGCGCGGAAGATTGGGAGCGCGAACTCGCCCGGGCATTGGCGCAAGGTTGCACCCACTATTCGCTCTATCAACTCACCTTCGAAGAAGGCACGCCCTATCACGCAGCAATGAAGCGCGGCCATATCACACCGCTCGACGATGACGCATCGGCCGAACTCTATGAAGCGACGCAATATCAAATGGAGCGAGCCGGTCTGCCGGCTTACGAAATCTCCAATCACGCCGCGCCTGGCCAAGAGTCGCGACACAATCTGATCTATTGGCGTTACGGCGACTATCTCGGCGTCGGACCCGGTGCCCACGGCCGCATCGTTGTCGGTGGGCAACGCATCGCCTCGTCCACGCTGTCGTCGCCGGAGCAGTGGTTGGCCTCGGTGAGCAAACGCGGCGAGGCTATTTCGCAGTGGGAGGCGGTTGAGAGCGTCGAATCCGGGAAGGAATGCCTGCTGATGGGCTTGCGCTTGCGAGAGGGACTCTCGCGCAGCCGCGTCGAGCACCTGCTCGGTCGGCCGTTGAGCGTCGAGCGTGCCTCGGCAGCTGGCTTGATTGCGCTCGACGGCGACCGGATGACTGCCTCACCACGCGGGCGCTTGGTTTTGAACGCCGTCATCAAAGAGCTTCTGTCGCAGGCGCGCTAGAAGCCTTGCGCTTGGAACGTGCTCGCCGCGGGACTGGCGATCAACAGCTGACCGTTTGGCGCAATTTCCATGACAGCTAGTCCCCGTTCCGTGAAGCCGTTCGGCAGGAAGCGGAAGATGCCGTCGATGCCGGCAAAGCCATTGGGGTCGGAAATCGTTTCCCGGGTATATCGGCGGCCGGGTGAGCCTCGCGACAGCGTTGAGGCGAGGGCCACGCCGTCATAGGCGAGCGTGGCGATGCGCGGCGGCTTGTTCGTGTAGAGTTGTTGATAGCGCGAAGTGAAGTTTGGGCGCTGATCTTGCGGCGTTACCGAGTACCAGCCCCCAATCAACGACGGCTCCTTGGCGACGGCTGGGTCATCCCACAAGCCGGTACCCAAAAGCTTGATCTGCTTCGAATCCGGGCCCTTTACCAAGAGGATCGGTGCCAGGCTGCGCAGCATTGTGCCGCCTTCGGGCAAGAAAATCGCATCAAACCCCGTCTTGGCCACGGCGTTGATCGCGGGTTCCAGGGCTTGCGCGTTCGGTTGATAGGACTGCACCGAGACGACTTCCCGGCCGGCCGAGGTAACGGTGGCACGGAAGGCTTCCTCGACCCGCTGACCGTAGGGAGTCGCTGGAATCAGCGCCGCGAAGCGACTGCGGCCCTGCGCGATCGCATAGCTGATCACGCGCGTGACTTCGGTTTCCGGCAGGAAACTGAGCAAGAAGACGCCGTCGCCGGCGACAGTTCTGTCCGTAGAAAAGGCGATGACGGGCACGTTGCGTTGACGCGCGATCGGCGCGACAGCCCGAACATCGGCGGCCAGGAGAGGTCCCAGGATCAGTTCCGCACCTTTATCGATTGCGTCGGTCGCCGCTGCTGCGGCGGTCTCAGGGGTGGCGCCGGTATCGCGAGGCAACAGCGTCATGGTGTGCGAGCCCATGTCGAAGATCGCCATTTGTGCCGCGTTGAGCAGGGCCTGCGCGACCGCGCGCGTTTCCTTGGAGGGATGCGAGAAGGGAAGGAGCAGCGCGACACGCACCTGATTTGGATTGCCTTGCGCACCCGGCCCGGGGACTTCTCCAGGCTGCGTGGGAGTCACGGTCGTCGGGCGTGGGCCCTGTGCCTGAGGGGTTGGCGAAGGCGATCGTTCGCCGCCAAATTTGAAGGTCTCGCATGCCGAGAGCGTCGCCCCCATCGCAACCACCAACACGATGGTCCACAATGCTTGCCAGAATGAATGGAAGCCGGCTGACGGCGGCCGCGAAACTGCAGGCGCAAACGATTGGGCTGTCACTGGCGTTTGTCCCCCAGGGCCGAAAGAGCATAATGAGCAAGGAACGCGAGATTAACGGGCAGGTTGCGGGAAGTAAATCGCGCGTGTCTTTGTCGCCAGGGCTCTATCTGATCTCGACGCCGATCGGCAATTCGCGTGACATCACCTTGCGGGCTTTGGATGTGTTGGCCGGTGCCGATGTGCTTTATGCCGAGGACACACGCGTCACGGCAAAGCTGCTTACCCTCCACGGTTTGACCCGCCCGCTCCATTCCTATCGCGAGCACAATGCTGCGCGTATCGAAGATCGGATACTCGCCGAACTAGCGGACGGCAAGGTTGTGGGCCTGGTCAGCGACGCGGGAACACCGCTGATTTCCGATCCCGGCGCCCGCCTCGTTCGCGCCGCAATCGACGGAGGTCACCACGTGACCGCCGTGCCCGGTCCGTCGGCAGTCACGACTGCCCTGGCACTGGCAGGTTTGCCTGTCGAAAATTTCACCTTCGCAGGTTTTCTTTCCTCCAGCGCGAATGAACGTCGCCGCGAGATCGCAAGGCTGAGCCTCGTTCCGACGACGTTGCTGTTTTTCGAATCGCCGAATCGGCTCGCCGCGACGCTTGCCGATTTGGTGACGATTTTAGGCGACCGGCCCGCCGCGATTGCCCGCGAACTGACCAAATTGCACGAAGAGCTTCGCCGCGCGCCGCTTTCGGTGCTGGCCGCCCACTATGAAAGTAGCGGCGCCCCGCGCGGCGAAGTCGTCATCGTCGTCGGCCCGCCGGGTCAAGCAGACCCACAAGTTCAGACGGGCGCAGCCCTCGATGACCGCATTCTGGACGAGCTTGCGCGTCGCCCGGTAAAAGACGCCGCCGCTATCGTCGCGGGACAGTTGGGGCTCCCTCGCCGCGTCGTCTATGCACGGGCCCTGGAGCTGAAGGCCACGCAGGCGAAATAGCCCATGGCTCAGCGCCACTACGAAGCCCTCGCCCGCGGCCGTGCCGCCGAGTGGAAAGCCGCGCTTTGGCTCATGGCAAAAGGCTACCGGATCCTGGCAAGGAGCTTCCGTGTGGCAGGCGGAGAGCTGGACATCGTGGCGCTGCCGCCGTTCTGGCATCCGCCGATGGTGGTCTTTGTCGAGGTTAGGGCGCGCGGCTCGTTGGAAGCTGCGGCCGAGTCGGTGAATGCCGGAAAACGGGATCGCGTCGCCTGGGCCGCGTCCCAGTTCTGTGCGCGGCGTCGAAATCTGACACAATTGCCTTGGCGCTTCGATCTGATTCTATTGGCACCGGGCCACTGGCCTCACCATGTTGCTAACGCCTGGTCGCCCGCTTCGCGTTGAGGACTGACACATGCGCGCATTCTTGGTCATTCGCATGATCTTGGTACTTGCTCTGACGGTTGGCTTGAACGGCTGTGTCGGCGTTTCACTTGATCCCGAAGAGCGGCCGGTTTCCAGGGCCGTTGACGATTTCAATACCCGCACCGAACTCAACGCCAGGCTCCTGGCCGAAGATCCGGAAATGTTCGCCAATGTCAGCACCAGTGTGATCGAAGGTCGTGTGCATCTTTCGGGCAATGTTCTGGACGAGGAATTGCGTCTCAAAGCGACAGAACTCGCCTGGCAAACGCCCAACGTAACCGAGGTTGTCAACGACATCGAGGTCACCGATCGCACCGGCCTCGTCGACGTCGCGCGCGATCGTTGGATCAGCACCAAGGTGCGCGCGCGCCTTCTCGCCGACACCTCGATCCGCGACGTGAACTATACGATCGATACGCAGAACCGCGTTGTCTTCATACTGGGTATTGCGCAAAATCGCGTCGAACTCGACAGGGTCATTGCCCACGCGCGCGCCGTCAACAACGCGGAGCGCGTGGTGAACTACGCCGTGTTGAAGGACGATCCTCGGCGTTTCGCCGAGCCGTCGGGGAGCTATGTTCACCCGGCAGAACCGGTCGTGCCGCCGGCAAACCCGTGAGCTGAAGGTATGGAGAAGTCCGAAGAATTGCTCAAGCAACTCGGCGCAGTCGGCGAACTTGCCGACGATGAACTTCCCCTGGCGGAGACGGCGTTGGACTTGGCGGCGCTCGATCACGATGCAATCGATCTAAAACCCTATCGCGACCATCTGACCAAGCTGACCGAGGACTCGCGCGCGGGTCTCGCGATGTTGCGCCGTGGCATGAACGAGGTCGAAGCGTTGGCTCGCGCGCTCTCCGATACGATAGCGGTCCGCCATGGTTATGCCGGCGATACGGCAACCTTCGACGACCCGCAAAACGCCGATCTGATCCGCGTAATCGATCGCCGGCGCGGTTTGCCGGTCTCGCTTGGCATTCTCTATCTCGAGGTGGCCAAGCGCCTTGGCGGCACGGCGAAAGGGCTGAACACGCCCGGCCATTTCCTGCTCGCCATCGGTGAGGACGAGCGTGCCAAGGTGTTGGATCCCTTCAACGCCGGTGTCGTGATGAGCCAGGAGGAGCTGCGGCCGATTCCGCCGGTGCCTCAAGGAGAGGTCGCCGAGTATGGTCCAGTCAGCGCGCGCGACGTCCTTTTGCGCCTCTTGAACAACATCCGCACGAGAGCGCTCGCCGGCAAAGATATGCTCCGTGCACTGACGATGGTCGAGCGCATGGTGCTGATCGCACCGCGTCGGGCCGAGTTGTGGCTTGATTTGGCGAACGCCAATCGTGAAGCAGGCAGGCTCAAGGGCGCGTTTCGCGCCGCCGAGTGTTGCGTGCAACTTGCCGGGGACAAGAGCTTGGTGGGGCGCGAGGCGGCTTTCACGCTTCTGTCGCTAAAGCGGATGGTGAATTAGGCGCGCCTTGCCGTTGTACGGCAAGGACCAGCAAGGCTATTGTTGCATCATCGAACGAGCGCGGGCCAAAATCACATGACTTTCAGCGTCGCCTTCCAAATGGATCCGATCGAACGGATCGATATTGGCTTCGATTCGACGTTTGCCTTGGCGCTCGAAGCGCAATCGCGCGGCCACAGATTGTGGTATTATTTACCCAAGCATCTCGCCCAGCGCGACGGCAAGATCGCAACCCGTGCTCAGGCGCTGGTTGTTCGCAACGAGCGCGGCAATCACTTCGAATTGGGTCCCGAGCAGCCGCTCGATCTGAGCACCGTCGACGTCGTGATGCTGCGCCAAGACCCGCCGTTCGACATGGCATACATCACCACGACGCATCTGTTGGAGCGCCTGCCCAAGCGCGTCGTGGTCGTGAACGATCCTTTCCATGTGCGCAATTCTCCGGAAAAGATTTTCGTCACCGAATTTCCAGATCTAATGCCGCCGACGCTGATCACCAGCGACCCGGTTGCCATCCGCGCCTTTCGCGACGAGTTCGGCGACATTATCGTCAAACCGCTCTACGGCAATGGCGGCCACGGTGTGTTTCGCGTTCGTCACGAAGACGAGAATCTGAATGCATTGATCGATTTTTTCGCGGCCTTTGTTCGCGAGCCGTTGATGGTCCAGCGTTACGTGCCGCAGGTCCGGCAAGGCGACAAGCGCATCATACTGGTCGATGGCGAACCAGCCGGCGCAATCAATCGGGTGCCCGCCAAAGGTGAGGCGCGCTCCAACATGCATGTCGGCGGCCGACCGGAGAAGGCCGTCCTGACGCCACGCGAACAGGAGATATGCCGCCGCATCGGTCCCGAGCTGAAGCGCCGCGGGTTGATCTTTACCGGGATCGACGTCATCGGCGACTTCATCACCGAGATCAATGTGACGTCGCCCACCGGTATTTGGGAAATTCGCCGATTCGATGGCACAGACATCGCGGCCCTGATATGGCAAGCAGTTGAAACAAGGGTGCGCGAGCGCCGTTCGCGTTGATCCGAGGTTTGAAAGCGAATGGCGAGTGAGACGCGCGGAATCGATCCCAAGAACGCCGGCGGGCCTGCGATCGCGCTGGCGCAGGGCCTGCAGCAGGGATTGAGTTTGCAGCGGTCCGGCCGGCATGCCGATGCCGAGCGTCTCTATCGCATCCTGGCGCACTCAAATCCCAATCATCCCGATGTACTGCAGCTCTTGGGTTTGGCTTTGAAGGCGCAAGGCAAGTCCGCCGAAGCGGAAGACCATCTGCGCCGATCGTTAGCGGCAAGCTCGGCACAGCCTCACGTCTGGAACAATCTCGGCAATTTGTTGTTGACCCAGCGCCGCTTCGCCGAGGCCGTGACTTGTTATCGCGCGGCGGTCGCTCTGAATGACGATTACGCCGAAGCTTGGATAGGATTAGGCGAAGCGTTGCTCGGTCTGAGTGACCTCGCGCCGTCCGAAGCCGCTTATCTTCGCGCCCGCGCCTTGGAGCCTCAGCGTGCGGCGGCCCAGATCGGCCTTGCCGCCGTTGCCACCAAGCGCGAAGAGGATGAACTAGCCGAGAAACTGCTTCGCCAGGTCATAGCTCGCGATCCGAACAACGCGATAGCTCTGCACAATCTCGGCGTCAATTTGTCAAGGCGCGGTCTTGTCGCCGAAGCGCTCGCGTTGGTCGAGCGCGCGGTGGCGTTGCGCCCGGGCAGAGCCGATATGATGACGAGCCACGCCTATGCTTTGCAGCTCAAGGGCCAGTTCGACACCGCGATTTCGCTGTACCGCCAAGCCGTGGCGCGTGACCCGCTCCATGTCGCGGCCCACGAAAACATGTCGCGTCTCCTCTGGATGTTGGGCAAGCGCGACACCTTTGCCGCCGATTTAGATGCAGCGATCGCGCGTTTTCCGCGATCGCTTGCGCTGCACTTGTCGAAAGGAAATTTACTTGGCTATGCCGAGCGCTTTGCCGACGCGCGCGACGCCTTTGGTCGCGCCCTGAAAGTCGCGCCGGACGACGCCGTAGCCCATGATGGCTATGCGCGCATGTCGGCCGAGCTTGGCGATGCCGCGGAGGCCTTCGAACATCACCGCGCCGCGGTGGCGGCAAGCGGGCAGACATCGACCGCGCGTGCCAATTACGGCCACTCGCTGCTGCGCTTTGGCGACGCCGCAGCCGCAATCAAGATGCTGGAGGCGGCCCTTACCTGCGACCCGGTTGATCAAAGTGCGCTCGGCATCTTGACGTTGGCGCTTCGTGCCGCGAACGATCCACGCGAGCAATGGCTGGCCGACTACGAGCGTTTCGCAAAGCTGATCGAAATCCCTCCGCCGCGCGGCTATAGCGACATGAAGGCGTTCAACGCCGATTTGAACCGCACGCTCGACGCGCTTCACGATACCGACGTCGAGCCGGTCGACCAGACGCTGCGCAAGGGCACGCAAACCTTGGGCAGTTTATTCGGCCGGCGCATCGAAATCGTCGACCGCCTGCGCGAGCGTTTGGATGAGGCGATACGCGACTACGTCTCGTCGCTGCCGGACGATGAGACGCATCCGTTCTTGCGGCGTAAGTCGCAGCACTTCCGTTATCGTGGCTCGTGGTCCTCGCGCCTGAAGGATTCCGGCTTCCACACGTCACATGTTCATCCCAGGGGTTGGATCTCGAGCGCCTACTATGTTGCCTTGCCATCGGAAGTGGCCGACCGCGAGCGCAAGCAGGGCTGGTTTACGTTGGGCGACCCGCCGTTCGATTTGCGCTGGAACGAGCCCGTGCGACGCTACATTCAGCCGTGCGAGGGAAGCCTCGTGCTCTTTCCGTCCTATTTTTATCACGGCACAGTCCCGTTCCACTCGCGCACGAACCGCACGACCATTGCGTTCGACGCCGTGCCGGTGACCCAGCCTCGCGAATGAGCGTCGCGCATATTTACACGGTTGCCTTTGCCGGCATCGAAGCGCGCGAAGTCGACGTCCAGGTTCATATGAGCCCTGGCGGCGGTGCGACGGGCGTTTTCAACATCGTGGGGCTCGCCGATAAGGCGGTGGCTGAAAGCCGCGAGCGGGTTCGCGCCGCGTTGAACGCCATCGGTCTCGCGCTGCCGATTCAGCGGATCACGGTCAATCTTGCACCCGCCGATCTGCCGAAAGAGGGCAGCCACTACGACTTGCCGATCGCGATCGGGCTCTTGGCGGTAATGGGCGTCGTGCCGATGAGCGAAATGGCAGGTTACATCGCCTTGGGCGAACTCTCTCTCGACGGCGCGATCGTGCCCGTCGCGGGCGTGCTGCCCGCCGCGATCAAGGCATTGGAAGTAGAGCGCGCGTTCATCTGTCCGGCGCTTTCCGGGCCCGAGGCAGCGTGGGCCGGCGGACTGGAGATCATCGCCGCGCCGAATTTGATTGCACTGATCAATCATCTAAAGGGCGTGCAGGTATTGGGCGCGCCGACGCCGAAACTCGCCGACGACCTGATGAACATGCCCGACCTTCGCGATGTAAAGGGCCAGGAAACGGCGAAGCGTGCGCTCGAAATCGCCGCGGCCGGTGGCCACAACCTTTTGATGATCGGGCCGCCCGGCGCCGGCAAGTCGATGCTTGCCGCACGATTGCCCGGGCTCCTGCCGCCGCTCGACGCACGCGAGGCGCTCGGTATTATGTATCAAGCGCACCCAGACAAATTGACTCAGCCGCCGTTAGCGTCCCTGCCAGCAATGGGAGGAAGCGATGACGGATTACGTTGTCACCGGCCTTGTGAAGCGTCGCGCCCAGATGGCGCTGGAGATAGAAGAGACGCACGAACGGCTCAGGAAGCTTGTCCGCGACCTTGAAAGCCTGGACAGCACCATCGTGCAGTTTGACCCCACGATGATCGTGGAAGCCATCAAGCCCCGGGCCTTTCGTCCCCCTGCGGACTGGTCCAAGCGAGGGGAGATGAGCCGCCTAATCTTGAGCGTCCTGCGGTGCGCGGCGGAGCCTCTGACAGCTCGCGATATTGCCTTCGAATTGATCGTAGAGCGGGCGCTGGACAAAACCGATCAGCGGCTAATCCGGCTTATGTCGAAGCGCGTCGCGGTCGCGCTTAGGCATCAACAAGACAGCGGTGTAGTGCGGTCACATCAAGGTCCAGGCCAATACAACCTTTGGGAGATCACCCGCTAATACTTGACTCTCTTGCATTTGGCCTCCCTCCTATAAGGCTGGAGGGCCCCATGGCATCGAAACCAAATCGCTCAAGCGAAGGTGACCTCGCAAAGGTCGTTTTAGATATTCTGGCAGATCAACCGAGCGGGGAAGCCACGATCGCGACGCTCATCAAAGAGGTTCCCAATCGTCACAAGCTCACGCCCGAGGATTGGGAGCCATCAAAGACCCGCAAGAACGAGTCGTTGTGGGAGCAGATCGTGCGCAACATTGCTTCGCATGATGATATCCCCGGCAACATCATTGCGGAGGGATACGCGGAACGCATTAAGGACGGCTACAGCATCACCGACGCAGGCAGGCTCCGCGTAAAGGCGCGTCACCGCTGACTGTATTTTGCCTTGTAGCCCGGCTTGAACCAGCGCAATTCCGTCTGTGCTGCCGCATCTTTATCCCAGACGAACCACGCGTAAGCCGTGGTTCCGCTACCAGCCTGTTTTGCGCCCTTCATGTAGAAAGTGATGCGCTCGCTGAATACCCAAACGCGGGCTGGCGGTATGCGAGAGAAGATCGTGTTCGCGCGGTTGGCACCTTCTAAGAATGCGAGCCTCAGCAATAGCGCAAACTTCTTGCTCGCGAGTTTCGCGCCTTGCGCCACGAAGCCTTCGGCGGCGTTGTAAGGCGGGTTGGTGATGATGTTCGCGGTCTTACGCGTTGCGGTCAGAAAATCCTGTCCGCGCTCACCATAGCCACGATCGAATAGGTCCGTGCTGGTGACCTTGTTGCCATGTTCAGCGATGACCCGAGACATCGCGCCGTCACCACAGGCGCACTCCCACACATCGCCGGCAAACTTCTCATTGTCGAGTAGCGCGAACGTTGCCCATCGCGGAGTCGGAAAAAAATCTGGTCCATCAAGGTCCGCCGATCGCTTGATGGTCGGTTTGAAACCGCCGTTGAGATTATAGGTGGTGTCTGGCATGGCATCCCCGCTTCGCATCTCATGAAGAGTCGCGCGGCGTTAATGTCGCGTAAACTGAGTCAAATCGTCACCGCTGCCAATACCCCTTCCAGAATCGGCTCACGCCGTTCTTTGTGGTAAGCGAAACGAGCAGTTTGAACTGCTCTCCGTTCGCAACGCGACGGTTATCCTCGCGCCAAGCCATTTCGCCAGCGTAAGCTGAGAGGTAGCCTCTCCTAATGTGGTGATGAATCCCAACTTCAGCGCGGCGCAAGCGCGAGAAGAAGGATTCAGCTTGGTTCGTGCAGGCGATACCGTCCGAATAGGATTGCGAGTGATTGATGCGCTTCGTCTCGTAACGAGCGTGCAGCTTGTCCCATGCGGACGCTTCATCGGCGTGAACCGTTGAGCCTAATTCGACGCGCGCATTGATTTCGGCAATCGCTTCATCTTCGCTGCGATAGACAGACGTGACCGTTCTGCCTTTACGCTCGCGCATGACGACAACAACACGACGCTTGCCTGAACGATTCTCTTTCAAGCGACGATCGCGCCGCGCTTCTTTTTGGTTCCTCGGGCGAACGTAACCGCCGAAAAAACCGCCATCAACTTCAACGATACCCGACAAGGTGCGCGATTTCATTTCCAATGCCATCGCTTCGCGGAGTTTGTGGCTCATCACGAATGCGGTTTTGTATTGAACGTTGAGGTCGCGCGACATTTGCAACGCGCTATGACCCTTCGCACCGTTCACGAAGATCGCGATTGCAGAAAGTAGATCCCTGAAACCGAGTTTGCGGCTCGCGAAGATGGTTGCGGTCGTTGCCGAGAATTGCGCTTTGCAATCCTTGCACTTGAAAATGCGACGGGTTTCGAATGTGTAGATCGTGAGTGAGCCACAACGCGGACAGACCGGCTTGGCATCGTTGTCGGCCCAACGGATTGCCTTGAAGCGGTCGTAAGCCTCCTCGTCCGTGAGGCGCAGTACATCGACCAGGGAGAGGGTCCTGGCCTTTGCTGAGAGGAGAAAGTGCTGCGCCAAGGTCGTCACTACCGATGATACCTGTCATCAATAGTGGTGATTGACGTCATCACTGTCAACGACTAACATCGTCAAAAGTGATGATTTTTACCGTCAGAGGTGAGTCAAAATGACTCAGGTAGCAGATGGCGATGTCTGGACGGAGCAGACAAAGAACATGCTCAAGGCAGAGCTAAAGAGGCGCGGACTCGGCTACGAGGGACTAGCTGAAAGGCTCAAGAAACAGGGAACCCACCTGTCCGTCAGAGCGCTAACCAACAAGATCAGCAGGGGCGGATTTAGTGCTGCCTTTCTGATCCAATGTTTAACAGCGATTGGCTGTAAAACACTCCAGATCGAGTCGTCGTGACGACTCCTTTTTTGCATACAGCCTCAGATTCATGTAAGGAAAACCCCACAGGGACGGTTGTTAAACCCTCCCTGTGGTACCGATAGCGTCTCCCCGAAAGGGGTGGAGGCTACGGGAGTTGCACCCGTCGAGCATGGATTAGGAAGCCCGCCCGGCACTAAGCAGCCCCCGCGATATGAGCAAAGCCCGGCTCTCACCGGGCTCCGCCCTACGGGGTAGACCGCTCATGTTGTCATGTTCCACCTGCCTTTCGAGCCGCTGCCACGCGGCTACTACACTTGCTAAATCAATAGGTTAGTGACGAGCCGGGGCCCCCGAGGCCCCGGTATCTCCTTCCGGAGATTCCGGCGGAGGAGCGCGATACTTCGTTCCTCGCTTCAGTACTCTTGGCTTCGGTCCTTGCGACAAGCGAAACATCGCTTGGTAGATCGCGTTTGGCTTTTCGCTCAATAGATCAGCGTAACCAAGCTTCGACATCCTCCGTTTGATATCGGCGACTTCGAGCGATTCGCCGGTTTTTGCGAGATGTTCGACAATCGCATCAACTAGCGGCTTCGGCTTATCGTCATCACCGTTCATTGCAGAGCTTTGCTCGATACCTTCGACGAGATGCGGTGAGAGAAGTTCGACAGCGGCAAGCTTCTTCTTGATAACATCAAGTTTTTCAAGACGTTCTGCCACTTCGTTCGTAAGACGTTCACTCTCGCGCCGCAGGCCCGGCACGTCAATTTCGAGAGTAATTTGAGCCTTTCCGGCCATTGGAAATCTCCAAATTCATTATTCGGGCGCACGGGTACTCCCGTTTTGCGACCCGCGCAATGGGTTTCTTTCGTTTTGAAATGAAGAAATGAGGTTTGATAGGGCCAATGGCCCGGTAGGCCGCAGAAAACCGCGCTTTGTTGGGTATTTAACCTGAAATGACAACGACCGACAAAGTTGTTAGCGAGCTTTACATCGCTATTGGCTGATTTCCGCCGAAATGAGTTAGAAGCACTAACAACTTGGCCAAGCTTCTAAACATTGGCGTGTAGTTTTTTGACATTCACGCCAACGAGCTAGAGGTGCGCTTGATACATAATACCGGAGGCGCTCGAAGTTTCGATGATCCAAAGTCTCGCAGGCGAACTGAAGAACGGTGCGATCGGCCGCCGTCGTCCGTTTCGCGCGCCCCATCATTCGGCCAGCATGGCAGCGATGGTCGGCGGTGGATTGCGTGCGAAGCCCGGCGAGGTATCTCTCGCGCATCTCGGCGTGCTGTTCTTGGATGAGCTCCCGGAATTTCAGCGCCAAGTACTGGACTCGCTGCGCCAGCCGCTCGAGACCGGCGAGACATTGGTTGCGCGTGCCAACGCGCATGTGCGCTACCCCTCGCGCGTCCAGCTCGTTTCCGCGATGAATCCATGTCGCTGCGGCTATCTGGCTGACGCTTCGCAGGCCTGTTCGCGCGCGCCCAAATGCGCCGGCGAATATCAGGCAAAACTCTCCGGGCCGTTGCTCGACCGCATCGATTTGCATGTGGAGGTGAGCGCTGTCAGTGCCCAGGATTTGACCTTGCCGCCACCGTCGGAAGGCTCTGCCGAAGTCGCGGCCCGCGTGGCGCAGGCGCGCAACATTCAGCGCGCGCGCTTCGAAGGCCACGGCATTCGCACCAACGCCGAGGCCGACGGTGAATTCCTCGAAAAGATCGCGCGTCCGAGCCCCGACGGCGTCGCGCTCTTGGGCAAGGCCGTCGATAATTTGAAGTTGTCGGCGCGCGGCTATCACCGCGTGCTCCGCGTCGCCCGCACGCTCGCCGATCTTGAATCACAAGACAGCGTCACGCGCGCCTACATCGCCGAAGCACTGAGCTATCGCAGGCTTCAAATCGCGTACTGAACGCTCTGCCCCTTGCACTGCCAAGGGAAGTCGCTGTCCCCCCATCGCTCGAGGAGCGGTTGCGCGATAAAACTGAGGCCGCCGAGTGTGTTGCACCTGGCGGCCTCGCGTCCTTGGTGATCAGCGCCGGAGGCACCGATCAAGCTTACATAGCGCCGGCTTTGATTTCGATCACGACGGGCTTGCCGGTCGAATCGTTTTGCGTCCACTTGTCGCCGACCTTGTGGTTCGCTTGATAATCCTGGCACATTTCCTTTGGTGCAGGCGTTCCGGCAGGCGCATTCGCCGGCAGGTCGGCCGTCCCGCAGTACTTGCCGTTCTTGATCGCGAACTTGCCGGTGAATTTTTCACCCTTCGCCGAGACGCCCGAATAGGTGCCGTCGGCTTTGAACCACAGCTTCGTCGTCTCGCCCTTGTCGTTGGTGGCGATCACGGTGTTGCCGTAGGTCTCCGTCATTGTGTCTGCAACAGCAGCGGTCGCGAACCCCATCGCCACCAGCGCGCCAAAACCTAGAAGCGCAATTTTACGCATGTTTCCGAATTCCTCCCATGAAGAACCCCGGGCCGTTGGGTCCGGGGCAGAGGCGTTTATAGCCGCAAACCCGCCAAGTCGGGAAGAGAGTTAACGGAACCTCAACACCCTGGATTCCACGTTAGGGCCGAAGTCAGGGAAGAACATTCGCGTGATCGTGCCGCGTCTTGCCAGGGTCTACCTGCTTGTGATTGCAGTCGCGAGCCTCGCGTTCGCCGCGGCGGTGATTTTTGCGCCCCAGCAGGCGATCAGCCTCAACCCCCTCGTCGTCGGGCTTTTGGCGTTAGCAGGTCTCGCGGTCCTCTTCCTGGCGCTCGTCGACGCGCTGCGTCGTGTCAAAGCTCTCGATGCCAGATCGGGCGAACTCGCACGCGTCAAGCTCGAGTTGGAAACCACGGTACGCGCGCTCCAGCAGCGCCATCGCGAATTGCAGGCAAGCGAACAACGCTATCGCGGCCTTCTCGAAGCCCAAGGCGACGTGATTTTGCGCAAGACGCCGGACGGGCGCATGACGTTCGCCAACGACGCCTTTTGCAAAGTCTTCGGCGTGGAACGCGAGCTTATTCTTGGCCGGCCGTTCTTTCCGGAAATGCATCCGGAAGAGAAGGCGCCGCTGCTCGGCGGCTTCACGGGTCAGGGCATCGTACCGCGCGTTCGCTACGATCAGCGTTTGAAGACGGTGCAAGGCTGGCGCTGGTTCGCGTGGGAAGACTACGTCATTCGAACCGAAACCGGCCAGGTGACCGAAGTTCAAAGCGTCGCTCGCGACATTACGGAACAAAAGGAATTGGAAGCGGCCTTACGTGAAGCGCGCGACAAAGCCGAGGAGGCCAACCGCGCAAAGTCGATGTTCCTGGCAACGATGAGCCACGAGATTCGCACGCCCATGAACGGCGTCATCGGCATGGCCGGGTTGCTGATGGACACACGGCTCGATCCGGAGCAGCGCTCATACGCGCAAGCCGTTCGCGAGTCGGGAGAAGCACTGCTCGATATCATCAATGACATTCTCGATTTCTCGAAGATCGAATCGGGCGCGATGCCCATGGAGGAGACGGCGTTCAGTCCGCGCGTCCTCGTCGAGGGCGTGGCCGAGCTTCTCGCCCATCGCGCGTTCGAAAAAGGCATCGACATCGCGACCTATGCTCACCCGCGTCTGAATGGCCAACTGATCGCCGACGAAGGTCGCGTGCGGCAAGTGCTGCTGAACTTGGTCGGCAATGCGGTCAAATTCACCGACAACGGCGGCGTGCGCATCCTGGTGGTGCCCGACGCCGATCAGCGCTTCATTCGTTTCGAGGTTGCCGATTCCGGCATCGGCATTGCTGAAAAAGCGCAGAAGAACATTTTTGAGGTCTTCACGCAGGCCGACTCGTCTCTTGCCCGCCGCTACGGCGGCACGGGCTTAGGCCTGGCAATTACGCAGCGGCTCGTCAAAGCGATGGGCGGCGTCGTCGGCGTCACAAGTCAGCCCGGCAAAGGCAGTCGGTTCTGGTTCACGATTCCGTGGCGCAGAGCCTCAGGCGGTGAAGTAGCCGAGTCGATCCTTACAGGCGCCAAGGTTTTGGTGCTGACCGCGTTTCCGGGGTTGTCGGAATTTCTCGTTCGCCAGCTTTGCGAGGCGGGGGCGGATGCGTTCGCAGCCAAAGGCGCGGCGACGGCGGAGACGGCGCTCTCCAGCGGTGCCTTCAATGTTCTGGTGATTGACCATCGCTCGGGCAGCGCGCCGGCCTCCGACCTTCTCGTGCGGCTCAAAGCACGGCTGCAGGGCGTCAAGACGGTTGTGCTGCTGCCGGCCGGCGAGCGCGCGCATTTGCCGTCGCTCAAAGCGGCGGGCTTCGATGCGTATCTGATCAAACCAGTGCGACGCGTGTCGCTCATTCAGCGCGTTGCCGCGCTGCTGAACAGCAAGGATTCCGGTACGACCGAGTCGCTCGCGCCGGATGCCGACGTGCAAAAACCCGCCGTGCAGGCTCCGTTGCGTGTGCTCGTCGCCGAAGACAATCGCATCAACGTGATGCTGGCCAATTCGCTTTTGACCAAGATGGGTCACCGCGTCGACACCGTGGCGAACGGGCGCGAGGCGCTCGAAGCGTTGTCTCGCGCGCCATACGACATCGTCTTGATGGATGTACATATGCCCGAGATGGATGGGCTGGAAGCGACGCGCCGTATTCGTTTGGCGGAAGCGGCGGGACGTCGCCGCGGGCGCTTGCCGATCGTCGCGCTCACCGCCAGCGCTCTCGAGGGCGATAAACAAATTTGTCTCGACGCCGGTATGGATGACTTCCTGCCCAAGCCGCTCAACCCCGAGCAGTTGCGCTCTGTGCTCGCTCGTTATGCGGTCGGCGAGCCACCGCATATAGCTGCCGCCGGTTGAGCTAAATCGCCGCGTGTTCGTGCCGGTATTGCCGGTACCACTCAAGCGCAACGAAAAAGATCGAGATCAGGCCGAGCATCGCCGCGAACTGGAACATGTTCGCGTAGCCCTGCTCCTTGATCAA
Source organism: Alphaproteobacteria bacterium (assembly GCA_025350465.1). Taxonomy (GTDB): domain Bacteria; phylum Pseudomonadota; class Alphaproteobacteria; order Micropepsales; family Micropepsaceae; genus SZUA-430. The sequence continues at coordinate 44,383 of JANXXU010000042.1, read as the reverse complement.
GTCGCCGAGCGCACCGCGCCCCAGCGTGCCCACCAACAGTGTCAGCGAAGTGAAGACGGCGAACTGCACCGCGCCGTGCATCTTGCTTGCAAGGGACGAGAGATAGGCGACAAAGGCAGCGCTCGCAAAGCCAGTGGCGATGTTGTCGCCGGCGATCGCCGTGACGAGTCTTGCCATGCGTGCGTCGAGTCCGAAAAAGGCAAGGAAATGATCGAGCATTGTGAAGGACAAAAAGGCGTCGATGTTGGCGCCGCCGTTTGCCAAATCGGCGAACAACAGGTTGGCCATTGCCGCGGCAACTGCGCCAACCATCATTGTCGCCATTCGGCCGAAACGCACGAGGAAGAATGCGCAGACGCCGATACCCGCGATCGTCATGATCACACCGATGATCTTCGAAGCAAAGCCGACTTCAGCCAGCGAGAAGCCGAGGGCGCCGATATAGAACGGATAAGCGAATGGCGCCCAAACCGAATAGGTGATCTGATAGGTCAGGATCAACAGCACCACCAAGATCGAGCTAACGCCCAGTCTCGACATCAATTCGACCAGGGGCTCGACGATGCCGCTGTAAAGACGATCGGCGATCCCTTGCGCGCCGGAGCCGAGCATCAGCCAATCACCTTTGCTCAGCGTGCCGCCGCGAGCAATCCACGCCGACAATGCGCAAGGCAGCAGCACCGTTGCCGCCACGATCAACGGACCATAGAAAGCGGTGAAAGCCTTTGCGCTTGGAGGAGGAACGGTGGTTACGGCTGTGATCATGAACGAGATGAGCGCGAAGCCGGCCCATCCCCACGCGGCGACGACGATGGCAACCGAAAGAAGCCGTATGCGCGAGTCCCCCGTTCGCGGCGCTTTAGCGCCTAAAACGCGGGTTGCCGCAGGCTCAGGCGCCCCAAGTGTCGCCAGGATCGTCAAACCCATAGCGATCGCCGCGGTGGCAAACGTCACCGGCCAAGACGTGTATTGCGTGAGGATCAATGCGCCGGCGCCGCCAACGAGCGATGCCAGACGGTATCCCAGTTGATAGATCGCCGATAGCAAATCGAGCGGCGCATCTTCGTCGGCCACTTCGATGCGCCAAGCATCGATTGCGATGTCCTGTGTTGCGGAGGCAAACGCCACGACCGCAGCGACAAGCGTGAGCACGCCCAGGCCTGTAGACGGATCTGTGAACGAAACGAGAAAGATCGCGAGCGTGATGATCAACTGGCAGACGATGATCCAGCCGCGCCGCTGGCCAAGCCACGTGCCCGTGATGGGCAGCGTCGTGTTCAGCATTGGCGACCACAGGAACTTGAAGGCGTAGGCAAGGCCGATCCAAGACAGCACACCAATGGTCGAGAGGTCGATCTTGGCCTGAGTGAACCATGCAGTAAGCGTTCCGGTGACCAGGACGTACGGCATTCCCGACGCAAAGCCAAAACCGAGCATCGCGGCCGTCTTGCGGTTCGTGACGATGGCGCCCCAATTTGTGCGCTTGCGCTGTGGGAGGTTTTGCGCGGCGGTTTCCGTCATCGGCAAATTCCCTAACGAGCCGCACGCCCCGAATCGCCTGCAAACTTGTGCAGGCAGAGGTAACTGTGTCTAGCCAACGACATCGTCGCAAGTCTTATGGTGCAATTGGCAATAAGTCATTGACGGCACCGCCGGTGCGGCCCGAATTGCCATGATTCACCGCCTCCCGTAGACTGACGACCGCACGGACGTATCGCTCTGCCGGGCCCTTCCGGCGCTCGATCCAACGCCTAGACGATCGCACCGCACGAGGCGGATTTTGACCAGTTTAAACTCGAATGAAGACGCAACGCTTGATCGCTCCGGCGCGCTCGAGGTGCGTCTAGCGACGAGTGCGCGCGAGGTGGAGGAAGCACAACGCCTGCGCTATGAGATTTTCTATCGCGAGATGAGCGCGCGGCCGTCGCCGGAAGTGGCCGCGAGCGGCCGTGATTTCGACGAGTACGACCCGATGTGCGAACACTTGCTGGTTGTTGACCACGAGGACGGCGGCAAGATCGTCGCCACCTACCGCCTAATGACGAGCGAGGGCGCGGCGCGAAGCAAGGGGTTCTATACTGCCGGCGAGTACGACATTTCGGCGATGTTGCGTGTGCGGGCGGGTCAAAAGCTCCTGGAGCTCGGCCGGTCTTGTGTCCTCAAGCCGTACCGCACTGGGCCGACGATGCAACTCCTGTGGCGCGGATTGCTTGTTTATCTCTTGCGCTACGATATCGCGCTGATGTTCGGCTGCGCTTCGTTGCCCGGGACCGATCCGAAGGCACTGGCCTTGCAGCTTTCTTATCTCCACCATTTCCACATGACGACCGAGCCCGAGCGTGTTCGCGCCCTGCCTGACCGCTATGTGCCGATGAATTTGATGGCGAAGGAAGAAATCGACACGGCTGAGGCGTTGCGATCTTTGCCGCCGTTGATCAAGGGTTACATCCGCATGGAATCTTCCATTGGCGACGGCGCGGTCATCGATCATCAATTCGGCACGACCGATGTGTTCGTCTACCTTCCCGTTGCCGGCGCCAACCCGCGGTGGCTAAGACATTTGAAAAAGAAAGTTGCCGGCGCCGCTTGAGGCAGCCGGTAAGCGCCCCATGCACCTCGACGTCAGCGATCTCAAAGGCTTCTACGATTTGCAGCTCGGCCAGATCGCGCGCCGATCGATCCGCAAGCGCATACGCGAATTATGGCCCTCGGTTCGCGGCCAGTCCGTGTTGGGTTTGGGCTATGCGACGCCCTATCTGCGCCCGCTTCAAGCCGAAGCGGATCGCGTCTTGGCGTTGATGCCCGCTCAGCAAGGCGTCATCGCCTGGCCGCCGGAGGCCGGCGGCTTGGCGGCTTTGGTCGACGAAGCGGAATTGCCGTTGGCCGACGCCAGCATCGATCGGGTCATTCTGGCCCATGTGCTCGAAACGTCAGAGTCGCTGCGTCCGCTTTTGCGTCAAGTATGGCGGGTTCTTGCGGGCAACGGGCGTTTGATCGTAATCGCGCCGAACCGCGCAAGCTTATGGGCGCAATTCGAAATGACGCCCTTCGGGCATGGAACGCCGTTCTCGCGCGCCCAGCTTCACCGCTTGCTCACCGACTCGCTGTTCACGCCGCTGGCATTCACCAATTGCCTTTATTTTCCTCCGTTCGGCACGCGCCAGCTGCTGCGCGACGGCGCGCGTTGGGAGGCCGTTGGCGCGCGCCTTTGGCCGCGCTTTTCGGGCGTCCTGGTCGCCGAAGCGACAAAGCAGGTTTATGCCCTGGCACCGGAAGGCGGTGCACGGCGTCGTGTTCGCGCCAAGCCGATTCTCGTGCCCAGCGGTGCCGTCACGCGGTGCGTGACAAAAGAAAAATTGCACCTTCCGCGGTGAGATTGTCCCAGTAGCCGGGAACCGAGAGCGCCCGCACGTCGCCGCTCTCGTCGACGGCGAGCGCCCGGTCGATGCGCGCATCCAGTTCGCGCGCAAGCGCAACGAAGTCCGCGATCGTACACAAATGGATGTTCGGCGTTTCGTGCCAAGGATGCGTCAATGTTCCGGTGATCGGCATGCGCCCGCTGAGTGCCAGTTTCAACCGCACTTTCCAAAAACCGAAATTGGGAAACGATACGATCACGAAACGACCGATGCGCAAAAGCTGTTCGAGCACGAGTTTCGGCTGACGCGTCGCCTGAATAGTCTGGCTCAAGATGACGAAATCGAACGCGCGCGAGGGGTATTCGACAAGGTCCGTGTCGGCGTCGCCTTGGATGACGGAGAGTCCGTGCGCGACCGACGCATTCACACCCGCTTGGCTGAGTTCGATGCCGCGCGCGTCGACGTTTTTGGTGCGCGCCAAATACTCAAGCAAGGCGCCGTCGCCGCAACCGACGTCCAGCACACGTGACGATGGTTCCACCATGTCGGCGATCCGGACGAGTTCGGGGCGGAGCGCCGGCGCTCGCACGAGCATCACGCGTCCGCCTTGGCATTCAGCCCGCGTGCTTGCGCCGCAGCGCCGATGAAACCGCGTAGCGTCGCGAACATTTCCGGGACATCGAGCAGGAATGCGTCGTGGCCCTTGTCGGTGTCGAACTCGACGAAGCTCACGTTGGCGCCGCCGGCGTTCAGGGCGTGCACGATCTTTTTGCTTTCAGGCGTCGGAAAGAGCCAATCGGAAGTAAACGAGACGACGCAAAAGCGGGTTTTCGAACCGCGAAACGCTTGCGCCAGCGAACCGCCATAGTCGGCCGCAAGATCGAAATAATCCATCGCGCGGGTGATGTAGAGATATGCGTTGGCGTCGAAGCGTTCGACGAACATCGCGCCTTGATGGCGCAAATAGCTTTCCACCTGAAAGTCTGCGTCGAAGCGGTAGGACAGTGCTTCACGATCCTGCAGTGTGCGCCCGAATTTGCGATGCAGCGCCGCCTCGGACAAATAAGTGATGTGCGCCGCCATGCGCGCCACGGCCAAGCCCTTGCGCGGCGTCGTGCCCTTGATCAGGTAGTCGCCACCTTGCCAGTCGGGGTCGGCCATGATCGCTTGGCGGCCCACTTCGTGGAACGCGATGTTTTGAGCCGAGTGTCGGGCGGCTGTAGCAATCGGCAGCGCTGAGAACACACGCTCGGGATAGCTCGCCGCCCACTGCAGAACCTGCATGCCGCCCATCGAGCCACCGGCCACGCAGAACAAGCTTTTGATACCCAAATGATCGAGCAGCATCGCTTGCGCGCGCACCATGTCGCGCACCGTGATAACGGGGAAATTCAAGCCGTACGGCTTCCCGGTCGCCGGATCGACTTCGTGCGGGCCTGAAGATCCCATGCAGCCGCCGACGACATTGATGCAGATCACGAAGAAGCGATCCGTGTCGATCGGGAGTCCTGGTCCCACCATAGAACTCCACCAACCGGGTTTGCCGGTGACGGGATGCGTACCGGCGGCGTATTGGTCGAGGGTCAGGGCGTGGCACAAGAGAAACGCATTCGATTTCTGCGCGTTGAGCGTGCCGTAGGTCTTCCACGCCACCGTTAACGGTTTGATTTCTGCGCCCGAGTCGAGCGTGAGCGGCTGGTCGTTACCGAACGTGATAACGTCACCGATCGCGTCGGCGGGGAGGCCCGAGAGCGCTGTCAGCGGTTGAAAGAGTGTCGACATCGTCGTCTTGGGCGATCTGCTGCGTGTCCCAAAATTGGGCCGCGATTGAGGGTCGCAGGTGACCATAAGTCAACGTTTTCTTTGCTAGGACCGGGCGCGATCCCTTAAGTATAGCCGCGCTTGCCCGGGGCCTTCCGCCTCGTGCTCTTGCCGCCAAGCCATTGATTGATGACTGAAACAATTACCCCGCTCGATGAGTTGCACCGCCAAGCCGATGCGCTCGACACCGAATTGTTCGACGTGGTGTTGCGCCGTCTGGCTCTCGGCGCCGCGTCCATGTCCGCTCTCGATCCGGCGCGCGAAGCCCAAACGATGCGCGCCTTGGCGCGGGCTTGGCGTGGGCCCGTCGCCCCCAGCGTTGGGTTGCGGATTTGGCGCGAGATGCTTGGCGCGACCTTGCGCCAGCATGGTCCGGTGTCGCTGCATGTTGCCGACACGGAGCGCGAGGTTTGTGAATTGGCGCGCGCTCAGTTCGGTTCGGCGATGCCGATGACTGTCTATCCGACCTCCTCGATGGTCGTGCAGGCCTTGGCCGAAGATCGCCATGCGATCGGCGTCGTGCCTGCCCCTCAAAGTGATGATGGTCAACCCGGCTGGTGGTCGAATTTGGCGCCACCGAACGGCGTGGGTCCGCGCATCTTCGCTAAGCTCCCGTTCTTTCAGGATGATGGCTTGGCGGTTCGCTTCCGCCCGGCATATGCATTGGCATCTGTGCCCGTGACGGCTTCGGGCGAAGACACGACGTTGGTCGCCGTGTTCTTGCGCAGCGAGATGAGCCGCACGCGCCTCGCGCAACTGATGAAAACAGCCACGCTCGACGCGCACGTCGTTGCGATGGGGCACGATCAGCCGGCCCAAGCGCCACGGCGTTTTTTGGTGGAAGTCGCCGGCTTTCTGACCGTGTCGGACGCCCGTCTCAATGCACTGATGGCCCACAGCGGTGACGAGATCGCAGACATTGCACTCGTCGGCGCCTTCGCCAATCCCGTTGTCTTCGGCGGCGGAACGAAGCCATGACGCTACCGCAGCCCGTTGCGGGAATTCTCGACATCGCGCCCTATGTCGGCGGCCGGGCGAAGGCGGCGGGCGCGGCGCGTATCTTCAAGCTCTCGGCGAACGAATCGCCGCTCGGTCCAAGCCCCAAGGCCGTCGAGGCCTTCAACGCCGCGGCCTCGCAACTGCATCTTTATCCGGAGGGCTCCTCGTCGATCCTACGTCATGCGATCGGCGAAGTGATGGGCCTCAATGCCGACAGAATTGTTTGCGGCAACGGCTCCGACGAACTCTTGCATCTCTTGGCACTGGCGTATGCGGGCTCGGGCGATGAGGTTTTGTACACCGAGCATGGGTTTCTCGTTTACAAAATCGCGGCGCTCGCGGCTGGCGCGACGCCGGTGGCGGCGGCGGAGCGCGACTATGCGACTGATGTCGACGCGCTTCTTGCGGCGGTCACCCCGCGCACGAAGCTCGTTTATATCGCCAACCCGAACAACCCGACGGGCTCCTACATTCCCTCATCCGAAGTTCGCCGCTTGCGCAACGGACTGCCGGAGCATTGCCTGCTCGTGCTCGACGCGGCTTATTCGGAGTATGTCAGTCGCAACGACTACGAGAGCGGCATTGAACTCGTGGCGACGACACCGAACACGGTGATGACGCGCACGTTCTCGAAGATTCACGGTCTTGCCGGATTGCGTATCGGCTGGGCTTACGCGCCCCTCGCGGTCGTCGACGCGTTGAACCGCGTACGCGGCCCGTTCAATGTCAGCATCCCGGGTCAGCAAGCCGCTGTCGCAGCCATTCGCGACACCGCGCATTTGGAAATGTCGGCGGCGCACAACGCGAAATGGCTGAGTTGGCTGCGCGACCGCATCGCGGCGACGGGCCTCAAGGTTTATCCGAGCGTGTGCAATTTTTTGATGATCGAGTTTCCTAAGGACGGACCAAAGACCGCCGCCAAGGCCGATGCGTTCTTGTTGCAGCGCGGTTTGATCCTGCGCGGCGTTGCTGCTTATGGCTTGCCGCTTTGTTTGCGTCTGTCGGTCGGAACCGAGGAAGCCAACCGCTTGGTCGCCGCCGCGCTCGAAGATTTCATGAGGGCGAAATGACGCGCACCGCGCCGCTCTTCACCAAGGTCGCACTGATCGGTGTTGGCCTGATCGGCAGCTCGCTCGCTCACGCAATGCGGCGCGGCGGACTTGCCGCGCATATCGCCGGGCATGCCCGCTCGCCGGAAACCCGCGCTCGCGCCGCGGAACTCGGCTTCTGCGATTCGATGCACGCGGAGGCCGCCGATGCGGCGCGCGGCGCCGACCTCGTGATTTTGTGCACGCCCGTCGGCGCGCTCCAGGCCGCCGCCGCCGCGATTGGGCCGGCGCTCAAACCGGGCGCGATCGTCAGCGACGTCGGTTCGGTCAAGACGGCCGTGATCCGCGACGTGGGGCCACATATTCCCGAAGGCGTTCATTTCATCCCCGGTCATCCGATTGCGGGGACGGAGCATTCTGGACCCGACGCGGGCTTCGCCGAACTCTTCGACGGCCGTTGGTGCATTCTGACGCCGGTGCCCGGCACGGATGAGCAGGCGCTGTCGACGCTCATCGAGTTCTGGCGCGGTTGTGGTTCGCGTGTCGAAGTCATGGATTCCAAACACCACGACCTCGTGCTTGCGATCACCAGCCATCTGCCGCACTTGATCGCTTACAATATTGTCGGCACCGCCGACGATCTAGAGCAGGTGACCCAGGGCGAAATCATCAAGTTCTCGGCCGGCGGCTTTCGCGACTTCACGCGCATCGCCGCCTCCGATCCGGTGATGTGGCGCGACGTTTTCTTGAACAATCGCGAGGCCGTGCTCGAAGTCCTAGGGCGGTTCTCCGAAGACCTTTCCGCCCTTCAACGCGCCATCCGCTGGGGCGATGGCGAGATGTTGTTCGAGCTCTTCACGCGCACGCGCGCCATTCGCCGCTCGATCATCGCGGCCGGCCAAGACACCGCGGCGCCGAATTTCGGACGCAACACGAAAACGCCCTAATCCGGAGCCGGCCGTGTTGGCTAGTGTTGTATCGGACCGAAGAGCGGGCCGACCTGACCGACGCGAATCGGCACCAGCCCAAAGAACTCGAGATAGGCACTGCCGTCGACGAACCGGACAGCGACGTCGACGCGCCGCTCGGGATCGCCGCTCATGAAGGCAAGTGTGTTGAGCGCCGCCGCAATGCCTGTTTGCGCCTCAGGATTGATCCAGCCCTCGGCAATCAGTACCTCGAGCAACCGGCGATGATTGCCGATCTTGAGCTGCAATCTGCCTTCCGGCCGAGCGAGAGCGTCGAGCTTGAGTTCGCCACGTGCCACCAGCGTGACGCCGCCCCAGTCCAGATTGAAATTCAGGATCTCGATTGGCGTGTGCGTGGCGCGCCATGCTGCGAGCAGGGTTGTGCTTGCCCCCTCCGCCGGCGTGCCGGGGAATTTGAAACGTGCTTGCAGGTCGACAAGCGTGATCGTCGGGCCGAGCGGTAAGGCGAGGTCGCCGCGCAGGGCGATATTGTTCAACGTTGCCGTGAGTGCAATCGGAGGCGTGGCGGCGTCGACCACCTCGTCCGCAAGGCGAGCAGTTGCCGTCGCATTTTGCACGACGAGTTCGATGTGTCTCGCGTCCCAATCGCCTTGGCCCGATAGCCCTTCGATAGCGAGTCCGACCTCTTCGGCGCCGGATGGCCCGGCAACGATGCTGACCAGCGCCTTGGTCGCGTCGGCGCCGCCTTCGATGAGCCTTCCGTCTTTGGCGTAGAGCAGATGCTGATGGCCCTGGAAGTTCAGCCCGATATGACGAGGCCTGAGGGGCTGAACGTCGAGCACGACGGATTTGCCGTCCCAGGCGAAGCCCCGATCGGGTGCCGTGATGCGTGGAGCGTCGAATTGCGCCTCGACGCGATAGGGAAAGCCGCTGACATCGAGATCGTCCCACAGAGCTTCGCGCCCTTGCGCGCGCTGGTCGATCTGGAATTGGCCGGCACTTGAGCGCACGCCGTCCGCGACTTGCTGCCACCACCAGGTATAGCCGGCAAGCAAAAGTGCAATGAGCGCGATCGGCACGAATACCCAAACGGCCGTAAGCCCGGCGCGCAACCGCATCCAAATATCGGCGAGGAGATTGCGCATGGAGCGGCGGCGGTCCGGCTGGCGTTTCAGCTGCAGCGCGAGTAACCGCAATTCATGCAGGTGTCGCAACCCTCAATGCGAATGAAGCTGGGATTGCTGCAGCGGGGACAGAATTTGAAGCCCTGGATTGTTGATGCCGGGCGGAGGTTGCCGCCCGCGGGGGTTGAAGTCGAACCAGTGCTGGAATCGCCCGCCGGTGCGGCGACAATTTCGCCTTCAAGTCCCGCCACCTTTCGCGGTGCCTCGTCCATTGGCGAGATGGGGCGGCCGAGAAAACCGATCGCGAGCATGTGTTCTTCGATGACGCCGCCGATCGCCGCCAGGAGCGAGGGCACATACTGACGGTTCATCCATTGCCCACCGCGCGGGTCGAACACGGCCTTCAATTCCTCCACCACGAACGAGACGTCGCCACCGCGCCGGAAGACCGCGCTGATCATGCGTGTGAGTGCGACCGTCCAGGCGTAATGCTCCATATTCTTCGAATTGATGAAGATCTCGAATGGCCGCCGGCGGCCGCCCTCCACCACATCGTTCATGGTGATGTAGATCGCGTGATCGGATTCCGGCCAGCGCAATTTGTAGGTCGTGCCCGGCAGTGCTTCGGGGCGGTCGAGCGGCTTTGTCATATAGACGACGCCGCCTTCGCCCACCGCCGGCCGCGGGCGGACCGCAGGCGCGGGAGGCAGAACCTCCGGCACGGCGGCCGTCGCTATGGCGTTCGGCGTGGGCGTGCTGCGCCGCGACTCGTCAAGGCTGAGGATGGCGCCGGTGATGTCGTTGGGCCGCCACGTCGTGCAACCTTTGCAATCCAGTTCGTAGGCGCGCATGTAGACGCTCTTGAATGCCTCGAAGGCGATGTCGCGCGGGCAATTCACCGTCTTCGAGATCGAGCTGTCGATGTATTTCTGTGCGGCAGCCTGGACCGCCAGATGCGCTTCGGGCGTCAGATCCTGTGCGTTGACGAAATAGCTCGGCAACGCCTCATCGCCGAACGTCTCGCGATAAAGCCGATAAGCGAAGTCCTCGACCGGTTCGTCGCGCCGCGAGCCGTCGGCCTGCGTGATTTTGCGCGTATAGCGGTAGGCGAAAACCGGCTCGATCCCGCTCGACACGTTGTCCGCAAGCAGCGAAATCGTACCGGTGGGCGCGATCGAGGTCAGGAGCGCATTGCGAATGCCGCGCTCGGCGATGGCTTGGCGCACGTCGGCATCGAGTGCGGCGACGGTCGGGCCGCTCAAGAATTTTACGCGGTCGAAGAGCGGGAAGGCGCCTTTTTCGGCCGCCAATTCGCTCGACGCGAGATAGGCCGAGCGCCGCAGCACCTTGAACCAGCGCTCGATCAGATTGATCGAATCCGGCTGGCCGTAGCGCGCCCGGCACATGATGAGCGCGTCGGCAAGCCCTGTAACGCCGAGACCGATGCGCCGCTTGGCCTTCGCTTCTTTCTCTTGCGGCGGCAGCGGGTAATTCGAAACGTCGATCACGTCGTCGAGAAAGCGCACCGCGACGCGGACGATTTGGTCGAGTTCGGCTTCATCGAGCGCGGCTTCGGCGCTGAAAGGCTGCTTGATCAGTTTCGCAAGATTGACGGAGCCGAGCAGGCAAGCGCCGTAAGCCGGCAACGGTTGTTCGCCGCACGGATTCGTCGCCGAGATTTGCTCTGCGTACCAAAGATTATTTCGTTGGTTGATGCGATCGATGAAGATGACGCCGGGCTCGGCATAGGCATAGGTCGACGCCATGATGCGGTCCCACAGACCGCGCGCCGACACCGTGCGATAGACTTTACCGCCGAACACCAAATCCCACGGCTCGTCGCGTTTCACCGCGTTCATGAACGGGTCGGTCACGAGTACCGACAAATTGAAATTGCGCAGCCGTTCCTTGTCGCGCTTGGCTTCGATGAAAGCTTCGATGTCGGGATGATCGCAGCGTAGCGTCGCCATCATCGCGCCGCGTCGCGCGCCGGCCGACATGATCGTTCGGCACATCGCGTCCCACACGTCCATGAAGGACACCGGGCCCGAGGCATCGGCGCCGACGCCCTTCACCTCCGCGCCGGAGGGCCTCAACGTCGAGAAGTCATGACCGATGCCGCCGCCCTGCTGCATCGTCAGCGCCGCTTCTTTGAGGTTGTCGAAGATCGAGCGCATGTCGTCGCCGATCGTCCCCATCACGAAGCAGTTGAAGAGCGTGACCGCGCGGCCAGACCCCGCGCCGGCCACAACCCGGCCTGCCGGCAGGAACCGGAAGTCCTTCAGGATTTTGACGAACTCACCGGCCCATTGTTTCCGCGCCTGGGTCGTTTCAGCGGCCGATACGGCGAGGGCGACACGCGACCAGGTATCCTCGACGGATTCGTCCAGCGGCTCTCCCTCGGCCGTCTTGAGCCGGTACTTTAGATCCCAGATCTGATTGGAGATCCCCGCCAAATCCTGCATTTTTTGTAGTTCCCAATTGTCCGCTGAGCGTACCTGAAGAAACCTAACCAGACAAGAAAATGTTCACTTTATGTTCCGGAGTGGTGTTTTCTAACACCTTGCAGGAGTTGGTAAATCTCAGCGACTAGGCAAGAGCGTTATTTGCCGGCGTCGGCGACCAGCCGCCTTCCTGCAACAGCCGCTTCGTAGCGCTTTCGATCCGCCGCTCGAGTTCGCTCATGAACGGCTCGCGCTTCAGGCCGGGCGGCATCGCCGGCAGGAACTCGACGACGATCTTGCCGGGCTTTCGCAAGAAACCGCGGCGCGGCCAGAACAAGCCCGAGTTGAGCGCGACGGGAATGCAAGGAACACCGAGCGTGCCGTAGAGTCCCGCGACGCCGGGTTTGTAGTCGGGCGGCGCGCCCGGCGGTTTGCGCGTGCCTTCCGGAAAAATCACGATCGGCCGCCCTTCACCCACGCGCTCTTTGGCGCTCCTGAGAAGCGAGCGCATCGTTTTCGCGTGGCCGCCGCGGTCGACGATGATCTGTCTGCTCTTGATCGAGTACCAGCCGTAGAGCGGAATCCACGTCAGCTCGCGCTTCATGATCAACGCACAATCGTGCAGCAGGATTTGCGACGCCATCGTCTCCCACATCGACAGATGCTTGATGGCATAGATCGCGGCGCCCGGGGCAATGTTTTCTCGCCCGCGGATTTCATACTCGAGGCCGGCGATGTGTTTGAGCCCCCAAAAGCTCGCGGCCACCCACAACTCCATGCCGAGCACGCAGTATCGCCGCGGCAGAACGAGGGACGGCAGCCAGGCGATGTTCATCGCCGCGGCAACGAGCCAGAAGTAGATTTGAAAGACCAGCGAACGCAGAAGGATCACGCGAGCCGTACCATGCCGTTGATCGCCGCGCCGCCTATTTGCTCGAAGCGCCGGCGCTCTCGGCGCCGTTTGCGTGGATCGGCGCCGTCGAGCCGTGCTCGATCGTCGGCGAATTCGGTGTGGCGGCTGTCGTTAGGCCAAAGGTCGTTGCCGCCTTCACCCGCACCTGCGAAGCAAGGTATTTGCCGTATTCCGCTATCAACACGCCCGACGTTTGCGGGTCGTTCCACCAATGGTCGAGTTTCACGTGTTCCGGAAACACAGGATAGGCGACGAATTGCAGCTTCGGAGAGACGGCCTGAAGTTCGAGCAACGTGCGCGGCATGTGATAACTCGCCGTTACGACGATGATCGAGTGATAGTCGTTCTCGGCCGCCCACGCCGCGGTTTCGCCGGCGTTGCCGATCGTATTGCCTGCACTTCGCCCCAGATCCACGCAGCAGCTAAAGAGGCTCGGGTCACCGCCGACGCGCTCGAGCAATTCCTTGCGCGTCGTTTCTTGGTGCACGCCGGAGATCAAAAGGCGGTTGCCCTTGTGTGCCTGCAACAACTTCACGGCGGCCGGAAGGCGATCCTCGCCGCCGGTCAGCACCACGATGCCGTCGGCCGGCGCCGGCTCGATTGTCTCGCGCGCCAGCGACCAAACGAACACGGGAAACCCCAACGCAGCCGCGATGGCGATGGCGATCACCAACCGTGTCGCCAGGCTCATCAATCGCCAACTTACGGACCGCGACCCGCTCACCGCATTGCTCTCCTCGGCGGCGCCTCAAGCGATGGGCACCAGGGATACCGCCGCCTCCATTAGGGAATCATAGACCGAGACAGGCAAGATGTCCGCCGGCAGGCCCGATGCCTGAGTTTGCGCCCCTTTTCCGGTTCGCACCAGGAATCTGGCAACGCCGGCCGCCTTTGCCGCGCGCAAATCCGACAATTGGTCGCCGATCATCACGGCGTCGGCGGGCACCATCCGAAAGTGACTCAACGCCTCGCGCAGCATTCCGGGTGCGGGCTTGCGCCGTTCGCTCGGGCTGCCGGGCGCGTCCGTGCAGACGAGAAATAGGTCGATTTTGGCGCCCGCCCTCGCGAGCTCCGACAACAATCGTCCATTGATTTGTTCGAGCATGTCCGGGGAAATAATGCCTCGCCCGATCGCCGATTGATTGCTGACGACCGCGACTTTGATGCCTGCACCGTTGAGGCGGGCGATCGCTTCGCCCACTCTCGAAATCAGCACCAATTCCCCCGGATGCTTCACGTAGTCCGCACGATCTTCGTTGAGCACGCCGTCGCGATCGATGAGCACGATCTTCATGGCATGCGGCCGAGAACTCGCAGCACGGTCATTCGTGCGGTAAACATCGCGATCAGTCCGGTGATGGCCGGGACCAGCAACAGCCAAATATAATGCTGCGGCGCGCTGACGAATTGCGGCAGATACTGCGCCCCCACCGGTGCGTCGCGGCTATTCCACATCAAGCTGATCGCGATGAGCGTCGCGGTCGCAAGTCCCAAGCCCATCAAACCGCCGCGCAATCCCAGCCACATGAAATGGCGCTGAAATTCGCCGGCGATAAAAACGTCGCGCGCACCGATCATATGCACGACCTCGACAATCTCGCGGTGTGCTTGCAACCCCGCTTGCGTGGCGAAGATCACAATCGCGAGGGTCGCCAATGTGATCAACAGCAGCACCGCCCAACCGACGGCTTCCGACGACGCGGCAAATGACGCGAGTTCGCGATTCCAGCGTTGATGATCATCGAGGTGTGCGCCGGGCACATTTTCGTTGAGAGACTTCGAGAGACCCTGCAGGTTGACTTGCCGTCCCGGCGTCAGCGTCACCTCGATGAGTTGCGGCACCGGTAAGTCGGCCAGCACGTTGCCTTCGCCGAGCCAAGGCTCAAGAAGGCCCATCGCTTCGTCGCGGCTGAGCGCGCGAGCGGCAAAAATGCCAGGCCAGGCACGCGTAATGCGCAATGCGTCGCTGAGTTGATCGTCGCCGCCGATTTGCGGCGACGGCAAGAGTTGCACGGTGACCGAGCCGGACAATCCCTCGGTCCATTCCGACGCGAGCCGGCTCAAGGTCAGCACCGCGCCGAGCGTAAGGCAGGCAAGGAAGCTCATCACCGCGACGATCGTGTGCAGAGTTGTGCCGGACGCACTGTCCGGCGGCATCAAGCCAGACGCGGTGTTGATGCCGTTCATGCGCGCATCGCCTCGGGCTGCAGCGGTTCGTTTGTTGTCGCGAGCCGGCCTTCCGACAATTTGAGCACGCGCGTCGCCGGCAGTCGCTCGATGATGCGTTGATCGTGCGTCGCGATCAGCATGCTTGTCCCGAGCCGGTTCAACTCGATGAACAACCGCATGATGCGTCCGCCGATGTCGGGATCGACGTTGCCGGTCGGTTCGTCGGCGAGCAGCAGCTCGGGCTTTGCCACCACGGCACGGGCAATCGCCACGCGTTGTTTCTCACCGCCCGACAATGTCGGCGGTTTCGCGTTCAAGCGATTGCCGAGTCCAACCCACGCCAAAAGTTCTTCGACGTCGGCGTGATACTGCGCCTCGGTTTGACCCATCACGCGTCGCGGCAAGGCCACGTTCTCAAGAACGGTCAAATGATCGAGCAGCCTGAAATCTTGGAAAACGACGCCGATCCGCCGGCGCAGCGGCGGCAGTTCTTCGCGCGGCATCGTCCCGGTATCGCGTCCGAACATCGAAATCATGCCACGCGACGGGCGTTCGGCGAGGTAGATCAGTTTCAAGAGCGATGTCTTGCCAGCACCCGACGGCCCCGTCAGCAAATGAAAGGCGCCGGGTTCGAGCGAGAAGCTGATGTCGCGCAGCACCTCCGGCCCAAGGCCGTAGCGCATGCCGACATTCTCGAAGCGGACCACAGATTATTCCTTTTCGGTTAATGGGT
Source organism: Alphaproteobacteria bacterium (assembly GCA_025350465.1). Lineage (GTDB taxonomy): Bacteria > Pseudomonadota > Alphaproteobacteria > Micropepsales > Micropepsaceae > SZUA-430. The sequence goes on along the minus strand of JANXXU010000042.1, from coordinate 28,843 downwards.
TAGGGCTTGATGCTGGGTCTCGACCTTGCTTGCAGGGGCCTGGAGGTTGTGCCAGAAAGTCCAGAATCGATACGGGCTTAAGCCTGGGATGATAATTACCTGCCCCCGTTGTGCAACGCGCTATCTGCTGGAAGCCGGTGTCGTTCAACCGCCAGGCCGCCAGGTTCGTTGTGCGCGCTGCACGCATGCTTGGTTCCAAGAGGCCGCGCCCGAGCTGCCCAAGCCGGTGCTCATTGACGAGCCGCAGGTCCCCCACGGCCCGGTTACCGACAAATCCCGCATGCTTCCGCCGCCGCCTGGATCGATCTCCCAGCCGATCCCGCGGGTGCAATCGCCGGCTCTAGCGGCGCCGTCGCCGCGTGACGACGCGCAGCGGGCGAGTTCGCGCCGCGCTGTCGCTTGGTTGATCCTAGTCGCTATTGTTGCCGGGATAGCCTTGGCCGGCGTCAGTTTGCGCACCGAGATCGCAACCGCCTTTCCGCCTGCTGCGCGAGCCTATGCCTGGTTCGGCGTACCGGTGAACACCCGCGGCTTCGATATCGTCGCCCGGACGAGCCAAGAATTGGCAAACGGCGTGCCCGTGATCGCCATTAAGGGTGAGATCATCAACGTCACCGACCGCGAACGGTCCGTCCCAAAGCTCGATTTGCGGGTACTCGACCAGAACAAGCGCGAACTCTACCGTTGGACGGTGCTCCCGGACCAGCCGAAATTGGCTGGCCACCAGCGTGAGCCGTTCAGCGCACGTCTTGAAAGCCCACCGGCGGACACGGCCGAAATCGTAATTCGCCTCGGGCCCGATGGGTGACGCAGCTCACCTCGAGCCGCTATTTACCTCGGACGCGATCGAATCGCGGCTCGATAGGCTGGCGTATGAAATCGCCGGCACGATGCCCAAGGATTTCGCCGCTGTTGCGATCCTCAAAGGCAGCTTCATTTTTGCCGCCGATCTCATACGTGCCTTGACGGCCCATGGCCTCAATCCCGACGTCGATTTCATGACCTTGGCAAGCTACGGCCTCGGTACCTCGTCTTCGGGCACCGTGAGCCTGCTGCGCGACGTCGAGGTCGAGGTCGCCGGGCGTCATGTGCTCCTGATCGACGATATCCTCGACAGCGGGCGCACGGTTGCCTTCGCCAAGGCCCACATGAAGGCCAAAGGGGCCGCCGCCGTCCACACCTGCGTGCTTCTCGACAAAACGAGTGGCCGGAGCGGTGCCTCTCGTGCTGATTTCGCGGGATTTGCCTGCCCGCCGGCCTTCGTTGTCGGTTATGGGATGGATCACGCTCACAAGTATCGGGGCCTGCCGTTTGTCGCTATTCTGAAGGGCGAGTGAGCTTGTGACGGCCCGAATGGCGAAAATCTTGGTCGCGGAGAACGAGTTGGCGCTTCGGGAATTCATCGCGCGCGGCCTGGCTCAGCGTGGGCACGAAGTCGTCATGGCGCAGGATGGTTCGGAGGCCGTCGATCACTTGCGCAAGCAGCGCTTCGATTTGTTGCTCACCGATATCGACATGCCGATCATGGATGGGATTGCACTCGCGTTGCTTGTAGGCCGCGACTATCCCAAGATCCGCATCGTCATCATGTCGGGCCACGAGCACCAGCTTGAGCGCGCCCAAGGGTTGAGCGATCTCGTGCACAAGGTGGTCTCCAAGCCCTTTACGATCGCCGCGATTTGCACCGTGGTTGATCAGGCTCTCGGCAAGAAGCGCTGACGCTCAAAACCGCCGCAAAAGACGATCGAGATAATCGAGTTCGTAGGTCGGCCGGCCGCGCTCCGCCGCACGCCGTTGCAGTTCTTCCAGAATCTCGCGCGCCTTTTGAATATCCACCTTGTCGGGTACGCGCACGGACTCGCCGTATGATGGGCCATAGCTTGCCTGTGGCCGACCGAACGGATCTTCGTCCTCGCCCGAGCCCGGACCGTCGCCCTTCATCATGCCGCCTTGACGCGCCATCTGCTGCAGCAATTGCTGCGCGACCGCTTGGCCGCCGCGTCGCAATTGATCGATCGCTTTTTGTTGGCTCTCGCCGGCCGAGCCCAAGCGGCCTTGCGCCAAGTCCTCCGCAGCTCGCGCCATCGAGTGTTGCGCCTCGCTCAGCGCGTCCGGCACGTTTTTGCCTTGCCCCAGCTGCTTCATCATCTGCGACAATTGTTGCCCCAGAGTCGTTTGCTCGCCGGACAATTGTTGATTTCGCCCGCTCGCCGGCGGTCCGGGGTGCTCCGGGTCCTCGCGCGCCGTTTGCTCGCGGAATGTTTTGTCCATCAGACCGCGCTGCTGTCCGATCATATCGCCGAGTTTTTCCAGCGCCTGGCTCGCGGCTTTTTGTTCCGGCGACATTTGCGCTGAGCCCATCGCCTGCATGTTCTCGAGCATATTTTGCAGCTGCGACAGCATTTGTTGGGCGGCGGCTCCCGAGCCTTGCCGCGCCAGGTTTTGGATTGAATCGAGCATCGTCTGCAGATCTTGCGGCCTTAGCGCGCGAACGCTCGGATCGCGGATTGTCGCGCCTTGGTTCTGTGCCTGATCGGCCATCGCCTTCATCGTGCGCTCGATCGCCGAGCGCAGTTGAGCCAAGAGGCGTGAGATCTCCTGATCCGGCGCGCCTCGCGCCAACGCCTCCATCAGCTGTTGTTGTATGGCGCGCAGTTCGGCCTGCGCTTGCGGCGTGTCGCCTTCCTCGAGCCGCAGTGCCAGGTCCCACAGCAATTGCTGAGCGTTGGCGATTTCGTTCGCGCCCTTGGTGCGTGAGACGAGAAAATAGACGGCGCGCAGCGCGAGGTAATTTCGAACGTCCGGCATGAAGCGCTCGGGCGCCACGGACAAGGCGTCGAGGGCCTTGGCGACGACCGGGGCGCTTGAGGGATCTCGCGCCAGAGATTTGCGCTGCTCGATCAGCGCGCGGGCGAGCGCGTTGCCGAATTTGCGCTCGGGCAGCGTGATGCGCATCGGTTTCGACTGCGCCATCTGACCGCGTTCGTCTTTCGCCTGCAATGTCACGACGACCGGAAGTCCGGCCCACACATGCGCCGTCAAATCCTTGAAGATGGTCGCCTCGCCCTGGCGTGCCGGCGCCGGCGGCAACGGCAGATCGAATTGGATCGATGTGCAAGTCGCTCGCTCGGCGGGCCTGATTATCCAGCGCGATCGTCGCTTGCGCGCTGGCGACGCCGTAGTCGTCCTTGACCTGGTAGTTGAAGCGCAACGATTGCGATTGCGTCACGGCGATTGGCGTCTTGAAGGATATTTGCGGTGGCCCGTCGGCGACGGCACGAAAGCGCCACTGCGAAACCATGACCGCGCTCAAGGTCAGCCGAACGCTCATATCCTTGGTGATGCGAATTTTCGCGTCGCGGGCATCGCCACCGGCGGCGATGAAGTCGGGCCGTTGCGGATCGGGAGCGGAGTGGCCCAGCGAGCCCAATCGCAAGACGGCCGAGACTTCGCCATGTGTGCGCACGGTGAGTTCCGAGCCCGCCGGAACATTGATGATGTCGTTCGTGCTGCCGAGCGATGGCCGCGTGGCTGCCGTTAGGTGCCGCGGCGCATCACCCGTGTAAGTGGGCGGTGTGACCCAGGCTTCGAATGTTGCCGGCGCGTGTCCTTGCGCGAACCCCGGTGAAAGGGCGGCCTCCAGCCGCCGTGGCACCTCCGCCCAGTTGGCGACCAGCATCGCCAGCAACACGAGCACGAGCAGCACACGCAATGCGTAGGGGTCGCGCTCGGTAAGGCTGAGCTTCGGCCAAGCGACGCGCAAATTATGGATGCGCCGAACGATCTGCCGGCGATGTGCCCGCCATAACGTGTCGGTGTCGCCGGTGTCGTCGACGGCCGGATGATCTTCCAGCGCCGTCAAGGGACGATGCTCGAGCCCGCTCGATAGTTCCAGCCGCCGCAGGGCCTGCCCGCGCGTCGGCATCGCCGCTTCGCGTAGCGACCAGATGATGGCGCCCACGATCGCCGCGACGAACGCGATCAGCGTCGTCAAATGCAGCCACTCCGGCAGTGCCGAAAACACGTTCGCGAGCGCCAGGATCAAGAAGACGCCGATGATGCCGCTCGAGGGCCACAGTGCCGGCCACAGCCGCTCGGTTGCCAACACCCACCAGCTTAGCCCGACGCGCATCCGCACTGGCCGCGGCAGGCCGCGTGGTTGATTGGCAAGATCGTCGTCGTCGAACTCGGCCGTCACTCTCGACCTCGAATTGCGGGCGGCTTTATGTTTTGAGCCATGCCGGCGTGCGTTCCTCGGCCATCATGGCCTCGATCGTCGGCCGCGGACGCACCACGGCGAAATCTCCGCCCTTGACCAAGATTTCCGGGGCCAAGGGCCTCGCATTGTAGCTTGATGCCAGAACCGCGCCATAGGCGCCGACCGTGAGGATAGCGACGAGGTCGCCTGGCGCAAGCTTGGGCAATTCACGATCTCGCGCGAACATATCCGTGCTTTCGCAGACCGGGCCGACGACGTCATAGGCAAACCGCGCCGCTCCGGGGCCTGGTTCCTGGACGGTAACGATGTCGTGCCACGCTTCGTAAAGCGCCGGGCGGATGAGGTCGTTCATGCCGGCATCGAGGACGGCGAAGCGCTTGCTCTCGCTCTCCTTAACGTAGAGGACTTGCGTCACCAGAATACCGGCGCTCGCCGTCATAAAGCGTCCGGGTTCGGCGATCAGTTCGACATCGAGATCGCCGACGGCTTGGTGTGCCATGGCACCGTAGTCTTTCGGCGGTGGTAGAATTTCGCCGTCCCTGTAAGGCACGCCGAGGCCGCCGCCGAGATCGATCCGCCGTATGTTATGCCCGTCCGCTCGCAACAACCGCACAAGTTCGCCGACGCGAACGAAGGCCGCGCGAAACGGTTCAAGGTCTGTGACTTGGCTGCCAATGTGAACATCGACGCCGACGATTTTGATGCCGGGCATGGACTTCGCGCGGGCGTACACCGCGCGCGCCTTGGTCCACGGAATACCGAATTTATTTTCGGCTTTCCCCGTTGAAATCTTCGCGTGCGTCTTCGCATCGACGTCCGGATTGACGCGCAGCGCAACGGGCGCAACGGCGTTCTTCGAGAGCGCGACCTCGTTGAGCGCTTCGAGTTCGCCCTCGCCCTCGACGTTGAATTGATGAAGACCTGCATCGAGCGCGTATGCCATTTCGGGTCTGGTTTTGCCGACGCCCGAGAAGACGATCTTGGAGGCGGGAATGCCCGCCGCCAGCGCTCGTTTCAATTCGCCGATCGAGACGACATCGGCTCCGGCGCCAAGTCGCGCAAGCGTTCGAATGACCGCCAGATTGCCGTTCGCCTTGACCGCGTAGGCGATAAGCGCGCCTTTCGGCATCGCCTCCGCAAAGGCACGGAATTGTCGTTCGAGAGCGGCCGTCGAATAGCAATAGAACGGCGTGCCGACAGTCCCGGCGATTTCCGGGACGGGAATGTCTTCGGCGTGCAGCACGCCGGCGCGATAGGCGAAATGAGTCATCCAGCAATCATGCGTCGCTCAGTGCGTCGCGACGATCGACGGCGAAAACTTCGGCGGTTCCAGCGGGCCTTTTTTGCCGCAACCGGCAAGGCCGATGGTTGCGATCAAGAGGCCGGCGATCATGAGGCGAACGATCATTTGAGTTGCTCCTGCCAATACTCGACTTGGGCCTTTACGTTTTGCGGCGCCGTCCCGCCGAAGCTCGATCGCGACGCAACCGACGCGTCGAGCGACAATACCGATAGTGCGTCGCCGGTGATCCCGGGTTCGACGGATTGAAGCTCTTTAAGGCTCAGCTCTTCAAGCCTGCAACCGCGCGCTTCGGCCATCGCGACAATGCGTCCGGTGACGTGATGTGCCTCGCGGAACGGCTTTTTGAGCGCACGCACCAGCCAATCGGCAAGATCGGTCGCCGTCGAAAATCCCTCGCCGGCCGCGCGGCGCATCGCGACCTCGTCGGGCTGCAAATCTTCGACCATGCCGGTCATCGCCGCGAGCGACAGCGCGAGGTTGTCGGCCGCATCGAACACGGCTTCCTTGTCTTCCTGCATGTCCTTTGCATAAGTGAGCGGCAGTCCCTTCATCACGCCCAAGAGCGTCATCAACGCGCCGGTGACGCGCGCCGACTTGGCGCGCACGAGCTCGGCCGCATCGGGATTGCGCTTTTGCGGCATGATTGAAGAACCCGTGGTGAAGGCATCCGAGAGCCGGACGAATTTGAATCCGGGCGAGCACCACAAAACGATCTCTTCGGCCAGCCGCGACAGATGCGTCGCGCAAATCGCCGCCGCGCCTAGGAATTCGAGCGCGAAATCGCGTGCCGAAACCGCATCGAGCGAATTGCGCATGGGCCCCGCGAAGCCGAGCTCCTTCGCCGTTTGTTGCCGGTCGATTGGAAACGATGTCCCGGCGAGCGCCGCGGCGCCGAGCGGGCTCTCGTTTGTACGCACGCGTGCCGCCGCAAAACGCGCGCGATCGCGCGCCGCCATTTCGACGTAAGCCAGCATGTGATGACCGAAGGTGATCGGCTGCGCGGTCTGCAAATGCGTGAACCCGGGCATGATGGTATCGGCGTGAGTGCGCGCCTGGTTCACCAGCGCCACCTGAAACCCCTTCAGCGCCTGGTCGAGCGCGTCGATCTCGTCGCGTACCCAAAGCCTAAGATCCGTCGCCACTTGATCGTTGCGCGAGCGGGCGGTGTGCAGACGCCCGGCCGGCTCGCCGATCAGCTCCTTGAGCCGCGCCTCGACGTTCATGTGGATGTCTTCGAGCGAGCGCGAAAATGTGAACGTTCCTTGATCGATCTCGGCTTTGATGCGGTCCAATCCGGCGGTAATGGCTTCGGCGTCCGCCTTGGCGATGATTTGCCGCGCCGCCAGCATGCGGGCATGCGCCTTTGACGCGGCGATGTCTTGCGCATAAAGCCGTTGGTCGAAGGCGATCGAAGCGTTGATTTCCTCCATGATCGCCGCCGGGCCGCGCCCAAAGCGCCCGCCCCACATCCGGTTTGTGGTCATGCGGTTGCGCGCCTTGCACGGGAAGGGCAAACCAGTGGAATGATGTGGACCACACGCACGATCTTCAGAGGCCTTATTGCCGTCATATTGGCGGCCGGTTTAGCAGCAATCTACCTGCTTTGGGAACAAGCCGATGAGGGTGCGGACGCACCCTTGGGCGGCGTCGAGAAATTCGCCGCGCGCTCCGATGGCGCAGTCGCGCCCGCGATCTCATTCGAGGATGGTGAACGCCGCCGCCTGACCCTTGCCGACTTTCGCGGTCATGTCGTGTTGGTGAATCTTTGGGCGACCTGGTGCTTGCCGTGTATTCGCGAACTGCCGTCGCTCGACCGTCTGCAGGAGCAGCTCAAACCTTCCGGCGTCAAGATCATTGCGCTCAGCATCGATCGCGGTGGCGTCGATGCCGTCAAACGTTTCTTTGCCGAGAACGACATTCGCCACCTTGACGTCTATGTCGACCCGACGATGGCGGCTCAGGAGGCGTTCAAGATTCCGGGCTTGCCGACGACCGTCCTGATCGACCGCGACGGCCTCGACCGCGGCCGCCTCATCGGTCCCGCCGACTGGGACGACGCGAAAGCCGCCGACCTCGTGTTGAGCGCGAGCGGCGAACGTTGAGTCGCTCTTTCCTCCCCTGCGGTTGCGGGGGAGGTGCACGAGGCGAAGCCGAGGGCGGAGGGGGGAAGTCTGGCGCGCACCACTTCCCCCCTCCGTCGTCGCTACGCTCCGCCACCTCCCCCGCAACCGCAGGGGAGGAAAGACGCTTCATGCGGCAGTCAATCAGACAGCCCGCCGCTCGCCGTATCGAGGCGCTGCCACATCGCTGCACAGTCGACGACCTGACCCGATAGCATCGCCTTGTCGATCGCCATGACCGTGAGGCCGGCTTCAATCGCATCGTTCGCCGTCACCGGAAATTTCGCGCGGCCGGCGAGCGCGTCTACGAGATCCTGCGCCATCGCGACGTCGGCGCCGTTGTGGTTGATCTCGTCGACCGGATAATTGTGCCGGACGGGCGCACCGGCTTCGAGAGCGCGCCGCCACATCAGCTTGTTGCGCACCAAGTCGGCGATCAGCGTGCCTTCGGTCCCGGCGACATACCAGCGCCGCTCGCGCAAGGCGCTGTGGCTGCTCGCATGGAACGCGAGGCGCACGCCGTTGGCGTATTCGACGATCGCCGTTTGCGTGTCGGTCACGTCGTGGTCGTTGGAGAAGACATCGTCCTGCGCCGACCAGCCGCCCGGCCACGCGCGGTAGGCCGGCACGTCGCCGCCGACCTTGCGATCCAAACGAAATTGGCCGCGCCCGCCGAAGCTCGCCACGCGCTGCGCCCGTGCGCCCGCGATCGTGCCCAGGATGTCGAAGTCGTGACACACCTTGTCGAGCAGGAATGAACCGCCCCATTCGGCTTTTCGCCGCCAATTGCGGGCGAGATAAGCGCCGTGTTCGGGCGGCAGATGCTCGGTCGCGTCGATGGAGACGATCGCGCCCAGATGTCCTTCGCGCACGACCTGAAGAATCTCGCGCACGATCGGCGCCGAACGCATCACGAGGCCGACGAAGAGCGCCGGCGCAGGCCGCTCGCGCAGACGCGTTGCCAGCGCATAGGACTCGTTTTCGGTTCTGACGATCGGCTTCTCGACGAAAACCGGACCCGCGCCGTCCAGCGTCAATGCCAATTGCGTCGCGTGCAAATGATTGGGCGTGCCGATCAGCGTCAGATCGAACGGGCCCGCCGCCAATAGAGCGCGCTCGTCGGCGAAGGGTGTGCCGGGCGCAATCCCGTTCTCGGCGAGGATTGCCGTGCCGACGGGCGCGGGATCCGCATAGCCGACAAGTTCAAACGACGTGCCGGTCTGCTTGATCGCCCGCAACACGGCCGCCGTGCGTTGCCCGAGCCCGATGGCTGCAAAGCGCAAGGGCGCGCTCATTTGATTTCGAATTGGGGACTCGCGACGCGCATCAGAGTTCCGTTCGGGTCGACCAGCGCAAACTCCGGCGTGCCCCAGGGCTTTTGTTCGATCGGCAGCACATTGCCGACGCCCGCGGCTTTGAAGGCGGCGTAGGTCTCGTCGAGATCGTCGACGAACAGATGGAACGTATGGGCGCTCGCCCTCGTATCGACGTGCGCCGAGAAGAATTGCAACCGCGCGCCGCCGCGCACCATGAACAAAAATGAATCCGGCGGCGGGTTCTCAAACGCGCAGACGAAACCGAGCGCTTCGTAGAACGCGCGCGTCTCCTGCGCGTCACGCATCGGCAGCGTTGGAACGGCGAAGTCGGCCATGGCCTTAACGTTACACCAACACTAGCGCGTCGGCACTGGCTTCTCGCCGCGATAATCGTAGAAGCCGCGCTTGCTCTTCTGACCGAGCCAGCCGGCCTCGACGTACTTCACCAAGAGCGGGCAGGGCCGGTACTTGGAGTCCGCAAGGCCCTCATAGAGCACCTGCATCACCGAGAGGCACGTGTCGAGGCCGATGAAATCGGCAAGCTGCAGCGGGCCCATCGGGTGGTTGGCGCCCAGCCGCATGGCCGTGTCGATCGCCTCGACGTTGCCGACGCCCTCATAGAGCGTGTAGACGGCCTCGTTGATCATCGGCAGCAGGATGCGGTTGACGATGAAGGCCGGGAAATCTTCCGAGTTCGCCGGCGTCTTGCCGAGCTTCTTGACGAGGCCGAGCACGGTTTGAAACGTCTCGTCCTCGGTGGCGATACCGCGGATCAGCTCGACGAGCTGCATCACCGGCACCGGGTTCATGAAGTGCAGGCCGATGAAGCGTTCCGGCCGGTCGGTCACCGCAGCAAGGCGCGTGATCGAGATCGACGAGGTGTTCGTCGCGATCATCGCGGTCTTGGAGATCTTCGGACAAAGGTCTTGGAAGATCTTGCGCTTGATCTGCTCGTCCTCGGTCGCTGCTTCGATCGCGAGGTCGATGTCCTTGAAGGCGTCGAGCGACGGCGCCGGATGGATATGTTTCATCGCCCGGTCTTTGTCGGCGTCCGAGATCTTGCCGCGCGCCACTTGCCGCGCCAGGTTGCCGCCGATGATATCGATGCCGTGTTCGATGCGGTCGCGTTGGATGTCGTTGAGATAGACGTCATAGCCCGCGAGCGCGCAGACATGCGCGATGCCGCTGCCCATTTGGCCGGCACCGATGACGCCGATACGTTGGAGGTTCATGATCATATGGTTTCAGTGGTGGAACGTTGCCGTTCTCAATCCTCTCGAGGTTGACGCAAAAACCTTTCGCTTCCTTAACCGCTCAATAGCCCTGCTTTTTCAACTCGTCGTCGAGTTCCGGTATCGCCTTGAAGAGATCGGCGACCAGGCCGTAATCGGCGACTTGGAAGATCGGGGCTTCTTCGTCTTTGTTGATGGCGACGATGACCTTGGAATCCTTCATGCCGGCCAGATGCTGGATCGCGCCTGAGATGCCGACGGCGATGTAAAGCTCGGGCGCCACGACCTTGCCGGTCTGGCCGACCTGATAGTCGTTGGGCACGAAGCCCGCATCGACCGCGGCGCGTGAGGCGCCGACGCCGGCCTTCAGTCGATCGGCGACCTTTTCGAGCATGTGGAAATTCTCGCCCGACTGCATGCCGCGCCCGCCCGAGATGATGATCTTGGCGGCCGCGAGCTCGGGGCGTTCGGATTTCGAGAGCTCTTCGCGCACGAATTCCGAAACACCGGGGTTCTTTGCCGCGCCGATCGCCTCGACGGACGCTGAGCCGGTAAGCTCGGCCGGCTTGAACGCAGTCGTGCGCACCGTGATGACTTTCTTCGCGCCGCTCGGCGTTTGCACTTGCGCCATCGCGTTGCCGGCATAGATCGGCCGCGTGAAAATATCCGGCCCATCGACCGAGACGATTTCGGAAAGCTGCGGCACGTCGAGCGCCGCCGCGACGCGCGGCATATAATTCTTGCCGCTGGCGGAGGCCGAGGTGACGATGGCGTCGTATTTGCCGGCGAGTTCGAGGATCAAAGCCGCCATCGGCTCGGCCAGCTGATTGGCGTATTGCGGATCGTCGGCCAACAGCACTTTGCCCGCGCCCGCGATCTTCGCCGCGGCATCGGCGACAGCCTTTACGCCCGAACCGGCGACCAGAATATCGACAGGTCCGCCGAGCTTCAGCGCGGCGCTCATCGCCTTCGCTGTCGCTTCCTTGAGCGATTTGTTGTCGTGCTCGGCGACAAGAAGAGCGGCCATCAGATGACCCCCGCTTCGTTCTTCAGCTTGTCGACAAGCTCTTGCACCGATTTGACTTTGACGCCGGCTTTGCGCTTTGGCGGCTCGGTCACTTTCAGCACCTTGAGCCGTGGCGTGGCGTCGACGCCGTAATCCTCGGGCGCCTTCATGTCGATCGGTTTTTTCTTGGCCTTCATGATGTTCGGCAGCGAGGCATAACGCGGCTCGTTGAGGCGTAGATCGGTCGTGACGATTGCGGGTAGGGTCAACCGCACCGTCTGCAGGCCGCCGTCGACCTCGCGCGTCACCTCGGCCTTGCCGTCGGCAATCACGACCTTGGAGGCGAACGTGCCTTGCGCCCAGCCGAGCAACGCGGCGAGCATTTGGCCGGTCTGGTTGCTGTCGTCGTCGATCGCCTGTTTGCCCAGGATGATGAGTGAGGGATTTTCGATCTTGGCGATCGCCGCCAGGATCTTGGCGACCGCGAGCGGCTCCACGTCTTGTCCGGCTTTGACGAGGATGCCGCGGTCCGCGCCCATCGCAAGCGCCGTGCGGATGGTTTCTTGCGCTTCTTGCGGGCCGATCGAGACGGCGATGATTTCGGTTGCCGAGCCCTTTTCCTTGAGGCGGATGGCTTCCTCGATGGCGATCTCGTCGAACGGATTCATCGACATCTTGACGTTGGCGAGATCGACGCCCGTCTGGTCGGGCTTCACGCGTATTTTCACGTTGAAGTCGACCACGCGCTTGATCGGGACAAGCACCTTCATTCGGCTGAATTCTCCGCTGGAGCCGAGGGGGCTTCAATTCGGCCCACGCTCTCGACTATCCGGTCATTGTGCGGTGCAAAAAATACGTGCAGCCCTCTGACCTGTCAACGAACAGTCATTATCCAATCTGTTCAAAGCCTTAGAAATCCGGCCGAACCGGCCATAGCTGGCGCTGCCGCCAGGAACGGCACTGCAGCACGGATTGCGAGCAGAGTTAATCTTCCCCTCAACTGGGGGAAGATGAGGCGCTTTACTCCGGCCGGCCGGCGGCGAAGAGCGGTTGCCCGGGTCGCTTGAAGATCGGGATCAAAATCAGGCCGGCCGCGAAGCCGCCGATATGCGCCCACAACGCAGTCCCGCCATCCACGCTCATCATCAGAAATACGATCTGCAAAACGATCCACGACGATATGACGAACCAGGCGGCAAGGCGCAGTGGAATGCGCGCGAAGGCGAGCACCCAGATGCGCACACGCGGATAGAGCATGAGATAGGCCGCGATCACGCCGGCCGTCGCGCCCGACGCGCCGATCAGCGGCGCTTGCGACCCGAGGTTTGCATATGTATGCGCCAACGCCGCGGCCACACCGCACAGCAAATAGAAGAACAAAAAGCGGATCGAGCCCATCGCGTCCTCGACGTTGTCGCCGAACACCCACAGGAACGCCATGTTGCCGAGCAGATGCCAGATGCTGCCGTGCACGAACATATAGGTGATGAGCGTGAACGCAGGACGCGTCAGCACCAATTCCGGCGGCAGTTTGACGTCGCCAAGCAGGCTCGCCGGGATCACGCCGGCGCCGAGATCGAAGGCGGAAACCGCGTCTTGTCCCAGTGTCTGCTGCCAGATGAAAACCGCGACATTGATCGCGATCAGCGCCCAAGTGGTTGCCTGGAAGGGAATGAATTTCAGATGATTGTCGTCGTAAAGCGGGACAAAGACCATCGCCTAGAACACCTTGAAGGTCGAGCGCACGTCGTCGAGCACGCGCAGCCAGTTATCGACGTTCTTCTTCATATTGCCCTTGGTGACGCCGTCCTTGATGTTCATCGGATAATCGAACACGACCGACTTGCCGTCGCTCGAGAGCGCGGCGCGCCCGAAGACGAATTTGAGATTATAGGCGTTGATGTCGCTCGCCTTGATGTTGCTCTTCGCGTTCTGCCATTGCGCCTGAAACTGAATGAGCCCGCAGCGCTGGCCGTCCTGGCCGCTGCCGCTGCACTCGTACATGTTGACGTAGAAGAGCACGCCCTTGGGCGTATGCGCCTGAAGCCACGGATCGGATTCCCGCTCCGTCGTATCCTTCACCGTCATGCCGTAGCCGGAGAGAATGACCATCAACTCCGCGCGCGTGACGCCATCCGTATATAAATCGTCCGCCGCCGCAATGCCGTTGGCGAACGGCGCGAGCGCGATCACAAAGAGAGCGACTGTCAGTTTGCGCATCGATTAGACTCCTTTGAACACGCGCGGGCGTCGCTTGATACCAGCGAGCGCCGTCTCCTGATAGCGCCTCATCTTTCCTCCCTCGCGAGTTCGCGGGGGAGGTGTCGAGCCGGCAGTGACCGGATGATACTGCACGATCGATTGTGGCGAGACGGAGGGGGCGGATGAAGCGCTCTGCGTCGCCACTTCCCCCCTCCGATCTCGGCTCACGCCTCGGCCACCTCCCCCGTAAGAACAGGGGAGGAAAGGGCAGGCATCAGCCTCACCGGTTGCCGCCGGGAATCCACAAGACGTCGCCGCCGTTGCCGAGGTTTGCCGCCCGTGCCGCGACGAAGAGAAAGTCCGAGAGCCGGTTGGCGTATTTGAGCGCCGCCTCGCCGACGGGCTCGTCTTGCGCGAGCTTGACCATCAGCCGCTCGGCCCGCCGGCACACCGTGCGTGCGACATGCAGATGCGCGGCCGCGGGGCTGCCGCCCGGCAGCACGAACGATCGCAGCGGTTGCAGCCTTTCGTTCATCGCGTCGATTTCGTGCTCGAGCCTGTCGACCTGGACCTGCGTGATGCGCAGCGCCTTTTGCGCCCGCTCGCTGCCGTCCTCGGGCACGCAGAGGTCGGCGCCCAGATCGAAGAGGTCGTTCTGGATTCGCGCCAGCATGGCGTCGAGTTCGTTCGCCGTCGAAAGCCTGGCGACGCCGATCACCGCGTTCGTTTCATCGACGGTTCCGAAGGCCTCGATCCGCGCGGCGTATTTCTGCACGCGCTCGCCCGAGCCCAGCGCGGTGTCGCCCTTGTCGCCGGTACGCGTATAAATCCGATTGAGAACGACCATCGTGGCACCAAAAAGTTAAGGCCCGCCGCCGCCGGAACGGCTGGTGAAGAAGAGCACGAGCATGATGACGACGATGGCGACGAACTGCATCACGACGCGCAGGCGCATCAGCTTGTTGGAGTGCGTTCGCGCGAAGTCGCCGCCGCGAAAAAGACTATAGAGGCCGATCACCAGCACGATGGCGACGGCCACAGTGGCTATTCCGACCAGAATTTTACCTATCAGCATTCGTCCACACCGGCCTCGATGCCGCTCCCATAGCCTGTGCGGCCCGATCCTTCAATCGCCGGAATTTATCGGAGACGTGGGTGAGGCGATCTTCCCACGCCGGATCGGGCACCTGGCCCTCGATCTTCTTGAAATAAACTTGGATCAAAGCGGCGATCGCGAGCGGCTCGATGACCGCCGTCTTGAAGGCCCACGCGATAACGAGCGCCATGAGCACGCCCCAGGCCGTCCCCGCCGTCCCCGGCATCAGCGCCGCGACGACCAGCGCCGGCGACAGCACGACGATGAAGATCCCGGCGGCGATCGCATACATGAAGATCGTCAGGAAGATCGCGTTCCTGGCGAACGCCCAATAGTTCTGCGCATAGAGCACGAGCCCGTCCTTGGCCGTCTCCCACGGCGTTGTCGTCCGCGTACGGATGATATAGGCGAGGATCAGCTCGTCGACATATGTCATCGACACGCGCAACACCGAATTGACGAAGCGGATGAGCCCGTCGAAGCCCGGGATCGGGATCAGCACGGCGATCGTGTGGATCGTGCCCGTGATCACCGAGATCACGCCCTTGACCAATTGATCGACGGCAAAAAGCGCCGAGCTTTCGACGAAGCGCTGGCGCACGATCTGCTGCGCATAGGCGATCTGACCGCGCCCGCCCGGCACCGCCTTGCCGTCGAGGATTTCGACGATGACCGCGATGTGCCCCGCCTTCACCATGTAAAGGATATATTCGCGCACCCAATAGAGCGCGATGAAGACGATGCCGAGCCCCGCGGCGCCGCCGATGAGTGCCGAACTCTCCGGTTCGAAGCCAAAATAATGAAAGAGATATCCGGTGCCGGCCCCCGCGCCTGCGAAAACAACATAGGCGAGGGCGACGGAGAAATAGACGATCATCCGCAGCGCGATGAACGGCCACGTCCGAAACATGGCCCCGATCGCCCGGCCGAGACTGAAATCCCACATGCACGTTCCCGCTTGAGTCCCAAGAGCGTGAGATTAGGGCGCGGGTTCCCCTTTCGCCAGGGCGCGCGGCTCGGGCGCCGGAAAGAGCGCGCTCGTCTTTACCATCGCGTTGTTATCGCCCCCGCCGCGGGGCGGTCGATACGCTTGAGGCGCGTCAGCGCCGAGAGCGGATCGGGTGGGGGTGGCGGTAGCAGCAAATCAGAGCCGCTAATTCGCCACGTTCCCCTTCTCCGCGAAGTGCATCTCGCCTTGGGCGATGATGGCGGCGCCGCCGTACATGAAGCAGAAGCGCGTGAAATGCCGCGCCTTGAACGCGTCCGCATAGCGCACTTCGCCGATGGCGCAGAGGCGCTTGTGGGTGCCGTCTTCGGTCTCGTGCTTTTCGTCTTCGCTCAAGACCGTGCGCAGCGCCAGCGTGATCTCCATGCCCGGCGCCAGCACCATGCTCTTGTGGCCGAAGAGTTTGTCGGCCGCGCCCATGACGTTGTCGAGCGGCAGGGCTGGATAGTCGAACATCATCAGCGTGATGGCGTGATCGACGGCAAAGGCCGGTGTCACGCCGTGGTTCTTGATCACGATGGTCGCGTCCGTCCAATCGGCGTCGAGGCGCGGCGCCGCGCCCGGGCGCACCGAAACATAAGCGCGCAACCGGCGGCGCGATGCGTCGCGCGCCGCGAACGCCTGCCAGAGCGACAGCACGGCCACGCCAAGTGCGACGATCGCGATGAGCCACGTCAGGCGATAGGTCAGCGCTGTCGTTTCGCGGAGCTTGTCGGCCTCATCGCTGGCCGGAGATTTTGCAGGCGCGGTAATCGTCGGCGCCGGCACCTGCAAGACGACGATCGCCGGTTTGGCTCGAGGGAACGGCGGCGCAGCGAAAGCCGCACCAACCGAAATCGAAGCAATGGCGGCGCCGATCAGAAACGCTCGGCACGCGAGGGAACTCGTATGAAGCATCGTACCCAGGAAACAGTTTACGCGTCCTCCCCCGCGGGCGACCATATCGGCGGCGCCCGCGTTTGTCTTTGGTGCTGAACGCACCGCCGATCTCAACCACCGCGTGCCGTGATAACTCCCGGGTTGGTGCAAAGCGTTCCGCACGCAAGACTTTCCTCCCCCGTCGTTACGGGGGAGGTGCGCGAGGCGAAGCCGAGAGCGGAGGGGGGAAGTGGATGGACCGAGTGCGTCACGCGCCCCCTCCGTCTCGCCTCAAAGGCCGTTGCTAGCATTTGCTTCACGGCCGGCTCGACACCTCCCCCGCGAACGCGCGAGGGAGGAAAGAGGAAGATCGTGCTAATTTTGCCCGATGCGCGACCGAGAAGAACGCTCCAAGCCGCTCGCGAAGCGCCTGCGCGCCGTTATGACAAGCGCAGAGGTGATCCTGTGGTCGCGTCTGCGGCGCGGCGGAATGCGCGATCTGCGCTTTCGGCGGCAACATCCGATCGGCCCATTTGTTGCGGACTTTGCCTGCGTGTCGGCGAAACTTGTGATCGAAGTGGATGGTGAAACGCATGCCACTTGGCTTGAGCGTGCCCACGACGCTCGGCGACGGCGTTATTTCACCGAGCGCGGATGGCGTGAAGTGCGTATCGGCAACAACGATGTCTACAAGCGTCTCGACGACGTGCTGGAAATGATCTGGCGCGAAACGGAATCTCAGCCGCGCAGCTGAAGCCCCGCGATGCTCTTTCCTCCCCGTCGTTACTGGGGAGGTGCGCGCGGCGAAGCCGAGAGCGGAGGGGGGAAGTGGACGGGCCGAGTGCGTCACGCGCCCCCTCCGTCTCGCCGCGATCGATCGTGTGCGGTGGTCCATTCACAGCCGGCTCGACACCTCCCCCGCGAACACGCGAGGGAGGAAAATAACGCGTCGACGCTCGGCCATCTCCGTAACAACGGGGGGAGAGAATTTCAGTTCTTATCTTCGAGCAAACGTCGCGCGATGACTTGCGCTTGAATTTCCGCGGCGCCCTCGAAGATGTTGAGGATGCGCGCGTCGCAGAGGACGCGGCTTACCGGATATTCCATGGCGAAGCCGTTGCCGCCGTGGATCTGGACCGCGTTGTCGGCGGCCGCCCAGGCGATGCGCGCGCCGAGGAGCTTGGCCATCCCGGCTTCGAGGTCGCAGCGCCGCCCCGCATCCTTCTCGCGCGCCGCGTAATAGGTGAGCTGGCGCGCGATCATGATTTCCACCGCCATCATCGCGAGCTTGTTGGCGACGCGCGGGAAGGCGATGATCGGTTTGCCGAATTGCACGCGGTCGAGCGCATAGCGCAAACCCAGATCCAGCGCCGATTGCGCGACGCCGACGGCGCGTGCCGCGGTCTGGATGCGCGCCGACTCGAACGTCACCATCAGCTGCTTGAAGCCTTGGCCTTCCTCGCCGCCAAGCAAATTCGCGTGCGGCACTTCAAAGCCGTCGAAGCCGATTTCGAATTCCTTCATGCCGCGATAGCCGATGACGCCGATCTCGCCGCCCGTCATGCCTTTCGCGGGGAAGGGGTTGCCCGCCGTGCCGCGCGGCTTGGGCGCCAGGAACATGGAGAGGCCTTTATAACCGGGCGCGTTCGAGGTGCGCACGAGCAGCGTCATCATATCGGCGCGCGCCGCATGCGTGATCCAGGTCTTGTTGCCGGTGATCTTCCACACATCGCCCTCGCGCACCGCCCGCGTGCGCAAGCTACCGAGATCCGAGCCCGTGTTCGGTTCGGTGAAAACCGCGGTCGGCAAGATTTCGCCCGACGCGATTTTCGGCAGCCAATATGTTTTCTGCGCCGGTGTGCCAGCGCCCAAGATTAGCTCGGCTGCTATTTCGGAGCGCGTGCCGAGCGAGCCGACGCCGATATAACCGCGCGACAATTCCTCCGACACCACGCACATCGCGAGCTTGCCGAGGCCCGCGCCGCCCGAGGCTTCGGGAATCGTCAAGCCGAAGACGCCGAGCGAACTCATCTCCTCGATCACCGAGAGCGGGATCAATTCGTCCTTCAGATGCCATTGATGCGCGTGCGGGCCAACACGGTCGAGCACGAACTTGCGGAATTGATCGCGCACCAGGCCGAGTTCTTCATCGAGCCCGACATCGCCGAACGTCACCGCCGACGCGTGCTCCGCCATCAGCTTTACCAGTTTCGCTTTGACCTCGCTGCCGTTGCTCGCGTGGATGAAGAGGCCCGCGCTGTACATGAAGTCGTCGAGCGCTTCGAGCGATGCGCCGAGCTGTCCTGCGCGGACGATCTCGCCTTGGCTCATCGCGATCCCGCCGACGAGTTGCGGCAGATATTCGCAAAGCGCGATTTGCGTGATCAGCCGTTCCATGTCGCCGAATTTGCCCGCCGCCTCGAGCTCCCGCGCCCATCGCAGCATCTGGCGCAGCGCCTCGACATAAGTCGCAAACCACGCGAGCCCATGCGCCTGCTCCTGCGCTTGATCGACGCCGCCGGCGGAAGCGATGTAGGGGCGCAACGTCTCCTTCACCGCGTCGCGCAACCGCTCCGCCGCCCCAACGGCATTTGCGACGTTGGCGAGAAACAACTTCGAGTCGGCGGTGTTAGGCATGGGCGCTCAGTGTGGAATGCGTGCGGGCGATCAAACGGCTCGCGCCCGCAACCGTCAACGGCTATCTCACCCACAACTGTCATCCCCGCGAAGGCGGGGACCCAGTCCTTTCAGAAAGACTCTTCCCTGACTGAGCTCGTCATATGCGCTGGCGTAAATTTCGTACTGGGTCCCCGCCTTCGCGGGGATGACAGCTGAGGGATGGTGCTACCGCGCGGCGCCGGCTTCGATCGCGTCTTCGATGGTGCGCAGGCCCGGCTTCACCGCATTCACCAGCACCGCCATGTTGCCCGGCAGATGCTGGTTCTTCCACATCTTGGTGTGGGCCTTGGGGATGTCGTCCCAGCCGAACACTTCCGACATGGAGGGATCGATGCGCCGCTCCAAGACCAGGCGGTTCGCCTGCGACGCCTGCTGCAAATTCGCGAAGTGCGAACCCTGAATGCGCTTCTGGCGCATCCACACATATCGTGCGTCGAAGGTGAGATTATAGCCCGTCGTGCCGGCGCAGAAGACGACCATGCCGCCGCGCTTCACGACCAAGCACGAAACGGGGAACGTCGCTTCGCCCGGATGCTCGAACACGAAGTCGACGTCGTTGCCCTTGCCGGTGATGTCCCAGATCGCCTTGCCGAACTTGCGCGCCTCTTTGGTCCAAGTGTCGTATTCGGGAGTGCCGACTTGCGGCATCGCGCCCCAGCATTTGAAATCGCTGCGATTGACGACGCCCTTGGCGCCCAGGCTCATGACGAAATCGCGCTTGGATTCGTCGGAGATGACGCCGATGGCGTTGGCGCCCGACACGCCGCAAAGCTGGACCGCGAACGAGCCGAGCCCGCCCGACGCGCCCCATACCAGCACGTTGTGACCGGGGCGCAAGATATGCGGGCGGTGGCCGAAGAGCATGCGGTAGGTGGTGGCGAGCGTCAGCGTGTAGCAGGCGCTCTCTTCCCAGGTCAGATGTTTCGGCCGCTCCATCAGCTGGCGGTCCTGCACGCGGGCGAATTGCGCGAACGATCCGTCCGGCGTCTCATAGCCCCAGATGCGCTGCGAGGGCGAGAACATCGGATCGCCGCCGTTGCACTCCTCGTCGTCGCCGTCGTCTTGATTGCAGTGGACGACGACCTCATCGCCGACCTTCCAGCGCTTCACCTTGGCGCCGACCGCCCACACGATGCCCGCCGCATCCGAGCCCGCCACGTGATAGGGATTCTTGTGGCCGTCGATCGGCGAGACCGGCGTGCCGAGCGCGGCCCACACGCCGTTATAGTTCACGCCGGCGGCCATCACGAGGATCAGCACGTCGTGGCTGTCGAGTTGCCAGGTCGGGACCACTTCGATCTGCATCGACTGTTCGGGCGGACCGTGGCGGTCCTTGCGCACGACCCAGGCATGCATCTTTGCCGGCACATGACCAAGCGGCGGAATCTCGCCGATGTCATAGAGGTCCTTATAAACTTGGAGCGACGGCTTCGCCTCGGCTTGCGCCATGGTCAGATCCTTATCCCCTGCGGCAGTCTTGTGCAGCTGCGCTGTTGGCGGCGAAGTAGGCCTTCCTCTGTGCTGCATTGCAACAGAAATCAATCACTTTTGCTGTGCAAACGTGACGCTCTGCGCAATAAAGTTACGATTAAGGTTTATGGGATCGGCGTGGCCAGCGCGGCTTGCCACCCTTCGCCTTGCCCGCAATTTCCTTGAGTTTTACGGCTTGGCGAATGGATAGCGACGTGCCGGGCGTGCCTTTCTCAGGATCTCCGAACGCCCGTCCGTACTTTTCAACTCGCCCCTCGACCGATCCCAGGAACTCGCCCTCCCAGTCCGAAAGTTTCACTCCACTCTTCTCGGCGGCGCGGCGCGCTCGCTTGAGCGCATTTAGCGCCGCCCGCTTGGCCTGTTCGCGCCGGTCGGGAAGTTTTTTCTTGTTTGGCAAAACACGGGCAGATTTTCGAAACGACATCTACATTTCTCGCAACGCTTCGATGCTTCGGCAAGCCTCGACAGGATAGCGTCGATGTCCTGCACTGTCAGAAGCAAGACAGGGAACCGTACGATGGAAATTAACGGAGTGGCCCACATCTTCATTACGGCCGGAAACTTCGAAGCATCGCGAGTTTTCTACAGCCAGCTCCTTCTGTTTCTCGGTCTGAAAGTCGTGGCCGACGCTCCCGGCATCTACTATTGCGTCGGAGGCCGGACGGGATTTGGCATCGAGGCGCCGCCAGATTCAGAGCGCGGCAAGCGCTTCGTGCAGGGAGCGGTCGGCCTGCACCACGTCTGCTTTCGCGCGCGGGAGCGCACGGATGTCGATCAGGCGTACACCTTCCTGACGAGGATCGGTGCGCGCATCGTGCACGCGCCGCAACAAGACAATTACGCGCCGGGATATTATTCGGTGCTGTTCGAAGATCCCGACGGCACGCGGCTTGAAATTAATCACGTTCCAGGTCGCGGCCTGCTGCAGCCCGGAGTGACCATCGGCGGCGTCTACAGTGACGGTCTGCCTGATGCCTAGCGAAAGTTTCTCTGCAGGGCACCCGCAGCGAGGTCTGCCGTCACGACTCCGAGGTCGTGCCCGGGTACGATGAAGATCTTTGGTTCCTTCTGACTGAGCTGCTTGAGCGCCTGCAACTGTGCAAGAACCGCGTCGCTGTCTTCGCGCAGCATGAACATCGTCACTAGCCGCGCCCGTTCGCGCACCAGCTCGATATTGCGCATGTGCCATGCCACGTCGCCGATGAAGAGGAACTCCTGACCCTTTGCGGTCTTCACATAGATCATCTGGCTGCCGGGCGTGTGGCCCGCTGCGCGGATTAGCACCACGCCGGGTGCGACGGCCAGGTAGCTTTCATATGATGTCGCCTGATAGCCGGTGAAAACATTCGGCGGAATTTCGCTGTTGTAGCGCGCGGCGTTCGCCACCTGCTCGCCATTGATGCGTGCCTTGCCGAGAAGGGTGCGCACATTCGGTTGCGCAAGAAAGCCGCCGATGTGATCTTCATGCTCGTGGGTGAATAAGATGAGCGATGCGTCGTTCAACCCTTTGCTCATGCGCGCCTGAGCAACTCCATCGAACTGCATGCCATTCTTTTTTACTGCCTTCGGATCGAACCCGCTGTCGATCACTGCTGTGCTGTGCGGAAAGACGACTTGATAGGAAAACATCGCCATCGGAGAAGGTGCCCACCCGTCTCCGGCGACGATTGCCGTGGCGGGAAAACTTCCCCGCTCCAGCTGTTCGACGCGAATTTCAATAGGCTTATCGCCCGGCATGGCGTCGGCAAGCCGCCGCACTTGCGCGATGTCGATCGTGTAAGTGCCCGAAGGCGTGCCGCTCTGTACGATCAGCCAGTAATAGGCGCCGCCTACAATGACAAGCAGAGCTATCAGCCCAATCGCGACGCGCCTAAGCCACTTGTTCATTGCGTGCTCCCTATTTCTCAGGATCGGTTAAAGCTGAATAGACGAATTTTTGTGACCCGATACCCAGGCGTTGACTGCCCGCAGCGCCGTCGCCGAATCGTTGAATCATGCCGAGGAAAAACAGATCGTTCTTGGGATCGATCCAGAACCAGGTTCCACCTGCCCCGCCCCACCAGATCGAACCTTTGCCTTGCAACGTGCCGAGTTTGACGGGATCGGTCACGACGGCGAAATCCAGCCCAAAACCCAATGCGTCACTTCCGAAGGGCGCATCTATGGCGGACTCCGGATCGGGCACCACGGAGGTTTCGATCTGATTGGTCTGCATCATCGCGATTGTCCGGGGTGCAAGAATGCGCACGCCGTCGATTTCGCCGCCGTTGAGGATCATCTGGCAAAAGCGGGCATAGTCGTCGATGGTCGAAACGAGGCCGCCGCCGCCCGACTCCATCGGCGGCGGCTTGGTGAAGTCTTGCAAATTCGGGAACAGATCAGTCGTTAGTTCGAATAACTTGCTGGTCCGCGGATTCATCACATAGATGGCGGCCAAGCGTGACGCATTGGCCGGCGGCGTGTAGAATCCGGTGTCCTTCATGTGGAGCGGCTTGAAGATGCGCCCGGCCATGAAGTTGCCGAGCGTCTGGCCCGTCAGCTTCTCGACGATATAGCCCTGAATATCGGCGGCCACAGAATAGGACCAACGCGTTCCAGGCTGATAGCGCAGCGGAATCTTCGCGATCTTTTCGATCATTTGCTGCAATCCGTGCGACGCCAGCACTCTCTGGTCGTGAAATGCGTCGTCAACGGGATTTCCGCTGCGCAGCCCATAGCCGAAGCCTGCGGTGTGCGTCATCAACTCGAGCATGGTCGGCGGCCGCTTCATTTCCGTTAGGATCGGCTGGCCTTTCGCATCCACACCGCTCATTACCTTGAGACCTGCGAACTCCGGAACGAATTTTGAAACCGGGTCATCAAGCCGCCAGCGACCCTGCTCGAACAGGATCATCATGGCCACGCCGACGACCGGCTTGGTCTGGGAGTACATGCGAAAAATCGTGTCGCGCGTGATCGGCGTGCCGGCTGAGATACTCTTCAGGCCGTGCATGTGGAGATCGACGATCTTGCCGTGCCGCACCAGCATGGTCAGAGTTCCGGCGACCTCGCCATCATCCACCGCGCGATCCATATCGGCGTCGAGAAGCTTCAGCTTGTCGCTCGAAAAGCCGACCGATTCCGGCGCGGCAAAGCCAAGCTGCGGCGACGGCGGCGGTGTGTCGTCTGATTTCGCGCTCGCCGCGGACACAAAGGCAAACACAAACAAGGCTGCGCCGGCAGCCAACCAGTGATTCCTCATCGTTTTAATTCCCGCCCGAGCGCCTGACGATCATCCCACATCAGATTGAGCCATTCTGCCGAGAGGGGCAATCGTGCGATCAATGCGTCGCGTGTGGATCTCGCTCCCCGGCCCTTACTGCGAGCGCGAGGAGGTCGGTCGCTACGGGGCAGGTGTAAAATGCTGATCGCGCGCAGTTGGGGTTGTAGGCATCGTTGAAGTTGATCGTTGCCGTCTTGGGGGGAAAACGGCCGAAGTCCGAAATGTCCACATAACGGCCCGCGCCATAAGTACCCCTTCCCGTCAGGTCATCGATGAAAAAGGCCGACATATCCGTGATGGTCTTGGGATCGTCAGCGTAGAAGGGCAAGGTGAAGGTCTTTCCCTTGAGCGTGAACGTCGCATCGCCTGCGTGGAAAAACTGTTTGTCCGTACCGCGAGAAGTGCGAAATACGCGCCGCGGAAATTTGGAGTCAGGCTTGAACGCCGCTGTGACAACGTAAGTCGGATCGTAGGGAAAGTAGTCCAGCCCTTTGAAATTGACGGCGGCAGCGCGCAGCTGGTTGTAGAGCATGATGCGGACGCCGAAGACCCCCGCGCTCACCTGCGTACGAAACGCGGCGATGTCGACATTGGTGTCCACTGGAACGCTTTTTTGAATGGTGACTTCGTCGAAACTTTTGCCGGCCATGAGGACGTGTACGTGGCCACCTTGAAAGTACGCGACCAGCACACCGTTGCCCACCTTGCCTTGTACCCAGTGATAGCTGTCAGGCTTGCCGCGCGTGCCGAATAGTGTAGCCGTGGCACCTTCACCGAGATAGGCGGCGTCCTGGATCTTCAAAATCGCATGCGGGATCTTCGAATAGGCCTGATTGGCCTCGGCAATGCCGCTGCGCCACACCTGCTCCGGCGATTTGGGCGCGGTGGCAGCAATACTGGCGAACGCCGCAAGCAGCGCGGCACCCAGCTTCAGTCCGTTCATGTCTCCTCCTTGTCGCTGTCCGTCGCGCCAACCGTTTTTGCGGTGCAACAAAATATCTTATAGGCTTGCCATACTCGATATTGGAGATTGGTCACCCCGATGACCCGGGACAAGCCCTGGATTTTTCGCACTTATGCAGGCCATTCGAGCGCAACCGCCTCGAATGCACTGTATCGAACCAATCTCGCCAAGGGCCAGACAGGGCTTTCGGTTGCGTTCGATCTGCCGACGCAGACGGGTTACGACAGCGACGATCCGCTCGCCAAGGGGGAAGTCGGCAAGGTCGGCGTGCCGGTCTCCCATGTCGGTGACATGCGCGCACTGTTCGACGGCATCCCGCTGAAGGACATGAACACGTCGATGACGATCAATGCCCCGGCGGCATGGCTGCTGGCGCTGTACGTCGCTGTCGCCGACGAGCAGGGCGCGCCACGCGCAGCCCTGACCGGCACCACTCAGAACGACATCATCAAGGAATACCTGGCGCGCGGCACGTACATATTTCCGCCCAAGCCCGCACTGCGGCTGACGACAGATACGATCGCGTTCACGACTGCGGAACTGCCGAAATGGAATCCGATCAATCTGTGCTCCTATCACTTGCAGGAAGCCGGCGCCGATGCGGTGGAGGAAGCCGCTTTTGCGCTGGCCGCGGCGGTGTCCGTGCTCGATGCGGCCAGGGCGCGCGGCGCGATCCCGCCTGCGGAATTTCCCAAGGCCGTGGGACGCATGAGCTTTTTCGTCAATTCGGGGGTGAAGTTCATCACCGAGATCTGCAAGCTGCGCGCGATGGCCGCGCTCTGGGACGAGATCGCGCGCGACCGCTATGGCGTGACCGATCCGAAGCTCCGTCTTTTTCGCTATGGCGTGCAGGTCAATTCCCTGGGCCTGACCGAGCAGCAGCCGGAGAACAACGTCTATCGCGTGCTGTTTGGAATGCTTGGCGTCACACTCTCCAAGAACGCGCGTGCCCGTGCGGTGCAGCTGCCGGCGTGGAACGAAGCACTTGGCCTGCCTCGTCCCTGGGACCAGCAATGGTCGCTGCGCCTCATGCAGATCGGTGCGTTCGAAACCGACATGCTGGAATATGGCGACATCTTCGACGGCTCGAAGGTGATCGGCGAGAAGGTCGAACAGCTCAAAGTCCAGATCCGCGAGGAGATGGATCGTATCGCCAAGCTTGGTGGCGCCGCGTCACAAGAAGCGCTCGAATATATGAAGGAACGACTGGTCGCGTCGAACGCGGCGCGGGTCGAAGCCATCGAGCGCGGCGACGAAATCCGGGTCGGGGTCAACGCCTACCAGGAAACCGAAGTCTCGCCGCTCACTGCCGGCAACGGCCATTTCATGACGGTGGATGAGTCCGCCGAAGCCGCGCAAATTGCTCGACTTAAAGCCTGGCGTTCGGCACGCGATGCCAAAAGCGTTGACGCGGCGCTTACTGCGTTGGAACGGGCCGCGCGCGAAGACACGAATCTGATGCCGGTGTCGATCGAGTGCGCCAAGGCAGGCGTCACGACCGGAGAGTGGGCACGCGCGCTGCGCAAGGTATTCGGCGAATATCGCGCACCGACCGGCGTGGCCGCGTCTGCGCCATCACGCAACGACGAGCGCATCGGCTCGCTGCGCCAGGAAGTGGATGCGGCTTCGAAGAAGCTTGGCCGCCGGCTCACTTTCCTGGTCGCCAAGCCCGGCCTTGACGGTCACTCCAACGGTGCCGAACAGATCGCGATTCGCGCCCGCGACGCCGGCATGATCGTGATCTACAACGGCATCCGCTTTTCTCCCGACGATATCGTCGCAGAGGCGAAGTCAAAGAAGCCACATCTCATCGGGCTTTCCATTCTGTCGGGCAGCCACGTCTCGCTCGCCAGGGATGTGGTGGCAAAACTGAAGAACGCGGGTCTTGCCGACATCAAGGTCGTTGCAGGCGGCATCATCCCGCCGGACGACGAGGCCATATTGAAGGCGGCCGGCGTCGCTGCGGTGTTCAGTCCGAAGGACTATGACCTCAACCAGATCATGCACGGCCTGGTTAGTCTGGCGGTCAGCTAATCAGGGCCCGTCCGTTCCACCGATATCCAGAACGAATTTGTACTTCCCGTCTGCCTGACGTCGCCATTCGGTCACATAGTAGCCGGTGATCCGTCGGGGACTCCCGTTCCCCTTCTTGCCGCTGAATGTCCACGCGCCTCGCGTCCAGCCCAGGGAGCCGTCCATCGACGCTTCCGCCTCGACGGGAGTCCAGGCGAGGGAGCTGTTCTTCTCGCCGCCGGGGTTCTTCTTCTCGACGCCGGCGTAGTACACGGCTGCTGCAGCCTTGCCCAAGATCGGCGGGTGATCTCCGTCGAACAGCCGGACATCGTCCGCCATGAAGGCGAGGAAAGCGGCGTGCGCGCCATCTTTCACCGACATGTCGGAGAAGGCGCGGTCCGCAGCCATCATCTCTTCCTTGGGGCCGGCCATGGCGCTGCTCGCAAACGCCAAGATGAAGGCTGCGGCGACGAGAACCCTACGCATGGCGTGCGATCCCTAAATGGCCCCGGGTTTGCCGCAATCCGGCCCCCTTCTGGCTTAACTATCACTTTGCCGCGATCGTGCGGGGAATGCCCGCAATTCCACGGGGGAGACGGTCCGATGGTTGCTTATTTGTCCGGGAAAAACGACCCATCTGAGGTGCCGGTTCGGCCCAGTGCGCTGAGTCGCGAGCTGTTTCACGGTCTTTCGCCGGAAGAATTCGACCGCGAGGCCAAATCCCTCGCCTCGGCCGCTGCGATGACGCCGCAAACCCGGGCCCGCATGGAGGCCCAGCTGATCGAACGTCTCAAGACACCGGTCGATACGCCGAGTTGGGGTCCTGACTGGGTCAAGCGCGGCGAGCGGGTCGCCGCCCAGCAGCGCCGCCGTCAGGGCTTTATGGCTTCCTGGTTCGGACGCAAGGAAAATGACGACGAAGATCCCGAGGTCGATCCGCTCAGTTCGACCGAGCGCGGCGACGCGGACGTGATCAGCCGGAACATGGAAAAGAGCCGTCAGGTGGCTCACTACCGCCCGCTTTATCTGGCGGTCATGATCTTGGCGATCGCGATCGCCGGCTTGGCCATGTTTGTCGACTATCAGATCATTCGCGGCGATGTGTGGACCCGCGCCCTGTCAAATGAATTCATGGTCGTCCCGGCCTCCCTTCAGAGCTCGGTCATCTTCAAGAGCATGCAGGTCATCTTCGCGGTGCTGATCGTGCACTTTTTCCTCAAGATGACGGGCGCCTATGGCCGCAATGCGATGATCGCCACCGCGTTCGTCTTCGCGCTCGTGATGATCGGCGGGCTGGGTTATCTCGTTGCGTATAACAACATGGCGGGCGCGACGTCTGCGACACTGGAGCATCCGCGCGAGGATGGTGCCAGTGGTGCCGGCAGCAACTCGATCGATGCGCTCTTCACGCCGGCCAGCGCCTCCGATGCGCGCGCCGGCGCGCCGCTCCCGGCGAGCACACCTGCCGGAGCCTCGGACGGTTTCTCTCTCGGCTTGCCCAAGCTCTCGAACACCTCGCTTGCCAACGCCGATTCCTGGTTCTGGCTCGCTTTCGCCAGCGTCATTTTCTTCATCGTGACCACGGTGGCGGCACTCTACATGCAGACTGTCGAGAACAATGTGCGCAACATTCACATCTCGCGCGACTACAAGCACCGCCAGCGCCAGTTCGCCCAGCTCCATCTCTTGCAGCTTGCCGACAAACAGGGCTGAAATAGCCAGCCATGAAAATCATGCTTGCGCTTGTAACGGCTGCGGGGCTGGCGGGCGGCGGCGCGTTGGCGGTTCAGGCCACTCGCGACGCGGCGCCCTTCATTGTCGCATCCGTCGATGACAGCGCTATGGCGACGCCGCGGCGTGTGATCATCGGCCTCGACATTTCCAAGAGCAATCCGCTGGTCGACGACCCGGGTTTTGCCGCGAAGGTTGGCGAGCGCATCGGCAATATCGTACGCCGGTTGGGCTTCGCATCGGAAGTGCATGTGCGCACCTTCGGAAGCTACGATTCCTCGTCAAACAATTTCGCCTACGACGCCCTGATATCGACCCGCAACCGGCCCGATCACGCCGGCGACG
>JANXXU010000009.1 GCA_025350465.1 Alphaproteobacteria bacterium | reverse complement strand
CTCGCTCAACAGCGCCACGCCGTTGGCCTTTACCATCCCCGCCGCCGCGATCGCATCGTCGGTTTCGATATAGAGGTGGAAATGGCCGCCCGCATCGACAAGGGCGATGGATAGATCGGGTTCGTCCACGCGCTTCAGGTGAAATATCTGATTGCCCGCGCGGATGCCGGCGTAGAAATCCTCGTACTGAAATACCAGGGCCAGTCCGATCTTCTCGGTATAGAAGCGGATCGATTGCGCCAGATCGGTCGTGCGCAGTTGCGCAATGACCCCGGAAATCCGCATGGCTCCTCCGTGCAATCCCGAGCCGGCGTTACGCGCCCTGGGGGCCTAACTGGCTGAGCGGGTCGACGGCCTCGGCGCCCTTGCGCAATTCGAAATGCAATTGCGGGGCGGTGACGTTGCCGCTCTGACCGACGCGCCCGATGACCTGGCCGCGCTTCACGTTGTCGCCGCGCTTGACCAGCAGCGCATCGCAATGGGCATAGGCAGAGACCCAGCCGTCGGCGTGACGCACCAGCAGCAAATTGCCGAACCCCTTCAACTCGTTGCCGGCATAGACGACGACGCCGTTGTCGGCCGCTTTGACCGCCGCGCCGGGTTCTGCCGCGATGTTGACGCCGTCGTTATGGACGCCGTTTGCGCGCCGCCCGAAGCCGGAGATGATTTGACCGCGCACCGGCCAAACGAAGTGGCTCGACGATTTGACTTGTGCGCCCGGTGCCGTCGGCTTTGCGTGCGCGGACGCGTCATACGCCTCGTCCGGATCGATGCTGGCGACTTGCCGGGGGCTCGAATATTCAGGACCGCCTTGGCCGTAGAAGCCGGGCTTTGGACGCGGCAGGCCGGACGTGTAGTAGCGCGCTCCGGCCAGGCGCGGATCGTAGCCCCCTTCGTCCGGCGGCGGAGGAAGATCGCTCCGGCTCACCGCTGTGGGAATGCGTTCAGCGCGTGCCACTTGGTGCGGCCCGACGAACGGAATGGCCAGGCGTTGACCCGGATAAAGCGCATCGGGCGCCGACAAATGATTGACGTCGATGATGGCGTTCGGCGAGACGCCGTAACTGCGCGCGATCGAGGCCACCGTATCGCCGTTCGACACGATGTGAAGCGAGGCCGGCGGCAGGATCAAAGATTGTCCGGGGCGCAAGCGATAAGGCGCGCGCAGGCCGTTCACGTCGATGATCATTTCTTCGGAAAGGTCGAAGCGTTGCGCGATGCCGTCGACGGTATCGCCGGGCAGCACTTGGATGATCGTCACCGGACGCGGCGCAACGCGCGCGCTCGCGACCGGCGGGCGCATACGCGCCTCGTCGTAATCCATCGTCGCGCAACCCGATGCCGAGCCGAGAAGCAGAGTGGCGATCAGCGTTTGCGCCGCCTGCTCCAACAATCTCCGCTTCGAGCAACGCGTGCCGGGAGAACTATGCTCCATCACTCGCTTGCCACACCTTCAAGCAAGGGCACGAATCTGACGGGCAATAGATCCGTACTCTGAAAGCCCTGGCTCGTCCGTTTCACCCGGACGAGGACCTGCCCGTCGCGGCCTCGATCAATCGGAATAACCATGAGTCCCTTAACAGCGAGTTGATTTAACAAATCTTCGGGCGGTTCTTTCGGCGTTGCCGCGGTGACGATGATGCGGTCGAAGGGCGCCTGCTCAACCCAGCCGCGCGTTCCGTCGCCGACCATCGTGTCGACGTTAATCAGTCTTAACTTTCGCAAGCGCGCCTCAGCCGAGCGCATCAATGACGCGCGGCGTTCCATCGAGAACACGCGGCGCGCAAGTTGCGCGAGAACCGCGGTCTGATAACCCGAGCCCGTGCCGATCTCGAGCACGCGATGGCGCGCGGAGAGGTTAAGGGCATCCGTCATGAATGCCACGATAAAAGGCTGGCTGATCGATTGACCGGCTTCGATCGGCAAGGCGACGTTCTCGTACGCCCGATCTCGGAAGATTTCAGGCACGAAGAGCTCGCGCGGTGTGGTTTCCATTGCCGACAGGACGCGCCCATCGGTGACGCCTTGGCGGCGTAACGCCATGATCAGGTTGAAGGCGCGAAGGTCCGGTTCCACGCGGGGCACCTTATAGGATCTTCGGCGGTGCTCCGTTAATGACGGGCGACAATTTTTGACGCGCGCGCTCTTCGGTCAAATTCAGATGCAGCGGCGTAACGGAAATGCGTCCGTCGTAAATCGCGCGCAGGTCCGACCCTTCCGGCGGATTGGAGAGGACGCGTTTGAAGCCCAGCCAATAATACGGATTGCCGCGCGCATCGATGCGACGCTCTATATTCGCCAGCGATTGGTCGCGCTTGCCTTGGTGGGTGACTTCGACCCGCTCGACCGCTTCGGGCAGAGCGTCGGGGAAGTTGATGTTGATGAGAACATCGGCCGGCCAACCGGTTTCCAGCAATTTGCGTATCAGCCAAGGGCCGTGGTGTTCGGCGCAGGACCATTTGACGTCGGTCCCTTGCCCGAAGCCGAACGCCTGACTGAGCGCGATCGAGGGCACGCCGATGGCGGTTCCTTCCATCGCGGCCGCGATCGTTCCCGAATAGGTAACGTCATCGGCGATGTTCGAGCCGCGATTGACGCCGGACAGAACGAGCCCCGGTCGCTTGTCCTTCAGAATGTGATGGGCACCCATCAAGACGCAGTCGGTCGGCGTTCCTTGGACTGCGAATTTGCGCTCGCTGATTTCGCGCACGCGCAACGGCACAGTCAGCGTGAGTTTGCGCGAGGCGCCGCTCTCTTCCGTCTCCGGGGCAACGACCCAGACGTCGTCCGAAAGTTCATGGGCGATCTTTTCAAGCGCCTTCAATCCAGGTGCATGGATGCCGTCGTCGTTCGACAACAAGATGCGCAGCGGCAGCTTTGCGGCTCTAGGCGCCATGGGCTGCAATCGCCTCCGCGCCGCCCATGTACGGGCGCAACGCCGGCGGAATGGCGATCGAGCCGTCCGCTTGCTGGTAGTTTTCGAGGATCGCGACCAACGTGCGCCCGACCGCCAGCCCCGATCCGTTCAGCGTGTGGACGAAGCGGGTACCTTTGCTGTCGCCGGTGGGGCGATAACGCGCCTCCATCCGGCGCGCTTGAAAGTCGCCGCAATTCGAACAGCTTGAAATTTCGCGATAGGCGTTTTGGCCCGGCAGCCAGACCTCGATGTCGTAAGTCTTGCGCGCGGCAAATCCCATGTCGCCTGTGCAAAGCACCACCGTGCGATAGGGCAGGTCCAAGCGCTTCAACACCTCTTCCGCGCACGACGTCATGCGCTCGTGTTCGGCTTGGGATTGTTCGGGTGTCGTGATGGAGACAAGCTCGACTTTCGAGAATTGATGCATGCGGATCATGCCGCGCGTGTCCTTGCCGGCGGCGCCCGCCTCGGAACGAAAGCACGGCGTCCAGGCGGTGAAGCGCAGCGGCATGTCGGCTTCACTGAGAATCGTCTCGCGCACCTGATTGGTGAGCGAGACCTCGGCGGTGGGAATGAGCCAATAGCCGTTCGTGGTACCGAATTGCTCGTCGCGAAATTTGGGAAGTTGCGCAGTGCCGAACATCGCTTGGTCGCGCACGAGCAAGGGCGGCGACGTTTCTTGATAGCCGAACGTGCCGGTATGCAGATCGAGCATGAAGTTGCCGATGGCGCGCTCGAGTCGTGCCAACTGCGCCTTGAGCAGCACAAAACGCGCGCCCGACATGCGCGTCGCCGCTTCGAAGTCCATGAGCTTCAAAGCTTCGCCGAGTTCGAAGTGCTGTTTTGCCGCGAAATTCATGCTGCGCGGTTGGCCGGTTCGGCGCACCTCCTTGTTTGCGCTTTCGTCCGGACCATCCGGGACATCGGCGGCGGGAAGATTTGGGATCTCGCCTAGACGTTCGTTGATCGTTTGTTCCAGCTCTTTCGCGCGCTGTTCGGCGGCGGGCATTTCATCCTTGAGGCGCGTAACTTCGCCCATCAGCCGTAGCGCTTCCGCGTCGTTCTTTTGTGCCTTGGCTTGACCTATGCGCTTGGAGGCGTCGTTACGCGCGCTCTGCATTTCCTGTAGGCGCGTCGTCGTCTGGCGCCAATCCTGATCGAGCTTGAGAATTTCCGACGACAACGCCGCGAGCCCACGGCGCTTCAAGCCGTTGTCGAAGTCTTGCGGATTCTCGCGAATGGATTTGATGTCGTGCATGGGAGTTGCTGTCGAAGGAAGGGGCGTTAATAGCGGTCGGTCCTGACCGGCACAATGGCAGCCCGCGTTATGCCGAGGATTCCGCTTCTGTTTGCTGCCGCGCGCGCTGCCTTTCGACCAGAACCACGCTCCAAATGGATATCTCATAGAGTCCGAGCAGCGGCACGGCGAGGGAGATTTGGCTGAGCGCATCCGGTGGGGTCAGTACGGCGGCGACGACGAAGACGAGCACGATGGCGTAGCGCCTGTTGCGCCTGAGGAACGCGGCGCTCACGATCCCGACGCGGCCGAGCAGCGTCAAGAGCACCGGCAGCTGAAAGCTGATGCCGAAGCCGATGATCAGCGACATGACGAAATTGAGATACTCCGAGATCCTTGGCTGAAGCTCGATCGCGAGCGAACCAGGTGTGGCCGGGGTCTCGAAGCCGATGAAGAAATGCACGATGAACGGCATCATGATGAAGTAAACCATCATGCCGCCGAGAATGAACAATATTGGAGTCGCGATGAGGAACGGCAGGAACGCGCGCCGCTCGCTGCGATAGAGACCCGGCGCGACGAACAAATAGATCTGCGCCGCGAGAATCGGAAACGAGATGCAGATCGCGCCGAACGCGGCAACCTTCACGTAGGTAAAGAACGCTTCCGTCATTCCGGTATAGATCATGACCCGGCCGGGGCGCGTCAGCAGTTCCACATCGAGAGGATGTTTCAGTACCGCGTAAATGCGCTCGGCGAAGAAGTAGCAAAAGACGAAGGCGATCGCGAAGGCGATCAGCGACCAGATCAGACGCTTGCGAAGCTCGATCAGATGATCGAGCAGCGGCGCGCGGGATGCTTCTATGTGCGCATCGTCATCGTGCCCGATCCGGTCCGGGGGCGTCATTGTTGGGGCACTTCGCTTGTCGGTTCTGCAGCCGGAGCCACGGGCGGCGCCGCTGTTTCGGTCTTTGCCGGAGGCGCGAGGGGTACGTTGCCGGCCATCAGCTGATCCTCGATCTCCTTGATTTCGGGCGGCGACGTCATGGAGTCGAACTCGCGTTTCATGTCGTCGACCTGAGCCTCGCGCAGCATCTCATCGACGTGCGAGCGAAACTCGCCGGCCAGGTTGCGAGCCTTCGCCACCCAGGCACCCAAGGTGCGCAGCACGGCAGGCAAGTCCTTGGGCCCAATCACCACAAGCGCGACGAGAGCGATCAGCAACAGCTCGTCCCAACCGATGTCGAACATGCGTGTCTCGCTGCCGGCGGGCGCCGATCAATAGAGCCGCGTCTGGCCTTCAGGTCTTGGCGCCGTCTTTATTCTCGGCGCTCTTAGGAGGCTCGACCGGCTTTGCGTCTTCGTCGGCAAGACCCTTGCGGAAGCTCTTGATGCCCTTAGCGACATCGCCCATCAGCTCGGAAATCTTACCGCGACCGCCAAACAATATCATCACGATCGCGCCGACGATTAGCCAATGCCAAATTGAAAAACTACCCATCGTTTGAACCTTTGTTGCTTCGGCACGGCGAACGAGGAGTGCCGGCAAATCCGTAGTGGTGATTGTCCCAAATGGCGGCGCGCGAAGCAAATGGCGAGCACGACGGCTTCACGAAAGAGTTAAGACCCCGGTTTCGGCTGATGCTGGCGCCCGATAGCCGGTGCGCCGGCGGTCAAGTCTCGTCCGGTGCCATTGGCGTGAAGAGTTCGTCCTGGTCGCCGATTTCCAGCGGATCCTCGTCCGGCGCCAAGGCGTCGCTGGGGTTGGGAATGCTGAACGCAACCGGCGTCCGGCCTTCGATCACGCCTGCGGCCTTCAGCTCTTCGAGGCCAGGTAGATCGGAGACCTTGTCGAGCCCAAAATGCGTCAAGAACGCTTCGGTCGTGCCGTAGGTCACCGGCCGTCCCGGCACCCGGCGCCGGCCGCGCATCTTGATCCAGCCTACTTCGAGCAAGAGATCGAGCGAGCCCTTGCTGACGGTCACGCCGCGGATCTCTTCGATCTCCGCGCGCGTAACAGGCTGGTGATAGGCGACGATGGCGAGCGTTTCCATTGCCGCGCGCGAGAGGCGGCGCTGCTCGATCGTATTCTTCTGGAGTAGGACGGCCAGATCGGGCGCCGTGCGAAATGCCCAGCGGCCGGCGACGCGAACCACATTCACGCCGCGCTTCGAATAGATAATTTCCAACTCCGCCAACAGCGCCGGCACATCGCAATCGGGCGGCAAGCGCTCGGCGATCGACGGCTCGTCGAGCGGTTCGACGGCGGCAAACAAGATCGCCTCGACCATGCGCAGCTGCGCCGATTGCGGCGGCGCGAGCGTTTCGGGAAAGAGGCGCGTCACGATCGTGTTCGCGCCCTCATCCTCGGACGTTTCCTCCGACGGCGGATCGATGTCCTCGTCTTCGTCAAGCTCCATGGCGTGCACCGGTCTTGGGGTCATGGGTTCTCTTGATCCGTGGTTGTCGGCGCCGCCTTGCGGGCGCGCAAATATACCGGCGCGAAGGGCGCCATTTGTCTGAGTTCAACCAAGCCGTCGCGCGCCATCTCGAGGCTCGCCGACAAAGTGCTGGCGAGACCGGTTCGGCGTTTCTGTCCGTGCTCGAATCCTTCGGGCATAATCGAATCGAGTGTGCTCCAATCGATAATGACGCCGAGCATGCGCTCGAGACGATGACGCGCTTCCTCGATGGCAAAGACTTCAAGCTTCGCCAGTTTGTAGTTGCCGCCGGCGAACTTCTTGACGCGCTGAACCGCATAGGCTTTCAAGAGATCGAGTAGCGTGTCGGAATATTCCGGCGTCTTGACGAGGCGAATACCCTCCGGTGCGCCGCGGCTGAAGACGCTGAGCCCCAAACGGTCGCGCGACATCAAACGAGCCGCGGCGATGCGAATGGCGTCCAGGCGTTGGAGCTGCAACGTGAGGCGTTCGGCGAGTTCTTCCGGCGACGGCTCGCCCTCGGTTTCGGATTCGGGCAACAGAAGGCGCGACTTCAGATACGCAAGCCAGGCGGCCATCACGAGATAGTCCGCAGCCAGATCCAACTGCATGCGCCGGGCGGCAGCGATGAAGACCAGGTATTGTTCGACGAGTGCCAGAATAGAGATCTTGCGCAGGTCGACTTTTTGAGCGCGTGCGAGGGCGAGCAATACGTCGAGCGGACCTTCGTAGCCGTCGACGTCGACGATCAACGCCTCGCTCGGATCGGGCTCACGCGTCGTACGCGGCGCGCTGTCTTCGAAGTCGAGTGTCATCGCGTTTTCCTCATGCGACGCGTCCCAAGGCGGCATCGACACGCGCTTGCGCTTCGGCGGCCAGGAACGGCTTTGCCGGCTTGAGCGCCTTCATGGCACGTGCCGCTCGCTCCGCCGCCTTGCCGCTCAGCACCGGCGTCGCTGCCGCAACCTCGCGCATTTCGTCGATGTTGCGGTTGCAGTGAAGAATGAGGTCGCACCCGGCAGCGAGCGAGGTCCTGACGCGCTCCGTGAGCGTGCCCTTGAGCGCGCGCATGGTCAGGTCGTCTGTCATCAGACAACCGTCATAGCCCATGAAGCCGCGAACGATCTCGTCGATCACGCGCTTGCTCGTGGTCGCGGGCGCGGTTGGATCGATCGCCGTGTAGACGACGTGCGCGGTCATCGCGAGGGGCGCGTGGCTCAACGCACGGAACGGGGCAAAATCGGATCGCTCCAGTTCGTCGCGCGATGTGTCGACGACCGGCAGGTCCAGATGGCTATCCGCGCCGGCCCGACCGTGGCCGGGAATGTGCTTGATCACCGGGAGGACGCCGCCGTCGAGCATGCCGTCGATCACGGCTTGGCCGAGGCCTGCGACCAGCCATGGGTCGCGGCCGAAGGCACGATCGCCAATGATGTCGTGAGCACCTTCGACCGGCACGTCGACGCAAGGGACACAGTCGACGTTGACGCCGATCTCGAGCAAGTCGGCGGCCATCAATCTCGCGTTGGCGTAGGCCATTTCGCGGGCCAAAGCCGGATCCTGTCTGTTCAAGGCTCCAAAGGTCGCGGCAGCGGGACGGTTGCGCCAGTTTTCGCCGCGCAGGCGTTGCACGCGGCCGCCCTCCTGATCGATCAGGATGGGAGCATCGCCGCGGCCCACGCAAGCACGCAGCGCCGCGGTGAGCTTTCGTACCTGCTCCGGCGAACCGCAATTGCGATGGAAAAGGATGAACCCCCACGGTTGAACTTCGCGAAAGAACGACTGCTCTTCCGCGGTCAGCTCATGGCCGTCGCAGCCGAAAATGACCGCACGCATGGACAACGCCCGTACCCCTCAATGCTCGCCCGTCGGTCGGGCGAGTCACTTCGCGGTGGTGATAATACAGGCTTGCCCGTTTGCCTTCAGCTTATTGCAGACGTCCTGCGCCGCGGCTTTGTCGGCAAAACCGGTCACCTGAAGGCGATACCAGGTGCCCTTTCCTTCAACCTCGGCCCGGCGGAACTTAGGTGAATAGTCGCCAAGGACCCCCGAGTTGGACGTCTTGATCTTACTCCACGACGCCGCCGCCAGGAGGTCGGTCGGGAACGAACCAAGCTGGATCGCAATCGGGCCAACGGTGCCGGCCGATGGATTTTCCGGAGTCTGCCCAGGCTCAAGCGAAGCCGTCTCCGTGGGTTTCGTCGTGACAAGCGGTCCGCCCTCACCGGACGGCGCAACCGTCGTGCTTGCGGCCATTGCGTGCGGCAGCGCGGGCAGCGCGGGGACCGCAGCGGCGATCGGCTTGGGCTTCTTTACGGTCGGCGGCTTGGCTGTTGGCGCCGTTTGCACCACGCTGCCGTCTGCCGCTGGCGGCAGGGCGGCCGTCAGGTCCTCGCTGGCGCTTACCGGAGGCGTCGCGTGCGTCGTTTGCGCCGAGACTGCGTGGCGTGCCGAGAGGGGCAATGGGCTGACCGGCGAAACCGTCGTATCGAGTCCGGGATGATCGGATTCGGCCTGCGCTTCGGCCGGAGGCGCGCTGATGGTGGGCGCAGGTGGCGCCGTTAGCCTCGCCGGTGAAGGCGGAGGCGCCGTCGTGGTCACTTCCTGCGGTGACGGTAGAGGCCGCGGCTCTTCAGGCTGCGGCATGATTTGTTCTTCACTCGGCGGTACATCCGCCTCGCCGGAAAGCCGTGCAAGAGTCTTGTCGGTGTGCGCGGGCTCGGCGGTAGCCGCCTGGCTTTCAGGGGTGATGCGCGTCGGACCTGAGTCTGCAGCGAGAACGGGCGGATTGGTTCGCTGGCCTTCCTTGACGCCTTGATTATAGGCGACCCAGACGACTCCTGCGAACGCCGCCAGTACCACGATGCCCAACAAGACGACGAGCGGGCGACCGCGGGGCCCTTGGGGCTCTTCGACGGTGTCGTACATCAGCGCATCGTCATATGGCGGCTCGTAAAGCTCGCGATCCGGTTTGACCATGCGTAGTCTCCTTCCCCTGGCTCGCAAACGCAACGAATCAAAGCGCGCCTGCACAAGCATACACCCGCGCGCATCCCGCCCCTTGGGCGCGATCCGCGCTAAAGCTCCATGTCAATCGCGAACAGCCGCTTGTGCTCTTCGAGCGCGAAGCGATCCGTCATACCTGCAATGTAATCCGACACAACTCTGGCTGTCTCACGTGAACCGGATGCGCCGCAGAGTTGTCCCCAAGCCGCGGGCAGAACGCCCGGCTCCGCCAAGAACAACTGGAACATCTCCGCCACGACGCGTTTTGCCTTCGTTAGCATTCGGTTCACCTTGTAATGGCGGTACATGTTCTTGAATAAGAAAGTCTTAAGAGCCGTATCGTTGGCCTTCATGGCCGGTGAGAAGGCAACCAGCGGACGCCCCAGAGCACGCACGTCGTCCGGAGATTGCGGATTCGAATCAGCAATTCGCCTGCCGGTCTCGATCAGCACATCTTCGATCATGGCCGTGATCAGCCGGCGAACGCTTTCATGAATCAAACGGGAGCGATCAAGACCTGGATAGAGGTCCATGACGTCGCTGAAGATCCGCCCGACTAGGGGCACGGCCAGGAGGTCCTCGACAGTGAACAGGCCAGCCCGCAAACCGTCATCGATATCGTGGTTGTTGTAGGCGATGTCGTCAGCGACCGCCGCGACCTGCGCTTCGGCGCCGGCGAACGTGTCCAAACCTAAGTCGAAGGTGGCATTGAATTCGGCGATAGCCTCGGGCAGCGCTGCCTTCTTGGAAAGTGGGCCGATCAACGGACCGTTGTGCTTGACGATGCCTTCAAGCGTTTCCCAGGTCAGATTGAGTCCGTCAAATTTCGCGTAACGCTGCTCAAGTTTGGTGACGAGGCGCAGCGAATGGGCGTTGTGATCAAAACCGCCGAACGGCTCCATTGCATGTGCCAAAGCGTCCTCGCCGGCATGGCCGAACGGGGTGTGACCAAGGTCGTGGGCGAGAGCCAAGGCTTCGGCCAGATCCTCGTCGAGCCTCAAGACTCTGCAAATCGACCGGGCGATCTGAGCCACCTCCAGGGAATGCGTCAGCCGCGTGCGGTAATAGTCACCCTCGTGGTAAACGAAGACCTGGGTCTTGTGCTTCATTCGCCGGAAGGCGCCGGAATGGATGATCCGGTCGCGATCGCGCATATACGGGGTGCGAGAGGGGCTCTCGTCCTCTGGCCATTGCCGCCCGCGGCTCTCATCGGCGGCGAATAGGGCGAATTCTGTTAAGGAGCGCGGCAAGATCGTGTGCCTTTGATTTCACGAGACTCGGAGCTACATAGATCATAGTGGATTTGGGCGATTTGGCCCCTACTCGTGGCAGAGGATCGGCCTTTGGACATAGTGATCGATAAGCCGAATTTCGGTATCAGCGCGAGTGCCGCCCGGCGCATTGCGGAACTGAGCGCGGCCGAAGGCCAAGGCGTTATGTTTCGCATTGCCGTCAACGGCGGCGGCTGCTCGGGCTACCAATATGATTTCAGCTTCGACGATGCCCGGAGCGGCGACGACCTTTTGATCGAACGCGACGGCGCGCGCGTCCTCGTCGACACCGTTTCGCTGGAATTCTTGGGCGGGGCCGAGATCGATTTCGTCGAAGACCTGATGGGCGCGCACTTCGAGGTCAAGAATCCCAACGCGAAATCGTCCTGCGGATGCGGCACCAGCTTTTCTGTTTAGCGAAACGGTGCCCGGCTTGCAGTGACGCGCGAGCATAAGCGTCGACGCGTTTGGCCTCACATTCCCTTGCGTCGACACAGTCATGCGGTAAATCATTGGCCATGAAAATCGCTACGTTCAACGTCAATTCGATCAAGGCGCGGATCGATACGGTCCTCACTTGGTTTAAGCAAGCGCAGCCCGACGTCGCCTGTCTGCAAGAGATCAAGTGCGAGACGAACGCCTTCCCGCGCCTCGAGTTTGAGGCGCTTGGCTACAACTGCGCGGTCCTTGGGCAAAAGAGCTACAACGGCGTTGCCCTTCTCTCGAAGCACAAGATCGAGGACGTTCGCGAAGGCTTGCCCGGTGGCGAAGGCGACGATCATGCGCGCTATATCGAAGGCGTGGTCTCCACGAAGACCGGGGCGGTGCGGGTTGCCTCGATCTATTTGCCGAACGGCAATCCGCCGGATACGGACAAATTCGCCTACAAGCTCAGATGGATGGATCGCCTGATCGCCCACGCGCGGGAATTGCGCGAGTACGAAGAAGTGCTCGTGATGGGCGGAGACTACAACGTCATTCCGACCGCCGACGATGTCTACGATCCTCAGGCTTGGACAGGCGATGCATTATTCCGTCTGGAATCTCGGCGGCAATTACGCCGGATGGTCAATCTCGGTTTCACCGATGCCTTTCGCGCCTGCAATCCCGAGCCGCACCAATACACGTTCTGGGACTATCAGGCGAGCGCGTGGCAGAAGAACAATGGCATACGGATCGACCACTTGCTGCTCTCACCGCAAGCGGCCGACCGGCTCAAAACCTGTGCCATCGACAAGCATGTGCGCGCCTGGGAAAAACCTTCAGACCACGTCCCTGTTTGGTGTGAACTCGATTTGTAAATCGTGCGGAGGGCAGTCGGATGATCAAACTCACGTTCTGCCTCATACGTCTCCCCTCGCTCACGCGCGAACAATTTCAAGACTATTGGTTCAAGAAGCACGCGCCGTTGGTGAAGAGCCATCGCGAGGTGCTGGGCATCCGCCGCTATGTCCAACTGCACAGCGCCGACCCCGCCGCGAGTGCGGACCTGCGTCAGTCGCGCGGCGGCCCGGAGCAATATGATGGCGTCGCCGAATTGTGGTGGGACAGCTTTGAAGACCTCGCGCGCCATCTCGCCGAGCCTCGCGCTGTTCAAGCCGGCATCGCGCTTCTCGAAGACGAGCGCAAATTCATCGACCTCGCACGCTCGCCGCTCTGGTGGGGCGAGGAGAAGGTGATTATCGGCTGAAGCTCAGATATCCGCGTAGACATGGCCTTCCGCTTTGGTGCCGGGGTGCGTCACGGCGCCGGCGCGCGCCGGGCCGACATTTTGAGCGTAGCGGTAGAGCGCGCCGGATGTGTAGATCGTCTTGCGGGGTCGCCATGCCGCCTTGCGCCTGGCGAGTTCGTCGGGGGTGAGTTCGACCTCGAGCAAGCCCTTCGCGGCGTCGATGACAATCACGTCGCCGTCCTTGAGCAATCCGATTGGACCGCCGACGGCGGCCTCTTGGCCGACGTGACCGACGCACAAGCCACGCGTGGCACCCGAGAAGCGGCCATCGGTGACCAACGCATAGTGTTCGCTCTCGCCTTGGCCGTAGAGCGCCGCCGTCGTCGACAGCATCTCTCGCA
Organism: Alphaproteobacteria bacterium; assembly: GCA_025350465.1. Classification (GTDB taxonomy): domain Bacteria; phylum Pseudomonadota; class Alphaproteobacteria; order Micropepsales; family Micropepsaceae; genus SZUA-430. The sequence continues at coordinate 27,639 of JANXXU010000009.1, read as the reverse complement.
TGCCGGGGCCGCCTTTGGGTCCCTCATAACGGATGACGATGACGTCGCCGCGTTTGATGCTGCGATCCTGCACGGCGGCAAAGGCGTCTTCTTCGCAATCGAAGCAGCGCGCGGGTCCGCGGAACTGAAGCTGGGTCATGCCGGCCACTTTCACGATCGCGCCGTCTGGCGCGAGGTTTCCCGTCAACCCGACGACTCCGCCCGTCGGCGACAAGGGTTTCGTCACCGGGCGGATGACTTCTTGCTTCGGGTCGAATTTCACGTCGCGCAAATTCTCGGCCAGCGTCTTGCCGGTGACCGTCATGCAGTCGCCATGCAAGAACCCGCCGTCCAGCAACGTGCGCAGTAGCATCGGCACCCCGCCTGCCTCGTACATATCCTTGGCGACAAAGCGTCCGCCGGGCTTGAGATCGGCGAGGTATGGAGTCTTCTTGAAGATATCGGCGACGGCGAAGAGATCGAAATCGATGCCCGCCTCGTGCGCGATTGCCGGCAGATGCAGTGCCCCATTGGTCGAGCCGCCGGTTGCGGCCACGACGGTCGCTGCGTTCTCCAACGCCTTGCGCGTCACGATATCGCGCGGCCGAATATTGCGCGCAATCAAGTCCATCACCTGTTTGCCACTCGCCGTACCATAGGCGTCGCGCGACTCGTAGACCGCCGGCGGGCCCGCCGAATATGGCAAAGCGAGGCCCATTGCCTCCGACACGCACGCCATCGTGTTCGCCGTGAACTGGCCGCCACAGGCGCCGGCGCCCGGGCATGCGTGACACTCCAGGTCAAGCAAGTCCGCGTCCGACATCTTGCCTGCGGCGTGCGCGCCGACGCCCTCGAAGATGTCGACGACGGTGACGTCCCGGCCCTTCACGTGGCCCGGCAGAATCGAGCCGCCATACATGAAGACGCTGGGCACGTTGAGGCGCAGCATTGCCATCATCAAGCCGGGCAACGACTTGTCGCAACCGGCGAGGCCGACGATCGCGTCGTAGCAATGGCCCCGCACGGTGAGTTCGACGGAATCGGCGATCACCTCGCGGCTGACGAGCGAGGATTTCATGCCCTGGTGACCCATGGCGATACCGTCGGTGACGGTGATCGTGCAGAACTCGCGCGGCGTGCCGCCCGCCTCCTTCACGCCGGCCTTGACCGATTGCGCCTGGCGCATCAGGGCGATGTTGCAGGGCGCCGCCTCGTTCCAGCACGACACGACCCCGACAAACGGCTTGGCGATGTCTTCAGCCGTCAAGCCCATCGCGTAGTAGTAAGAGCGATGCGGCGCGCGCGCCGGACCCTCAGTGACGTGGCGCGACGGGAGGCGCGATTTGTCGAATTTCGTCATGGCCGGTTTCTCTCAATTCTTGTGGTGACGCCAGCTAGTCGAGGCGCTTCAACGCCTCTGAGAACTTAGCGCGCGCGGCTTCGTACTCGGCGCGTTTCTCGCGTTGCTCCTCGATGACCTCTTCCGGCGCGCGCGCGACGAAGTCCTTGTTGGCGAGCTTTGCGTCGATCCGCCCGATTTCGCTCTCTGCCTTTTGCATCCCCTTGGAGAGGCGAGCTCGCTCCTTCGCGAAGTCGATCACGCCTTCAAGCGCCAGACCGGCAGTGCCCTGACCCACGACGATCTGCGCGGATCCTTTCGCCAGGTCGCTCGCGACCGCTGCTGTTTCGAGACGCGCCATCCTCAAGATCAATTCGTTGTGCCGCTTCAGCCATTCGCCTTCCGACGCGCTGGCGCCCTTCAACTGCAGCGGCACTTTCGATGCCGGCGGCACGTTCATCTCGGCGCGTACGGAGCGGACTTCTGAAATGAGAGCCTTCACCCAGGTGATCTCGGCCTCGGCGCCGCCGTCACGGGCGATGCCGCTATAGTCAGGCCACGCCGCGGTGACGAGCAAGCTCTCGCGTTTTGGCCCCTGCTCACCGGTCGCCCGCCACAGCTCTTCCGTGATGAAGGGCGCGAAGGGATGCAGCAGACGAATGGTTTCGTCGAGGACCCAGGCAGATGTTGCGCGCGTTTCAGCCTTCGCCGCTTCGTCTTCGCCCATCAGCAATGGCTTGATGAACTCGAGATACCAGTCGCAATAGCTGTTCCAGACGAACTCATAGAGCGCACTTGCCGCGTCGTTGAAACGATAGGCTTCGATTGCCGCCGTCACCTCGCCGCGTGTGCGCACGAGCTCGCCCACGATCCAGCGATTGACGGCGATGCGAAGTTTCGACGGATCGAAATTCTCGACGCGCGCGCACCCGTTCATCTCGCCGAAGCGAGCGGCGTTCCACAGTTTGGTGCAAAAATTGCGGTAGATTTCGACGCGCGGCGCGCTCATCCGCAGGTCCTTGCCCTGCGCCGCGCTGATCGCCAGCGCAAAACGCAACGCATCCGCACCATAGGCGTCGATCAGCGTTAGGGGATCGATCACGTTGCCCCGCGTCTTGGACATTTTTTGTCCTTTTTCGTCGACGACGCGAGTGTGGATCAGCACCGTGTGGAACGGCACCTCCTTCATGAAATGCACGCCCATCATCATCATGCGCGCCACCCAAAAGAAGATGATGTCGAACATGGTGACGAGGACGTCGGTCGGATAATAGCGCTCGATGGCGGGCGCCTTGTCGGGCCAGCCCAACGTCGAGAACGGCCATAGGGCAGATGAGAACCACGTGTCGAGCACGTCCGGGTCACGCGTGAGCTTGACTGCCCGCCCGTGCTTGGCGTGCGCGGCAGCGAGCGCTTCGGCTTCGGTTTCGGCGACGAAGATGCCGCCGGCCTCATCGTAATAGGCGGGGATCTGGTGTCCCCACCACAATTGGCGCGAAATGCACCACGGCTGAATATTTTCGAGCCAGCGAAAATAAACGTTCGTCCATCGCTCCGGCACGAAGCGCGTCTTGCCGCTGCGCACGGCAGCCATGGCGGCTTCGGCGAGCGGTTTGACGTTGAGATACCATTGCGTGGTCAGCATCGGCTCAAGCACGACGGTCTTCGTCTTCTCGTCGTGAGGCACGGCATGCGTGATGGCTTCAATCTTGTCCAGCAAACCCAGCGCTTCAAGATCGGCCACGACCTTCTTGCGCGCCTCCAAGCGGTCGAGACCGCGATACACCTCCGGCGCGTTGTCGTTGATGTGCGCGTCGAAAGTCAATATTTCGAGCATCGCCAGCTTGTGCCGCTTGCCGACTTCGTTGTCGTTGAAGTCGTGTGCCGGCGTGATCTTGACCGCGCCTGAGCCCTTTTCCGGATCGGCATATTCGTCGGCGATAATCGGCACCAAGCGGCCGGTCAGCGGCAAGCGCACCTGCTTGCCGACCAGCGATTTGTAGCGCTCGTCGTCCGGGTGCACGGCAACCGCCATGTCGGCCAGCATCGTCTCCGGCCGCGTCGTCGCCACCGTGATGAAGCGCTCCGCATCCTCGGCCAGCGGATATTTGATGTGCCAGAGATTGCCCTTGATCTCGATGTTCTCGACTTCGAGGTCCGAGACCGCCGTCTGCAGGCGCGGATCCCAATTGACCAGGCGCTTGTCCTTGTAGATCAGGCCTTCCTTGTGCAGTTGAACGAACACCTTGATGACGGCGCGGCTGAGCCCCTCGTCCATCGTAAAACGCTCGCGCGACCAATCGCACGAAGCGCCGAGCCGGCGCAGCTGGCGCGTGATGGTGTCGCCCGACTCCGCCTTCCATTCCCAGACGCGTTTGAGGAATTCCTCGCGCCCGAGCTTTTGGCGGCTGGTTTGCCGCTCGGCGAGTTGGCGCTCGACAACAAGTTGCGTCGAGATGCCGGCGTGGTCGGTGCCGGGCTGCCAGAGTACGTCGCGGCCGCGCATACGCTCAAAGCGCGCCAGGATGTCCTGCAGAGTGTTGTTGAGGGCGTGCCCAATGTGGAGCGAACCCGTCACATTCGGCGGCGGGATCATGATCGTGAATGGTTCGCCGTCCACGCGCCCCGCATGGAAGGCGCCGCTCTCTTCCCATTGGCGATAGAGGCGCTCTTCGACCTCGCGCGGGTTGTAAGTTTTTTCAAGCATCGATTGTTCCAATAGAAATGGCTCGGCGGGATCCGACGATCCGGCCAAGCGCAAAGCCTAATCGTAACTTTGGAGATGGCGCGGCGCCGAGGGCGGGGCCGCGACCTAACCCGAAAGCAACCGCCGCTTAGCGCCGGCGGCCGCCCGTTCGGGCTGCGCGCTCGACTTCTTGTTGTACGACGCGCTCTACGATCTCGGGCAGATGTTCGTCGAGCCAAGCGGCGAGCATCGGCCTCATCATCTGCGAGACGATGTCCTCGAGTGTCGTTCCACCGCCGACCGCTACGTCGCGGTCGCGCGACAATGCACCAAAGGCGCTCGTGATCGCCGAACTTGCTTGCGAAGACAACATGCCTTCGCGGTCATCTTTGTCCACCATGTCAAGATCCGGATCGTTTCTCATGGGTCTCATGTCGGCCGAGGCTGCGCGGCGGGAAACACGCGGCTCTGGCGCACGTATTGGTTCGGGTTCGGGAGCCCGCATGGCCGGTGCCGAGCGACGCCGTGGTTGCGGCATTTCTCCCGGCGATTCAATACGTCCGACCGTCCCGTCATCGTGGACGATATTCGTCAATTCAAGCACATCGGAATCTTTGGACGCGGCGGCTTGCGCCGTCGTCTTTCCCGGCTCGCTGTCCTCGGAAATGATCCGGCGAATGGAGGCGAGAATTTCCTCCATTGACGGCTCTTGCTGGGCCGAGGGCGTGGCCATGAATTGAACCTTTGCTACTCAATCTAAACGCGTAGAGCGGTCGCCAAAGCTAAGCCAAGGCGCAGTCAAATGCCAGTAGGCCTCCAAAAACTATTGGAACGTGCCCGAAATTGGCGGCGAGATACGCGCGTCAGTCGGATGTCCGCTCGGTTAATCGTCCAATGTCGCTGCGCCGAACGGCCGCCACGTCTGCATGTCGTAGTTCTCGGTCGGATCGTAGAGTTGGACCGCCAGACCCAATTCCTTGGCAGTCAGCTTGCCGACCGAAGCCAACAATTGGTAACCCGCGACGACTTCATCGTGTTGGCTTCGTACAAGGGCCACTTGCGCGTTGAGCAGAGTTTGCTGCTCGTTAAGGACGTCAAGCGTTGTGCGGGAGCCGACTTCGAGTTCCTGCTGCACACCTTCGAAGGCGAGTTGCTCGGCTGTTACCTGGCTGTTGTTTGCGACTGTCAAAGATTTTGCGGCTCGAAGACCTTCCCAGGCATTCGACACGCCCTGATCGACCGTGCGCTGCGTGTCCACCACCGTCAATCTTGCTTGGCTATCCAATTCCTTGGCCTGACGCACGTTCGCCCATTCCGCGCCGCCTTGGTAAAGGGGCCAGGTGACGACGCCGGCAATGACGGTTTCGTCCGTGAGCGCGCCGGGCGCGGATTCTTGGCCGCCGAGGCGGTCGTAGCTCGCTTGGACGGCCACCGTCGGTAACATTTGGCCGACAGCGAGGTCGATTGCGTAGCCGGCGGCGTGCTCACTCTCTTGCGCGGCGACCAATGCCGGATTCAATTGCTCGCCGAGCGCGCGAGCAGATTCCTCGCTGTCGGGCGTCGGAGGCGCGGGCACCTTGGCTTCCAGCGTGCCTGGCGCCTCGCCGACGACATGCTCGTAAGCAAGTCGGCTCGCCTTAAGACTCGCTTGCGCGGCGATGAGCTGTGCTTGGCCGCGCGAGAGGGCGGCTTCGGATTGCGCTACGTCGGTGCGGGTGATTTCGCCGACCTCGAAGCGGGCTTTCGACGCTTCGAGCTGCTTCTGCAGCAAGGTGATGTTTTGCTCGTTGAGCTTTAGAACAGCTTCGTCGCGCACGACATCCATGAACGCGGTTGCCGTGTCGATGAATACGCCCTGCTCTGTCGATTGAAGTTGCGCGCGGCCCTGCAATACGCGGGCGTCAGCCCCGCGCCGCTGCGCCAGAATTCGGCCGCTGGCAAATACGGTCTGAGAAGCTGTGACGCCCGCATCCCACGGGTGCGAAACCAATTTGACCGCGGGGTTTGGATCCAATTTCGTTCTGATATCCACTTCGCTGTAATTGCCGTTCAGCGTGATCGTGGGCCGCCATTGCGCGATCGCCTTGGAGACGTTCTCGTCGGTCGCGCGCAAAGCCGCACGCTGCGCCGCCAGTTGCGGGTTCGTTTGGTACGCTTTGACAAAGGCATCCGTGAGCGTGTCGGCAGCCTGCGCCGAGCCGATGCTCCCCAGCACCGACACAAGCAACGCCGCCTTGAACGCACAGACTCCCGGCCTTCGCCCCCCAAGCTGGGCAACCCGAGAACGCATATGAACTCCTCCCCGCAGAACGCTGGAGGTTAATAGTCACAACGGTAAACGTCGGATTAACACTTAGTGTCAAACGATCGTTTGAACAACCGATAAGCCTTAAAAAACAAAGGCTCGCTTGTGGGCGAATCGCGGAAGGAGCGGAACTGTTGCATCAAAAGCAACCCTGTGGGAAAGCGTACCCCCTCTGTGCACGCAGAAGTGGGCCTTGCCCACGGGCCCCTCACAGAATACAGCGACTAGACGCCCGCCTTCACGCAATTGGTCCTCGAATGACTGGGGGAGTTGTTGAACGGCACCGTTGATGAAAATGACATCGTAAGGCGCTTCGGCGGGATAGCCGTCGATCAAAGGACCTTTTACGATCTTCGCTCGGCCGGCGCCGAATTCGCGCGCTGTGCGTGATGCTTCAGCCGCAAGCGCATCGTCTTCCTCCAGGCCAACCACCTCTCGCGCCATCACCGCGAACACCGCCGTTGAATAACCCCTGCCGCAAGCCACATCCAAAACGCGGTCTTGCTCGCCAATCTCCGCCAATTGCGCGAGCTTTGAAAACGTTCGCGGATCGAGGAGAAAGCGTTCCGCGCTCAGCGGAATGCAGGCATCACTGTAGGAAAGGTGACGTTTGGCATCGGGCACAAAGCGCTCGCGCGGCAGGCGCGACATTGCTTCAACTATGCGTGGATCGGTCACATCGTTGGTGCGCACTTGCGCCTCAACCATCAAAGTGCGCGCGTTGGCCAAGCTGGGCATGGTAAGGACGATTCCCGCTGAAATTCGAAGCCGCCGCCTTATATCGGCTTCCCGATCACACTGACAACACGGCGGCTTGGAGCGCAATGTTTGTGGGGCCTTAGGGGCTCTGCTATAGGGTGCGCCAATCGCGTTATCGGTGGCCACGTGGCGGAGTGGTTACGCAGCGGTCTGCAAAACCGCGTACCCCGGTTCAATTCCGGGCGTGGCCTCCACTCGCGTTGCTCTTCTTCTTCCACGATCATCCGGCAAATTCGAAGCACCGATTCTTCCGGGGCCCTTCATGAGCAATGACCGTTTCGTCGATGTGACGCGCCAGGGCTATTTTCAAAGGCTCGCCGGCTCATTCGGCGGTATCGCGATCGGCTTCCTGCTGATTGTCGCCACGGTGCCACTCCTCTGGTGGAACGAAGGGCATGCCGTGAAAGCGCAGCGCGGGCTCGATGAGGCGACGAAGCTCGTCGTCGACATTCAAGCTGATAAGGCCGATGCGGCAAACAACGGCAAGCTCGTGCACGTCAGCGGCGATGCGGTGTCACACACACCGGTGCGCGACGGCGATCTGGACCTCGTCTTCAACGACGTTATTCTGGTGGCGCGCAACGTCGCCATGTATCAGTGGCTCGAGCGGAAGGACACACGCACGGTCGACGAGGTAGGCGGCGGGCAGCGCAGCGAGACCACCTACTCCTATCGGCAAGACTGGTCGGACCAATGGAAAAACTCCGAGGCGTTCAAACATCCGACAGGCCACGCAAACCCGCAAATGCCGCTGCAATCGCAGGATTGGGCGGCAACCGGGACGACGCTTGGTGCATTTGCAATCGAGCGCGAAGCGTTGCTGCAGCTTCAAGCCGGTTCGCCGCGCAAGCCCGATAAGACGCCCGACGGCTGGAAGGAAGACGGCGACGGACTTTACCGCGGAACGGACCCAAGCGCTCCCAAGCTCGGCGATTTGCGCGTGCGGTATTCTGTGATTGCTTCACCTGCCGAGGTATCGATCATGGCAAGGCAGATGGGATCCGGATTTGAGACCTACGAAATGCCCAACGGCTATCCGATCTTTTTCGTCAATGAGGGAATGCGCTCGTCGGAGGAGATGATCAAACACCAGCGCGACACCGAAATGATGATCACGTGGCTGTTGCGCGGTCTGGGCGTCGTTCTCATGTGGGTCGGATTTTGCTTGGTCATGGGGCCGCTCAGAGCGTTCGCAAACGTGTTGCCGTTCCTGGCAAGCGTGGCCGGATTTGCGATCGCTGTCGTGGCGTTGGCGCTCACTTTGCCGCTCGCGCTCGGCACTATCGGACTCGCGTGGTTGTTCTACCGGCCGATTATGGGCCTGATCCTGCTGACGATCGGCATCGCGGGCAGCTATGTGTTGGTGAGATATCGCCACCGCATCGCGCCTGCGAGCGCGTCAGCAAGGCCCGCCTGACGCGTGCGCTTTCCGACGGTCGACAATTTCGGCGATGTTCTGGATGCGAAGAACTATGCCGCAGTGCCTGATGATTGGCAGGTGGCCGTCGGTGACGTCGTACGTTCGACGCCGGCCATAGCAGCCGGGCGCTACAAGGACGTGAATCTTGCGGGTGCCGCGGTCATTGCCGCAATCGTCAATGCGTGTGCCGAGGATCTGCCGTTCGCTTTCGGCGGTGACGGGAGCGTCGTCCTCGTCCCGCCGGAGAAAAGCACAACCGCATGCGCCGCATTGCGTGCCGTGCAAAACACCGGGCGTAGCGTTCTTGATCTCGATCTGCGTTGCGCGTTGGTGCCGGTGAAAGCGGTGCGAGCCGCTGGGCGCGACGTCAGGCTGGCCTACCAGGACCTCGGACGCGGCAGGCGCCTCGCGATGATTTCGGGCGGTGGCATTGAACAAGCCGAGGCGTTGAGCAAGACCGAAGGCGGTTCGGGCTTTGCGATCGGCCAAACGGGCGCGGCCGGCGAACCCGATCTCGCCGGATTGTCCTGCCGCTGGCAGCCGCTCAAGACCACCAACGGCGTGATGCTGTCCATCATTATTCGCGCCGACGAGGATTCGACAACGCTGGGTCCCGCTTATCGTGCCGTCTATGACCGCGTGCAGAGGGCGACAGCCCATGATGTCTGCCCGGTGGCCGTCTCCGCACTCAAAATGCGTTGGCCGCCGCGTGGCATGTCGATCGAGCGCGCGTTCACGAACGAGACCCGCAAGATCGCGATGCAATCGTTCTTCCAATACCTCTCAACAGTGACGGGCGTGACAATCGGGGGCTACGACGGGCGTGCTTATGCTGCATCCCTGCCCGCCCACTCGGATTATCGGAAATTCGCCGACTCGTTGCGCATGGTCATCGACTGCACGGCGAGTGAAGCCGACGCGATCGAGTCGATATTGGTCGAGTCGCGGCGCGCCGGCCTCATCGATTTCGGCATCCATCGGGCAGATTCAGCGTTGCTGACGTGCTTCGTGCAGACCACGAACGATACCGGCCACGTTCATTTTGTCGACGGTTCGGACGGCGGATACGCAATGGCAGCTCAAGGACTTAAAGATCAAATTGCATCTAAATCTTTAAGCTGATGCCAACGAAGGTCGAGCGCTGGTGAATGGCACAACATCTTGTTAACACTTCATTAACCTTTACAACCCATGGTGTGCATGTCTTCCCATGAAGACACCCCACCATTTACCCAACTTGAGGCCCGGTTCACCCCGGGCCTCCTTTCTTTGTGGGTGAGGTATCAGCCCTTCCACGCCGGCGACTGCGCCGCCAAGTGGCGACCTTCAAATCCAGGCGCCTGCGGAACTTTCGGATGCCATGCGAGTCTGCGGATAGCACCACAAGACCTAAAGGCAGCATCCAAAGACCCAGCACCGGGAGGAAGGAGAGCGTCCCCCCAGCGCACAACCCGACGCCCAAAGCGCGGCGAGCGACGACGGAACGCGGCAGTTTGATCTTGAACCGGCCGATTTTGGCGTAGCTCATGCTGTCGCTCCCGCAAATGCCAATAGTTCTTTGACGGTTAAGGTGGCTCTGATATAGCCACGCCCCTATCGTTGCGGGAGTGACCCACCCGTTCCGTGTTCCCCGGTAGCTCAGTCGGTAGAGCAAGCGGCTGTTAACCGCTGGGTCGCTGGTTCGAGTCCGGCCCGGGGAGCCATTTTTCCGTCGCGAGCGAAGCGCGGTATGCGTGTAACGCACATGAAGCTTCCTTTCGACAACACTCACCGCCGTCGCATTTATTTGATGCGTCACGCCGAGGCCGCCTATATCGGCGCCGACGGCACCCGTGCGACCGATTCGCGTGTCGTGCCCTTGACGGAACACGGGCGGGTGGAAGCAGCGGCTATGGGCGCGCTGATAGGGCCGATTACGTTCGATCGCGCGATCTGTTCCGGACTCGCGCGGACGCTTGAAACCGCAACGATCGTCTTGGGCCAGCGCAAGGTTGCGCTAGAGGTCGCACCGGCGCTCGAAGAAATCCGGGGTGGCGACGCGATTGCGCGCGCCGACCTTAGCCCTCCTGACTTTGCCTATGCCATGTTTCGCGCCGGCGACCCCGACGCGCGCTTCGCAGGCGGCGAAAGTTTTGCAGCGTTTGTGGTGCGCGTTCTCCCGGCCTTCAACCAGATCGTCGCCGCACAGAATTGGACGAGCCTGCTCATGGTCTGCCACGGCGGCGTCAATCGAGCGATCCTAACGGAGGTGACCGGCGCGGGCCTCAAAGCGTTCGGTGCATTCGAGCAGGATTCCTGCTGCCTCAACGTCATCGACGTCGACTGCTGTCTCGATACCGGCAAGGTCGAACGATGGATCTTGCGCGCCGTCAACGCGACAGCCGACGACCCGATCAAGACCACGCGACGGCTGCTGACGTTGGAGGGCATGACCAAGCGGCTGCTCGACGCCGGCGCATCGGGACCGGGCCCGCACTAGCCGTTGAGACGCGGATCGCGGTGACGCGGCCAATCTAGTTTTTCTTGAGCGGGCTCAGTTCGCGAACTGCAGATGCTGCTCTGAGAAAGCGGCCGGTCCAGCCAGTCAATTTCAGCGGCCCGTCTTCGACTGTGAGGCAAAGGCATACTTCGCCCGCGTCGGCCACCGGCCGGTGATCGATCGAGGCGGTGGCGGTGGCGACGTCACCTTTAGCGTAGTGCCCTATCGCGTCGGCAAACCTGCCTTGCAGCACCAAGGTCAACTCTTCACCGGCGTGGGTGTGGCATGGCATGCGATGCCCGCCGAGTATCAAAAGCAATCGGACACCCCCGGCAAATTGCGGCAGCAGATATTCGTCTATGCCGCGCCATACCGGCGCCCAGGGAAGGTCAGCGAGGGAATGCTCCAGATAGTCGCGCAGCGGGCTGGGTACCAGGCCCAAAGCCGGTGCCACGGTTGGAGTTGGCCGCGGTGCAACCGAGGTCTCGGGCTCACGCGGATTGCCTGCGCCAACATGGTACGAGGAATCTCGCAACAAAACGCCGCCGACGACCTCGCCATCTTGCACTGCGGCTCGACAGACGGGGCACAACGCTAAATGCGTTGCTATAAGCAATGCCTTAGCCTCGCCCAGGCTGCCGGCGGCATATTCGATCAGCAAGCTTTCGTCCGGGTGATGTAGCGGCATGGCCAACTTGATTACCCTCGGGGGCGCGCTCTGCCCTTGCCTTCCAAGTGTTTTACGGACTGACGTTCCGCGCAGATCACCGGAAATGCGGAACTTGACGGCAACGCGCATCGCTTGAAGCGGCGTGGCGGAGCCCTTAGCTTGGCTTAACCCCGCGTTTACCCGAACCCAGCCCCATGGACATCCGCAAGAGCGTTATCGAAGCGATCGGCAATACGCCGTTGATCCGGTTGCGCCGAGTGTCCGACATAACCGGATGTGAAATCCTGGGCAAAGCCGAATTCATGAACCCGGGCCAATCGGTCAAAGACCGGGCCGCGCTCGGGATCATCCGCGATGCGGAGAAGCGTGGCGCGCTCAAGCCCGGCGGGACGATCGTTGAGGGCACGGCAGGCAACACCGGCATCGGCCTCGCGATGGTCGGTCGCGCGCTCGGCTATCGCTCCGTCATCGTGATCCCGAATACGCAAAGCCAAGAGAAGAAAGACACACTGCGCCAGCTCGGCGCCGAACTCATCGAAGTGCCCGCCGTCCCGTACAAGGATCCGAACAATTACGTGAAATGGTCCGGTCGGCTGGCAGAGGAATTGAACGCCAAGGAGCCTGCAGGCGCGATCTGGGCAAACCAATTTGACAATCTCGCGAACCGCCAGGTGCACGTCGATACGACCGGACCTGAGATTTGGGCGCAGACCGACGGCAAAGTCGCGGGCTTCGTCTCGGCTGTCGGCACCGGAGGCACGCTTGCCGGTGTCGCCTTGGCGCTCAAGGCGCGCAATGCGAACGTGAAAATCGCGCTCGCCGATCCGATGGGTGCGGCGCTTTTCAATTATTACAAGCACGGCGAGCTGAAAGCTGAGGGCTCGTCGATCACGGAAGGCATCGGCCAAGGGCGCGTCACAGCCAATCTCGAAGGATTCACGCCGGACGAAGCATTCCTGATTCCGGATTCCGAGGCGATCCCATTTTGCTTCGAGCTGCTGCGCGACGAGGGACTTTGCCTCGGCACCTCCAGCGGCATCAATGTCGCGGGTGCCTATCGTCTCGCGCGGGCGCTTGGGCGCGGCCACATAATCGTCACCGTGCTCGCCGACTACGGCACACGCTACGCCTCGAAGCTGTACAATCCTGAATTCCTGCGTTCAAAGGGGTTGCCCGTGCCCGAGTGGTTGGAGCACCCGTGATGCCGGATTCGGCCGCCCCCCTCGTTACAACGCAGTGGCTGAACGAGCATCTGCGCGCACCTGACATTCGCATCGTCGATGCGTCCTGGTATTTGCCCACCGCAAATCGCGATGCGAAGGCCGAATATCGCGCCGAGCACATTCCGGGCGCGGTGTTCTTCGACATCGACGAGATCAGTGATACCTCGTCGCCTTATCCCCATATGCTGCCTACACCGGAGAAGTTCGCGAGCCGCGTCAGGAAACTAGGACTCGGCGATGGTAACCGGATCGTCGTCTACGACGGCGCTGGCATTTTTTCCGCCGCGCGCGTGTGGTGGATGTTTCGAGCGATGGGCAAGAATGAAGTCTCCGTGCTCGACGGCGGGTTGCCGAAATGGAAGGGCGAAGGTCGGCCGCTTGACGACCTACCGTCTGTCACGAAGGAACGCCATTTCACGCCGCGGCCCAACCATCTCATCATCCGCAACATCGAAGAGATGGCAGCCAATCTCGAGACCAAGAGAGAACAGGTCGTCGATGCGCGGTCCGCCGCACGCTTCCATGCGCAGGAGCCCGAGCCGCGACCGGGATTGCGCGGCGGCCATATTCCGGGCGCGAAAAGTCTGCATTATCAGCGGCTGCTCAATCCCGACGGCACCATGCGTAAGGGCGAGGCGCTGGCCGCCGTGTTTCGTGAAGCCGGCATCGACGTAGGCAAGCCCGTGGTGGCGAGCTGCGGGTCGGGTGTCACGGCGTCGATCATTTTGCTTGGGCTGGCCGCGCTCGGTGCGCGCGACGGCGCCCTCTACGACGGCTCATGGGCCGAATGGGGTGCACATACGGATTTGCCGGCGGCGACATGACGAAGCCGCCAATTCCGATCACCATCACCAAACTTGAAATGCTTGCGCGGCCGTCGCATGTGCGCCCGCACTTGCCGCATTCCGGCGAGCATACACGCGCAATGCTGATGAGACTCGATGCGCCGCCCGTGCACTTCTATCGCTACCTCTACAACACAGTGGGCAACGAGTACGTTTGGGTAGCACGCCGCCGCATGGACGATGCGACGCTTGGCGCGATCGTGCGCGACGCGCGTGTCGAAATCTTTGTGCTCTATGTCGGAGGAACGCCGGCAGGCTATGCGGCGCTCGATTTTCGCTCACGGAACGAGGCCGAACTCGCCTATTTCGGTTTGCTGCCCGATTTCATCGGCCAAGGCTTCGGCACCTTCTTGCTGTCGAGCGCGATCGACATCGCCTGGTCGAAACCCATCGAGCGGCTGTGGGTGCACACCAACACGCTCGACCACCCGCGCGCACTGCCGCTTTATCAAAAGATGGGCTTTGTGCCCTACGCGCAGGAGAAGGCCGAACTCGTGCCCCTCGATTAAGGCGCGCCGGTTTCGACGAATTTTTTCAGCCGCGCGACTTGCTCGGAAATCATGGCATCCGCCTTGGCAGGCCAGTCGCCGAAGCCGGCCTTCATGTGGCCACCGATGTCATTCGTTACGGTCAGATCAGTTCCACTACCGGACGGAGCGAGCGACCAGGTGAGTACGCCATCGACCCCGGACCCTTGAAACGGCCCGAGCGCGCCCCTCATTCGCAACAATTTGCCCGGGATGACGGAGACGACCCGTTGATGCTCGACGGAGCCGCCATTCGGCAACGTCTCGCAAAAACAACCACCCGCCTTCGCTTCCAATGCGAGATTTATCGCGCTGCCCGAAAAGGTGTGATCCGAATTCCACCATTTGGACGGTAGAACCAACGCCGCATAAACACGATCCGGCGGCGCACCAATGTGGACCGCGACGCTCGACTGAAAGCCGGTCGGCGAGACGTCGACGACATCGGCCCTAGCAATCTCGCCAGCGGCGCTCAAAACCATTGCCGCGGCGAACAGTCTCCCGCGCGAGATTCCTGCTTTCGCACTTGGCATTGATATCCCCTTATCTCCCCAGTTTGCCGGCAGGTTCAGTAAGTCATAGCTTACTTATCTCGGCAAGGACCCTATGCAGCGAGAGTCACGCTCACGCGGTCAGCCTGCGAGGGCGGCGGTTAGTGATGCCGTGGCCTTGTGAGCCGTTCTGCCGCGGGCCGGACGAAGGGCAATGACGGTGCCAAGAGCGCCAAGAATGATGAGGGCCAAAAAGATGTCGAAGACGCCCGCGGCCGCGCGCGGCGTTAAGAAGGTGGTCGCGGCGAACCCAAGTGCAACGCCCAACGGGGCCGCGATCAAAAAGGCAACAATAAGTTTCCGAGGCATGCGTTCTCTCTGCGAATCGAGTGTTCGCACAGTACTCCCGGCAAAAACGTGTGAAGACAGGGTTGGTTGCAGGACCCGTGGATAGCCTGGGCTTTTCCACCGGCATGAACGGTCCAAAGGTGACTCGAGTGGCGCAATTGACCGCCATCATGCGGCGCCGGCTGCGCTAAGCTCACGAGGTTGTCAGCAAAGAGGCGTTGGATGTTCTTCGGTCGCAAATTTCCGCTGCCGCTCGTGCTCTTCATAGCAAGCGCAACTGCGGCGCGCGCCGACGTTGCGCCAGAGCCGATCGCGTCATCTCCTTACGGTGCCATCGCCGCTTTCGCTGTGGTGATCGGTGTCATCACCGGGATCATCATCTGGCGACGGCGCCGCTAGGCGCCTTCAGGTAAACTGCGACCGAAAGACCGCTTTGATGTGCGCCAAGCGTGCCTCCAGGCGCTCGATGGTCTTCGTTTCGCCGAGCTGGCGCGCGAGCGCAATTGCGTCGCTGAACGTGTCTTTGGCGTCCGCGTATTCGCCCGTCGGATAGCGCGAATCGTACATCGCGTCGTAATAGGCTTCGCCCAGGCGTTCGAGTTCGCGCAATCGCTCGTGCGGATCCATCGCCAACCCTTTACTCCTCAATGGATGATTTGCGCCAAGAATTCCTTTGTGCGGTCGCTCTTGGGGTTGTTGAAGAATACCTCCGGTGGGGCGATCTCGACAATCTCGCCGTGATCCATGAAGGCGACGCGATTGGCGACGGTTCGCGCAAAGCCCATCTCGTGCGTCACCACCATCATCGTCATGCCGGTCTCAGCAAGCTCAACCATCGTCTCCAAGACTTCCTTGATCATCTCGGGATCGAGTGCAGAGGTCGGCTCGTCAAACAACATGATGCGCGGATTCATGCACAGCGCACGAGCAATTGCGACACGTTGTTGCTGGCCGCCCGAGAGCTGGCCCGGGAATTTGCTTGCTTGCTCCGGAATATGTACGCGCTCGAGGAACTCCATCGCCGCCTTCTCGGCCTGCGCCCGAGGCACTTTTTTCACCCACATCGGCGCCAAGGTGCAGTTGTCGAGCACGCTCAGATGCGGAAATAAGTTGAATTGCTGAAACACCATGCCGACGTCGCGCCTGACGGCTTCGACTTGCGCGATGTCGTCGGTGAGCTCGACACCCTCGACGACGACGCGCCCGGCCTGGTGCAGCTCGAGACCATTGATGCAGCGGATGAGCGTCGATTTGCCCGAGCCCGACGGTCCGCAGATCACCAGACGTTCGCCGTGTGCGACGGTCAGGTCGATATTCTTCAGGACTTGAAAGTCCTTGAACCATTTGCTCAAGCCCGCGATCTCGACCGCATGCGGGGCTGTTTCAGCGTTCATCTTCTTTCCCCCGCGCTCAGCACGCGTTCCATGTGACGCGAATAGCGCGACATCGAGAAGCAGAATATCCAAAAGATCGCGCCCGCGAACAGATAGCCGGTGAACGCAGTACTCGGCGTCGACCAGTGTGCGTCCGACGTTCCTGCCTGGATCATGCCCAAGAGGTCGAAGAACCCGATGATCGAAACCAGTGTCGTGTCCTTGAAAATGCCGATGAAGGTAGAAACGATGTTGGGGATCGCCAAGCGCAGCGCTTGCGGCAAGATGATCAATGCGTGCGTTTGCCAATAGCCGAGGCCGAGTGCGGTCGCGGCCTCAGTTTGACCCTTGGGCATTGCTTGCAGACCGCCGCGAACCACCTCAGCCATATAAGCCGAGTTGAAGAGTGCAACCGCAATGAGTGCGCGGAGCAATTTGTCGGCCGACATACCCTGCGGCAGGAACAGCGGCAGCATGTAGGACGCCATGAAGAGCACGGTGACGAGCGGTACGCCGCGCCAAAACTCTATGAAGAGTACGGACGCGATGCGCACGGCCGGCAGGTCGGAGCGGCGCCCGAGGGCGAGCAGAATTCCGAGCGGCAGCGAAAGGACGATGCCGGTAACCGCGATGACCAGCGTCAGCAGCAAACCGCCCCAGCGATAGGTCGGCACGATTTCGAGGCCGAAGCCTCCAGTCAGAAGAACGTAGGCGATGAGCGGAAAGACTGTGAGCAATAGGACCGCAACGAGCGGCTTTCCCCGCATACCGGGCATCGTCAGCCACAAGATTCCGGCGGCCAGGAGGAAAAGCGTCAGGTTGGCACGCCAACGCTCTGCCTCGTCGTAGAAGCCGTAGAGGATTTGCCCGATCCGATTCTCAATGAACGGCCAGCAAGCGCCGGTGTTCACGGCCAAGCAAGCATCCCGGCTGTCGCCCGCCCAAACGGCATCGATAAACGCCCAGCGGAATGTCGGTACGACCAAAATATATATGATCGCCATGGCGATCACGGAGAGCGCGGCGTTGAACGGCGTTGAAAAAAGATTCTCGCGCAGCCATTCGATGGGGCCGATGCGCTCGACCGGCGGGCGCGTGGTTTGACGGGCGGTGGGAGCCATGCTCATCGCTCCGTCAGCGCGATGCGCGCGTTGTACAGATTCATCACGCCGCTCGTGAGCAAGCTCAGCGTCAGATAAACGCCCATCGTAATGGCGATGACTTCGATCTCGTGGCCGGACTGGTTGAGTGTCGTGCCGGCAAAGATCGACACCAAATCGGGATAGGCGATCGCGACCGCCAGCGAGGAATTCTTGGTCAGGTTCAAATATTGGCTGGTCAACGGCGGCACGATCTGGCGCATCGCTTGGGGAATGACGACGAGACGCAGCATCTGGCCTCGCGACAGGCCGAGGGCGAGAGCCGCTTCGCGTTGGCCGGACGGCACGCCGGCAATTCCGGCGCGAACCGCCTCGGCGATGTAGGTCGCCGTATAGGCCGAAAGCGCGGTGACGAGGGCAACCAATTCCGGAATGACGACGACGCCGCCGACGAAATTGAAGCCGTCGAGTACCGGTACCGAAAACGTCAACGGAAAGCTGGTGATGGCGCTCGCCACCAACGCGGGCAACACCAGCAGCGCGAAAGTCGCCAGGCCGATATCGGAATGCTCGCCCGTGCGTTCTCGCCGGTCTCGGGCCTGAAGGCGCAACCAGATCGTGCCCAGAAGGCCCAAGGCAAAGGCCGCCACGACCCAGATGAATTCGGGCGCGGCTTCGGGGCGCGGGAGATAGACGCCCCGGTTGTTGATGAAGACAGCGTCGAAAGGATTGAGGCTGTTGCGCGGTCCGGGCAGCGTGCGCAGCACCGCGAAATACCAAAAGAAGATTTGCAGAAGCAGCGGCAGGTTGCGCAGCACTTCGACGTAAGCGACGCAGAGCCGCGCGATCAGCCAATTCGACGACAGCTGGCCGATGCCGATGATGAAACCCAGGATCGTCGCGAAAAAAATGCCGAGCACTGCGACGAGCACAGTATTGAGCAGGCCGACCAACAGGACGCGCCCGTAGGTCGATTGCTCCGAATACGGAATCAAATGCTGAACGATATCGAAGCCGGCGGTGTTGTTGAGGAAGCCGAAGCCTGAAGCGCCACCCTCGGCGAGCACATGCTCGACCAAGCCCACGACGGCAAGCGTAATGCCGGCGATGAGCGCTCCCTGAAAAAGCAACCCGCGCAGGCGCCGTGAACGCCACCAGGTGGTTCTTGCGATTGCTTGTGCCACGCCGTTAGGTCTCGAGCCGCGGCTGCCTCGTCAGCGCACCGGCGGCGCGTATTGCAGCCCGCCCTTGGTCCACAAGGCGTTCTGGCCCCGCTGAATCTTGAGCGGTGAGCCCTGCCCTACGTTGCGCTCAAAAATCTCGCCGTAGTTTCCAACTTGCTTGATGACGCGCACGGCCCAATCGTTGGTGAGACCCATTGATTGGCCGAACGCTCCTTCGACGCCCAGCAAGCGGCGAATCTCTGGGTTTGGTGAACTAAGCATCTGATCGACGTTCTTCGACGTCACGCCTAATTCCTCGGCATTGACCAAGGCGAAAAGCGTCCAGCGCACAATATCGGCCCACTGCGGATCGTTCTGGTTGACGGCCGGTCCGAGCGGCTCCTTGGAAATGATCTCCGGCAGAATGATGTGGTCGGCCGGGTTCTTCAGTTGCAAACGCTCGGCGTAGAGGCCCGACTGATCCGTCGTCAGCGCATCGCAACGACCGGCGTCGTAAGCCGCGACCACTTCTTCGTCCTTTTCAAATGCGATGACGGTGTATTTGAGGTTGTTGGAGCGGAAATAGTCGGCGAGGTTGAGTTCGGTCGTCGTGCCCGTTTGTGTGCAGACGTTGGCGCCGTTCAGCTGCTTGGCGCTCTTGACGTTCATCTTCTTCGGCACCATGAAGCCTTGGCCGTCGTAGTAGATGACGCCCGCGAACTCGAGACCAAGTTGCACGTCGCGGCTCATCGTCCAGGTCGTGTTGCGCGACAGGACATCGTATTCACCGGATTGAAGCGCAGTGAAACGAACCTTGGCCGAGGCAGGTGTGTAGCGCACCTTCTGCTGGTCGTTGAAGATCGCCGCGGCGAGCGCCTTGCAGAAATCGACGTCCAGGCCGGTCCAATTTCCTTTAGCATCCGGATTCGAAAAGCCCGGCAATCCTTCGCTGACGCCGCAGCGCAGGTACCCGTTCTTCTTGATCTTGTCCAAAGTCGGCGAGGTCCCGGCGAAGGCGGGTTGCGCGACGAGAGCGGCGAGGACTGCAAGAGCGGCGACTCGAATGCGCATGAATTGACCCTTTGGTTCGGCGTGACTGGGGCCTTAGACCCCAACTCAGTCAAGGAGGATTGCAGGAAGCCCCTGTTGCAGGCACTTTCTCGGCCGCCTGTGCGGGCAAGAATTAGGAGAACATGAGCCCCATGTCTAAGCCGGAGGCGCCGAAGGCGGCAAGTGGCTCGCGGCGCAAGCCTGAAACCGAGGTCGTGACCGCCGGACGCAACCCTTTGGCGCATCACGGCGCCGTCAATCCGCCCGTTTATCACGTGTCGACTCTGATCCATCCCACGATGGAGTCACTGGAGAAGCGGTCGCAGCCCTACGCCTACGGCCGGCGCGGCTCGCCAACTTCCCAGGCGCTGCAGGACGCCATCAACCAACTCGAGGGAGGTGCGGGCTGCGTGCTCACGCCGTCCGGCTATGCGGCAGTGACCTTGGCTCTCATGTCGGTGGCGGGCAGCGGTGACCATGTTTTGGTCGCCGACAACGCCTACGGTCCGACGCGGCACTTTTGCGACAAGACGTTCTCGCGTTTCGGCGTGGAGACCACTTACTACGACCCGACAATCGGGAGCGGAATTGCCGAACTCATGCGGCCCAATACGCGCGCCGTGTTTTGCGAGAGTCCGGGATCGCTCACCTTCGAGGTTCAGGATATCCCGGCGATCGCGGAGGCGGCGCACAAGCGCGGGGCTGTCGTCATTGCTGATAATACGTGGGCGAGCCCGTTATTGTTCGATGCGTTCGCGCACGGCGTCGATATCTCGCTCCACGCAGCAACGAAGTACATCGTCGGACATTCCGACGCGATGCTCGGCACCGTGACTGCCAACGCCGCGAACTGGAAGCAGCTGCGCGAGACGCACGGCAATCTCGGCCTCTGCGTCGGTCCCGATGATGTCTATTTGGGTCAGCGCGGCTTGCGAACGCTGGCCGTGCGCTTGAAGCAGCACCAGGAGACTGCGCTCGCGTTGGCGCTGTGGCTGCAGAAACGCAGCGAGGTGGCGCGCGTGCTTTATCCCGCCCTGCCGCTCGACCCCGGTCACAAATTGTGGAGGCGCGATTTCAAGGGCGCTTCCGGATTGTTCGGCGTCGTGCTCAAGCCCGTATCACGCGATGCGGTTGCGGCAATGCTCGACCACATGGAACTCTTCGGCATGGGCTGGTCGTGGGGCGGGTACGAAAGCTTGATTGTGCCGTCGCATATCAATCGCACTGCTCGCGCGTTCGCGGCGGAGGGGCCCGTATTGCGTATCCATGCCGGGCTTGAAGCGTTCGACGATTTGATCGCCGACCTGGAGGCCGGATTCGATAGGCTGAACACAACCTCATGAACGAGCAACTATCATCGGATGAGTTCATCAAGGCGGTGCGTTTCGACGCGCAAGGATTGGTCACGGCGGTTGCGCAGGACGCGAGAGATGGGCGCGTGCTGATGGTTGCCTGGATGAATGCGGACACGTTGCGCCGGACGCTCACGTCGGGTGAGGTCACCTATTGGTCACGCTCGCGCAGCGAGGACTGGCGCAAAGGCGCCACCTCCGGTCACACGCAACGATTGGTCGAAGCCTGGGTCGATTGCGACGGCGACACGCTGCTACTGAAAGTCGAACAAACGGGTCCCGCCTGTCACACCGGCGCGCCGACTTGTTTCTTCAGGAAGCTTGAGACTTAGCTAGTCCAGCATATTGGGCGTGTCGTCCGGCCCGCCGACGTCGAGGTCGGGGAACGAAGCGAGCGCAATACCAACAACCAAGCCGATAATCGCGCCGGTAATAGTTCCCGCCAACCATTTGTCCGCGACAGCGCCGATGCCAAGCGCACCCAATATCGTCGGTGCCCAGATCAGGAACAGGATCATCGTGCCGCTGCGACGCGGTTGACGTCCCTGTTTAGCCATTTTCTTCCCCAAACACAGTTCGCAAATGAGAATTCAGGAGGCGTCCCGTCGGATCCGATCTACGACGCAGGTTCCGATAATCTTCCCAGCGCGGATAAATCGTTTCGAAGTCCTTGGCGCGCAAGGTGTGGAGCTTACCCCAATGCGGACGCCCTCCGTACCGGCGGAAAATGGCTTCTGAGATATCGAATAAGGTTTTGAAATCCTGCCCCGCATATTGATGCACCGAGATCGTCACGGCGTCGCGCATGTAGAAAGGCGACAGCCAAATGTCGTCGGCCTTCACAAAGCGGTACTCGAGAGGAAAGCACGTCGCGATTTTCTTCGCGCGAATGGTCTCGGCAATTTCGCGAATGCAGTCGGTACCGTTAGCGGCCGGAACCGCGTACTCCATTTCGTTGAATTTCACGTTGCGCGGGCTTGGGAACGCTTCATGGCTCCAGCGCGCGCGGCTCGAACCGCCCGTCGCCCCTTTGGAGAAAAGGCGCTGCAACCGTGCCGACAGACTGGGCACCAGCCGCGCGATTTCGCACCCAGCCTTGAAGATACGCTGATCGCTTGTCACGCGCTCGCCGCGCGTTTTCATCTGTTCGGAGGTCACGGCCGGCGACGCATCTTCGGTCGTTTCATCGAGCGACTTGGCGACCACCTCGTCGGCATAGGGAAACCAAAAGAATTCGAAATGCCGGTGGTCGTCGCGCAGCTTCGCCAGATCGCGCCAGCAATCAAGCGCCGGCATCAGCCAATTGCGCTCGCGCAGTTTGTAGGTTTTGCGAAGGCTCAGTGTGATTTCACTCATCACACCGAGAGAGCCGAAGCTAACGCGCCCGGCGCTCCAGACATCCGCATTCGAGGCGGATGAACAATCGAGTGCCCCTCCATCGGCGGTTATCAAACGAAAGCCCGCAACCTCGGCGGAAATACTGCCGAGGGTCGGACCAGTGCCGTGCGTGCCTGTTCCAACCGCACCCGCGATCGCTTGGCGATCGATGTCGCCCTGGTTTTTGAGCGCCAATCCTGCGTCGAATAGCGGCCGGCCGAGCGCGTGGATCTTCGAGCCCGCTCGAACTGTGGCGGACAGCGCGTTTGCGTCGGCGCGCACGACACCGGCCAAGGCATCGAGCGAGAGAAGGGTTCCACCGGTCTCAGCCAGCGCCGTGAACGAATGGCCGGTGCCGACGACGCGCACCGGCGCTTCGCCATCGCGCACTGCTGCAATCAATTCAGCTTCGGTTGTCGGCTTTGCGACGCGCCGGGGCGAGGCGCGAACGTGGCCCGACCAATTTGTCCATGCGTTCATCAGAGCTTGAGCGGCCCCGTTATGACCTTGAACGCTTTGGCGCGCGCGCTTGCGTCCGATATTTGAGCGGGGCTCAAGCGGCGAGCCAGCAACTCAGCCGGCGTTGGCGCATCGCGATTAATCCTCAGGCGCTGGTTGTCGTAGGGCACGCCCGTAAAACCGCCCGCAGCTGCCAGCAAATAATATTTGTAGGCGTCGACCTCGTCCCTTCTCCCGGCTTCGCCGCTTTCCAGCATCGTTGCTAGATTGTATTGGCCCTCGGCAAAGCCGTAGTCGGCCGAGTGACCGTACCAACCGGCGGCTTGTTTGAGGTCGCTCGTCACGCCCAAACCGAATTCGTACATCGAGCCGATATCGAACATCGAGCGCGGATCGCCGGCAGACGCCGCTTGCTGGTGATACTTGCGCGCTTTGTCGTAGTCGCGCGGCACCACCCACGGCTTGCCGTCCATGTACTCGACGCCCAACTGGTGCGCCGCGAGGGCATCGCCAGCGGCGGCGGCCTTTGTCCAAAACGCGATCGCGAGGTCGTAGCGGCCCTGGCGATAGTATTCTTGGCCCGGATCGGTATGCCGCTCGGAGACGACGGGAAGCGCGCCGGTTGCGGGCGCCGCTTGTGGCATCACGCCTTGTGGAACGGAGACGGGAGCGCTGCCGGTGGTCGGAATCGCCTGCGAGGTCCCGCCCGTTGTTGTTGCGGCCGAAGCGGGTGCCGCGTTGTGACGCGAGGTTGTGACATAGGCGGCAACGCCAGCCGCTACGAAGGCCGCGACCACACCACCCCAAACTGCCGGCTTGTTGCTGAGCGATGCCATCGCTTTCCTTCCCTGTTCGGTGGGCCCTGCCCGCTTTTCGAGCATACTCTAGCGCATGGCGACCCCGGGAGGAATCGAACCCCCAACCTGCAGCTTAGAAGGCTGTTGCTCTATCCGTTGAGCTACGGGGTCGGTTAGGCGTCAATGCGTCCACAAACCCTTGCGGTTATACTTGAAATTGTCGGCATATGCGCGCACCGACCTTGCGGCCTCTTTCGGCTCGAAGACCTGATAGGGGATACGGTGCCGCTCAGCGTAAGCGACGGCCTCCTCTCTCGTATCGAAGGTTAGCCTCACTTGGGCGTTCATGTCGCCGGAGCTGGTCCAGCCCATCAGCGGTTCGATCTTGCGAGCCTGCTCGGGCTCGAATTCCAGGAGCCACTCTCTGCTCTTGGCCTGCCCCGACTGCATCGCACTCTTGGCGGGTCTGTAGATTCGGGCAAGCATGGTGGCGCAGACTCCAGTTCTGTTAGAGCCCTACCCCGCGCCGCTAGGCGAAATCAAGCGTTTGGAGCTACAGATGCTCTTTGAGCCGGGCGACTTGGCCCTTCAGGAATCGGCCGTCCCACGGTTCACATCGGGGCGCGATTGTTGGCTGCACGCTCGATAGTCGCTCACATTTGTTCGGGCCTCCAAGACGTGTTCGCAGGACCCTTGCGCCATTTCTCGTCCAGCGCGACGCTCACGCGATGCCTTACGCTCAAGCGGTCGGGACGACGCGCTACGTCTTCGACGACCTGAAGACCATTTTGGCGCGTGCATCGCCGGATCGGTCGGGGGACCGGCTCGCAGGACTGACGGCGCGATCCGGCGAAGAGCGCGTCGCGGCACGCATGGCGCTCGCGGAGCTGCCGCTTTCCACTTTTCTCGACGAAGCGCTCGTGCCTTACGCAGACGATGAGGTCACGCGCCTCATTCACGACACGCACGATGCCAAGGCGTTTGCGCCCGTCAAATCGCTGACGGTCGGATCATTCCGCGATTGGCTGCTGTCGGACGAAGCAAGCACCACTGCGCTGGCTGCGCTTGCGCCGGGCCTTACACCCGAAATGACGGCCGCCGTCTCAAAGCTGATGCGCAATCAAGACCTGATCGCGGTAGCGCGGAAAATCTCGGTCGTAACGCAATTCAACGACACGATCGGCTTGCCGGGCCGGCTTTCCGTTCGTCTGCAGCCGAATCATCCGACGGACGATGCGAAGGGAATCGCCGCCTCGATCGTTGACGGCCTGCTTTACGGCAGTGGCGATGCCGTCATCGGCATCAACCCGGCAACCGACAATGTCGCCGTTGTATCGAACCTGCTTGCGATGATCGACGAGATACGCCGCCGTTGGGACATTCCAACCCAATCCTGCGTGCTGTCCCATGTCACGACGACTCTGCGCGCCATGGCGCAGAATGCACCTGTGGATCTGGTATTCCAGTCAATCGCGGGAAGCCAGGCCGCCAACAAGAGTTTCGGAATCGATCTCGCATTGCTCAAAGAAGCGCGCGACGCAGCGCTCTCGCTCAACCGCCCCCACATTACCGGGCCTGGAGCCTCGCTCAAGCCGACGTTGCCACGCCGCGCACCAGCCGGGATCGCCTTCCCTGCGTAGATCGGTCGCTCGAACTTGTTGTTCCGGTTCGCGTCGGCAATTGGTTTATAAACGTCGAACCCACCCGTATAGTAGATGGCGTAGACACCCGCGCCGTCGAACCTAGGGATGCCCCAAAGCTTTATCGGCGCGCGCTCTAGTAGGGTTTGCGCGACGCTCTTTCCGAGATTCCGCTTGTGCAGCGGATTATATGGTTCGTCTGTCAATGCGTGCGCTTTCGCGATGTCGCCTTCGTCGCCCCCTTCGCTCCCATCGCTGCATTCAGCTTGTCCGCAACACTCGACGCGATGACTTTCGCAAGCGTGACAGGCACAGCGTTCCCCAATTGACGCATAGTCTCTGACCACACGCCGTGAAAGATGTAATCGTCGGGAAAAGTCTGCAGGCGCGCAGCCTCACGCACCGTGAAATAGCGGACCGTCCCGTCCGGCTTGACCATCATATTTTCGCCGCCAGGGACTCCATGATCGCCCGCCTTGAGCGTCTTTGCCGGAAGATCAAGCGGGCTCCCCGTATGCCCTTTGTAACTCCGCGCGCCCGGCTGGAATTTATGATTGAGGAATCGACCGCGACCCGTTTCCGCAGGGTCCGGCAACCCTTCTAGTGCGTCGCGAACCGTTCGCCACGGTAGCAAGAAATTTCCGAATGACGCTTGCTTCTTCCGGTGGATGTGTGGCGGCAAGCTAGGTCGTGCGCTCCTCGCTACCTTGTGGCGCTCCCAGTATTCTCCCGTGATCCATTGATCGTGCGCCAGGGACTCCGCCGAATGAGTTTCGGTGGGAAATGACCACTCAATCCCTTGGTCCTCTCAGAACCCGACAATAAAAACGCGCTCGCGCTTCTGCGGTACGCCATAGTTCGCTGCGTTCAGCACACGCGCGACGACCTCATAAGTAAGACCGCGATGGCGGCCGGAAGTCTTCTCGCGCTCGAGTCTGGCGTGGTGTGTTTCCCAACTCTCCTTAGCCTTCCGGACAATCTCAGGAAACGCCAATTGCAGTTGGATGTATTGAAAATAGTTGGCGAAGGTCGGGCGCGTGAGCCCCTTCACATTCTCGAAAATGAAAGCGCGAGGCTGCAATCTCCGGACAACGTCAACGGTTGTCGGAAACATATCGCGGCTGTCCTCGAACGCGCGATGCTTGCCACCCATCGAGAACGGCTGACACGGGGGGCCACCCGCCACCAAGTCGAGGCCGCTTCGCAGTTTGCCAAAATCAAATGCGCGAACATCACCCTCGAACAGCGGCCACGCTTTTACGGTTGCAAACTTGCGAGTCTTATTTTCGCGGATTGTGTCGGCTGCCCAGCGGTCCCATTCAATGACCGCTTCAGGTTTGAACCCCGAAAGGGATGCGCCCATGGCGAGGCCACCGGCCCCGGCAAATAGTTCAATCGACCGCACGACTCTGCCCCGCTAGTCCGTTAGGAAACGCTCCACTCGCTTCCTTACGCTGTCGAGGCGCGAAAGCTGACACTCCCAAATCACGAGAACGCGCCAGCCCAACGCCCTCAACGCCCGTTGGTTGCGCTTATCTCTATCGTGATTCGCGGTTAGCTTCGGAACCCAGAAGGCAAGTCGAGACTTCGGCAGTCTGGATAACTTGCAGGTCGCGGCAGAATGCCGGTGCCAAAAGCAACCATGGACGAATACTGCGATCCGCCGCGACCTTATTACCAGGTCGGGCTTGCCAGGGAGGCCGCTGGCGTGAAGGCGATAGCGGGCGCCCAGGTCGGTGAACACCCGTCGCACTAACAATTCGGGCTTGGTGTTCTTGGAGCGAACGCGGGCCATGCGTTCGCTCCGCTCGCTCGTGCTTAGGGTGTCCACAGGCAGTGATTAGACTTCCACTTCCGCGAGCAACCGATGGAGGGCCGTCTGCCGCTCAATGATCGTGTTCGAGGCATCTATCAGGCTAAACTTGACCCTGTGCAAAATGGGGTCGCTGTACGGCCGGGGACGCAGCAACATCGTCATCCTGCTTTCTTCCTCCGAAATCGCCTCAATCTGATCGCGAATGGCAGTTTGCCTAGCGTTCAAAAAGTCCAATTCGGCTCTGATTTCCTCGGCTTTCATAAGTTCCTGCCTTTCATAAGGCGCGCGGCATCACGCGACGTTGTAAGACATAGTCCAGCCTAGCGCCGTCATCACTAAAAGGCCCCGCTGAAGGCCCAGACTTGAGAATCGTTCGCAAGTTTTTGGCTAAGTGCTTGATATGTTGGTCGGGGCGGCGTGATTTGAACACGCGACCCTCTG
>JANXXU010000005.1 GCA_025350465.1 Alphaproteobacteria bacterium | reverse complement strand
GTAAGCCGTGTAGCTCGCCTGACCCGTCTTGGCCAATATCTTCGTAATCGCTGCCGTCAGCGACGTCTTGCCATGGTCGACGTGTCCGATCGTACCAACATTGCAATGCGGCTTCGTCCGCTCAAACTTCGCTTTTCCCATTCTCGTTCTTCCTTACGTCCTGCTTCTTCTTACTGCTTCAATTCGCGACTGCCGGCTCGCCAACCGTAGCTCGCCGAAACTTCGTCCACGTTCGCCAAGAGGCTTCGGCGGACGACCTTCGCTCCCGCTTCGCGAGCGAAGGTTGGAGCGGGTGAAGGGAATCGAACCCTCGTCGTAAGCTTGGAAGGCTTCTGCTCTACCATTGAGCTACACCCGCATCTGGTGGAGGGGGCTGGATTCGAACCAGCGTAGGCGTAGCCAACGGATTTACAGTCCGTCCCCTTTAGCCACTCGGGCACCCCTCCGGAAAAAGGCGTACGCTCAGGCCCGCCGCGTGCTTCCTGTCGCACCTCTTCTAAGAATTTGATCCTATTTCGGGGAGTCGCGCCCGCGCGTGCCCCGACTCCTGGGCACGGGAGGGCGCATATTCAGAAAAGCCGGCGCCCTGTCAACTAAATAGAGTGCGATATCCCTTGACTTTTTGCTCTGCCGTGGTTGAGCCCCCGTCGCTTCGCCTATATGTGGCGGTCATGAGCCAACGCCAAGGCCGCAATCGGCACCCAAAGCAATCGCGCCCTCCGTCCTCCGCGGCCGATGGCGGTTGGTTGTGGGGCAAGCACGCGGTCAAGGCGGCGCTCCAAAATCCGCGCCGGCAGCTGCGCAAGCTCCTAGCAACGGCCGCTGTATTGCCGGAACTGGAGCCGACAGCTCGCCGACGTGGTCTGGCACTCCAAGTCGTCGACAACGAAACGGTCGCCCGATCTTTGCCACGAGATGCCGTCCATCAGGGTGTGGCTCTCTTGACCGACCCCCTGCCTGAGCCAGATGTCGAAGACGCGATCGGCCAAGCCTCCGGCCATCGCCGCCTGATCATGCTCGACCAAGTGACCGACCCTCACAATTTGGGAGCGATATTGCGTTCGGCGGCGGCGTTCGGCGCCGCCGGCGTCATCGTTCAAGATCGTCATTCGCCGCCCTTGACCGGCGTCCTCGCGAAGGCCGCGAGCGGTGCCGTCGAGACGGTACCGCTAATCCGCGTCGTCAATCTTGCCCGTACGCTTGACGAGTTGGGTGCGCTTGGCTTCTGGCGTCTCGCATTTGCCGACGAAGCAGCGCAACCGCTCGCCACACTCGATCTCAACCGCGATCTCGTCTTGGTGCTTGGTGCGGAGGGCGAGGGATTGCGCCGCCTCACCCGCGAGCGATGCGACATCGCCGTTCGCCTACCGACCAATCCAGAGATGCCTAGCCTGAACGTATCGAACGCAACCGCGGTCGCGCTGTACGCCTGCCTCCCGACTGTTGTCTGATCCAAACGACAACGCGGCCGAAAATTCCGCCGCGTCGCGCAATCCAAGTTCGTTGAGCGTTAGAACAGCGCGGCAACCGTGTCTTGCGACGGCCCGCCATAGTCTTCAATGAAGACAAGGACCTTATAGCCGCGCGTCATGACGACGTGGCCGTTTTCATCGCGCTGCAGAAGGCCGGCCGTGCTCATCGTCCCGCTATCGGGATCGACGCGGAACGCCGGGACATTGCCGCGATATTTCGATTGGATGAGATCGAACAAGGTCCTTGCTGCTTCCGGCGCCAGCCGGATGCAGCCATGAGAAGCCCGATCGCCAAGCGCTTTCACACCCTCTTCGTCGGTGCCGTGAATAGCCAGGCCCGACACACGCCCTCCGCGGATCCATTCGAAGAACATCGCGAATGGCATCGGCGAATCCCATTGATTGGAACGGTAGTCTTCGTAAAAGCGCCCACGATCGAGCTTGAAAATTCCCGGCGGCGTGTTCGTTCCGAGCGTGCGTCCCGACGGCGCGCGCAGAGGTTCCTCAAGTCCGGTCGAAACCGGCCATTGATAAAGCAGCTTCAAATTCTCGTCAGGCTGCTTGGCGAGCGCAAATAGCCGCTGAGCCCACTCGCCCTTACCCTTCGTCGCTTTGCTGACATAGAGGTAGAGTTCAAAATAGCGAAACAAATCGTTCGGCACTTTGGCCCGCAACCGAGCTTCGACCGGCTCAAGGTCGAGAGGTCCACCTTCGGCATAACCGTTGGCAAGCTGCACGGGAGGCGTGGGCGGCGAGATCACGCGATAATTCCGCCGCTGATCGCCAGACGCCATCGGCGCTGTCCTGTCGCGCGGCTCGACGATCACGAACGGCAATTGAGCCTGAGCTCGCCGGTCATGCACATCCAACGACGAAAGCGACGTCGCGCTGGCTTGCTGAGCTGTTTCGATCAGCGTTCGCAGCGCAATCCTACCCTGCCCTACGAGGTCGTTGATCGTCGGCCGCAGCCGCTCAGCTTCTTGTGCGAGGCGCGCGCCGTCATCCCCACGCATAAACGTGTAGGCGCCGTAACCCACGGCCGCCACGATAAAGGCGCCGCTCAAACGCATGAGCCAGGCTTGCATTGAAGTCCCCAATTCCCCAGCCCTGAGTTTATTCAACGTGAGCCCACGCTCAATCCGGCACAGCCCGGTTCGTGCTTAACCACGCCGCTTTGCGTCCTTTGTGCAACGCTGCAAACCGCATGCCCGGCCTGAATCCCAGGAATGCGGCTAGTTAATGGGTATAGGCGACGACGGGTCCCACAGTTTCTTTGTTGCCGTCGAAATTCTCCACATAAAGCAATGCGCGGTAACCATCCTGCAACATCATGGCGCCCGCGTCGTTGCGCTCGGCCTTGCCCCACCGGTCGGTGGAGTTGTGCGCATTCACAGCGAGAACCGGCACTTCGCCGCGCGTGGTGTTCTGAACTTTGTAGAACAGTTCTTTGGCATTGCGCGGCGCCAGGCGAATGCAGCCGGCGGAGTCGCGACGCCCGAGCCGATCAATCTTCGACTGTCCAATGGCCGCATGAATGGCGACGCCTGAGTAGGCACCGTTGGTCTTCATGTCGTAGAACATCGCATAGGGCATCGGTGCGTTGTCCCAGCTGTGCGACCAATAGTGCCGGTAGAGCCGATTTGGATCGAGAATGAAAATACCGTCTGGCGTCACGGTGTGGACTTTGCGGTCGTTGTGGATTTCCCATTGCTCGCGCCCGGTCGATACACGCCACTCCGCGTAGGGAACGATGCGTCCATCCGTATCGCGTTGGAAGACGAACATGCGCTGGGCCAATGGGCCCGATCCCGCCTTACTCACATACAAGAATAAATCGAAATACGGTTCGATGTCGTTCGGTACGGCGTCGAGCAGATGACGGGTGGCGACCTCGTAGCGGACGTTAGCGTCCTCCGGTCGCATCGACAGTGTCTCGGTCACCGGCAGCTGTGGCGCTTGCGTGATGGGTACGAACATCGGCACAGCGGGTTGATCCGCGTGCGCCTTCGCGGCTGGCGTTCCTTCAGCTGATTGGCGCTGACCGGTTGCATCAGGTACGACTGGAGACATCACGACCGCGGGCGTGTCGGGAGCGATCGATTGCGGCGCAGATTGCGCAGCCGGACTCGACGTCGGCGCACGATAAGGATCGTTTGATTTCGTGGAACTCGCTGGCTCGCTCGACGCTACGGGCGCGGTGATCGGTGTCGCGGAAGCCGCAGATTGGGCTTCTGACCTTGCACGATACGGATCTTGACTACCTACACCACCAGCCGAAACGAGGACACCCAGGAGAGCCAAAGCGGCAAGCCGCGTTTGACGCGTCATGCAAACCCCCAACT
Source organism: Alphaproteobacteria bacterium (assembly GCA_025350465.1). Taxonomy (GTDB): domain Bacteria; phylum Pseudomonadota; class Alphaproteobacteria; order Micropepsales; family Micropepsaceae; genus SZUA-430. Next base: position 61,613 of record JANXXU010000005.1, on the reverse strand, counting down.
ACCCAACCCCGCATCGGCTCCTCACCCCAATAAGGTCCGATCCCTTCAACTATTCTTACGTTGCCGTAGTTTTTCGTAATCTGCAATTACCCTAACGGATAATTTGCGTGGAATAATGAGATCATCGGCGCGCGCCGATAAAAAGTCCCGCAAACCTTGAACGCATCAGGCGTTTCTCCACAGCGAATATAACCACGGCGTGTACAGAGCAAATTTGGCTGCGCTGATCTCGCGGCGTGCGGCGCATTTCGCATTCAAGCACTGAGCGAGCGGTTACGACGCGATTTCCCCGTCCGCGATAAACTCGCTCGTCTTCCACTGCTGAGGGTGGCATGAGCGCGGTGCACTCAACGCCAGCGCGTATGGGAGCCGGCCTCGTGGCCGGCGCTTCAAGCGGTCGCGCCGCCGAAGCGCTCCTCCCAAGCGGCCATCTGCTCAGGAAGAATCTTGGTGAACGCGAATTGATCCTCGATAGGCGCACCGGCGGCAATCACAATGAGTTCATCCGCGATCCGCCCCTTCGGCCAGCTCACCGCCTTGGGATCGAGCTTCACGGATCTCATTAGCGCCTCAGCGGTGAAGGGGATAATGGGCGCCGAAAGGATGGCAAAGAGCCGGATCAGGTTGACGGCGGTGCGAATGATCAAAGCAGCGCGCCCTTTGTCGGTCCGGATTTCGGTCCATGGCGCTTCTTTCGCCAGATACTCGTTGCCTAGGGTCCAAATCGCGCGCAGCTCCGCTGCCGCCTTGCGGAAATGGGTCTCCTCTAAGAAGGCGGAATAGATCCCGAACCGACGCTCGAGTTCGGTGGTCAGGCTTGCCTCTTTTACGCCGGCTGTCCCGCCACTTGGTACGACGCCGCCGAATTTCGCCGCCGCAAACTTCAGCGTGCGGTTCGCAAAATTGCCGAGAACGTCGGCAAGGTCCTTATTCACAGTTTCGCTGAAGTGCTGCCATGTGAACGACGTGTCAGCGCTCTCCGGCGAATTCGCCACCAAATACCAACGCCAAAAATCCGCCGGCAAAATTTCCAGCGCCGAGTCCATGAACACGCCGCGCTTCTGACTGGTCGAGAATTTGCCGCCGTAATAGTTCAACCAATTCGTGCCCTTGATGACGTCGACGAGTTTCCACTGCTGATCGATCGGCTCACCCTTGTTGGCGCCGAGAAGCGTCACCGGAAAACCGACGGTGTGGAAAGGCACATTGTCCTTGCCCATGAACTCGGCGTAGCGGACATCCTTGACGGCCGAGCCGCGCCACCAGCGCTCCCACTCGTTCGGTTTGCCGATCGCGTCCGCCCATTCGCGCGTCGCGCCGATATATTCGATCGGCGCATCGAACCAAACATAGAAGACCTTGTCCTTTAGCCCCTCGACGTCAGGCTTCTCGCCCTTCGGATTTGGTCCCCAGTCCTGCGCATTTACCGGAACGCCCCATTTAAGATCGCGTGTGATGCCGCGGTCTTGCAGGCCTTCGTCGAGCCATTTGAGTGCGATCGACGTGACCACGCCAGACCATTCCGCTTTTGTCCCGATCCACGCCCGCAGCTCGTCGGAGAATTGCGATTGCAGCAGGAAGACATGCTTGCTGTCGCGCAGCTCGATGTCGGTCGACCCCGAGACGGCCGAGCGCGGGTTGATCAGATCGGCAGGGTCTAGGACGCGCGTGCAGTTCTCGCACTGATCGCCGCGTGCACGCTCGTAGCCGCAATGCGGGCACGTGCCTTCCACGTAGCGGTCAGGCAAGAAGCGTTTGTCGGCGCGCGAGTAGACTTGCCGCGTCGAGCGAATATCCAGAAACCCTTTCTCCCACAGCACCTTGGCAAAATGTTGGGTCAGCGCCTTGTTCTGCGCGCTGGAGGAGCGACCCCAGAAATCCCACGACAAGCCGAAACGTTCACCGAGTTCCTTCTGCTTCAGGTTCCACTCCGCGCAATATTCTTCGATCGACTGTCCGGCCTCCAGCGCCGCCAGTTCGGCTGGGGTGCCGTGCTCATCGGTCGCGCAGATGAAAAGAACCTCGCGCCCCCGCTGGCGCTGATAGCGCGCATAGACATCGGCCGGCAGCATCGAGCCCGTCAAATTGCCCAAATGCTTGATGCCGTTGATGTATGGAAGCGCACTGGTAATCAAGATGCGTTGGGTCATGGCCGGCCGTTCGAAGGCGCGGCGATCCGGTCGCGCGCGGGGCGCAGACCATAGCCAAAGACCCCACGCTTGCAATGCCTTCGGGCGAGCCTAGGTTTTGATCAAGCCGCTGACCGGCGCGACATTGGTGCTGTCCGGAAAAGTCGCGTCGAGTTGGGTGCGTGCGATGCGCATGTGATCGCCGAGCACGCCCTTGAATACCGCACGCAGATCGGTCGTCGGCGCCAGATCGCGGCCCTCATAGAGCGAGTGCAAGCCTGGCCACTGCGCAATTACGCGCCCGCCGTTCACCGCGCCGCCGACAATGAACGCAGCTGACGCCGTTCCGTGGTCGGTTCCGCCCGAACCGTTGGGCGCCGCGGTGCGTCCGAACTCGGTGAATGCCAGAATGGCTGTTCGATCCCAGATCGGTCGGACCGCGTCGGCCAGGGCCTTCAGCCCCTTGTCAAAATCGCCGAGCACATAATTGAGCCGCCCCTCCGTCGTGCCTTGCGCCTGATGCGTGTCCCAGCCGCTGACCTCGAGCACCGTAATCGTTGGCCCATCCGCAGCGGCAATCAGATTGCCTGCCATTCTTGCCAGCGGCTCGAAGCGATATCCGCGCGCGCCGCGCATCGCATTGGGATCCATCGGTGCGCCGGACGCGTTGGCGACCGCGTCGACATCGATCGCGTTGTCGAGCGCACCGCGAAAAAGCGGATCGTTTGCGTAAAGAACCTTGAGCCGCGCGATAAAATCGTCGTCGACCTGAGGCAGCTGAGCGGGCATCCATGAAGAGACATCACGCCGCCCCTGCAAGATCACCGGCACCGACTGCGCAATCGCAAGGGCATGCTTGGGATCGTTGATGCCGAGCGGCCCCATCGCTCTGTTGAGCCAACCGTCCGGCAAACCGTTCGGCCGAAGCGCCCCGGTCTCGATCACATTCTGCCCGTCGAAATGCGAGCGGTCGCGATAGGGCGACGCAACGGCGTGCACGACGGCGAGTTGCTTTTGATCCCAAAAGGTCTTGAGCGTCCCAAGTGCCGGATGAAGACCAAACGAGCCGTCCAAATCGACAATGCCACCTTGCCCCCTCGACAACGCGAGCGCGCCGCGCACGCGCGCATAGTCGGCGTCGCCATGCGGCGGCACGGACGCGAGCCCATCCATGGCACCGCGCAAGATGATTACGATGAGACGGCGATCGCCGGGCGTTGCAGCGAACGAAAATCGTGGCGCGTCGACGCCTAGGACGAACGCGCCGGCTGCCGATTGAATGAGCGTTCTGCGATCGAGGGTCATCGTCTTTGAAACTCCGGCGATGCGATGAGAAGCGCCAAGCCTTGCGTCGCGTCGGCCGCACGCTCCAATGCCGCGCGTGTCGTTGCACTCAAGAGCGCGCCCAGGCCCATTTCGCCCAGCCGCACAGGATCAGGCTTTTGCGGAATGCGCGACGCGAGCACATGCGCCCATTGCGCGCGCTCCATGATTGCGGCGGGACCGGCCCACGCCGACGCCACATCGGGCCAACCCTTCGGCGACGATGCGGTGAACGGTATCTGGCCCATGATGCGCAGCGACTCGGCGAGTCCCTTGAACTGTTCGTCACCGAGGGTTTCGCGCACGCCGCCCAGAAGGCGCACAGCGGCGACGACATACTCGATCGGTGTGCGCACCTTCATCAGCTGCCGGTTCCAGGCGGCGGGTTCGTCGACGATCGCAAGCGACAAAGCACGCAGATCGCCGCCAGTGGCATGATAGACACGCTCCAAACGTGCGACCGCTTGCGGCGGCGGCTCGTCGGCGATGAAGTGCCGCGCGAACTTCGTTGCGACGTGACGCGCGGTCGCGGGATGACGCGCGAGATCGCGCAACGCATCCGTTCCCTCACGCTCGCCGTTCTCCGAATAGGTCTTGCCGAGCAGAACTTTGGCGCCGGGCTCATGGCGGTTTTCGAAGAATTTGAATCCGGTTGCGTTGTCGACCTGATCGCCGCGCTCGATACTCCAGCCCGTCAGAATTTTTGCCAGCGCGATCACATCGTCTTGGCCGTATCCGCCGTCGACGCCAAGCGTGTGCAACTCCAAGATTTCCCGCGCGTGGTTCTCGTTCAGCCCCTTGCCGGTGAATTTTCCGGCCCGCGAATTGGGTCCTATCGAAAAAGCGTTGTCGAGGTAAAGCTGCATCGCCGGATGACGCACCGAGGCGAACAGCAAATCTTCGAAACTGCCGAGCACGTTCGGCCGGATCGCCTCGCGCTCGTACGTGCCGGCGAAATAGATCAGCCGCGCCTTCTGAATCGAAATCGTAAAATGGTTCGACCAGAACCAAACAAGGCGCTCGAGAAACGGCACCTTCGTTTCGAACGCATTCTTCATCCAAGGCCGCATTTCGCCGAGAAACATATCGCGGCCCATTTCCTGGATTTTCTTCTTGCCTTCGGCGGTGCCCTTCAGCTGGTCGACCTGGCCTGGCAGTTCGCGCAGGATATCCCCAGAGCGCTTGTTTGCGGCAAAGGCCTGAAGCGCCGGATCGACCGAACCGAGTTGCCACTTGAGCCACCCCCTGGGATCGCTCGATGCATTCGTCAAATCGGCCTGATTGGCGCCAAGCCCGAACCGGTGTGCCGCGAGGGCCGCTTCAATCGCCATTGCGCTCTTGCCTTGGAATGGGGGTCGCGTTCTGCTCTAACGCGCCCAAACTCGCGAATCCGTCGGAGCGTCGCGCCGCCAATGACCACGCGCAAGAACGGCCTGACCTATGTGGCCGCCGGCGTCGACATCGACGCAGGCGAAAAGCTCGTCGAGGCGATCAAGCCGTTTGCGAAATCCACTGCGCGCCCCGGTTCGGACGCGGGTCTGGGCGGGTTTGGCGCGTTGTTCGATTTGAAGGCTGCGGGATTCAAGGATCCCTTGCTGGTCGCCTCGACGGACGGCGTCGGAACCAAGCTCAAGGTGGCGATCGAGGCCGGCATTCACGACACGGTGGGCATCGATCTTGTCGCGATGTCGGTCAACGACATCGTCGTGCAGGGTGCCGAGCCACTTCTGTTTCTCGACTATTTCGCGACTGCCAAACTCGACGTCGCGATGGCGACGGAGGTCGTCAAAGGCATCGCCGAAGGCTGCCGCCAAGCAGGTTGCGCGCTCGTCGGCGGCGAGACCGCGGAGATGCCCGGCATGTACGCACGCGGCGACTACGACCTCGCCGGCTTCGCGATCGGCGCCGTCGAACGCGATCACGTGCTGCCGAGCCGCGATATGGTGGAAGGCGATGTCGTTCTGGGCCTGGCCTCGACGGGCCTGCACTCGAACGGATTTTCCTTGGCCCGCCGCATCGTCGCCGATCAATCTCTGACGTATGACGCGCCGGCGCCCTTTGCCAAGAACGACACGCTCGGCCGGGCGCTGCTCGTTCCGACGCGCATCTACGTAAAGAGCGCGCTGAAGCTTATTCGCGCCGGCCTCGCGAAGGGGTTTGCACATATCACCGGCGGCGGCTTGACAGACAACACGCCGCGCGTCGTGCCCGACGACCTCGACATCGAAATCGATCTGTCGAGCTGGCCTCTGCCCGGCGTCTTCCAATGGCTTGCGCGCATGGGCGGCGTCGAAGAACGCGAGATGCTTCGCACCTTCAATTGCGGCATCGGCATGGTGGCGATCGTCGCGGCCGGCCATGCGCTCGAAGCGCAGAAAATATTGACCGCCGAGGGCGAGCGCGTCGTGCGCCTGGGCCACTTGATCAAAGGCAAGAGCGAGCCGACCGTGCGCTATCGCGGCCATCTGAGCGCGTGAGCATGTCGCGTAGGCGTGTCGCGATTTTGATCTCCGGACGCGGCAGCAACATGCGCGCACTCATCGAAGCGGCGCACGCCAGCGATTATCCGGCCGACATCGCCCTGGTGGTTTCGAGCGTAGCCGGCGCAGAGGGGCTCGCGTTTGCCCGCTCCGCGGGGGTCGGGACCGCCGTCGTCGACCAAGCCCGCTTCCGTCGCGAGAACCGCGACCGCGAGGCTTTCGACGCCGAACTCGATACGATCTTGAGGAACGCACACATTGAATTCGTGTGCTTGGCCGGCTTCATGCGAATCTTGAGCGCGGCATTTGTCCGCAAGTGGGAAGGCCGGATCATCAACATCCATCCTTCGCTGCTGCCGGCATTTCGTGGCCTGCGGCCACATGCCCAGGCGCTGGCCGCCGGCGTACGCGTCACGGGTTGCACCGTGCACTATGTCATACCCGAACTCGATGCCGGCGCGACGATCGCGCAAGCAGAAGTGCCCGTGATGCCCGGCGACACTGCCGAAACGCTGAGCGCCCGTATCCTCGAGGCCGAGCACCGCCTCTATCCAGGGGCACTGAAGCAAGCACTTAATTCTTGCATTTGTTGAACCAAGTCGCTTCTGCCGTCATGGCGCACCATCCCTGAGCGACGCTATTGCCTGTTACTTACGCCGATATTGCAGCGACGGCGGGCTCGTCGACCTCGGCACGCACGCGTGATTGCGGAAACAGCACATCGACGGTCGTCCCGACGTTCGGCGTGCTCTTGATCGTCAACGTCCCGCCGTGCAGTTCCACCAACGCAATCGCCAACGGAAGGCCCAGGCCGGTGCCTTCGAATTTTCGATTGAAGCCATGGTCGACTTGGCCGAAGCGCTTTAGTGCGACCGCAATTTCGTCTTGCGACATCCCGATGCCCGTGTCCGCCACTCGAATCAAGATGCCGCCGCAGCCGGCGCGGCGCGCCACGATTTCGACGGATCCTCTTGGTGGCGTGAACTTGATCGCGTTTGCGAGCAGGTTGATCAAGACCTGCTTCAGCCTTAGCTCGTCTGCGAAAAGCGGCGGCAACCGCCCGCCGACATCGACACCGAGGTTGATCCCGCTCGTCGTCGCACGCTCTCCGCACAGTGCGACGGCGTTTCTGATGATCTCGCAGATTTCGCAAATCTGTTCGCGCAGCTCGATCTTGTCGGAATCGATCCGCGACAAATCCAAGATGTCGTTGATGAGCGAGAGCAAATGACGCCCGGCGGATTCGATGTCACCCGCGTATTCTTGGTACCGCGGCTGTCCGACGGGTCCGAACATTTCGTTCTTGATGGTTTGAGAGAACCCGATGACGGCGTTGAGCGGCGTACGCAACTCGTGACTCATGTTGGCAAGAAAGACCGACTTCGCCTTGTTCGCGTGCTCGGCCTCGTCCTTGGCGACCATCATGCGCTCTTCGCTTTCGAGCGCTCGAAGCTCGGCCTGCGCGCCGCGTCGTCCGATGCGCCACATCAACAGAATGCCGCCCGCCACCAACAACGATCCGCCGGCGCCCAGTCCAAGCAACGCCATGCCGCGCGCGTCGTGTGCCGCGTCGATCATGTGCCCGGCAAAATTCGCTTCGAGCACCGTCAAGCGGCCGTCGATCCGGTCGACCTCGCCCAGGAAGCGCATGACATCGGCGTGCGACGCGTGTCCTTTTATCGCTGCCCGCAAACGGCCGGCGTCGTCGATCAGCTCCCTGTTCAATCCGTCGCCAATGCGCCAATCGTCGACCGCGATTTTGAACGGCCCCCAATCGCTGAGCAAAAGAAAGAAGTCCGCGATGCCGGTCGCATCGTCGGGATGGTTCCTCCCCTGAAGCAATCCGCGGCGTATCACGGCGGAATCGCGTTGCGGCTTCTCAAGCTCCTCGCGCGCGATCCGGTCGCCGACCGGGATGGCGATGTAGTGTTGAAAGACGTCGTAAAACGCATCGTCGCCGGTCTCGGCGAGGCGATGCAAAGCGATCACGGCGGACTTCTGCGCCTTGGAATAAAACCCCTCGCCGCCCGCATAGGCGCGGGCGACGTTGACGACTTCGAGTGCCATCCAACTGAAGACGACGATGAGGGCTTGCACGGCGACAAAAATCGCGCCCACCGCGACAAGGCGTTGGCGTTGCGCGCGCATGGCGGCGCGAGCGGCTTGCTTGGACTGCTCCCCCAACATGCGTGTCGACCGGATCGCTGTACGCGATCGAACCACAACTGCGTTGAGCTTTGGCTAAGGGCGCGGAGACCAAACGGCCGGATTGGCCGAACATTTCTTACTCAATCGTTAACCGACGATTTCGGTGCGGGCGAAGAAGAAGGAGATTTCGTCCTTGGCATTGTCGAGACTGTCGGAGCCGTGCACGGAATTTGCCTCGATCGACTCGGCGAAGTCCTTGCGGATCGTACCGGGGGCCGCATTCGCCGGGTTGGTCGCGCCCATGACCTCGCGGTTTTTGGCAACCGCATTCGGGCCTTCGAGGACCTGCGCGACGACCGGTCCCGAGGTCATGAATTTCACCAGGTCGTTGAAGAACGGCCGGTCGCGATGGACGGCATAGAATGCCTCGGCCTGCGCACGCGAAAGCCAGAGCCGCTTCTGCGCGACGATCCGCAAGCCGGCGGCTTCCAAGTGCGCGTTGACCTTGCCGGTCAGGTTTCGCCTTGTGGCGTCGGGCTTGATGATGGAGAGGGTGCGCTCGGTCGTCATGTCAAGGTCTCGCGTCTGAAGGGACGGCCTTCATAGAGAGCGCGCCCGGCTCCCGCAAGCGTGGGAAAAGCGCGCAGTGACAGGGCGGCGCGGCTCGCATAAACAGGCGCCCCATGTTGCGCATCTCCGGCCTTAGCTATCGCATTGAAGGGCGCCTGTTGTTCGAACAGGCGTCGGCGACGATTCCGACCAACCATAAGGTCGGTCTCGTCGGCCGCAACGGCAGCGGCAAGTCGACGCTGTTCCGCTTGATCGCCGGCGAGGTCGACAGCGAAGCCGGCGGCATCGCGTTCCCGCGCAACTGGCGCCTTGGCCGCGTCGCGCAAGAAGCGCCGGGCGGCGAGACCTCGCTGCTCGAGACCGTGCTCGCGGCCGACGAAGAGCGCGCGCGCCTGATGGTCGAGAGCGAAACCGCGAGCGATCCCCATCGCATCGCCGAGATCGAAACGCGTCTCGCCGACATCGGCGCGCACCGTGCGCCCGCGCGCGCGGCGGAAATCCTCAACGGCCTCGGTTTCGACAACGACGCGCAGCAGCGGCCGTGCAGCGAATTCTCCGGCGGCTGGCGCATGCGGGTCGCGCTCGCCAGCGTCTTGTTCGCCGACCCCGATCTGCTGCTGCTCGACGAGCCGACGAACTATCTCGATCTCGAGGGCTCGATCTGGCTCGAAAATTATCTCAAGCGCTTCCAGCGCACGCTGATCTTGATCAGCCACGACCGCGATCTGCTCAACACCGCGGTCGATTCGATCCTGCATCTGGAGAACCGCACGCTCACCTATTACACCGGCAACTACGACACGTTCGAGCGCACGCGCGGAGAAAAAATGATGCTGCGTGAAGCGATGCGCACCAAACAGGACGCGCAGCGCAAGCACATGCAGGAATTCGTCGACCGCTTCCGCTACAAGGCGTCCAAAGCGCGTCAAGCGCAAAGCCGCCTCAAAGCGATTTCCAAGCTGCAGCCGATCTCGGCGATCGCCGAGGAGCGCGTCGCGCCCTTTCGTCTGGGCGAGCCCGAACAATTGTCGCCGCCATTGATCGCGATGGAAGACGTGAGCACGGGATATGACGGGCGCGTCGTGCTGAGCCACATGAGCTTGCGCATCGATCCCGACGATCGCATCGCGCTCCTGGGCGCCAACGGCAACGGCAAATCGACGTTTGCCAAGCTCATCGCCGACCGGCTGGCCGCGATGAGCGGGCGCGTCGTCAAGGCGCGGCGTTTGCGCATCGGCTATTTCGCGCAGCATCAGCTCGACGAAATGTCGGAGGAGCTGACCCCGGTGCAGCAGCTCGGCAAATATCTGCCCGACGCGCCGGAGCGCGAGCTGCGCACCAAGCTCGGCGCCGCCGGCTTTCCGGAAGGAAAGGTCGCGACCGCCATCGGCAATCTCTCCGGCGGCGAGCGCGCGCGGCTGTTGATCATGTTCGCGAGCCTGGAGAAGCCGCACATTCTCATCCTCGACGAGCCGACCAACCATCTCGACATCGACAGCCGCGAGGCGCTGGTCCATGCGCTCAACGATTATGAGGGCGCGGTCATTCTCATCAGCCACGATCCGCATCTGGTGGAGACCTGCGCCGATCGTTTGTGGCTGGTCGCCGGCGGCCGCGTGACGCCCTATGACGGCGACATGGAGGACTATCGCCGCTTGCTGCTGAACGAGCTCAAAGGCGCGGCCAAGGCCAAGAAGGCGAACGGCGGGTCGCGCGCCGGCAACCGGCGCGAGGGCGCCGACCGCCGCGCGCAGCTGGCGCCACTCAAGCGCACGGTCGATCAGGCCGAGAAGAAGGTGGCGATGTTGAACGGCGAGCTTGCCAGGATCGAGGCGGCGCTCAACCTGCCCGGTCTCTACGACAAGGAGCCGCAGCGCATGATCACCCTGACGCGCGAGCGCGCCGACACCGTCCGCAAGATCGAGCTGGCCGAAGCCGAATGGCTGCAAGCGAGCGACGCGTACGACCGCGCCACCGCCGAAGAGGCGTAGTTGCCTGGGACCGCGGGCGTCCTTGGGCGCCGTAGCCTTGGCGAAGGCGGCCCGCCCGCCCTTTCTTCCTGTGGCAGTGAAGCCAACGCCCCGCTGTATCCCGCTGTAAAAAACCGAAAAATACAGCGACTGTTTTGCAACAAGCCCGCCGTTGCATCCGCCCGCCCGCGACATGCGGACTGGATGAGGATTCGGTCTGTTTTCGGCAAAATGCGCCATGCTTTCAGTATAGAACAAATAGCGAACAAATGCAATGAGCTTCGCCTGGGATCGCCAGCGTCTCGCCCACTCTTTCCTTTATCCCGAGCAGGCGACGGGTCATAGCATTTTTGCTATATAGCAGAAGCATGGTCGAAGACCTGCGCCTGACCGTGTGAAGGAGATCAAGAGTGCCGACCCTAAAGGACCTCAAGGCGAAGTCGCTCAAGAACCCGAACGTCAAGGTGGCTTATGACCGGCTTGCCGACGAATACGCTCTGGCCGCTGCGCTGATCGACGCACGGGCGAAAGCGAAGCTGACGCAAAGCCAATTGGCGCAACGCATGGGAACGACGCAATCGGCGATCGCGCGCCTTGAGAGCGGCCGTGCGATGCCGTCCGGCGCGACTTTGATCAAATTTGCAAAGGCCGTCGGTCGCGTTCTTCGGGTGGACTTCCGCTGAGGGTTCAAGGGTTAACATGGCGAACCGTTAGGGGCGTATGCAGTATGGCGCGCGATCGGATCGAGCGGCGCAACGAAGGCGAAATAAGGCGGAACGAGATGGTGAGGAAAATTGAACGCCGTTGAAATTGAAGAAGCGATTTCTGCGCTTGCTGAGCAACCGTTCGATGCGCAGGAGTTTCCGTTCGCCTTCTTGGAGGCGTTCGGCAACAAAGCGACGACGATCAAGAAGCTGCGCTCGGGCGCCTCGAACAAGTCCGACATTGGCGGCGTACTGCAAACTAACAACGTTCACATCGCGACGTGCGCGAAGGGCGACGTCACGAAGACGCTTGCGGCGTTGAAGGCAAGCTCTGCCACCCAAAAGGCCAAGGCGAAGTTCGTTCTGGCGACCGACGGCGACATGTTCGAAGCCGAGGATCTGACCTCCGACGATCCACCTATCGCCTGCGCATATTGCGACTTTCCCGACCACTTTGGCTTCTTCTTGACACTCGCGGGCATCACCACCGTCAAGCAAATCCGCGAAAGCTCGTTCGACATCAGGGCAACTGGTCGCCTAAACAAGCTTTACGTCGAGTTGTTGAAGGACAACGCCGACTGGGGCACGGCGGAGCGCCGCCACGACATGAACCACTTCATGGCGCGCCTCATCTTCTGCTTCTTCGCCGAAGACACCGACATCTTCAACGGCACGAGCCTCTTTACCGCAACCGTCGAACAGATGAGTGAGCGCGACGCCTCAAACACACACGAAGTGATCCGCGAAATATTTCGCGCCATGAACATCAAGGTCCAAGACCGCACGGCTTCGAAGTTGCGCAGCTGGGCCAACATCTTTCCGTACGTGAACGGAGAACTCTTCTCCGGCTCGATTGACGTGCCACGCTTCAGCAAGATCGCACGCGTCTATCTGCTCAACATCGGCAACCTCGATTGGAAGCGGATCAATCCCGACATCTTCGGTTCGATGATCCAAGCCGTGGCGGAGGATGAGGAACGCGGCGCGCTCGGGATGCATTACACCAGCGTGCCCAATATCCTGAAAGTGTTGAACCCACTCTTCCTCGACGATCTTCGCGCCCGGTTGGAAGAAGGGGGCAACAACACGCGCACGCTGCTCAACCTGCGCAAGCGCATGGCGCGCATCCGCGTCTTCGACCCCGCCTGCGGCTCCGGCAACTTCCTCGTCATCGCATACAAGGAAATGTGCAGGTTCTGCCTTTGGATTGACGACGATATGTTGGCTCTCGCCCTTAGCGAACCGAACGTGGCCGATCGCATCGAGGCGGTGCGATCAACGCGGTTGGCAAGCCGAGACAAGTCGTTAAACAAACTCGCAAAGCGATCGCATCAATACCGAGATCGCAACGTTGCGGAGGAGAATTTGATTCTGGTCCCAACCGTGTCCTCCGAACAGCGCGACTACATACCAGCCGACCTAAAGGGGGCAGAGTGTGTAACTACCAACCAGGCATTTGCTCTTTATGACGCACCAATCTGGAATTTTTCGCTGATTGTTTCACGCCTGCACCTCGTATGGATTGCGACGGTCTGCGGCAAGCTGGAGACGCGGTATCGCTACTCCAACACGCTCGGTTGGAACACGTTCCCAGTCCCGGCGCTCACCGAGCAGAACAAAGCGGATCTCTCGCGCTGCGCCGAAGACATCCTGTTGGCGCGCGAGGCGCATTTCCCGGCGACGATCGCCGATCTCTACGATCCCGAAGCCATGCCGGACGACTTGCGTGCTGCGCATCTGCGCAACGACGAAACGCTGGAGCGCATCTATATCGGGCGCCGCTTCAAGAACGACACCGAGCGCTTAGAAAAATTGTTCGACCTCTATACCAAAATATGCGCCGCGGCCGAACCGGCCAAGAATGCGAAAAAGCGAAACGCGGGAGCCGACGTATGACGTCCGAAAGAAAAGCGGTCCCCTCCGTTTTGGTATCCTACGCGCGTAACGGCGGCTCGACCAAGGCGAACGCGCTGGGCATGCGGCCGATGCAGGAGCGCGTCTATCAACGGCGCGGCGAGCAATACCTTCTGATCAAATCGCCACCGGCGTCAGGCAAGAGTCGCGCGCTAATGTTCATTGCGCTCGATAAGCTAGCCAATCAGGGCATCAAGCAGGCGATCATCGTTGTGCCGGAACGCTCGATCGGCGCGAGCTTCAACGACGAGCCGCTGTCCAAGTTCGGCTTCTGGGCCGATTGGATGGTCCAGCCGAAGTGGAATCTGTGCAACGCGCCTGGCCCCGACAACGGGGGCAAGGTCAAATCGGTCCGCGCGTTTCTGGCGAGTGACGACAAAATTCTCGTCTGCACGCATGCGACCTTCCGCTTTGCCGTCGATCAATTGGGTGTCGAGGCGTTCGACGATCGCCTGATTGCGGTCGACGAATTCCATCACGTGTCTGCCAATCCCGACAACAAGCTCGGCGCGCATCTCGGCCATCTCATCGCGCGCGACAAGGTGCACGTCGTGGCGATGACGGGCTCGTACTTCCGGGGCGACGCCGAAGCGGTGCTAGCGCCGCACGACGAAGCCAAGTTCGATACCGTCACCTACACCTATTATGAGCAGCTGAACGGCTATATGCCGCGCGCCTCGATCGCTTGCGGACGCTGGATGACTGTCGTGCGATTCTCGAACCGCTGGACCGTCAGGACTTGCTGAACGATGCGCCATCCACCAAACCGCGCGGCTTCGCCGAAGCTGGTAACGACGACGAACTGTTGGCGGAATTGGAAGACGCGGACGACGCGTCCGACATCAACAACCTTCGCCACGTCCGCACCAGCGTCGAAAAACGGGCAGCGGAGGAAATTGCGAACCGCCAGAAATGCGAGGACTTCGCCAAGTTCAAACCCTTGTTTGATAAGGTGCAGGCGGAACTCGACGGCGGCATCCGCGAAGCGCGCCCCTTCGAACTCAAGGCCGAAATTCGTCCGGGCAGTTGGTTCGTCGTCGGTGGCCTGAAAGCCTATGTCGCCGAGATGGGCGAGATATTCTCCAACCCGCAAGGACGCACCGACGCGCGCCTGCGCGTGATCTTCGACAACGGCACCGAGAGCAATCTGTTGATGCGTTCGCTGCAGCGCGCGCTACACAAGGACGAGGCAGGCCGCAGGATCACGGACCAGTCAGCGGGACCGCTGTTCGGGACGCTTGCAGAGGAAAGCGACACCGAAAGTGGCACGATCTACGTGCTGCGCAGCAAGTCCGACCATCCAGACGTCGCTCGCAATCGCGAGATCATTCACAAGATCGGTGTTACGGGCGGCGATGTGAAGACGCGCATTGCGAATGCTGAGCTTGATGCGACGTACTTATTGGCGGACGTTGAAGTTGTCGCGACATACAAACTCTACAACATCAATCGGTCGCGGCTGGAAAAGCTAATTCATCGTGTGTTTGCCGCCGCACGACTTGACATTCAGATCGAGGATCGCTTCGGCATACCGGTGGTTCCGCGAGAGTGGTTTCTTGTGCCACGGTTTGTAATCGACGAAGTGGTGGAGAAGATCAAAGATGGGACGCTGACGGAATTTCGATATGACCCGAAGTCAGCGTCTCTCGAAAAAATTTGACCTACGATTCGCAAGAACCGGCGAGGCAGTCGCGAAGCAGGAATCCGCCACGCGACCCCGCGGAAGGTTGCGTAGTCGATCGTTTGGAAAACAACTTCTCGCGGCGTGCGGTCGCGCGTTAGCTCCGCCAGGACCAAATCACCGACGGGGGCGCCCTAAGGCCCCTGGACGGCCTTATTAAGCCGCAATTAACTCGGGCGGGCCAGCCTAAGCCTCCTCGCGAATCACTTAGGTGCGTCGACACATGACTGAGATGGCCCCCGATGCGCAGATGCGCGCACTCAAGTCCTGGGCCGTCGAACGCATGATCGACGGCACCGGTACGCCATGGGCCTGGTTTCAGTTCATGAAGCTGGTCGAGGTCATCGACACGTTCCTAGAGGCCGGCGAAGAGGCGGGCCTGACGCGGCCGGCGCGCCAGCCGGTCGTCGACCCGGCGCACGGCGAAAACGTCGTCGCCTTCAGCCCGCACTGGCGGTCGGTGTCGACACCGGGCGTCTAGACCCTTCTCTCCTTCTTGCTTCCGTTGGCTTTCTTCCATCGGCTTTCTTCCATTGGGAGGCACGGCCGGCGGCCCTTGCCGGCAAGCGCGGGACCTGCACGCAAGACGAGCGCTATGATCGCCCGCGCTCTTGGTATACCGATGGCAGAATGCTCAGAGGTGCCGGCAATCGAGTGCCGCCGCGTTTGGGGTTATTCGCCGCTCGGCCCCAACTCTCGCAAGGCTCCTTCCATGAAATTTTACATCGTCATTCCAACCCGAGACGTGCCGCGCGCGATGGATCTCGACAGCGTCAAGAATCCGGCCCCGCAACAGTTGGGAGAAGAATTTCGAGATTGGGAGCGCATGCGCTTGCGCAACGGCAGCTTGCGCTTCGGCTTCCAATCGAGCGAACGCTGTGCGTTCTTCGCCGACCAGATCAAAGCCGGCGACAGCCGCATCGAGGTCGACTTCGATCCCCCTGTCGCCGAATGGTCGGACGCGGTCTGACCAGGGCGGGAACCCGCCCGCTCATCGCCCTTAGCGCGTAAACAAACCAGGCGATTGCGACAGGGTCGCCCGTTCTTCCCCAGCAATCAGCGCCCCTGCGGCGATCCCGTCGTTGCATGCCGCCGCGATCGTGTTAACTGGGGGCCTCCCCTCACAAGACCTCAGGTGACACGAATGCGTCCGCAAACGATTCTCATTGGCTCGGCCATCTTTGCCGCATTGGCGTTCGCCGCTCCCGCGCAGGCGGACAGTTTCGGCGTCGGCTTCTTCTTAGGAAGCAGCGGCAGCGGCTGGCTGCCGAAATGCACGGCGCCGGAAGTGCTGACCGAACTCAAAGATAAAGCCGGCAAGAGCCAGTGGCGCTGCGTGAAGCCGGCCTCCGCGACCAACACGCAGGCGAACAACACGCGCGGCGCGGCGATCGCGCAGCGGTAAGACACTCCCCCTCCGTCACTCGCCTTCGGCTCGTGCCACCTCCCCCGTAAGAACGGGGCAGGAAAGGAACGGCGACATTTCTTTCCTCCCCCGTCGTTACGGGGGAGGTGGCGAGCCGGCTGTGAAACGGCAGTGATGAAGGGCGCCGGTGGCGAGACGGAGGGGGTGCGTGACGCGCGCCGTGTATCCACCTCCCCCCGCCGACGTCCCCCCTCCGACCTCGCTACGCTCGGCCACCTCCCCCGTAACGACAGGGGAGAAAAGAGACGGCGCCGCCGGTCGTTATGCCCGCTTCTCCCATTTGCCCGCGGCCGATTGTTGCCAGTAGGTGACCTCGTGGCCGGCGGCCTTGGCGTTCGTCCATTGGGCGCGCGCGGCGTCGACGGCTACCGGATCGCGGCCGTCGAAGATCAGGACGATGCGCGTGCGCCCGGCGATTTCCGGCGCCGTCCAATCGCCGGGTTCGGCGCCGTCGGCCAGGAACAAAACCTCCGCGCCGTTCGCGTTGCCGTCTCGGCTCGTCAGCAAAATGGGTTGCTCCGCCGGATGTGGGTCGCGGTCGAGACCGTGCGGAAGGAATCCCTCTTCCTTGTAGGTCCACAAATGCGCGTCGAGTGCGGCGGCGCGCTCGTCGGAGCCCACGCGCACCAACGCTTTCCAACCCCGCTCGCGCGTGCGCTCCAACAAGCCGGGCAGAACGTCTTCGAGCGACGTTCGCTCGGCGTGATAGAAAAGGACTTCGCTCATCTTGGACTCGCACGTTGTTTTCCTCCCCTGCTTTAGCGGGGGAGGTGTCACGAGCCGAAGGCGAGTGACGGAGGGGGGAAGTCGGCGCGTACTGACTTCCCCCCTCCGACCTCACTTCGTTCGGCCACCTCCCCCGTAAGAACGGGGGAGAAAAGGTGAAGCTCTAGCCTTCGTAGTGGTCGGCAACCAGGCGATTGAGCAAGCGCACGCCGAACCCGGTGGCGCCCTTGGGCGTCGTGCCGCGCGCTTCGTCGGTCCACGCAGTGCCCGCGATATCCAGATGCGCCCACGCCACCTTGTTGACGAAGCGCTGCAGGAATTGCGCCGCCGTGATCGAGCCGCCGAATTGGCCGCCGATGTTCTTCATGTCGGCGATCGGGCTTTCGATCAGCTTGTCGAAGCGCTCGCCCATCGGCATGCGCCAGAGCTCCTCGCCCTCGCGCTTGCCGGCGGCGCTCAGACGTTCGGCCAACTGATCGTTGTTTGAGAACATGCCGCCAATCTCCAGGCCCAGAGAAACGCGGATGGCGCCGGTCAGCGTCGCCAGATCGACCATGAATTGCGGCTTGAAGCGCTGCTGGCAGTACCAAAGCGCGTCGGCGAGAACGAGCCGGCCTTCGGCATCGGTGTTGAGAATTTCGATCGTCTGGCCCGACATCGATTTGACGACGTCGCCGGGGCGCTGCGCCTTGCCGTCCGGCATGTTCTCAACGAGGCCGCAAATCCCCACGACATTGGCGCGCGCCTTGCGCGAGGCGAGCGCAACCATGGCACCGGTCACCGCCGCCGCGCCGCCCATATCGTATTTCATCGCATCCATTCCAGGCCCTGGCTTGAGCGAAATGCCGCCGGTGTCGAAGGTGACACCCTTGCCGACGAAAGCGACCGGCGCCGCCTTGCGGTCGCTCGCGCCCTTCCACTGCATGACCAGCATTTGCGACTCGCGCTCGGAGCCCAGGCCGACGCCGAGGAGCGAATGCATGCCGAGCTTGCCCATGTCCTTCTCGTCGAGGATCTCGACCTCGACGCCCAGCTCCTCGAGCTTGCGGGCGCGGCGCGCAAATTCCGCCGGATAAAGCACGTTCGGCGGCTCGGTCACCAAGTCGCGCGCGAAGAAGATGCCGGAGGACAACGCCTCCTGTTGCTTCCAAGCCTTCTTCGCGCCGGCAACGTCCTCGGTGCCGATCGTTATTTTGCCGAGGCTCGGCTTCTCGGTCTTCTTCAGGGTCGTGCGATAATTGTCGAAGCGGTATCCGCGCAGATAGCAGCCGAGCGCGAGATGCGCGGCCGCTTCGTCCGGCTCGATGGTCGCGCCTTTGGGAATTTCAACCGCGAAGCAGACCTCTTTCTGCCCGCTCGTGAGCAAGCGTGCCGTCGCCATCGCGCCGACGGACTCCGCGGCGAGGCCGTTGAAACCCTCTGCCCCGCCCATTCCCACAACGAGCAGCCGGTCGAGTTCGAGACCCGCTGGCGACAACACTTCGACGAGCTGACCCTTGCCGCCCGTGAAGCGCATCGTCGTGAGCGCTTTGGAGATCGCCCCCTTGGCTTTCTTGTCGAGGTGCTGAGCGAGACCGGAAAGCTCTTCATTCTCGGCGACGCCGACGACAAGAACGCCCTCCTCCGACGCTTCGAACTTGGCAAAGTTGATCTGCATGGGCGTTACACTTTCTGGTCGCAGCCGGAATAGGCCAAAGGGTGTCTTGGGAGGCGCAAAAGGTGAGCATGGAGCCGCTTTGCTGTTGCGCCAAAAGCACGTCTAGATTATGCGGTTCCTACAGTCGCTCAAGCGCCGGATTCGATGGATAATCGGGGCGTTAGGGCGGTTTCAGTTGCGGCGCTTTGTAGCGAGGCCACACCGCAAAGAAAAGATGGCCCTTGGCTTGGGCCCAGAGGGCGTCCCAGTTCATGTCGGGCATTCCGGCCTACATCTTTCGGCAAATCGGCGGGCCGCTCCTCTTTTTTACATTCGTTCTGACCGGCGTGGTGTGGCTGTCGCAGTCGCTGCGGATGCTCGATCTCGTGATCAATCAGAGCCAGTCCGCCGCCACCTACATCTACCTGACGCTCTTGGCGTTGCCGAGCTTGATGGCGCTGATCCTGCCTTTCGCACTGTTCTGCGCCGTCCTCTACGCGCTGAACCGCCTCTACGTCGAAAGCGAACTCGTGGTGATTTGGGCGGCAGGCTTCAGCCGCTGGGCAGTCGCGGGGCCCGTCGTGCTGGTGGCGACGGCGACGACGCTCGTTGCATATGTGTTCAACCTCTACTTCATGCCCGCCGGCATGCGCGAGATGAAGGATCGCGTATTCGAAATTCGCGCCGATCTCGTCAACACCTTCGTGAGAGAAGGCGCGTTCACTTCGCCGGTCGAGGGCCTGACGGTCTATGTCGGCGAGCGAAGCGGCGGCGAAATAAAAGGCATTCTGGTGCACGACGCCCGCAACCCGAAAAACATCGCAACATATATGGCGCAGCAGGGGACGCTGGCGACAACGCCGCAAGGCCCGCGCCTGATCATGGACAACGGCAACGTCCAATGGCTCGAGGGGGGCGAAGGGCGGTTAAAGATCTTGAACTTCGAAAAATACACGTTCGACCTCAGCCAATTCGACAAACAGCGCGACACGGCAACGCGCGAAGCGAGCGAGCGCTATCTGCAAGAATTGCTGCATCCGGAAGCGGGTCTCACCGTCAACCAGCGCAATCGGTATGTCGCCGAAGCACATAACCGCCTGAGCGCGCCTCTTTACTGCATCGTCTTCGCCTTGATCGGCGTCACGGCGCTCGTCGGCGGCACGTTCAACCGGCGCGGCTACGGCGGTCGCATCGGCTTGGCGATGTTGGCCGTGCTCATGGCTCGCCTGCCCGGATTCGCTTTGCAACGTTTGGTCGACGCGTCGCCCAGCATGGCATTCGTGATGTATCTCTGGCCGGCCCTTTGGATCATCGCACTGGTCGCGGTCTTGAGTATGCCGTCGCTCGAACGGATCCGCTCGCGCGCCAATAGCCGTGTCGTACCAGCCGCCGGTGCGCAATGAGCATCAGTTGGACCCTGTCACGCTATTTGGCGGTTCAATTCTTGATCAGCGTCGGCTTGGTCTTCGCCTTGTGCGTCACCCTCGGTTTCGTGATCGACATTGTCGAATTGCTCAATCGCACGGCCGGCAAGGAAGCGGTCGCGTTCTCGACGCTCGTGGGCATGGCCCTCCTCAAGCTGCCGAACCTCACCGAAAAGATGATGCCGTTCGCCTGTCTCTTCGGCGCAATCTGGTGCTTTGCCCGAATGACCCGTAATCAGGAGTTGGTCATCGCGCGCGCCTCGGGTGTTTCGGCGTGGCTATTCCTTGCACCGGCTCTCGCCTCTGCGATTCTGCTCGGCTGTTTCATGACGGGGATCTACAACCCGTTCGCATCGCGGCTGATCTCGCGCTACGAGGAACTCGAAGCAAAATACATTCGCGGCCGCCCATCCTTGCTGCAGGTGTCAACCAATGGGTTGTGGCTTCGGCAAGGTGACGAGAAGGGACAATCGGTTATTCACGCGTTGCGTGTGTCGGATAGTGGCTTGAAACTTGAGGACGTGATCCTTTTCATCTACGAGGGGCAGGATCTTTTCAGGGGCCGAATCGATGCGCGCGCCGCCGCCTTGAAGGCGGGCTATTGGCACCTGGAGCGGGCCTGGGTTACCGGTCCGGACCGTCCAGCTGTGTTCTATTCGACACTAGACCTCAAGACGACTCTAACTGCGTCCCAGATTCAGGAAAGCTTCGCAACCCCAGACACCATCTCATTTTGGGACCTTCCGCGCTTCATTAGCCTTGCTGAGGCCGCAGGCTTTTCGGCGACAAAACACCGGCTCCACTACCACGCCTTGCTTGCCGCACCGGTACTGTTATGCGCTATGATCTTCGTTGCGGCGGCGTTTTCGCTACGGCTCGCGCGGCTAGGGGGAGCAGCCAGGCTCATCCTGGCTGGCGTGTTGACGGGGTTCTTGCTGTACTTCTTTACCGACGTCACACAAGCCCTTGGAATTTCAGGGATTGTGCCGGTAGCGTTGGCGGCCTGGGCACCGGCGACAACTGCTTTGCTGCTTGGCATGGCGGCCGTGTTCAACCAGGAGGACGGATGAAGTCTGCGTATCCCATCCTTGCCGTCTTCCTGACGCTCATCGCAACGACGTCCTTCGCTAAGACCGACGCGCCGAGTGCGGCTGCGCCCGCCACGGCGCAAGCGGCGAAGCCGCAAGAAGTCCTCATCCGCGCCGACACCATGAGCTACGACGCGCACACGAACACCGTGACCGCCGAGGGCAAGGTCGAGGTCACCTACGGCGACCACACGCTTATCGCCGACAAACTTATCTACAATCAGACCACACGCATCGTGACCGCCGAGGGCCGCGTCTCGATGAAGGAGCCCGACGGCACGACCATCTCGGGCAGCAAATTCGAAATCACCGATGACATGCGCGACGGCGTCATCGACAGCTTGAACGTCGTCTTGGCCGGGCGCGGCAATCTCGCGGCCGCGCGCGGCACGCGGTCGGGCGGCAATATCATGACGCTCGAAAAGGCCGTCTACTCAACCTGCCAAGCTTGCAAGGAGGATCCATCGCGCCCGCTCACGTGGCAGATCAGAGCGTTCAAGATCACCTACGACAGAGAAGCGGCGCGCGTCGAGTACGAGGATGCATACTTCGAGATCGCCGGCGTTCCGGTTCTTTATTTGCCGTACTTCTCGCACGCCGATCCGTCCGCACCCCGCCAATCCGGCTTCCTCATTCCGAACGTAGGTCACTCGACCGACATCGGCTACTTCGTCGAAGTGCCGTATTACTTCGCGTTGTCGCCGAGCTACGATTTGACGTTGACACCGGAGTATACCGAGAACGACGGTCCGTTGCTCAAGGCGGAGTGGCGCGAGCGCACCCAAACCGGCGCCTACGATATCACCGGCAGCGCGCGCTACGGCGAAACGCGAGATAATCTTGGCAACAAGACCGGCAACGACGCCTTCGGCAGCCATCTGTTCGGCAATGGCCGCTTTCAGATCGACGATGTCTGGCGCTGGGGTTTCGATACCCAACTGACGTCGAGCGACACGTACCTGAAACGCTATGCCATCTCGACGCTCGATCGATTGGTGAACAACGTGTTCGTCGAAGGTATCCAGGGGCGCTCCTATGCGTCGGTCAACGCCTGGTACTTCCAGGGCCTGCGTGCCACGGATGACCCGGGTACGACGCCACTGGTCTTGCCGCTCGCCGAAATCGAATACGTTCCGGACGCGCCGGTGTTGGGGGGACGGTTCTCCCTGCAGGGCAATCTTCTCGTGCTCCACCGCGGCCAGACGACGTGTGACCCGACCTGCCGCCAGGATACCAATCGGCTTTCGGCAACCGCGACTTGGAATTTGCCTATTACGACACCAGGTGGCCACCTCATCACCTTTTTTGCCAACCTTCGCACCGACGTCTACTACGTGACCAACACAGGTCCTTTGGGCGACGCGACGGAGACGACCGGCCGGGTGCTTCCGCTCGCCGGCGTCGAGTGGCGCTATCCACTTGTCAGCACGGACGGCGGGATACGACAAGTCCTCGAACCGATCGTGCAAGCGATCCTCGCGCCTTACGGCGGCAATCCCAACACCATTCCGAACGAAGACAGCGCAAGCTTCGAATTCGACGAGACAAATTTGTTCTCCTATAACAAATTCCCCGGAGACGACCGCGTCGAAACAGGGCCTCGAATGAACGCGGGCCTGCGCTACGCGGCATATTTTGACGAGGGGTTCGCCGAAGCAATCGTGGGCGAAAGCTTTCGCCTTCACCAGGACGACAACTTCACGCCAGCATCGGGATTGCGTGATCGGCAATCGGACTACGTTGGCCGTGTGACGCTTCAGCCGACCAACAATTTCCGCGTCGTCAACCGGTTCCGTATCGGTCATGACGACTTTACATTCGAGCGAAACGAAGTTTATGCCGAAGCGTTTGATGTCGACCTCTACTCGCTAAAAGCCGGCTATTTGAAGCTGGCGCCCGATCCGGCGGACCCGATCGACCCGCTGGGTCGCGAGGAGGTGAGCATCGACGGACGAATCAGGGCGATGCAATATTGGTGGGTGGACGCGGCGGCCCGGCGCAATCTCGAAGACAATCAGATGGTCGAAGCCAGGTTCGGCGTTGCTTACGAAGACGAATGTGCGGTCTTCGGTCTCGATTTCAGGCGCGATTTCACGAGAGATCGCGACATTGCGCCCGCCACGTCGCTGCTATTCACCTACCGGCTGAAAGGCGTCAACTGACGCCGCCGGGGGCTCGCGCCTATCTTTTTCCGGCCATTGATCGCGGCAGCGAACGAGGTATTCTCTCGCGCCGTTAACCCCATGCCGCGCACGCCGGGTCGACCGCAACGTGGCGGCTCCCCGCCTGGCATCTGTGGCGGCAATGACGACGGGATCAAGTATGCGCTTCAATCGAGTAACATGGTTCACGCTGCGCAATGTCGCGGGCTTGGCGTGCGCCGTCGCCGTTTCTTTGGCAAGTATCCTTGCCCACGCGTCGGCCGATCCGGCAACGCGCGGGCAGACCATGCGCGCCGCCGCCGTTGTCAACGACATCGTCATTTCCAGCTACGACCTCGACCAGCGCGTCAAGCTGGCGATGGTCACCTCCGGCCAGCAGCCCAGTGCCGATCTTGCGCGCCGCCTCCACGATCAGATCTTGCGCCAGTTGGTCGATGAGATGTTGCAGATGTTGGAAGCGCAGAAATACAACGTGAAGGTCACGCCGGAGGATATCGACGGTGCGCTGAAGCGCATTGGTCAGCAAAACAACATCACCTCCGACCAGATCAACAAGATGCTGGATGAAAACGGCATCGCCAAAGCCACCCTGCAATCGCAGCTGCAGGCCGATATTGCCTGGCAGAAGCTCGTGCAGCAGCGCCTGGCGCCGCGCGTGGCCGTTTCCGAGCAGGACGTGGACGAGGTGTTGGCGCGGATGGCGCAAACAGCGTCCAGCACGCAGTATCAAGCAGCCGAGATTTTCATCGCAATTGAATCGCCCGAAAAAGAGGCGCAAGCCAAGGAAAGCGTTCAAAACATCCGTGCCCAACTCCAGCAAGGTGCTTCCTTCGCTGCAATGGCACGACAATTCAGCAAATCTTCCACGGCGAGCGGCGGCGGCGACCTGGGTTGGGTCACCGAGGGCGAGGTCTCGCCGGAAGTGGGCAAAGCTTTGCAATCCATGCGGCCGGGTTCGGTCTCCGATCCGATACGCGCGGCCAGCGGCTACTATCTGATCGGCTTGCGCGAAAAACGCACGGCGGCCGGCTCGAAACCCGAAGCGGCCCCGCCGACACCGGCGGCTGCCCCGGTGAACAACGCGGCGAGCGACGGCAAGCCAATGTCGAGCCGGATCACGATGGCGTCGATTCAAATTCCGCTTGTCGCCGGTGCGTCGAAGGAAAAGCAGGAAAAGGTCAGGCAAAGCTCGATACGTCTCTATCAAACGGTAAGCGGCTGCGGAAATTTGGCCGCCCAAGCGAAGGCCGAAGGCGCGACCGCGGTGCCGCTCGGAGAGGTGAATGTGAAAGACCTGGCAGCCGATTTCCGCAAGATACTCGAGAAAACGCCCAACGGCCGCTCGACACCACCCTTGCGCTCGGCTGCGGGCGTACAGATGTTTGTCGTTTGTGCCGGGGGCATGACGCCTGGACGCAATAGCGTTGCGGCGAATGCCGATACAACGGTCAAGCCCTTCCAAATGCCGACCCGCGACGACATTCAGCAGAGACTCTTCGGCCAGGAACTATCGATGATGGCGCGACGCTATCTGCGCGACTTGCGTCGCGACGCGTCGATCGACATCCGCGACAACTGAACAAACCTGGATGTCAGCCGCCGCGCCGCTCGCCCTAACGATCGGTGAGCCCGCGAGCATCTCAGGCGAAATCACGCTGAAAGCGTGGGCCGCCGCTCAAACCGACAAATCCATTCCGCCGTTCGTGGCCTTGGCGGACGGTGACTGGCTCGAAACGCAGGGCAAGCGGCTGCGCTTTCCCGTCCCGATCAAACCGGTGACTTCCGCCGAGAACGCCGCAAGCGAATTCTATGGCGCGTTGCCGGTGATGCCGGTTGCGCTGTCGACGGCGCCCGAACTTGGACGCCCGAATCCTTCGAACACGACGAGCATTCTTCGCTCCATCGATGAGGCGGTTCTTCTGACAAGACGTGGGATAACCTTGGCAGTCGTTACCAATCCTATTCACAAAGCGACCATGTATGCCGGCGGATTCCGCTTCCCGGGCCACACCGAATATCTTGCGGAGCTGTGCAAGCCCGCGTCCCCTGTCATGATGTTGGTCATCGAGGGGCTGCGCGTCGTGCTTGTAACCGTGCATGTCCCGCTGGCAAGGGCTGTGGGTATGTTGAGCGTTGAAACAATCGAATTGGCCGCGCGCGCGGCGCACAAGGCGCTGGTTCGAGACTTCGGCATCACGCATCCGCGCCTTGCTGTCGCCGCTCTCAATCCGCATGCCGGCGAGGACGGCGCGTTGGGGAGCGAAGAACGTGACATCATCGCGCCGGCCATTGCCAAATTACAGGCGGAGGGCATCAACGCCTCGGGCCCCTATCCGGCCGATACGCTATTTCACGCGCGCGCCCGCGAGCGCTACGACGCGGCGATTTGCATGTATCACGACCAGGCGTTGATCCCTCTCAAGACGTTGGATTTCGCAGGCGGCGTCAACGCCACTCTGGGCCTTCCTATCGTACGAACGTCGCCTGATCACGGTACGGCCCTCGATATCGCGGGTCGCGGCAATGCGGATCCGACAAGCTTGATCGCGGCATTGCGGCTCGCGTCCCAAATGGCTCAGAAGCGCGCGCGAGAATGACGGGCGGCGACGGCCTGCCACCGTTGCGCGACGTGATCGCCGCGCTGGGTTTGAGCGCACGCAAATCGTTGGGTCAAAATTTCCTGCTCGATCTCAACTTGACGCGTCGCATCGCGCGCACGGCCGGCCCGCTTGGAAACCGCACAGTCATCGAAGTCGGACCCGGACCGGGCGGGCTGACGCGTGCGCTGCTTGCCGAAGGCGCGCCCCACGTCATTGCCATCGAACGCGACAGCCGCTGCCGTCCGGGTCTCGAGCAGATTGCCGCCGCGTATCCGGGGCAATTGACGATCGTCGATGCCGACGCGCTTGAGGTCGATGAGCGGCTCCTTTTGCCGGGTACCATCCGTGCGATTGTCGTTGCGAACCTGCCATACAACGTCGCCACTCCCCTCCTCGTCAAATGGCTGACCGCGGAACCTTGGCCACCTTGGTACGAAAGCTTGACGTTGATGTTTCAACGCGAGGTCGCCGAGAGAATTGTCGCCGGGCCCGGATCGAAGACGTATGGCAGGCTCTCGGTGATCAGCCAGTGGCGCACCGCACCCAAAATCTTGTTCGACGTCCATCCCAGCGCCTTCACGCCGGCGCCCAAGGTAACATCAAGTGTCGTTCATTTCGCTGTCTTGCCGCACCCGCGCGGCGAGGCCGAGGTGAAGTCTCTCGAACGAGTGACCGCCGCCGCCTTCGGGCAGCGCCGCAAAATGCTGCGCTCAAGTCTCAAATCTCTGAACATCGACGTCGATGCGCTCATCGCGCAGGCCGGACTCGCGGCAACTGCACGTGCGGAAGAAGTGGACGTCGAGGGATTTGCCAAATTGGCGAGGGCTTACGCGCGGTTGAGCGGCGGGAGCTAGAGCGAAATCATCTCAAACCGAAACGATTTCGCTCCAGGTGTTCTTGTTCGGGATCACGCTCTGGTCGCTCAAATTCGGTTTCTGAGACCGCCGACAAACTCGTTCAGACCGACCTGGCGCTGGCGCCGCAACCGCTCAGCCTCCAGAATCGCCCGCACTTGGGAGAGCGAGCGATCTATGTCGAGATTGATGAGTACGTAATCGTACTCCGCCCAATGGCTCATTTCGTCTGCGGCGCGCGCCATTCTCTTTGCCACGACGTCCGGCGCGTCCTGAGCGCGCGCCTCGAGGCGACGCTCAAGTGCCTGCATGGACGGCGGCAAGATGAAAACACTGACCAGATCGTTGGGCGCCGAACTCTCGAGCTGCTGCGTGCCCTGCCAATCGATGTCGAACAAGACGTCGCGCCCTCGTGCGAGCGCTTCTTCGACGGGCCGTTTGGGTGTCCCATAGCAATTGTCGAAGACCTTTGCGTGCTCCAGCAGCTCGCCACCGGCGACCATGCGGTCGAATTCGGGCGGTGAAATAAAATGATAGTCCTTGCCGTCCACCTCGCCGCCCCGGGGGCGGCGCGTCGTGACGGAGATCGACATCGAAATATTTCCGTCCGCTTCGACAAGGCCGCGCGACAGCGTCGTCTTGCCTGCACCGGAAGGGCTCGACAGCACGAACATGACGCCGCGCCGGGCGATTTGATTCATAATCCTATTCCACGTTTTGCACTTGTTCGCGCAATTGATCGATCACGGTCTTGAGTTCAAGTCCGATCCGCGTCAACTCGATATCGGAGGATTTCGAACAGAGCGTATTGGCTTCGCGATTGAATTCCTGCGCAAGGAAGTCGAGGCGGCGGCCTTGTGCTCCTTTGGCCGAAAACAAGTCGCGGGCTTGCGCGAGATGCGATTTGAGCCGGTCGATTTCTTCGCGCACATCTGCCTTGGCGAGGAGAAGCGCGACTTCTTGCGCCAGTCGTTCCTCAGACACGCCGGCTCGCGTCGACAAAAGCTCGTCGACCATCGAGCGAAGGCGGGCGCGAAATTGCGCCGGCTGGCTCGCCGCGACGCGCTCGGCGTCTTGCACGAGTTGTTCCATGCGGTCGATTTGCTGCGAGAGCACCACGTGGAGACGCGCGCCTTCTTCGCGCCTTGCGATGTTCAGCGCATCATATGCGCCTGCCAAGCTTCCCAGGACAGCTGCGTCGCGCGCCGCGAGATCTGCTTGCGAAAGTTCCACCGTTTGGGGCTCCAGTACGCCGCGAAGCGCCAGAATGCCGTCGAGCGTCGGCGGCGATGCGGCAATTTTTCCCTTGAGCGCGTCCAGTGTCGCAATGACTTGAGCAAGAACCTCGGGATTGATTTTGATCGAGCCCCGCGCCGGATCGTTCGTCAGCGTCAGAGACGCAGAGACGTTACCGCGAGCGAAACGCTCGGTTGCCAAAATGCGCGCCGGACTCTCAAGCCCGTCGAAGCCCTCCGGAAAACGCACCCGGACATCAAGGCCGCGCGCGTTGACGCTGCGAACCTCCCAATGCCAGCGCCATCCGGCCTGCGCCCCTTGCGCGCGGGCAAAGCCTGTCATGCTCGATAGCGTCATGACGTGCGGTCCGGCCGGTTTGAGGGGCGACTCATCAGGCGAATTCTAGACGCGGGTGCGAAAGGCCTCAACGCGGAGCCGTCGATGTGCGAAGTGTCCGCTGACGCTCGATCTCGCGCCATTTTTGAACGTTGACTTGGTGTTCCGCCTCTGTCGCGGCGAAGGCATGGCCGCCGGTCCCATTGGCAACAAAGAACAAATCCTGGGTCGGCGCCGGATTCAGGACGGCTTCGAGCGACGCGCGCCCTGGGTTTGCGATTGGCGTCGGCGGCAGACCGGCGATCACATATGTATTGTAAGGCGTCGCCTTCTCGAGTTCGCTCTGTCGGATGCCCCGGCCCAGCGGCACACCCTTGGTCAATCCATAGATGATCGTCGGATCGGACTGAAGTCTCATACCCTTGCGCAGGCGGTTGATGAACACCGCCGCTACGCGCGGGCGTTCGCTTGCAAGCCCCGTTTCCTTTTCGACGATAGAAGCCAGCGTCACCGCCTCGTTCTTTGTCGTGAACGGCAAGCCCGCTTGGCGCTTGTCCCAAAGCTCATCAAGCACCTTCACATGATCGCGCTGCATCTGACCGACTAGCTGGTCGCGGGTCGTGCCGCGCTGAAATAAATAGGTTTCGGGCAGAAGCGACCCCTCAGTCGGGACCACTGTTAGATCGCCGACAAGAACAGCGTCGCGACGGACCAAGTCCATCACGGTCGCGCTGGTTAGCCCCTCGGCGACCGTAACCTTGTGCACGATCGATTTGCCTTGGACGAAAATCTCCATAATCGCTTTGGGACTGGCGCCCGATGGGATTTCGTATTCGCCGGCCTTGAGCGCGCTCGTCTTGCCATACCACGTCACGCCGGCGCGAAAGACGATCGCGTCTTTGACGAGCCAATCGCGCTCCAACGCCTGTGCGGTCTGGGCCAGGCCAGAGCCCTTTTCCAGCATGAATATTGTGGCTGCCCCTTCGCGAGCGGGAGGCCCGCTCGATTCGAATTGGTCAAACACGTACCAGGCGAGGACGGCACCCCCGACGCCGGCCAACAGCACAAGCACCAACACGAGCTTGAAAAGACCGGCGACAAAACGCAACGTTTCGCACTCCGCGATCGAGAGGGTTATCGCCGAAACGGTGATCTTAACTATTGCGGGGGCGGGGTCAAAATCAGCGTCGCATTTGTCCCGCCAAATCCGAACGAATTCGACAGCGCAGCGCGAATCTCGCGTTTGCGCGGTTTGTGCGGCACAAGGTCAATCACCGTTTCCACAGAAGGATTGTCTAAGTTCAACGTGGGCGGGCAAATCTGATCGCGCATCGCAAGGAGGGAGAAAATCGCCTCGACCGCACCCGCCGCGCCCAGCAAGTGCCCGATCGAGGACTTGGTGGACGACATCGAGACTCGGTTGGCGGCGTTTCCGAACAGGCGCTCGACGGCCTTCAGCTCGATCTCGTCACCGACGGGCGTCGAGGTCCCGTGAGCATTGATATAATCGATCTCTGAGGGCATCAGGCCCGCGCGCTTGAGCGCCATTTGCATCGAGCGTAAGCCGCCGTTGCCGTCTTCGGCCGGCGAGGTGATGTGGTAGGCGTCGCCCGACATGCCATAGCCCTTCACTTCACCGTAGATTTTCGCGCCCCGCTTCCTGGCATGGGCGAGCTCTTCGAGAATTACAACGCCCGCGCCTTCGCCCATCACGAAGCCGTCGCGGTCGCGGTCGTAAGGGCGCGAGCCGCGATGCGGCTCGTCGTTGAAGGCCGTCGAAAGGGCACGACATGCCGAGAACCCGGCGATGCCAAGCCGAGAAATTGCCGCCTCAGATCCGCCCGCCATCATGACATCGGCATCATCGAGCATGATCATCCGCGCCGCGTCGCCGATCGCGTGCGCGCCGGTTGAACATGCCGTGACCACGGCATGGCATGGACCTTTGAGGCCGAACCGGATGGAGGCTTGGCCCGAAGAAAGATTGATCAGCCGGCCGGTAATAAAGAACGGGCTGATCCGGCGCGGCCCCTTTTCATGCAGCGTTATCGACGCGTCCTCAATCCCAGGAAGCCCGCCAATGCCGGAGCCGATCAAGACGCCCGCGCGTTCTTTTTGTTCTTCCGTCTCGAGTTTCAGCCTGGAATCGTCAAAGGCCTGCTGGGCGGCGGTGAGCGCGAAGATGATGAAATCGTCGACCCGTCGCTGCTCCTTCGAATCTACCCACTGATTGACGTCGAACGTGCCGTCTGTCCCATCACCACGTGGTACATCGGCCGCAATCTTGCAGGGCAAATCGTCGGTCCGAAACTTTTTGATGCGCCTGGCGCCCGAACGTCCTTCGAGGACCCGCGCCCAGGTGATCTCGACGCCGCAACCGAGCGGCGTGACCATTCCAAGACCTGTGACGACAACTCGGCGGGCGCTCATAGTCTCGCGGAAAAAGGGCCGCTTCTCAGGCTGCGGCCTTTTCTTTGATGAACTTGACGGCATCTCCGACGGTCACGATCGACTCGGCCGCATCGTCGGGAATTTCGACGCCGAATTCTTCCTCGAATGCCATGACGAGTTCGACGGTGTCGAGGCTGTCCGCGCCCAAATCGTCGATGAAGCTCGCGTTCTCGGTCACTTTTTCGGCTTCGACGTTGAGGTGTTCGACAACGATCTTCTTAACGCGGTCGGCGACGTCGCTCATTTTTGATGTCCTTGAGACAGTTAGACGGATTGCCGCCCGCTCCGGCTTACCAGAAATCCGGCCCGGCGGGCACTCGCCTGGGTGGTAACATATGAGATGCAGCCTTGCCAATGCCTACGGCACGATGGTTAAGCCATTCAAATCATGGCCATTCCGCCGTTGACGTGCAGCGTTTGTCCGGTGACGTAAGATGCCTCCTCCGAGGCCAAATAAATCACGCCGGCAGCGACGTCGGCGCCAGTCCCGAGGCGACCGGAGGGAATCCTCGTTGTGACCGCTGCACGCTGCTGCTCGTTCAGCGCATCGGTCATCGGCGATTTGATGAAGCCGGGAGCCACGCAATTCACCGTGATGTTGCGCGACGCTATTTCCGCGGCGAGAGACTTCGTCATGCCGATGAGGCCCGCTTTCGCGGCCGCATAGTTGCCCTGCCCCGGATTTCCGGTGACGCCGACGACCGACGTGATCGAGATAATGCGGCCCCACCGTTTCTTCATCATGGACCTCAACACCGCCCGCGAGAGCCGGAACGTGGCCGTCAAATCGACCCGTATGACGTCATCCCACTCCTCGTCCTTCATGCGCATAAAAAGGTTGTCGCGCGTGATCCCGGCATTGCAGACCAAGATGTCGAGGCCGCCCATCAGTCCTTCGGCCACCTTGGGCAGCTCATCCACCTGCTTGCTTTCGCTCAGATTGCAAACGGCGACATGGGAACGTGCGCCGAGCTCCGATTTCAACGCTTCGAGCGCTTCCGCCCGGGTGCCGGAAAGCGTGACCGTGGCGCCCTGTTTGTGCAAGGCGCGCGCAATATCGCCGCCGATGCCGCCCGACGCGCCGGTCACCAGCGCCGTTTTGCCTGTGAGGTCGAACATGAGTGATCTCGTCTGAGAGCTGCCAATCGGGCGCCAGTTTGACCACCACTTCCGTGGTCGCCGCAAGAGCAGTGTCATCCTGTGACCTGCCGG
The DNA here is from genome assembly GCA_025350465.1 of Alphaproteobacteria bacterium. Taxonomy (GTDB): domain Bacteria; phylum Pseudomonadota; class Alphaproteobacteria; order Micropepsales; family Micropepsaceae; genus SZUA-430. The sequence goes on along the minus strand of JANXXU010000005.1, from coordinate 29,543 downwards.
CCGGCGCGGTGGCCGCCTACAACGCTTTGATGAACGCCTCGATCTCCTGCGGCGTTTCGATCGAAACGGCGGCGAGTTCCTTATCGATCCGCTTTGCCATACCCGTGAGGATCTTGCCGGCGCCCGCTTCAACGACGCTGGTGATGCCACGGTCGAGCAACGACGCGATCGTTTCGCGCCACCGCACGCGCGCCGTGACCTGTTCCACCAGCAATCGTTTGATCGTCGCCGGATCGCTGGTCGGCTCCGCAGTAACATTGGAAATGATAGGTACGCGCGGCGGCGCCAAGACCGCGTCGCCGAGCACATCTTCCATTTCGCGCGCCGCGGGTTTCATCAACGGCGAATGAAACGGCGCGCTCACCGGCAGCATGATCGCGCGCTTGATGCCTTTGCTCTTGCTCAGCTCCGCCGCGCGTTCGATTGCAGCCTTGTGACCCGAGATGACGATCTGGCCCGGCGCGTTGTCGTTCGCGACGACGCAAACTTCATCGCCGCGCGTCGCCTCCTTTGCCAACTCTTCGGCTTGCGCCAGTTCAGCACCGAGCAAAGCCGCCATCGCGCCTTGTCCGACCGGAACCGCGCGCTGCATCGCGCGCCCGCGGGCTTTCAAGAGCCGCGCCGCATCCGGGATCGAGAACGCGCCCGCGGCCGCGAGCGCCGAATACTCGCCCAATGAATGACCGGCGACCAATTGTACGTGGCGACCCCACTCGAGGTGCCCCTCACGCTCAAGCACACGCATCACGGCGAGGCTCACCGCCATCAACGCGGGCTGCGCATTCTCGGTCAGCGTCAAATCCGCCTCAGGTCCGGACCACATCAGCCGAGACAGCGGCTGCTTCAATGCCTCGTCGATTTCCTCGAAGAGTTCGCGCGCCGCTGCAAAGGATTGGGCGAGCGCCTGGCCCATCCCCACGGCTTGACTGCCTTGGCCCGGAAACGTGAATGCGCGCCCCATATGCTCACCCTTCTTCTTTGCGGTCGTCGAGGCGTTCGATGTCGTCTTCGCCCAAGTAGGCGCCAGACTGCACCTCAACGACCCGCAGCAGCGAGGGTCCCGCGTTTCGCAGCCTATGGGTCGCGCCAATCGGAACGTCAACCGCCTGATGCGCAGTCAGGCGCAAGGTCTTGTCATCCAGCGTTACTTCCGCCTCGCCTTCGAGAACCACCCAATGCTCCGCCCGGTGCCGATGCAGCTGTAACGAAATTGCCGCGCCCGGTTTGAGCGTGAGCACCTTCACCTGATGACCGGGCCCTTCCGCCAATGTCACAAAATGGCCCCACGACCGATGCACTTGGCGGTGATTGTGCTGTTGGCGGCGACGATCGCGCTTCAAATCCTCCACCAACTGCTTCAAGTCCTGGACGCGGTCGCGCCTGGCGACGAGCACCGCGTCGCCGCTTTCCACGATAACCAGGTCCTCGACACCGATCGCAGCGATCAGCGCGTCTTCGCCCCGAACATAGCAGTTACGCGCGTCGATCAATCGCACATCGCCGTGCGTGACATTGCCGTGTTCGCTCTTTTCGCCGATCGACCAGAGAGCTTCCCATGAGCCGATGTCCGACCAGCGGAACTGCGCGGGCACGATCGCACCTCGCTTCGTGCGCTCCATGACGGCGTAGTCGATCGAGATTCCGCGCACTTCGCCGAACGCAGCCGGATCGAGCCACAGAAAATCCTGGTCCCGTCGCGCCTTATCGATCGAGCCTTTGACGAGTTCAACCATTGCCGGCTCGTAGCGCGTCAGCTCTTCGATCAGCACGTCGCGCCGGTAGAGAAACATGCCGCTGTTCCACAGCGCACCCGCGCTTATCAGCGCGCGGGCTCGCGCTTCGCGCGGCTTTTCGATGAAACCGTCAAGAGCGAACACGCCGTCCTCGAGCTTCTCGCCCGAAACAAGATAGCCATAGCCGGTCTCGGGCGCGCTCGGTTGCACGCCGAAGGTCGCGATCCGGCCCGATCGCGCAATGCTGCACGCTCGCTCGACCGCGTCGAAAAATTCGTCGTCACCCGAGATGAAGTGGTCGGAGGGCACAGCGAAGAGCGGACCCTCCTGCTCGACCGAGACGAGCGCGGCCGCGGTGAGGGCGGGCGCGGTGTTTCGTGGCTCAGGCTCGAGAATGATGCGCGTCGGCGTGACACCGATCTCAGCGAGCTGCGCACCGACGGCGAAACGATGCGCCTCGTTGCAGATGACGATCGGTGAGGTGAACCGATCGGCGTTCGAAACTCTCAGCGCCGTCTCCTGCAATAGAGACCGCTCGCCGGTGAGGGCATGTAGCTGCTTTGGAAACATATGCCGTGAAAGCGGCCACAGCCGCATACCGGCGCCGCCACATAAGATAACCGGTTGAATCTTGGCAAAGGCCATGACGCTTACCTCGCGTGACCGCGGAGCCGCGCGACGTCGGCCTCCACCATTTCACGTACCATGCGTTCGAAGGAAACCTCAGGCCGCCAGCCGAGCTTTTGGCGCGCCCTCGTTGCATCGCCGACGAGGTGGCTAATCTCGGCCGGGCGAAAGAATTGCGGATCCACGACGACCGCGGCATCGCCCGAGCGTGTGTCGACGCCGATCTCACCGGCGCCCTCGCCGCGCCAGTCGATCTGGACACCGATCGTGGCGAAGGCGGCTTCAACGAATTGACGCACGGTGCGGCTTTCGCCCGTCGCCAAGACGTAGTCGTCGGGTGCCGCTTGTTGCAACATTAGCCACATGCCGCGGACATAGTCCCGTGCGTCGCCCCAGTCGCGCCTTGCGTTCAAATTGCCTAGGGCGAGGGGTTTGCGGTTGCCGGCGCTCCATGCCGCCGCAGCGCGCGTGATCTTGCGCGTCACGAAACTCTCGCCCCGTGTCTTGCCTTCGTGGTTGAACAGAATTCCATTGGAAGCGTGAAGATCATAAGCTTCGCGATAGTTGATCGTCGTCAGCAATGCGAAGTGCTTCGAGATCGCATATGGCGAGCGCGGCCGAAAAACCGTCGTCTCGCGTTGGGGCATTTCATCAGCGTCGCCGTAAAGTTCCGACGTCGAGGCTTGGTAAAATCGCGCGCTCTTCACCATATCGAGCAATCGGATTGCCTCGAGCAGATGGAGACAGCCAAGCGCGTTGACTTGTGCGGTATAGGCCGGATTCTCAAAACTGACCTTCACATGGCTTTGGGCGGCTAGATTGTAGATCTCGTCCGGCCGGGCATCGCGCACGACGCGTATGATGCTCGCCGGGTCAGTCATGTCGCCATAGTGCAGGTGCACGCGCTGCATCAAGCCGCTCTCGCCCAGACGGTCGTGGCCGTCCTCGGCGGACGACGAGCGCCGGCGCATGCCATGGACCTCATATCCTTTGTCCAACAGGAGCTGCGCTAAGAAGCCGCCGTCTTGGCCAGTTATGCCGGTTATCAGCGCTACACGGGAATTCATGCTCTTTGGGGACTCCTAGGGCAATGGAACCGCTTTCCTAGCAGCCAAGAGACCCTAAGGAAACTCTAGTTTCGGTGCTGAGCCGTTGACCAAGCTTGCGACACGCCAAGCCCGAGCAACGTCGCAAAAAACACGCTGACGGCGGGGATTTGCAGGCTGAAGTCGACGAGAGCATGTGTACCGACCAGGGCCGATACGGCGACGCCGATTGCCGGAAATATTCGATCGCGGTTGCGCGTCATCGAACCGCGCAAGCAAAGAAGCGCGAGGATCGCCGGTGCACCAATGAAGGCAAGTCCTGCGGGCAGCCCCAAATCGGCAAGCGTCTCAAGGTAGTCGTTGTGCGCCTGGTCGACGTCGCCGACGACAGTACCATCGGAGTAAATGGGGTAGTAGCGCTCGAACGCACCAAAGCCATTTCCCAAGAAGGGCGCCGATGCAATCCCCTTCAGCGTCGCTCGCGCAATCGCCGCCCGCGAATCGTCTCCCGCGCCTTGCAGTTGCGCACGCTCGACGATCGGAGCGGCTGCGATCCATCCGGCAACGCCGATCACAACGAGCAGCGTAATTGGCAGCGTCCATCGCGGGGCGCTACCGCCGGAGGCGCCGCCACCTTTCACGACGAGAGCCGCAACCAGCACGACGATTCCGACGAAGAAGGCGGCGATGCCGCCGCGCGATTGCGTGAGCAGCACTGCCGACAAGAGCAACAGCGCTGCGGCAAACCACACAGCGTTCGCTCCGCTTACAGCTTGCAACAATGTGCGCGCCAATATTTTTCCCCCGCGATTCCACACGACCGACCGCGTGAGCGCTTCGACAAGAAGGCCGAACGCGCCGATCGCGCCCATCCCGGCGAGGGTTGCAAAGTGATTGGGGTTGATGAACGGACCAGTAAGGCGAACGTCGACGGGTTTTGGATCCGCCATCAACCAGGAATGGACGTCGGTTCGGAGAAAAAGTTCCGCAAACCCAAGCACCGCATAAGCAGATCCGATCGCAATCGTGGCTTGCAGGAGAAAACGCGCCTGGCCTGCATCGCGTGCCAGCTCGAAGCTGAGGACAAAGGCGCCGACGCTGATCAGCGTCACCACGATCGCCGCGCAAGTGCGCTGTGGATCAACCGAGATGTAGGCTGCGCTCGGACCACCAAACGCATGCGAGGCCATCGTCCAGACCGGATGCGAAAGCAGTGCCGCAAACCTCGTACCGCCGAACATGCGATCGATGATCGTTAGATCAAGCGCTTGGAGCAACGCAAAGCCGAGCGCTATCCCAAGGCACGCGGCAGGTAGTGAGAGTTTACGGGTCAGCGGCGTCAGACGCGCGCACGCGCAAATAACCGCGCCGGACCAAAATGTTAATACGGCACCCAGAGCTATGGCTAGGACATAAAGCGCCCAGGGCCGATTGCTGCCATACGGAAACGGCACCCACGCCAATATCAGAACAAAGAGGGCGACAATCGGCGCCTCCAAGCTGAGTCGCCGCGAATATCCGTCCTCTGCCATTCCCAAACGCCGCCAGCTCAAAGACTTGACAGACAAGCTACCCGCCCTGCCCTATGCCGCCGCAACGCAAAGCGCAGGAGCGGCTGACAAAAGTGTGGAGAACGGGATGGCCGAACGTATTGCAGTGATCGGACTGGGATATGTCGGACTACCGGTGGCACTGGCCTTCGCGCGCAAGTTTCCGGGCACCGTCGGCTTCGACACCGACCCACGCCGCGTCGAAGCACTTAGCGCCGGCCACGATTGGACCGGCGAAACAAATGCCGTCGAGTTCAAGAATTCCCCGGTGCATTTCTCGCACCGCGCCGAGGAACTGAAAGGCGCGGATATCTTTGTCGTCTGCGTCCCCACCCCGATCGATGCCCAGAAACGTCCCGAACTCAAGGCCCTGCATGCGGCGTCGGAGACGGTTGGAAAAACGCTGAAGCGGGGCTCGATCGTTTGCTATGAATCGACCGTCTTTCCCGGCCTGACAGAAGATTTTTGTGGACCCATCTTGGCCCAGGCCGCCGGTCATCACGACTTCAAGCTCGGCTATTCCCCCGAGCGCATCAATCCCGGCGATCGCGAACATGCGCTCGAGCGCATCACGAAAGTCGTCGCCGGCGAGGACAAGGAAACCGCGGAAACGCTTGCGCGAGTCTACGGCGCGATCGTGCCTGCCGGCATCCATGTCGCGCCGTCAATCAAAGTTGCCGAGGCGGCAAAAGTGCTCGAGAACACGCAACGCGATCTCAATATCGCCTTGATGAACGAACTCGCGTTGATTTGCGACCGGCTTGCCATTCGCACGGCTGATGTCCTCAAAGCGGCGCGGACAAAGTGGAATTTCCTGCCCTTCACGCCTGGTCTCGTCGGCGGTCATTGCATCGGTGTCGATCCTTATTACCTGACGACCAAAGCCGAAGCTCTCGGCTATCATCCGGACGTCATCCTCGCCGGGCGCCGGATCAACGACGGCATGGGCGCGTTCATCGCGCAACGGCTGGTCCGCTTCTTGAGTGCACGGGGGACGTCACTGAAGGATGCGCGCGTCGCCATCCTCGGCCTGACATTCAAGGAAAACGTGTCGGACACCCGCAACAGCCGCGTACCCGACATCGCCAACGAGCTCAAGACGTTCGGTGTCGCCGCCTCCATCGTCGATCCGCGCGCCCGCGCCGAGGACGCCGTCCATGAATACGGCATCGCGCTGGCGGGTATCGCCGGATTGAGGGACCTCGACGCATTGGTCTTGGCAGTGCCGCACCGCGAATTCCTGAACGACAAGGCCGCTCTTTTTGGAAAACTCAAGCACGACGGGATCCTGATCGACATCAAGTCGGCGCTTGAGCCTGCCGAAGTTCCCTCGCATCTCACCTATTGGAGTCTGTGAGCGTCGGCGGCGCCACGATCGGATGCAACCCATGCATGTTCTCGTTACCGGCGCGGCAGGGTTTATCGGCTATCACGTCTGCGAAGCTCTGCTCACGCAAGGTGCTCGCGTCACCGGCATCGATAATTTGAACTCGTATTACGAAGTGTCGCTAAAGGACGCTCGCCTCAAGAATTTACAGGCAAAGAAGGAATTCAGTTTCCTAAAGCTCGACATCGCCGACCGCACGGCGATGCTGGCGCTCGGCAACAAGCACAGCAATATCACCCACATCGCCCACCTGGCTGCACAAGCAGGCGTGCGCCATTCCCTGACGGATCCCTACACCTACGTGACGTCCAACGTCATGGGTCAGGTGGTGATGCTCGAGCTGGCGCGGCTTCTCCCGGCACTGCAGCACTTCGTCTATGCGAGTTCGTCATCCGTTTACGGCGCCAATACCAAGTTGCCGTTTGCCGTCGAAGACGAGACCGAGCAGCCCAATTCTCTTTATGCCGCAACGAAGAAAGCGGACGAATTGATCGCGCGGACATATGCGCATCTCTATGCGGTTCCGGCGACGGGCTTGCGGTTTTTCACGGTCTATGGACCGTGGGGGCGGCCCGACATGGCGGCGTTTCTTTTCACCAAGGCCATCCTCGCCGACGAGCCGATCAAGGTGTTCAACAACGGCGAGATGTGGCGCGACTTCACCTATATCGACGACATCGTTTCGGGCATCCTGGGAGCGCTTGCCCATGAGCCGAGCGCGAAGCCGCCGCACAGCGTCTACAATTTGGGCAACCACAAATCGGAAAAACTCACCGACTTCATCGCCACGCTCGAGCGCGCGCTTGGCAAGAAGGCGCGGATGAATTTCGAACCGATGCAGCCCGGCGACGTCGCTTCGACGTTCGCCGACATCGAAGCATCGCGGCGCGATCTGGGCTTTGAACCGAAGACGCCGATTGCGCAAGGCATTCCGCGCTTTGTCGAGTGGTACAGGAATTACTATCGCGTCTGGCCTAAGAACTGAAACGACCGGGCAGGTTTCCCTGCCCGGCCGGCCGCTCAATAATTGCCGTCGTAGCCGTCGTCGCCGGCGTCGTAGCAGAAGCGCCAGTGATGATCGTTCCACTCACGCGGCCAGGAGCTGTCGCGCCCGCCGTAGCCACCGCCCCAACGCGGATCGCCTTGGTGCCAGCACTCGCCGTTCGCGTCCCAGAACCACCATTCGTTTTCGTAGTTCCACCAATAGAGGTCGTCGAAGAACCGCAGGCCTATTCCGTAGCGCCAGCTGTCGTTCCAGCCGTTATTGTACCACTGCGGATACCAATAATTTCCGTAGTGGAAGAAGTCCGGGCGCCACCAGCGGGGATGATGATCGCGCCAGCGATCGTGATCCCAATCGTGGCCGCGGTCACGGTCGCGCCACCGATCTCCGTCATGGTCACGATCGTGGCTGCGCCAACGATCCTCGCCAAAACGACGATCCCGGTCGCCGCCGTTGTTGTTGTCGTGGTTGCGCCAACGATCCTCGCCCAAGCGATGATCCCGGTCGCCACCGTTGTCACGGCCGCGCCAACGCTCCGCCCAATTGTTGTTGTTTTGGTTGTGTTGGTCGTTGTGTGAATGGTCGCCGTCGCCACGGCCGAAGCGGCGATCACCCCCATTGCCGGGCCCACCCTGCGGGCCCACCGGACCGCGCGGGCTGAAACCCAAAGGCCCGTGCGGGATATCCTCACGATGACGCCAATTGCCGCCGCCGCCCTGGTTGTTCTGATTCCAGTTCGGATGACCGCCGTTATTGTTGTTGTCGCGATGCTGACCTTGATTTTGGTGTTGGCCCTGGTTTTGACCCTCGCCCTTGCCATCGTGGTCGCGCCAGCGGTCGCCTCGTTCGGCGAAGGCGGGGCTGCTTAGTGCTGCGACGCCCAATGCCACAGCTAGCACCGTCGCCGTTGAAGTGAGTTTCATTTTGCAGTCGATCCTTTGCAAAAGCATTGGAGCGCTCGCCGAGGGCGATGCGCAGTTGAGCCACTAGTCCTTTTCCCCGATGGCGCGACGTGATCATCTCCTGACTGAATGGCGGATGAACGGTGGTTCGGCTGGGGCTGGTTCCTGTCCGATTTGCCAGTCAGTTTCCTGCCCGACAGGTTCGCCGACGGCGGGCGTTTAATGAGCTTCGAAACGGGCGGTGTCGTTGATGTCCATCAAGTCCATCAATCTTGCGGTTGTCGCCGTCGCGGCCGGCTTTGCTTTTGCAGGCGTCGCGCTCGCCGCCGAGCCGGTTTGGCCTTCGGCGGCGTGCGCCGCCGATATGACGAAATTGTGCCCGGGGGTCGACGCCCACACGGACGCCGGCCGCAGCTGCATGCGCGAGCATCGCGACGCGCTCTCGCCGGCCTGCCACAGCGACATGGAGTCCAGGCGCAAGGCCATGATGGACAAGGTCAACGCGGCATGCGGCGCCGACATCGCCAAGTTCTGCGCCGGCGGCGGGCAGTCCGACGAGGGTCCGCGCCACTGCTTGCGCGAGCATGAGGCGGAACTCTCAGACACCTGCAAAGCCGCCTTTCCGCACCATCACGATTGACCGTCGCGGCGTTTGCTGTCACATCGGCCCGCATCTCATCTTGAGGAGTCGCCTTGCGGGTCCTTCTCATCGGCGGCGCGGGTTACATCGGCAGCGCGCTGAGCCACCGCTTGCTCGACCGCGGCCACGAAGCGGTCGTCTATGACGACTTGTCCACGGGCTTTCGCGAGGCGGTGCCCGCGGGCGTTGCCTTCGTCGAGGGCGACAGCGGCAACAGCGCGCTCCTCGCCAAGACGATCGAAGAGCACGCGATCGACGCAGCGATCCACCTCGCCGCTCACATCCGCGTCGAGGAGTCGGTCGCCAACCCGTCGAAGTATTATGCGAACAACACGGTGAAGGCGCTGGCGGTGTTCGAAACGCTCGGGCGCGCCGGCGTGCGCGACGTGGTGTTTTCCTCCACCGCCGCCGTCTACGGCGCGCCGGAGCACAACCCGATCGACGAGAGCGCGCCGCTGACGCCGGTGAACCCTTATGGCGGATCGAAGCTCGCGAGCGAGTTCATCCTGAAGGATCTGGCCGCGGCGCACGGACTGCGCGCCACGATCTTGCGCTATTTCAATGTCGCGGGCGCCGACCCGAACGGGCGCGCCGGCCAGCGCACGAAGGAGGCGACGCACCTGATCAAGGTGGCGGCCGAGGTCGCGATCGGCCGGCGCCCGGCGCTCGAGATCTACGGCGACGACTACCCGACGCGCGACGGCACGTGCGTGCGCGACTACATCCACGTCATGGACCTCGCCGATGCGCACCTCGCGGCGCTGATGAAGCCGGGGCGCCCGAGCGAGACGCGCGTTTTCAATTGCGGCTACGGCACCGGGCACACCGTCAAGGAGGTGGTGGCGACGTTCGGCGAGGTGCTGGGGCACGCGCTCGCGACCCAGATGCGCCCGCGCCGCGCCGGCGACCCGCCGGCGCTGGTGTGCGACGCGCGCAAACTGCAGGCGGAGCTGGGCTGGCGCCCCGAGATCGCCAGCCTGCGCACGATCGTGGAAACGGCGCTGCGCTGGGAAGCGCACCGGCAGGGCCACCGCGCGAGCTAAGGCGGCGTTCGTTCGCAACTGCACTCCAGTTGCGAATTGCGAATGAGACCCCACCCTTTTGCCGTTACAGCGTTGCAAACGGCAGAACTGCGCCATTTATGCCGTTACACAGCCGTTGCATTGCCGTTACAAGGCGTTACGCCCGCTGCGCACGCAATCCGGGGCACACATCGCGCTTTTGGCCGCGACTGCCTTTGGGACCCGATGGACGATGCAAAAGAACGGCGACGTGAAGACGCGAATACATCCCTACGAATCAGGTAGGCGCGCGTCAAGTGAAATGCCTTGCGCCTGTGGATACCGATTGGAAGGCCCATCGAAGCAACCGCTTATCCTCGACATTGAACGGTATCGGCACCGTTCGAGCGCGCGCCGCGTGGCAGAATCAATGCGATTCGCCGCGTGCCGAGGATCTCGTGCGACCAGCCTTGCAACCAGCCGCCGACCACGGCGCTCTAGAGTTCGCGGCCGCCCCGCGTGCCGAGGCGAAGCCCCAGCATATCTTCGTCCTGGGCAACGACGTCTCGATGCTGGTGAATTTTCAAGGCCCGTTGATCAAGGCGATGCTCGAAGCCGGTCATCGTGTCACCGCGGCTGCGACCGGACGCGATAGGAAGGCAGAGCGTTGGCTGGCGACACAGGGCGTTCCTTATCGCGAAATCGCGATGCAGCGGGCGGGGCTCAATCCGGTCAGAGACAGCGCAACGCTCGTGCAATTGATCGCGACGTTGCGCGAGACGCGGCCCGACTTCCTCTTTGCTTATACGATCAAGCCGGTGGTTTATGGCCTTCTTGCGGCGCGGCTGGTCGGCGTGAAGCGTCGCGCGGCAATGATCACGGGATTGGGCTACGCATTCACCGAAGACGACACCGAGCGCTCGCACGTCCTCCTGCGACGCAGAGCCATTCGCCGCGCGGCGCGAACCGCCTACAGCACCGCGTTGCGCTTCGCCGACACGGTGATCTTTCAGAACCCCGACGACCGAGCGCTATTCGATGAACTCGGCCTTCTCAAGCGCGTCCGCGAGGTCGGCCTTGTGCAAGGCTCCGGCGTCGATGTGGACCACTTCACGCCGCAGCCCGTGCCAGCTGGACCACCCGTCGCCCTCATGATCGCGCGATTGCTGCGCGACAAGGGTCTTTACGAGTACGTCGAAGCCGCGCGGATCGTGAAGCGCGAGCGGCCCGAAATTCGCTTCAGGCTGGTTGGACCCTTCGATCCAAATCCCGCATCCGTTTCGCCGCACGAGATCGACGCCTGGGCGAGCGAAGGTTTGATCGAATATCGCGGCGCCGTAACGGACGTACGCCCGCACATCGCCGCATGCCACATCTTCGTGCTGCCCTCATACCGCGAGGGCACGCCGCGCACAGTGCTCGAGGCCATGGCGATGGGCCGCCCGATCATCACCACGGATGTGCCGGGATGCCGGGAGACGGTGGTGCAAAACGAAAACGGCTTGCTCGTACCGGTGCGAAACGCCCCCGAGATTGCCCGGGCCATTCTTGACCTCGCACGCCAGCCCGAGCGCCGCCTCGCGATGGGGGCGGCGAGCTTGCGCATCGTGCGCGAGAGGTATGAAGCGAAGACTGTGTCGAACAGCGCGCTTCAACTCATGGGACTGCTGCCTTCGGATCTCGACCTAGGCAAACGTCCTGAAAAGAAATGATACGAATAATATACCTATCCTACGACGGGATGCTCGAGCCCCTGGGGCAATCCCAGGTGCTTGCTTATCTGCAGCACCTGGCCAGCGATTTCGATATCCACCTGATCAGTTTCGAAAAGAAAGCAGACCGGGCGGACCGCGCTCGAATGTCCGCGATGCGATCACGGACCGCCGCCAGCGGCATATCGTGGACACCGCTTGCCTACCACAAGAGGCCGACTGTCTTAGCGACAGCCTTTGACATATTGATCGGCACCTGCGTCGCGCTGTGGCTAACAGTGCGACACCGAGCGGCGATCTTGCACGTCCGCAGTTATGTCCCCGCAATGATGGGATCAATCGTGGCCGGCCTGACAGGCACCAAGCTTCTTTTCGACATCCGTGGCTTCTGGGCGGATGAACGAGTGGACGGCGGAATTTGGCCGGCCAACAGCCGATTATATCGCGTTACAAAATGGCTGGAACGCCGCTTTTTTCGGGCGGCCGATCAAGTGGTGACTCTGACGCACGCCTCCAAGGTGGAAATATCTCAATTCGATTATCTTCAGGGGCGCATGCCGCCGGTAGACGTCATTCCAACGTGCGCGGACCTTGATCTGTTCAAACTCCTCCGATCTGAACAACCGGCAGTCTTTACGCTCGGATATCTTGGGTCGGTTGGCAGTTGGTATCTCTTTGACGAAGTCGTTGCATGCTTCAAGATATTGCGAGAGCACGAACCAAACGCGAGACTATTGATCGTCAGCCGGGCAGACCATCAGCTCATTATTGATAGCCTGGCCCGCAGTAACATGGACATGGCTCGCGTTGAACTCACAAGCGCGCAGCACGCTGACGTTCCGAAATTAATTGCACGCATGAGTGCGGGCGCGGCGCTTATCAAGCCAGTATATTCAAAACTCGCGAGCGCTCCGACCAAACTAGCTGAATACCTGGCCTGCGGTGTTCCGTGTCTGGGAAACGACCGAGTGGGCGACATGGCGGAGATTCTCGAAGGAAATCGCGTCGGGGTCGCGCTGACCGATTTCTCTGACACCGACCGGCGCGCATCCGTGAAGCGATTGATCGAGTTGGTCCGCGATCCCGAGACGTCCCGCAGATGTGTCGAAACCGCGCGCGCTCTCTTTTCGCTGGAAGCAGGGGTTACACGATATCGAGACATCTACCTCAAGCTCTCAAATACCAATGTCGGCGAGATTGAACGCCAAGCAACCACTCGCGCTCGAGAGATATCATGAGCGAACGTGAGCTGCGCGTTTTGGCTCTGGCAAAGTATGGCGAATTGGCTGCGAGCTCTCGGCAGAGAATGGTTCAGTATCGCCAACCGCTCGAAACTCAGGGTATCCTGTTGAAGTTCGCGCCACTGCTATCCAACGAATACGTCAAATCAATTTCCGCCGAACGCGGCATGCATGGATGGTCAGTGTTGCAGGGGTATTTTCGCCGCGTCCGGCAACTTCTTTCGCTGCAAAATTTTGACGTGGCCTGGGTGCAATGCGACCTGCTGCCCTACGTTCCCGGGTTTTTGGAGCGTCCGCTGTTACCCAACACAATACCGATCGTCTACGATTGCGACGACGCGATTTTCCATACTTATAACCTTCACAAGAACCCGCTTGTGCGACGCGTCCTAGGGCGAAAATTAGAACCGCTGTTGCGTCGAGCCAAAGCAGCAACATGCGGCAACGACTATTTGAAGGCTTACGCCGAACAATATTGCCCAAATAGCGCCGTCGTGCCCACGGTCGTGGACACTCAGATATATCGTTCTCGCGACACTCTTAGCCCTGAACGGCCGGCGCGTGTGACCGTCGGCTGGATTGGGTCCCCTTCGACATGGGCCTATGTGAAGCCACTAATTCCTATTCTCCGTGATCTCCAGGCGAAGAATGAAATCTCGTTTCGGGCAGTTGGTGTGGGAGCGAACAGCAGGACGATAGATCAATTTGAATTTGCCGATTGGACCTTGAACACGGAAATCAAGGATATCCAACAATTCGACATCGGCATCATGCCGCTGACAGATGACCCTTGGTCGCGCGGTAAATGTGGTTACAAGTTGATCCAGTATATGGCATGCGGCCTCCCGGTAATCGCCTCCCCAGTTGGCGTGAATTCCAAGATCGTCAGGCATGGCGAAAACGGTTTCCTTGCATCCACAGAAAGGGAGTGGGCGCAAGCACTGGCGACTTTGATCGCAAATCCCGACCTGCGCGCGCGAATGGGCGCGGCGGGGCGGGCCCTAGTCGAGAAAGAGTACTCGCAGCACAGCCAGCTGCCGCGCATCGCAGAAATCCTACGATCGGTAGCGGCCTAAACCAATGTCAGCAGCGTGATCTACGTAACCGTCTATATCCTGCTGTGTTTGCTCGTACCTTTCGGAAGAATCCGAAATAGGAAGAACACGCTCCTATTGGCCGCGGCATCCATAGTTTTGTTTGTTTTCGTTGGATATCGATGGGAGGTCGGTTGCGATTGGACCGGGTATCTAAATATTTTTCAGATCACGAAACAACAGAGCGTCGGTGAGATTCTTTCTTCTCGCGAGCCGGGGTTCTTGCTTCTGAATATCTTCGCTCACTACCTTGACCTCGACTATTACTATATAAATGTCGTGGGGGCGTTGCTGTTCTTCATCGGGCTATTCTTTTTTGCGAAGGCACAGGAAAACCCGCTCGCTGTCGTAGCGCTGTCTTTCCCGGTTCTGATAGTGAACATGCCGATGTCGGCGGTTCGTCAGGCGATCGCAATCGGTTTCATAATGCTGGCGACCAACGCCTATAGAGGGAGAAGACAGTTTTCATACGTGGCGGCTGTTTTGGCTGGTGGAACGTTTCACCAGAGCGCCTTTGTATTCCTAGGCTTGACGCCGCTGGTGCGGTTGCGTTTGTCCGTTTGGACCGTCGCGCTTTGCGTCATACTGGCGGCACCAGGCGCATACTATGCCTTCTCAACCCTCTTTGGCTTTTATCTTGATCGATATGGTGATGGCGCTAGAGATGCGGCCGGCGCGCCGTTTCGCGCCGCGCTACTTGGAATAGTGGGTATTGCTTTCTTTCTGTTTCTAAGACGCCGTTGGCGGGAGAAGTTTCCGGACGATTACCAACTTTTCGTTATGGCATCTTGCCTGATGGTAGCTGTCCTGCCGCTGGCTTTGTATTCGTCTGTGATCGGGGACAGAGTTGGGTACTATCTTGTGCCGTTCCAGCTTGTGGCAATGGAACGGCTCTCCGCTCTTTATCGGGGAGACAGATACGCCCGGCTGTATGGTGCCATTCCATATTTCGGGCTTCTCATATTCTTTGTATCGTGGATGAACATGTCTCTTCTTTTTGAGAAATGTTATCTGCCGTATAAATCAATTCTGTTTCAATGAGAACAATCGCGCGCGACCTGTTCTCTCTCACCCGGCCGTCAGTCGTTCGAAACCGCTGCCACTATCTAAGGCCTGACTTTTTCAGTAAGCGATAGACGTTGTATTCAAGAGAGTAGTGGAACAACTGGCCGAGCTTGCCCTGAAGGCCCAAACGGTTCGAAACGTTTCGCGGCAGCGCCTTGTCCTTTCGCGCCCTGATATCTAAAATATATGCGGACCGGTTTTCGAGTGCCCAGAAACGGGGATGAGCGTAAAATCGCGGCAACGGCGCAGGGTCTTGTCCCCAGGACTCGAATACGCAATCGCCGCTAAATCGCGAGAAAAGTGCTTTCAACCGATCCAGCCGGCCGTGCAAGAAATCCTTCGTTCCGTGGAAGTAAATCGGCACATTGAGGAGCAACGTACCGCCCGGTTTCAGCACGCGGAAACACTGGTATAAACCCCATTCCATTGTGCAGCCGTGTTCTGCCCAATGCTCCATCGTTTGATTGCCTACGACTATATCAAATCGGTCGTTTTCGTATGACAGCGCAGCCAGATTTTCGATGCGCGTCGCGACAACATTCTCGCCATAGTACTGCTCTTGAACATCTATGGCCTCATAGCCCGCCCCGACACGTTCCGATTGGTCCTTTATCGGCGACCAGGTACCACAGCCAATTTCCAAGACCTGATGTTTCGGTTCGATTAGTTTCAGATAGCTCCGTACGATCGGCATCATACAGGCGCCGATCGGAGGCGGCGGAATCGGCCTCTTCAATGTTGCTTTCGCCTCGGCATGAGCGCGACAGATTTCGCCATCGAGTTCATGACATAGCCTACAATCCGGCATCAGCAGGTCCTTCAGGCGCCAATACCAAAAAGAAATGGCTCCGAAGTCCAGGTATCAATGACAACACGGACGCAATCGCACGCCGCGTCAGGAATGATTTCCGTGGACGATTTGCAAAGCCGAGCCGACGCCGGATCGGGCTCGTAACCCCGTTAAATACCAATGTTCGGATCCTTGGGGTCAAACCTAGCACGACCGATTTCACAGGCTTCAAATCGATGCGCTCGGCGCATGCACTCAACGTGTCCTGGCCCACAGGCCGAATGTATTCGATCTTGCCCCTTTCATCTTCAAGCAGCGAAGTGCGATATCCTTCAACGATGTCATAGATCAAGATCAAGCCCCCTGGCTTTAACACTCTCAAAGCTTCGCTCAACAAACCCCCATGCAAGCGGGTGTCAAGAAGCGATGAAAACACCGTGTGGAACAAGACGATGTCGTAAGACTTTTCCGGCTTGTTGATGGAGAGCCCATTGCCAACGTTGATGTTCAAGCTTGGACAAATCTCCCGGCCATGAGCAACAAAATGCTCCATGAGATCGATTCCGTCGATCTGCCCGTGGCTGAAGCCGAGTTCATGAAAAATATAAAGATTCCGGCCCCAACCGCATCCGACTTCGATGACCGAGGCAGACTCGATCCACTTTTGGTCCCGCCCGTTCTCCCGCAACGTCGAGACAACCATGTCTCGAAATTGACCCTCATTGAACTGCACACCAGCATCAAGAAGGCCCCAAGTTCTAAAATCCCAAAATCCGCCCCCGGCCCGTCTATCTCGATAGGCATATTTTAGCCGCTCAATATCAGGTTCAGCGCCGGGCAACGAGGTCGTCATATATCGCTTCCAGCTTTTGCAACTGCCTGTGCAAGTCGAAGTTGGTTTCGCATCTCTGACGCGCATTCCGCGCCAGCTGGACCGCCCATCCGGGATCAACAATCAACCGCTCAATCGACCGCTCCAGACTATCCGCGCTCCCCGACTCACTGATCAAGCCCGTCTGCTCATGCACAATCGCGCGCGTAATTCCGCCGACCGCAGTCGCTACGATCGGAAGACCACTCGACATCGCGTTCGTGATCACGACCGGTGGCCCCCCTTCGTCGTCGCCATTCGGTGCGACGATGGACGGAAGGACGAAAATATGACTTTCCACCAGAGCCGTCTTAAATAACTCAAAGAAGTCCGACCTGCCGCCCGTATCAACGAGGGTCACCACGTCAGCTAAGCCCTGCTCGGCAATCTTTGCGACGATGGCTGGTCTAAGGGGGCCATACCCAATGATCTTCAAACGAATATTCGGTCGCCGGCGGAATAAGCGCGCGAACGCCTCCAAGAGCACCCAATACCCCTTCTTCTCGACAAATCGCGCAGCCGTCAGAATTTGGAGCGTGGGTCCCGAGAACTTGCGCTCTTGGTAAGGATATTCCGCAATTGGAATGCCGATATCCCAAACTGCAATTTTTTCCCTAGGGCACCCGATTCGACTTAGCCGATCCACCCCCTCATCAAAAAGCACCACAAAACGGTCCGCTTCCGCAAACAATTTCTGATAACGGCCCACCCATCTGGGCGATCTCAATGTTTCGCTGATGTCGTTGCCGTAAAACGTAACAATGAACGGCACGTTCAGTTTCCTCTTCATTGGCAGAACTCTGCACGCCGTGGTGCCAAAATGCGCGTGAATGATGCCCGCCCCCAGCCCCGACAATCTCTCCGCATAGAATCGATTCAGCAGCGTTTCGTAGAGGCTCGAAGCAAAGCGTTTGGTCACTGCCTCATATGCCCGATTAAGAACGGGACGATTGAAAGCGGCGGCGAAGCAAACGGCATCCGGAACGGGATTAAATTTCGAAATCACGCGCCGCTCGGCGAAAAGCTTTCCCCGATAGCGAGAGAGCATCGCAACCTGTTCGCAAATGTAGTTCTCGCCGGTGACGCCGTATTTGTCGGTAAAGTGAGCGACGGTAACGCTCATCGCGCAAAGTGGTTCACGACTTTTGAGACTGCATCGATCACATTTTGAACGTCGGCGTCTGAAAGGTTCGCAGCCAGCGGGAGCGATAGCGTGCGCTCGCTGATCCAATTCGCTTCGGGAAAATCCGATGGTTTGTAGCCAAACGTCCGGGCGTAATAGTCGTGGTTGTGCACCGCCGTATAATGGATGCCGGTTCCGATATTTTCTTTGTGCAATGCCGCCTGAATCTCATCGCGCCCGGCAACCAGGCGATCCAGATCCAGATGGACCGTATACAGATGATAGGCATGTTTCGTGTCGGGTGAAGGTTCGGCTGGGCAAAATATGGGCAAGCCGGCAAGAGCCTCTTGGTAGATGTTCCAAATCGTCTTGCGCCGCGCTTGCATGGCCTCAATGCGCTTGAATTGTGAAATGCCAAGCGCGGCCTGCATGTCGGTGAGGTTGTATTTGTATCCGGGCACCTGAACGGAGTAGTGCTTAAATCCCACGTCCGAATACCGTTTCCACGCATCCGCGCTGAGACCGTGCAGCGAATAGATGGCGATCTTTTTGGCCAGCTCCTCATCGGCGGTCATCACCATTCCGCCTTCGCCGGTCGTCAGGTTCTTTGTCACATAAAAGCTGAAGCAGCTGAGTGGCGCGATGGACCCAACTTTGCGACCCTTGTACTCGGCGCCTAGCGCGTGCGCAGCATCCTCGATCAACATGACCTTGTTGCGCGTTGCGATCTCCATAATTTCGTCAAGATCGCACGGCCGCCCCGCCATATCGACGCAGATAATTGCTTTCGTTTTCCTCGTGATCTTCTGTTCGATTTTGTGCCAGTTGATATTCTGCGTAGCTCGTTCGCAATCGACGAACACAGGTGTCGCGCCGCAGTGCACAATGACGTTGGCCGTCGCACAAAACGTCAAAGGTGTCACGATGACTTCGTCTCCAGGCTGCACACCCGCACCGATCAACGACAAATGCAGCGCCGCCGTGCAGGAGTTCGTCGCCACGGCGTAGGGGCTGTTGCAATAACCGGAGATGAGTTTTTGAAACTCGGCAGCCCTCGGGCCGGTGCCTATCCATGCGGAATCGAGTGTGCTCATCACCGCGGCCTTGTCATCCTCGGTAATCATCGGTTTTCCGAAGACGAGGTAACTGTCACGTATCGGCCTGCCGCCCTCGATCGCCAGCGTGTTTGAAATAATAGAAGTGTTTCGAGCGAGTCCGAGCGCGGAAGCTTTCGACATTTCTCACCTAGTGCAAAAATGTGATATCCAGATTGAATCGACGCCATCGTGAGCCACGGGGACTCGCGAGAATCAATTGTAGCATTTACGAGCGACGGGTCGGCGTGCGGAGCATTTCATCGTGAGTGGCGGTTTTCGATGGCGCCTCCTGCAGGGTGGAAGCCTTAGCGTTGTCAAGCTTACGGCTGGCCTTATCAAAATCAAAATCATTGCCACGCTCTTGGGCGTCGACGGCGTCGGATATCTCTCTTTGATGCTGCAATTCTACAATGCGCTTATCGCAGCGATATCCATGACTTTGTCCACAGGTGTCATCAACTTGGGCAGACCGCATGTCGCGTCCGGGCGCATGCAGGACGCGGGCGCTATCGTCGGGACCGCCATCTTTATTGTCTGTACGAATGCGGTCGTGCTCTTTGTCATTTTCTTGGCCTCACAGGCTGAAATCCGTTCGACCATTTTTGACAACGGATTTGGCGCGATAGTTCTGTGGCCGCTCGTTGCCGCCGCTTTTCTTGCCGCCTTGGCGTCCGTTTGGTGGGAAAGCATCACCTTCGCGATTGATCGCTTCGACCTATATGTCTGGTCGAACATTGCGGCGACTGTTTGGGATGCCGTCGTATTCGTCGTCGCCATCTGGTTGTTTGGGCTTCAGGGTGCAGTATTCGCCGCATGCTTGAGTGCGGCGGGGCTCTTTGCGTCTTTCGCATGTTTCGTCGGACGCACGCCCGTGGGCGGCCAAATCGTTGCCAACCTTTCCTGGCGACGAGAAAATGTTCAACCTCTTTTGTCCTATGCCGCGTTGATGCTCAGCACCACGGTACTTGGGAGTTTTGCGCTATTGTCGGCAAGAGCCAGCATCGTTGCTCATGCGGGTGGCGCGACAGCGAACGGCCTCTTGCAAGTCGTTACGGCGCTGTCGGCATATCTAAGCCCTTTCATTATGAATGGCGTCTGGGGTCATCTGCATCCGAAAGCGGCCGCACAAGGCGATACGCCCGAGATGCGGCTTGAATTGTCTCGCACCCTTGAGACCTGCGCGCGTCTGGCGGCTTCAGGTTGCGTCACAGTCGTGATCACAGCACCCATCCTCATCCCGCTTGCCTATACATCGAAATTTTTGGGAGCCCATGTTTACCTCGGCGCCTATTTTGCAGGCGACATTGCATTTCTTCTGGCGTCGGCCTTTGCCGCATATCTGCTAGCCATCGGAGCAAAGCGTGCCTACTGGATTGGATACTCCGGTTATCACTTGTTGTTGCTGGGCGGCGTACTCCTCTTTGCGGGGGACTACGGCGCATGGGCTTATGTCGGCTCGCACGTTGTCGTCGCAACATTGGCGGCGCTTGCAGCAGCCGCGTTTGCCGTCTGGAACAAGCAGCTAACTTCAGCGACGCTCTTGCGGATCGGCGGCTGGTGGTTGGCGGGCGCGAGTGTGTGTGCGATTGCAGCCTTTGAAGTAAATGCCGGGATAAGCGGGATCGCATCATTAGTCCTCGGCGCGCTCGTGGCCGGCTATGGCGGATATCCCTTTGCACGGACTGCCTTAGCCCGCCTCTCGTGGAAATGACGGCCCTACCGCCCCCCCTCCCCCGCCAAAATGATCCGCGGCGTTAGCGCGAGCACCAGCAGGTCGAGCGCCAGCGAGTGGTGCTTCACGTAAAAGAGGTCATGCGAAAGTTTCACGCGCGCCTGCTCGGAGCTTTCGACATAGGGGAACCGCACCTGGGCCCACCCGGTCACGCCGGGCTTCACCAGATGGCGCAGGTGATAAAGCGGGCTGTCCTTCGACCACGCGGTGACGTTGCCCGGCGTTTGCGGCCGCGGGCCCACCAGGCTCATCTCGCCCTTGAGCACATTGATCAATTGCGGAATTTCGTCGAGATGGGTGCGCCGCAGAAAATGACCCACGCCCGTCACGCGCGGATCATGCGCCTTCGTCGACTCCGGTCCCTTGCGGTCCGCATCCACCACCATGGTGCGGAATTTCCAGATGCGAAAGACGCGCCCGTTCAGGCCCACCCGCTGCTGACGATAGAAGATCGAGCGTCCGTCATTGAAATAAATAACGAGCGCCACGACGCCCGCGACCGGCAGCAGCACGACGAAGAGCGCGCTGCCGACGAGGAGGTCGAAGACGCGCTTCACGGCGCCGCGCAGCTTGTTCCAGTTCGACGAAGCCGCCACGATCACGTCGAACGCCGTCTCGTCCTTGAGCCGCGCCTCGCCGAACTCGCTCTCGACGAACGCATCCGGCGTCTGGATCAGCATGCCCTGGTCGCGGGCCTTGAGCAGCGCGCTCCAGTCCGGCAGCTCGTGCGTCGCGTCGCGGTCGATGATGATTTCGTCGAACGGCACCTTCTCGCCGCTGCGGTCGGCGTCGTCGAGGGCGCGCGCGATGTCGGCCGACGAGGTCGCCCAATAGCTCGCCTTTTGCGACATCAGGCTGAGGCGATGATTGGCGAGCTGCTCGGCCATCTTGCGGTCGCCGATGACGACGATGGCGCGCTGCAGCGCCGGCGAGGCGCGGAAGTACTGATGCGCCGGCAGAATGAGCAGGCCCAGCGCCAGATCGGCGGCGATAAAGATCATCACCATGCTGATGGGAACGCGCGTCGTCGGCAGGACATAGAAGAGGATCAGCGCGGCGAAGAAGAAGAGCACGGCCGCCGTCAGCGCCACTTGCGCATACCGCACGATGCTCGCCGCGGTCGAATGCTCGTAGACGCGCATGAGGATCTTCGTGAGCGTGGCCAGCGCCACCATCACCGCCGCGTCGCTGAGGTTCATGCCGTACGGGCTGAAGAGCGCGGGCGAGGCGGCCGTGCGCAGCTGCACCGCCACGACATAGGCAACGCCCGAGGCAAGCGCCGCCAGCAGATAGAGATAAAGCTCCACCATCTGAATCCGCTTGCCGGCGATGCGCACGTGCTTCACGGCGCGCACTTTCTTGTCATTCCCGCGAAGGCGGGAATCCAGCTTTCTTTGCAAGAACGCTGCGTCGATGCCGGCGCAGGCTTCGCCCTGGGTCCCCGCCTTCGCGGGGATGACATGGTGGGGAAGAGCTTCGGCGCCATCATCGGCTAGCACTCAGCAGCGACTGGCCCAGCGCGGTTGCCGCGAAGGCGTGGGCTTGGGGCGCGAGGTCGGGGGTGGCGGCGATGAAGCGGGCGCGGCGGGCCAGTGCTTCGCGGGCCTGCGCGTCCATCATCGGCCACAGCACGACCGCGAGATCGAATTGTATGGCGCCGAGCTTGCGATCGTGCGGCGCGATCATCAGCGCAAGGGAGAGCGAGCGCGCGGCAGCCTCGTTCGCGCCCTTGAGCTGAACGAGAACGGCCGCGCGCCGCGTCCAGGCATAGGCGTCGGCCGGCGCCCGGCGCAGGCCGCGCTCGAGCTCCGCCGCGGCGCGTGTCAGGCGCGCGCGACCCTCGACCGTGCGCAGCCCACGCTCCTGCGCGATGCGCATGTCGAGGAAGGCGGCGCGCGAGGGATCGAGGTGCGCCGCCGCGCGGTCGAGCGCCGCCGCATCCATGCGCGTGCCGAGCAGCGCGGCTTGGCGATAGGTCACCTCGGCGAACGAGGCCGCGTAGGCGCCCGGCAAACGCAACGCGCCCGCGACGAGGAGGCTCGCGCCGAGTGCCGCGAACAGCGCCGCGATGACGCCCACGCTATTCCGCGTAGTATTTGCCGTAGTAGCTGCCGTACCCATAACTCGAATAACCGTAACCGTAGATCGCGTGACGCCGCATGTCGGCCTGGTTGAGCACCGTGCCCGCGATCTCCGCGCCCGCATCGCGCAGCATCTTGAGGCCGCTCATCACCGCTTCGCGCGGCGTCTTGTCCCAATGCACGACATAAACGGTTTTGTCGGCGAGCCGCGACAACAGCCTTGTGTCGGCGACCGGCAGCATCGGCGCCGCGTCGAGGATGATGAGGTCGTAGTGCAATCGCAGGACGTCGATGAGGTTCTTCAACGCCTGCGAGCCGATCAGGTCGGCCGGGTTCGACGGCGGCATCGCGACCGGCAAATACTCGAGCGGGGAAATCGGATCGCGCTGCAGGATGGTGGCGAGATCGCGCTTGCCGGTGAGCACGTCGATGAGCCCCGCGTCGGCCTTGCGCTCGCCGAATTGCTCGGCAACGCTGGGGTGGCGCAAGTCGCCGTCGACCAGGATGACGCGCGCGCCGCCGCGCGCCGCGAGACGCCCGAGGCTGACGGCGATCGACGTCTTGCCCTCGTTCGGCACCGACGAGGTGACCAGAATGACCTTCGGCGGCTGATCGACATTGGACAGCTGAATGCCGGCGTGGAGCGAGCGCAGCGCTTCCGTGAACGACGACAGGGGCTTCTGGATCACGCGCTCGGCGACGTCGCGGCCGCGCGCGACGGCGGGCACCACCGCGAGGTTCGCGACGCGCGCAATACGTTCGATCTCGAGCCCCGTGCGAAAGCCGTTGTCGAGCCGCTCGAGCAGCAGGGCAAACAAAATACCCAAGATCGTCGAGCCGAAAAGCGTGATGCCCAGGATCAACGTCTTGTTGGGAAAGCTCGGCTCGCGCGGCTCGGTCGCGGGTTCGATGGGGCGGGCGTCCGGCGCCTGGATCTGATCCTTGTCCTGCGTCTCCTTGGCGCGCCCCAGGATGGATTGATAAAGCGTGCGGCTCGACTCCGCCTGACGCTGCAGCTCGCGCAGGCGAATGCGCACTTGGCCCTCGCCGCCGGCGGTGGTCTGCATCGTCTTGAGGCTTTCCTCAAGCGAGGCCAGCCGCGCGCGCGCCACGTTCACCTGGTTCGACTGGTTCTGGATGATACGGCGCACCTCCTCGTCGACCTTCTTGTCGAGATTGGTGCGCTCGTCCTTGAGCGCGATCATCTGGGGATGGCGCTCGCCGTATTTGGTCGCGAGCTCGGCTTCCTTGCGGATGAGCTCGGCTTGCTGGCCGCGCAGCTGCGAGATCAACGGCGAGTTCAACACCTCGGCGATCGAGTCGACCCCGCCGCCGGAATGATAAAGCGTATTCACCTGGCGGAATTTCGCGTCCTGCTCGGCCAGGTTCGTGCGCGCCAGCACGATCTGCCCGTTGAGATCGGTCATCTGCTGGGTCGTCGCCGAATTATCGTCGGTGGAGCCCGACAGCCCGTTCGCGGCCTTGTATTGCTCGATCGCGCTCTCGGCGACGCGAACCTGGTCGGCGAGCTGGGTCAAGCGTTCGTTCAGCCAATCGCCGGCGCGCTTGGAGGCGTCGAATTTCGCTTCGAGCTGGTCGACGATGTATTGGTCGGCGATGGCGTTGGCGATGGTCGCGGCTTTCGCGCGGTCGAGTGAATCGAAGGACACGCGAATGATCGACGAGCGGCCTTGCGCCGCGACCGTGAGCTTGCCGGCGAAGCGCTTGAGGATTGACGGATCGATCGTCCCTTGCGCTTGCGGGGCCGACATCGCCCGCTCGCGCAAACCGACGAGCGACATGAGCATGGCGAGGATTCCCGTGCCCTGCTTGCCGCCCGAGAATTCCGCGTCGCGTTCGAGATTGAGCTTCTTGATCACGCGCGCGGCGAGCGATGAGGACTTCAGAATCTGAATCTGATTTTCGATCGTCGCGGTGTCGTTGGGCAGCCCGGCAAGCACCGACTCCACGTCGATGACCTTGTTCTCGCGCTGGCCGACCATGATCAAGGTCGAGGCGGTGTAGACCGGGGTCATCTGCAGCACGACGAGCGTCACGATCGTCATTGCAACGATGACGGTGCCCATGATCGTCCAACGTCGCACCAGCAACGCCTGGATCAGGGCGCGCAGGTCGAAATCGCTCAGGCCGGCGTCGTCCTCCGCCGACGGAGCCGAGGCGCGCGGCGTGAGGTCGCCGTCGAGCGCGTGCAGCCGATGAACGTTCATGCAAAAACCCACTCCACCTGAGCCGGAACACTAGCCCATGTGGGTTGGCTGCGCACTGCCACTACGCTTAGGTCGACCGAACCATCCACAGACACGCGCGTCTCCCGCCGCGGACGCACCACCGCGCCCGGCCCATCACTTCGTAGCTTTCCCCCAGAAAACCCGTCGACGGCCGACGGAAGCCTCACATCTTGCCGGTCAGCGCCAGGAAGAAATTGTTCGTCGTATAGGTGAAGGCCGCGTCGGCAGAATTGCGATCGACGTAGCGCCAGCCCGCGTCGAAGTGGAAGTTGTTGTTGATCAGATAGACGCCGTCGACTTGCGCGCTCACGATATCGTCCTGGCGCGAGATGTCCTGATAGTCGGCGGTTTCGTAGCCGATCTTGCCCGACAAGATGATGTTGCGAAGCAACTCGTGATCCAGCGAGACTTGCCCGCGCGTCGAGACATAACCGGACGAACCGGTGATCGAGGTGTCCTCGATCGTCCGCGCGCCCTCGAAAGAGACCGTCGTCAGCATCGTCGGGAACCATTTCAAGTCGGCGCCGAAGGAAAGGCCGTTCGTCGATTTGAACGCGGCCGATGCGTAGTTCTGCGCCTGATAACCGGCAAAGAGTTCGCCGATAAGCAAATGCGTCATCGAGAAATGGACGCCGCTGTCGATCTTCCAGCCCGTTGAATCGTGGTTGAAGCCGAAATCGTCGACGGCCGTCTTGAAGTTGTGGTCGTTCCAAGCGCCGCGCACGAAGAGCCCGGTGTCGGGCGTGACTTCATAGGTTGCTTTGGCGAAGACTTCGGCGACGGCGCGATCACGATCGTGATTGTCGATCGCCGGCCCGCCGCCGACCACGGGCGTGTTGCGATAGCTGATGTCGTCGACGCTCGCGCCCGTTGAAACGAGCAAACGATTGAACGTGTGGTTGAGGGCCAGGCTGCCGCCGAAAACGCTGAGCGAAGTCGGCTCGGCCGGATCGCCGGCGCCCAAGCCGCCGACGAGGTCGGTGCCGCGCTGCTCATGAAAATCCTTGTAGTGAACCTCACCGCTGATGTCGCTGCCGCGGGAGATGTCGATGCGCCCGTCGACCGATACATTCCAATCGGTGCGGTTTTCACTCGATTGCTGGTCGTACCAGTAGGACTTGGCTTCGGCCGTAACATTGAGAGCGTGCTGCGCCCAATTGGAACGCAAACGCAGTTGGGGATCGGCGGTGAAAAACGTGTCGGCGACGGTGCCGGTATGCGTGTTGAAGACGTTGTCGCTGTAGCCGGCGCCGGCCGCCAGCGAGGGATAGAGATAGAACGCACCCATCCGAATACCGCGCGCATCGTAATCGGGCCGCGGGCGGGTGACGACATCGGCGGTTTCGGCTTCATCGGGATCGTTGGCGAGGGCAAGCGTCGGCGCGAGCGACAATGCGCCCGCAAACACCGCTGCAAAGACCACCAACTTCACGCCGAAGTCTCCTGCTTCGTTCGTCAATTGAACGTCAATATTAAGGGCTTCACTGCTAAGACGGCCCTAACCAATCGCACGGCGGGGACCCTCGAATTCCTTGCTGAATCCTTTATTTCCCGCTGGGCGGATCGCCGGCGGCGCCCAGACTGGCGAAAGAACCTTGATAGAGTCCGGCGCTTGCGGTGCCGCCGGTCGGCTCGCCGCTCACCCGACCCATCGCAAACGAAGCGTCGAGCTTTTGCGTATCCTTGCCGCGTTTGAACGCCGCGTAAGCGTCGGCGATAGCCTGCCCGCTGCCGCACCGTCCGAGATCGGCCATGAAAGAAGCCTCTCCGAACGCTTCCGCAACATCGCTGTCGGTGAGGCTACCGCCAGGTCCCAGGTCTGCAAGGGAGGTCGAGATGTCGCCGGTAGTCTTGCCGGCGCAAATCGCATTCGCCAGCTCACTGACCGGATCGGGCTCCGACACCGCCTGACCTGGAGCCAGGCAGACCAGAAGCAGACCTGCGGCCATGCCGATTATGCTTTTCCCGCCGATCATTTTTCCCTCGCTGAGTCGTCCGCGATCGCTTGCGCCGCATTCGTTACGAATCAGTTAACCAAGCGCCATGGTCGCACAAATCCCGAACGATCAGATCTACTCCAGGCAACAAGACTGGGCGCCGCGCGCGAATCAGTGCGCGCACCGCCGTTCGATAACGCGACGGAGCGCGCACCTCGTCCAGCGCATCGGGGTAGTGGCGGTGCCCGCGCGCAACTCGGCTACCCGCGAGAAGGCTCACAAATCCACCGCGAGCCCACGAATGCCGGCGTCGTCAGAGGCGAAGGAGACACGACGCTCGTCGACCGGAAGCCCCCCTTGCAACCGACGCGCGGGCGCGGTTTAGAGCGGAATCTGACGTACAACTCGTTCAGGCTAGGTTCATCTATGCCGGTGGACTGTGACGTCATGAGGAAGGCTGGGCGCGTTAGCCCTGCTATTTTCGCGGCCGAGCATGAGCACGCCAAAGATAAAGATGGAGAGTCGAACATGAGACGAATGGTGGCCCTGGGTATTTTGGCCTTCGCGATGCAACCCGGTATCGCGGCCGCAGACGAAGGGCGCTGTCTGCACTACCGTGACTTGGACGGCATCAGCAAGGTCGACACCCAAACGCTTGTCGCGAAAGCCAAAGGCGGCGGCAGGTACAAGATTTTGGTCGACGCGAAATGCCAGTACCAGGATTGGCCCGAGAACTATTTCGTGACCCGCAACATGAGTCCCCATGAGTGCGTGAGTCCCGGCGACGCGCTAGCCTTGCACCTGGGCGGCAGCTGTTTCATTCAGAGCGTCACGCCGATCCAATCAAACTAGATGGCGACGTTCGCATTAAAGTTTGCTGTCGATGCTTAGGGGCGCGAGGCCACCTAAGCGTCGGGACCATGATGTTTGGCAATAGCGTGATCGCGACTCCAATTCGCCAACTGAGGCGTGTCATCTCTCGGCATTCGCCGATTGCGCGAATTCTCGATTTTCAGACGAGCGCCGTCGGCAGAGCGGCATTTGGTTTGCCGCCTTTTTTGGCCTATTTACGTTACTGATCGCCCAGCCCGGCCGCGGGCCGAATAGCCCCCACCGATGCTTCCTTGTGCCAGTGGAGAGGCAAATGTGTTTCCTTTTCTGAACGCGGTGGAGTCGTTCGTGAACATCGGTAGGCTATTGCTCGATACCGCCTCGGGGGAGGCCAAAATCGGGGGCCATAAACATGCTCAGACGAGCGCTACAACTAACATTGAGCCAGTTGACAGACGACTACGAAACCTACCGCTGTGAGGCCGCGATGTTCGACTGGCCAAAAAGTGCCACTTATTTCGCGCTTGTCTATGTCTTTTGTGGCTATCGGGGGCTGCGCTAACTCTGCTGATCTGCTCGTGCGTCCCACAAGCGTCATCGTCGTCATGGCAACTGGGCGCGCTTGGCATCGTTGCGCGGTTGGCTGGCCAACGCAAGCGCCCAACGCAAAGTGTTCGGAAAGGCCGATGTAGCCAGAGCTACCCGGCCCTTGGACACAAAGTTGGGGCCGCCTTCATCGAGTGACGATCGAGAGTCGACGAGGGCCAGGCGGCGGTTAAACCCAGCGCCTGCGATGCGTCCCTCAAATTCCGTCTTCGATTGTTCACGGACGGGATCTAAATTCGGTATTGTGCTGCCTCATTGGCGCGATGGGCTCAAACGAATGCTTACGGCCTCAGTGGAAGCAAGATCGTGAAAGGGATCATCCTGGCCGGAGGACGCGGTACCCGGCTCTACCCGCTCACGACCGCGATCTCGAAGCAGCTCCTGCCCATCTTCGACAAACCGATGGTCTACTACCCCCTATCGAGCCTCATGCTCGCCGGCATACGCGATATCCTTCTGATTTCGACACCTTCGGATTTGCCTCTGTTTAGGAAAACCCTCGGTGACGGCCGAGAGTTCGGCATACGTCTAACCTACGCGGAACAGCCTCGCCCGGATGGTTTGCCGCAAGCCTTTGTCATTGGAGCGGATCACATCGGCAACGAGCGCGTCGCGCTTGCGCTCGGCGACAATGTTCTCATTGGTCAGGGATTGCCCGACGTCCTGCGCCAAGCCGCAAAGGTAAAGAAAGGTGGGCAAATATTCGCCTACCGCGTTCCCGACCCGAAGCGTTACGGCGTCGTCGAATTCGACAAAAAGGGCCGCGCATTGTCGATTGTCGAAAAGCCGAAGAAGCCAAAATCCAACTGGGCCGTTATCGGCCTCTATTTCTACGACAATCGCGTCATCGACATTGCCCGTTCTCTCAAACCATCGAAGCGAGGCGAGTTGGAAATTACGGACATAAATTTGAGTTATCTCGAGCGAGGGGAATTAATGGTCGAGCAATTAAGTCGAGGGCTCGCGTGGCTCGATGCGGGTACCACAGACTCACTCATTGAATCGGGCGAATTCGTTCGCGCCATTCAACATCGGACCGGGCTGCAAGTTGCCTGCCTTGAGGAAATTGCACTCGCCGCAGGGTGGGTTACACCGGCGGATGTCGCGCGCCGGGCTCATAAGCTTGGCCCATCGGACTATGGTCATTACCTTCGTCAGATGCTCGCGGATCGAGCTAACGGCATATCATAATGTCCGCCGCAACCGTTGGCAGGTAGCGTCACAA
>JANXXU010000037.1 GCA_025350465.1 Alphaproteobacteria bacterium | reverse complement strand
CGAGCGAGGAGATTGCCAAGGCGGCCGGTCTCAACGAGCGGTACGTGCGCGAGTGGCTGGGGAACATGACCGTCACGCGATACGTCGAGCACGACCCGGCGACAGGCACGTACTTCTTCCCGCCCGAGCACGCCGCTTCGCTGACGCGCGCCGCCGGCCCCGGCAACTTGGCAGTCCTATCGGAGTACCTGGCGCAGATGGGCAAGGTCGAGGACGACGTAGTTGAGGCGTTTCGCAACGGCGGCGGCGTTCCCTACGCGAAATTCGACAGGTTCCAGGAGTTGATGCGGCAGGAGAGCGGGGCGATTTTCGACGCCGCTCTCGTCGACGTCACGCTGCCGCTTGTGGATGGGCTGATCGCGAAGCTTGAGTCGGGCATTGACGTCGCTGACATAGCCTGCGGTGCTGGCCACGCCATCAACGTCATGGCGCGGGCATTCCCGAAGAGTCGTTTCACCGGCTACGACTTCTCCGAAGAAGGCATCGGCTTCGGTCGCGCCGAGGCCAAGGAGTGGGGCCTGTTCAACGCCGCGTTCGAGATGAAAGACGCCGCGACGCTCGACGTAAACGCGAAGTACGATCTGATTACCGTATTCGATGCCATCCACGACCAGGCGCAGCCGCGTAAGGTGCTCAAGAAGATCGCTGCCGCCCTCAAGCCGGACGGCACGTTCCTGTGCGCCGACATCGCAGCGGATAGCACGCACGCCGGGAACATGGATCACCCGATGGCGCCGGCGATGTACGCCATGTCAACGTTCCATTGCATGACCGTCTCGCTCGCCCTGGGCGGCGAAGGTCTGGGCACGATGTGGGGCAAGCAGAAGGCGCACGAGCTGTTCCGCGAGGCCGGGTTTGCCTCGGTCGAAGAGCGCGGCGTGCCGGGCGACATCATGAACGTCTACTACCTCTGCCGAATGGCGTAGCGTCGGTTGCACCGTTCGTCGCCACGCCCGGTGGGGTTCCTTGGCCCGCCGGGCGTTCCGCTCGCGAATTCCCGGGGTTAACTCATTCCTCCGGACAGCGGATGGCACGAACGAGTCGGCGACGGCTTCACTATCGTCTCCGCGGCGTAAATTAGCGCGCCCGGCCGAAAGATCGGGGGACTACCGCGGCGGCGGTGCGGCTACCCGTCCCCGATCATTCTGGCTATGGAAGGTCCCGAAACAGAGCAAATCCCGAAAACGCGTGAGGGCATCGCCCGAGGTGCGCCTCAGTCGCAGACCGCGGACCACGCAGAAGCTATTCTGCGCGCCATTCCGGACATGATGTTCCGGATGAGTCGCGACGGCGTCATTCTCGATTTCAAAGCCGAACGCGAAGCCGATCTCTACGTTCCGGCAGGCCAAATTGTTGGCAACAGAGTCGACGAGCTCCTGCCGAGTGATCTTGGTAAGACGATCATCGGTCTGGCGAGCGAAGTGCTCGACTCGGGCGATTTGCGGACTCTCGAGTATGAGCTGCAAAAGCAGACCGGGCTCCGGTCCTATGAGGGGCGTTTCAACGCATGCGGCTCGAATGAGGTTGTCATCATCGTGCGCGACGTGACGGACTCCAAACAGGCGCAACGTGAGTTGCGCCAGAGCGCCGAGCGCCTGACGGCAATTCTTGGGAGCCTTCCGGTCGTCCTGTTTGCGCTGGACATGCAAGGGATCGTGACGCTGTCCGAAGGCAAGGGGCTGGATGCCCTCGGGTTGGCCAGTGCCGACCTGATCGGGAAGTCGGCGTTCGAGGCGTTTGCCGGTGACACCGAGATCTTGGAGTCGTTTAGCCGCGCGTTGGCGGGCGAGGTGTTCGCGACCGAACGCCAGTATCAGGGTCGCGAATATCAGGCGCGATATGCGCCGGTGCGCGACGAATGCGGCGCGGTGGCCGGCACCATCGGCGTCACAGTCGATGTGACGGAACAGCGGCAGGCGAACCGTGCGCTTGCCGCAAGTGAGTCGCGATTTCGTCTGCTGATGGAGCACTCGAACGATGTGCTCTGCGAATTGCGCGATGGCCGCTTCACGTACATCTCTCCGAACTGTTTCGAGCTGTCAGGAAAGCCGCCGGAATACTACATCGGGCGTTCACCGGGCGAACTCGCACACGAGGATGACCTGCCGAAATTGGCGGCGTTTCTGGCGCCCGGATGGACAGGGCACATCAGCGCAACTTTCCGTGTGCGCCACGCCGACGGCGACTGGCGCTGGCGGGAAATGAGCGGCGTACGGATCGTCGAGGATGGACGGGCGCGCGCCGTGCTGGTTCTTCGGGACATCGACGCGCGCGTGAAGGCCGAGGCAGCGGCGCGCGCCGGCGACCAGAAGTACGCCGAAGTTGTAAAGGCCGCCCGCGACATCGTTTATACGCACGATCTGAACGGCAGATTTACGAGCGTTAATCCGGCGGCGAGCGCGCTGTACGGCTACGCCGCGGAAGAGCTTCTGGAGATGAACTTCGCGAGCTTCGTTGACCCGGCGCACTTGCACATCGCCCTGGAGAATATGCAGCGAGCGTTCCGCGGAGAGCCGATGGCGCCGGTGGAGCTTCTCACGTACGCAAAAGATAGAACCGCGCGGTGGCTGGAAGTCGTGGCAGCACCGATCATCGAAGGCGGTGATATCGTGGGCTTTCAAGGGATCGCGCGCGACGTTACGGAGCACAAGAGCGCAGAGCAGGCCCTGGTACGTAGCGAGGAAAAATATCGAACGTTGGTCGAGACGGCGCAGGATATCATCTATACGACGGACTTCGCGGGCGCGATTACGTCGGTCAACCATGCCGTCGAGCGCATCCTCGGATACACGGCGGAAGAGGTTGTTGGCCGTACCACGCGCTATCTCGTTGATGAGAGCCAACACGCGGCGCTTGCCGCGAACTACGCCGAATGGCGGCTCAGCGGCAAGATGCATGGGGGCGGGGAATGGCTCGCCCGCACGAAGGATGGCCGCGGCGTCTGGATCGAGACGGCGGCTACGGCCCTGATGGAAGGTGAACGGCCGGTTGGTCTATTGGTGATCGGGCGCGACGTGACGGAGCGCAACCGCGCCGTGGCAGATGCCCGAAACGCCGAGGAGCGAGAAGCGATTCAGCGCGAGCGCGCTCGAATCGCGCAAGAGCTTCACGATAACGTCGCGCAGTACTTCTTCGGCATCGGTATCGCGGCGAAGGACGCGCCGGGAGGGAAAGCAGACGCGCCGGAGATGCTACAGCGGCGACTCGCGCAGATCCAACGGCTCTCGACAGATGGCGGGCGAGAGGTGCGCAAGGCGATCCACGCGCTGTCTTCGACGGAGTTGGTCGACGGACTCGACGTATCGCTGACGCGGCTGTTTGCAACGTTCGAGGAGGCGACTGGCGTCTCCGTTGCTTATCAGAACGAGCTGGTGGCGCCTCTGAGTCCGCTGACTGCGCGGGAACTCTACGCGGCTACTCGCGAAGCGCTGTACAACATCCGCAAACACGCGGCAGCCTCTAGGATTGTTGTGCGGCTTTGCGACGGGCCAGGCGGTACGACGCTGGAGGTCGCTGATGATGGGATTGGTTCCGCCTTCGCCATAAACCAGTCGATCGAATCTGGAGACTGCTACGGACTGCGCAGCCTGACCGAGAGGTTCGAGCGTCTTGGTGGACGCGTCGCCGTGATTAACGGAGCAGCGGCCGGCGTGATCGTTTGTTGCACACTGCCCGCGGAGGCGGCTTGATGAGCAAAGCTTTGCGAGTCTTTATCGTCGATGACCACCCGGTCGTGCGCGCCGGGCTTCGAGAACTGCTAAAGCAATCGCAGGAGTTCTCGATAGTTGGCGACGCCGAGGATGGCGCCGCGGCGTCGATGGCGCGCCTGACGAAAAGTGCGCCAAACGTCGCAGTGGTGGACATCAAGCTCAAGGAAGGCAGCGGGCTGGACGTATGCCGTGAGATCAAGCGGACGTTGCCCGGGGTTGGTGTCATCTTGCTGAGCGCGTTCTGGGATGATGCGCTGGTTCGGCAGGCGCTGGATGCGGGCGCCGATGGCTACCTGCTCAAAGACGCCGAGCACTTCGACCTGGCGAAGGGCGTATCCAGCGCCTGCCGAACCAGCGCATCATCCCAGAACGCGCTCAGCAAGATGACACCAACCCCGGGCAACGTCCGCTTGATCTC
>JANXXU010000016.1 GCA_025350465.1 Alphaproteobacteria bacterium | reverse complement strand
CCTCGTGACCCAGTGCCTCGTGACCCAGTGCCTCGTGACCCAGTGCCTCGTGACCCAGCGCCTCGTGACCCAGTGCCTCGTGACCCAGTGCCTCGTGACCCAGTGCCTCGTGACCCAGTGCCTCGTGACCCATTACATATGCATTGATCGCCGCTGCGTTATGGGCGAAGAGCGCGAAGGCTTGCGGGTCTTTTGCCATTGCAGTGAACGCTTCTGGAGAGTTCGCCATCGCTGCGAGCAAAGCCGGGCTCTGTGCCAACGCTTGGAAGCCGGGATCCATGACCATCGCCCTGAACGACGGATTCTTGACCATCAGTTCGAACGTGTCGGTCTGCATCAACTGCGCGACGTCTTGGTTGCCAAGTCCGACGTCCGCGTCGGTCACCTGCGAGGAGTGATAGCGCTCGGCCGACACGATCGTGCCTGACGTAAACGCGCCCTTGGGTGGAAAGCCGTCGGCGACAAGCGCGACGGCCAGAATCACCACCACCAACCCGGATGCACCGATCCAGGTCCGCAGATCCTTCAACATAGCTTCGTAGTTCATGAGCCCCGCTCCGATCCCGGTTGGGATTTGGCGAAAAATGGGCTTTGACCTACCGCTTGGTCAATAGACGTTCATCACACTCCGCGTTTAGCTTTAATCGGCCCGCGACCCCGCTTTGCGGGCGAAAATGCGGCGAATATTCGAAAAAATAGGCAGCGATTCCCGCGCGTTAGGGGCGCGGACGCTGTCCAAAATCGAGGTCCGTCTCAGCCGCAAAGCATTATAAATCGGCGCCGGTCGCCTCAAATCGAGGTACCTAGCGCGATCTAAGGGAGGGTGTCTGTGGAGGTCGTCATTTTCGCCCGCTTCCACGCGTCGGAGGGAAAAGAGGCCGCGGTCGCGTCGGTCTTGCGCGCGCAGATTTAGATGGTGCGCGCCGAGCCGGGGTGTCTGGCGATCGAGGCTTATCGCTCGACCCGCGATCCGCGCCTCTTTTGGATCCATTCGCGACGGATCGACGAGGCGGCGTTCGAGATCCACGCCGAACTTGCGAACACGTTGCGTCTTTTGGACCGCATCGAGCAGCTGATCGATCATCCGCTCGACGTGAGCCGTACGCAGGTGCTCACCTAGGCGCCGAAATCGGATCGATGTGACATAGACTTTTCCGCGCCCTTACAACTGAGCAATGCGGACGTTTGCGGCAAACATCGTCGCCCATAGTTGATACAGTTCTCTGCGCCGATTGCGACAGCGCGCGCATCCACGAGACGGCGCTCGGCCGGCCAGTCAAAGAGAGATCGGAGCGATTTCATGCAACATCTCGCCATTAGGGCGCTCATGACTATCGCCTCACTCCTCGCGCTCGGAGCGTGCAGTCACGAAGGTTTCGGCGGGCACGCCGGCCATCGCGGAGAGCACGGCTCGGGCGGTCCCGATACGCACGGCGAGCCGGCGGCGGGCCTGCAGCTGAAACACTTCGATCTCGACGGCGACGGGAACGTATCGCGTGTCGAACTCGATCGCGGTCTCCACGCGATGTTTGCAAAATACGATGTCGATCACGACAGCGTTTTGAGCGCCACCGAAGCGCGCGCGCTCAATCAAGCTCTGACGACGGAAATCCCGGGCGCGTCACCCGTGCTCGATTGGAACGCCGACGGACATATCGACTTCAACGAGTTTGCCAATCAGTGGCTCTCGCTGTTCGAACGCCTCGACGCCAACAGCGATGGCGTCGTGACGGCGGAGGAAATGACGCCCCGCATGCGAACGCCGGGCGGCGAGCACGGCGAACATGGCGGCGGCGGCAGGCATGGTGGCAGTCGCGGCGGCGATCAGCCCGGCGGCGGCCGCTAGAAGAGGCGCGATCAATCGCCGGGCGTGAAGTCCCAGTGCACGGCGAGAAGAGTGTCGTCGGTGCGGTCGAAGGTGACGATCTCGGTGCCTTCGAGGTTGTGATAGATCCACTGCATCGGCTTGCCCGCCGGGCGCCGCGTCTGCGCCGGCGGCCCCAGCACATAGTCGATGTCGTGTCCGCCCTCGACCTTGCCGAGTTTGATATTGAACGGCATGCGATAGGTGCCGCCCGTCAGATCGATCGTCTGTACCAGGACGGTGTTTTCCGCCGTCACCTCAACGCGCACAACGAGGCCTGCGTAGCGGAATTCGTGAATGGTGTCGGACAAGCCCGTCGCCCCGACCTTCGTCGTTGTTTCCGATTCGACACGGGCAAATTTGCGCAGCTCGGCCAGCGTGACCGGCCGGTTCACCGCAACGCCGATATTTTGGTCTATGAACTTTTGCACCTCGCAATCTTTGGCGCACGGGTTGGGGTCTTGATAGGACGCTGCGAGCGCCTGCGGCGCCACAAGAGAGGCGATTGTCGCCAGCAACAGGCAACCTCTGCGCATCTTTAAATCCCTTCACAATTCTCGCTAATTTGCCATTGGTTGCCCCTTCGCGCCATACAAATGCCAGGCTAAACAAGGCCAAGCGCGCCGTCAGGGGAGTGCCACATGCCGCCGGAGTTGATCAGTCCGATTGAATCGCTCGGCCTTGCCGGGGCGACGCTCGACAGCCGCGTGCGCAAGGCCGCCAGCCACATTTCAGACCTGACCTATGCCGGTATCGCCCAGATTCTGCTCGCCGACGCCATCGCCAACGAAATGGTTTACGAGCGCGACGGCAAGAACGAGCCGATCCCGATCATGCTCCGCCCGCTTCTCGCCATGAACGAGCAGCTCGCCTATGTGCATCACGTCTGCCTGCGCTTGACCGAAGCGCTGAAGCGCCTGCCCTCGCTCTATCTGAGCCAAGACGAGCAAATCCGCCGCACGATCCCCATCACGCCGGGCGAGGAGCGTTGGCTGCGCGACACCTGGACGCCGGCGCACCATCGCAACAACACGGTCTATGGCCGGCTCGATGCCGTGTGCGATTTCACGGCGGCCGGCTGGCAAGACACGCTCCATTTCATGGAGGCCAATCTTTCGGGCGTCGGCGGCATCAACTACAGCCCCATCGCCGAGCATCTGGTGATGCGCGATATCGTGCCCTCGCTCCTCGCCCACGATCCCGCGTTGCGCATCGAGCTGCCGCGCGACCAGCGCGATCTCTTCGTCCAGCTCTTGATCGATCACGCCCGCGCCATCGGCCGCAACGCCTGCCGCCTTTCCTTCGTCGAGCCGAAATACGCCGAGGACGGCATCAACGAGCAATCGGTGCTTAGCGAATTCTTGGCCAAGCGCCACGGCCTCACCATCACGCATGCCGATCCGACGGAGCTGCGCGTCAAGGACGACGACGTCTATTATGGCGACGACTGCGTCGACGTGGCCTATCGCGATTATGAAACGCGCGATCTGATTGCGCTGGAGGAAGAGCTCGGCAAGCCGCTCGACGGCATGCGCCTGCTCTTCAAGCAAAACCGCATGGTCTCTTCACTCGTTGGCGATTTCGACCACAAGAGCTGTTGGGAGATTTTGACCGACGACGCAATTGCGGAGAAATATTTCAGCGCCGAGGAATGCCGCCTCTTTCGCCGCCACGTTCTATGGACCCGCCTTGTCGGCGACCGGCGGACAACGCTGCCGCACAATGTCGAGGGCGATCTGCTCGAGTATGTACGCACGCATCGCGAGCAGCTGGTGTTGAAGCCGAACCGCTCTTACGGCGGCGACGGCGTCACCATCGGCATGGCGACCCAACAGGCCGAATGGGAGCGTGTGCTCAACGAAGCCGTCTCGAGCGCCGGCGATAGCGAAGCGGCTTGGGTCGTGCAAAAGGCGACGCGCCTGCCCATCAGCGAATTTCCGATCGTCGGGCAAACCGGTCAGGTGTTCTCGGAGCCTTATTACGCGGTCATGGGCTTTGCCCCAACCGAGAACGGCCTCGGCATCATGTGCCGCGTCAGCCAAAAACAGGTCGTCAACGTGGCGCAGCATGGCGGTATGGCCGCTGTCCTTATCGCGCACGCACCTGCTGAGCTGAGAATGCCGAAGCGCCCGGCGATCCATGCCGACAAAGCGGAGGAGGCGCTGCGCAAACAAATCGGCGAATTGCTGCATCTCGACCACGCCATCGCACTGCTGGAGTGGGACGAGGAAACGGTTTTGCCGGGCTCCGCCCACGATCAGCGCGGCGAACAGCTGGCGACGCTCGAATGCCTGCGCCACGGGATGCTCACCTCCGACCATCTCGGCGACCTGATCGAAGAGGTTGCGCGGCGCAACGAAGGCGACGAGCGCTGGGGCCGCGAGTTGGAGTTGCTGCGCGATCTGCGCGTCGGGGAAATCGCGCTGCCTCAGGAATTGGTGCGCCGATTGGCCAGTTCGAAATCGCATGCACAAGGCGCCTGGGAAGAGGCACGCGAGCAAAACAAATTTACGCTCTTCGCCCCGGCCTTCGACAAGATGCTTGGTTTGTTACGCGAGACGGCGCAAGCGCTCGATGGCGAAGCCGATCCTTATGACGTTCTCATGGGCGAATATGAGCCGGGCATGACGCGGGCACGGTTTGAACCCGTGCTCGAGGAGTTGCGCACTCGTCTCGTGCCGCTCGTCACGCGCGCTTCGGAAAAAGCGCGCGCGAGCGAGGATCCGATGCGCGGACGGAAATTCCCGGCAGCCGCGCAGCGCGCTCTTGCGAAGAAATTTCTGGCGGCCGTGGGCTTCGATTTCGCGCGCGGCCGCCTCGATCGCGCTTCTCATTCGGGGACAAGCGCGCTCGGCTTCGACGACGTGCGCCTGTCACTCGACGTCGACGAGGGCGACTTATGCCGCACGGTTCTGACGACGCTGCACGAAGCCGGTCACGGTCTTTATGATCAAGGCTTCGCCGACGCCGACCGCGGAACGTTGCTCGCCGCCGCGCCCAGCATGGGTCTGCATGAAGGCCAGGCGCGGCTATGGGAAAATCACGTGGGACGCAGCGCCGCGTTCTGGCACTTCGCTCTGCCATCGATCCGCGAGCTTTTCGGCGACGCTGCGTCGGGACTCGACGCCGGTGCATTTTTTCGCGCGGCGAACCCGGTGCGCGCCGGCGCAATCCGCTCATCCGCCGACGAAGCCTCCTACCACTTGCATATTGCTCTGCGTTACGAGCTGGAGACCGCGCTCCTCTCCGGCGCCTTGAAGGTGAAAGATCTGCCGGCCGCCTGGAACGAGCGCAGCGCCAAGCTCATCGGCGTGACTCCGGCCTCCGATCGCGAGGGCGTCTTGCAGGACGGCCACTGGGCGTCGGGCATGTTCGGCTATTTCCCGACCTACACCGTCGGCACGCTCTATGCCGCGCAATTGGCGGAAGCCTATGAGCGCGAGCACTCTCTCAGCGATGAAATTTCACGCGGCGAATTCGGCGGTCTGCTCGCGTGGTTGAATAAGAACGTCTATTCCGTCGGTGATCGCCTAACCGCGGATGACGTCATCCGCAACGTCACCGGCAGCGGTCTGGATGCCGCCGCCTATTTCCGCCATGTCGAAGGAAAATTTGTATGACGCTCACTCGCGGCGAATGCGCACCGGTGAGCGTCCGAACAATTTATCGGGGACACAACAGACCAGCGTCGTGTCCCCGAGAAGCAATCCTCTCTCTTAGAGAGCGTTCCCGACCGACGTGAATACCGTCGTCAAGTTCGTACCCAACAACTGCACCGCGGTGATAATGACCACGGCAATCGATGCCGCGATTAGACCGTATTCAATCGCCGTTGCACCCGACTCATTCTTCAGAAAACGTTGAAGCACCTTGCTCACTAGAACCTCCATCCGGTTGGCACGATCGAGCCCCCTCAATGCGCCACTGTAGAAATTGCGGGGCTAGGCGCGAGGTTAGGTCGAAATGCTTGATGGAAAGCAAAACTGACAAATAGAGCGAATTGCCAATGAAACCGATGTTTCCGAGGTAAATTGTCCAATCGATTTTAGTCAAATGCAGGCGAGACGCGTCACACGCGGCTTTTGATGGTGGAATTCAAGGTTACGACGTTCGGCAATCGTGCGCGTTCTTGCCAAACCCTTCGATCAGGCGACATTGGCGCAGGAGATCGAACACATCCGGTTAGTGCCCGCGACTTAATAAAATCAACGGGTTAGCACAACCTTGGCTTCGCAGATGCGATAAGTCAGGCTGCGACCTAAGTGCTTTTGCACCAAAAACTTCCGCGCTGTGACAGTAAAAGACTGCTCGACCCGGAGGGAACTCGATATCTCAAGGGCGTTGGTTCACAAGGGGCGTGAACATGAGCCTCGCGCTCGACAGAAGAACACAAGACGAGACGAGTACTGCGGCGCTGGTTGTCGATCTTGAGGGCACACTTCTGCGCTCGGATCTTCTCTTGGAAACCGCGCTCGCCTTTGTTCGCGGCCGACCCTTGCATCTATTCCAAGCCCTCGCGTGGCTCTTGCAAGGGAAGGCAGCGCTCGCGGAACACCTGGCCGCGGCAACCGATATCGATGTGAGCGTGTTGCCCTACGACCCGGCGGTGATCGAGCGGATCGCCGCGGCCCGCGAAAGCGGACGCCCCGTGGTGCTGGCGACGGCGGGCCACCGGGCTCTGGCCGAACGCATTGCCGAGTACCTGCAGCTCGATCGGGTACTCCTCACGCGCACCGTCGGACGCGCCGTCCGCTCAAATTCCTCCGACATCAAGGATTGGGCGAAGGCGCTGCGCCTGCACCAATGGATCAAGAACGCGCTGATCTTCGTGCCGCTTCTCGCCGCGCACAAGCTGACCGACACCGTGCTGCAGCGCCAGGGCGCCTTGGCCTTCCTGCTTTTTGGCCTGTGCGCCTCGAGCGTTTATCTGCTCAACGATTTGCTCGACCTCGAACACGATCGCCATCACGCCTCAAAGCGCGATCGTCCGTTTGCTTCCGGCCGGTTGTCCATCAAATCCGGCTTGATCGCCATTCCAGTGTTGCTGGCCGCCGCGTTCGGCGGCGCCGTCTGGTTCTTGCCATGGCAATTTGCGGCGGCGTTGGGCGCCTATTACGCGCTGACGCTCTCTTATTCGTTATGGCTGAAACGGCAAATGGCGCTCGATGTCATCGCCCTCGCCATGCTTTACACCATTCGCGTCATCGCCGGCGGCGCCGCTTTCCACTTGCCGCTGACCTTCTGGTTGCTGGCATTCTCGACCTTCATGTTTCTCAGCCTGGCATTGGCCAAACGCTATGCCGAACTGCGAGAGGCGCTGCAGCAAGGCCGCACCGAGAAGACACGCGGACGCGACTATGATCCCAACGATTTGGAAATGATTTCCTCGCTCGGTGCGGCGTCGGGATATCAAGCCGTGATGGTGTTGGCGCTTTATGTCCGCGACCAAGGAACGATTGCGCTCTACGCTCATCCGCAAATCATTTGGCTGGCGTGCCCGGTGCTCTTGTTCTGGATCACGCGCGTCTGGATGCTGACACATCGCGGGCAGATGCATGACGATCCGGTGGTCTTCGCCGTCAGCGACCGCATCAGCCAAGTCGTCGGCGTGCTCTTCTGTCTCGTTTTTTTCGCGGCGACATGAGCCAGCCGCTGCGTTCCTGGGGCCGCTATCCGAACCTTCCGCAGACCGGCCACACCGCTCATTGGCGGAGCGAACTCTCGGCCCAAGTCGACG
This sequence comes from Alphaproteobacteria bacterium, assembly GCA_025350465.1. Classification (GTDB taxonomy): domain Bacteria; phylum Pseudomonadota; class Alphaproteobacteria; order Micropepsales; family Micropepsaceae; genus SZUA-430. Next base: position 142,707 of record JANXXU010000016.1, on the reverse strand, counting down.
CCGTCTTCAAGGCGCACGGCAGTACGCTGCCGTTCGGCAACGGCCGCAGCTATGGCGACAGCTGCCTCGCGCTCAGCGATCACGTCGTGGAGACGCGCGCACTCGATCGGTTCATCAGCGCCGATTGGGAGAAGGGGGTCCTGCGGGCGGAGGCGGGCGTGACGCTCGCCGAGATCTTGCGCGTTTCGATTCCGCGCGGCTGGTTTCTTTCCGTCACACCGGGCACGCAGTTCGCGACCCTCGGCGGCGCCATCGCCAACGATGTCCATGGCAAGAACCATCATTCGCGCGGCACCTTCGGCAATCATCTGCGCTGCTTTAGTCTGATGCGACACGGCGAAGGGGCGTTGACCTGCTCGCCCGGCGAAAACAACGCGCTCTTTGCGGCGACGATCGGCGGTCTCGGTTTGACGGGCGTTATCGATTGGGCCGAGATCCAGCTGATGCCGATCCGCTCCAGCCGCATCGATTCGATCGTGACCCGCTTCGCCGATCTCGACGAGTTCTTCGCCCTTTCGCGCGAGCTCGATCACCATCACGAATATGCCGTCGCATGGATCGACTGCTTGGCCAAAGGTACGTACGCCGGGCGCGGCGTCTATATCGTCGGCGATCACGCGAGCGACGGCGGGCTCAACGTGGACGATCGCGCAAAGCTCGACGTGCCGTTCACCCCCCGCCTATCGCTGATCAACAAGGCGAGCTCGCGCGCCTTCAACGAATTTTATTGGCGCCTGCAGCCCGCGACGCCGACGCCACGGCAGGTCGGGTACGAACCATTCTTCTATCCCCTCGACCGCATTTTGAATTGGAATCGCATCTACGGCCGCGCCGGCTTCCAACAATATCAATGCGTGATCCCCGACATTGCTGCAGAAGCCGCGATGCGTGAGCTACTGAGCGTAACCGCGGGCGCCAAGAGCGGATCGTTCCTTGCCGTCCTCAAGCGGTGCGGCGCGATTGCCTCGCCGGGGTTGCTCTCGTTTCCCTTAGCCGGCACATCGCTCGCGCTCGATTTTCCGCAAACAGCGCACCTCGAACACGAACTCTTTCCGCGGTTGGATGCGATCGTGCGCGCCGCCGGCGGGCGTCTTTATCCGGCCAAAGACGCGCACATGACGGGCGCGGACTTCCGCAACGCCTATCCCGCGTGGGAGAAGGTCGAAGCGCTGCGCGATCCCGCGCTGAATTCCCGCTTTTGGAAACGAGTGACCGGATGAAACGAATTTTGATCATCGGCGCCAATTCGGCGATTGCGACGGCGTGCGCGCGGCAATGGACGGCGCAAGGGGCCAGTTTCTTCCTGGTCGCGCGCAACGCCGAGAAACTCGCGCAGACGGCCGCCGATCTCACCGCGCGCGGCGCCAAGGCAGTCGACGTGCTGGCAATGGATGCAACCGATTTCACCGCCCACGCCGCAATGTTGGCAAGCTGCGTTCGCGTGCTCTCGCAGATCGATGTCGCCTTGATTGCGCACGGCACATTGCCGGATCAAAAATCCTGCGAACAAAGCGCGGCGCCGGCCGTTGAAGCGTTCGCTGTCAATGCGACGTCGACAGTTGCGCTCCTGACATTGCTAGCCAACCAATTCGAGCGCCAGGGCGCGGGCACGCTCGCCGTCATTTCCTCCGTCGCGGGCGACCGCGGCCGACCTTCGAACTATGTGTACGGCGCGGCAAAAGCCGCCGTTTCCACGTTCTGCGAGGGCCTGCGCGCACGCCTGTTCAAGGCCGGCGTCCACGTGATGACAATCAAACCGGGCTTCGTCGACACGCCGATGACCAAGGGCCTTAAGTTGCCGGCCGCCCTGGTCGCAACACCCGAGCAAATCGCCCGGCGCATTGTTGCCGGCGTCGAGCGCAAGACGGCAAACCTCTACACTCCGGCTTTCTGGGCGCCGATCATGCTGATTATCCGCAACATTCCGGGACCTCTATTCAAGCGGCTGAACCTCTGACTCTTCAGTATCCTGGTTTTCCAGAGCGGCGCACTCCCATGCCCGGCCTGACCGTTTGCGATATTAAGCACGCGTCAATCGATCAGCTCCGCGTTCCGGTCGCCATCGAAACCGGGCGGCGGTATGGTGGCGGCTTCAGGTCCTGGAGGTGGCGCGCCCGATGTTCAGATTCGCACTGGCAATCATTCTCGTCTGGTCGGCGCTCGCACAGAGCGCCGTGATCGCCGCCGACGAAAAGCAGCCGCCTCACAACATCGCTGTCGTCTCGCTGTTCGACAACACCTTCCACAAAATTCGCGTTGGCGTGACCGTCTTCAACAACTCCGCCGAGGAGAAGGATGTCAGCGACTGGCATGTCCCCGAAACGTCGGAAGCGGATATGATCGCGCTCCTCAAGCAAAAGGGCGTCGGCGAGACCGTGGCCGCGCTGGCGCAGACCGGCGCGCGGGCGCAGTCCGGGCGCGGCATCGAGAAGACGTTGAGCGAGGTCGCGCGCCAGGCGGGCTTCGACACGCTCGTTGTGATCGAGCCCACGAACTACGACAATGCGCGCTTCTTGCAACCGGGCTACGGCGTCTTCGGCTCAGGCGGCTTGTTCGGCGCGCCGATCGCGTGCCCCTACGGCGTCTTCACCGTGGAGGTCTACCGCACGTCCGACGCAGACCGCATCGATTGGCGCTGGGGCTTCAGCAGTTTTGGCGAAGGGCCGTGCGTCGGCCTTCGCACCGTTCCATGGAAGGCCAATATGGCCGACTACACCGACGAAGACTGGGCAACGATCCAAGCGGCGATCCACAAGCGCATCAGCGACGGTATGACGCGCGCGTTGGACGGGCTGGATTTCCAATGAACGCAAGAACCGCGGCGTGGGCAATCGCTCGAGCGCCAAAGCGGCGCAGCATCTCGGTTTATGGCACGCAAAAAGGTATGCCGCCCCCCAGTTCCCCCTTCAAGCTGCGTGTTGGCGCATGAACGCCTCGATCACCGTCGCGAAATATGGCGGGCATTCCTGCATCGGATAGTGGGCGCAATTCGGGATCGTCGAAAGTTCGGCGTTGGGATGCCAGGCGAGGAAATTTTGCTTCATCGCCGCTGCGTCGAGCCCTGGATCCTTCTCGCCGATCACCACCAGATAGGGCGTTTCGAGACCGCGCACCTCGTCGACGAAGTCGGCCGTCGTGAGCATTTTCAAATAGCCGGCCCGGCACGCGGTCGCGACCGTTTCGCGGTTCTGGCGCAGCTTCACCTCGGCCCATTGGTCTGAGAGGCCGCCGCTGATGAACTTGATCAGCCGGCGGAAAGCATCGTCGTCTTGCGTCGTGCTCGCAAAGAATTTCAAACTTGCTTCGTCGAGCCGGTTTCCCGCCGCTGAAATCGGGCAGACGGCGATCGCGCTCTTGATGCGCGAGGGCGCATACGCGCTGATTCGCTGCGTCGCCATCCCAGTCATCGAATGGCCGATCAGGTGAAAGCGCTGCCATCCGAGCCTGTCGGCGACCGCGATGCAGTCGCGGGCAATTTCATCGACAGTGTATTCGCCCGCGATGTCCTTGGATTTGCCATAGCCGCGAAGGTCGACAAACGCGTACGTGAACGCCGCGCCGTCGAGATAGGGAATGATGGCGTCGTAGGTCGAGTGGTCGCCCATCCAGTCGTGCATAACGAGCACGCCCTCGGGGCCGCGCCCGTGCATCGTGGCGCCGATGTTTGCCGCTGTCGCTTTGTTCGCTGTGTTGTTCATCTCGAAATCTCCTTGGCATCAAGGCCAAAAGAAACGCGCCCCCGCGGTTGGCCGCGGAGGCGCGTCGAGATAACAAAGAGCAGGCTAACCGCTAATCGGCGATTGTCAACACCTCACCGCGCGTCGAGCGTCTTACAGCAACGGAAGCTCAGGTGGTAATTGGCGTGGCTCGCCTCGTCCATCACGCGCGTGCCGTGCCAATAGGGCGCGCGCCAGCGGCACCAATCTTCATGGGCGCGGATTTGGTCGAAGACGAACCAGCTGCCCTTCATCTCCGTCACGCCCAGCGTCTTGCTGCCGCGGCTCGCCATCTGGTCGGGGCGCGTCGGCAGGTTCATGTGTTCGGCCGCGTTGCCGTTGATGTCGTAGACGCCGAGCGAACTGTGACAGCCGGGAAAGCTCCCCGTCGGATAGGTGTTCGAGCCGCAGGTGTCCCACTCCCCACCGTTGCAGCTGGGGGATTTGTGGCTGCCGGTCGCGCACACGCCGGTGCGGTAGCTCGCCCCATAGCTCCAACTCTGATGCGCGCCGAATTTGGCGTTGTGCATCGCGCGCATGCGGATTTGGGCGGAATGCTCGTCGAGACCTTGGACTTGATCGAATTCGTAATCGGGCGGCAGCAAGTTGCCCTCGCACGCGCCTTCCCATTCGTGTGCGTCGCACATGCGCTTGCCTTCGGCCTCGCATAGTTGCGCCGCTTCGCGCGCCTTCACCCAGACGACGGGATAGGTGCACGGGATGTCGGGAAATTCGAATTGGTCGATGCAGACCTTCGCGTCCTCGGGCTTCTGCGTCGCCGGATCGTAGAGCGGCGCCAGATATTTCGAGCCGCAGATTTTTTCAAATCTCGGATTTTCGTAAGAGACGGATTCGCGCTGCAGCCGCGCGCGGCATTCCTCCGGCGACACCGGATGCGCGGTGATCGCCGGATTGCCCTGCCCCATTCGGCCCGAGCCCGCAAAGATGGCGCGGATGCGCGACATCTGTTCGTCCGTCAGACCGAACACGGCTTTCATTTGCTGAAACAGCTGTTCGTTCTGGCTTTGCACGGCGGGCGGCGGGGCGGCCCCGGCGATCGACACACATGCCGCGTGCGCGGCGAGCGTTAGCCCAACGATTGCGAGTGCTCTCTTCATGGCCCGCTCTTGCGTCTGATGAAATAGAAGAAATCGCGATTGTCCGGATAGCCGACGAATCTCGGCACCAATTGCCCGGCGGCCGTCCTGTCGATGTCCGCCATGCCGGAGATAAGATGTTGGACGGCGATCTGATCGCCGCGCCTGGCGTACATCGCGAGATACGTGTGCTCGCGCGCGTTCATGTCGAGCAGCATCGCGTAGCGGCAACCATAGGCGTGGAAGACAAGCGCCATCGCCGACGGCGTCGCGGTCGAGAAATAGCCGTGAAGGAGAAATTGCTTGCCGCCCGCCTGGAGGAGGCAAATGCCGGCGCGCAAGGTCCGCAATTGCGAGTCTGCGGAGCCCGACCAATTGCCCGGTCCCCATCTGTTGACGAGGGCGCCGGCAATCGGGGCGCCGTCCGCATCGCTCTCGACCAACGCGACGCCGTTCTGCCGGGCGAATTTGATATGCGGCAGCAGGCGATCGTCGTCCTCGGTCCACGTCTTCATCTGTACGGTGCCGTCGTCGAGCACGTAGAGCGTCGCCAAGCCCGGCTGCAGTTTCGAGAAGACGACGCCCTCTTCGACGAAGCCGTAATGCGAGCCGTGATTCAGTCGCGCCAGATCGCCCCACTTGAATGCCCCGTGCTCGCGCTTGAAGCCACCGGCGAATGTCGCAACAACGCGATCGAGCACCGCGGGGCTCACCATGCCCGTCGTCACAAGAGGCGTCGCCGTTTCGATGCCGTCGGGGCCAGGCCCGTTGTGCGCAACCACAACCGCGCGCGGCGACCAGCCGACGCGGGGATGATCGGTGCCGAGCGCATAGCGCAACTCGAGCTGCGAGAGATCGAAGGCCGTGAGATAATCGAGCGCCGGGGCTTCGGCCGCATCGAGACCGCTGACGAGCCCCTTGTCGCGCCTAACGATTTCGCCGCTCACGGCAAGCGGCTGCATGATGCTCGCATAAACGCCGTCGATGTTGCGCACCGGATACCAGCGCCCCAAAACGAATTGATGCGACGGCGGTCCGGCGACATCGAGTCCAAGCTCGCCCGGTGCGACGGCTTGATCGGCATAGGCCGGCCCCACAGCCGCCCCGGGCAGCGCATCGCCGGGCTCAAACGGCGCAGGCGCCGCCGGTTCGGCCGGCTTCACCGGCGCGGCCGTTTCGCGATAGGCATCCTGATAGAATTTGTCGCGCACGAAGCCGACGACCGTCTCGCCGCTCCACACATTGTCTCGCAGGAATTCGGTCATGCGCTCCAAGTCGGTGTAGTGGCCCGCCACCTGATTGCGCAGGAGCAAGTGGCCGTCGCAGAGCAATGCGTAAGGCAGCGAATACGTGCCGCCGTGCTCCAACGGACTTGGTTTGCCGGACCACAAATTGCACGCGAAACTCTTGCCGCCGCCGGAAATGACGATGCCGTCAGGCTGGCTGTCCGCCAAATGCAGCTGCTGGCCGGCGGGATCGGGATTCTCAAGATGATAGCTGGCCCGCCCCTTGGCACCTCCCCAATCGAGCGTCAGAAGAAACCAGGCGTTTATCGCCGGATTCAGATCGACCAGCGTGGCTTGGCCCCGACCGGGAACGGACATCGTCTCGACGCGCCGGAAGGGCTGCAGCTCGATGATCGTCTTCGACCTGTCGGCTTCATATTGAGCGCGCTGTTCGGCGATTTTGGGGTCATCCGGCCGCGGCGGCGGTTCAACCGGGCCGGCCTCCTTGGGCGGGACTGCCACGGCACTATCGGCGACCGCGCGCGGCGCCGATTGCTGAGGCCTGAAAGAATAAATCTGCGGCGCGCGCACAGGGTGCGCCCCTCGGTCCAAATACCCGACGCCCGCAAGCGCACCGGTCAACACCAGCACGCGCACTATCGCCGCGAGAATCTTGAACCCACGCCCCATCCCAGGCGCCTCCCCCGAAGCGCCGAGCGATCATTGCACAAACATTTCCCGCGGCAAGACAAAGATGTTGTCGCGGCACTGCGCCCAGCAAACGCCTGAAGGGCGAACGCCTGGCACTCGCTTCCCCTTGGTGGTGAGCGAGCGGCCTGGGGCGTTCTCGGGCTAGACCGACTGGGACAGGTTCGCCTGTGCGCCGGTATTGAGGGCGGCGGCCTTGTCGTAGGAGATCGACGCCACCTGCATCAAACTTCCCATCGTGCTCATGTCGGCTTGAAGCTGTTGCTCAAGCGTCGCCATGAATGTTTGCAATTCACCTTGCGAGACGGCGTTGTCGCCATTCGTATCGATTGCGCTAAACAATTTCGACGCGCCGTCGAAGGTAAGGGTGTTGGCGCTCGATGAGGCCGCGCCGGCGCCGCTGCCGCTGGTCGCGGCGCCCAAGGCCGCAGCGAGTTCATCGGCGCTTACCGTTCCGTCCTTGTTTGTGTCCAGCGCGCTGAACATTTGCGTCGCTACGCCGGACCCGGAAGAAGCGCCCGCGCCATCCTGGCCGTGCTCGCCGCCATGCCCGTGACGATGGTGGTGGTGCAGTGTCTGGGCGCCCTGCGCCGCGGCGTCGGCCAGCTGGGTTTCGGAGATGCCGCTTGCATCGCTCTGATCGAGCCCGGCGAACAATGCGTTGGCCTGCTGCTGGGTGCCGCCGATGCTCTGGATGTAAGTCTCTGTTTCGCTCTGGCTCAGCACGCCGTCGCCGTTGGTGTCCATCGCGGCAAAGAGTTGCTGGAGCGGGTCGGACGACGACGCCGACAGCGGCGTAGCTTGGCTCGTGGCCGATTGGCGGTCTGTCGCCGACGCCTGCTGCATCTGAACCAGCAAGCTCACGATCTGATCGCTGAGGGTCGCGCGCGACGGTCCACTCGCGCAATTGCTTGCAGCGCCAGGCGCGACCGGCGATCCGAATGCTGCGGGGCTGTCGGTCGCCGACGTTGCGCCGGACGCCGACGACTGGACCGGGTCTAAGCGCGCAAGCATCTTCGCCAGGAACGGATTGATCGTGCTCGAAACCTGTGCTGCGACGCTGGCAACCGACATCGACCGATGCTCCATCAAACGAATGCGTTCGACCGCTGCTGCAGCGTGCCGACGCGGGGCTGCGACGCACGTCTTGTGCCGTTTGGCGCGTTGCGACCTTGCGCCAGTCCTACGGTTGATGAAACGCTAATTGGGCATGAGCTTCCCGCCACTCTGCAATATTTGCCGGATCGATTTGCCCTGGAAAGAAGTGAGCCAGGCCGTCAGCCCCACAGCCTGGCTCCACGCGCAATGCGGCGGCTACAATTTTACCAATCGCGGCCGTCTCTGTCGTGATGACGGTGACCGCGATCGTCCCGATCGTGTCCCCGACCATCCCGCTCGCCGCGCCCGCGATCATCCCAATCGCGGCGCCGATCGTCCCGGTCGCGCCGTTCGTAACCGAACCAGCGATAATCGCCGCGCCCAAAACGGCGGTCGTCGTGATCGCGGTGATAGCCGTAGCCATACGAGTAGCCATAACCATGGTCGCGATAGTCGTGGGCCGACGCCGTACCGCCCATCAGGCTCGTACCGAGCAGCGCCGCAAGGGCCGCGGCCGCCAAAGAGAGTTTCATTTTCAGTCCTTCCATTCCTCTTGTGCGCCGGAAGCGTGCTTTGTCGCTGGGGCAGCGAATTCAAATACGACGCGCGATCCGCACCGGTGAGGTGATGGGCATTTGACGTGTTCGCGTCTGAACGGCGACTGAACCGCAAGCCAGGCACAAATCCAACGCGAACTTGAAGCGAGCGAATATTCGCGCGGTATTGCGCCGTTTGATCCGACGCTCGATCAATCTTGGCGAAAACGTAATGCGGCGCACGCGGTCGTGACGAATGTGAAGTTTTGTGTCCCGGCCGCCATCGCTCTAGTTGCGGGCGTGCGCGGTCGGCGGGGTTGAGCTAACGCTCGCCCAGATAGTCGAAGATCCGCTTTTTCCAAATCTCGGAACCCTTGATGGCGAGCAATTCCTGGTTCACTTGCCGGCGCAGCGTGCTGCCTTCGGGCAACGCGATGGCATAGTCCTGCGGTGCGAAATTGTCGGGCAGAACCAAGATGCGTCCGTCGTAATCGTTCTTGGCCAGGTATTGCAGAACGGGCGCGTCGTAGACGAGCGCGTCGATCTTGCCCGCGACTACGGCATCCAACCCGTCGGCGACGTTGGCATATTCATTCGCGCGAATACGTTCGTCGGAGAGCCACTGAAAGCCGGTCGATCCGGTCACGGCGCCGACGTGCATGGCGGGCAAATCCGAAACACCACGGACGCGACCCTGCAAGGATTGCACGGTCAGGGCCGTGGTGACGATGCCGGTGAAGAACGTCATCAAGACGATGCTAGCCACCACCCATACCGCGGCGAAAGTGCGCCCCGCCGCCGTCTTGGGCTCGGGCTCGGTGAACTGCGAGGTCAAGAGCATCGACAGCGACGCCCAAAACCCTTCGCCGGCGGAATCGATCTCGGCATTCGTCTTGCGCTCGACCAGCCAAATCAGCACGCCAACGGCGACGATCGCCGCGAAGACGACCACTACGATCGCCAACATTTCCCACGTCATAAATCCCGCGATCGCCGACCAGACGGGCGAACTCGCCGAGGGCGCGGTCGCAATCGCAAGTCCGGTGCTGAAGAAAGGATGCGAAAAATCAAGACGCCGTTCGCGCTCTTCCGTCACGGTGATGGCCGCGACGCCGGCATCGAATTTTCTCGACGCAACGCCGTCGATCAGATCCTTGACCGTCCCGGCCTCTTCAAAGCGATAGTCGAGCTTCAGCCGCCCGGCGATATCGCGCCACAAATCGATGGAAATTCCCTGCCACTCGCCGCGCTTGTCTTTGAAGGCAAAGGGCGGGACGACGCGCGTGCCGACAACGAGCGTGTGGGACGCGGCGGCGGGCGCTTGGGCTTGGGCCGGCGACGGCGCGGCCGGTCGCGCATGCGAATGAGTGGCGCGCGCCGGCGCGAGCGTCACCGCCATTGCGATCACGACGAAACTCACGAAGCAGATCTTTAGCAACGTTCTCGCTCCCCTTTTCAGAACCGGCGCGAGGCGCCGACATAGACTTGAAGACCGGGCGTCGCGCCGTTCAACCCGAAATTCACGCCGCCGTCGAGCTGCAGATCAGAGTCTCCCGCCGGTTGCCAGGCCGCGGCGAGATCGAACGAATATTGCCGCGTGTCGCCCGCGGGATCGAGATCGGTTAGCGCCCACAGTTCGGCGCCAAGCGAAATCCCACCGCCAACGGGTCGGCCAAGCCCGACGACATTCGACAGAGTGAAATGCCGGCCATCGTCTCCGGCATTTTTCAGAACGTCGACTTCAGGCGTCGCGGCGAGAGACCAGCCGTCGCCGAGATCGAGCGTCATCGGCGCGAGCACGCCGCCCTCGAGCGCACCGTTGCCGATGCCGGCGTGCCCCGTCGGGATCTTGACATAGGGCTCCAGAACCAAGCCGAAATCGCCGACTCCGTTGCCGAAGACGTCGAATTTCGCGCGCAAGAAAAGATCGCCGACGCCGGTCGAAGTCGTGGTTGCGCCGGTCGTCTCGTCTTTCGTCCTGATTTGAAGGAAGGGCGCGATATTCGCCTCGATGTCGAAGGTATCGCTAACCCCAAACTTGAAGGTCGGATTGGCATAGAGATAGGCGCGCGTGCTGACGCCATCCCGGCGCGCGAACGTGCCGTTGAAGATGTCGGCTTCAATCTGAAAATGTCCGGCATCGACGGTACAAGGCGACGTGCCCTTTCCGGGGCGGTCCGCACACAAGTCGCGCAGCTGCCCGGGCGAAGACGCGTCGTCACCGCGCGCCGGGTCGCAGACAAGCGGCATCGCGAACAACAGCGTCGCGAAGAGTACGCAAATAGGCCGAATCACCCTGCCCCTCCAGCCAAGAGTCGACACGCGTCATTTGAAAGAGGCAAGCAGTCACGCGCGGCAAACAGCGAATACATGGCGGCGAGCCACTGCGGCAATCTGGCCGCGTGCGAATTGACCTGTGTCAAAGCCGATTGAGACGCAGATGGTTAAAAGGAGCCCAAATAAGAAGGAGGGTCATCCGATGTTGTACTCGATCCCGACGATGTTACCGACGGTGATGGTTTTGGTGACAGGCGTGATTTTTCTTTATCTGGGATGGACGACGCTGAGGCACCGCTAGCCATCGCCCGTGTGGACGGAGAAATGCAAATGCGCATACGACCACTTGAGCTTTGGGTATTTTCGCTTTTCCTAGCGATTGCCGGTGTCGCGGTTTTGCAGCAGCACTTGGCGAACGACAGAGCGAACGCTCCCACGGCGCCCTACCAGCTGACCGTCAAGGCACATCGCTAGTTGTGTTTCGCGTTCCGTTGAGGAAACGGCGGCGCGGTCGCCCGCGTCGTAGCCGCGCGTTTCTCACGCAAGTTCCCATGTGTCGCGCCATGCCGACGTTACGTAGTTGACGATTAGCGACTTGCGAAGCCCACGAATTGGGTGGTGGCCTACGCCATGCCACGTGTTCTTGCCCGGAATGAAAATCACGCCGAGATTCTTGCCGTAGGGCGCGGAGGTCACGTAGGTGAAGTCCGGCGGCCCCGCGTGGATATCCGTACCCGCCATGCTGAGTTGAGGCGCGTCGGAGAGATAGATCACCATGGAAAATTTCTTGACCAAGATATCCGTGTGCGGCTCGAGCCAGAATCCCGGGGTATCTTGGCAGTACTCGATTCTTAGATGCGCGCCGGCGAGTTGCGTGCCTGTCGTCTCCTCGATCGCGCCTCTGACGCGTGGGTCGTTAAAGCCCACGGCGAGACGGCGACAAACAGCAAACTTTCGCTGAACCTCCGGCGTAAAGAAGACACGTGTCGAATTGTTCGTCTCGCGCTTGCCGTCGAAGACCGAACTCTCGGGCGGCGCAAACGGCAAGTCCACGACAGCGGCCAAATCGCCCGGCGGCAACGCCTCGTTCAAGAGCCAATAGTCGAACGGTGAATTCTCGTGTCTTGCGCCGCCCAAGCAGCGGAGAAATGTCTCCGCGACGGGCGACGTTCCCGTCGATGTCAATGTGTTCATTTTCAGCCCTCTCCGAGCATGAAGACTACGCCGCCGTCGATACGGTCAAATGATTCAGATCAAGCCGGGCGGAGCCCGAACGTCCGATACCTAGCGCCAAGACCCGCAGCGCGTCGCCCAGTTGCAGCCGCTGATGTTGTAAAGCGGCCTCATCTTTTGCGGACAAATTTGGCGAGCGTCAGAACGCCTTTTGCAGTCGCAGGATAGGCGTCAAGGCCCAGGCCTCTCCGGTTTTCGTATCGCGCGTCGAAAAGGCGATCGTCGCTTGGCCTTCGAGGCTAAGTGCAATGCCGCTGCTGAAATTGTAGGTGGGAATAAGGCGCAGACTGAAAACTGCGTCGTCTCGCCTCACGGGTCCGGGGAAGGCTGGATAGTCGCTGAGTTCAAGTTTTGGCGCGATGATCAGCGCCAAGCCATGATTGAATCCTTGAACCATCTCAACTTCGAACTCGGCGAAGTTGCGCTCGAACAAACTGGGCGTCGAGGCCGTGTATCCGGCCGCAACGGTGGCTTGAAAGAGCCCGGGCGGCAAACCGGCGAAGACATCGGCGACGAAGCGGTGACGCACGCGCGCGTCATAGGTGTCCAACCCGACGAGGAAGTTGCTGAAGCCCTCTTTGAATACATCGCGCGGCTTCCACTCGACGAGGTACGACCACGCTCCGGTATTGACACCCACCTGAAGCTCGCCGCGCAGCGAATTGGTATCGACGGTCTCAAAATGCGCGAAGCGATCCGCCAAGGCGCCGATTTCCAGCTTCGCCTCGAACAGGCCGGCGAGGACACGGAGCGAGGCGCGAAATTCCGGACTCACGATGTCGTCCCACGCCTTCGGCCGATCACCCCGAAAAGCAATCTCGGTCCAAACCGAGCGAACCCGCATCGACGTTTCAAAGGTGGTGGCGTCACGACGCACCGCGTCGGCCGCGCTCAATTCGTCGGCGATCGCAGGTGTAGCAAAGAAACTGAAGCCCGCGGCGACAAGCGCCACAGGCCACAAACGCCCCCTCATCAGCGCCCCCCGCGCTGCCACCTCACCGGTGGCTAGCGAAAGCGTAGCACCGCGTTCGGCTTGGCCGGATACCTTTGCGGTCACAGCGCGCCGACAAAACATGGCAAATGCACGGCGACGGCGAGAGCATGGTCGCTTCCGATGCGCCACGCGCGACCAGACATTTGGTTAAAGAGATGAGGGGTGGAGCGGTCCCAGCGCCAACAGGTTCCCCGGTATACGAATTACTGCGTGCCAGCGATTGAGCAACGAGGAAACTGAAACGTGCAAGGTCGGCGGGGTGCAACCGCAGCGAGTTTGCGTTGCGCGCGTATGTGGTTGGGGATGGAAATCCCTGATTAAAAAGCCCACCTGATCGACGCATTTAGGTATACGGAAGTGGGGGGCGGCGCCATGAACATCGTGTCAGAGGTCCGCCATGAGCAAGGTCGTCAAGGGCATGGTCGTCGTCGCGGCGGTCTCGCTGGCAGGTTGCGCGGGAGTGGCTCAGCGACAAGCCGAGACAGGCGGCGCCAATTTCAAATCTGCCGCTGGCGAGATGCAAGCTTGCGAGAACTTGATCTACTACTCGTCGGAATACGACCGTCGAAGAGCCCTCGATTGCGCAAACGTCTTGGACATCTGGCGATAGGCGCGATCGCGCTTGCCGCGCATCGCGCACGCAATTGAAGTTACGGCGGCGCCGGCAATTCACGCCGAAACTGGCGGCGAGCTACAAAATATTTCGTTGCTGGGTTTTCTGAATATCAGGCGCTGCCCGATTTCGCCGCCAAGCTGCGATCCGCCGGCCGTTTGAAATCTTAAACCCGATTTGATTTAACCTGTCCGGCGCATTGGTGTTGGTCGGATCCAGTGAGGGTAAGAAAATGGCGGAGCAGAAAGTGTTCAACGGTCAGTGCTTTTGCGGTGCGGTTCAGCTGACGGTGACGGGCGAGCCGGCGGCGATGGGCTATTGCCATTGCAGCTCGTGTCGCGAGTGGTCGGCGGGACCGATCAACGCATTCACGCTCTGGCCTCCGGCGGCGGTGAAAGTTACCAAAGGCGCCGAGCACATCGCCACCTACCACAAGACGGAACGCAGCCATCGCAAATGGTGCAAGAATTGCGGTGGACACGTGATGACCGAGCACCCCGCCTGGTCGCTGATAGATGTCTACGCCGCAGTGATTCCGAAGTTTCCATTCAAGCCCGCCGTGCACGTCAACTATCAAGAAACCGTGCTGCGCATGAAGGATGGCTTGCCGAAACAAAGAGACTTCCCGAAGGCAATGGGTGGTTCCGGAGACCTGCTGCCTGAATAGACGCCCAGCCGGCCTCGGAACGAGGTGACGTGACGCGAGCGATAACGGGGCGCCTTCAACTCCGGCGCAGGCGCCCCTTCTCGCGAGTGAAAGGTCTTAGCGACCGATCTGGTGGCTGACGCCGTTTTCTTCGTGGTTGAGCAAACGCCTCTCGCCGCGGGTGATGTGACCATCGTGGCGAGCGGCAAAGAAGCGTTCCTGGCGCCGGATGCCGCGATCTTCGCGGTGCAATTCACGAACCTGCCAGCGGCTCAGTTCGCCTTCGCGGTACTCATGGTTGATGCGGTGGTTCTGGCGCTCCAGACGATCGTTGACTTGATCCCGGCGCGGGTGAAACCGCTCCCATCGCGTATCTGCCATTGCAGCGGAACCCGACGTGACGATGAAGGCGGCAACGAGGCCGAACAAGACTGATTTGCGCATGCGAGGTCTCCTTTGATATCTCAAGAACTTCATCCGTTTACGGACGAACACGCGCAGAATGATGTCTCGCGTCTGAACCGCGTCTGAACTGGATCTTCATTAAGAAGAAGACACGATTCCGGCTTGCGACGGCGAGCGACGGAATCGACGTGGCGGCGCGTTTAATGCGTTCAGTGTGAGAAAATCGACCGCTCAAGATGCCACCGCAACGCGCTCTGCCGCCCGCATAGCGGCGCGCTACCGCGCTTACCGATCTCTCGCGACGCGGAAGCCGAGATAGCTGCTGCGATAGCTCGCCGGATCGGGATCGCGGAAGGTGACCGTGACGTGGCGCGCGGGACTCGTCCATGACCCGCCCCGGGCAATCCGCCGGCTGCAGTCGCCGCTGAGCCACGCAGCGCCATTGGCGGGCGCGCCGGTGTAGGATGGATTGAAGCAATCCTGCGTCCACTCCCACACATTGCCGATGACATCGTAGAGGCCGAACGCGTTCGCCGTGAATGTGGCAACTGGCGCGGTGAACGCGTATCCGTCCGTACACGGAAAGAACTCCGCTATCGGAGCTTGATCTCCACGCGCCCGCCGGCCTGCGCTGTCGGCGACGTTGGCATAGGCGCATGCGGTGGCGCGCCCATCGCCCCAGTATCGCGATGTTTGCGTGCCGCCCCGCGCGGCATATTCCCATTCAGCTTCAGTGGGCAGGCGGTAGTGTTTCCCATTCTTGACGCTCAGCCAATTCGCGTAAGCCGTGGCGTCGCGCCAATCGATGCACACAACAGGATCGCGGCCGGTTTGCTTGAAGCCGGGACTTTCCCAATTGCGCATGGCGGACGCTGCGAATGCGCTCAGGGCACGGTCGTAAGTCGTACACGCTCCTTGTGGACGATAAGCGGCCGCTTCGACAAAAGCAGCGAATTGATTACGCGTGACTTCCGAAACGCCAATGAAAAAAGCGGAGCGGATCGCCACCTCGTGTTTTGGCCGTTCCATCGTCGCGCGCTCTTCCGACGTTCCTTCGCGCGTCGCATCTTCGCGCCGCGATCCCATCATGAAAGATCCCGCAGGCACCAAGATCATCGCCGGGCAATCCCGGCAATCTCGAACTGTCGCAGCTTCAGAGGCCGACGCCGCAAGCACGAAGCTGGCGGCGACCAACACGGTAGGCGCAAGCGCATTCGCCATTGGCATCATCGCGTGCTCCCCGGGACGCAACAATATTTGCCATCGAGCAGCCTCGAATGGTGAATGCGGTCTTGGGATTGCGGAAAGGCGGCGGTCATTGGCCGTTTCCCGGGCCTCGTAGGACCGGACGATATACTTTCCCCCAAGGACGTTCGTCCCCACGCGATTGACCAACATTGGAGCAAATCGAAATTATCCATTGCGTAATCTTTGCCCGGCGCGCATCGCTTGCTATAGGTCTAAGCAATGCAACTTATCAACACGCGAAATGGGGCGCCGATGGCTCGTAAGAAAAAGACCCAAATAACTGCCGAACACGACGAGGGCGCGACGAGCGGAACCGCCCTCATCGCTCTCGCAGCTGACCTTGTGTCATCGTATTTTGCCCACAATCAGGTGCCTGCGGCGGATGTCTCCGGCGTTGTTCGAAAGATACATGCGTCGTTGGCGGAGCTCTCGGGCGATGCGGGGGCCAATGCGTCGCACGCGCTGACGCCCGCCGTGCCGCCCAAGAAGTCCATTAGCGACGACTTCATCATCTGTTTGGAAGACGGGAAAAAGTTGAAGACGCTGAAGCGCTATCTCGCCACGCACTACAAGCTGTCGCCGGACGAGTACCGCGCGAAATGGCGCCTGCCCCGCGACTATCCGATGGTGGCGCCCGCTTACGCGCGCCTGCGATCGGCGTTCGCGAAAAAAATCGGACTGGGGCGCGTCCCGGGCGGAGCCCGCAGCCGCCGCGGCGCAAGAACCGCATAGCGCCGGCACGACTGCCGCGCGTATGTGTCGCGAGCACGACACATACGCTCATCAAGTGCGTGCTGCGGTCCCTCTTGCGCCTTCTGACACTCTTGGCCCGTGATAGGTTGAGGGCTGACGGAGCAACCGATGAACACACGGATCGCAAACGCAACGCTCGACACCATTCAAGCGCTCGAGCGCGCGCCCAGCATCTTGAAAGTGAAAGAGGCCTTTCGCCAGGCCGGCGACAGGCATGGGTTCTCCGCCTATCTGTGCTCCGCCCCGCCGAGCGCGCGCAACGAGCTAACCGACCCCATACTGTTCGAGGAGTGGCCGAGCGATTGGCGGCGGACTTATTTCGGGCGGCGGCTCTATGTCCACGATCCCATGCTGAAGGAACTCTTCCGCACCGCCGACCCTTTCCTATGGTCTGAAACGATGGAACGCCGCCGCTGCTCGAAACCGGAGCGCGCTGTGATGTGGGAAGCGGCGCAGGCGAAAATGACAGAGGGTTATGTCGTGCCGATCTACGGCGTGGGCGGCGCCGTCCATGTGCTGACGATGACGGGCGAAAAGCCGCGCGTCGATATCGCCGCACGCGCCGAGCTTCATTTGATCGCGATCTATGCCTATGCGCGCGCCAAGCAATTGCGTCGGTGCTCGGGCGGCACGCCGGTGGTGCTGCGCCCGCGCGAGCGCGAGGTCTTGGGCTGGGCGGCGGCCGGTAAATCGGATTGGGAGATCGGCGAGATCATCGGCGTCACCGCGAGCGCAGTGCACAAACACATCGAGAGCGCAAAGCGGAAGTGGGCCGTCGCAACCCGGGTCCAGGCGATCGTAGAAGCGATCCGCCAAGGCGAGATTCAACTCTGACGCCGCGCTCGGCCTTTCAATTGTCAACTACCTGATCAGGCCGTTTTTCGATTCCTCGGCATGAGATCATGCCTCCACGTCTTGATGGAGGCATCCCGTGCTGCATCTGATCGACGCCGGCAACCGGCATTTGCCCCGACAGGCACAGCTGTTGGAGGATTCCTACCGCGTCCGCCACGAGTTATATGTGACCGGGCGCGGGTGGAAGGCGCTCGACAGGCCCGATAAGCGCGAGATCGATCAATTCGATACGCCGGACGCAACCTATTTGATTTGGGCGGACGGGGATGAAGTCGTCGGCGGCGCGCGCTTTGTGCCGACGCACCTGCCGCATCTGATGTCGACAATATTCCCGCACATCGTGACGCTCGGCGAAATTCCGCGTTGCCCGCAGGTTTGGGAGATCACGCGCCTCTTCACCGCGCGTGGCGGCAAGAGCAAAGCCAACCGCCGCAACGTCACGGGCGAAGTCGTGTGTGGGATGTTCGAGTTGGGGCTGCACAACGACCTTGAAGGCATCAGCGTCGTCTGCGACACGTTTTTCCTGCCTCGCTTCCTTGAGTCAGGCATACAGATCAAACCCTTGGGCCTGCCGACAGCCTATGATGAAGGAATCTGCGTTGCCTGCTTTATTCCGGTGAGCGCCTCGCAGCTCGCGGCCGCGCAAGGCGGCAAACGGGGCCGCGTGTTGTTCGACGTCGAAATGCCGGCGGAGAACCGCAACGACACCCATATTCCGCCTTCGGCCCATGTTGCGCACTGACGGTACGCGAGGTCGTCGGGCCCCGAGCAGCAACCGCGAGCCCAAACGAAGCGCGACCAAACAAAAAGAGCGAGAGCGACGCTTTCTACAGAGGGGCGCCGGCGCATGGCACGAGCGCTTGTGCGCGCAGGATCGCGCGCGAAGGGCGTTGCGCAAGCACGGGGTCTTGATCCGGCTGCGACTTCTGTTGCGCGACGCTGTGTCCGATGCGGCCGCCCGCGACGCGGCCGGGATACTCCGGCGCGAAGGCTTCATCGTCTGGCGCGACCAGAACGCCTTCCTGCTTACCGGCGAGCCGCGTTTGGCGCTCACCTTCATGGACATGACCGCTCGGGCCGGACTTCTCAGCCGCGACCTGCACGTTCCATTGAAAAAGATTTTGAGATCCGCGGCATGGCTGCGCGCGGAGAACCGCCCGGACATATTGTGTTCGCTGCAGAACGTCTTGGCGCTATTTCACTCCATTGACTCACCGGGTTGAGGCAAGCGAGCCTTGAGCGAGCCGAGCTCGCAACGTTTGTTATGCAGGGCCAACCGTCGCCGGCCGCTGAGGGAGGATCTTATGCACAAAGTTTCCTTTGCCACGATCGCGCTGTTGTCATCGACGATGGTCGCCCAAGCAGGACAGACAACGTACCTGCCGCACCACGCGGGAGGGGCCATCCAAGTCGTATCGCGAAGCGACAGCGATGAGTCTTGCCCCAGGCAGCGAGAAGTGTTGGCGTGCGTCGTTGAACTGGGCACCCACAACGCCAATCGCTGGGCCTATCTCCTCAACGATCGCGACGGCAGGCCGAATTCCGAGGTGCGCTATAACGCGCGAATGGCGGGCGCGCCGTGCGCGGCGATGGCATACCCCACCGACGGCAGCGTTACCATCGTCGGCGGGATGGGCGATTGGTTTCCTGGAAAGCTCCGTTACACCTGCCGCGAGTGATCGCCTGCTCCATTTTCAGATCTGGGCAACGCGTTGACGATTCGCCGTGGACGCGTTGATCGCGCGGCTGCGCCGGGGTTTAATCGAGCCGTCGATTCGCGGTTTCGCCCGGGGGGAATATGCCTATACGCGTCCATGTCGTCTTCATCGGTCTCGGCCTCATCTTTCTCGTCGTCGGCATGGCCTTCGGCATTTGGATGGGGATCAACAAGGATTTCCAGTTCGCCGACGCTCACGCGCATTGGAATTTGGTCGGCTTCGTCACCTCGACGCTTTACGGTTTGATCCATCGCGCCTACCCGAAGCTCGCCGACTCGCGTCTATCCTGGCCGCAGTGCATCGTCCACGTCGTCGGCGTCTTGATTTTCGCGCCGGGCATCATCTACGTCGTCGCCACCGACCAACCGATTTTCGCCATCATCGGCGCGCTGACGATTCTGGCCGCGGCGCTGATGTTCATGTTCATCTATTACACGCACGACCATCGCATCGCTGCCGATTGAGCGGGGGCGCCTTCGAACGGCGCAATCCCGCTATGGCGCCGCTTGGCCGACGGCGGGCGGCGATGGTTTGCTGCCCGCCTCCGGCGCCGACCCAGCGACTACGTCCCGTCGACGATCGGGGAGTTGGTGACGCGGATCAGAATCGCGGCGGCTGAGCGCAGCGATTGCAGGTCTTGCGCCGAGGCGCCGCCCAGGGCCTGAACCAGCCGTGCCAGGCGCTTGCGCCTGCCCTCCTCCAACAGCGCGCGACCGGCTTTGGTGACGCGCACTTCGTTGACGCGGCGATCGCCCGGCAATGCGACTCGCTCGGCTAGGGCCTTGCGCTCCAGTTCGTCGACGGTGCGCGACATCGTCGGCGGGCGCACCTGCTCGGCCGCGGCGAGCGCGCTCATGGTTTGCGGCCCGCCGAAGACGAGGACGGAGAGCGCCGAAAGCTGCGGCGCACTGAGGCCGGCGGCGACATCTTCGCGGCGGACGAACCGCAACAGCCGGATCGCCGCCCCATGAATGAGGTCGGCGACCACCGGCAGTTCTTTATCCTTATTCTTGACTGCCATCTGAGTTCCCTCGCCGTCCCAATCGATCGTCCTCAGCGTGCGACATGGCCCATGAGGGCAAGCGCGTTGCCGTCGGGGTCGAAGAATTCGCGCAGCTTCAGATCTTGCGTCTCTGTACGCTGGACGACCTTGGCCTCACTGACGAAGACGATGCCCTTGGCCTCGAGCGCCGGGCCCAAGGCGTCGATGTCGGGCGCGTCGAAATAGAGCAGCGAGCCGCCGATGGGTTGTCCGGGCTTTTGTTCCAGCCCGACCATCAGGTTTAGACCCTCAAGCTTGAAGAACATCATGCCGCTCGCCTCGAACATCAGCGGCAGGCCCAACACATCGCGATAGAATTTGCGCGCGCGATCGAGGTCGCGCACGGTCAAAGCCACCTGGGCGAGCGGACGCCCGGCTAGAGACGCGGCGTTGTAAGACATGAGAATCTCCTCCGGTGTTTGTTAGACGCTACATTTATTATATTAGCTACTCTAACTATTAACGTCAAGACACCGTGACACCGGTAACGGAACGCGCAAACGCAGGACAAACAAAAAATAGGGCGAGGACCTTTCGGTTCCCCGCCCTTTCGTGCCGACCAATTACCCAACCGTAGTGAGCGCTATGACTTTACGAGCCGCTTGGTTGACGACCTCTGAAGACGTTTCGATATCTGAACATTTCAAATGTGACAGGCCGCACGCAGGGCCCAGAAGATCCGCGTTTCCGCGCTCGGCGGGCAAGAGTAGACCCCGCGCCGGAAACAGCGCCCGTCAGCATTAACGACGGTTCTCACAGGTGAAGACGCCGGCGCCATGGCAAGATTTTCCACCCATGGCCAAGACCAAGAACCGCCCGACGCTCAGAGTTCACAAGGAAACGCTCATGGTGCGTGCGCGTAAGCACGCGCAATCGGGCGATTGCATGGGCTTTGAAGACGTCCGCCGCAAATTCGACGACAGCGACGCGTTGACACTAAAGTTGTGGGCGACGGCGCGCGATCGCGACGAGATCGACCAAATCTGCGACAAGGCACGCGTGCGATTTCGGACGCGCTAGCGGTGTTTTATGTGGCGCCCAAGCGTCGACGTTTGCCGAACGCGGTTCGTTCGCGGCGTCACATCCGCGTTACTGCTCAGCCGTTCTCCGCCGCACTCAATCACTTGTGTGCGATAGTGAGTGAGGCGCGGGGGACGACCATCATGAATCGGATCGCAGCAAGGCTGATTTGCGTTCTAGCGATCGGCGCGCTTGCCGTACCGTCCCGGGCGCAAGACGAGCGTCTGGCCGACGTCGTCTATATGGATCAACCCACGGGCATCGAGCTTGCCGTCTACGTTGCAAATTGGCCGGCGCTTGCGCCCTACATAGACCGCCTCAAAGCGTCGCAGGCCAAGGCTGTGGAAGCCGACCTCTATCAGCGGTTGGCGGCACCGGACGTGTCGGACGGCGAATTGAATTTGCTGGCGCAATTGGAATGGCGCCGCGGCGCTCTTGATGCAGCCGATGTCGCGGTCGACCGGGCCGTCGCGCTCAAGCCCCGCCAAGCGCTGAACGCGTTCCAAAAAGCGATGGTGACCTTTGCGCATCTGCGCCAAGCATCGGGCATATACGAGCAGTGGACGTGGCAAGAGCGGACGCAAGACGCCTATCAACACACGTTCGACCTCGATCCGCGCAATGTGTCGGCGCGCTACTATCTCGCCTACTCGTATATGAACACGCCATGGTATGGCGGCGGTGACAGCGAGAAGGCGCTGGCGCTCAGCGAAGGCGGGATCGCGCTCGGTCAGATCGGTTTTTATGCCGTGCGCGCGGACGCCCACAGGTTGCGCGGCGAACTCGACGCCGCTCACGCCGACTATGACACCGCGATCAAATTGAAGGTCATCAAGTTGGGCGGGCTCCTCGACGCGGCGCGGGAGGAATTGGCGCGCAGGCAATGGGACCGCGCCAAGCGCTATCTCGACTGGGCCGTACACTGCCGCCCTGACGCAACGACGGCATATGAAGGGCTCGGCGACTATTACGTGGCGGTCAACGACACGGCGCAGGCGCGGCAATCTTATGAGACCGCACTACAGCGAGATTCAAAGAACGAATCCGTCAAGACGAAACTCGCCGGCCTTTGAAGGCGAGGCAATGCGATTGAACTACGCCGGACCGCCTGCCTCGAGATCATCGGGCACCGCGCGCTTTGATCGCTCTTTATCGGCCTTGCGAAAAGCGGCGTCGGCGGCCATGAGCCCGCCGTGCATCGCGCCGGCATAGCCGCCCGACATCGTGTAGGACGAACTGAGCCACAAGCCTTCGATCGATGTGGCGGCGCTCGGCGGGCGCGCGAAGAGACGCGACGGCGTGGGGCGAAATCCGTAAACCTCGCCCGACGGCGTGCCGAGGCGGTTCTTCATCGTCCGCGCGGTCGCGATCTCGGCCTGCACGACGGCGCCGGCGAACCCCGGATAACGCCGCTCGACGTCGGCGATGAGCGCGTCCATCCATCGTTTGCGGCGCGCCATTTCATCCGCTTCGTTCAAGCCGTCCCACCACGCCAAGCGGTCGACGCCGCACAACGAGACGAAATACGGATCCGCGGACCCGCGCAGGCCCGTATTCAACCGCCCGTAGTCGGCGATCACATAAGGCGGCGCGGTGCCGGAGGGCTCGTGGCTGAACGCGGCCGCCGCGCGCGGAAAATCGCCGAAGCGCTTCATGCCGTCGGGATAAGTGAACGTCGAATAGGCCGACACGCCGAACGAAGAGGCCGGCTTTGAAAGCCCGACCGAGACGTTGAACAACGAAATCGACGGCTCGAATTTCGCGTAAGGGCGCGCGAACGACGCGCGGCTCTCTTCGGGAAGCATCCCGGTGAGAGCGGCGGGCGCGGCGCCGGCGAATATGATCGGCGCGCGCGCCTCCAAGCGACGCCCCTCGTGATCCTCATAGGCGACGCCGGCGGCGTGACCCTTTGCGTCGAGCAGGATGGAGACGACGGTGCAGTTGTGCAGTGCTTCGCCGCCGCCTTCCAGCACGCGGGTGAGAAGAGCCTGGGAGAGCGCGCGCGAACCGCCAACGAAATAATAGGAGCCGCTTTCGACGTAACGCGACCACACGCCGGCGAACAAGACATAGGAAAGCTTCGCCGGACTGTCGTCGAAATAGGCGAGCGGCGCGCCCAAGGCGAATTTCACGTCTTCGGCCTCGCCGAAGAGGGCGTCCAACCTTTGCGCCAAGGTGCGGCGCACATTGGCGAGCAACTTGATCAGCCCGCCGGAAAACAAGAGCCCGAGAAGAACGGAGGGCCCGCGCGCGCCCATGTCCTCCAAATCGCGCAGCGTGTGATAGAGGCTCTTCAGGTCGCGGAAATAGGAATCCAACGCGGCTTTCGATTTCGGGAATGCGCGGCGCAGCGACTCCTGCGCGTCGTCGAGACCCTCGGGCACGCGAACGGGTGCCGTGAGCGTCGCGCCCCGCGCTTCGTAGAAGACATCGGTATCGATGGCCCTGACGGAGCGCGACAGGCCGAGGCGCGTGAAGGGGCTGTTGGGCCCGAACACCGTGTCGCCGTCGGTCTCGTGGAGGGACGCCTCCATCGTCAACGCGCCGTGGCGATAGATCGTCGCGGCGCCGCCGAAATTGGCCAGGCGCTCGAGCACCAGCACGCGCTTTCCGCGGTTGGCGAACGCGGTCGCGGCCGAAAGCCCGCCGAGGCCCGACCCGATCACAATCGCATCCCAGGCCGATGTTTGGCTCATCGTGGTCGCCTCTCGTGCGCCCTGACGGGTGGGCGCCAACAGATTACTAGCGCGTGCCCTATTGGGTGGGCGTCAACCCACGTTGCCCGGCGCTCGCTGCAAGAGCCATGCGCAGGCACGCGGCCATCAGTGCCCTCACAGGTTTGACCGCCGGACTGATCCTCATGTTCAACCAGGCGCCGCTCGACAGTGCCTCGACAGGTGTCGCGTGCGCAGCATCGAGCGCCTCGCGCTTCATACCGGTGGTCCGGCGAATACAACAGTGAGAGCGGAGAAGAGCGCAGCAAAAAAGTTTGCATAGGCCGCAGTGACAGCGCGATTGAAATGACGCCACATGACCGTAGGATCGCTCAACGGCTCGCGCGGGTCGTTCACACTTGAGGCAGACAGAATCCAGAAGATTGCCGATAATAGACCAAACCCAAATGCCAAGGCCTTAATTGTGTCGTGACAACCGAATTCTTCCAACTCTAGGCGCGCCCCAAAGCCAAACCCGACAAGGCAAATCCCAAACAGGAATATCAGGTAGCCCGCCCAGCTTAGCGCTGCCAATCTAAGCATGAACTATTTCTTGGAATGCGAAAACATGAGGGTGATTGAAAGACCCGCAAAAATAACGCTGGCTACCATGATCGCCTCGTTCAAAAACGACCGAGTCTCCGGCGAAAATAGACGAAAAATTCTGATCGGCCCGTAGACTGTGGCGATTGCGACGATCATGACGATGGATAACGTGATGACAACTGGGCGCCAAAAATTGGCGCCGTCGATGTGGTGACCCGAGTTCGACCTTAGCGCGCCGATCGCCGGGGGTGACCCTGATAAATGGCTGGCGGAAGTCGACTGGGGGAAATTTGGATCAGATGACGCCGGTGTATATTGTGTTGGTTGGGGTATTCCTGACATTCGGTCTCCCCTATTCTTGTTTGCGCTGTCTGAGGACTTGCCCGAACGGGCGCGCGGTTTGCGAGCCATGGTGTCTACACCTCCAGCTTGCCCCTGTCACCGCCCCTTGTAGAATAATTTAGGCACGTCGTGCGCTTGACACATGGGACAGACTCGGCCGCTCAGTATTGTTGCCTATCCGTTACCAAACGCTTGCGATTCTGCAGACTTTCGTTCTTCATTAGATGGTAACGAATGCACGTTTTTTCAGTCCCAAACCGCATGATTGCGACGGATAGCCTTTCTTGAAGTTATCCACCGACTGGCGCTCTTCGCATACACCCCTCAGATTGCATGGCACCAAGGCCTCTCGTGTCGCGAGGTCCGCGGCGCGGCGTTCGTGACTTAGGTCACGTATGGCAACTGCCACCATCATTGAATGCAGATCCGTTGCCGTTTCAAGCAGACGCCGCTGGAGGCCAAGCTTTGCCGGCCAACCTGACTGGCACCTCTACGGCAAGTGAATTCCGTGCAAGCTTTGGGACAGGAGCATTGCCAATTCTTTCTATTCGGTCATCGAATGTGTTTCCCTACGTGCAGCAACCGGCCGCACCAGACCCTGCTTCGTTCGAACTAAGTAACTGCGAGGCCGCGTGCCAGCAAACATCGGCGTGGCGTGGCGCGACACGGCTGACGCAACCAGCGAGGACTGCACCTTTGTGACGCCGTACCCAAAGTGAAGCATTGATCAATGCGGCGCTTGCGCGGGCTTTGCCGGTGCGGACACCGCGGGCGGTTGCGCGGATTTTACTGATGCGGGCGCCGCGGGCAGTCCTGTGTGCGATCGCCAAATTAGTTCTGCAGGCGACGGCTGCTCATGCAAATAGCGACAAATCTTCGACACCTTCTCGGTCGGGAAAAATGTTACAACGCGCTGCCCCTTCACAATTTCCTCATCAAGCGACAGCAAATAGCCACTGTCGGAGCGAAAGAACAAAGCGCCGATTCTTGTGTCCGTCGAGCCGGCGAAAGCAAAGCAATACGATCCTGGCACTTCCTCAAGTTCGGCAAGGGCTGCTGACGCTCCAAAACCCGCAACAAAGAAACAGAATGAGACAGCGGACAGGTATATGGGCGTCACCATATTTGTCGCCGAGCCCGTATTTTCCTCTATGCTTTTTAGAAAATAGACGATCACAGTAATGAGTAGACCCGTGACAAATAGGAGAGAGGGCAACCCACTGCGGCTCGCAAGAAACGCGGCGAAGAACATCCAAACCAGTCCCAAGACAGAGCTTAGTCGTAGCAACTGGCGGCGAGATTCAGTTTGGACCTTTGCGCCGTCGTGAGACGGTGGCTTCCTTTGAACCCAAGTAAGTTCGATCAGCAGTTCATAGCTTGCCGCCAGCATGAGCGCAGCGAACGGGAGCGCCTGCAGTGCCAATCGAACGAGATCGTTTACACCTAGCAGCGATAGGAATTTTAGATCCAAGACTAGAAAATATCCGATTGCATAGGAGGAGCCGAGCCCAACGGAAAGCGCGACGACAGCTGCCGATATTTGCGGAAGAGCTCGAAGCGCTGGATGGTCCATGTGTTGATTAGTATCACGCCTAGCATCGCTGTGCTCTACGTCGAGGGCCCGCTTTGTAATCGAAATTCAACCGGCCAACCGCATTCGTCCCTACCCCATTGTTGGAGCTGGGCGTAGCTTAGTTGTTGGATGCGGAAGAGTTCGGTGTCGTTGAGCCATGCGGTCACCGCGTCTTGCTGGCTCATCGGGCCGTCAGGGAGGCGCGGCAGGTTTGGCGGGGGGAGCAGCAGCTGGCCGTCCGGGGCCGGGCATGTCGTAGCCTCGCGCGCGGTTGAGCACGCCGACAAGCTCGTCAGACAAATCGCACTCGCGCAAATCATGGACGAGAAGCGGGACATGTTTGATCACCTCCTTGATTTGCGTGTGAACGGCGGCTGAGCCTCGCGCCAGATCGGCGGCGAGCTTGAGGCGCGCGGCTTCGCTTTGCGCGCGTGCTTGGCGCTCGCCGTCGAGCGCGGCGCGCAAGACCACCGCGCGCGCCGCGCCTTCGCGCCATGACTCGACCTTCCAGCCGCGCCAGGCGCCGCCGAGAAGAAGTACGGCCCACAGCGTGAGCCGTACCCAGAGGGGAACACTGATCACGGCGCAGGCTTCGCCGATGCGGGCGTCGGCGACGCCTGATCACTTGAATTGGCAGACGCAAGCCCATCAGCTGCAGCCCTGAAGGGCGCCAAGAAATGCACTGGCTGAGAAGCTTGATTGCGACCGAATAGCGCCATTACTAGCCCAGCGGTTTGCCCAACGCCTGAAATGACAGTCACCCAATCTTTCGTGGCGATTGCTGTCGCAAGCTTCGAGGCCGCGTCGACAGCTTGCGCCTGAACGTCAGCGGAGATGGAAAAGCCGACGAACTGACCGATCGTGGCGAGCAGCGCGACGGCAACGCCCCACACCGTAATGGATTCATACCAAGGCTTTGAGGTCTGCTGCATAGGAACACCTTTTTCCTGAGAGACGAGAGAAAAGGCGGAGCCTCGCAGCCCCGCAATGATAGCAATTCGAAAGCGGCTTTATTCGATCGTCGCTGCGCCGACTTCGACGGCCGCGGCCTCGGGCGAGGCGAGTGCGGTGAAGTCGCCGAGCGCGAAGGCGAGCGGCTTGACGCCGGCGCCGAGGTCGACGTCGGCGGAGCCCGTCACCGAGCCCGCGCCCACGCCCGCCGGATCGATCAACGCCGACCAGCCGTCGCCCGCTTGCACGGTCTCGACGACGCTGCCGAAGGTGGTTGCGATCGACGGCGCGCCGTCGACTTTGGCGACCGCGCCGCTCGCGTCCTTGAAGACAAAGGGAATGCGCAATTTCTTGCCGAAGGGTACGTCTGTCATGCTTCTTCTCCTATTCGATTGTGACTGCGCCGATGTCGACGCGGGTTGCGGTGCGATCGTCTAATGGCGAGTGATGGGCGCACCCTTCATCGCTCGCAGTGAATAGCCAGGCGCCGCGCCAGAGGCCGAACTCGGTCTCGAATTTCGCCGGTAGGGCGCGCAGTTCGGGCAGCAGCATCGGCAGACCGCCGCGGCAACTGCGATGCTCGCGCGCTGCGAACATCACCCTCTCGCCGCACCAATGCCGGCACGTCGCGCATGTGGCGCACGTTTCGCTCATGGGTTTTTCCTTGGAAAGTGAGAGTGAGAGCGAAGCGGACTCGCGCGCGCCGCGGCGGGGCCACGATGCGTTATCCGAACGCTTTCGCGCACGGGCGCATTAGTCCCTCGGACGAGTGTGGGCGAAGAAAAGCCCCTGCCCCGGCAGCGCACCGCCCAGAGGCTGAACCCTTATGGAGTAGCGGCTGCTTTTGGCCCAGGGTGCGGCGCGTACGTTCGCAGGCACCTCGCAATACATCTCCTCAGGACGGGAAGTTGCATTGGCCAACCCCGCAAGGTTCGGCTTCCACTCTGATGTTGCAATGGTCATTGACCCAGACATAGAAGGCGACACCGCCTGAGACATCCGTATGGAACGAGTAACCCGTAATCGGCGAGGCTTCCGGTACAAGAACCAATTGTGCGGCGGTAATATCGTTGGGCAGCGCAGATCGGTCGTTGGGCCGTTGGCGCTTCGTCCAGTGGTGGACGATCCAGTCGCGTGAATAGTTTTCCATCTCTTGCGTGCTACGCGCGTTGCAGGCGGCAATCGTCCAGTCATCCCAGAACTTTGCACTCAGCGCCAGCGCGGCAAGGACGGCCACGACCAACAGGGCTCGTTTCACAGCCCCGCCCTCAACATATTTTCAGTGGGGAAGCGCCCCAAATCGGTATCGCTGCCGTCTCGTTGATTTGCGTCAAGGGATGAAGGGACAAAATCGGCCAAGGCACGACTGACTCCTAACGGTCATATTGCAGTAGCGATCATAGGAAATCAGGAACGCAACACCTCCGGACGCGGGCGTGTACAACGCTACCCACCCCAGTGGCGGCTCTTCTGAGAGCAGTTGCGAGGGCTGGATGTCGTCGGGGAGCGCAGTTTTGTCGTTTGGGCGGTGGCTTTTTGTCCAGTCGTGGACGAGCATCTGTCTTGCATCGCGCTCACGTGTCGCAAAGTCACGCGCCTCGCAACTCGAGACCATCCGATCATCGTAAGCCTTTGCGGTCAGTGCCAAGATGGCTACGACCACGACGATCACGAAGCTGCGCAACACCGTCTTGCCTCTACTGCCTGTCAGCGTGGAAGCGTTCCCCAAACGCGTACCGCCGCCGACCGGTTGCCTGCAATCCAGAATTCAGTACCTGGCATACCAATGGGAACAGTAAACTGGGACGTGGGGTCTGGAACAACGTGCGCACCAATGAGAAGTGCATTTCCGCCCAAGCTCCGATGCTCAAGATTATCCACGTCATAGTTGAAAGCGCCTGTATCCTCCACTGCGCCTTGACCTAGAATCAAGTATCGGCCGTCACGAATGGTGACGACACCCCGGACAACCATCGAGTAGAAACCCAAGACCTTGCCACGGGCCGAACTGTAAGAGGGCTCGACTGGCAGTGTTAGCTCTACAAATTGTGGCCTGCCGGTGGCCAGCGCTCTCTGAATCGCATTTGGCAGCGTAGGTTTGTAACCAGGTTGTCCATCGGCGGCGGCCTGCGCCACGTTTGCAAACACATCGGCGTCTTCACCCACTCCCCACGCCCTCGGGTCAATGATCGCGGGGCTTCCGTCGCCCAGGCGAAATTTTTCTTGGGCGGCTCGCCAATCGGGCGGCAAATTGGCAGTTTGCGTCGGAGCGCCCCAACGAATTTGCATGCCGGTCGGCTTTGACGGCGGCCACGCGTTTTCCTCCTGCATCTTCGCAAACTCGCCGCGCGCGAAGAGTTCATCCCATGTGACAATAACTTTCTTTCGAAAGGCAGTGACCGGCGAGCCGTTCGCATCGAGCACGATAAGACCGCGCATGTTCGGATCATCGGCGAACGATCCGCCCTGGCGTATCGACTTGAGCCAACTCTCGTCGGGCCGCAACGCGCCAAGGCCAAGATCGGTGCCATCGAAATCGCGAGCAAGCGTTTCAAGCCCTTTCACAATCGTGGGATCTTCACGGCCGGTGAGCGGATTAATCGGAATGTGAAAATATCGATTGTTGCGGGAATAGAGGCGGCCAAGAATGACGTCGGTTTGGTCGTGCGGCTGTACAGGCGGCTTTTCGCGCGGCAGTGCGACTGGACCATCCTCTGGTGGCGGTTCCTGCGCCGGGCTGTTTCGTGAATTCGCATCGGTCGATGTCGTCCGTGTGGCCGTGGCCTCTTGAATGGGGCCGTCGCCCTGCCCGCTCGCCAATGTCTTGCCAGTTAGTTGGAAGCGCGCGTCGCGCATCTGAGTCAAGTTGGGCATTGGACCACTCGGCCCTGCATCAGCGACGGCTCGGCGCCAGACGAGTTCGCCGGCGAGGTCAGAGGGTTGTGCGGCGGCTTCGCGCAGTTGCGGGGCGAAGAAACGATCGATTTGCTGCAGCACGCTCGGCGCATAGGCCCCGTAGCGCGCTTTGAGATCGCGCAACGCGGCGAGCTGATCGGCGGGCGCGGCGTTGAGGATGGTGCGCGCGAGAGCGGAGGGATCGCGGTTGGGGTCGTCGAGTGCCGCCTGAACCGACGCGACATCGGCCTGGCTCAGGAACTGCAGATTCGCTTTTTTGAGGCGGAGTGTGTGACAAGGTCAGGTAGTGACAGGCACTTTACGAAATTCAAAGCCGGTCAATTGGTTCTTCACGATAAGTCGTTTACATTTCTCAGTGCAGAACACTGTCCAGCCGACGTGCCGGACTTTAAAGATATCGACATCGATCGCCGCTACGTTTCGAAGCACGATGTTTTCAACCCATTTGACCCGGGTTCGCGCTTCATCAAAAAATTGCACGTCTGATAGATCAAAATCGAGGCAATCAAAGCTAGGTGGCTCAAGCAGGACAAATTCCGATATTTTTTTTCCGTCGTTGTAGGCCAAGCGCGCGGTCTTGCCTTTCACTTTGACATCGCTGACCGCCGCCCAAGCTCCCAAACTGAAACAGCATTCGCCTACGGAGAAATGCGGGAAATCGGGAACTGGATCAGTATCGGCGCGCGCGTTTTCATCATTGAGCTCTACCTCAAGAGGCATCGCCATTCGACAGAGGGTTTCGAACCGACGCTCGTACGGGAAAATAAAATTCCGAGCGTCAACAAACGTCAGGCCGACGTAGTCCAGGTCTGGGCGCAGCTCGTAAATGTGATCCGCCATCTAAATCTTCGGCCGGCTCTTAGGCGGAAACAGCCGTCGTGAATCCTGGCGCGTTTCTAGTCCCTCTAACAATTTCTTGATGTCCTGCAATACAGTACGCATATCGTCCGAACTCTTTGCGTTGCGAACTAGTCGCTCAACGTAGGTATAGTAATTGTTCGTATGTAGCACGCGATGAACATCCTCGACCAGTCGCGCGAGATTAACGGGATCGTCAATGTCGATACCGAAATCTTCAATATACCTTCTGAGCTGTTTATGTTGCCGTGCCAACCGCGCAATGATGTGATGGGTGACGCGGACCCCCTTTAGCGCTGGAATGACCATCAAAACCGCGATGGCGGCCGCCGCGTAGCTGCCCGCCTTCACGTCATCGACAAATTCACCAACTTGAGAAAACGGGCTTAGCTCGTAGAGCGCTTTGCCGAGGAAGGGGAGTACGATTTCGGCGGCTTGTGTTTCGGCTTGGAGATATTTGCGACGCTCTTCTGGCGACGCGGTCGCCAGATATTCCTCCTCCTGCAATTCCGGAAGTGAGATGGCTGCATTCACCGGCTGCCACAACGGCGTGCTGTTTGAATCACCTTCCGGCTGATCCGCATTTGATCCCGCAGCCGCGTCTGCGCTTGGTGCTTGAGCAACAAGTGTGCTGCCGTCTTCCGTCGAGAGCTGCAAAGTTTGCGTGTCGTTCGGGACCGCTCTCACCGTCGCTGATTCAGATACGTCCGATGCGGGTGCACCGCTGTTCGTGGCGACGCCAGACGAGATCACCCACAAGGTCTGAGGGTTGGCCGGCGGCTTCGCGTAATTGCGGCGAGATGAAGGGATCGATCTGCTGCAACACGCTCGGCACATAGGCGCCGTAGCGTGCTTTGAGATCGCGCAAGGCGGTGAGCTGATTGGCCGGCGCGGCATTCAGGATGGTGCGCGCTTCGCTCTCCGCGAGATCATTCGGCAGCAAACCTCGTTGATCGGGCGGAATGCCGAGTGCGGTTTGTGCGGCTTGGCTCAGCTTCGCTGCCGCTTGCAAATTCTCGGGTGTGTTGTTGGCCTCATATGCGGCCCAGGCATTGGCGACGCTTGGAATGGCGTCGCGCATGGCGCGAGCCGGATCGCGGACGCGGTCGGCCATGATGCCGTTCGCGAGGTCTTGCGCTTGCTGGTGAATGCCGGCGCCGAGCGGCTTTAGCGCATCGAGCGCGGCGGCGATCTTCTCCGGCGGCAGCGTACGCATGTCGCCGACCTTGCCGAAGATTTGGCCAGCGCTGTCGGCCGCTGCTTGATATTCGGACTGCTGCTCGGGCGGTAAGCCTTTGATCGCGTTTTGCCCCGTATCGTCGAGCGGCCGTCCCGTCGTTAAACGCGATTGCACGGCGGCTTTCGCCGCAATCGCCGCATCGCTGGCCGCTGCGATATCGGCGACGCTTGAAACCGCCTTCCCAACCGAGTCGCGGCGGATCGCTTCGTTGCGTGCGAGTTGGGCGAAGTTCGAAACCTGCTCCGGATCCAAATGAAAGTACTGCTTGCGCTGCGTCAGCGTGCGCGCGAGAGCGGAGGGATCGCGGTTGGGATCGTCGAGGGCCGCCTGAACCGACGCGACATCCGCCTGGTTCAGGAATTGGAGATTCGCTTGCTGACGCTGGTCCTCGTTGATGAAGCCGCCGATGGCCAGACGATCGTTGAGCCCGGTCGCTTGGTCGACCAGCATCTCGCGCTCTTGCGGCGAGCGGGCGATGGCGACTTGAGCGGCGATCTTCCCCGTCGCGATGCCGGCGGCGGCGATGTTGTGCGCAGCCTCGGCCCTGAAGGCATCGTGAGCGGTGTGGGCGCGATAGATGCCCACGGTGCGATCGAACTCGGGCTCGAGCGCCTGGCGTTGAAGCTTACCGGTGACTGGATTGAGAAATTGCCGGCGGATGCTGTCCGCACCTTCTGCGAACGTGTGTTGCTTTTGATCCCAGGGAGCGGCGCGCACGTTCGCATCGAGATCGCGAAAGGCATCGGTGAAACCGATCAGTGCGTCGTTCACCTCGGTGATCTTGTGCGCACGCGTCAAATCTTCGAGACCGCCGGCGACGGACTCAAGGCCGCTCGACACGTCGACGGGCTTCAGCCGCGGCGCATCGAGAATCGGCACGGTCAACTCGGGCGAGACGATACGAATAGGTGGAGACATGGCTTAGCGCCTCACAATGTTGTGTCGTTGGTAGCCTGCAGTCCGAATTCCGCGTTGACGGCGCAGGTCGCACACGTTTCGCTCGTGGGTTTTTCCTTGGAAAGCGAGAGTGGACGCGCATCGGCGCGTGCGCGCTCCACAGCGGGGCCGTGCGCTACGATCCTCTGGGTCCCGGACAGCAGACGCGTTACCCGAACGCTGACCGCGTTCGGACGCATCTAGCTTCCGGGATGACAGTGAATATTCGGCGCAGATGATCTGAGAGCAGGAGTTCTAAGACACCCGCAGCGACTTTTCGCTCAGAAGCAATATTTGTCGCTGCCAAGGGCGTAGCACGCGGGCGTGTGCGGTTCGGGATCGTGCCCGGCGAGCGCATCGACCGCGGCTTTCTTGCGGCGCTCTTCTTCGTTGGCGATCTTCAAACGCCAGTCGGCAAGTTCGAGATCGTGTTGCGGGCGCGTGATATCGCCATGATCGAGCTTCTTCGCCGCGTCGAGCTTTGCCGCGAGCCAGAGTTTCATGAGATCGAGATAGAGGACGCGCGCGTCGACATAGGCCGCGAGCAGGTCCGGATTGGCGCATTCGACGACGGCCGCTTCGCCGCTCAGTTCGCCGGCTCTGCGCTTTGCCTCGCACGCCTCGACAACGGCGCGCGTCTTCTCGCCGACGCCAAGCATGCGCGCGTTGTAGGCCTCAACCGAGTCTTGTTCTTCCGCTGCGGCGTTCGCGGCGAGCCCGAACGCAACGAGCGCAGATGCGGCGATGATGCGGCGCATTTCCCCCGCTTCCATTTTCCGGCGGGGACCATAGGCAGATTTCATCGCGAGCGGAACGGGCGGCGCGTTCGCCCGATGCTGGCAGCGGCTTCACCTTGCAGCTATCGGTTGCAACAAGCGCGAGTGTGCTTATGGCGCTGGCCTAAAACACAGCCCGAAGCGCGCCGATCAATGCATCGACGGTCACGACTTTGGTGACGATCAGGAGTGCGATCACCACGAAGATCAGGCCCTTGTTGGCACGGCTTTGATCGTATTGCGCCTTCAAGAGATCGACGAGGGCGCGAAAGCGGCGCGCGCAGATTTCGGAATGGAGCGCCAAATTCTTGTCCTCACCGGGCGCGGGCCGGGCCAAATCGAGTGCCATCTTGAAACTCTCCTCTCGCTCGGCGCTGCCGAGACCGAAAACATCCAGCCACATCTTTGTCCTCACTCATTTTTGTCGCCACTCGTTCGCGCTCATCCGGGATAGGCGCCCCACGGCAATTGAAAATGCGGGCCGTCCTTGAAGGTGCGCCAATCGCCGCCCCATTCGATCGGCACGCCGACCTCGCCCGCGGCCTTCTTCATCACCAACGCAAGCTGCGCGTAGAGCGGCCAACTCCAGCTGATCTCCCCGCCGATGAGCACGGCGAGGTCGACCGCGTGGCCGCTCAGATGGCGCGACTTCATCGTCGTCGTCGCGCCGTGGACGAAGAGATCGCGCTGACGCTTGATCGCGCGCATGCCTTCGGTGACGACGAAGGCGACGCCGTCCTGCTCGGCCGCCTTTTCCAGTACCTTGACGAGATCGGCGTGCACGCCCTCGAGTTTCTGCAGACTTGCGGCGGACAAGGTCATGACTGGCCGCCTTTCCACACCCACACTTCCCACGCCGCGGAGTTGGCGAGGTCGATGGTGCCGGCCGTGCCGTTGCGGCAGCGGATGCGCACGGTGTTGGCCGCCGTCACGCGGCCCTGAATGACGATGCCCTGCGTGTCGTAAGGCGGGAAAACCATCACGCTGTCGCCGAGCGCCGCACCGGTGACGGTGATGTTGGCGCTCTCGGTTTCGGTATTGGTGGCGAGCGATGCCGGGTCATAGGTGATGCCGGTTTGACGAAGCGCCCGCAGCCCCAGCGTTTGGCGCGCGGTGGCGACATCGATGTCGTCGAGCAATGTCTGCACGAACGCGCTGACCACTTGCCCTGCATTGAGCGTCGAGGTGGCAACCGCCGTCACGCCGTCGCCGGTCGCGTTGACGGCGAGAAGATTGTTGGCGATCGCGGCGCGCGGTTCGGGCAGCGCCAGATTCGCGAGGCTCGTGCCGACCGGCAGGAGCAACGCGCGCCCGGTCTGTTCCTCGAGCGCCTGGACGTAGCCCGCGATCTTGTCGAGCGCGGTCTCCACGTTGTCGGCGGCGAAAGCGCCGTTGGCGATGAGATCGAGATCTTGGGTCGTCGCCGCGTCGCGCAGGACGACGACGGTTTTTCCCGTCGCCGGCGCCGCATTGAACACAACGTTGCCGGTGCCGGGCAGTGTTCCCGACACGGTGTAGTCGGTCGTGAGCACTTGCAGGGTGTCGACGAGCGACGTGGTGTCGCGCAAGAAAACCTTCAGGTCGCTCATCGCCCAAATCTTGAAGACGAAGGCGAACGAGGTCGTGGCGCCGTTACCCGCGTAAGAGACGCGAGCGGCGGTGGTGGAAAGCGTCATGTGCGTGTTTCCTCATGAGGCGCGCGCGAGGTGCGCGTCCGTTGCTGGCGAAATGAGATTTCAGATGGCCCGGGGCGGTTAGGCTTGCGTATGCCTTAACCGGCGGCAGCAAGCCTGCAGATTAGCCGGAGGCGACAATTGGGACTGCTGATCGGGCGGGCGGCCCGTGGTCAACAGCGATAGAACATTGTCGTCAACGATCTTGGGCGCTTGCTGCTGGAGCGCTGCTGCATCGACATTGGTGTTGGCCGCCGCCAGGCCGTCGCGGCGGATCGCTTCGTTGCGCGCGAGCTGGACGAAGTTCGAAACCTGATCCTTGGCTCAGGAACTGCAGGTTTGCTTGTCGGCGCGGACTTTAGTTCAGCAAGTAGACGCTACTTATGTGTCTTGGGCGCGTGGCACGCTTCGATCAGCTTGTCGACGCGCCGCAGTTCCCTCGTGCCATGCGGTCGAATAGGAGCGCCATCATTTTCATCTGTATACGGATCCTTCGAGCGGACACCTTGAAGAACTAACATCTGCGGCCGTGCGCTTATTGCTTCAGCCTCCGTATTTCAGCACCGTTTGTGATGAGCGCAGCCCCGTGGCAGCTTCAGGCCACGGAAACGCAGTTCGGCGGGGTTCGCAGCGTCGCGCGCCGAGTTCGACGGCGATGGACTGCCCTACATTTATAAGAGTGCTTTGTGACAATTGCACGCCGTGGTGAACCTATATTGGATTAATTTTGAGGCAGCGCTTGCCGAAGTTCGTACTGTGTTGTTGAACTAAGCGATTGACTGCGGTTTGCATCTTCTCGATCGCTGAAGACAAATTGTGTTGCGCCACAGCCGCGTAAGCCTCCTTCACGAGATCTCTGGTCGTGGCATCCATCGATCCTGGACTGAAAACCTCTGATGATTCCGTCGGGACGAATGCGTGTGCCGAAGGTGATGCTGGCGCCGCAATACCGTCGACGGACTGTGGGCCGAAGGCGCTCAGAAGCAAGATAACTATCAAGAGCTTGAACGAGATTGTCATTGGAGCGGCGCCAGGTGAGCGAGCTTTGTGCCGATCAGTTGGCCGGCGTTCACTGTCACCGGGCGTGAGCCGCTCGATCTTTCGAGCACGTCCGCGGCTAACTGTCAGTCGCGTTTCACTTGGTGGGTTTGCACACCTGCTCGGCGTCGATGAGCTTAGGATAGCCATCATCCTTGAGTGTTATTCCATTCGCGCACGTAAAAGTTTCGATTTGGTCGGTGTAGATGTCCCAACGTCCGTCGCGCGCCATGGTTTGGCCAAAGTAAATACCCTGTGTAGTCGAGAACTCGAACGCGGTGTCATAGCCGTTCTTTTCGGCAAGCAGCATATAATACGGTACGTCATCCAACCCGATAACCAGTAAGAAGTCGAAGTGGCCGGGGCGATAAAAAGGCAGTGCGTAGAACTCGTAATTGATAAGATCATTGACTCCATGTGCCAACCAACGACGAAATCTCCAGTTAGCACCACAGCCTCGCACTTCCACGCCTTGTGGAAGACCGTCCTTGAGCTTGGTGCGCGCGAAGAACAGTCCCTGCCCCGGTAGCGCGTCGCGTAGAGGCTGACACGTGGCAATGGTTTTCCAGGTGATTTTGCCGGGCGGCGCAGCCTCTTTGGCCACGCCAGCAGATGCACCAACAAGAGCTATGAAGAAAGACAGAAGAGAAAGTGTGCGAGCTGAACCGGTGCGCATATCTACATCATATTTCGCTTCGGAACGCCTTGGCAATCGACCTTCTTGAAGTTATCGGCGAGATTACGGCTGACTAAATGTTGGCTTCGGCCTTGGCTCCGGTGGGCGCATTGATTGCTGAAGCCAATCGTAAGGATCGACGAGATTTTTGTGACCCTCGTTGAAATCCAAAGCGCCCGACTTTGACCCGGCCGCCATATACGCCCTATTCCAAACCTCGAAATGTACTTGCGGGCCATGACCCTTGGCGTTTCCGCTCAGGCCGGCCGTACCAATGACTTGGTTACCTTTCACCACATCGCCGAGGTGAACATGCGCCTGATCTAGATGGCCATACAACGTCATTGAACCGTCAAGGTGTTGAATCGCAACGTAGTTGCCATAGCCGGTGGCTTGGCCAACCGATACGGCTACACCGTCGGCGGCGGCAACGGCGGGTTCGCCTAGCTGCCCGACATAATCGATGCCCTGATGGCGAACAGGAACTGCAGGTTTGCTTGTCGGCGCGGACTTTAGTTCAGCAATTAGACGCTACTTATGCGTCTTGGGCGCGTCCGGCGCGTGGCACGCTTCGATCAGCTTGTCGACGCGCCGCAGTTCCCTCGTGCCATCGTCGTGGTAAGGGGCGTCGCCCTCAGACTGACCGCCAAGCCGAAAACCGCTCGGCTCCCAGCCATCACCGCACGCCATGCGAAAGCATAACGGCGTCAGATCGGAATTCGGCACCCAATTCCTGTCGCCGTAGTAGCAAGCCACTTCGTTCACGGTCATTTTGACAGCACAGCGATACTCCTTGAGCAACGATCGCCCGGCGACGTAATCGCCTTCGTGGCATTTCGCTTGAGCAATCTCGTCCCAAAGCTCGAAATTCACTTCAAGGCGGATCTTCGACGCCCTGATCAGGGTCGCGACCCCCGCCTCTAGGTCGCCACGCGCAATCTGCGATAATCCCTCTGCTGCGAGTTTCCGAAATTCTGGCGTGTACTGTGAGCCGCCATCAGTGTTGAATGCGCCGTATGGTTGTCTAAACGTATCCGCTGGGGCATGCCCTGGCCGTTCTCCAGCGATTGCTGAGTTGACGCACAAACAAACGGAGGCAAGGCACAATGAGATATGTTGGTTCGCGATCATACCCGCAGGGTATATTTGTATTGGGCGCCTAACAATGTGTTCGGCGCTACAGTCTTAATTGATCCCGAAGACGGTTCGCTCGCCGATTATCCGCTGGCGCAGCTAACGCCGCCCCAACCGAATCTAGGTGACGTTGGATTTTCTGGCGTCGAATAACATCAGTGCGGCAGCAAGTTTCCCGTGTACCACGGTTGCCCCGGCGGTCCATTGCCTGGCTCGACGATCTCCGGCGTTGGCGCGGGCGCGCCGAAGCTACCCTGGTGCCAAAAGCCCTGCGGGTTGTGAATGAAGAGGGACGGATCGATTAGGAAATAGCGTCCTGAGCGGGGGGACGTTTCGAGCATGATTTGGACGTGGGCGTGAATAGGCGTGCCTGCGAGAGTGCCGCCAAAATACTCTTGGGTGCCGATTGTTTCGCCGGAGCGAACGATGTCTCCCTGTCGCAGCAAAACATCGTGCGGTGGCTGTTTATCGGAGAAGGGTGCATTCGCCAAATTTACGTGAAAAACCCGAATATGTACGCTGCGCCCTAAATCGAGTTCGATGTAGTGCCCCTCATCAGGAACGCTACCGTTTCCGACGTACGTCCCTGTGACCGGAGAGGTAACTTCTCGTCCCTGGGTCAATTCGTGCCCCTTGGAATCGACTGTCCCTTGGATCGACATGATGTCAAGCGAACCATGATACCAATGAGTGTGATTTTTGCCTGCCCGCAAGTCATAGAAGCCGCCACCCCCGTGCGGCGTATGGGGCCCTCGAATTAAGTCATCGGTCGGATTCGACCAATCGAGACTGTCGAGATATGCGCGCAGCCCAGGATCGAGATGATCAGCCGGAACGAGTATGTTTTTCCTCGGAGTAAGCTTCCACGGCGCGTCGCCCGATGCGGGCGGAATGATGTTTGGATTTTGAGGCACTTGCGACGGTGCGACCTCATTGTATTTCGGCTGCGGCGTCGCAGGAGGCTGGGCTAGATTTCCCGGAGATTGAGGAGGCGGAGCGGTGGGCGCCGATTGCGGCTGAGCGCCAAGTGCTGCCACTGCTTGCACCGTCGTCGCGGAGTCAGGCGACGACGCGTCGGTCGTACCGTTTGTCGCTACTTGATTTAAGTCGGGCGTCGGCGTGGTGCCATTCGCCGCGCCGCTTTGCGCGTCGAGCGGTTGATTGGCAGCAAGCTGGAATGTTGCGCTGCGCAGCTGTTCTACATCCGGCACCGGACCGTTCGCGCCCGCTTCGGCGACGGCGCGGCGCCAGACGAGATCGCCCGCGAGCGACGAGGATTGCGCGGCGGCTTGGCGCAATTGCGGCGAGAGGAGGGGATTTACCTGCGGCAGCACGTTCGGTGCGTACGTGCCGTAACGGGACTTGAGATCGCGCAACGCCGTGAGCTGATCGGCGGGCGCGGTGCTAAGGATGGTGCGAGCCTCGCTTTCGGCAAGATCGTTCGGCAATACGCGTTGCTGGCCCGACGGAATGCCGAGCGCGGTTTGCGCGGCTTGGCTCAGCTTCGCTGCCGCTTGCAGATTCTCGGGCGCGGCGTTCGCTTCGTAGGCGGCCCAAGCATCGGCGACGGTCGGAACGGACTCGCGCATGGCGCGCGCTGGATCGCTCGCGCGGTCGGCCATGATGCGGTTCGCTAGATCCTGCGCTTGGGCGTGAATGCCGGCGCCGAGCGGCTTGAGCTGATCGAGCGCGCTGGCGATTTTGTCCGGCGGCAGCGTGCGCATGTCGCCGATCTTGCCGAAGATCTGGCTCGCGCCGTCGATCGCATCGCGATATTTCGGCTGTTGATCGCTCGGCAGGCGATCGAGTGCGGCGAGGCTGCCGTCGGCGACCGGGCGGCCCGTCGTCAACAGCGATAGAACATTGTCGTGAACGATCTTGGGCGCTTGCTGCTGGAGCGCTGCTGCGTCGACATTGGCGTTGGCCGCCGCCAGACCGTCGCGGCGGATCGCTTCGTTGCGCGCGAGCTTGGCGAAGTTCGAAACCTGATCCCGGTCCAAATGAAAGTACTGCTTGCGCTGCATCAGCGTGCGCGCCAGAGCAGAGGGATCGCGGTTCGGATCGTCGAGGGCCGCCTGAACCGAGGCGACATCGGCCTGGTTCAGGAACTGCTGGTTCGCTTGTTGGCGTTGGTCTTCGTTGATGAAGCCGCCGATCGCCAGGTGATCATTGAGCGCGGTCGCTTGGCCGACCAGCATCTCGCGCTCCTGCGGTGAGCGCGCGATGGCGACTTGAGCGGCGATCTTCCCCGTCGCGATGCCGGCGGCGGCGATGTTGTGCGCGGCCTCGGCCCTAAAGGCGTCGTGTGCGGTATGGGCTTGATAGATGCCGACGGTGCGATCGAATTCGGGCTCAAGTGCTTGGCGCTGCTGACGGCCGGTAACGGGATCGAGATATTGCCGGCGGATCGTGGCCGCATGCTCATCGAACAGTGGCTGCTTCTCGTCCCACGGCGCCTGGCGCACGCTCGCGTCGAGATCGCGGAAAGCATTGGTGAAGCCGATCTGGGCGTCGTTGACCTCGGTGATCTTGTGCGCACGCGCCAAATCTTCGAGACCGCCAGCGACCGACTCCAAACCGCTCGACACGTCGATGGGCTTCAGGCGCGGCGCATCGAGCACCGGCACCGTCAGTTCGGGCGAGACGATGCGAATGGGTGGGGACATGGTTCAGGCCTCATGATATCTGCGACGACAGCGACGACGGCGCGCTTTAAGCGCCCGGCAATTGCTGCTCGAAACGGATGGGGGTTCTTGCGGCGGCAAGCGAGCGGACGCGCGCCGACGACAAGCGGCCTCGCGGCCGCCGATGTTCAGTACTTCAGTAGCGCAAGTACGCTTGGCGCTCGCTTGTCCAAGCTTGCTCGTCGGGTAGCGTCAGCGCGTCGAGATCTTGCGGGGTCGCGGCTTTGTCGTCGACCCATTCGCGCAAAGCCGGTGAGCCGTTGATGACGTCGATGGCAAGTTTGCCGTGCTCGTATTCGTAGGCGAAATCGCGCCATAACGGATAATCCGGATACAATCGGCGGATCGCTTTGAAGGCGAGCGCTTGGATGCGCCACGGCTTGAAGGCGTGGTGATCGTAGCTCGGGCCTTCGCTGTGAATCTGCACGCCGTTGCATAGTTTGCCGACGTGTTTGTGAAACGTCGGCTCGAACCAGCAATCGCGCAAGGTGCAGCCCTTGAGCCATTGCGGCGCGAGAGCGTGCATTTCCTTCAGGACATGCAGCGCATCGATGTCGGGTGCACCGAACAATTCGAGCGGGCGCGTGGTGCCGCGGCCTTCCGACAGCGTCGTGCCCTCGAGCATCACGGTGCCGGCATAGGCGCGCGCCATCCATAAATTCGGCGCGTTGGGACTTGGATTGATCCAAATGCGGGTGCCGAGCGGCCAACCGTGTCCGGGGCCTGCATCGCTCTGCCAGTCTTGCATCTCGACGAGGCGATACTCGACATCGAGCTTGAGCGTCTTGATGAACCACGATCCCAACTCGCCGAGCGTCAGGCCGTGACGCATCGGCAAGGGGCCCGCGCCCACAAAACTTTCCCAACCGTGCATCAGCCGCAAGCCTTCGACGGGGCGGCCGACGGGATTGGGGCGATCCAACACCCACACGGCCTTGCGGTGTTTCACCGCCGCCTCGAGCACGTAGCGCAGCGTCGTGATGAACGTATAGATGCGGCAACCCAAATCCTGGAGATCGACGAGGAGAACATCGAACGTCCCCATCATCGCGTCGGTCGGCTTGCGCACCTGCCCGTACAAACTGAACACCGGCATGCCGTGCACGGGATCGTTGAAGTCGGGCGTCTCGACCATGTTGTCTTGCTTGTCGCCGCGCAACCCATGCTGGGGACCGAAGGCGGCGGCGAGCGTGATGTCATCGCAGGCGGCCAACGCATCGAGCGAATGCATCAGGTCCCGCGTCACGGAAGCGGGGTGTGCCAGCAAGGCGACGCGCCGGCCTTTGAGCGGAGCGCGCAACGCGGGCTCAGCGAGGAGTCGATCGATGCCAAATTGCATGTGAGTCAGGCTG
This sequence comes from Alphaproteobacteria bacterium, assembly GCA_025350465.1. GTDB lineage: Bacteria > Pseudomonadota > Alphaproteobacteria > Micropepsales > Micropepsaceae > SZUA-430. The sequence continues at coordinate 100,113 of JANXXU010000016.1, read as the reverse complement.
CTGGAAGTTCGAGCGCAAAGCAATCGGGATGATGAAAGTCCGCCTTGCCCGGCGGATGGGTCAAGGCCCAATAGGATTTGCGCCCGCTCGCTTCCTCGATCACCGCCGAGAGACCGAGACGCCAGGGCGCGGCGCTCGGCAAGCTCAACAGAGGATCCAGCGCGAGCGAGGCTTGCAATTCGTAAGTCTCGGCGATCGATTGCACGTCGAAATGCGGCGCGCCGAGTTCGCTCGCCGCGCTCATCCCGCTTCGGTAACCGTCGAAGCGATAGGCCGCCCAACGTAGCGAGGGCGCAAAGTTGAACTCATAATAGGCAACGCCGAGCGATGAACGGACGAATGCCTCAAAGCAGGTGTGGCGCCAAAGCTCATCGGCGCGCGCGGGCGCCGTCACTGCCGGCAGGCGCAGATCGCCGATCCGGCCGGTCACAAAGAAATGCAGCAGCAAATTGCCGGGGCGTGGGCGCGCGACTTCGACTTCGACATGCGTCACCGCCGTGCAACGCGAGTCGGGGTGAAGTCTTAACGCCTGGCGCATGGCGGCAGTATAGCGGCGACCGTTTTCGCGTGGCGACAATTTTCGCATCCACGCGAACGCCATTCGCGTGCTCACGGGTGCTGCTTGTCGTCGATGAAGCTGCCGATGGCACCGGCGCGGCCAGCCATCATGCCGTTCGCCAACTCTTGTGCTTGGGCGTGGGTGCCGTCGCCGAGCGGCTTGAGCTAACCAAGTGCACTCGCGATCTTATCCGGCTGAAAGGCTCAAGGATCGCCGAAAACGCCGGAGGGTATTCAGCAACATTCGCCACGGCAATTAGGAACCGTAGCGTTGGAGCCCGGCACGGCAATGTGCGCCTGACGTACAAGCTCGCTTAGTGACATCAGACGGTAATGGAGCGCAAGAGTTCTGGGCCGTTTGTCGCCCAGGTAAGCGAGAACAGCAGGTATACGCCTTTGCCACGCCGGGTAGCAGTTCACACCGTCAAAGGTAAAATCGTGATCAAAAGTCGCCCAGACCTCGAGCCCCTTCGGCCCCATGCGAAATGGAATTGTCCTTATCTTTTCTGTTTCCTCCACAACGCCGTTGTAGCGCGGTTCTGGTGACATGGAAAACGTGAGGATTCTTGTATAAAGCCCTTCCGCACCGAGTTTGTCGAATTCTTCATCTCCGCCGTCTTCATAACCACTGCTCACGATTCGAATTCCAGGAACACCTTCGATTCTCCACTCATGACAATATTCTGTCAGCCCATTGCACTGGGTGGTCGGTGAATCAGTGAGCGAAACGAGATTGCCGGCTATGACCGGCACGGTGTCGCCCAGGACGGCGAAGACGACAACTAGCAATCCAACCGTCCGTATACGCACCTTCATGGTCTCACCGATCATTGCGCGCGTAGTTCACTGTATAACTACCAACGCTCTCCTTACCGCCTATCTGATCAATTCTAGCGCCTTTCGGACAATGTTGGTTGCGCGACCTCGACGATACGAACGCTTTGTGACATCTGAACGATATCGCTGAGCGACGTTCTTTCCAGTTCGAACCAGGGATGGGCCGGCTTGCTTCAGCGCGCCTCCGGGGCATAGCGACGGACAGAGCTGTCGATATCTTCGTGGTACAATCCCGACCCTGCCCTCGCGATTCTTTGGTCGGTCGCGTTCGGCGCGGGTGTGCCGCTGAGGTCTACAGGGCCCAGAATGGGTCGTTTTAGCCACTCCATTGGGTCGATAGTTTTTCGATGGCCGCTCAAGTCAAGTCCGCCGTTTGATCGCGATCTGTCTTCCGCGAGAATTTCTAAGTGGAGATGGGGGGCTTTTGGATTTGTTTTGGCGTTACCGGTCAAACCGACGGTGCCAATCTGATCGCCTGGCTGAACGATATCTCCCGGCTTCACGTTGAATCCCTGCAGGTGGCAGTAAAGCGCCATCGTACCGTCCGGATGCCTTAATCCGACGACGTTGCCCAAGCTGTTCTTTTTTCCAGAGTCGTGCTGGATGAAAACTACTCCACCAGCAACGGCGTGAGCAGGCGTGCCCACAGGCGCCGCAAAATCGGTACCTGTGTGAATCCTCGGCGCGCCCGATTTTTCCGTCCGATATAGCATGTAGGGGTCAAAGACCTCACTTGGATAATTGGAAGCGCTTTCCTGCGGCGGGTGGCTCCTGTCGTCCTTAGTTGCGACAAAACCTTCGAGCGGTAGCACCTTGCCCTCACCGGGTTCGGGCGATACGTAAGAGCCGGTCGGCAACCTGTCGCTCGGTAGACGATTGCCTTCGTCATCGGTAAACGCACCGCCGCGTGGTGGTGCAATTGGAATTCCACGGGTCGGACGCAGCATTGTCGCCGGATCCCACGTACGTTCAGGCAGATTGGCAAGCTGGTCCGGCGTGAGGTGAAAATTTGGATTTTCCGCCGGGCCGAAGCGATATTCGAATTCGTTGCGCAAATGCGGATTGCGTAGCAGGGTATCAATATCCTCTTGCGTCGGCTGATCGTAGGTCCGCGACGACCTGTGGGACGCGGCGGGCTTGGCGGCCGGCGGCTGGCCTGGCGCTTGCGCGACGGATTGCTGCTGCGGCTGTGTAGCGGCGGGGACCTGGCCTCCTTGCGCAACCACGTCGGATATCACGCTTGGATTGGCAAGCTCCGCAACCTGATGCGAACCGGGCTCCGTCGTAAGAGCGTCCAGCGCGCCTAGCTTGACGTTTGCGGCGCTCGGATCGGGGATAAGATCGCTGGCAGGTGTGGTGGCGACAATTTGCTTCCACATGAGTTCGCCTACGAGCGGAGAAGATTGCGCGTCGGCTTGGCGCAATTGCGGCGAGAGGAAGGGATCAAGCTGTTGCTGCACGTTCAGCGCGTACGTGCCGTAGCGCGCCTTGAGGTTGCGATAGGCGGCGAGCTGATCAGCGGGTGCAGCGTTGAGAATGGTGCGCGCTTCGCTCTCGGCAAGATGGTTCGGCAACGAGCGTTGCCGGTCTGCAGGAATGCCGAGGGCGGTTTGGGCGGCTTGGCTTGTCTGGACAGTCTCTGCAGATTCTCGCTCGTCGGATTTTGGTCGTGGGAGTTCCAAGCATTTACCACGGCTGGAATAGTGCCGATGGCTGCCGCCGGATCGCGCGTGCGGTCGGCAAGGATCCTGTTGGCGAAGGCGATGGCCTGGTTGTAGACGGCGTCACCGAAGGGTTTGAGCTGCTCCAGCGACTTGGCCATCTGCTGATCGGACTGCAGGCGCAGATCGCCGGCGGTGCGGAAGATGGTGTCGGCGCCGTCGATCGCGCCGCGATATTGCGCCTGCTGATCTTTCGGCAAACGATCGAGGGTGGCGAGGCTGTCGCCGGCGAGCGGGCGGCCCGTCGTCAACAGCGATAGAACATTGTCGTCAACGATCTTGGGCGCTTGCTGCTGGAGCACGGCCGCATCGACATTGGTGTTGGCCGCCACCAGGCCGTCGCGGCGGATCGCTTCGTTGCGCGCGAGCTTGACGAAGTTCGAAACCTGATCTCGGTCCAAATGAAAGTACTGCTTGCGCTGGATCAGCGTGCGCGCCAGAGCAGAGGGATCGCGGTTCGGATCGTCGAGTGCCGCCTGAACCGAGGCGACATCGGCCTGATTCAGGAACTGCAGGTTTGCTTGTTGACGCTGGTCCTCGTTGATGAAGCCGCCGATCGCCAAATGATGGTTGAGCGCGGTCGCCTGGTCGACCAGCATCTCGCGCTCTTGCGGCGAGCGGGCGATGGCGACTTGGGCCGCGATCTTGCCCGTCGCGATGCCGGCGGCGGCGATGTTGTGCGCGGCCTCGGCCCTAAAGGCATCGTGGGCCGTATGCGCCTGATAGATGCCCACGGTGCGCTCGAACTCGGGCTCGAGCGCTTGGCGCTGCTGCTTGCCGGTGACGGGATCGAGATATTGCCGGCGGATCGCTGCCGCATGCTCATCGAACAGTGGCTGCTTCTCGTCCCACGGCGCCTGGCGCACGCTCGCGTCGAGATCGCGGAAAGCGTTGGTGAAGCCGATCTGGGCGTCGTTGACCTCGGTGATCTTGTGGGCGCGCGCCAAATCTTCGAGACCGCCGGCGACGGACTCCAAGCCGCTCGACACGTCGATGGGCTTCAGGCGCGGCGCGTCGAGCACGGGCACGGTCAGCTCGGGCGAAACGATGCGAATGGGCGGTGCCATGCTTCAGTACCTCATGATGCCTGTGACAAAGGCGACGACGGCGTGTGCTTCAGGCGCCCGGAAATTGCTGCTCGAAGAGTTCGGACATTTTGCGCACGGCGAGATCGTGCTCGGGATGATTGCGGTTCTTGTAAGCGTCGGACGCCATCAGGCGCGAGGCTTCCGACTTTGCTTCTTCCGGCGACAGACCGAAGCCGCCGGGTCGTCCGCCCTTGAACGAGTCCTCGCCCATCATCGAGCCGATCTTGGCAAAGGCCTTGATCATCTCGGGATGATTGCCGAGGCCGGAGGCGTTCAAATGCTCGACGAGACCCTGCCCGCCGAAATGCTGAACGGCGCGCGCGGCGACCGTGACCTTGGCGTCGTAGCCGGCGCCGAATTCGCTGCGCAGCGCGCGCTCGGCGTCGGCGCGCCCCGCATCGCTCGCCTGCGCGCTCGATTGAAACTCGCCCAAGCGATGCGAGCTCACCGCCTTGACGAGCTCGTTGACTTGCGTGGGCGTTAGACCGAGGCGATGGGCGACGGGCAGCATCGCCTTCTCGAAATTCTCGTCGTAGGTGATGCCTTGCGGCAGGTCGGGGCGCGCAACCCTGTAGCCGTCGGGCTTATCGGGCACGCCCAGTTTCGCGCGCGCCGTCGAATCCCAGACGCCGTCGCGCGGCACGACGATTTTGTCTGCGCCGATCGCCTTTTCGGCGTGGGCGTAAGCTTGGGCGAGATCACCGGGGCTCTTGTAGCCCTTCGTGTCGATCATCGCTTTGAGTTCGGGCGCGAGGCCTTGCGTCCAATCGGCGCTCGCAGTTTGCGACGACGGCGGCGCGCTCATTGTGGTTTGCGAGGTGCCCGCGAGCGCGGACTCGTTACCCGTTGTCATATGCTTTTGCTCCATCGGCTATGGCGACGAAATCGTCGCTGGTGAGGCCGCACATGCGGGCGATGTGCAGCCAGACGCGGCGCTTGCCCTCTTGGACGCCCCGTTCGAATTCGCTCGCACCTTCGATCGGCGCGGCGGCGTTGCAGAACATCGCGAGGTCTGCCTTGACGAGTTCGCGCCCGTGGAAGGCCTGCGCGTACTGCACGGCGACGCCCTTCGCGCGGCGCCCCCACAGCGCGGCAACGATTTGCGGCAGGGACAGCATCAGAGCGTGAGCGCCTGAAGCTGCGCGTTGGAGAGACGCGAGGGGAAGGCATCAAAGGCCTTGACGTGACCGAACAACCAGCCGCCGGGACTGTCATTGTGGCCAAGGCGCACGCGAGAAAACGAAACCGGAATGGAGCCCGACGCCTGCGTGACGACGGCGCCGCCGCTCAGCTCGATGGCGAAGTCCGCCGCTTGGAAGGCCGATCCGATCTTGAGACGCCGCGATCGTGCGGTTGAGCAGCATCAAATCCTTGCCGGCCCGGCGATGCCAGACCAAAACCGCCCGCTTCACGCCGTTCTCAAGCGCGCCCCAGGCGTTCAGCTGATAATCGCGCGGCTGATAGTTGTGAGGCACCCGTACCGTCACGCTGCCTCGTGTCGGCGAACTGCGCAAATTTGACCTGCGGCTTTCCTGAGTCAGGCGTCGCGCGCGGGCGCAACAAAAAGCCCGGCGTCGGCGGCCGGGCGAGCATCTGGCGATGATCAGTGAATTTGTGTGTGCATGTGTGCGAATGAGCGAGCTTCGTGTCAAGTGGATTCTTGCGGACTACCTCGCGCCTTCCACTCCGCCCGGCAGCGCCGCACTCACGCGCACTGAGACGATCGCGCGTATTGTGATCCGCGAAAAAGGCCGGAGCCACATTGCCTTTGCGCTCAAGCGTGATACTTAGGACGCGGCCCTGCGCGCGGCACTGTGTTGGCCAAAGGAGTCATCGATGAAGATGATTGTGATGTTCTTCGCCGTTGTCGCCCTCACGGCGTGCGATAATGCGCGAGACGCGGTTCACCCGGCCGGTGCGCGATCGACGGCAAGCTCGACGATGCCGCCCGCGCGCGGCGGAAAATGCGTCGACAGCGTCTTGCTCGACGACAAATGCACGAAGGATTGGTATCTGTGCTCCGATATTCGAAGCACCTGCGACCGCCAATGGGACGACTGCTGTCGAGCGACCAGCGCCAAATGAGAGGCCTTGGGTCTTCCCGCGACTAGCCCGTAAGCGTGATCGTCGACGATGAACGGGGAAGCATGTATATGGACGAAGAGATCGTCATCATGCCGAGGTGGAGGAAATCGATCGTCGGCGTGTAGGAGTATTTTGCTTCGCCCAAGAGCACCGTGGTGTTGGGCGTGTTGAGGCCAGACGGAACCGAAACGACCGATCCCACGACCCTGGCGCTGGTGTGAAGTGCCTGGCTCCACGTCACGGTGGCCGTGCCGCTCGCGTCGATCGAGATAGCCGATATGACCACGGCCGTACTCCCGCCCGCGTAGGGCGTCATGATTTGCGCCGACGCATTGAGAATGTCGGGCATGTCCTGGCTGGCGCTGATGGTCGTGTACTGCGCGACGAGATTTGTCACCGTGCTCGACGTCAGCGCGATCATGCGATTGATGGAAACGCCCTGCGCTACCTCGACGCCACCCAAATAGAGCAACACCATGAAAGGCAGAAGCAATGCAAATTCGACGGCGCTCATGCCGCGCTGATCGGTGATGAACCTGGAGAGGTTTAGACGCGTCCGTCGAATTGCGCTGAAGAGGGCCATGACGCGAGAGCTTCCCTAGTAAGGTTCGTTGCGAAAGACGGCGGTGCCGACGAGCAATCTCATGTTGCCCTTCAAGTTCGAAATGTCGAAGCCCAGCGGCGCGAGGTAGACGGGCCACTGATAGAAGACTTGCACGAGCATGATGTCGCCGGGGGTCCCCATCGAGAACTTCAAGCCGGCGGGTGTGAAATTGCCGTTCGACACGGGGCTGAGCATCGCTATCGACCCGAACGAGCTGAATTTCTGAACGTTCACGTAGAGCCCGGCGCACGTGAAGAGGGCGGCGCCGTTCCCACAGACGGCTTGCTGAAACTGGGCCGCCGTCATGTTCTGCGCCTGCGCCTGACCGGTCAGAATCAAGCGCGCCGTTTGCGTCGTCGCGGTTTGGAGAAACTGCTGCGCAAAGAATACGAGTGTGGTCTCCATCATAGCGACGAGCAAAGCGACGAAGGGCGGCGCGATGAAAGCAAACTCGACGATCGCGCTGCCGTTCTTGGATTGGCAGAACCGGCGCAACCAGCTGCCTTTGCGGAACGGGTTGAGTCCAAATCGGCTGATTGGCGTGCTCACGACGCGCGCTCCTTTATTGGGACAGATAAGCGGTTTGAACCGCGAGCTGGAACAGGCCGATCAAAGCACCGGAAATATCGCCGCCGGTTTGAACCTTGTAGTAGAGGCCGGGCGACGCGCAGTTCTGCAGGTTGGTCCCGATGTTGGCTTGGAACGGGGCAATATGCGCGACATACCAGGCGTTGGTCGGCAGCGGCAGATACTCCGTGTACAAGACGGCGATGCGAATGCCGCGATTCTTGATGGTCGTGCATTGCGCCGGATCCATGACCGACTCTTTGCGGGAGCCACCCGAGAGTTCGTCTTCGACACCGTCGGTGACGAAGAACAGCACTTCCTGAGGCGTATCGTTCAGCGCATTCGTCCCGAGGCCGGGCAGCGGCATCTTGCCGTTGATGCTCGTCATGGCGTTGTCGTAGTTCGTGTCCTCGTCGCTGTTGTTCTTTACCGAGGTGAGCCAATTGTTCGAGTAGACCTGCAGCAAGGCAACATTGGCCGCCTGCGTCGCGGCGAATGCCAGGTTCGATGTCAGCGCGCCGATCGTGTTGAAGTTGGTGTCGAAGGTATAGGTCGCCATCTGATAGGCGGCGCCGTTCGTCGCCTCCGCCGAGACCGCGGCGTTCATGAGATCGACGGCGGCTTTTTGTACCAGATCGATGCGCAGGGTCACACCGAGATTGCGTGCCAGCGCGTAATTGTCTTCGCCACCCGGATTGCCCAAATTATCCGACGACGGGTGCGACTCATGGCAACCGAAGGCGCAACCGCCTTGGCTCGCCGTCTTCGACACCATCGTATTGATGTCGGTTTGCGTCGCCGCGATCGCCATGGACGGCGAGGCGTCGAGCAGCAGATAGAAATTGATGTTGGGCGCGATGCCCGCCGTCGATTGCGCGCTGCCGTTCAGCGCAATCGTGTCTTGCATGAGAATGCCGGGAAACGCGTTTTGCGAGGCCGCTTTATACGTGAGCTGCACCACACGCTTGCCGTTGACAATGGAAGCCGTGACGGTCACGTTCGTGGGGCTGTAGCTGACGCCATTTATCAGCTTAGCCTGAGCATTGAACGTGTTCGTGGTTGCGGTAATCGATGCCGATTGAGGTTGCGCCATCATCTTCGGCGTCACGCCGGCCAACACGGCTGCGTCACCGGCAGCGTTGAGTTGCACCTGGCGATCGGCTGCCGACGTGTAGTCGATCCCCATCCCGACCATGTAGACCATCGGAATCGAGGTCAACGCAAAAATCATCGCGACATTCGCACCGTTGTCGCGCCAAAACCGACGATTGAAGCCAGCGATCATGGTCCTGCCCATCAGCGCGAAAGGCGCCGCATATAAGCGGGAAGCGTAGGTCTCCGGCTTTAAGAAGTTCTGAACCGGCGACCGCAAAAGCCGTCGATCCGCTTTGCAACGACATTATGGGCCGTTAAGCAACCGGAGATCCGCGATCTTCAAGCGACTCCTTAAAGAGGGCGCTTTGCGTTCCGGTCGAGCAACGTTTCATCAACCAAGAAAATTAGGAAGATCGTAGCGACGCGGACATGTCTGACGGTTTTATCCGAAGAACCTCGCGCACAACGCGAGCTGTCGCATGCCGACCGAAAAATAGTGGACGCCGGCGATGGCTTTCGCCGCCGGCTCGAACTCGCAAGCGGCGGCCCGATCGAACTGACTCCAGGGAACCGTCGGTACGCCGAATAAAAGAGGGGGCCGCCCGGCGAGCAGCCCCCAGCAACCGATACGATGGCGTCAACCGATCGTTAGATCCCTCCGCCAACGTTAGAGAGCGTTTGCGACCGACGTGAAGGTCGTTGTCAGCTTCGTACCCAGAAGCTGAACGGCCGTGATGATGACCACGGCAATCGATGCGGCGATCAAGCCGTACTCAATCGCGGTTGCACCCGACTGATCGGCCGCAAAGCGTTTCGTGAACTGGATCATGAATTACTCCCATTGCAGCGAAGGCTCAATCCCGACAATGAAACGTGCGCGGGAAATGCCTTCGCATGCAGCGTATTTTTGGAAGATGTACGAGAGGTAAAATCAGCAATTTGAAATCAATTGCTCAGTCGCAAGGCGCGCAAAACCGCTCGTCTGCGCGCCTTGTTGCAACCGCGTACGTTCGCGCCGCCATCGCCCGCCGCACGTTAACCGACCTCCAGCAAGCTTTGGCGGCCGCACAATATGAGGCACCGGATGGCGCCGTAGATCGCGACTTCTTCTCCAAAGCAACCCTGCCATGTGATAGAATGACTGCCTGACGCGAGTGACAATCGTCCGTACGCGGAGGACCCGAATCGTGTTTGGCACTTCGTTGCCGGCCCGGCACACCCTAGCGTTCGTTGCGCTCGGCCCGTGGATTGCCGCGCTCGTGGTTGGACAGGCGAACGGCGCGCCAGCCGCTTCCTGCAAGATGACCGACGCTCAAATTGCCGCCGTCGCGGCTCTGACGAATCCCGTGACAAGAGGCGAGACGGGCGCATTCGTCAGAGATGGCAAGGCAATGGCGGACTACGATGCCGAAAGCATGTGTTTGACTCGGCAATACTACGATCTCGTCGCTGCCCGCCGTGCCTCGGGCCGGAAGCTAAAATCGACTGATGTCAATTATTTTGCGATCGAGTATTTGACGCCGCCTGAATGCGTGCTCCTTCGCCATGAGTCGAACCTGGCGCGGCGCGGCGGCGCTCCTGAAGACGCCAAATATGAAGCGGAGAACGAGGCGAGTTGCGAGAGAGAGGCAGGCCTGCCGTTGAGGCCTTCGCTCTAGCTTCGCACCGATTGAACGGGACGCACGATGACAAGCATGATGGCTTTCACGGTCGTAATATTTGCGCTGTCGTTTTCCTCGCCGGCGGCCGTCGCAGCGACGAGCGCATCGCCAAGTCCGCACGGCGCGGAGACATCGGCGACGACCGAGGAGACCTGCGACAGCGAACGCTCGCAAGCGCTGCACCGGTGCGCCCACTACACCGACGTCGGCCGCGATCGGTGCGACGCGACGGCGGAGAAGGCCTACGAGAAATGCCTAAAGCGGATAAAGAAGCCCAAGAGTTGAGGGCAAACGACCCGGGCAACGTGCTGCATTCCGCGCTAAGATGAAGGCGGACCAGTTGAGGAGCGCCGGATGAAAGCCGTGATTTTTCTTGTCGCAGCATGCGCATCGGTCAGCGCAGCGGCGGCCGACGAACCCCTTTGCGCGAAACAGAACTGCGCCGCTGTCATCCAGTCCGCCACCGCCTTCCACCAATGCTACGCGGCAAATCTCGCGGCGGCGAACAAAGCGCTCGACGACATCTATCAATCATTACTGACGCAAAAGACGTTTTATGTCGGAAACTCCAAGGCGCTGCGCGATGTCGAGCGCGCCTGGATCGTCTACAAGGATAAGGAGTGCAAATACGAATACGGCGACGGCACGTCGGGCAACGAGGACTACTGGCTCGCCCATGCCGACTGTGAGATCCGCGTGACCGAACAGCGCATCCGCGAACTTCAGGGTCGTCCGTCATGCACCGGTGGCGGCAGCCTCTGCACCCCCCACATGCGCTGAGAGCTTCCGCGCACGAGACGGAGCGCCAACGAGCCCTTTGATCCTCCCCCCTTGAGGGGGAAGGTGGCTCGACGCGAGAGCGTCAGCGAAGCGGCGAGACGGAAGGGGGGACAGCATTGCCGCAGGTGTCCCCCCTTCCGTCTGCCGTCGCCTGACGGCTCTGTCATCCGTCTTCCCCCTCAAGGGGGGAAGACGGATCGCCGATATTTTTCACGCGAGTGAATAATACCTGACACTGGATGTCAGGATTGGCGACTTACACCTCTGCTCCCAACCCGGAGAGAATCCACCGTGACCGGCCACGCCCACGATTTCGATTTTCTGATCGGCAAATGGCGCGTCCATCATCGCCGCTTGAAGGAGCGGCTCGCCAACAACCGCGACTGGGTGGAGTTCGAAGGAACGTCCGAACTCACCATGACGATGGGCGGTCAGGGCACCGTGGACGACAATTTCGTCGACCTGCCCAGCGGCGGCTATCGCGCGATGGGCCTGCGCGGCTATGACCCCAAGACGCAGACCTGGGCAATCTGGTGGCTCGATGCGCGCGATCCGCACAGAATGGAACCACCGGTGATGGGCAATTTCCAGAACGGCGTCGGCACCTTCGAAGGCGACGATATTTTCGACGGCAAGCCGATCAAGGTTCGCTTTCAATGGTCGCGCATCACGGCCAACTCGGCCCACTGGGAGCAAGCGTTTTCGCCCGACGGCGGAAAAACCTGGGAGATGAATTGGGCGATGGATTTCACCAGAGTCAAATGAGCGGGATCTTCTCTGATCGAGCGGCAAGGTGGCGCGACCCGAACGTCAGCGAGCGGCGAGGCGCACGCGAGGCGAGTTCGACTGAGCGAACGACGGTCACCGTGTCGGCGCGTCGTTCGGGAAGGATCGGCCGTGCGGCCTCCTTTGGCGATCCGGCAGCTGCGATGTCGCGACGCCGCCGCGCCGCGCGACACTTACTTCATACACTTGGCCAAGAATGGTTCGACGGCCTGCAACACCGCTTTGCGCGTGGCGGGATCGTCGAGCGCGTGGTCTTCGCTGTCTAATGCGACAAAGTCGTAAGGCTTACCGCGCTTCTTCAGTGCATCGGCCATTTCTTCGCTCTGGGCGATCGGCACAAGCTTGTCGCCCTTGGCGTGAATAAGCAGCAGCGGCGCGACGATGCGCTCGGCATGCAATACGGGTGAGACGGCATGCAGCCGCTCTTCGTCGACGGCATTGGACAAACGCGGGCCGCTCCAGGCGTCGTGATCGGTGAGGCGCGGCCACCAATCGCTGGGCCAGGCGAACTGCGAAGATTGTTGAAAGGGCGCATATTGCTGATAGGAGGCCATCGCCATCACGTCTGAATACCCGGAGATCGAAACGCCGCAGCGATAGAGATCAGGCGTGAAGGCCAGGCCCGCCATCGCCGAATAGCCGCCAAACGACCAACCCAAGATCGCCAGCCGCTTCGGATCGGCGATGCCCTGGTCGACGAGAAATTTGACGCCGTCGGAGATGTCGTTCTGGGTGGCCGCGCCCCACTGATTGCGGCCGGCATCGGCGAAGACGCGCCCGAAGCCTTCCGATCCCCGGTACTCGGGTTGGAGAACAGCATAGCCGCGCGAAGCCAGAAATTCGCTCAGCCAATCGAAGCCGGGCTCGTCGCGCGGCGCACCATGCGGCAAGACGACCAACGGCATCGCCTTTGGCGCGGACCCGGCCGGCAGCGTGAGGTAAGCCGGCATCGCCAATCCGTCGCGCGCTTTGTAAGCGATCACTTTCGGTGGCGCGTTGACGCCCGACGTGATCGCCGGATAGGCGCTGCCGATCTTGGTCGCTTGAGGAAGGCTGAGATCGACGAGGTAATAATCGCCGGCTGGATTGGCGCTACCGGTGACAAGCACCGTCAACTTCTTCCGGTCCCGCGTCGCCGAGGTGATGACCACTTCCTCGCCTTCGAACGTTGCCTGCAAGTCGGCATAGATCTGCTGCCAGCCGCGATCGAGCCAATCGACCTTGGTGCCGGCCGGCGTCTTGAATTCGACGCCGACGACACGGTTGGTTGTGGGTTCGAAGAAAAAGCCCGCCGCATCGAACTTCTCGTCCGGGAAAAGAGGCGCTCCGAGCTGCTTGGTCCTGAGGTCCAAGGGATACGCGGTCCAATGATCGCCGCCGTTGCGGGACACGCCGTAGACAACGTTCGGGTCATCGCCAAAACCGGCGACGTCCAACTCGCGTTCGTCACGTACGAAGGGGCGGCTGTGATAGCGATATACTTCTTGCCAATCCTTCGATCCGGCCAATTGCGCCAGAATCACAAAGTCGAAGTCTCTGGGGCGCTCAGGCTGCTTCGCCGCAACCGTTCCGATGCGCACTCTGACGGTCCCCGTTTGATCGAGCAAAAGCTCTGATGTCGATGGGCTTTCGAGCGTCTCTAAGCCATACGTGTGAACAATGGTCGGCAGACCGGTCTCGGCATCGACATTGTAAAGGACATAGCCAAGTCTGGTGCCTAAGCCGACAAAGAAGTGCCGCTCGTCGTTCGGCACAGAGCCCAAGAATTCTCCGAGTTCGGCGCCTGACATCATCTTCGGATTCGTGCAATCCGATTTGATCAGAATCGATCCCGCCCAACGCCGCGACAAATATTCTCCACTGCGGAACCGGACGGGGATTGGTTTCTCAGTGGCTTCCCAGGGCACGTAGCCGTGCCATCTCGATTTGCCGAGTATGTCGACGAACACATGTTCGGGGCCGGCCCACCTCACGCCCGTGGCTGTCACATCCTCAGGCACGAACGAGCAGTGGCCGTTGCCCGCGGTCGAATAGACGACGACGGTCGCCACGCCCGAGAGCGGCTGCACCATCGCGATGTGGCTGCCGTCGGGGGAAAGGGTCACGGAGCTCGCATTCGGTGCGGCCGCGTAAACGTCGATGGGTAACGCCGCGTCGGCATGCGCCGGCGACGCCGCCGAAAACGCCACAGTGCAAACAAAAACCGATGCGCGAACGCACGATGCGAGACTCTTGCGCATCGCTCTCCCCCCGCCCTCTTCCTTGAGACGAGACTAGCGCAAGTGTAGGCAACGCTGCATCATTATCTTCGATCGTGAAGGGTTTGCCTCACGAGACGGCACGCAGCCGTTCTTCGTCGGCGACGTTGGTCAAATGGGGGCCACCGCCGCAGCCGCGCGTTGAGCGGACGCGCCTTTCTCTCTTCCCCTTCGAAGCACGCACAGGGCTAGACCAATCTCTTGGGAATTAGCCGCTGCAGTGCGGCTTTTGCTCCTTCGATCTTGACGCGGGACACATGCAGATGGCTGCGGCGGCGATGGTCTTCACCGGCGGCTTTCTGGCGCCGGCCGGCGATCCCGCGAGCGCGTTGCGCTGGATCGCACGATGACATCGCTGAACACAGACGCTCAGCGCGGCGTGCCGAGGGGTTCGCCTCGGGCTTCGCGGCCGAGCGGCGCCAGGACGGCAATGGCGATGGCGGCGAGCGCCACGACCAGCGCGAAGGCGACGCCGTAATTCTTGTCGAAATGTTCGGCGAGGCTCGTTTGGATGACCGCGTTGCTCGAGGCGAAGAAATTGCCGAGCTGATAAACGACGCCCGGGAACGTGCCGCGTGCTTGATCCGGCGAAAGCTCGTTCAAGTGCGCCGGAACAACGCCCCAGGCGCCCTGCACCGCGACCTGCATCAGAAAGGCACCGACGGCGAGCATCACGGGGCCGGTGCCGAACGCAAATAACGGCAGCACAAGCAGCGTCAGAAGCGACGCCGTCACCATGATGCGCCGCCGCCCGAGGCGTTCCGACAAGGCGCCGCAAGCGATGCCGCCCAGAATGGCGCCGATATTGTAGATGATGGCGATCGCGCCGACGGTCTGGGAAGAAAAACCGTGCTGCACGCGCAGGAACGTCGGATAGAGATCCTGCGTGCCATGCGACAGGAAGTTGAACGCGGTCATCAGCGCGACGGCATAGAGCGCCAAGCGCCAATGCTCCTTCAGCACACGGACGATCGAGTGCGAAGCGCCGGCGGCCCTCGCCTGCCAATGCGGCGACTCCGAGACGCTGCGGCGGATGTAGAGCACGAGCAGCGCGGGAAGTACGCCGACGAAAAACATGCCGCGCCAGCCGAGGAGCGGAAAGAACAACGCATAGACGATCGAGGCCAAAAGATAGCCGGTCGGATAGCCCGACTGCAGCAACCCTGAAACAAAGCCGCGTGCCTTGGGCGGGATCGTCTCCATCGCCAGCGACGAGCCCACGCCCCACTCCCCGCCCATGGCAATGCCGAAGAGCGCGCGCAGCACGAAGAAGATCGCGAGGCTGGGCGCGAAGCCCGCCGCGGCTTCGAGGCTTGCGAACAGAATAATATCGACCATCAGCGTCGGCCGGCGCCCCCAGCGGTCAGCCGCCCGCCCGAAGATAAAAGCGCCGAGCGGGCGAAACGCCAAGGTCAACAAAATCGCCCACGACACGGTCGTGACGTCCGTGCCGAATTCGCTCGCCACGTCTTTCATCACGAAAACGAAGAGAAAGAAGTCGAAGGCGTCGAGGGTCCAGCCCAGATAGCTCGCGACGACCGCATGCGTTTGCTCGCGGGTGAGGACGACGTCGCGCGGCCAAACGGACGCGAAGGGATTGGCGAACGAGACGACGAGCGGCCATGACGCGGCGCTGCCTCGCTTTGCCAGGCGCGAGCGAACCCACAGGAACAGAGGAATGGCCACGCCGAGGACGACGGCGCCGATGAAGATCTTGTCCTCGATGTCGCCGCCGCCGAGCTCGCGGCTCAAGAACATGCCCGAGAGAACGAGCGCCGGCGCCCAAATCGCGGCCGAGAGAACATTGGCGACGGTGAAGCGCCAGACCGGCATGTGCATCATGCCGGCGGCGAGCGGGATGACGGCGCGCACCGGTCCGAAGAAGCGGCCGATGAATACGCTCATGCTGCCGTGACGCTCGAAGAAATCGGTGCCGCGCTTCAGCATTTCGGGATGACCGCGGAACGGCCAGAGGCTCGGCAACAGCGGGCCGAAGCGCTGACCGATCCAGAACGACACGCTGTCGCCGAGCGTCGCCCCGATGATGCCGGCGAGAATGGCCGACACGGGCTCGATGGTGCCCACAGCCGCCAAAGCGCCCGCGGCCACGAGCAAAGCGGTACCGGGAAAGATGAGGCTCAAGAAGGCGAACGATTCGCCGAACGCGGTCAGGCCGATGATGACGGCCGCCCACCCCGGGTGCGCGCTGATGAAGGCGAGAATCTGGTCGATGAAATGGTGCAAGGCGGGGGGACTCAACAACGGTGGCGAGGGTCTCGCGAAGGCGGACACGAAGCGAGGCAAGCGAGCTTAAACGAGGTACACTGAGTCACCAACCTGATGCGATGCGAAAGACCGGCGGACCCGAGGACGAAGTCAGGTCGAATATCCGAAATGCTTGGCCCAGCGCCCCAGGAGGGCCGCCTCTTCTCCTTTGAACAAGAATTCGTAGTTGCGCCACGACGATTGCACACCGAGGCTCAAGCCGCCGCGCACCTTTTGATAGCTCGGCGTATTCGCCGACCGGCGTTCCGCCAGAGTGGCAAAATCCAACACTCGCTCGTCCCAAGCAGTACCAAGAAAATCCAGAACGCGGCTCGTGGTGGATTTGAAATCGCCGACGAGCTCCTCGTAGCGAACGTAGCAAACGCGATCCCGCTCCTCGAGGCTGAAAACGTCAAACCACTGCGACATCACAAAGTCGTAAAAGCGGCACGCTTCCGGAAAGCGGCGAAAATTGTCCATCGCCTTGTTTCGCGCGAAGTGTTGACGAAAACAGCTCAGGACGACGTCGTAGGGATGGCGGATCGAAAAGACGTAACGCTTGCCCGGCAGAAGCTTTTCCAAGAATTTGATCGCCGAGGCATTGAGCGGCAGCTTGTCGACGAAGACGCGTGCGGATGCCTTTTGGGCCCGGCGATCCATCTCCTCGTAATACCGCCGCCGCGCGCTCAAGGCCACGTTTGCCGGAACATTTTCGCCCGGCTTCGCAAACCGATCGATGAGATTGACGGCACGCGCGAAGGAAGGGATCTCCTCAAACGTCTCGATCTGCGGATGCGCCGCGAGCGCGTTTTCCAAGAGCGTGGTGCCGGAACGCGGGAAACCGACCATCATGAAATGCGACGTTCGCCGATCGTCCGGCGGCAATTCAGGAATCTCGTACTCTAAATTGTCCAAAAATCGTTTGCCGACCGTCAGGTTGGCGGACTCAGTCGGGGCGCCAACATCATTCAACTGAACGTAGTTTTGATAGGCAGGGCGGTATTGTTCGAGCGCTTCGTGCGACTGCGCCTTGGCGCGAAAAAATAAACTCTTCAGATTATTGTTTAGATCGCGCCACGGCAGGGCATCGAGCGTCTTAATCGCGTCCTTTGCGCGCCCCTTCCGCATAAGGATGAAGGCACGGAAGATCGTCGTCTCGCGTGGGTACACGCCGGCGGATTGGAAGGTGTCGCACAGCTGTTCGACGAGTTCGATTTGGTTGGCGTCGAAAAGGTAGCCGAAGAGAAGATAAGGCCCACGCGGGTCGGCGGGCTGCGCCAGGATCGTGGTGACGGCCCAGGGTATTGCATCACGCCAACCGCCGACGACGTCTGCAGTGCGCTGAGCGTCGTACAGATGTTCGACCGAGCCGGCGGCCAAGAACAATTTGCGGTCGTGGCTCAGGCAGGCGTGAAGGTCGCGCCGGTGCTCGGCGCGCATGCGCTCGACACGAACCGCGTCGCCGCCGGCCGACGGCGCCTCGGCCACGTTTGCCGCGAGATCATATTCGTAGCGCGCCATGAAGAATTTGAAGGCGCGGATCTTAACAGCATCGTGCCGGGACATCTCGACAGCGAGATCCCAGTGGTCTGGTTTCAGAACGGCAAGTTCGAGGAGCGCACACATTGCGGCGACGCGCAAAAGCTCTTCGCGATCCGTCAAAAGCGCGGCGTAATAGACAGGCAGGCCTTGGCGGCAAAGAGAAAGCGCCGAGAGCTTCTCAAGCTCGCGCCGGATGCCTGCAAGGGGATCGAAGGTCGTGCGAGCCTCGCTCTGAGCTTGCATCATGACGCTGCTCCATCACCGAGCGACCCCTCGCGAGTCGCCGACTCAGAAAATCTTCGCACTTTTATGGAGGCAAGGACAAAAAAAGGAGAGCGCGTCGCGCTCTCCCGAGGACTCTAAGGTGTATGCAAACTCAGTCGAGGTGCCATACGGCGCCGAGCGACACGGTGATATCGGTGGGTTCGGCTCCGAAAGTCTCACCAAAGTTGTCGGTCCAATGTTTGCTGCCGAAGTGGTCGTAAGACACCTCAAAACGCACATCGGCATGCTCTGAGAGGGTATGTTGCACGCCGGCGGCCAGTGTGTAGCCGTCGAAGATGCGTGTCGTGCCATCGCCCTCGGAATTGTCGTGATGAAGCGTTTGCACGCCGGCGAGCGCAAATCCGGCAGCGCCGTACAACAGCGAGTCAGGCATGATGAGAAAGCCGACGCGGGCACGCAGCTTGAAGATGCTCTTCATTTGATAGGCCAAGTTCGGCTGTCCGCCCTCACCGCCATCGCGGCACCCGGCCGCGTCGCAGCCGTTTGTGTCCGTTGTGACTTCTGCCACGCTGGTTTCGAGGCCGGCGAGCCATGAGCCGTCGAACTGCCAATCATAGCCAAGGTGGCCGCCAAGCAGGTAACCGTCGGTGCTCTTTACATCCTGAAAGCCCGAGTTGTTCGCGTAGTTCGGATTGACGTCGTCGATCTGGCCCATGACATGCGCCCAACCGATGAAGACGCCGGCGCTCGGACCTGCGAAATGGCCCATCGGACCGGCATTCGCCGCACTGGCGTAACTCAAACAAACGACTGCGACTGACGCGAGAAGTGGGATTTTGCGTTGCATGAAGTCTCCTCCCGATTGGGGAAAGTGGTTGATTTTTGCGCTGGCCAAGCCTGTCCCCCCGCCTGTTGTGGGAAGAGCTCCAGTCACCATCGCTTTTCGTGGTTAACCGTTCATTACCGATAGACCGACGACCACGGTCGCGTTGCAGAGGAGCAACTCCTGTCGCTACTCACGGCGAGAGGCGCGAGTGGTCGCACGCCAAGGTTCTTTGATTCATTCAACCTCCGATCTCAACGCGCGCGCTCGCTAGCGCCCAGCGTCTTGCCCAGAAGATTGCCCCGGTCGATCTCGGCTGTTGCCCAACGCCGATTGATTCGATGGGCGAGTTTAGAAAGCGATTTGATTCGCACCTACGAAAACTCAAAACTCACGCGCGGGAGAACGGTGGCTGATTCAATTTTGCCACACTCGTAGAGCGCTTCGTCCGCGATCGGAGCGCGTTGCCGAGTCGCTGCAGTCAGTTACGAAGACGCCCGGTTGATCCAAAGAGACCAACCGGGCGCTTTATGCGGCGAGACGAGTCAGGAGGTCGTCCCGACTCAAAGCCTACGCCCGCCCACTCGTATCTGACAACTCGAACTCAAGAGTTGAATCAAGCGTCGTGGTCGCTAGCCAGAGGGCCCGGGCGTCAATGCCCGGGCTTTTTAGTTAGAACCTAACGCCGGGTCCGAGGACGGCGACGAAGAACAGCGCCGAGGCAATGCCCGTCGCGAGCCAAGCCGGCGATCGCGCAGTGGCGATGCGAAGATTCGGCAGGCGCCTATTCAACATCCAACCTACCCAGAGCAAACCGATCGAGCCCAGCGACGAGGGCAACGCATCGGTGAAAATCGTGGCGGCGCCTCTGGGGTCGAACGCGGCGGCGAGCGCCGACAGCGCGCCGGCTGCCGCGAGCGCCGTCAAGGCAAAGCCGAACGGACGGTCCGTCTCACCGCCCGACAGGTCTCTGACGATCGCACCGCCCAACAGGCGCATCGTGCCGGCATATAACGCGACGCCAAGAACGGTCAGGCCCGCGTGCCAAAGCAAACTCGGTTCGAGGCCGGCGATGACAAAAGCCCAGTCGCCCTGATCGAGCAGACCCGACTTGATCATATAGCCGACGTTCCATAGCGCCGCGAAGGCGAAGACGAGGCAGAGGAAGACGCGCGATCCCGGAGAGCGCGGCGGCGCGATACGCAGCGTAGCCCAGGCGATCAATGCCACCGCGAGTCCGACGACCGGTCCCGCGCCGTCGATCAAGCGCGAGTGGATGCTGCAATCCTCGTACGTCGTACTGAGAAGGATGAGCTTGCCGCCGAGCGCCAAACAGGCCCCGCCATGCCCGAACCCCTCGTGCGCCACATCGGCGACAACGTACGCGGCGCAGGCAATCGCCGAGAGCGTCAGGGCGCCGGAGAAACTTGATGTCCGCATGATCAACTCAGATGGCGTTGGCACCGAGCAAGCATGAGGCAAGCGCAGGGTTTGTGCACGGGATACTTGGAACATATAAGTAAAGCAGACATCCCGGCTTGCCGGTTGAGAGAGAGGCAAAGATGCGCACTGCGATATCGGCAAAGGTTGCGGTTCTATGCGCGCTCGTCGGCGCGTCGCAGATGCTTTCGGCGTGCGGGCGCGTCGTCTCGGTCGACCCGATCGTCGCCGGCATGCCGCGCTCGGCCGAGCATTGGGACGGCGCCTATCTCGGGACGATCGGCGACGAGAAGCGCGGCCCCTTCCCGATGCTGTTGCGGCTCACGGCGCGCGCGGACGGCGCTTACGAATTCACGATCCACGCGCGCGGTTTCACCAAGGACATTTTCCAAGGTGCGGGCGCGCTCGATCTCGTCGGCCGCGGCGAAGTGCGCATCGCCGATCTCGGCCAAGGGCTGGCCGTCGCCGAGACGCGCTGCGAGATGGCGATGAGTGTGGACGCCAAAATGCCGGTCGAGGCGCTCACAATGGCCGAGATGATGGCTGCCGCCAGGCGCTTCGGCGCGGCGAGCAAAAACGTACCGCACTCGAACTATCTCGGACCCTACGTTTATGCCTTTGTGCGCGGCGGGCCGGCGAAACCTCAAACGATCCTCGGCATCGGCAATTGGGACGACGCAAAGGAAGCGGCGCAAGGCACGGGCATGGACGTCGACAAATGGGAGGGTGGCGCCGGCGACGGCGTATTGCTCGGCTCGGGCCTCGTCTTCGAGAGCGACGACATTCACATCGCCAACCACGGCACACCCGCATCGGCGCAGCCCTTCTTCGCGCGGCTCGCGGGCAAATTGTTTTCCGCCGCCGACGTCAAGAATTCGATGGTGTGGACACGGGTCGCGCCCGAAAAATTAGCGGCGCTGCGCTTTGCCGAGCGCTATCCGCCGGCGGGCCAGGTCGGCGGCTGGTGCAACCTTCTCGCCGCGGTGCCGAGCGAGAAGAACTGAGCACGCGCCTACGCCGTCGCGCGACAGGTTCATGAACTCGCTGTAAGGGCCTCTTCGGACGACCTTGCCGGTTCGTTGCCGAGTCTTTGCCGAAAGCTTGGGGGAATTTCATGTGACTCCCATGCGGGCGTCAGATTCGCGGTGTCCCATACGCGCCACCGACAGTCGGTTTTCACCAAGACGATTTCGGATGCGTTGAAGGCGGCACAGGGGGATTGTGCGATGAAGTATCAGAAGTTCACGCGCGTTTGCGCCGGAGGAACGAATGCTTTCAAGGAATAATGCGCACGCGGCCATAGCCGTGGCGATCGCCGTCTCGTTCGGATCTTCTTTGGTCTTGAGTGCCCCCGCTTTCGCCGGCCATCGCGGCGATCGCGCGGCGCGCCGAACGGAATCGCAACAACCGTCTCCGCCAGCGCAGGTCGGGCCAAGCGGTGAAACCGTGCACGACGACATCTTCAAGGTGACGTGGTTGACGGACGCCAACCTCGCCGCGAAGGAGACGTTCCAAGTTCCAAACATCAACCACAGCGGCTCGATGGATTACCAAACCGCGATCGCGTGGGTCAAAGCGATGAACGCGCGCAATTATCGGGGCCACAACAATTGGACGCTGCCGACATCGCCCAAGGTCGACAAGGGGTGCAACAGCCGCAAGGACAACAACTTCGGCTACAACTGCACACTGAGCGGGCTGGGGTCGCTCTATGCCAACTCACTCCATTATTCCTGGCCGCGCTCGGTCGTTGGGATCTCCGGCAACCGCGTCGGCCCGTTCAAGAATTTTCAGCCCAATATTTATTGGACCGCGGAGGCCGCCGGGAAAAACAAGAACGGCTTCGATACGTTTTCGTTCAACAACGGATTCCAAGGCAGCAATGTCGATCAAAATTATTTCTACGCGTTGCCGATGGTTGCCGGACCACGGCCCTGCCCGCCGGCCGCTGCCGGCGGCGGGTTGCAACTCAGCTCCGACGGCAAGACCGTTTATGATCCCGTCAGCTGCGTCACCTGGCCGGCGGACGCCAATCTGGCGGCGAGCGAAAAGTTCGGTCTCGCCCTCAAGGACTCCAACGGCGTCGCGACCTTCAGCCCGACCGGCGGGATGACGCACACGTCCGCGCTTTCCTGGGTCCAACAGATGAACGTCCACGGCTATGGCGGGCACGAGAAATGGGCATTGCCGCCAATCGCAAAGGCGCATTGCGGCAGCGCCAGCCCGGTCGCCGGCTGCGCGGGAAACCCGCTGGGCGAATTGTATTACAACCAGCTGCACCTCAGCGAAGGCCAGCTCGTCACGCCGGTCCCCGACGTCAAAGTCGGGGCGTTCCACAATTTCCAGCCCTATCTCTATTGGTCTTGCAACGGAGACGCCGGCCAAAACATCTGTTCGACGACCAAGCCGTTGCCGGAGCCGAACTATGGGTGGAGCTTCAATTTCGGCGACGGCTTTCAAGGAACGGATTTGCAGACGAAAACTCTCTACGTCATGGTCTATTACCCCGATGCGCAGACGCCGATACATCCCGCGCCGATACCAAGATGTCCGCCGGGCGCGAGGTGCCCAAAGCCGATGTGATCACGCAGTTGGTGCGGCTGCCCGTCGCTGCGGCGCCTTCGTGCGGGTTTGATGAATTAGGCCGCCGTATGCATTCGGACACTCGGGGAATGAGCCTCTGCGGTAAAACGAGCCGGCAGAATCGCCCCCGCGTTTTATCCGTGTACGGAACACGCCTGAGCCGCCACGGCCCATTGTCGTTCAACTTGCCCACGCCTTACAAATGAGCAATGTTCAACTTGCGGTGAGCACGACCGTACGTTGATGCTAAGCTGACGCCATGTTCCAGCGTCCGGGGAAAAGATGATGAGCCGCGTCCAAGTCAAGTTGCCGGGAATCGCCAACGTCGCGATCGTCGTCGCCTTTTGCGCGCCGCTGCTGCAAGGGTGTGGGATGTTCGGCGGCGGCGACGCCCCCGCGCCGGTGGTGCGCCAGACCGCATCCGCATCGCGGCCCAATTCGGATTGCGCGAGGCTCTCGCCGCTGGTGTCAAATCCGGATGGCAGCCTCACGCGGGCCGAGCTCGAGACCGGTCTCAAGGCCGACTTCAAGAAGTGGGATAAAGACGGCAACGGCGCCCTTAGTCAGGCCGAGGTGGAACCGGTCAACGAGTATTTGCGTTCCCTGAATGTGGGCGCCTCGCCGGTCATGGACTGGAACGGCGACGGCAAGGTCGACTTTCAGGAATACGCCGGCGGCTGGCGCACGATGTTCGACCTGTGCGATATCCACAACCAAGGCACGGTCACGAAGGTCGAGATGGGGCGCAGCCCGAACGTTGCGCCGCCGCGGCCCGAGCCGGGCGGAGACAAACCGCAAGGGACGAGCAAGCCCAAACCCGGCGGCGGCGGCGGTTATTGAGTTTGACGCAACATCCACGGCAGGAGCGCGACTGAGGTGAACCGGCTACCGTTGAGCAAAATCCAACTGGCGATTCTTGCGGGCGCGATCGGCTTCGTTGCGGCGATAATTTTTGCCGCGCCGATGACGCGCGGGGTAGCTAGCAGCGATACCTATCGCCAGCTCAATTTGTTCGGCGACGTCTTCGAGCGCGTGAAGAACGACTATGTGCGCGAGGTTCCAGACAACGCGCTCGTCGAAAACGCGATCAACGGCATGCTCGCCTCGCTCGATCCGCACTCGAGCTACATGAATGCGAAGGAATTCGCCGACATGCAAACCACCACGCGCGGCGAGTTCGGCGGGGTCGGGCTCGAGGTGACGATGGATAACGGCCTCGTCAAGGTCATCTCGCCGATGGACGGGACGCCGGCCGCGCTGGCCGGCGTCAAGGCCGGCGATCTGATCACCACGATCGACGGCAAATCGATCCAAGGTCTGACGCTGAGCGAGGCGGTCGACAAGATGCGCGGACCGGCGAACAGCCAGCTGCGGATCACCATCATGCGCAAAGGCGAGAAGAAGCCGATCGAATTGACGCTGACGCGCGCCATCATCCGCGTCGACAGCGTGCGCTTCCGCGCCGACAACGACATCGCCTATATCCGCCTCACCATTTTCAACGAGCAAACCGAGGAAGGTTTGGAGCGCGCGATCGATCAGGCCAAGAAGCAGATCGGGCGGCGCTTGAAGGGCATCGTGCTCGACCTGCGCAACAACCCGGGCGGCTTGCTCGATCAAGCGATCGCGGTATCGGATGCCTTCCTCGAACAGGGTGAAATCGTTTCGACGCGCGGGCGCAAAGCCGCCGACATCCAACGTTACAATGCGCGCGCCGGCGAGCTTCTGCCGGGCGCGCCGCTGGTCGTGCTGATCAACGAAGGCTCGGCCTCGGCGTCCGAAATCGTCGCCGGTGCGCTCCAGGACCACAGGCGCGCGCGGCTCATCGGCACGCGCTCGTTCGGCAAAGGCTCGGTGCAGACGGTGATCCCGCTTTCCGGCGGCAGCGACGGCGCGCTGCGTTTGACGACGGCGAAGTACTACACGCCCTCCGGCCGTTCGATTCAGGCGACCGGCATCGATCCCGATATTCAGGTCGAGCAAACGGCCGAACCGCCGCCTTCGGCCAACCCCGGCGACATTCGCTCCGAGGCGGACCTGCCCAAGCATTTCGAAAGCGAAGGCGCGCAAGCCAAGCCCCACGTCGGACCCGTGGTGAAGCCCAGACCCGGCGAGAAGTTCGACGACTTCCAGCTGACCTATGCCGAACGCCTGCTGCGCGGACAGGAGGTCGTGTCGAGCGCCATTGCAACGTCACCGCCGGCGCAAGCGCCGAACTGAACCAACGGGTTCACGAGGGGGATAAGAATGGACGCCGAATCGCCGCGCCCGTGGTGGCGTTCGCCGGCGCTGATCGAGGCGGTCAAAACCATCGTCTATGCCCTTGCGATCGCCTTTTTCATCCGCACGTTTTTGTTCCAGCCGTTCAATATTCCGTCGAGTTCGATGAAAGATACGCTGCTCGTCGGCGACTACATCCTCGTCACCAAATATTCCTACGGCTATTCGCGCCACTCTTTTCCGTGGTCGCTGGCGCCGTTTTCGGGCCGCATCTTTTCAATTCAACCCGAGCGCGGCGACGTCGTCGTCTTTCGCAAACCTTCGGACCTGCAAGTCGACTACATCAAACGGCTGATCGGCCTGCCCGGCGACCGCATCCAAATGATCGCCGGCGTGCTGCATATCAACGGCGAACCGGTCAAACTGGAAAAGGCGGAGCCGTTCGCGGAGGAAGACTCCGATTGCCCGATCCAACAGCCGGTGCCGCGCTACCGGGAAACGCTGCCGGGCGGCGTCGCGCACGACATCCTCGCCTGCAACCCGAAGGGGCCGCTCAACGACACGGCGGAATTCGTCGTGCCGGCCGGCCACTATTTCATGATGGGCGACAACCGCGACGACTCCTCAGACAGCCGCGACAGCTATTCCGGCGTCGGTTTCGTTCCGGAAGAAAACTTGATCGGCAAAGCCCAGTTCGTTTTCTTCTCGCCGATTTGTTACGACGAATACAATTGCAAGGCGGGGATCTGGGAAATCTGGAAGTGGCCGTGGGCGATCCGCTACGAGCGCTTCTTCAAATCCATCGACTGACGAGCGCGACGCTCGCCGCCCCGGCCGCGAAGACTGCGAGCGCTGCGATCAGTGGCCGACAACATGCGCACATCAATATCTTCCCCCCTTGCGGGGGAAGGTGGATCGACGCGAACGTCAGTGAGCGGCGAGACGGAAGGGGGGACAGACTCGCAAGCGCTGTCCCCCCTTCCGTCTGCCGTCGCGTGAGCGCGCCGGCATCCACCTTCCCGCCTCCGCAAAATGCTTCGGCGGGCGAATTGCGCGCACAAGGCCGGCGTAGCTTCAGCGAAGACGGCCCCCTCAAGCGGGGGGGAAGATAGATACTCTTGCGGATTCTGTTGACTGTGCAGTGCGTTCGGCCTCTCCTTCATATGTGGGAGGGGCGCCCAATGGGTAAGTTTTCAGCTTTGATGCTGGCCGTCGGCTTGGCCGCGGCCGTGTGGGTGGGACTGCCGATCGCGCGGCCCGAGTTCAATGCCATCTGGTTCACGGGCGTGGGCGCGTGGAACGCGCTCTCCATCCATGGCCGCGATATCGCGAGCGCGGCGGCCGGGCTCGCCGTGTGGATCGGCGCCCTGCACTTTCCCGAACGGCCGAAACACATTTGGTTCCGCCGCGGCTCGGCCGGACGCTTCGCCTAAGGCCGCGGGCTTCGCGGCCGGCAAGACGCAAGCGACGGCGCTAGTGCCGGCCCGGTTCAAGGCGCTGATCGGGCGGGACATCGCGCGGCGGTGCATTTCTCAACCCGTTACTGCGTTGCAAACGGCGCGGTTGGCCCGGATCGCTTTCGTCATAGGCTGAGGGAAAATCTCTCCGATTCGCGAGTGTATGATGCTTTCCTTGCCCATCATTCTTTCAACGTTTGGAATTATTTTCGTCGCGGAGCTACCCGATAAGACTGCGCTCGCCGCGTTGATTCTCGCCACCAGGTATCGGGCAAGGGACGTCATTGCCGGCGCTTGGCTAGCGTTTGCCATACAGACGCTTGTCGCGGTCGCGGCGGGTAGCGTGCTCACTCTATTGCCGGAGACGCCGATCAAAGTTGCATCCGGTCTGGGTTTCCTTGCGTTCGCCGTGCTCGCCTACCGTCGCGATGAAGGCGACGAGGGAGAAAAGGAACGCGAACGCATTGCGCAAGGCAAAGCGCACCGGCCGATCTGGTTGGTCAGCTTCTTGGTGATATTCGCAGCAGAGTGGGGCGACCTTACGCAGTTGGCCACCGCAGCGCTGGTTGCTCACACCGGGAGCCCGGTTTCGGTTGGCGTTGGAGCCATACTGGCGTTGTGGACCGTTACGGTCATGGCTGCATTCGCCGGGACCAGTGCCGCGAAGTTCCTTACGCCTCAGTTGCTGAAATGGATGAGCGTGTTCCTCTTCACAGCGATCGGATTGTTCATTCTTTATTCAAGCTTGCACGAGCTCTTGCCGAGCGAGGGCTAATGCTGCGCCCACGCCCAACCGGCGACGCGCCAGCCGTCGGCGCTCTTCTGCAGCGCGAACGTCCAGACGCCTTGTTCGGTGACGGGCTTGCCCTTGAGTCTGTAGGAATAATGCGTCGGATAGACGGCGTAAGCGCGATCGCCGGTGACGGCGACGTGCCATGGCTTGCCGAGGGTCACCTTCTCGTTGGTGATGCCGGCCGCTTTGTCGGAGGCGGCGAGTGCTGCCGACCAATCGGCGCAGGTCGCGGCGCCTTGCCAGGAATGCGGCGCGAAGTCGTCGATGATGGTGGTTTGCGCGGTGCAAAGGGCGACGAGCTCCTTGGTCTCGCCTTTGTTGAAATGATCGTTGTACCGCGTCACCGTCGCCTTGACGTCGGCTTCGTCGGTCGCGAAAGCCGGACCGGCCGCGAACGCAACGAGCGCGCATGCGAGCGCTGTTCTTCTCATATTGTTTTCCTTTTTTTGAGATCAATGAAGGCAAGCGCCGGGCGCACGATCATTGTCGCGCGCCCGATCGTACGTCTTAGTTCCAAGCGCCTTGGCCGGAGGCCGCGCCGGATTTGCCGTCGGCGTTCTGCGTTCCGTGCCATGACGCGGTACCGGCCTTGCCTTGATAGGCGCCCGATACGCCGGTCAGACGGCCCCAACAATCGGCAACCGTATTTTTCTCGTCCATCGCCTGGCAGGAAAAGGCGACCGTGTATTTGCTCGTCCCGTCATCGGCCGTGCAAAAGCCGAGCGAGGTAAAGAGCTGGCCCGGCTGCGCCGACCAATTGGCGCATTGCAATTTGGACGTCGCCTTCTTGCCGGAAGCAAAGATCGTGGTGCTTTCACCGGTCGAGAACGAGGCGCCGACCGGTTTGCCGCCGGCAACGGGCCCGCCGACCTGGTTCGCGGTCGTCGCCGTCGATGTGAACGTAAAAGACTCCGCGCTCGCCATCGTCGTCGACGCAAGCAAGAGCGCTATCGATGCCAATAATTTTCCCATTGTTTTCTCCCACCGCGAGACTCGCGGCGGGGCACCGTAAGGCAGGTTACTACCAAATAGTAGGAGGGGTTGAACTCTCATGCGGATGCGGACTGTTTCGAAGCCGCTCCTGGCCCTCAGCCGACACTATCCTTTTGGCCTGACCCGTTTGATCGTGCCCGAGAAGTTGAGGCATGGGCGGCCGTCAGCTGTGACGAGGCCGCGCGCGAATACCAAACTGCCGCCGGCGCGCAGCACCTCGCCGCGGGCCTCGACGTATTCGCCTTCCTTTGGCCCGTCGAGGAACTCCGACGTGAATGCAACAGTCAGGCCGTAGCCGCCGTCCTCTATCGTGTGGAGCGCGATGCCGAACAAGGCGAAGTCCGCGAAGGTCATCAACGCGCCGCCGTGCATAATGCCGGCGCCGTTCATATGCTTGCGCTCGGCGCGGAACGCGGCAACAGGACCCTTCGCGTCCTCGCGAAAGAAAAAAGGGCCCGCGGTCTGCGCCTCGAACGGCTCGTCGGGCCAGTAGGTCCAGCCGGCGAATTCGCCGGTCTCCACGGTTACTGTTTTCATCTGCGGCTTCACATCTCTTCGAGTTCGTCAACGCTGAGCCTAAATTGGCGGTGACAGAACGCAAGAAGGAGTATCGATGGCGTCAGACGCCTAAATCCGCGGACATGCGCCGACGGTTGACCGCAACATGGGAACGCCCGGATTGAAACGATGACGCCGCTTGGCTAATTGCTGTGGGGCTGGATTGCTCCGGCGGGGGAAGCATCACCTTGGACGTGTTCATCAGCTATTCGCACAAGGACAAGCTCACGGCGGACGCCGTGTGCGCAGGCATTGAATTCGCTGGCATCCGCTGCTGGATTGCGCCACGTGACATCGACCCCGGCACCGAATGGGCCGAGGGTATCATGATTGGGATTAATCGATGCCGATTGATGGTCCTGATTTTCTCCGAAAACGCCAACCAGTCGTCTCAGGTGCGCAGGGAGATCGAACGCGCCGCCAATCGCGAGATGCCGATATTGCCGTTTCGCATCGAGAACGTGGGACCCTCCAGCAAGCTTGAATTCTTTCTCGGCAACCTCCATTGGCTTGATGCACTCACGCCACCTCTGGCGGCGCACATCGAGAGCCTCGTCGAAACAATCAAGAGCCTACAGGGTCCGGCCCTGGCCGACATGGCATCGACGCTCTCAAGTCCGCGACGCAGTCGTGCCACTGGCGCTTGGCGCGCGCGGAAATGGATGGTCGCCGGCGGCGCCGGCTTTCTGGCGATCGTCGTCAGCATGCTCGTATGGACAATCGGCGGCAAACTGTCGTCGCCAAGCGAACGCGACGGTCAAGTGATCGCACTAGCTGAACAAATCCACACAGACATAAATAACGGTGCCTTCGACAAGGCCGATAAGGCGCTGGAGTCGCTTGCGGGCTTGTCCGCGTCCAGCGGCCACACGCTCTATTTCGAAGGGGAGCTACAGCGCATCATGCGCCCCAATCGCGATCTCTACCGCGCGATCGATTGGCTTGTCCGTTATGCGGACGATCCGAGGAATGTACAGGTTCTCGCGTCCGACCGGTTCGACGCGAAATTCTGTTACGAAAGCGCAGAAGGATTCTGCCGCCAGCGCACCGGCTGGGTCGCACATCTGATTGCCAGCATTTTTTATCGATTAAGCATCGACCAGACGATCGAGGCCGAAAAACGCGAGACGTTCCTTCGCCGAGCGGACCAATATATTCAGATGTCAGTAAAATTCTATCCGACTGGTTTCCAGGCCACGGTCGCCGCACCCACGCAAACGGTCGACAACGCCTGGAGCACGAGTCAATTGACCGCTCTCATTAGAGAGAGACCCCATTAAGGACGCAGGAATCCACGCGCCTCGGCGTGGCCAAACGAAGAGTTCGTCAACGCTGAGCCTAAATTGGCGGTGACAGAACGCAAGAAGGGCGTATGCGGGTTACGGCGCGACGCCCTGACGATGCTGTCGCGGCGGCCTACTTCGGGCAAGACGATCTCGCCGCAATGGATTAATATCGAAGCTTGATGGCCGGGCGGGTAGACGAGGAGCGACTTCCATGAGTCTGGCGCGCGCGATTGCAGTCCTGACGGCGGCGCTCGCCGTCGTTGTCATCACCGCTCCCGCCGATGCTTCGACGTTGTCGGTCGTGGGCGCGAGCACGAAGATTTGCCAACTCACGGGTGAGACCGATTGGCTCACGGGTGCCACGACCGATGCGCGAACCCAAACGCGCTATGGGTTGCAAGGCATCGATCTGGGGTTTCCGGTCGAGAGCGATACGGGCCAACTCTATTTCCTCTTCGGCGACGCAGTGCCGGACGGTCATCCGCCGGGCTCGGTGCCGACGGTTCCGCCCGACGACGCGCTCGGCCGCACGAAGCGCACCGCCGCGCCCGACAGCAAGACCTGTCTCGACATGAGTTTCTTCGGTGCGGGGCGGCGCGGACTCGGAAGGCCGACGGTGACGCCGGCAATCCAGCAGGGCGCGTTCAACGTGCCGACCGGCGGCATCACCGTGGGCGGCAATTTCTTCGCCTTCTTCTGGACCGATCACTGCGTCTTTCCCGATCTCTTCTGGCCCGATGCGAAGACGCCCCTGAAGTTACCGCCCGCCGGCGCGTTCTGTCCGGAGATCACCGCCAGCAACAGCATCGGGCGAAGCGTGCTCGCCTACTCGACGGACGCAAATCCGCTCGCGTTCACCCAAGTCGCGCCGCCGATCAGCACTCACTACGTGGCGCCGATGCCCAACGGCTTTGTCTATGTGACGGCGGCCCCGCCCCTGCCCCGCAAGCGCGGCGTCGATTACAAACTGGGCTACGAAGCGCCGATCCCCGTCTTCGGCGTCGCGCGCTACCGGATGAGCATTCCCTATCTCGCGTTGGCGCCGCAGGCGACGTTCGGCGCGTTCGACACCTGGAAGTTTTACGCCGGCACGAACGCGAGCGGCGGTCCCATCTGGATCGATTATGCCAAATGGCAGAGCGGCCACATCGGCAGCCAGTGGGCGCCGCCCCCGGGCGCCGAACTCTACGCCGACAGCGCCAACGCCTTGAGCCCATCGGGCGACGAGCGTTGCGTCGGCGAGCATTCGGTGACGTGGAACGCGCCCCTGCAAGTTTGGCTGATGCTCTACACCTGCGGCGGCTGGCAAGTCGAAGCGCGCACGGCGCCGGCGCCATGGGGACCGTGGTCGGCGCCCACCATGCTCTTGAGCGCGGCCGCAGATCCCAGCCTCTTCTGCACGCTCTTCTGGGGTAAGCCCGGCACGCCTTGTCCCGGGCGCACGAGTTCGTGGCCGCCTGGGCTCACGTTCGGCTATCTCTACGCGCCCTTCGTGATGAGCCGCTACACGCAGAACCTGACACCGCCCGGACCCGGCGAGGCGAAGCGGGCGACGATCTATTGGCTGCTCTCGACCTGGGATCCCTATGAAGTGACGGTGATGCAGTCGACGCTCAAGCTTGCGCCTTGAAGCGCCAGCTTCGATCTGGCCGGCGTGTGACCAAATGCTGACCGTAAGTCCAAGAGCCGGATAGGTTGCGCACAGAATTCGCGTTTGGACATGCATGAGAACGCGGCCGCGCGCGTCGTTCCGCCACAAAGTCGCCACGGCGATTGGCTAAATGAAGAGCGCCGCTCTTGCGAAAGGCATCAAGCATGTTCGCGCGAAGAAGTATCCTCCTCTCGGTTCTCCTGGCGACGTCGATACCGTCGCCGGCGCTTGCGGTCGCGCATGCGCCGTCGATCACCGGCAATGCCTGGGTCGCGATCGGGCTCCTTCTCGGACTCATCGCCCTCGTCGTTCTGACCGTCGTCGTCTCGGTCGGGCTGCAACGGCGGGACCGCGCACGCGGCACTCGCGACGATCCGGGCTTTGGTCTGTTTGGCGGCGATGACTGAAGGGGAGACCTGCATTGCGTAGAGGTTCGGGTTCGATGCGCGTTGCCGCCGCAGCGACCTTGCTGTCGGCGTTCGGCGTGAGCGACGCGTCGGCTGCGTGCGTGGCGGGCGCGCTAGACTGTCCTATTGTCATTCATATGGCGCGCGGCACCGACACGATCACGCTCCAAGGGCGGACGGTGCAAAACGCCGACTGCTGCGCCTATTCGTTTCGCGCGCGCAAGGGTCAAACATTTTATTGGAACGAGAGCGGCGCCACGGTGCGCGTGGTCATCACCGATCCCCATGGGCAAAGCGACGGGCCGGGTTTGCCGAACGCCATCCCGCTCACCTTGACGGGCACCTACACCTTCGTCGTGAGCCCCAATTTGATGGCCGAAGGCGCCTTTGGACCGTTCCGCCTGACTGTCACCATCAAGTGACGCGAACCGCCTCGCGAACTTCGCGGCGCGGGTGCCCGCTCTAGTTCTTCGCCTTCTTGTAAATTAAATCGAAACCAGGCCGCCAGGTCTTCCCGCCGTCGTCCGACGTCTCGCCGCGTTGTTCCACCGTGCCATCGCCAAGAGGCGTGTAGCTCATTCGTGTCATTTGGCTGGGATTGGCGGGCGTCGCCCATACACCGGTGATGACCATCGATTTGCCATTCCAACCGCCTGTGAAGTTTGCCGCCGATCCGGCAGAATCCACCCAAAATTGGCGCCAGATTTTCTTGTCCGGGACATAAGTGCTCAAGCTTCCGCCGCCTTCGCCTTTCGGTAAGAGCGGCATCCAGTTCTCGCGGATGGCACAGCCCGTATATTTTTTCTCGATCAAGCTGTCGGCAATATGTTGATCGAGCTTTTGCCTGGGGTACACGTTCCATCTGCCCACCCAAAAGTCGAATTGCTTACCCTCCTCCGAATGACATCCTGGCGGCGCCTGTGGCGGCGCGGCAGGCGACGTCGCGTTCGCGGCGAGCGCGAGCGAAGCCGTCGCGAGTAGACCTGTGAGCGCGAGCGCTGATTTCACGGAAAAGACCACCGGTTCTTGCCTCGTTGCAAATGAGCTTCTACGGCATAACCGGATGGCAAGCGCCACCCAAGATGGTAGGTGCCTGTTGCCGCTAGTCGTGCGCTGCCGCGCCGCACCAGCCGGGGAGATAGTCCGCGTCCGGACTTTTGGCGAGCGCGAGCGCCTTCTTGAGCGCGCGGGTGAAATCTTCCTCGACCCGCTTGCGCTTGATGCGGCGGCGCAAGAAGTCGGCCCAGAGAAACTCGCTGAAGGGCGTCGTGTCCTTGGCGAAGCCGCCGGCGCGACGCAATTCCCCGGCGAGCGAGCGAAAGGGATCGTCTTCGACGTCGGCGATCGATTTCGGCAAATCCTCATAGCCGCGGCGCCGGCCCTCGCGGTCGAAGGGATGCATCCAGCCGCGATTGTCGAGCACCACCCAAAACGCCTCGCGTTCGAGCTTGTTCAGTTTGGCGACGACCGTGACGGCGACGTCTTTGACGCCTTCCTCGTGCAGCGCGCGACAGAGGTGATGATGATCGATGATGTAATGGCGATCCTTCGGGCCGACGACGGCGGGGATGAGATGGCGGCCGAGAAATTCCGCACCGCTCTTGTCGGCGCGCTCGCGCCACCGTTGGCGCATGAAATCGACCTCGCGCATGCCGACCGTCATCTGCGTCGGCCGCAGATCCTTGATCGGAACGGAATTGAGCAGCGGTTCGCGGACGAAAGGCATCGTGTGGTCACTCACCCAAAACTATTGCGGCCAGTATACTTTCAACTCAGCGCATGCCGACGGGCATGCCGCCATCGACGACCACCACTTGTCCCGTCACGGACTCCGCGCGGCAAAATGTGACCACTTGGGCGGCGATATCCTCAGCGCTTCCCGTTCGGCCCAGTACCGCCTGGCTTCGCGCGCCCTGTCTCACGGCTTCAGGCAATCGATCGGCCATGCGCGTCCCTTCGACGAGGCCGGGCGCGACGCAATTGACCGTGACGCCGGGCGCCATAGCCACCGCCAAACAGTGCGTCAGATGGATCAAAGCCGCTTTGCTTGAAGCGTAGGCGATGCTGCTGCCGCCAGGCGAAAGCCCCGCGACCGAAGCGATATTGACGATCCGTCCGGTCTTGTGGCGGCGAAGCTCGGGGGCAAATGCCCGCGCCAGCAAGAACGGCCCGCGCAGATTGGTCTCAAGAACGCGGTCCCAAATGTCGGATGTCAGCGCATCGAGGTCGCCAAAGGGGATGCCGATATTCCACGCGGCGTTGTTCACCAGAATATCGAGTCTGCCGAACGCCTTCAGCACTGTCGCCGCGCATGCTCCAATGGAGGCGGCGTCGCGCTGATCAAGCTGAATGGCGACGCCGCGCCTGCCTGCGGCTTGCACGGCCGCGACACTTTCGGCTGCCCGTTGCGCGCTGCCGACATAGGTGACCGCGACATCGACGCCGGCTGCCGCCAACGCTCTTGCGATCGCGCCGCCTATATCTCCAGAACCGCCCGTGACAAGAGCCGTCTTACCGCCAAGATCCATTCTCTCACTCCTCAAATTCTATTGCTCTAATTCTATTGCTCTGTCGGTGCGATTTACTATGAGCCAAGGAGCCAGAGAACAACCGGCAGGAGCACGGCGCCGGCGAGCGCCGCTCCGCGCGCGCGCGAAAACGTCGCGCGCTCGCGATATTGAAACCAACCGGCAAGCGCCACGATGGCGAGGGCCGGATAAGGCAGCATCAGATAGATCGCGTGTTCCGCGGCGAAACTTTTGGCGACGCCCACGACCGCGTAGAGCAACACGACGCCGGCCACGAAGCTGATGACGACGCCGGCTACGCAGGCCGCAATGATCGAGCGCTCGAGCAGCGGCCAACGCGCGCCCGCCCAGACGAACAAGATCGAGGCAATGGCGGGCGCGGCGACATAGGCCGAGAGGACCAGAACGACGATGGGAAAGAGAGCGTCGCCCAGCCCGGCAAACATGGCTTGGAAAAACCCGTTGAAGGCTTGGCTGACCGCATCTTGATCCATCTCGTCACCCTAATCACGAAAATCGCAATCGTTCCAGCCGATCGCCGCCGCGCCCCGCCAAAGATGCCGCGCGTTGATCTTCAGTTCCTCGGCGTTTACACAAGCAGCTAGAGTTCGTCCCGAACGCGGGCCCTCGCTCGCACCGCCAAATTTTGCGACTTGAATCGGTTTAGAAGTATTTGGGTCATTTCATCGTAGATCGGTGCCTTCTTCTCTGGA
The DNA here is from genome assembly GCA_025350465.1 of Alphaproteobacteria bacterium. Classification (GTDB taxonomy): domain Bacteria; phylum Pseudomonadota; class Alphaproteobacteria; order Micropepsales; family Micropepsaceae; genus SZUA-430. Next base: position 64,589 of record JANXXU010000016.1, on the reverse strand, counting down.
TCAGCGATCGTGATGATCAGAGAGAACGGCTGTGCTAACAACGCGTCTCCATCATCGATGCCGTGTCTGGCGAGCAATTGCACTTTTAGGCGCCATCGGTTGCCAGCTTTGCCACCTTCACCCAGATTGCCATGGTAGGTTCTGACAGGTGCCCACTTGCGCAAGTGTGCCACCTGATACGACTCGTACAGCAAGCCCGGATTCTTGTGCTCAGGGGGAACCAAACCCTCGAACTTGGAGATAACCTCGCCAGTGTCTCGCGCGACCTTGTCTCTATAGACGCCGAAATGAGCATCGATATGAGTTTCGCAGTATTCGCTTCCCCACCTCGCACCCCGAGCCGGTGCGAATGCGACAGTCATCCAAATCTCGCCGAAGTAGCGGCCCTTGCGCCGGAGGGACGCCGGATATGGAAAGTCGTCCCATTCTAGGAAGAAGCCAGGTCGAAGCGCCTCGTCGAACACAAGCGTCGAGGAATAAGGAGTGCACTCAAGGCAATACGGCACTGGCGCGGGTAACCCAAACCCGAAGTAATTCTCCTCCCCATCGGGGACTCGCGACTGAGTTCTGGGATCGCGCGCATGGTGAGTCAGCAGTGCTCGCGCAAGAACTGGCGTCGGAGTGGGCGTGATCTGATGATAAATCTGCGCGAGTGTGTGCGAGACCAAAGGCGTCGCGTAGCTGGTCCCTAAGTCTTCCACCGACCCGGCAGTGTTCACTGAACGAATGCCCGATTGGTGCACCGCATCGGTCGAGCACGCTCCACCGTAGTGAACTAGGTCAGGCTTAATGACGTAATTTGGCCCCGCGCCATGACGCGAAAACGCGGAAGGCTCGTGTTCCCTCGGACCGTTTTTCTTGTAGTCAACATGAGAAATCGAGCCCACCGCTATCCCCAACACGCTGTCCGCAGGAGTCGTTATCCGGCCCAGTTCAACTTGAGCCTTTTCACGTGGGTAACTTAGTAACGGCGGACTGTCGTAGTTGCCGGCACTTATGACGAATGATACCTGATATTTTTCCTGCAGATTGTCGAGTTCCTCAGCGAATTCCGAAAATTCGTCGAGTGAACAAAGCTTGTCGGTCCCAAGCGACAGATTCCAAACCTTGAATTCGTTCGCGTGAGCTTTCAGGGCCGTTTCCAGCGTAACGAGCAATTCCTGTTCGCCAATGGAATCCGTGTCGCCTCGTGATGGATCATCATTCGGTAGGACCTGCAGGTCGAAGATCGCGCAAGGGCTTGCGTCAATGCCTGTTACGTTTGGGTTGAGAGCCGCGCCCCAGCAAACCAGGCCTGCGACGAATGTTCCATGCTCATCGTTCCGGTATTGAGGCGCGACAGTCGATTCCCTTCCCACGATCCAGGAGTTCACGCCGGTATGTCGTTAGTAACACCACTGTCGACAACAACGACAACCGGCACGTCGCCGGTGACCTCGTCGCGGCGTACGAGCTTCGGGAGAGGCTTTGCATTGAACACTTTTGGGCGAAGCGTTCGAATGAATGGCATACTGGCAATGGACCGCACGCCGACGACCCGAGACAGCGCATCTACGTCCTCAACTGAACGACACTCTGCCCCGTAGATATAGCTAGTCGCAGAGTATCCGGCCTTGCTAAGAGAAATTTTTCGCTCTCGGCATACGCTTTCAAAGTCGGCGACAAGTCGCGGTTGTGCAGCGTCGGGTCCAAAATTGAACAGCCGAACGCGCGTTAAAAATCCACCTTTTCGACGGGGGCTCTTGCGCAGCAGATCGGTCGGTTCAACTCCTTTTCGACGAAGGCTTGGAGTTACGGCCTCGATTGCCTCGACACTTGAGATTTCTTTGATGATTTGGTCTGATTTTCCGGTACCGATCACTTCCGCGAGATTGCTTAAGCCTTTGGTCGTGGCTTTGATGAACAATTCGCCTAATCGACCCGCGCCGACGATCGGGCAAGTGTCGGAGCTGAAAAGGTTTTCAGGCCTGTGGGTTTTCGCGGCGGCTTGCGGCAATAGCTTCACGCGCACCGGAGCGACTTCAGTCTCTACGATTTGCGGCGAGACAACGTCGCGAATTGCTAAAATCTGCCTCGTCAAACTCGTTCGGGAACCGTCGGTGACCTGCCGAAAGGGCTTCGGCTTGCTTCCACCACCCGAAACTCTCTTCTCCTTGTACTGCTGCGGCATGATGAGCTTGATTGGAAGCCGTTCAGCCATTCGAACCCTCCGTCAGAATGTGTTTTGTCGGAGCGTTCATCGAAGTCCAACGGTGTGCTGTGGCTTTTGACACACCAAAGAGGCGACCTAGAGTTGCCGTGCTGTAAAGCGCTTTATTTCTTCTTCGCAGTGCCTGCGCTATCAGGTGCTCATTCTTGCCGCGCAGTTGGGACAAAAACCTGCGCTTCTCGCCTTCCCCAATGCCGATGTTTTGCAAAATCTGGAACGCGTCTTTCAGTTGAGGCGGGTGTCCGATCACGCGCCTACGCTTTAGCCTTCGCGAGACCTCTTCGATATCTGAGCCGGAGAATCCATCTGAGAGATCGGCAAGCAAATCAATGTCGTCGTTGTCGAAATCAAGCGACCGAAGAAATTGCAGCCACATCTGGGATCGAATTTCGATGCCTGGAAAATCGAGTTCGAGGCGGTAGCCAAAGCGCCGCCAAACCGCAGAATCAAGTAACTCCTGGTGGTTGGTCGCAGCCAGGATGATGGATTGAGAATCCATTGCATCCAGATTTTGGAGGAAGCTGTTGACTACACGCTTGAGTTCGCCGAGTTCCTGGCTGTCGCCGCGAAGTTTTGCGATCGCGTCGAATTCGTCGAGGAACAACACGCACGGAGTCTTCGCCGCGAAGTCAAACAGCGCGCGGATGTTTTTGGAGGTACTGCCAAGAAACGACGAGATCAAACCATCAAGGCGCGCGACGTATAGTTCCAAGTCGAGTTCGCGAGCGATATGGCGCGCCAACCTACTCTTCCCAGACCCGGGAGGCCCGTACATCAGTAGGTTGATAGAGCCGGTGATACCTTGCGCGTCTGCTTGTGCGTGGCTCTTGGCGATGCTTAGGAACTCATTAACGACATCCCATTGATCCTGGCTAAGTACGACTGGCGGTTCGTCTATGGCTTTGAGATTGACGCGTTCTATGAGCGGAAAGCGGCTGTCGGTATCGACCGGCAGGGTACGCCTGAAGCTCGCGTCGGCAGGCCGCAATTGGTGATCGCTCTCGTCAAGCATCTTGCGGAGTCTGCCGGCTGACGCCGCATCACCGTCCTTTTCGAGCTTATCGGCCAGGAAGGCCGTGTAATTCCGAACCTTATCGACGTCGAGACGAAGTGCCCCGTTCACGATGCGAAATAGCTCATTCATAAAACGAATATCTGATTTCATGAGACGAATATGACATTTTGTGAGACGATGTCAAGAGTTTTTGGCTCTCGGCGAAGAATTGTTCCTCTTTCGTTCCTAGATGTCAACTGGCCGAGCGGACGTGGGGGGCCGACCGTTTGATCGCCAAGGCCTGATCTCCAAACATCCGCCGAGCGGAAGTGTCAGCGTGAGCCCCGCAGTCTTGCGTATCGCCTTCAATTTGCCGGCGTCTCGCGCAGGCGCGTGAGAAGCTCGACCGTGGCATAGCCGTCGGGGACAAGTCCGATGCCGCGCTGATAATCCCGGATCGCGCGCCGCGCGCGCTGTCCGATCACGCCGTCGGGGTCGCCCACATCATATTTGTGCTGGCCGAGCATCGTCTGGAGCTCGATGCGCTCGGTGCGCGACAGCAACGGCACTTGGTCGCGCGGCCAGCTGGTTTTGAACGGTGCGCCGTGATCGAGCCGCTTGGCCAATTGGCAAACCGCCAGGCCATAGGAGAACGCGTTGTTGTAAGCGAGCACCGCCTTGAAGTTGGGATAGAGAATGAACGCGGGGCCGAGACGGCCTGCGGGAAGCGCAATCGTCGAGGGCGCTTCGACGTCCGGGTTCGCCGCGCTCGTGAGCGCGCCGCCGTCCGCCGCCGACACGATCCCTGCGTTCGCCCATTCGCTCACCGGCTTTTCGCTTGCTGCGTCGGCCTGCATGTAATCGAACGACTCCGGCAGCCGCACTTCATCGAAGCACGGCGCGCCGGCGCTCCAGCTTTTGGCGTGCAGATAATCGGCGATCGAAGCAAAGACGTCGGCGTTCGTTCCCCAAATATCGCGCTTGCCGTCGCCGTTGCCGTCGCGCGCGTAACGCAGAAACACAGTCGGAATGAATTGCGCCTGCCCCATCGCGCCGGCCCACGAGCCCGTCATTTGCGCGGGCGCGATGTCGCCCGCTTGCAGAATCTTGAGCGCCGCCAGCAATTGCTCGCGGCCGTAAGTGCCGTGATATTGCTTGAAGCCGAGCGTCGCCAACGCCTCGATGATATTGAAGCGGCCGGTGATCTCGCCGTAGTTGCTCTCTATGCCCCAGATCGCCACGACGACGGATTGCGGCACCGCGGACTCGCCGGCGGCGCGGCCGAGCGCGTCGCGCTCCTCGCCCAAGAGCTCGCCGCCGCGCTCGATGCGCTTGTCGGAGACGGCGCTGTCCAGATAATCCCAGATCGGGCGGTCGAACTCGGGCTGGCTCTCGCTAAGCTCGACGACCCTGGCGTTGAAGTGCACGCCGCGAAACGCATCGTCGAGACTCTGAGACGATATCCCCTCGCGCACCGCATCGGCGCGAACGGCGACGACCCAGTCATCGAAGCCGGGCGGCGACGGCTCGCTCTGGACCGCCGGAGCGGTTTCGTCGGCGCGAGCGTGCGGGCACGTGGCAATCAACGCGCCTGCGCAAAGGCAAAGGAGGAGCGTCTTCGCCAACGAACCGGCGGGCGTTTGGCTATAACCGTGCATGTCTCAATCTCAATGTCCCGGCGTTCGACGGCGACAATTTCGTTGTGGAATCCGAAGCCATCGAGAATATTGCAGCCGACTGGCGCGCGCGCGAGTCATATTGGCGGGCGAGGCAAGATGTTGAGATTGATGGCGTTGGCGGGCTTGCTTCTCGCTCAAGTTCAATCGGCGGCAGGAGAGCCGCTGCAACTCTCGGCGGCCGACTTCCTGATCGGCGAGTGGGCCGCACCCGATCCGGGTCAAGGCCCCAACAAAGGCGGCACGTCGTCGATTCAGCCGGATCTTCAAACCAAAATCTTGCTTCGCCGCGATCATGTCGTGCTGCGCGAAGGCGGCACGATGGATTTGATGATGCCGATCTACATCGACGGCGGCAAATTGTGCGCGGATTTCTACGACAGCGAAGGGCATGCGATTCACTACGCCGCCGCCGAAATCGTTCCCCATCACCGCATTTCGTTCGTGAGCGAGGGACCGGACGTCGCGCCCGCGTTTCGCTTGACCTACGAACTGATCGCGAAAGACGAGTTGGCGATCAACTTCGAGATCGCCCCGCCGGGCGCGTCGCGCATCTTCAAGACATTCTCAAGCGGTCACGTAAAGCGGCGCGCCGGCGTGAATTGATCGGCCCCGCGATTGACCCACATCAATGTGTGCGCGGCGCTGCGCGTCTAGAATTTCCAGTCGTGGAAATAGGAGGCGGCAATGCCGAATTGGACAGGCTGCTTTGGCGGTATGGGCGGCGGCTGGGGCTGGGGCATGGGCTTTGGAGGAATTTTCATGATCTTCTTTTGGGCGGTGATCATCCTCGGCGCCGTGTTGCTTTTCAGATGGATGGCCGACCAATCCAAGGGCGGAAAAACGGCACTCCAGATTCTGCAGGAGCGTTACGCGCGCGGCGAACTTCAGCAGGAAGAATACGAGCAGAAGAAGCGCGCCTTGACCGCCTAACGTCGCGCGCATCCGAAAGGCAGCGGGTCGGGGCACCTCCTCGCTAAAGTTTTCCCCGCAGCCTATGATACGCTTCCAACTCAGGCGAGGGCGGCGGCGCAGATGCAAAAACTCGCTTCAAAATTTCTCCAGGCCGCCGGAATTCTTCTCGTCGTCTTGGGCATAGTGCATCTGATTGCGACCCGACATATTCCGGACTTGCTCAATGGGATGAAATCAAGAGCGGCCTACCAGCTAGCACTGGGGCCAACGATGCTGAACCATGTGCTGGTCGGCGTCCTCCTCATTCCGATTGGCTACACGACGTGGCTCGCCGCCGCAGACCGCAATAGGTCGCAGAGTTGGGCGCGTCAGGTTCTGGCCGTCAATGCGATTGCGGTGGCGGCCCTACCAATATCGATAATCACGTTCATGCACGACCCAGTATATTTCACCGCACCGCTGTTCCTTGGCGGCGTGTCCCTCGTTGCCGTCCTTTCGTTGCTGATGCTTGCCGCGGTCTCGCTCATCGCTCGGCCAGCTCCGAGCAAGGCCTCATAGCCTTGGCCATTAGCTAATGAGCGTGAGCCATCGGGCTCGCGCCATCCGGACTTTGGCCAACGCGCGCTTCGGCCACGACGTTTATGAAGGTGACGAGCCCACCCATCACCGCCATGCGCGCGGCCGCAAAGCCAAGCCAGGTCAAGCATTCGCCGCCGAGGTGTGCGGGCGCCTCTGCAAACACGCCGCGCGTGCATTCTTGGACTCTAGCGGCTTAATTTTGCAACAGCAGCAGCCCCGGTCCCGGTGCTAAGTTGCGCCCCGCCGCCAACTGGGGGGCCGCGGGGTTAGCGCGGTGGGGCCATGTTCGAATTCGAAGATCCGCGAGTCCTGCGCTGGTTCGCGCTCATCATCAGCCTCGTGATCGAAGCGGGCGCCTTCTGGTACGGCGGGGTCAACGTCGATCCCAACGCCAGCTTTGCCACCAATCTGGTTTTGAAGGCGCAAAGTGCCGGCGCGTGGACGTGGCTCGGTTGGGTTTCGTTCACGCTGACGTGGCTGTGGCTCGAGCTGGTGCGCCTGCCCTTCATCAATGCGCGCCGCATCCGCGCCTTCGCCGGCAAAGGCGAAGCGCTGATCTACGAAACAGGCCTGCACTGGCTCGTGCTCTTGCGCGACATTCGCACCGGCGAAATCAACGACGGCAACGAAAAGGAGCTGAACGAAGATTTGTATCCGCCGGGCGCCAAGCGGCGATCGTTCACGTGGTATGCCGTGTGGGTGCCGATCCAGATCGCGTTTCTCACCACCCTTTTCTTCTTAGGGTGGATCGCCTGGGTCGTGCGCTCGTTTCCGCAAACGTTTGCGGCGTGGTGCAACTCGACGCTCGCCTTCATTCACGCCCATCTGACGACCAGCCTCGCGTTCATCGGCACGCTCGCGGACCAATTCTTTTCTGCCTTACCCGGTTGGCTCACCTCGCTCGTCGACGCGGCACGCGACGACACGCTTCCCCTCTTCGCGGTGCTGCTCGCCGCCTGGTACCTTCTCCTTCAAGCGGGGCACGCGTTCCAGCACATCTTTCTTGTGGGTTGGTTGATGCGCGTGGGGCGCTGGGTGGTGGTGCTTCTCACCACTCTCGCCTTCGTCTCGACCCAATGGTTCGATTGGGTGATCCCGGTCTACAATTTCCTGCCCAATAACGGGCCGGTGGCGATGGCGTTCTTCCCGCTCAACTTCGCCAGCATGTTCCTGGTGCTGCATGTCGCACTGTGGTCGAGCTGGCGCTACGGCGTGTTCGAGAACCTGCATTCCTCCGACGCGACGCTGATCGTGGTCGGCGGCATCTTCAGCTTCCAAAAACGCGAGTTCGACCTGCAGCGCATCGTGGAGACCAGCATCCATCAAACGTGGTGGCAGCGCCTGCTCAATATCGGCAATCTGGAGATCGTCGAGATCGGCGGCAACGCGCGCACCGACATGATCAAACATATCGCAGGCCCCAACGCGCTGGACCGCGCCATCAAGAGCGCGATCCAACATCGCCTGCACCAGCCGGAAGACGAGTAGGCGCCGAGTCTGTCCCCCCTTCCGTCTGCCGTCGCGTGAGCGCTCCGGTTTGTTACGTCGCCTATACCAACACGTATGGTCGGGCACATGTGGCGCGCGCGAAGGCGGTGTAACCTGAGGTATCGGCGCGACGTTACGTGTCGCCAATTTGCAGCGGGAGGATTACGTTGCGCGCGCCTGAAACGTTTCGGGAGTGGCTCGCCTGGTCGAGCGCGGCGCTCGTCTTGCCGATCGTCGCCGGGCTGGGCTTTGCGTTTCTGTTTCCGCTCCTCGTCACGCAGATCTCGCCGATTCCATCGGCTGTGGTCGCCGGGCTCTGGGGCCTCGCAATCGCATTGCCGCTTTCGCTGAACGCATTGATAGTCTTGTCGCCGGCCGCCGGCAGACGAGAAGTGCCGGTCCGGCAATCGCGCACGAGCATTGCGGCAAGTTCACCGCGCTTTGACGGGGCCCTCGGCGCGCGCGCCAGGCGCAAGGTTCAAGTGCACGGCCGCGTGAAACTGACACTGACGATTGCAAGCATCGTCGCGATGCTTTTGGGCGCTGGGTGGCCGTTGCAGGGAACAGGCGTCGTGCCGCTCGGCTGGATGGCGAACCATTTGACGTGGGCCTTCCGCGGCGCCGCTCTTTTCATTTTTGGTCTGTTGACGCTCATCTTCGCACGCAGCCAATAGCGCGGCGCCGCCTCGTCGCCGGCTCTCCGCGCGCCCGCACTTCTTTATCTTCCCCCCTTGCGGGGGAAGATAATCTGCTGGAGCCGGCGAATGCGGCGGAGCTCTTGCCGTTCCGGCGCTACGGCCTTTCATCCTGTTGGGTCAGAGCGACCGCGCAGAATTCCTTTCTGTCGTCGGGCGAGGTGGCTTTGCATTTGTAGAGGGCAAAGGCTTCCACCGACTTCTTGTCCGCATCGACCGCCCAGCCGATGCCCGGCGTGTCGCCTTTCGGGTCGGCGGCGATGGAGGCCCATCGGCGCGCGTAGACGGCGACGATCTTGCAAGGCGTGCCGACGCCTGCCCGATGCTTTTCACATTCCAATAGAGCTCTCGACCGGGCTTGGGCCTTGGTCGCAAACGAATAGCTCAGGCCATAGGCGCTGCCGTGGGGGCTGCCTTTGGTATTTCCGCCGATGGCGATGGCGCCGTGAGCCTCAGCTTGCGCGACCAGCGCGACGATGGCGCCGATCCCCAGAAACAGTCTTGCAATGAAGCGCGTCCGCATTGCCTCAGCCTTTCTCAAAAAGATGTTCCCGTCTTCTGCGCCAGCGCGCACCGTTCTTCAAGACGGCTTGCGACCAGGCGGGATGGCCGGCGACGGCGGCAGGCGCATCGGCGGCAGCGTCCGCAGCTGAATCGGGGGAATGGGTTTGTGGAGACCCTGCGTGTCGGGTTTCGAGCCCGGCGGAGGCGCCGGTAGCTTGCCAAAACATTCCCCAATGTCTGGACCGCCGCCGCCGGTCCAAAGGCCGGCATACGCGTCCGCTACAAACTTAGCGCTTGCAACACACGCGGGCACCGGATCCCACATGAACACAAATCTTGAGCGCGGAGCGGATGGCGGCAACGGCGCCACCGTCACGTATTGAGCGCTCCAGCTGGAGGACGAGCCAAGGGCTAATGCAGGAATCTCCGGCGTCGTGCAAGGCGCCGGCGCGCCGCAATCATAGGTTATCGTTATCATCACTACGCTACCGTCCCGCGCGCTGGCGACCGGCCGCACGGCAACGCGATGCGTTTGCGGCGAACCGGGCGGCGACAGCGTGCCCGGCACCGGCCACCATACGCCGTTCGGCGCCGGCGTCGCACCCGCCGGTGTCACGGCGACAGCGGCGAACAACCCGATCGCGATTGCGACATATTTTCCAGTCATTTCACGCCCTCATTTCTTGTTCGTAGAATTTTCGCAACAGCGCCGGCCGCGATGATGAGCCCGCGGCCGGCCGGTTCGAACCGAACGAAACCTCAGTGCGTCGCGACGCGATTGGAGGCTCGCACTTCGTGCTGCAGCCGGTCCGTTATCTTGATGAAGACGAGCCGCGGCGGGTTTTGTCCAGCTTCGACCGCAAACCAAAGCTGGCCCATATCGTTGGGCGAGGTGAGCGCGCAAAAGCCGTAGATGCGGGCGTAAGGCGACGTGCCGCTAAAGACATCGACCCAGGCGCGCGACGAATTGGGATTTGCACCGCAGGGCGGCAAGCGCGGCGCCGGCGTGAACAGATAGGCCGGAAAACTCGCGCGGTTGACGACGCTCAATTTGTACCTCACCCAATGTTGCGCGCCGATCGTGTAATTCTCGATGCCGTCGAAATGGAGCACCGGCGTCAGCATCGCGAGCGCTTGCACCGCCGCCGCGACCGTCATGAGGCTTACCAAAACCAACATCTGAAGATGTTTCATTGTGGCGTTCCCTTTTTTGTTTCCCGCCATCGGCGGAAGCCGACAATGGCGCCGCCAACCTGTCAGCGACCTGACAATTTCATGAACAACGCGGACTTTGCTCCAGCCATATCTTCCCCCCTTGCGGGGGAAGATAAATCGAGCAGGCGCTTAACGGCGCGTTTGCGCCGCTCTTGGACGCCCATCCACGCATCCGTTTTGCAATTCGACCGGTCGTGCACGGCAAATCCGGGTCGATTGCGGGTCTCACGCGTTGTTTCAATGTCAAACAGACTAGGAGCTACCCCAAATGAAACTCTTCGCATCCGTTATGTTCGGTGCGGCCGCGCTCACAGCGGCCGTGCTCACGACAGTGCCGGCCGAAGCGCGAAGCGGCGTCGCGGTCCAAATCGGCCCCGGCGGGATCGTCATCGGCGTCGACCAATACCGCGACAATTGCCGCGATTATTCATACCGGCATCGCTACTACGACAACTGCAACCGATACTCGTTCAACGACGCCTATTACCGCGATCGCGGTGACGACTATCGCTGGCAGCAACGGCATCATCGCCATCACCACAACGGGCGCGACGACAACCGCTGGAACCGCGACCGCGACTACCGCAATAGCGACAACAACAGGTGGCGTTAACTCATAAGGGCGGCAGATCGCGCCTACCCGCGTGATTTGAAAAAACCAGTCGCCCAATTCCTCGCCGGCGCGGCCATGACAGTTGGTCTCTCTCATGGCCCGCGTTGCGCGGGGGGGTCGTCGGAGGACACCAAATGACAAAATTCACGACTCAATTATTGCGTGCCAAAACGGGTGCCGCGGCGATCGTCGCCTTGTCCGTTCTCGCCGGCGCCGGCTCGCCGCCGAGCGACGCAGGCATCAAACTCGACAACCGTTCGGGCGTGGCGCTCGACCTCTGGCTCGACCGCGACTTCGTCTGCCACGCGCCGAAAGACGCGACGTGCACGGTTCGCGTTGAGCCCGGTGAACACGAGCTGCAAGCGCGGAACAACCACGTTGTGGTCGCGCGAGAGTTCGTGGCCGTGAAGCCCGGCGACAGCTTCAGCTATCGCGTGGAAAGGAAAAACAGCGCCAACGACCAGGCGCCGTCGCTTCCCACGCCCATGCACACCATTCTCTTCGGCAAGACCACCAGGACTTTGACGATCTGAACACTCTGGGAACGGACTCAACGACACTCGCGTTGTCGTTTGCGAGAGAGCCCCAAATCCCCCACGCCCCCCTCGCCCTTAAGGATTCAACGCCCATGAAAACGAAAACACTTCTCGTCACGCTTGCCGCCGCCGCGATCATCACCGGCGCCGGGGCCGGCTTTGCCTCCGCCGATGCCGCCGATCAAGGCGAAAACGATCCAAGCTATACCAGCCAGCACGGTCGCGATCCCGGCGCCATCGCGCGCGAAGATCGCGACCAAGATATGAACGAGCAAGGCTACGACGCGCGTTGGTTCTCGCCCAGCGGCTACGGGGCGCACGACGAACAGGCCGACGCCACGCGCGCGCTCAACAACGAGCAATTGGGAGGTCGCGGGCGCGCCCACGACGACGACATGCAAGGCCCGAGCGACGACGCCGATGACAACGACGACAGCCGCGACAAGGCACCGGCGCCCGACCGCGACTAACACGCAACGCCGAGCGACGCGATTTATCTTCCCCTCTTTGAGGGGGGACAGTCGCGCCGTTCTATCTTCCCCCTCAAGGGGGGAAGATAAGAAGAGTGACTGCCCGCGCTCTTAGTGCGGAGCGCGCGGAGAGCCGGCGACGAGGGGACGGCCGGCACTCCGTTGCACGGCAACGGCGGGGCGGCTGCCATGAGCCGCGCGCCCCGCAATCGCCATTGCTGACGTCGTCGATACTGACGTCGCCAGTGCTTACGTCGTCGGCTTCACGCCGAGCAATTTCAGCGCCGCCTTGTATTGGCCGAGGCCGGTCTTCTGCTTGGAGGCCTTCGTCGAGGCGCAGTTCTTCTCAGCCGCGGCGGCCTTGGCCTTCGCCTTGCCGAGCTTGGCGTTCGTGGCGTTGGCCGCTTCGGCCGCTTCCCACTGCGTTCCCATTTCTTTGCACTCGGCGGTGAGGTCTTCTTTCACCGGTTTCGCGGGTGCCGTCATCGGCGCTGTCGGCGGCGGTGGCGGCGTGGTCGATGGAGTCGTTGCCGGCGTGGAACTCGACGGGGTGGAGGTTGCCGCCGCATAAGCGGTGGAACCTAAGAGCGCGACCGCGAGGGCGGCGCCGATCATTACGCGGTTCATGATTTTATCCTTTGATAAGCGGGACAGATGTCCGCATGCCGGTTCTAAGCGGCCAACCTGTCAAGCACCTGTCAGCCGCTTGAACTTCACGTAACGAGAGGCGAACGTTGAAGTTCCCGCGTGGTTGGTGAGCGCCACGATTGCCTTATTTGGGAACCGGCTGCGCGCTCACGCCATTTTTGGGCGGGCCTGTGTGAGCGGGTGGAACACGAGGGCCGGTCAAAGCTGCGTTCAAAGAATGCCATGCGCTGCAAAAACGCTGCCGACGTCTGGATCGGCCGCGACGGCTAGACGGATATCTCGATCGCCGCCGCTGATGTCGCCGGCTTGGCGTCTCGCGACGCCGCGCAGGTAAAGCGAGGCCACGGCACCGCGATCGACTTGAAGGGCCGCGTTGTAGTCGGCGATCGCCGCGTCGAATTTCTTCATGCGAAAGTAAACGAGGCCGCGATCCTCGAAGGTGCCGGCGTCGGGTTGCAGGTCCAGCGCGCGATTGCAGTCGGCCAATGCGAGAACGAGATCGCGGTCCGCAAGGGCGCGGCCGCGGCAGCGTTGCGCAAAGGCGAACGAAAAGCTCGGCCAACTCTCGATGACGCGGCTCCAGTCCGCGGCCGCGCGATCGAACCGGCCGCCGAGGTCCAAGGCCTTGGCCCGGTCGATGTAACTCACGACGTCGTCCGGCTTGAGCGCAACCGCATGATCCAAATCGGCGATGGCGCGGTCGAACCGGCCCATGCGTTCGAAGACAACGGCGCGAATTTTGAAAATAAATCTGTCGGCCGGCCGGACGGCGATGGCGCGACTCAAGTCCGCGATGGCCTCGTCGAATTGCCGCCTTTCGAAATAAGCAACTGCGCGATGGAGATGCGCCGTCACCAGGCGCTTGCCGGTCTCGCGACCACCATCGATAACCGCCGTGCAGCTCGAAATCATCTGATCAGTTATGATTAGCTGCGTGCCGCCGGCGCACAGTTGCCAGGCGGACGGCGTGTCCGCCGATACCGGCGCGTTCGACATCAGGAGGTAGATGAGAAGAACGATGAAAGCCCGCATGGTGCCGCCGTACGCCCCCGTGGGAGAGAAAAGAATCCAACGATTGCCGAGTCGCCGACGCGACAGGGGCGCAATATAATACGTGATAAACCTACCCGGTTGAATGGACGCTCGGCGCCGAGCCGGTTTCGGTCGACTTCGGTCGGGCGATGGCCCACTTTAACCCGCGTGATCGCAGATCGAATTGAAAGGTAGGGACAATGCGCTGGACCGGCTGTGCTCTGGCTGTCGTCGTGTCGCTTCTGGGTTGGCATGGCGCGCTCGCCGGTGATGTCGATCCCGCGAAGTGGGCGCAAGTACACGCGGGAATGACCGCAAGCGATGTCGAGCGCATCCTGGGCAAGCCCGATCGCCGCGAGCAGCCGGCCAGCAATCGATCGACACTGACATACGGCGAGATCGCGCCGAAGGGGCCGATTTTTCCCGACGGGCTCGCTTACGTCGTGTGGCTCGACGAGAAGAACAACGTCGACAGCATCGAGGCGCCCTTCGGCGGCGCGGCGCCGCGCGCCGGGACGCCGAGCAAGCCCAAGATATTTCTGCCGCTCGCGCACAGCGTCTTTACGCACTATCCGCGTCTCCTCGACGTGCGTTGGTATCCGGTCACCGGCACATATCCGGTCGCGTATGAAGTGGCATATGAGGTCGGCTACGCGTCGCCCGGCGCCAAACTTGGCTGGCATCTCAACAAGACGCTGAAGGCGGACATTCCCTATCTCAGTCTCTCGCATGAAGGCGGGCAACCCGGCCGCGTCAAAATCCGCGCCAAGAATAGCGCCGGCACCGGCCCTTGGTCGGACTACGCGGTGTTTTCGTTCACGCGATAGGGGCGGAAGGCGCGTCGGATCGACGGCGCGCGGCCCGCATGAGCGGATGGAAGACGAGCGCCCAGGCGATGATCGGCGCGCCGACGAGCGCGGGAGCGGCCCCCGCCGGCACGAAAAGCAGGCGGTAGCGGCGGAAGGTCTTTCTCAATGATGAACGCGTAAGGTCGCCGACACGCCAGCCGATGGCGCCGGCGCAAGCGGGCGGCGATGAGTTCGGGGCGCGATCTTACGGGAGTGAACGCGAATGACCGAAGCCACTCACCCATTGGGCATCCTGCGCGAATTGACCTTCGCCCATGTTCTGGTCGTACTTGCGGTTCTCATCGGCTGCGTTTTGCTGGTGAGCGTCGTGCGCGCGATGGTGCGGCGCGCGGCGGAGAGCGCACCGTCGCACCGGCGCTTGTTGATCCTACGCACGGCGCCGATCGCAAAATTGCTGATCGCGCTCGCCGGCATCGCCATCGTCGTTCCCGTGCTCATCGAGCCAACCTTCGAAGACGTCGTCGCCTTGATCGCGACGGTGGCGCTGGCGCTCGCGTTCGCGCTGAAAGATTATGTGAGTTGTCTGGCGGCCGGGGTCGTGACGATCCTGGAGAACACCTATCAGCCCGGCGATTGGATCGAGATCGGCGGCGCCTATGGCGAGGTCAAGACGATCGGCACGCGCGCCGTGCACATCGTGACGGCGGACGACACCGAAATCATCATCCCGCACGCAAAGCTGTGGACAGCGAGCGTCGCCAACGCCAGCAGCGGCAGCCACAACCTGCTCTGCGTCGCGAGCTTCTATCTCAATGCCGACCACGACGGCGAGGCCGTGCGCCGCGCGCTGACCGAATGCGCCGAGGCCACGACATACCGCAAGCCGCAGACGAAGGTGACGGTGGTCGCGGCCGAGACGCCGTGGGGCACGCACTACAAAGCCAAAGCCATCGCCAACGACAGCCGCGAGCAGTTTGCGCTCATCACCGACCTCACGATCCGTGTCAAAGAGCGGCTGCGCGCGATGCACGTGACCTTCGCGCAGGCGCCTTTCGCGGAGAGCAAGAGGGCATGAGGCGGGCCCGCCGGCAAACTTGCGCTCGACGTCGATCAAGATGTTTCGCAAGGATTGATGGGCGACATTTGGCCGCCACGCGGTAGGCGTCGCGGCGGCGGATGCGCATCGCGTGGGAAAAGGGCGCAAGCGGGAGGGTGCGGCGGGGCCATGAGACGATCAGCCTGAAATTGAGCGTCGCGCCCCCGTGATTCACAATCATATATCATATATATCTGATTTATTCTTTCAATTTTAGTAAGATACTTCTTATTGAAATAGTATATGATTGTCAGATATATATGATTGTTATGAACAGCGCCATCCACCATCTCGACCAACGTTTTGCCGCGCTCCGTCCGCTGCTCGCAAGCCCGCGTCCGCCGAAAGGCTGGGTGCGCGCCCTGCGCAACGCGCTCGGCATGACGACGCAACAGCTGGCGCAGCGCATGGGCGTCTCGCAGTCGCGCATCCCCGAACTCGAACGCGCAGAGGTCGCCGGCGGCATCACGCTCAAGTCGCTCGAGCGCGCGGCGCAAGCGATGGGCTGCCGCGTCGTCTACGCGATCGTGCCCGAGCATCGGCTCGCCGATATCGTACACGCGCAAGCCGCACTTACCGCCGATCGCCAGCTTGCCTCCGTCGATCAGTCGATGCGCCTTGAAGATCAAGCCGTGCGTGACGCCGGCGTGCGCAACGACCAGCGCGACCGTCTGATCGAGCAGCTATTGCAACGTCCCGCGCGGCTGTGGCGTGAAGAATGAGCCGGCCCTTCGAAGCCGACGACGACGCGACACCGCTCACGCCGGCCGAGCGCGACGGCTTGATACCGACACACGTGACGCTGCGGCGCGAACTCAACGAACTCGAACAGCAGAACATTCTCGATGCGGCGCTGTGGGCGCTCGGTCGAAAGCGCAATGTGCTCAACGAGCGCTTCTTGCGCGGTCTTCACCGGCGCATGTTCGGCCAGGTGTGGAAATGGGCAGGCACGTACCGAACCTCTGAGCGCAATCTCGGCGTTCCAAGCCATCGCATCCAGCCCGACGTGAAGGCGCTGCTCGACGACGCAACCTATTGGCTCGAACATGCCACATACGCTCCCGACGAATTGGCCGTTCGTTTTCACCACCGCCTTGTGACCATTCATCCGTTCCCGAACGGCAACGGCCGATTGTCGCGGATGGCGGCGGACCTATTGATCGTCGCCGAGGACGGCGCACGCTTCACGTGGGGGCGCGGCAATCTTCAAACCGCCGGCGGGCCGCGCCGCGCGTATATCGATGCGCTGCATGAAGCGGACAACCACGATCTTCAGCCGCTGATCGCGTTTGCGCGATCCTAGATCCGGGCTGGAAATCGAATGGCTTGGCACTCTATTTGTCTGGCGCACGCGAGCTTCGCTCAAACTAAGCCACCAACACCTCGATGAATTCGTTCACCGGCACGCGGTCGCGCGTTAGGGCGGCGCGCACCAGGTCGAGGGCGCGGTCTCTGGTGCGGTAGGCGTCGCGGCGGCTTATGCGCATCGAGCGGAACAATGCCGTCAGCGGGCGGTGACGGGCGCGGCACCAGGCCATGACGATCAGCATGCGCGCCTCGGTTGGATGCGCCATCAGATGGCGAACGTGCCAATTCCACACCTCTTCCATCAGGTCGATCGCGCGGTGCGAGGGGGGCGCGGGGCGGTCCCAGCCTTTGGGGAAGGGATAGGCTTCCTCCGCGCGCGTTTCCTCCGCCGCGATGGCGTCGGCGAAGTCGCGGATGATCGTCGGCCAGCCCGACGCGGCGGCGCGCGCGCGGCCTTCGTTCGGCAGACGGATCAGCGTCGAGAAGGCGCCGAGATAGCGCGACCAGACGAGCTCGCGCGTCCAGGTGTCGGTCATGGGGCGCGCTCCACTCCCCTCGCCCTTCCATCTTCGGAAGGGAGAGGGGTTGGGGGTGAGGGATGGGCGATGTGCCGTGCACGGAGGAATCGAGGGTTGCGGCGACGCACGTGCAGATCGGCTGCGTTCGACGTTGCTTCACGCCTATCCCTCACCCCCGGCCCCTCTCCCTTCCGGAGGTCGGAAGGGCGAGGGGTGACGATGCTTGCGCTCATCTAATGCTCCGTTGTTCGGTTCAAGTTTTTAACGAGGGCGATCGCGTTGGCGGCTTGCGTCGTGATCGAAGCGGCGACGCGCTTGTTGGATATGTCCGTCTCCAGAAGCGAGACGTCGCGGCCGATCGCGATGAAGATCGCATTGACGCGCGGGCGGCCGAACGGATCGGGACACGAGAACCAGCGCGCCTGCGCACTCACGCCGGTCAGCGCCATGATGCGGTCGGCGCGGGCGTTGATGGTGGGATAGCAGCCGCGGATTTGGCGCTCGAGCTCGGCGACGACGTCGCCGGGTGGCTGGTCGGTCATGGCGCGGACTCCGCTCCCCTCGCCCTTCCACCTTCGGAAGGGAGAGGGGTTGGGGGTGAGGGATGGGTGATGTGCCTTGTACGGAGGAAGCGAGGGTTGCGGCGACGCGCGTGTAGATCGGCTGCGTTCGACATGGCCTCGCGCCTATCCCTCACCCCCGGCCCCTCTCCCTTCCGGAGGTCGGAAGGGCGAGGGGAGATTTTTGTTTCGCTCATGGGATGGGGACGCCGCGGACGAGGCGGCTTTGTTTGAGCTCATCGCTGGCGCCGTCTTGAGACGCCGGGGTCCAGTCGTCCATGCGATCGCAGGCGGCGGCGCTTTCGCCGAAGCGTTTGCGCCAGGCGGCGCAGAGCTTTTCGACGCTCGCGAATTCGGCCTCGCCGCGCGCGACGGGCGGCGCGGTGAAATCATCGCCCTCGCCGCGCGTCACCTGCAGGCTTGGGCGTTCGCGCGCCATCAGTTCGCCGTGCTCGAGTTCGCCGCGCAGGTCGCTCATGTGTTCGCCGGCGAGCGCGATGATCTCGGACGGCGTCGGCCAGAACTTCAGTTGCCGGATCGCTTTACACGCCGCGCCGTTCAAGGCTTCGAGCGGCAGGTGGCCCAGCGCCTGAAGCCACTCGTTCGCCATCACGTGCGCCAATTGCTCAGGGCGATCGCGCGGCGGTCCGAAGATGGCGCTGAGCCTCGCCAGGAGTTTCAAGATGTCGGCCAGCGCCGGCTTTGTCGTCAGGCGCGCGCGCAAGTTCGCCACTGCGCGCGCCACCGTAGGCACGACCGCGTTCGCCACCGCGCTCGGCCTCGAGGAGAGCGCCGAAGACGCCGAAGGGATGGGAAGATTTGCCGTGTATGCTCGCGCTTCGCCCATGTGTTTCCGCTTTCAAAACCCAGTTGATCCACGTCTTCTGCCAATCGGCGCGAACGGCATCGCGTTCGCGCGCGGCCCAGTAGTTGGCGAATTTTTCCGCTTCCAAACGCAGATCGAGCGGCGCCAAGCCGTGGCGTTGGCGCGCCGCTTCGCCGAGCCTCAGCCATTGCTCGGCAACGACGGCGTTCTTGGGCCAGCGTGTGGCGTGTGGTTTTTGCTCGGGAGCGACGCGGGCTTCGCACCCGGGGGGCGGCGCATCGCGCGCCGCTCGTTCCTCTCCCTTCCCTTCCATTTCCCTTTCCTCTTCCCTTCCTTTCCCTTTCCCTTCCCCACGTGAAACCACCGGCGCCGGCAGGTGCGTGCACATGCGTGCATCGGTGTCGTCCGGTGCGGCGCCGTCGGGTGCCGGAATAACGGATGGGGATTCGCGCTGATTGACGTGCTGATGTTTCGACCAGCTCGGGATGTGGCCGTAGGTCGACCCACCCGCCTCGTATTTGACGATGAAGCCGTGCGCCGCGAGCGCATCGAGAACAGCGGCGAAGTCGACGTCGTCGTAAGGCAGCGCGTCGAGCTTCAAGGCGCGCGGCTTCCACACGAAGCGGCCCTCGCGATCGCACGCCGTCCACAATCCGGCGAAGGCGAGACGCAACGGCAGGCCGCACGCTTTCTCCGCTTCGAAAAGCTGCTCGTGGCGAAAGAATTCCGGCTTGACCGTGCGGATGCGCGCCATCTCAGCGTCGCTCCGCGTTGCGATGCTTATCTTCCCCCTCAAGGGGGGAAGATATAACCGTCCGTATACGGACGGTCCGCGTGCGGTGGTATTCGCAATAGGCCGACGCCGGTGCGCGCTTGTGGCCGCATTGCCGCCAGGCGTCGGCGCGCGGCTCGCCGTGGATCCATTTGCAGCCGGGCGCGAAATCGCCGGGCGGGCCCAATGCCGCCGGCTCGTCGGCGCGGCGCTCGAAGTCGACGAGCTGACCGCCGCGGATCGCGGGCATCAGCGCCGGCTGAAAGGAAAATTGGAACGGGCGCTCGTGGCGCAGCTCCGCCGAGGTCACCTCGGGTGCGCCCGGGCTCGCACGGCGCGGCACAGAGACATGCGCTCGGCGATAGCCGAAGGGCGCGCCGTTCTCGCGCGCGACGTGAAAGATCGCGCCATGGCCGCGCGCGGCGCCGAATTTCGCATTGAAGCACACCGTTGTGTTCTTGCCGGTGAGGCCTTGGCGCGCGCACTTCACGACGAAGGCGATTTCGCCGGCGGTGAAAGGCAGATCCCGTTTCATGGCGCGGCTCCCGTTCGAACCACGCGCGGCGATGCGGTCGCGGGTTGGATGCGCACCTCGAGGCCCGCAACCTGGCCCCAGCGCAACGTCACTTGGCGCACGACATAGGCGTCGTCGGATTCAATGAGCGCGAGCGCCACCAGCAAATCGATCGGCGCTTTGGCGAGGTTGTCGATGTCGGCGCGCGTCGCGCCCTCTTCAAAGGTCAGCGTGATCTCGACAGGCCCGCGCAGGCGCGCCGGACGCTGCGCACGAATCTGCCAGCCCGCGCTTTGCGCCCATTGGCGATAGCGCGCTGAACGCACGCGGCCCTTGCCCGGCGCGTTCAGGAACAAATTATTCGCCGGCGGCGGCATCGGCAGTTTGGTGAGAACGACCGCGCCCTGCGCGTCGCGCGCGGCGATCGTGCGCCGCTCGATGCTGAGCGACAGCGCGTTGTGCGCGCGGCTCATGGCTGCACCGCGCCAATAATCGCGCCCGAGCGTGCGAAGGAAAAACGCGCCCCCTCGCCCTTCCGCCTTCCGGAAAGGAGAGGGGATCGGGGTGAGGGATGGCGGTTAAGCCGCGTGAAGACGAAAGGCACTTGTGCAGACGCGGCTGAGAGTCTTTGTCGTTCAAGGTGACGCAACGCCCATCCCTCACCCCCTGCCCTCTCCCTTCCCAAAAGGCGGGAAGGGCGAGGGTGATCGATTTTCGACCGCGCAAACGTCCGGCGCGCCTCGCTCGCCCCCTCGCCCTTCCGCCTTCCGGAAGGGAGAGGGGATCGGGGTGAGGGATGGCGGTTAAGCGGTGCACTGACGAAACCGATCGGCGCCGACTCCGATGTAGGTCCGTGGCGCGCGACATGGCGCGGCGCCCATCCCTCACCCCCTGCCCTCTCCCTTCCCAAAAGGCGGGAAGGGCGAGGGTGATTTTTGGTTGCGCTCACGTCGCGAAGCCCAGCAGGGCGCCGGCCATGAGCGCGAGGGCGGCAAAGACGTCGTACATCAGCCAGAAGGTCGCGGGCTCCTGGGGCACGAAGACGAGCACGCCGCGGCAATCGACGATTCGTCCGTGTACGGAGATTCTTCGCCTCAAGCCGAGCCGCGCCCACATGCCGGGAGGGCCGTCAAAACCCCTCGCCCTCCCGGCGGCGGCGCGAAGTCTGAAAGACGTGTCAGGCGCCGATGGGGCACCCGGGGGAAAAGAAGAAGAAGAAGAAGCGCGGCCCCACGGCGGAGGGGAGGAGGATCCGGCCAGCGGGGCCGCGCCCGCACCGCGCGGCGCGTATGTCAATCCGTCGTATGATGCGTATGGTGCAGCGCTGCATCTAGTCTCATGGTTCGTCAAAGGGTCCCACTTCGCGCGCGACATCGCCTATGCACCTGGTGTTAAATGGCAGCCTTCCGCGGCACCCGGCCGCTCAGACCACCACCCTCAAGGAGGGCTCGATGGCCATGCGACTCGACCGCGCTTCGTGCATCCAACATATGTATTATGCGTATGATGTCAACGTGGAAAGCATACGCGGATGACCGCACGATCGGCGGCCATGGCTCAGACGATTCCGGCGCGCTTGCGCAAGCTCAGGACACAGAGCGGACTTTCCTTGCGAAAGTTGGCGCTGGCGATGGGCTATGCCGACGCCTCCTCGATCCAGCGTTATTTCGACGAGGAGCGTTACGCGGAAGAGGCGCTGCCGCTCGCCATCGCCAAGAAATTCGCCAAGGCGCTCGCCGGGCTCGGCCGCCCGGCGATCCGCGAGGCCGAAGTGCTGGCGCTCGCCGGCGTCACGCTCAACGAAAGCGCGGGCTCGGGCGCGAAGGGCGCGCTCATCGCGCTGGCGCCGTCGGCGCGCGAGCGGCGCGCGCTCGCGTTCCTGGGCAAGGCCGTCGCCAACATTCGCGTCATCGGCGCGGTGCAAGCAGGATCGTGGAGGACGGCATTGGAGTGGCCGGAGGAAGACCAATACGAGACGCCGGTGCGCATCGACCCGAAATTCGCGGGGCTGACGCCGATCGCGCTGGAAGTGCGCGGCCCCTTGATGAACGAAGTCTTCCCGCACGGCACGATCGTGATTTGCGTCGCATATATCGAGCTCGGCCGCGGACCGATCCACGGCGAGCGCGTGGTGGTGCAGCGCTTTCGCGGCGCGGAAGTCGAAGCCTCGATCAAAGAATACCGCCACGAGAAAGACGGCATCCCGCGCCTGTGGCCTTTGTCGAACCACCCCGACCACCAAGCCCCCTTGCGCCTCGACCAACTCAAAGAAGGCGAAGAGATCGTGATCTCGCACAAAGTGGTGCGCGCGGAGATCGACCAGCCTTAGAGGGGAAACGCGCGTGGAGACCCGGCCGAAAAACGTGATGCGTTTTGAAGCTCTCGCTTATTTGGCGTTGCTGCTGACGCTCGCGTCGGCGGGGCTCAATCGAGCGACAATCGGCAGACATTGGCTTGAAGGCGACTTCCCTGCGAAGCTCATTTATGTCTTCGGGTTGCTTCTCGTGTTCGGCGTACAGGTCGTTTTGATCTGGTTGATCGCGCGCGGGCGGGCGAATTGGGCACGTTGGCTTGGTCTCGTTCTGACAGTTGGAGCCGTGCCGCAACTCGTACTCGATGCGGGCACACGGTTTCGCGCCGATGCGCTGGCGGCGACGGCCTATTATCTGCTGTTCGTGCTCTGGGCGACCGCGATCACGCTTCTCTTCACCGGCGACGCGCCCGCCTGGTTCAAACGCGACGCGAGCAACGCGCCGCCTGGAGACGGCAAATAGCACAAAGTCGTGCGCGCGGAAATCGACCAGCCTTGAGTAATGGAGAGTGTGCGGATGCGCGCTAACTCTGCGTCTCCTGTCTATCTTCCCCCCTTGCGGGGGAAGGTGGCTGGCGGAGCAAAGCGACGGCAGACGGAAGGGGGGAAGATGAACGTGGGCGCGATCGTGTGTCCCCAAAAGCTTAGCTCTTATTGCCTTCGCCGTGCAGGCGTGGCCCACTTCATCATCGAATTGCCAGTTGCTCACAGTTTGCAGGAGTCTTTACCCAATGCCGGAGTCCGCCGCGAAGGATTTTCCACCCGTCTCTCCGCATCAGCGGATCAAGAAGATCGGCGACGATCTTTTCATGGCGCGCGGCAGTATCAGGTTCAATCGCTTCGTGCGGCTGTCGCGCAATATGGCGATCGTGCGGTCGGGCAAAGAACTCACGCTGATCAATCCCGTACGGTTGAACGCGCGGGGCTTGCGCGATCTCGACGCGCTGGGCGCCGTCAAGCACATCATCCGCTTGGGTGCCGCGCACGGCCGCGACGATCCGTTCTATGTGGCGCGCTATAAACCTTTGTTCTGGTGCCAAGAGGGGGGCGCGCGTTACCGCGAGCCGGCGATCGATCGCGTGCTGAGCGACGGGGGCGCGCTGCCGTTCGGCGGGGCGCGCTTGCTCTCGTTCAGCGCCGCCGCATTTCCGGAATCGGCACTCGTGCTCGGTGCCGGTAAAGGCGTTCTCCTCACCTGCGACTCGCTCCAGCACTACGGCGATTACAGCAACAACAATCTCGCGGCGCGCATCGTCATGCCGTTCATCGGCTTCCCGAAGACGACGGTGGTCGGCCCGATTTGGCTGAGAGCGGCGACGCCGCCGGGCGCGTCGCTGCGCGCGGATTTCGAGCGGCTGCTCACGCTCAAATTCGACGCGCTGCTCGGCGCGCACGGCACGTTTCTGAAAACCGGCGCGCACGAGGCCGTCCAGCGCGCGGTCGCCAAGGCGTTTCCCGACTGAACACCGCAGTGGTTCGGTGGACACCTTGCTTCCCCCTCAAGAGTCAACGCGCTTGACATGCAGGTGTTTGACTGCATATATCGTTATGCAGGTTATTGCCTGCCCTTTAGTTGAAGCTGGAACAGACCGATGAAGGCGATCGACAAGGTGTTCAAGGCGCTGGCCGATCCGAGCCGGCGGGAACTCATCGATCGTCTGCACGCCAAGAACGGGCAGACGCTGGGCGAATTGTGCAAGGGGCTCGACATGGCGCGCCAATCGGTGACGCAACATTTGGAACTTTTGGAGGACGCCAATCTGATCTCGGTCCGGCGGGTGGGCCGCGAAAAGCTGCATACCTTCAACCCGGTTCCTATCCACGAGATCTATGAGCGCTGGATTCGCAAATTCGAACGCGGGCGGCTCGACGCCCTTTCCAACTTCAAAGCCAAACTCGAAAGGAAATGACATGAACAACGCGCCCTTCGTCTACGTCACCTACATCGCCGCCACGCCGCAAAAGGTGTGGCAGGCGCTCGTCGAGGGCGAGTTGACGCGCCAATATTGGCGGCACGAGCAGGTCACCGATTGGAAGCCCGGCTCGAAATGGGAGCTCGTTGCCGACGACGGCAAGCGCACGGTCAAGCACGTCGGCAAGGTGGTGGAGAGCACGCCCAACAAACGTTTGGTCTTGACCTGGGGCGACGTCGCGGACGCGGCCGACGCGTCGAAACATTCGCGCGTCGCCATCGATATCGAAACCGTCGGCCAGATGGTGCGCCTGACGGTGACGCACGACGAGCTTACGCCCGATATGCGCCGCCGGATCTCCAACGGCTGGCCGCGCGTACTTTCAAGCCTCAAATCGTTTCTCGAGACGGGACGCCCGCTCGACGTCTTCGCCTGATCCCATTCACGCAAACATGCGACGCCATAGGAGGCCGATATGACAACACATGAAACCGCAACGCGCGAGCAATGGCTCAAGACACGGCTCGAGCTGCTCAAGGACGAGAAGGAGCTGACGCGGCGCAGCGACGAGCTGGCGCGCCGACGCCAAGCGCTGCCGTGGGTCAGGATCGAGAAGGCTTATCGCTTCGAGACCGGCAAAGGGAGCGCGTCGCTCGCCGATCTCTTCGACGGGCGCTCGCAGCTCCTCGTCTATCACTTCATGTTCGGGGCGGACTACAAGGCCGGGTGTCCGACGTGCTCGACGATCGCGGACGGCTTCGACGGTTTTGCCGTCCACCTCGCCAATCACGACGTCACGCTGGCGGCAGTGTCGCGCGCGCCCGTCGCCAAGCTTGAGGCGTTCAAGCGGCGAATGGGGTGGACGTTTCCCTGGGCGTCCTCGCTCGGCGGCGACTTCAACTACGACTTCAACACCTCGATCACCGAGGAGCAGCAGCACAAGGGCGGCTTCGAATACAACTACCGCCCGGGTAAACCGGCGGCGAACCCAAAACCGGAAACCGGCGGCGAGAGTCGTCCGAACAAATTCGCGGTCATGTCGGGAACCGACGCCGCCACCTACATGCGCGAGCGGCCGGGCATGAGCGCGTTCACGCTCGAGGACGGCGTCGTCTATCATACCTATTCGACCTACGCGCGCGGACTCGACGGCCTGTGGGGGATGTATCAGTGGCTCGACCGCGCACCCAAGGGGCGCAACGAGTCGGACGGTGCCTGGTGGCGCCACCACGACCAATACGCGAAGGGCTGAACGTGAGCGAGGCTCATATGGGCGGGAGCGCGCGCGGCGCTGTCGGTCGCGAAGGCGGCACCGCGGCCGCGTTGCGCGCAGCCGACTGGCTCTGCCTCGCGGCCGCGCCGACGTTCGCGATCATGGCGCTGCTGACTGGCGTTCTCGGCGGCGGCGCGCCGGATATGCACTGCGCGGCGATGGGAGGTGCGTCGCCGCTGAACGGCATGGTCGCGATGTATTTGCTGATGAGCGCCTTCCATTCGGCCCCTTGGCTGAAACTGATCTCCGGCCGGCAAAAGCCCTAAGAGCGGACCGTCCAAATTGATTTTGTTATTGGCCGACAACAAACTGATCCACCATCGAAGTTTCGGATATAGTGGCGCCGATCGAGGCGCCGGAAAATGTGCGATGACCTATCTGGCCTTTGTCATAACAGCAGCGGTAGGAGCGGCAATTTTCTCTTGGGCTAAGCCGCTCTCAGAGCGCTACAACGCATGGACAACCCGATTTCGCGAGCGACATCCACACATCAATCCGCCACCAACACTTGAGCAGCGCGAGATCAATACGGCGACTATAGCGGCCCTTCTTCGCTCTGCCGGCGGGGCCGTTGCGCTTATGGCTTTATTGGGCCTGGCTCGTCTAATCGGCCACGCGATTTCAAACTGACCCACTTCCCGCTTGGCGCGTCGATTGACGCGTGACGCCGGCGTTCATAAGATGAATGCACTGGGGTATCGCGGTCTCCCAGTTTAAGCGCGGACGAATGCGCCAAGCACCGTTTGGCAAGGCCTGATGCACAGGCGGTCAAACGTATGTCCAATCGGTGCAGAACAATTTATCGTCATTGCGAACGTCAGACGCGTTGTCGCAAAGCCGGTCGCCGGCGCTTGCTTCTCGCGGCTCGATGACGAGCGAGATCGTGAAAAGAAACGACAGCAACCACCTCACCAGGGATGAAACGCATGGATCGCCGCCAACTCATCGAAGCGTCAGCGCTTGCCGCCCTCGCCGCCGCCACCGCGTCCTTTCCCGCGATGGCCGCGTCGGCAACCGGAACGCCCATGATCTATGAACCAAAGCCTCTGCCTTTCGACGCAAGCCGCGTGAAGGGCCTTTCCGCCAAGCTCATCGAAAGCCATCACGACAACAACTATGCCGGTGCAGTGAAGCGGCTGAACGCCATCACCGCGCAGCTTGCGACGCTCGATTGGGCGAGCGCGCCGAACTTCGTCATCAACGGCTTGAAGCGCGAAGAGCTGATCGCCGCCAATTCGATGATCCTGCATGAGCATTATTTCGGCGCGCTGGGCGGCGACGGCGGCGACGCGAAGGACGGCTTGGGCGCGGCGCTCAAGCGCGACTTCGGCAGCCTCGATCGCTGGCGCGCCGAGTTCGCGGCGATCGGCAAGGCCGAAGGCGGCGGCTCGGGCTGGACGATCTTGAGCTATTCGCCGCGCGACAAACGGTTGACGAACAATTGGGCGGGCGATCACACGGCGACAGCGGCGGGCGGGCGCCCCGTGCTCGTGCTCGACATGTACGAACACGCCTATCACATGGATTACGGCGCCAAGGCCGCCGCTTACGTCGATGCCTTCATGCAGGGGATCGATTGGGCACGGCCGGCCGAGCTCTTCGATCGCTACGCGCGCGAGAGCTAGTGCGCGCCGAAAAGCTGTCGGCCGTCATTCTACTCGGCGCCGCGCTCGTCGGTGCGGCGCACGGCGACGTTGCGCCGCGCACGGCCGGTCTCTCGCTCGAGGCGACGATCGCGCTGCCGGACGTCTCCGGGCGCATCGACCATCTCGCCGTCGATGTCGCGGGCAAGCGGCTCTTCGTCGCCGAGCTCGGCAACGGCTCGGTCGAAATCATCGACTTGCAAACGAGGAAGGTCATCCATCGCCTGGCCGGCCTGCATGAGCCGCAGGGCGTCGCCTACCTTCCCGACTCTCGCCTGATCGCGGTTTCATCGGCCGGCGATGGAACGGTGCAGTTTTTCGACGGCGCGAGCTATGCGCCGCGCGGCGTCGTCGCGCTCGGCGAGGATGCCGACAATATGCGCGTCGATCCGCGCAACGGGACACTCGTCGTCGGCTACGGCAACGGCGCGCTCGCGGTGATCGATCCGGCGAGCTTGAAAAGGACCGGCACTATCGCGCTGCCGGCTCACCCCGAGGCCTTTCAGATCGCGCCCTTGACCTCGCGCGTCTTCGTCAACGTGCCCGACGCACACGAGGTTACAGTGGTCGACGCCGCGGCCGGCGCCGCGATCTGGCATTGGAAGACGCAAGGCCTGAGCGAGAATTTCCCGATGGCGCTCGACGAGCCCGGCCACACGCTTGCGGTGGCGTTTCGCAGTCCGGCGCGCCTCGTGCTCTTCGACGCGGTCTCCGGCAACCGCAGGGCCGAGATCGCGACGCGCGGCGACGCCGACGACGTCTATTTCGATGCGAAGCGTCAACATTATTATGTCAGTTGCGGCGAGGGCTTCATCGATGTGTTCGAATATTCCGCAACGGGGTTGAAGAAATTAACTTCGGTCGCGACGACGTCGGGCGCGCGCACCTCGCTTTTCGTGCCCGAGCTCGATCGCCTCTTTGTCGCGCAGCGCGCCGGCTGGTTCTGGTCGCCGGCGGGCGTGCAAATTTATCGTCCCGACGATTGACATAATCGCATTATCTGAAGTATCGTGCGTGATCTGGGGTGATGCGGTCTCCCAGTTAAGCGCACAGCAACGCTCAAGCACCGTTTGGCCAACCTCACCCGAGGTGGCCGAACGCGACGTTGAGCATGGCGCATTCGTCCATTCTCGACGCCGGTCGGCCGATCTTGGGTGTGATGCTCAAACACGGGATCAAAGACCCATGTCCGCTTCAACGCTCCTTGCCGACTTCATCAATAGCGCGCCGTTTCAGCAAGGCTACGGCGCCATCGCCTACATCCTGATCGCCATGACCGGCGTCGCGCTGGTGGAGACGCTCATCCCGCTCCACGCGCGCGACGGGCGTTCGGCACGGCATCTAATACCCAACCTGGCGCTCACGTTTCTGACGTTCGCAACGAATTTGTTCTTCAATACGGCTTTGGTGCTGGCGCTGGTGTGGCTCCAAACCTTCAGCTTCGGCGCGCTTCACAAGTTCGCGCTGGCGCCGTGGCAGACGGTGGCGATCGTCGTCCTCGCGCTCGACCTCTCGTTCTATCTGGTGCACGTCGCGATGCATAAATTTCCGGGGCTCTGGCGCTACCATCAGATCCATCATTCGGACGCCATGCTCGACGTGACGACGACGATCCGTCAGCATCCCGGCGAAAGCGTCATCCGCTACATCGGTCTCGCGGCGACCGCGATCGCGCTCGGCGCCAGCCCGGCCGCCTTCATGGTCTATCGCGTCTG
The DNA here is from genome assembly GCA_025350465.1 of Alphaproteobacteria bacterium. Taxonomy (GTDB): domain Bacteria; phylum Pseudomonadota; class Alphaproteobacteria; order Micropepsales; family Micropepsaceae; genus SZUA-430. The sequence goes on along the minus strand of JANXXU010000016.1, from coordinate 35,757 downwards.
GTCGACGCTGCAAGGTTTGCTCGAGCACGCCAACGTCAAACTGCCGCTGGCGGTCGACACGGCCCTCGCCCTCTTTATCTCCTCGCCGAACATGCACAAGGTCCATCATTCGCGCGACCCGCGTCTGACCGACACCAATTACGGCAACATCACGTCGCTTTGGGATCGCGTGTTCTTCACCTTCACGCCGGCGCGCGTGGGAGCGGACATCGACTACGGTCTGGAAGGCCTCGACGAGCGCCGCGACCAAGGCGTGTTCGGGTTGCTCGCGATGCCGTGGCGGCACTATCGCCGGGCGAGCGGATCGCAAACGGCGGAGGTGTGAGTTCTTGTCGGCGGAGGTTGGGGGCCGGCGTGGAAAATCGGACCGGCGGCATCCTCACCGTTCTCGCTTGCAGTCTTCGAACACGGAAACATTGGGGCAAAATACCGGCGACTCAACATCGGGCGACGGCGTGTCGAGCCATTGGAAGCACTGACCGGTGTTGCCGCAATCCAAGCACTTAACTCGAGCTTCGACGTAAGCATCGCCATTGCGAAGGCAGGCGAGCTTGAGCGTATCGACGTCGAGCCGCTCGATCATTTCTCTCATGCGTTGGGCTTGGCGCTCGATAGGGCGAAAGACCAGCGAGTTCATGTGACCCTCCTCTGAGGCATGCCTAGGCCGGCAAAGCAAAACCCGCGCGGCCTGTTTTCCGCTGGATCCTCGTTGGGGCGGAAAGACCAAGCGCACGCGGGTCTTCGTGTCTGATGGGATGATCGGGTCCGTCGCTTCCGGTAAGTTCGTGGCCCTGATAGCTGCGCGCTTCCGTGCTTCGCCGTCTCATCTCTCACGACGATATATATTCAACACCCATTCTCGGCGCGGCTCTTTGATCTGAATCAAAAGCGCCGAACTTTTCGACGCGACATGATAAAATGCCGCAGCGTTCAAAGCGCGCCGGCACTGCGTCGCAGATGAACTCAAGTTTCATAAATCGTGAACGCGACTTCAACGGCGCGGGTGTATTTTGAAACCATCGGCCCACAAGTGACAAGAGCCGACTCGGCAAGACCGCAACGTGCTGCCTTGTCCGCCTGGAGGACGAAATGCACAACCAACCTCAGATCAACACGCTGAACACCGTCAATTTTGCGGCGTTCAGAACGATCCGCGTCGCTTTCGACGACGCGGTTAGAGAAGTCGAGGTGCGTCGCGGCGCCGATGCCCGGCCGCTATCCAACGACACGCTGGCAAAGATCGCCCGGCAAATCGTCGAGTTGGCGAAGCATGGCGAACGCGACGCCATTCGCTTGCGCACAGGCGCGCTGAGTTCGCTTCACATCTGCTAACCGGCTATCGATCCTTCCTAACATATGGAATCGTCGTCGCGGTAATTTCAACCAGCGCGTCTATCTGGCACAAGCGGCCGGCGGCGAAATCTTGGTTTCGGACCTTGCGCGCGCGCTTTCGGCCGCTTCGGGTTTCGCGTTCGAGGATCGCGGCATGCACCAGCTCAAAGGACTGGCCGGCGCATGGCACCTCTACGCGCTGGGTTGCTGAAGCGCGCGTGCCAGGTTCATCTGCACACGCCTAGTGCCGCGAAGGTCGGAGCATGCTATTTCGAGGCATGACGTCGTATGTACCCATCCTGGAGATCTTGACGCGCGGCGGTGCTGTCGGCGCCTTCGTCGGTGTGGCCATTGCGATTGCGCGACCGCCGCTCACCCCGGCACGAATCACCGGCGTGCTGTTCTGCCTTGCAGCGGCAGCGCACACCTTGACCCAAAGTCCCGCTATCAAACCGGCGCTCGGCTTCGCCTGGCCGGCGATCTGGACGTTCTCTGTCATGGGCGCTGGGCTTTTTTGGGCTTTTGCGACGGAGCTGTTTGGCGATCATCCTCGCCTCGAGCCTGTCCGCCTCGCGCCGGCAGCACTTCTGCTCGCGATAGGTACCGCGGCAAGTCTCGCGGAGGGCGCATCCGCCAAGGGATTCTTGCTCGCTCACAATCTCGTCGGCGCGGCTTTGATGGTCCACGTGCTGGTCGTGATCTGGAGCGGATGGCGTCACGATCTTGTCGAATCCCGTCGACGCCTGCGCGGTCCGATCCTCGCCGCTGCAGCGCTCTACGCCGTCGCGGTGATCTCGGTGGAGACATCGGAAATCTTCTGGGGTCCCGCCCATGAACTTTCGCCCCTAGCGGCAGCTGTCTTGTTCGTTTTGGGCCTTGCCGGCATAGGCGCGCTGCTGCGAGCCGATCCCGACCTCTTCGCGCCAGCCACCGCGGTCGGACCGATGACGCCCTCGCCGCAACCCGCTCCAGCGGTTTCCGGCGAAGGCGTCGCGATCGTGCAGAAGCTCGATCGTCTCATGCGTGAAGAACGCGCCTATCGGGAAGAAGCCCTCACGATCACCGCACTCGCGCTCAAGCTGGGCGTTCCCGAATACAAATTGCGGCGCCTGATCAACCAGCAACTCGGTCACCGCAATTTCAGCACCTACGTCAACCAATGGCGCCTCGCGGACGCTAAAGAATCCTTGGCCGACCCAGCACAGCGCGGCGTCCCCATCTCCACCATCGGACTCGACGCCGGTTTCCAATCGCTCGGCCCGTTCAACCGCGCTTTCAAGGCGGAGACCGGCCTCACACCGTCGGAGTTTCGCGCCAACGCGCTGTGTGCCGCGGCTAGCGACCCGTCCGCCGTCGTGCAGTCAACAACCTGATCTGAAAGGGTATTTTCAGAATCCGCCAGCCCATTTCGGAATCGGCTAGCCGTTTTCCGAACGCGGCGAGCATGTCGCACGCAGATGGATCAAGTTTCCCGACACCGGAATCCTGCGGCGGGAGCAATCCGTGGTCAGCATCAAATCCATTCTCGCTTGGTTGACTTGGCCGGTGGTCTTCGTCGGCCAGTTGGCTGCGTTCGACCGCGCCCTCAGCTTGGGCTTCGATCCTGGACTGACGCTGCTGGCGCTCACCGTCGCCAACATGGCACTGATTGCCGTGCTCGAACTTTGGCTGCCCGACAGGCCCGAGTGGGTCTGGACGCGCGACGGCCAGGTCGTCAACGACATCGTGCACGGCGTGGGAAATGTGTTCGGAGACGGGCTCGGCCGCAACGCATTGACGATCCTGTTTGCCGTCATCGGCGGCAAGCTCGCGGCACAAGGCAATCTCGGGTTCTGGCCTTCCGCTTGGCCTCTTTGGGGGCAAATCCTCGTCGCGGTTCTAATCGTCGACTTCTTCGACTATTGGAAGCACCGTGCCTACCACGCTTGGGCGATCGCCTGGCCGATCCATGCGCTGCACCACAACATCGATCGCATGACGGTGTTCAAGGGTATTCGGCTGCACTTCCTTGAAGCGACTGTGCGCGCCGTTGTCGTCTATTCGCCCCTCGTCGTGTTGGGCGCACCGGCCGAAGTAATGCTTTGGATTGCCGCGCTCATGACTTTCGGCGGCAGTCTCAACCATTCCAATCTTGCGCAGAACTTGCCGCGTTTCGTGCACGCCATGCTTCCGACGCAGAAAACCCATTGGCTGCATCACGGCAAGGATTACACGAACGGTGGCTGCAATTTCTCGCCGCTGACGATGCTGTTCGATCATCTGTTCGGCACGTTCCGCCATCCACTGGACGAGCCGCTCGACGAAGTCGGTATCGTGCCCGATCCGATCCCGGCGAATTTGCCGGCGCAACTCGCCTCGCCGCTGTTGTGGCCGCTCCTCATGTGGCGCGCAAAGCGACGGAGGCATGGAGCACTCTCATGACGTTCAGCGTATTTCTTCACGAAGTCGGCGCGATCTTTCCCGTCATCGTCGCGATCGAGTCCGGCCGCTACCTCATCGCGGCCGGGGCCATGAGCGCGCTCATTTGGGCGTTCTGGCGCGCCTATTTTCGGGCGCGCAAGATTCAACCGCGCACCGCCTCTGCAACGGACTACCGCCGCGAAATCCTGTCCTCGCTACGCACCACATTGATCTTCGCAATGACAGGCTTCGCCATGTATCTGGCGAGCAAAGCAGGCTGGCTGACGATCTATAACGACTTCTCGGTTCGCGGCCCGATCTATTTCGGTGTGAGCCTCGCCGCGATGATTGTCGCTCAGGACGCTTATTTTTATTGGACCCACCGCGCGATGCATCACCCGCGCCTCTTCCGGCTATTCCATCGCACGCACCATAAATCAAAGACTCCGACACCTTGGGCCGCTTATGCATTCGACCTACCTGAGGCGATCGTGATCGTCGCCTTCGTGCCCCTTTGGGTCGCTTTCGTGCCGATGCACGATCTTGCCGTGTTCAGCTTCGTGACCTGGCAAATCGTGCGCAACGTCATGGGTCACGCGGGCGTCGAACTTTCGCCCGTCTCTGGCAAGCCATCGCGAATGTTCGGGTGGCTCAACACGACCTGCATCACCAAGACGCACGCTCCAATTTCGCGCTCTATTTCACCTGGTGGGACCGTTGGATGGGAACAGAACATCCCGAATATCAGGCGCGCGTCGCGGCAGTCGCGAACCGCAGTGGCATGCATGCGACGCCGGCTGCCAGCGCACCCGTGGCGGGTGACTGATGCGCCGCCCCGTCTTCATAGCACGCCAAGGCGGGCATCCGAGCGGATGCCTCGGGGCGATCATCGGGCGCATCATGGCGCGCGAGACGGCCCACGATAACGAACGCGCCATTGCCCTGCTCGGGCTTCAACCCCGAGACCGCGTACTCGACATCGGCACCGGTCATGGCCGCTCGTTGAGTATGATCGCGGCCTCGACGGCGGGCGTGACCGCGACCGGAATCGATTCCTCCGATGTGATGCTGGCCATTGCCACCAAGCGCAACAAGGCACTTATCCGACAAGGCCGCGTACACTTGCAGAAGGCTTCGAGCGACGATCTGCCCTTCGCGGCTGGGTCGTTCGACAAGGCGATGGCCGTGCACACGCTCTACTTCTGGCAGCCCGCTGAGCCGCATTTATTGAGCATTGCGCGCGTGCTCAGACCAGGCGGGTGCTTCGTCCTAGGCTTTCGACCGGCCGAAGACAAAGCGGTAACCGAGCAGTTTCCCGCCAGCGTCTACACATTCCGGACGACGAACGAGGTCGAGGCGTTGCTGGTGGCTGCGGGATTTGCGATCGCCGACCGTCAACGCCGCGATATAAGCGGCAACTCCATGGTTTGGTTGAGGGCGACGCGGACATGACGATGCCGGTGCGCTAGGATGCCGCCGAAAACAGCAAACGGCGGAGCATTCCGGGATGAACGACACATTCGACGGCGGCTGCCTGTGCGGTGAGGTTCGTTTTAGAGCCGTCGGCGCGCCCAATTGGATTCTGTGGTGTCACTGCCAGAGTTGCCGACGCCATAGCGGCGCGCCCGCCTCCGTCTTCGTTGCTTTCGAGCACAAGGCCGTGAGCATGACGAAGGGCAAAATCACGAAATTCAATTCTTCTCCCGGCGTCCGTCGCGGCTTCTGCGCGCGCTGTGGTTCGACGTTGACTTGCGAGAACGAGCGATTTCCGAACGAGGCGCATTACCACGTGGGAGCCTTCGACCGGGCGGCCGAACTCAAGCCCACCGGCCACATCTTCTCTGAAGAACGCCTCCCGTGGCTTCACGTCCAGGATGGCTGAACCGGCGCGCCATCTAGAATTTGGTTTCAGTCAATCCTGCCGCATCTCGCGCGGGTTCACGCCGGTCCAGCGTTTGAAGGCGCGCGAGAATGCGGCCGGTTCGGAGAAGCCCACGAGGTAGGCCGTCTCGTTCACCGACACTTTCTTCCCGCGCAGATATTCGAGCGCAAGCCGGTGGCGCAAATCGTCGAGCACTTTTTCGAACGTCGTGCCTTCGGCCTTGAGCTGGCGGAACAGCGTCTGCCGGCTCAACCCCATCTTCTCGGCGACCGCGTCCATGCTCGCCTCGCCCTTGTGCAGGATCGGCATCAACAGGCTCTCGACACGCCCGCGCGCGGACTTTGAATTCGCGAGGGCTTTGAGCAGCGCGTCGGCATGTTCGCTCAGGACGCCGAAGACGTAGCGCGGTTGCACCGAGATCTTGTGGCTCAGCCATTTTTCGTCGAGCAGCACCGCGTTCCAGCCCGCGTCGAACGTCACGGGCGCGCCATAAACGCGCTCGACCTCGGCGCGATAGGCGGGGGCTGAATGCGTGACGTGCACGGCCTTGGCGATTTGACTCACGCCGAAGCGGCGGGGCCCGCAGATCGTGCGCGCGAAAGTGGATTCGGTGAGCTCGGGAAAGTCGTTCGGGTTGTCGCGGTTGTCGACGGCCCAGAGCCCGTCGTCCTTGCGCGTGACGCTGAAACGGTCTTTGGGCCCGTCGAACTCGACGACCAAACGCCCGTAGCGATTGACCTGAACCATCGCCTCCAACATCGTTTCGCAGGCATAGGCGATGAGACCGACGACGGAGACCTCGGACATGTCGTTCGCCTCGCCATAGTGCAGGGCAAGTGCCGGATCGTTCGCGAGCTCCTTTCCCGCGCGCATCAGCGCGACGTATTTCGCGAACGGGATGCGCCGATCGACGTCCTCCAAGTCTTCGATACCGATTCCCGATCGCTTGGCGAGTTCGGCCCGGCTCGCGCCCTTCGACACGGCGAGCTCCATGAGTCCGCGCACCAATCCGGCGGCAATCGTGAGCTCAGACATGAGGGGCGTTACCTGCGATCATGCGTTTTGGCGCCTGCGATCATGGCCGTTGCGTGCGCCTGGGCTAGGGTAACTGGCGCGTACCACGGGGTTCAGGGCAAACTTGACCACCGCGGGCGCCACCGCGCAATCCGGCTCATGGGTAAGTCGTGCTTCACGAAATGACGATACTTGCCTTTGTTCTTCACATCGGCGGCGGCACGCTTGCCCTCGTTTCGGGGATGGTCGCCGTGGTCGCCGCCAAGGGCGGGCCTCTCCACCGCGCGGCCGGAACCGTGTTCTTCCTCGCCATGCTGGTCATGGCGATTTTCGCCGCCTATCTCGCCGTCGTCATGCCCGATCAGATCGTGAATGTGTTCATCGCCGCGTTCACCACCTACCTGATCGCGACGGCGTTGATGACGGTCCGGCGCAAAGAGGGCACAGCCGGCCTTGGCGAAAAGATCGCCCTCGTCGTCGCCGTCATTCTCTGGGCGCCCTTTGCGATTCTGGCTTTTCAATTGGCGACCGGCCTGCCCCCTTTGTTCAAGAGCGCCGTGCCGTTCGAGGGCCCCGTCCTCATCGCGGTTTATGTCTTTGCGTCGGTGCTCGCGATCGCGGCGACCGCCGACGCCAAGGTGGTGCTCGCCGGAGGTATCGCCGGCGCGCCGCGGATCGCGCGGCATCTGTGGCGCATGTGCCTGGGGCTGTCATTGGCCACCGGCTCGGCCTTCACCAATGGATTGCCGCGCTTGCTCCCAAGCAACGTCGACGTGCCGCTGATCCTCTTGTTCGTTCCTCAGCTTTCGGTGCTGGGCGTGCTGATCTTCTGGATGATCCGCGTGCGCTTGACGAACTGGCTGGCGCGGCACGGCGAGGCATTGTCGGCTTAAGGCACCGGCAACCACGTGCGAGTCAGCGGGCGCGTCAGCGTCTGCCCCCGGTTCGTCTTGGGGCGGGCGGAATTGCCATCAGGACTTACGCGCGCTTTTTCTGCGGCTCAGCAGCGGCATCCTCTTTCAGCCCGATGATCGACACTGGCGGGCGACGTGGAAATTCGACCGTGAAACGAAGCCTTCCACCCAGGGCCGCGACGTGCTTGCTCAGCGTCGACACATACATGTCGTTGGCATTCTCCATTTGAGAGACCGACGCCTGCTTCATGCCGAGAGACTTTGCCAGCTCTTGCTGCGTGAAATTCATCGCCTTGCGGAGATCGCCAAGCGTCATTTCTTCGGCCGCCAACTCCTTCACACGCTTCTTCACGGCGGCGCGCTGGGCCGGCGTCAACATTGCTTTCATTTGAGCGAGCGTCTTTGCACCCGCGACACGCTTAGCCATTTTGAACCTCCAAGTCTCTAAGAGTCTGTCCGGAAACATCAGGACGGATTACATAGCTTGCGGAGCATGAGGCGGATCGAGGCGAGGCGTAGGAACGCGAGACCTTTGCGATTGAGGTTTTCCCAATCCTTCGCGAGGCGGCGGCAGCGATTGAGCCAAGCAATGGTGCGCTCAACGATCCAGCGTTTGGGAAGCGCCGTAAATCCGCGCGCGTGATCGGAGCGCTTGACGATTTCAGTTTCGACGTTCGGCAGCGTACGCGCCAGAGCGCCGTCGAATTGCTGTCCCTGATAGGCCGCATCGGCAAAGATCTTTTTCAAGAAGGGATGCATGCCGAACATCGTGGCGAGCAACATGATGCCGCCGTCGCGATCCTGGACGTCGGCGGCGTGAACGATGGCGTGAAGCAACAAGCCCAAGGTGTCTACGAGAACGTGGCGCTTCTTGCCTTTGACCTTCTTGCCCGCATCATAGCCATGCGGATCGATCCGGGCCCCCCTTTTTCTGCGCTCTTCACGCTTTGGCTGTCGATGATGGCGGCGGTGGGGCTTGCTTCTCGTTCGTCTTGCTCTCGGCACGCCACGTAGAGCGCGTGATGAATGCGGTCGAGCGTCCCGTCCCAGCTCCACAAGTCGAGATAGTCGAACAATGTGCTGCGCGGCGGCAGGTCTTTCGGGATCGCCCGCCATTGGCATCCCGTGCTCAAAACGTACATGATCCCGTTCATGATCTCACGCACATCGACGTGACGCCTGTTGCCGCCACGTTTGGCCGGCCCGATCAGCGGCGCGACATGTGTCCATTCTTCGTCGGTCAGGTCACTTGGGTAGCGCAGTTTGCTGCGATCGTAACGCCGGCGATTTTCTGCCGTCCACATCGGTGCCCCCTCGAATCAGGCCACCTCTCTTGAATCACAAACGATTCATATGATTCAACATGTTCGCGGACAGACACTAAGTAGACGCTTCACTTCTTTTTCGCCTTCTCCTGCGCCTCAAACTGCGCTTTTTCGAACTTGGCCATCGGAAAAATCGTCTTGAAAGAGCACCGCCCAGGCCATACCCATATATAGGCTACCGCCTATTATAGGTCAAGACCTATATATTACCTGATAGCACGCGCAAACGCCGTCGCGCTAAGGCGACAGAACGGGTCCGCTGGGCGGTACACGAGCTGCGCAGTCTTGCCTTGCGCCCTGAGTTCTAGCTTCGCCGACGAAGCGCAATATAGGCCAAGAACAAGGCCGCGGCGCCGACCAGCACCAACCCCATGTTCCATGTCTGGTTGCGGCTGCAGATCGACTCCGACATGAACACTTCCTGGATGATGCCGACCGCGTAGCAGCCCTTCGATCCCAGCCAATAGATCATTGAGTCGAACAAATCGCGTGCTCCCCGTGCGGCGCGTCATGCGCGGCGCAATACCCGCCCTCGATATCGGGAACGATCATAACTTGCCTTTGGAGCGGCATACAGGTTTTCTGCGCCATCGCGTGCGTTGTCGTCGCGCCGTTTCGATCGCTTCGTAGGAGAGCTTCAATGGCAATCAGCCGCAGCCAGGCGATTGAACTCGCGGACGCCTATACGGCCGCTTGGAACACGGGCTCACCGGACGCGGTCGCGGCGTTCTTTGCCGTCGACGGCAGAATTGAAATAAACGGAGGCGAGGCATGGATCGGGCGCGCCGGTGTCGCTCAAATGGCGGCGGGTTTTTTCGCCGATGTGCCGGACCTTGCGCTTGTCTGCAACGGTGTGCGCTGCGCCGGCGATCATGTCGTCTATCTATGGACGTTCACCGGAGCCCATTCCACCACGAAGAACCGGTTGAGCATCGCCGGCTGGGAGGAATGGGACATCGACCGGAATTTCAAAGTAACCATGTCGCGCGGCTGGTTCGACGCCGAAGATTATGCGCGCCAGGCTGCAGGCACGTGAAACTGACCGTGCAAGGGCGCGCTTGTGTTAAGATCGCGGGCATGGGGCGCACACCCTCTCAACGAATGACGTTGCTCAAGCATAAGCGCGAACTGATCAAGCGCGCGCGCAAGATCGCCGCTAAGGGCGGGTGCGCGGACTTCGATCAGGTGCGCCGGCAGTTCGACGAAAACGACTCCCTGACGCTCAGACTCTGGGCCACCGCGAGCGATCGGGGCGAGGTCGACCGGATCTGCAACGATGCGCGATTCAAAGTGCGCTAGGCGCAAACACGCTCAAGCGGCGAACGCCAAAAACATTCCAAGACCTCTGGACGTGTTCGACGGTCGTTCGTTAGTACTGGCGTGATCATGCCGATCAAGCGGTCGAGATCGGCGGCGTTCGTCAGCAACGCCTGGCGCACACATTCGTCTTCTGCGGTGCCGGCGGTTTCGCGCAGGCTCGACGCTTTGTCGCGCAGGTGATCGGCCGTTCGGTCCTTCAACATTTTGATGTGCGCCTCAGAGATGTATCTCGTGAACAAAACGCTCAGATGGGCCATCTGGTTGCAGTGGCGTGCGAAAGAGCGGGCAGACGGTGCTTCTTCTGACAATTCGTGAGTTCCTGGACTCGCGGTAAGAGCCAAGTCAGACATTTGTCAGATTAGACAGCTAGATTGGCCGTGCGCTGAGAACCAACGACACGGAAGGAAACGGATATGCGCAAGGTCCTGCTTGCATGCGCGACTGTGGTGGCGATCCTCTCAACCTCACAACTCGCCACCGCTCTCAATCCACAACCGCTGCCGCCGGGCGCGCATCAACCACCGCCGCCGAGCCCGACTGCGAACGAGCCGCCCGACCCGTGTATCAACGTACACGGCAAGCGCGCGCATGCGCGATGCGTGGCACGCCATCACCAACACACAAGCACGCTGCCTCAGGCGGACCTTGGCGCGCAGACGCCGGGTCACCCGTAATCGACACATACGCCGGGCCGCCCAGCAGCGCTCAGAGATCGCAGATTAGAGCAACCGCCCGCGAGCGGGCTCCTTGCTCCGCCAGTCAAAGGCATGCTCAATTACGCTCTGCTCTTGACCTCGGGGGGATCAATGTTCGGTCGCGCCGCAACAGCGTTGGTGTTTGTCTTGCTCAGTGTCGCAGTCGGGCACGCCGACGACGCTTGCGTCTTCCAGCGCGTGGTCACCCTGCACAGCGCACCGGAGGCCAACGGTCATCTGATGGTCCCGGCTACGCTTGCCGGCCATCCGACGCATCTCTTGCTCGACACCGCCGGCGGCTGGAGTCTGATCGACGTGCAGCTGGCCAATGCCCTCGGCTTGCCGGTGCAAACTCTGCAGCGGTCCATGGGCTCGCTCAAAGACCCCGCCGGCAATCGCATCGAGCACTACATCACCGTGCCGACGATGAAACTCGGCGATCTGGCGATCAACCGCGGAATGGATTTTTTCATCGCACCGATGGCGCAAGGCCAATCGAGCGAGGATTTCGGCGGCGCACTCGGCCTCAACTTCCTCTCTATATTCGACCTCGAGATCGACAACGCAAGACAACTCGTCACGATCTTCGTGCCGGCGCCGGTCGCCACCTGCGGCGTCAGTTGGTCGAAAAACGCGGTGAGCTTTCACTACTCGCTCGACAACGGAGTTCCCGTCACCAGCGCCGTCGTCGACGGCGAGAAGGTCGACGCCGTTATCGATACCGGATCGTCACGCACGATCCTCGACATCGATTTCGCGCGGCGACATTTCAATCTGACACCCGGCGCGCCCGGCGTTGTCGAGAATGGCGGGCTTCTGATGGGCGGCGGCGAGGCGCGATCCTATAGCGCCTCCGTCAAAACCCTCTCCGTGTCCGGGATTCGATTCGACAACGTCCCCGTCGAGCTCGCGGAGATGGACGACGTTCGCGTTATCCTCGGCATGAACGAACTCAGGCGCCTGCACCTCTATTTCAACTTCAAGGGCCACACGATCTACGCGACGCCGGCCGATGAAGGGCTTGAGACACAGCCACCGGCCCCGGCCGCGCGCTAAAGCGACATGAGCCAGGTGGCCCACGCCCTGAAGGACTCTCTGTCCGTTGCCGCCGTCTCACTCGCGCTCGTCACCACCGCGGCGGCGGGGGAGATGATGCCGGCGGGGTCTTCGCCGGAGTCCGGGTTGGCCGGCGTGTGGCGGATCATAGCGGCCGTGCCCGCGCCGTGGGTGAAGGCGCACAGGCTGACCAAGGCCGAGGCGCCGCTCATCGAATATGCCGTCGAGTTCAAGGACCACGAGGTGAAGGGGCCAAAGCCCCTCGCCTGCCCGGCCGCCACATATTCGTCGGGCGTCGGTTACGCGCGCGAATGGTTCGGCGGGCGCATGGCGAGCGATGCGACCGGCGCGATGGCGGCCGCACTCCATCTCTCGCCGCAGCCCACGACCTTTCGCGTGATCTGCGCCGGCGCCGCGCGCGACTATTACATCGACGACAGCGCCGACATGGTGATGGCGGAAGGCGACGTGATCTACACGCTCGAGCGGCCGACCGGCATGGACCCCGAGCAATACCAAGCCGGTTACAGCGGGCCGAGCTTCGATTGCACGCAAGCGCGCGCGACGGGCGAGCGGCTGATCTGCATCGACGCGGCGCTTGCCAAGATCGACGCGAAATTGGGTGAGGCCTACGCCGCGCTCGGGCGCGAAGAAACGCCAGCCGGCTTCGCCAACATGCAAACGGGCGAGCGCGCGTGGGTCGCCTATGTGATGAAGAGCTGCGGCGCGAACGCGGCGATGCCCGACAACACCGGCGACAAGAATTCGATCATCGAGTGCCTCGCGACCGCCTATGGCGACCGCGCCGATCTCATCGGAGCCTTGAGCGTCGAGAAGGCGGGCGCGCTGATGCTCGAGCCGCGCATCCGCTTTCGCGCGCGCCAAGGTCCCGACACCGAGGAAAGCGACATCACTCCCTTCATGAGCGGCGGACCGGAGGCGGGCGCGTTCAACGCCGCCATCGCCAAGGCGCTGAAGCCCGGCCAATGGCGCATGGACGACAAGGCGCTTTTTCGCTATGGGCGCGACGTCAACGGCGCGAAATTGTACGCGTACCGTTCTTATGCGGCGGCGCGGTTCGACGCGCGCGTCGTCAGCCTGAGCATCGCGACGAGCGATTTCGTCGGCGGGCGCGACGAGGAATACGCCCGCAGCTCGTTCAATTGGGATGTGGCGCGCGCACGGCCGATTGCGCTCAACGACGTCTTCGCGCCCGGCGCCACGTGGCAGCAATTCGCGCTCGATTTTTCAATGAAGGCGCTCAAGAAACAAATCGCCGACGACAACATGCCGGCCGATCTCGACCTCTCCAATGTGCACGCCACGATCGCCAACGGCGCCAATTGGCTCTGGGGTAAAGACAAAGCGACGGTGATGTTCACGGTGGTCATGAACTCAGGCATGCCGGCGAACCCCACCGACATCGACATCCCCTACACCGCGCTCAAGCCCTACCTGAAGCCGGACGCGGTGGTGTTGGCAACGCCACCGGGTTGAGGCGCGCTGTGTCCATTGTGCAGCGCGGCCCGCGTTAGAGGCCCAGGCTTCGCGCCCGCGCCGAAAAAGCGTATGTTGGCCGCGGAGTGGGATGGAGAATCTCGACTTAGACTTGAGGGGATGCGCATGCGTATGTGGTCCATGCTTGCCGTCAGGCTTCTCGTGGGTGCCGTGGGGTCGCTTTGTCTGGCGATGCCGCTGGTCTTCCTCGCGCGAGCCGACGACGTGCCTACAGTCGAGGGCCATTGTGTCGAGAACTGTCCGGACAGTCCGCCGGTCGAACGCGAACGGCCCGATCCGCCGGAGCATCCTTACACCGGGCCCAGCGCCGCCGAGCTCGAGCAGCAGGCGTTCGAGAAGAGCGCGATCGACTATCGAGGCGTCGTCGAACGCATCAACGCTTTCATATCGAATATGAGCGCCAGCTCGAGCTTCGACCCGACGGTCAAAACCTCGGTGCTGACGATATTCGGCAACACGCGCAGCCTGCCGCTGCCGCACGCCGCCGACTATTCTTCGCTTCCGAACACAAGCGCGTATCAAGCGTTGGAGGCCGAGGTCAGAGCCGTGAGGTCAACATATCCCGGCCTCGGGTCGGCGTCACTTTACGATGCCGACTTGCCGCGCCTCGCCATTCGCACCGCCGACATGTCGGAACGCGTGCGCGCGCTGCAAACCCTGCGCGATGAATTGCGCCAATGGTACAGGGACCACTCCGGCCCCGAGACCGAGGCGGAGTATCGAGATCACATTGCCGAGCGCGTTCGCAAAATCGAAGAGCTGGAGCGGGAAAGTAAAAAGCTCTACGATCAGGCGCGAACGTCGGCTCAGGGCGCGACGGCGTCCGCAAAAGGCGTTCTGGCGCAGCTGGAATTGCCAGTACCGACCGCATTGTCAACCGACAACGGCCAGGGCCCCGTATACACGGCAGCGGACGCATACGCGGACGGGCTCGTTCCGCTAACCGCCGACGCGAAGCAAGATCTCCTGGGAATGGACGTTGCGTTTTGGCATACGACAAAAGATATGCCGGACTGGTCGCATAACCGTCCGTTCGCCGAGCGGCTCGCGCCGTGGTACGCCCACTACACGGACCACTTTTACAGCAACGGCACGCCCATAGCGTTCGCCGAGGTCATTCCGCAACCGCCGGGACCCATCAAAAGATTTGCAGTGCCGGCAACGCCCGAACAAGCGCGAAACCAGGCCGATTCCGAAATCAAGAGGCTTTCGCAGGATCTCCAACGCCTCTCGGCGGCGATAAACGCATATGCGCCGAAGCATGCAGCATATCAAGCGGCTAGTGCGGACTACGAGAGCACAGCAACCGCGATCCAGGAAACGGCAAAGCCCGCGTTCTGGAGTTTACACGAAGCGGCACTGAGCCTGGTCGCCGATGACCGCAACCGGAGAATTGCGAAATCGTTGTACTTCAACGTGTACGAAGCTGCGCGGTCGGTTGCATGGGAGAACATTGCGCACCAGTTGTCGGAGGTGCCGTCAGTGACTCATGCCAGACGGGAGGCCCTGAAGAGCGCAATTGCTTTGGTGCCGAGCATCAAGCAATTCGCCAACGACGAGTTCGCCGAAATTCTGAAGGGTCCTAAGGTTCTCGCATTTGGCGACGACGCGGACGCCGCCGAGATCGAGTCGAAGCTCCATGAACATGTTTGCGAGTTGATCAGCGACAGAACACCGTTCGTGCAGCATTTGCCTGCATTCCTAACTCCCTACATCAGCCACGCATCTTGCAGCGCTCCTTAGTAACCTTCACTTCGCTTCCGTCGAGCATGCGTTAGCGCGAGCCCTGCCCTCGCGTTCGCGCACAGAATTCTGTTGTCTCGCGGTCCCCGCGTCCTTCTTCGCTCCATCGCCGAGGCGTATGATTCGTCTCGAACAAGCGCCGTCACGCGATGCCGACGGCAGGAGGACGAACTTGAATACCATCGGGCGAGTCTTTATCGCGACGTTGTTCGCGCTCATCGTGTGGTTCGCGTTCGGCACGGCGCGGGCGCCCGCGCACGACGGCGATGAGGCGCCACCCGCTCCGCCGCCGAAGAGCGCGCTCAAAGAGGACCCGGCGATGCGTTGCTATCGCCACACGCGCGCCGCCGTCGCGGACGGCAATGGCGTCGTGCACCACGCAAGCCTCTATTCCCAACTTGCGCTCGCGCTCGGGATCGCCGCGCTCCAACCCCGCTGCCGGTCCGCGGTATGTAACGAACCCGCCTACGACTGCGGCGGCGTTTTCTACGACCGCGACGGCAAGCGCATGAGGGTACCTCCTTTACCGGAAGGAGCCGCCACGCACGACGCCGACGTAAAGGCATGGCAGGCGAGCGTCGAACATTTCTACGCCACTGCGTATCTGGATTCGAAGAGCCGGCAACGTTTGTCGCCCGGCAAGGCGCAGCTCTGTGTCCGTTGGGCCGACGTTTATTTTCAAACCCACCCCGATCCGAGCATCTTACAAGCTCTCGAGATGCTCCAGAATATCGGCGGCGAAGAAATGGTCGGGCAGGATTCGACATGGCTGAAAAACATTGTGACGGAGGGAGCGAAGAAAGAGTGCCCGGTGCCGCCGGCCTTGCCGCTGTCGCACGATAGCGAGAGCTGGGTCGTGCCGACGGAGTCCGCGCGGACTTTTCAGCGGGCGTTTCGCGATTGCGGGCAACCCGACACGGATCACGTTGGCGGATGCCCGCACGCCTTCGACGCCACCGGCACCGGCAATCAGGTCAACGCGCATTTTGTGCTCGACGCAGGCGGGCCGGGGCAAACGCGGGCCTCCTTTTTCGTTGGCGACGACAACGGCCCACCCGAAACGCCGCAGGCCGAAGACAAGACGCCGCCGCCTGAAGACAAGACGCCGCCGCCCGACGACAAGGGTGCCTTGGACGATCTTCTCGGACACATGTCGATCGGCATCGGCGTCGGCGGCGGACACGGCCATCATCACGACCACGGGCCAACGCCTTCGAACGAGACGCCACCGCCACCGCACGACTGAGCGCGTGCCGCTCGCGCACTGTTCCCACTCAAGGCCGAATGTAGACCGCGGCCAGGGCGCCGATGACGATGGATTGGAAGAGCGCGAGGACGATCGCCCATTTGTTCATCGTCTCGAAGGGCGAGTCCGCTTCAACGAAGGGCTGGGCGAGGAGCGGCAGCAAGATCAGCACCAGATAGAGAACCGAAAGGATGAGCGCGCCGAGGAAGGCGCCGCGCGAGACCATCGCTTGGTTCGATTCTGAATCGTGCGTGCCGACGCCGGAGGCGAAGAACACGACCGTCGCGGCGGGGAGAAAATAAACCGAGAACCAGGTCCACACATCGCCCACGCGCGAGCCGTAGCGGTCGGTGATCATCTGGCCGATCAAAACGACGACCGCAATGCCGCCGAGGACGAGCCACACCGCCGCCAGCACGCGTTTGCAGGTGAGCATTTTCATGAGCCGGGTCCCCTCAAGCTTCACGTGCGATCGCAGACGATATCAAATTCCCGAACAAGCAACACAAATGTTCAAGAGCCGGACGGACACCTTACCTGGGGATGTGCAACGGCACGTGTTTGACGTCGAGATGCAGAACGCCTTCGAGATTGAGTTGCCAAAATGGCCATTGCGCCGCGAGGTATGGCGCGAACATCCCGACGACGGTCACCTTTATCTCTTTGCCAACGGTGCCGGGCGCGCCGTCGCCAAAAATCGCTTTCGACAGGGCATCAACGTCTGCGTGATGCGCAGTTTCATCTGAGAACGCAATGCTGATTTGGCCATCGTTGCACGCGCGATCGACCAGCATGATGTAGTCCATTCCATCGCTATGCACTTCACCTGCGACTTCGACGCGATGACCGACGAACGACGGCGGATCCTTGACTAGCTCGCAGACCGAAACGCGTTGCGGCACGTCACCCGCTTGCGCGAATGAAGCTATTCCGAACATTCCAGCGCAAAGGATCAACAAGCGTAGAAGCCTCGCGCAAATCGAGTGCGGGCGTGCACTCATTTGCCAAGCAGCGTCCAGATGCCGGCCTTCATCAGGTGGGACATGCCGTTGATTTTGCCGGGGACGACGAATTGGGCGTCGGCGTTGTAGTCTTTTTTCTCGAACTCGTAGATCAGCGCGGTGCAGGTGACGCTGTCGCTGAAGGCGAGCGCCGCGTAGCGCGCCGGCAATTTCGATTGGCCGCTCGTCGCCCAGGTCTTGGCGCGCTCGGCGTCGGGCGCGGCCGCGTCTTGCGTGACGCCTTGCGAGAGCGCGAAGACGATGACGCGGAAGCGCCCGGTGCGCGCGGTGAAAAGCGCCTTGATATATGAGGTGAGCGAAAACTCCACGGTCGAGAGCGGTGCGAGCTTCAGCTGAAAGCGCGCCTCGCCCGGTTTGGGCGAACCGTCGTCGTTGATCTGCTCGAGCTGGGTCGCGATGGCGACGCCGTGGCCGCCGGCGAAGGCATAATAACTGTGCTGATTATAACCGGCGCGATCGAGCGCGCGGGCGAGGCGCGCGGCGACCGTGCCGAAGGTCGGCGACGCGTCGCCGGCGACGACGAGCCTCCTCGGAATTTCCTGCGCGGCGGACGCCTTCGGCACCGGCCAAGGAAAGATCGGAATGTCTTGCGGCATCGCCGGCGCGGCCGCGGGCACTGGTGCGAGTGGCGGCGCATTCGAGGGCTCAGGTCTCGCACCGAGCGGCGGCGCTGCCGGCGCAACTCCCAAGACCGGCGGCATCGGTGGAGGCGGTGGCGGTGCGGGCGGCGGCGGCGCAGCGTCCATCGCTTGCGACGATGATCCACCGCTGCCGGGCGGCGGCGGCGCACCACCAGCCAGCGGCTCGGAATATCCGTTTTCGTTGTTCGTCATTTCAGTCGGCGGCTGCGGCGCGGCGCCGTTCTCTTCAGCCGGCGCCGACGTGTAGTCGGGCGGCGGCGCGCCTTGACCGACATTGGCCGGCGGTGGCGTGTAGTCGCGCGGCGGCGCGCTGGGCGCAGAGTCATTTGGCGCAGGCGGCGTCACGTCCGGTTCCGCGCTCGCCATCGTGTCGCGCACAGGCGCGGTCGCTTCCGGCGCGCTCGTCGAGGCGCCGAAATACCAATACGCGGCCGCCGCTGACACGACCGCTATCGCCGCGACGAGAACAATCAGCCCCGTTCTGTTCATCTCTCTCTCCGCCGCCCGCCCGCTGGATTCTGCCGCTCAATAACTAGCATGGGCGAGCGCGGGAGCACACCGGCAGCGCGGGCGCTTCTGGGCTTGGGACCCGCTACCGATTCTGGGTACTTGGGCAATTCGGGATAGGCCTGGCCATGAGCTATCGCGAGCGCCGGGCGCGGCCCCGCGAAATATGCGCTTTGACGTAAGCAGTCGGTGCCTGATTGAATCAGATGTAAGCTTGCCCGCGAATTGCAACGTCAGGCGCGCGCAAATTTCCCGAACGGCAGCAGGAAGACTCTCATGCCTCATCTTTTGCCGACCGACGATGGCTATGCGGCATGGCGTCGAGAGTTCGGCGAAATGGCAATGATCGGTCTGCGCGAGCAATATCTTGGCGTACTCGGGCGGGCGCTCGATCGTCTCCTGTACTTTACCCATACGATCAGCGAGACGCCCGATGTCGTAGCGAACCTGCGCAACAGGTCTCTCTGGCTCGGCGGCGCGCTCTGCCTGAAATTCGACGATGTGCCAACACTGTTTTTGACCTGGAAACAAGGCAGAGACAATTGCAATCTGATCGGCGTCAACGATGAATCCCTGTGGCTCCCGCTGGCGCTCGACCGCATCAATGCGAGCACGGAGGAACCATGGGATGTCTTGTACTCTGCGACGCTCCAGCGTGTTTCGTTCTTCACGTGTGAAGAAGTCGAAGGGCCAATAGCCGTCCGGCATGACTTCAAGGGGGACAGCACACTCGCCAGCTTGTGGGTAGGCGTCGGCTACGAGCGCGACCAACGGATCTGTGATGCTGACGATCTTTACGTGGGTCTAGACCCACCGCTGAATGTCAGTGAGTTGCCGCTGCTGGAGACGATGGAGTGTTAGTGTGAGTGCGCTCATGTACAGCGCGTCGCCCATCCGATTCATAGGCGCCATGATTCACTTCTTTGGATAGTTCAGCGAGTGCACGATGTGCCACGCGCAGGACGGCGTGCGGCGGAATATGTCGACGCTGATGTTGGTTTGCCCCGCTTTAAATCCGGTCCACGCCCAATGGGTCGTCGATGAAAGTCAGAACCAATCCCTGAATCCGTTCATGTCGTCGTCCTCTTCCTTGAAGAACGCGCCCAAGCGAGCATCGCGCAGCTGGAGAAAGAGCGCGCCCCGCACGAGCAGAACGACAATTGCGACGAAGGCCGCCGCGATGGCAACAGCAACCCACCAGCTGCCGGAAATCGACGGCATGCGGGCGGCCGCCTCGGCCTCGTCTGACAGCGTCAACGCAACAACGGCGGCCGCGACGACTCCTATCGCTCTTTCACCAATCGTGCTCATGGCGACCTTTGGCGTATGATGTAGGCGAGATCCGATCCGATCTTACATGAGCCGCCGCAAGATGGCCCCGTGGAAAACGCCATGAGCATGACAAGCCGACGCATAGGCATTCGCGTTAGAAAGGTCGCGGTGAATCGCGTTCTCGGTCGCCTTGCCCCATGCCAAAGCCGGCGTGATGGCCGGAGCAAAACGGATTAGAATGCCACCTCTGGTGGACCACTGGTCACTCACGGGGAATCGCACCATGAAGCGCGTATTTGTCGGCGTTGCGTTTGGCTTGTTTTCGGGCGCCCTATTTTCTTCGGTTGCGGCCGCACCGCCTCCGCCACCACCGCCGCCGATGACCACGCCGTCGATGCCTTCAAGTTCGCCGGCAGACCCGACGCCTTATCCGCCGCCGACGCCCGTCCCCGGCGTGGGCGCGCCGGCGAACGATGTGAACTCGCTCTCCACGCTGCCGCCGTCGCTCACCTGCAAAGCGCCGAAGGTGGCGCGCCAAGTGAAGACCAAACACGGCAAGCTCGTATGGCGCTGCATGAAGCCCGCGACCCCGTCGCACAAGAGCCCGGGCCGCACCGAATAGGGCGCGACCTGCGCGCCTGCGCCGAGACGGACGAATTCTGGATGCCGGTCGAACAGGCGAAATCGGACAAATAGAATCCAAGGCCGCCTGCCAGTCGTTGTGCAGATGCGTTGCAACTCGCTTTGCGTATTCTGAACGTGAGCGGCGTCACAAAGTATTCAATAGCTTACTGCTTTTATAGGCACGGTAACTCGGTAGACTATCCTATTAGGCGAAACCTGTTATTGATGTTCCCCTGGTAGATGTAGTGCAGGTTGGTGCGCGGAGGCCGTCTTGGAGTGGCCGGAGTACGACCAACACAAGGCGCGCGCACGGATCGACCCGAAATTCCAAGGATTGACGGCGATCGCGCTCGAGGTGCGCGGCCCTTCGATGAATCGAATCTTTCCGCCCGGCATCGTCGTGATTTGCGCCGCCTATGGCGAGCTCGGCCGCGGACCGATCGACGGCGAGCGCGTGGTGGTGCAGCGCCGGCGCGGCGAAGACGGCGAAATCTCGATCAGAGAATACCGCGTCGATAAAGACGGCATCGCGTGGCTGTGGCCGGTGTCGGACCACGCCGATTTCCAATCGCCGTTGCGGCTCGATCAAGGCGATGAGGACGAAGAGACCCTGATCTCGCACAAGGTGATGCGCGCCGAGATCGATCAGCCTTGAGCAGAGGTTAAAGGGGCGCCGGTTGCCCGACGCCCCTGTAAAGAGAAACGTGACGACTCTTGCCGTTAGTGCTCGTGATGCTCGTGGTGCTCGCCGCGATCACCGTGCTCGTGGTGTTCGCCGCGATCGCCGCGCTCGTGGTGCTCGCCGCGATCGCCGTCACCGTGCTCGTGATGTTCGTGACGTTCGTGGTCGCCGCGATCACGGCGTCCCATGTCGCCTCGATCATGGTCGCCACGCTCGTGTCCGCGGCGCCAATCGTCGCGGTCGTGGCGCCCGCGATCGTCCCGGTCGTCACGGTCGCGACGGTGATGGCGGCGGCCCCAATAATCCTCGCCGTCGTTGTAGTAGTACCCGCCGCCGTAATAGCCGTCGTAGTAGCCATCGTCATAATAGCCGTCGTCGTAATAACCATCGTCGTAGTCGTCGTAGAAGCGGCGGCAGTAACCCCAATATCTGTGCCGGTACCAAGGATCGCGGCAGTAGTGCCGATAGCTGTCGACGTCCACGCCGAAGCCGAACGGGCCGACATAAACGCCGACATCGGCGCGGGCCGGCTGCGCGGCCGCGACGGTCGCCAGCGCGAGCGCGCCGGCGCCAAACAAGATGGATGCGAAGGTCTTCATGGGTGTGCTCCTGTGATTGCGCCCCAAGCCCTGCGGAGGCCGACACAAATGCACGGAGCCGGGTTCGCCGTCCAGTTCGCCGTTCGCATTCCAATCGGTTCCCGCGATATCCAAATGCAGCCGGCAGGGGACTATCGGCGCAGGATCGGTTTTCGCGACAGCAGATTGCGCCCCGCGATCAGCCAGCGCGCCTTCTCGCCGTCGAACGAGGCGCCGGCGAGACGGGCGCCGTAAAGATTGGTGAGTTTTTCCAACTCGCGCCGGCTGCCCTTGGCCTCGCGCAAATCGGCCCAGGCGAAGTTCGCGCCGTTCAGAATTGCGCCTTCCAGATTTGCGCCCCTCAGATTGGCGTTCGCCAAGACGGCGTCGGTGAGGCGCGCGCCGCCGAGGTCGGCGTCGACCAATCTCGCATTGGACAACAACGCGCGTTCGAGATGCGCGCCGGGCAGCGATGCTTCGGTCAGATCGGCGCCTCTCAAATCGGCGCGCTCCAAGTCGCAATTGCCGGCGAAGGCGGCGCTCGCGAGATTGGCGTCGCGCAACATGAGCCGAGGTTCGGGATCGCGGAGGTCGATCGGGCGTCCCCAAATCTTTGTCCCTTTAGCTTGGGCGCGAAACTCCGTGCCGAGATCGGTAAAGTCCACGTCCTCGTCCCGGTATTCGCCGCGCCCGCGCGCTTCATTCCATTTCTTGACGCCGTTCGCCGTCAGGAATTCGAACGCGGTGATGCGCGGCGGCGGCGGCGGTTCGGGCGCCTTGGTTTTTTCCTCGATCTCAGGCGCGCTCGTCGCCAGTTGTGCAGGTTCGTCGCCGGCGCTTGCCGCGCGCGGCCGGCGCTCGCGCGGCTTCAGCGCCAGAATCACAAACGCGAGCGCGACGAGAACGGCGAGCAACATCGCCAAGTTCTGCGGGTCGCTGGCCCAAGCCATGCTGTCCGGCATCGCACTCAAATCCCCTACCCCATTTCGCGCGGGGCCGATGATCGCCCACACAGGCGCCTTTGTCTTCCCCCTTGACGGACCTTGACCGGGGAGGGGCGTCCAGCGCCCTCATTTCTCGATACAGGCGGCCGGTCTATAGTGAGCTACGGCGCACGCGCTGCGGGGGGACCACAATATGATTAGGATTCTTGGGCCAGTCGTTCGAGCTCTCGTGATGCTTGCAGGCGTCGCCGCGGCGGGCGATGCGCAGGCGGCGTGGAATCAAAATCGCGCCGCGGCGGCGGACGCGACGCTTTCCGCGGTCGTGGCGAGCGGCGCCGCGCCCAGCATCAGCGCCTGCGTCGCCATCGACGGCGTCCCCGTCTATGAAAACGCCTTCGGCACGATTGCGCCGGGCGTCAACGCGACGCCGCAGACGATCTATCGCATCGGCTCGCTGACGAAGCAGTTCGTCGCCGCGGCGATTTTGGCGCTGATCGAGGACGGCGCAACCGTACCGGCCGACGGCTCGAAGTTCGGCCTGCAGACGAACGTCTCGTCCTTCTTCGCCGGCGTCGATCAATGGTCGGCGGGCGGCGCGCCGATGACGGTGCAGCGCCTGCTGACGATGACGTCGAACCTGCCGACCTACACCTCGCAACCGGCGCCCGCCAATCTCGACCCGACGACGCCGGTGCAGACGGCTGCGCTGTTGAAGGCGATCACCGGGTTTCAAACGACGAGCCCGTTACCAAGCTTCAACTATTCCAACACCAACTATTTTCTGCTTGCGGCGATCATCGACAATCTGACCAACCCCAATGCGGGCCGCACGAGGGGCTACAAGCCGCCGGCCGGCCAACTCTTCGCCGCGCCCGACTACCGTGCCTATCTGCGCAAACGCATCTTCGCGCGCGCCGGTTTGAGCGCGACGAATTTTATCGACGATGCGGGGCCGCTCGGCACCATGGCGCCGCAGACCCTCGCGCCGCCGCTCTATTGGGCGAGCATGAGCTGGCCGCGCGGCGCCGGCGCCATCCAGAGCAACGTCGTCGACCTGTGCAAGTGGGACACGGCGCTGATGAAAGACCAGGTGATCAGCGCGGCGAGCGTCGGGATCATGGGCACGCCCGGAACGCCGCTCTCGGGCAAGCCGCCCAACGCCTATGCGATGGGTTGGTTTGTGAATCAGCTTCCAGGGTTTCTGGAGTATTCGCACAACGGCAATATCGCGGGCTATACGGCCGAGAATGTGATCGACCTCTATAACGGGCATTTCGTCTCCGTCAGCATCCTGACGAACGGCGACGGCGTCTCGACCCTCTACGCCGCCGCGCAAGCGATCGCGGCCAACGCGCGCAAACTACCGGATACGGTGATTCAGCCGGGCACCAATCGATATTGACGTGAGGGCCTTACGGCGCCGACTCCGTTCTCCGGCATCAGTTTTTCAAAAGCCCGTCGCCGGACACCAAGACAAGCGGTGCCGCGCTGTTGTCTAACGCTATCAGCGCGATACCTCGACCATCAGTGTAGACGAAGGTGCCGCTCTTGGCTGGCGCCGCGCCGGAGAAGCGCACCCACCAAACGTTTGTGGCCGCGGCGTGTGGAAGCGATCCCACGCGTTCGATTGAATAGCGGACCCCGTTGACGGAATAGGTCTCTCCGGCGCGCCCGCGCTTGAAGGCAAGAATGATATGCGCGCGCACCCAGTCGAGGCACCGAATC
The DNA here is from genome assembly GCA_025350465.1 of Alphaproteobacteria bacterium. GTDB lineage: Bacteria > Pseudomonadota > Alphaproteobacteria > Micropepsales > Micropepsaceae > SZUA-430. Next base: position 11,317 of record JANXXU010000016.1, on the reverse strand, counting down.
TCGGCTGAACCGCAATCGCGCAAATCCTTCTCGCTTATGCCGATGCGCTTACGAGAGCCAAGGATCGGTTGAGAATCCAGTTTGATCTCGTCGACCCAACCATCTTTCTCGCTCATCACGACCGCCCTATCGCCATCGCTGGAGGCATAGACCGCGCACTCGCAATCCGTGGAGTACGCAGCAGCTTGCGTGATCGCTCCGAGCAAGGCCGCAAGGCTCGCGAAAGTCGCGACGCTCCATGGGAACGACCAAAATCGGCAAAAAGCAGTGATGGCTGTCATTGCGGTTCCCCCTGAGCGCGGTGTGGCATTTTCATTGTTTGGTCAGATCGGCTCCGCAGGTCGCGCATGTCTTTGCAGGCCATGAGGCGACCCAAGACCCGCGCCGGTCGAAGATTGACGTACCGCAAGTCTGACATCTGAACAGAACCGTCACCAAGAAATTGCCGGGAAAATAAAGTGCGAACACCAACACGGATATCGCAATCCGCAACCAAACATCCCGCGCCTCATATGCAAGAGCAAGCAGCGCAAGGACAGCCATGAAGATGGCCCATCCAGCCAACGTCGCCTTCGTTCTAATCTTCATTGCGCCGCCGCGTCTCACCGTTTTCCAACGCTCACAGGGTCAGGGGTTGCGTGTCGCCACGCAGGCCAAATCGCCTTCCTTGCAATCGAGTTGGTCGTCGAGCTCACGCGTGCGGCTCTTGGTGAGATCGGCCACGCATACGGCGTTGATCGAGGGACGGATGGTGCCACCCTCAGCCGCAAAGGAGACGAAGGCGCAGTGCTTGTCGCGATAGACGAGCCACGCGCGTTCGGCGTCGCGCAGCATCGTCTTGGCCGCCGCGTCCTTCAGCCGATCCATGAGTTTGGCGTAGTCGCGGATGAGGTCGGCGTCGAGGTTCTGCAGAATCTTCGCAAAGCACGCGTTCATTTCCGATTGACCGCTTTTGCTGCCGCATTCCTCAAACGTCGGCGCCCTCTCCTCAGCCGCGATCGCCGGCAGCGCGGCGAAGATCAACAGCGCCGCCGACAGAGTTCTGACAATCATTGGTCCCCCTCACCGTCGTATTTTCGGACAAGGCACATTATCGCCTCTGCCCAACTAAAGTTACAATTGCCGAATAGAGAGTCCCGGCGTATGCAGCCGGCAATTGGGGGGCTCATGACGGAACGGACGGCCAACATATCGCCGCTGCTGCAGGCGCGGGTCGGCGGCTTCCTCTATTTGATCATCATCGCCGCCGGCTTCTTTTCCGAAGGTTGTGTGCGCGGATCGTTGATCGTCTCCGGCGACGCGGCGGCGACGGCGCATAACATTTTGGCGTCGGAGCAATTGTACCGCCTCGGCGGGGCGGCCGAATTCGTCACGCTCTCTTGCGACGTCACCGTTGCGCTCATTCTTTACAATCTGCTGAGGCCGGTGAACCGGAGCCTCGCGTTGCTGGCGGCGTTCTTCCGCCTGGTGTTCAGCGCGGTTTACGCCACGCTTTCGCTGACGCATTTCGCGCCGTTGGTCCTCTTGGGCGGCGGCGATTCGATGGTGTTTTCCGCCGCTCAGCTACAAGAGCTCGCCACCTTCGCCCTCAAGCTGCACGGCATCGGCTACAATATCAGCTTGGTGTTTTTCGGCGTTCATTGCGTGCTGATCGGCGGCCTTATCGCCCGGTCCAATTTCCTGCCGCGCATTATCGGCCTTGCTCTGGCGATCGCCGGCGCGTGCTATCTGATCAACAGCTTTGCCACTTTCATTGCGCCGGCGTTCGCAGGCACATTGTTTCCTTACATCCTGCTGCCGGGCCTCGTTGCGGAAGCATCGCTCGCCCTTTGGCTTTTCGTGATCGGCCTCGACGTTTCGCGGTGGAACAAGCTCGCCGGCGCGGAGTAAGGTCGGGTTTCGACTGCGCCCCTGCGCGAAGGAGAACCCGCTCTTGAAAGCTCTCGTCAAATCCCGTTCGGAGCCAGGTCTTTGCCTCGCCGACGTGCCCGAGCCCACGATCGGCATCAACGACGTGCTCATTCGCGTTTTGCGCACGGGCATCTGCGGCACCGATCTGCACATCTATAATTGGGACGAGTGGGCGCGCAAAACCATTCCGGTCCCGCTCGTCATCGGGCACGAGTTCGTGGGCGCGATCGTCGAGGTCGGCGCCAATGTCAGCGAGTATCGCGCGGGCGAGATCGTCAGCGGCGAGGGCCATCTCGTCTGCGGCCGCTGCCGCAACTGCATGGCGGGGCGCTATCATCTCTGCGCCAACACCAGCGGCATCGGCGTCAATCGCAACGGCGCCTTCGCCGAGTACATCGCGCTGCCGATGACCAACATCTGGCACCACCACCAGGGCGTCGACCTCGATGTCGCCGCCATCTTCGACCCGTTCGGCAACGCGGTGCACACGGCGCTGCAGTTTCCGGTCTTGGGCGAGGACGTGCTCATCACCGGCGCGGGGCCCATCGGCATCATGGCCGCGGCCGTGGTGCGCAAGGCCGGCGCGCGCTACGTCGTGATCACCGACCTCAACGAAGCGCGCCTCGAGCTCGCGCGAAAAATGAAGGTGGACCTGGCGATCAACGTCAAGGAAACCTCCGTCGCCGAGGCGCAGAAGAAATTGGGCATGGCCGAGGGCTTCGACGTCGGGCTCGAGATGTCGGGCAACCCGGCCGCCTTTCGCGAGATGCTGGCGAATATGTGCCACGGCGGACGTATCGCGATGCTGGGCATTCCCTCCGAGGACATGGCTATCGACTGGAACAAGGTCATCTTCAATATGCTGACCATCAAGGGCATCTACGGGCGCGAGATGTTCGAGACCTGGTACAAGATGTCGGTGCTGATCCAAGCGGGCCTCGACATCTCACCCGTCATCACGCACCGCTTCCACTACAGCGAATTCGAGAAGGGCTTCGCGGCCATGCGCTCGGGGAGTTCGGGCAAGGTGATCCTGAAATGGAGCGAGGTCTGATGTACGGTTCGCTCAAGCAACACATCGTCGCGACGTTGGCCCAGATCAAGACGGCGGGGCTCGACAAGCCCGAGCGCATCATCGCCACGCCGCAAGCCGGCCACATCCGCGTCGCCGGCGGCGAGGACGTGTTGAATCTTTGCGCGAATAATTATCTGGGCTTGGCGGACCATCCCGCGATCGTCAAAGCGGCGCATGAAGCGCTCGACCGTTGGGGCTACGGCATGGCGTCGGTCAGGTTCATTTGCGGCACGCAGGAGATTCACAAAGCGCTCGAGCGGCGGATCAGCGAATTCCTCGGGACCGAAGACACGATCCTTTATTCCTCCTGCTTCGACGCGAACGGCGGATTGTTCGAGACGATTCTCGGCGAAGAAGACGCGGTCATCTCGGACGAACTCAACCATGCGAGCATCATCGACGGCATCCGCCTGAGCAAGGCGCAACGTTCGCGCTATCGCAACGGCGACATGGACGACCTCGAAGCGAAGCTCAAGGATGCCGCCGGCGCGCGCTTCCGATTGATCGCGACCGACGGCGTCTTCTCGATGGACGGCTACTACGCCAAGCTCGGCGAGATCTGCGGCCTCGCCGAAAAATACGGCGCATTGGTGATGGTCGACGATTCCCACGCCGTCGGCTTCACGGGTGCCGGCGGGCGCGGCTCGCACGAACGCGCCGGCGTCATGAACCGCATCGACATCATCACGGGCACGCTCGGCAAGGCGTTGGGCGGCGCCAGCGGCGGCTATACCTCGGGGCGCAAAGAGATCATCGATCTCTTGCGCCAGCGCTCGCGGCCCTACCTCTTCTCGAACTCGCTTGCCCCGATGATCGCCGCCGCGTCGATCGCCGCGCTCGATCTCATCACAGGGTCGAGCGCGCTGATCGAGCGGCTGCGCGACAACACGGCGTTCTTTCGCGCCGCGATGGCGAAGCTCGGCTTCGACATCCTGCCCGGCGAGCACCCGATCGCGCCGCTGATGCTGGGCGACGCCGCCCTCGCGGCGCGCATGGCCGAACGCATGCTCGCCAAAGGCGTCTACGTCATCGGCTTTTCCTATCCGGTCGTGCCGCAAGGCAAAGCGCGCATCCGAACGCAGATGTCGGCCGCCCTCACACGCGCGGATTTGGAATTCGCCGTGGCCAAGTTTGCCGAAACGGGACGCGAGTTGGGCCTCATCGCGTGAAGGCAGCGATGCTGCAGTGCATCGCCAGTTGCGAATTGAGAATGAGACCCCACCCTATTGCCGTTGCAGCGTTGCAAACCGCAGATTTCCGCGGTTTATGCCGTTACAAATCCGTTGCATTGCCGTTACAAGCCGTTGCACTCGAGGCGAACTCCTTTCCTCCCTCGCGCGTTCGCGGGGGGGTATAGATATAGGCCATCCGTAGGTGCTGTTTTGACCACAGCACGCGTGGAATGACCTTCACCTGGGCTAGAATTTTCTGCAGGGCCGGTTAGCCGCTTCCTTGCCCTACGAAGACCCAAAGTTTCGGCGTCCTTTGGAACCAATGGGATCGGCGCACGTTCCAAACTGCCGGGCCCAGCCATGCTGCTGAGGGCGCTGAGGGGGAATCAGTGAGCAATATCGAGCGAGCGGATCGCATCGCCAGCCACCTCCAGGAAGCCCAAACGCTGCGGCGGATAGCGGCAGTTCTGACCCTTCGGTCGGCGCGAGCCACAGTCATACAGGCTGCCGTCGAACACGAGCAACAAGCTGACGAATTGCGACGCCTGCCTACCTGAAATCGTTGGGGTGTTCATCGCAGCAATTCCGATGATGGCGAAGGAAAGGGTCGAGCGCGAGGAGAGAGCGCAACAGCAGAGGATCGCTGATGAGAAGCGACGCGAGGAAGCGGCGCGCCGTCAGCTAATTCTAAACCGCGTGCGAAAATTCACCGAACTTGCAGTTGCTTGGAGAGATCATCAGGTTGCTCGCGATTTTCTAAATGCATTGAAGAGCAATGTGGAACCAGACGTGAAGCTCTCTGGCAATGGGATCGACGATTGGATTGGCTGGATGGAAGAAGCGCTCGCTGAAACAAACCCGATGGTTCGCGGAGCCGAATACGTATTGGGCCAAGTGGCCGAAGTGCAAACTTGGACCTATCGCGACTAACAGCTCAGGGGAGTGGCACGCCCAGGTGCCTCGGAATACCGTCGTCGATTAGTTTGATCAGCTGTACGATATTGTTCGTTAGCCCGTTGAGGATTTTCTCGCTGACCTCCCCTCCAGAACCCTCTAATTTCACAAAGTATGAGACGGCGACGAGCTGACGTTTCTTGCCCTTCTTGGTGTTGTGACCCCACAGCCCGTGCACAAATAGATTTCGGTCTTTGGCTAAGGCTAGGGACTCAACCGTCCAGGTCGCGTGAGGGGTGCATTTGAGCGGAAGTGGTGCGCTAACGCGTCGGAACGGTTCGAACGTCGCACTACGGCGAAAAACTGCCGGTTTGCCCTTGCATGACGATGACCAGTGATCACTGCAATTCGGCTGCTCATTGGCCCAAGGTGTCTGTGAAGGATTGCCCGCTGTGCCCGCGCGCCGCATTGCGCTGCCGACACCAGGGAAAGCGTAGGAATTTGGGGTGAGCAAAAGAGCATCGACGATTGGCTGATCGCTTAGTCCGCCAATAATTTTGGAGAGGTTTGCTCTGCCAAAATGGTGGTTGCGTAAGTGACCGCAAGTCCGCGACATTCGGGCTCCACCCGCCTCCGCACCATGCTTCGGCGGGCGAGTGTTGGCAACTTAGGGCGCGTAGCTTTAGCGAAGGCGGCCGCTTCAATTGCGGTAGCGTCGAACCAATCTCGCCGCCTGATGAACTGAGGCAAGGCCCGGAGCGTCGCGTCAGTGGCATAACTCGGACTTTCGTTCGCCGAGAGTGAAGGGAAGCCATCCGGTGTGACTTGCGGCCAATGTCCATCGCCGCGTAGGCTGGGATCAGTCATTGTTCACGCTCAGCGTGAATGCGCCGCCGCGGGCTGCCTGATAAAAAGAGCGAGGGATATCGATGACGTATCGTTCTGCCGTACTCGCCGCGGCCGCCGTTCTGGCATTGCTTTCAATCCCGGCATCGGCCGCATCCCACAAAAAGGGTTTCGATCCCGACTCAAACGCAACGACGCCTCAACTCCTGCAATATTGCGACCGTCACGCTGACAAGTGCAGCGATCTGGTTTGGAAAGCCATCGTCCCCGAGTACTGGGGTTGCCTACCGCAAAATGTAGGTGTGGACGAAAATACTGCGACAAAGATGACCTATGACTGGCTGCGGGCGAACAAGGCTCAGTCCACGGGCTGGTGGATGACCGACGCCTACGCGGCATTCTATGTGCTCTGGCCGTCCTGTCCGGACTACTCCAAGCATTGATCGCGCTGGGTCGCTCCCCCCGTGCGTTATTCGTGATTTCCGCACAGCGTGAATGTCCGCTTTTGGCCAAGAGCGGTCTGATGGATAGAACATTACGAATGACAGCTTTTGGCGGCGGGCTCAATGGGTCGACGCAACACACTCGTTAAATCGCTCGGCTGGGGTTTCGAAGTCCAGCGTTTTTCTGGGCCGCTCGTTGAGCCGACGCGCCACCTTGTTTAGATCGGCCTGCGAATGCGGCGCCAGATCAGTTCCTCGTGGGAAGTATTGGCGCAGGAGCCGGTTGGTGTTTTCGTTCGAGCCGCGCTGCCAAGGGCTTTGTGGATCGCAGAAATAAACGGCGATGTCGGTTTCCATGGTGAAGCGCTGATGGTCTGCGAGCTCTTTTCCGCGATCCCAGGTCAGCGATTTGTAGAGTTCGTCGGGAAGCTTGCGCGCCTGCTTGATCAGGGCGTTGACGACGGTTTGAGTTTCCCGGTTCGGGACTTTGGCGAGCATGACATAGCGCGAGTGTCGTTCGACGAGCGTGACGATGAAGCTGTTCTTCGATCCGCACAGGAGATCGCCTTCCCAATGGCCAGGCACTGCACGGTCCTCGACCGACGCCGGTCGCTCGCTGATCGAAACAGCGTTTGAGATTTGGCCCAGCCGCTTGCCCTTCATAGTAGCATGTCGCGAACGACGGATCGGCCGCTGCGAGCGCAGGTGCTCTATCAGCTCTTTTTTCAACACGCCGCGGGCCTGCACATAAAGGCTCCGATAGATCGTCTCGTGCGACACTTGGCGCGCCCCGTTCCGCGGATTTGTCCGCTTCAGCCAGCCTGCGATCTGCTGAGGAGACCATTCCAATGCGAGCTTTGCCGCAACAGCCTGCCGCAACTGACCATGCACCGCCAACTTGCATGGCTTTGGACGCAGCGTCTGTTTCCATGCGCGGCTGTCGGCCGCGGCAGCGCGGTAGCGTCCAGATCCGCCATTGCGACCAATCTCCCGGCTGAGCGTCGACGGTGATCGTCCCAGCGCCACAGCCATCGAACGAAGCGATCGACCTGCAACAAGGCCGCGAGAAATCTCCTCGCGCTCTGCAAGGGTCAACGCCAGCCGGGATCGTCGCCGTGACGGCGGCCTTATCCCGCCGCTATACCTTATGTGGTTGAAAATGCACGACGACGTCCTGCCGAATACGCGGCCGATAGACTTCAGGCCTTCGCCCTTCTTCCATCGCTCCCACAAATCAGCGCTCTGAACTGCAGAAATGCGGCGATATCTTCTCATCACTAGCTTCGCTCCACGACCTCGATCCAAGGTACGTGTTGCGTCGATCAGTTGAACTCACTGCCCTGAGCGGACATTCGCCCCTCGGCTGGGTCTCCAGCGAAATGGGCTATCGTCTGTCCTGAACGAAATCCTCAGGGAACATCACATGACACTTTCAGACCTATCCAGCATCGTCGGCATGATCAGCGGATTGGCGGTGCTTGGATCGCTTGTCTATCTCGCACAGCAGACCCGACAGAACGCCAAACACACACGCGCGCTGATCCAACAGGGCCGCACCGAGCAGATAATAGGTACAACGATTAGGTTTGCTGAGGATGCTTCGTTGACGGCGCTTAGGCTTCGTGGCGATCAAGGGGATACGACGCTCGGTCCGGTGCAACTCTTCCAATACTCGATGATGAGATTTGCCTTGTTCTTCAATTGGGAGGACCAATTCTACCAACACCGAGCCGGGCTGCTCGATGGAAGTAGATTTGCGGCCATGATGAAAGCGATAGAAGCGCATTTTCAAAGTCCGGGGGCCCGGCTAGCGTATAAGCAAGCTCGCGTGAGCTTCGCGCCGGACTTCCAGTCGTTCATCGACAGCATCATGCACCGAACCCGTGCTGTTGCGACGCCCACAGATCTTGTCGCAGCGTGGAAAGCCGGCATCGAAGCCGAACTCTCGGAGGCGAGCGCCTGAGGAAATCGGCTATCGTCCGCTGTGAGTACATCGGGCGGGTGAACAAATCGGATCGGCGAACAAACGTTTAATGACAGCTTTCGGTGATCTCTGGCCGCATGCGATGCGGGCTAGCCAAGTCCGCAACTCGTCTCAACTCGGATGGTCGGACGAAGAGGGCCGCCCGGGTGGGGTCTCGTGTTGTGCCGCCGCTTCTTCGGAAAAGTATTGTTTGAGGGTCGCCACAGTGCGCCGCGGCGCGGATTTTTTGGCTTCCGCAGCGACTTCGTCGATGAACGCTTTGTAATCGCCGCCGATGCTGTCTCGCACCGCACGCCAAACCGAGCGATAGGCGGGATTGGAAAGAAGTCCCCTGAGCGTCGAAACATCCGACTCCCAACCCTTTGCATCCAGCATCCCGGCCTTGAGTTGAAGAAAGCTGTCCTCATAGCTCCAGAACACGGCGGCCGCAAAACCATAGTAACTCATGAACTCCTCGTCGGTGACGTCATCGCCTCCGAGGATGCGCACCATGATCCCGCTCAATCTCGGCTCGGTCAGCTTCAGCAAGAGCTCGACATTGCGGACGCTTCGCCCCTGCTGCATCAACGACCGCTGATTCCTGTTCGATTGCCTAATCTGGATACCGACAAACAGAAGCGAAAAAAGAACAACGACGCCGCTGACAAGGCTGCCAATGGATGCAAGGTCCGTGAGTGACATTCGAGCCCCATGAGTTGAGTTCAGGGTGACGATAGCGGATTTTGTCAGCGCATGACCGTGCGCCCCATGACCGGTTTCGGCGAATTCCTGCCGCATCGCTGAAGCCGACCCCATCGGCCGTTTTTGATCGACCAAGTCATTCGGCAAGATCGGTGCGGCGTCGCTTCATGGCCCGAAAGAGACACTTGCGCACGCTCCGAGTCTCTTGACACCAAGGTATTAATTGATATCTTGCTATACAAGATGACTGGCAAAGCACTGACAGAAAGAGGCGAAAACCGACGCGCGCAAATGATCAAAGGCGTCCTAGAGCTAGCGTTGCTCTGCATTCTTCGTAAGCGGGCGCACTACGGGTTGGAGATCCTCCAGCGCATGAACGAAGAGTCCGGACTCGAAGTGGCGGACGGCACCATCTACCCGCTCCTGCATCGCATGGAATCGGCAGGCTTCGTTGCTGCGGACTGGCGAATTGAAGGCGATCAAGGCCGACCGCGCAAATACTACACTTTGAAACCGCGCGGCGCCGCTGAGCTCAAGGCAATGAGCGATGACTGGCGCGATCTGCGCTCGCGCATGGATGCGTTGATTGAGAAAGGGACGCGATGAGCACGCCCTCGGAAGACTCAAGACTATCGGATTACGCGCGCAAACTGCGATGGGCGCTCTCGGTGCTGCCGGAGGGCGACCGCGATGATATTGTCGCAGAGATGCGATCGCATGTATTAGATCGCCTCGACACCGCCGTGAGCATAGAGGAGGCGCTGCGCGCCCTGGGCGACCCTGATGCATACGCCAAAGAATTCAATGACTCTTACGCTGTCTCAGCTGCGCTCTCCTCCCGTCGGACCCGCGACCTCATTGGTGCGCTGTTGCAGGGCGGGGCCGGAAGTTTAACGGTGACCGGCGTGGGGCTGGTCATTGTGACCGCTTGGGCCGCAGCGGCGCTAGTTGCTTTTCTGGCGGTCCTCAAAATCCGTGATCCGACCCACATTGGCCTCTGGTCGGGCCAGCATTTCTTCTTCCTCGGCGTCATTGATGATCCCTCGACCGGCCGGGAGCTGCTCGGACTCTGGATTACACCGCTGGCGCTCGTTTGCGTCGTCACGGCGTGGATCATAACCCGATCTCTTTCGATTTGGGCGCTGAGGCGCCCGCCCAAGGCCTGAGCTTAAGCCTAGCCCCTATCCCACACCAAAGTCGGACATCGCCTCATGATCATGAGTTCGCGCGCGCTTGCGCTCTTTTTGGGAAGCCTACTGCTGGTCAATTGGAGCGTGCAGGGGGCGGCGCTTTGTGTTGTCGGTGATGTTCATTCCAACGCAATGGCGCCGTGGCTGATCGGGGGAATGTTCACTCCGACGCTCTGGTCGATCGCCTACCTCACCTTCCTTAACCGCAAGGCGTGGACGCTGGTCCGTTTTCAGCCGTGTAACCCGATATACCTCGTGCTTGCAGCCTTGATCCCCGCAGCGATCGCCTTCGCCGCGCTAGCCATAGCAATCAATCAAAGCTGGGGCAGCTCATCGTACTTTAGCTTCTCGGCCAACGGCGCCGACGTTTTGCGCGGGCCCTGGCTGCTGGGACGAGGGGTGCAAGGCTGGGGTTTCTTCGTTGCGAACGTGGCGTCGACCGCAGTCTTGTTCGCATGCGTCAACGGCTTGGCGGCCGTGGGAGAAGAATTCGGCTGGCGGGGCGTGCTGCAACATCACATCGTAAACCGCTTCGGTTTCATGCGCGGTGTAGCGTTGCTCGGCTTTGTGTGGGCGATCTGGCACTTGCCGATAAATCTCGCCGGATACAACTATCCGGAGGCGCCTGTGTTGGGTGCGCTCGTTTTATTCCCGATTGAGTTGATCGCGGTGTCCTTCATCATGGCGTGGCTGACTCTCAAAGCGCGCAGCTTCTGGCCAGCTGTGCTGATGCACGGTTCCTTCAACGGCATTGAACAAGGTGTCATGTCGAGCCTTAGACTCGGAGTCCACGTTCCGCCGCTTGCGCCGGTGCTCGTTCAACTTGCTGTCACGGTTGTGCTCGCACTCATTTGTATCGTGGTGGCGCCAAGACGCGAGTGTAGAGTTGATGAATTGCCGGAGGACCTGCCATCGCCCGCACGTGTTGAGTGACCGCTTTCGGCGATCTCCTGCCGCATGGCGCTATGGCAAGCAGTGTCCGAAACGTGGGGTGATCCGGACGCTCGCGGCGCACATTACGAATTGACGATTTTGGCCCACTTGGATCGAAAGGGTCGCAATGGCTATGCTGCCCTTGAGTCTTTTCGTTGCGCTCTATGCGAGCGGCTTGTTGGGGCGAA
>JANXXU010000034.1 GCA_025350465.1 Alphaproteobacteria bacterium | reverse complement strand
GCGCTTGCAACGCTGCTCGCAAAACCGCTTCGACGGCAACTTCTTCGCCGCCAACAGGAAAGGCAACGTCAAGCGGACAAGCAGAAGCAAGCGCGGCAACGCCAGCCGAAATCATCGCTTCCGTGATTTCTATCGTTTGCGCGCCTGACATCGCTCAACTCGTCGCTTGCGAATCGAGTTGTTCACGAGTCCGCCGATACGTCAGACGCTTGCCTTTCGCACCCTTTAGGGCATTTTCCGTGCGCTTGGTGTCATCGATGCCAAGGCGTTCGCGGTTGTTGTAACGGAAGTCAAATTCCGCGAGATAGCGATGCAAATGCTTCTCGCTGCAATGTTGGTAGATGCCCTTCATGCCACGCTTGAACACCGAGAAAAAGCCTTCGACGGTGTTCGTATGCACGTCGCCGCGCACCCATTCTTCCTTGCCGTGGTCAACCCAATCGTGGCCGCCGTCTAGGCCAAGCGCATTGTTCTGATACCAAGTCGCACCGTCCGTGTAGTGGCGTGTCTCGCGACGCACGTTGGCGTCTACGATGGCCTTCACGATTTGCTTGTCGGCACGGTCGAGATGGAACGAGCGCACTTCGCCGCCACGCTCAACAAGACTGAAAACCGTGTTCTTGTGATGAAAGGCGGCTTTTTTTGTGTAACCTGCCTTGCGCCCGATATAGGTTTCATCCGCTTCGATTATCTTGCCCTCGCCGCCCATAGGCTGCGGAGCCGCCGTGTAAATCGGGTCCATCGCGGCGCGCAGGCGGTGCATCATGAACCATGCCGACTTGTAGGTGACCTGAATGGTGCGCTCGATCTGCTTGGCGCTGACGCCCTTCTTGCTGGAGCAAATCAGGTAGGCCGCTTGAAGCCACTTGTGCAGCGGGAGGTGACTGCCGTGCATGACGCTTCCGACTGTGACGGTGAACTGCTCTTTGCAGGCGTCGCACTTGTAGAGGCCGTGGCGCACCTTCTTGGGCGTGTTGGCCTTGATCTTGGTCGCCTGATCGATGACGCCGCAATGCGGGCACTCAGGCCCCTGGGGCCACAAAACGGCCTCAAGCTGCGCATAGGCCGCCTGCTCGTTTCGGAAGAAATCTAGGTCGAGAACGCTCATATCTGTCTCCTCCCTTTAATCTAGGGATTGACAGCGATTTGTCAAGTACATATACCCTTGACATTTGATGATTCTATGATGATATAGCCGGAGCGACAAAAATCAGAGGAGGTCGCTTTGAGCAAACTCAATGTCGGCGTCGGCGCCGAATTTCCGGTGGACTCAGCTGAGCCCGAACCAAACGAGGACGAGCGCGGCGATTATTGCGACGGCTACCGGTTTCGTGGCCGGCGCGGCCATTACCGCATGCGTGCCTGGCGCCGCGGACCCTTCATGTTCGCGCCGCTGCTCGCCATCGTCGCCTTTATCGCCCTGATCTCGGCGGCCGTCAGTTATCCGGGCGTCGTTCTCGCGCTGATCGCCATCGCGATATTGGCGTTCGCGTTGCGCCGCCATCATTGGCATGACCGGTACGAAGGACCCTATGACGGCCGATACGACGGGCGCGAGCGCAGAGACGACGGGCCGCAGCCCGACGCCGGACCCGATGCCACCGCCTCGGGAAGGAGCTAACGCCATGCACGGACATCACCGCCGCCACGGTTTCGGTGCGCGCCAGCGCGGCGAAAACGGCGAACGCAATACCACGCGCGTCCAGCTCGAGTTGCCGCCGCAGGCGATGGAACGCCTGCAGCGCCTGCGCGAGAAAACCGAGGCCGCCTCTTACGCCGAGGTGATCCGCAACGCGCTGCGGGTCTTTGAAGCCCTCGTCGACGAGCATACCGCCGGCGCGGAGTTTTCTCTCAAGCGCCCAAACGGCGAAGTGGTCGGCTATAAAATTTTCGTCTGAGGTTTGGGAGGCGGCCGCAACGTCGCCTCCCCTTCAATCTGTCATGCCCGCCCCCAGGCCGGCGATTTGAAAAGGGCTGACGCGCGGCGCACGCCTTAGTCGCGCGCATCACATTTCGAGGTGAGGAGCTGGCAAAAGGCGCGGCGATCCTCCCCTGCCGTTGCCTGGCAAGCTGCCAGCGCCCGCTCATTGGCCTTTGCCTTATCCGGTCCGATGGCCCAGCCAAATCCAGGCGTCCCGGCTTTGAGATCGTAAGCGGTCGAAATGCATTCCCGCTTGAAGGAGCCGACGATCACGCACGATGCCGCCATATTGTGTGCCGCCCTATAGGAGTTGCAGTTTTTGAGCGCTTCGGCGGCAGCCTCCGCCGGCGTAGATTGGTCCAAGGAAATGCCAACTGCGACGCCATCTGCTGCAATGTTTCCCGAAGAGCCGACGGCCACGGCGCCTTCAGCCGCCGCCGTAGAGGGACGCGCCAACACCGCGGTCAAGACCAAAACTGAAACGCACAATGTCGCTGAAAATCTCACCGGCTCCTCCCCTTTTTGGAAGCGGATAATAGCACACCGGGGATAGTCTCAGTCTGTCAAGTGCGTATGTCCCGCTATCCGCGATGCGACTGAGGCCGCTCACCAATGCCAGTCGAACTTTACGCCGTCACCTGCGGGCATCTGACGATCCCTTCCGCGTTTCTTTTGGCGAAGACGAAGGGTTGGATCACGGTGCCGGTGCCGGCTTATGTGATCGTGCATTCGCGGGGCAAGGTTTTGTTCGACAGCGGCATGCATCTCAAGGCGCAGACCGACGCGGCGGGTTATCTGGGCCCCGAAGGCATCAAGGCGAACATCCCGATATTTTCGCCGGGCGAAGAAGTCGCCGCGCGCCTTGCAGCACTCTCGATCGCGCCGGGCGAAATCACCCATTTGATAAATTCTCACCTGCACTACGACCACGCCGGCGGCAACGCGCAAATTCCCAACGCCGAAGTCGTATTGCAACGCGCGGAATGGGATCACGCGATGGCTCAGCCCGACCACGATGTCGCCTATCACAAGGGCGACTTCGACACCGGCCAGCAGGTGCATAAAATCGCAGGCGAGCATGACCTATTCGACGACGGGACAGTCGTCTGCCTTCCGACCCATGGCCACACGCCCGGCCACCAATCGCTACGCGTCAGAACGGCGGGTGGCGAATTCATCCTGTGCGGCGACGCCTGCTATCTGAAGCAATCGCTGGACAATTTGCATTTGCCGGGGATCGTCGCCGACAAGGAAGCGGCGCTTGCGGTCTTTCACCGTTTCCGCGCCATGCAAGAGCGCGGCGCCCGCATCATGTACGGCCACGATCCGGAATTTTGGCGCACCATCCCTCAGGCGCCGACGCGTTTGGGTTAACGCGAGGGCGCCGGGCCGCGTTGCGCGCTGCGCGTGCGCGGTGCATTGTTCGACGGCCAAGTACGGGGGCTCAACGTGAAACGATGGTGGTTGGTCGCGGCGCTGATATCGCTGCAGGCGTCGGTCGCCGTCGCGCGCGCCGACGACGACTGGCGCAACGTCGATCCCGACAATCTGATGCTCATCGACGTCAAATACGGCCGCATCGCGATCGAATTGTTCCCGGAATTCGCGCCCAAACATGTCGCGCGCATGCGCGCCCTTGCGCGCGCGCATTTTTACGACGGCAAGACATTCTACCGCGTGATCGACGGCTTCGTCGCCCAAGGCGGCATCGGCGAAGGCGACGACAAGAAACTCACCGAGTGGCCCGCCTTGAGGCGTGAGTTCGACCACGATCCGTCGGCGGATTTTGAATTCACCCCCCTCAACTCAGCCGATCTCTATGCGCCGGAGGTCGGCCACATCAACGGCTTCCCCGCCGCCCGAGACCCGAGCGATAAGAAATTGTGGCTCGTGCACTGCCCGGGCACCGTCGCGATGGCGCGCGACGACAATCCCGACACCGGCGGGACCGAGTTCTACGTCGTCATCGGCCAAGCTCCGCGCCGGCTCGATCGCAATCTTTCGGTCTTCGGGCGCGTCCTTGAAGGCATGCAATACCTTCAGAAACTCAATCGCGGCGACGCCGCCGTCGACAGCGGCGTCATCAAAGACGTCGATCAACGCGACCCGATCCTGAAGGTTCAAATCGCCAGCGATATGCCGCGCAAGGAACGGCCCAGGTTCCAAGTGATGCGCACGGACGGCCCGGGCTTTGCGACAAAAAAACAAGAACGGCGAGAAGCCGTGTCGGATTTTTGGCTGCACCAACCGCCGAGAGTGCTGGAGATTTGCAGCGTCGCCATTCCGACACGGCGCACGCCGGACGATGCATCGGCCGCCAATCCCTCGCGGCGCTGAGAGGCTCGCTCGCCGCGCCGGATTGGAGTAAATCAGACGCCGCCGGTGCCGCATTTGCAGGGATTCGCTTGATGAGCCAACTGACCGTCGCCGCCACCCAGATGGCCTGCACCTGGGACCGCGACGCCAACATTGCGACGGCCGAGAAGCTGGTTCGCAGCGCACATGCCAAAGGCGCGCAACTCGTCTTGATTCAGGAGCTGTTCGAAGCGCCCTATTTTTGCAAGGACACCGATCCCGAATATATGAACCTGGCGCTGCCTGTCGATGCGAACGCAGCCGTCCAACGCATGAGAAAACTGGCGGCGGAATTGCGCGTCGTGTTGCCGGTCTCGATCTTCGAGCGCGCCAACAACGCGCAATACAATTCGCTCGTCATGATCGACGCCGACGGCGAGATCCTGGGCGTCTACCGCAAGTCGCATATTCCCGACGGTCCGGGCTATCGCGAGAAGTACTATTTCAGTCCCGGCGACACGGGCTTTCGCGTTTGGCAAACCCGCTATGCCAAGGTCGGCGGCGCCATCTGCTGGGATCAGTGGTTTCCGGAAGCGGCGCGCATCCTCGCGCTCAAAGGCGCCGAAATCATTTGCTATCCGACGGCCATCGGCTCGGAGCCTCATGACCCGACAATCAACTCACGCGATCATTGGCAGCGCGTCATGCAAGGTCATGCCGCGGCCAACATGGTGCCGGTTGTGGCCTCCAATCGCATCGGGCGCGAAGTCGGCAAGAGCTGCGAACTCACCTTCTACGGCTCATCGTTCATCACCGACGCAACCGGGGCCAAGATCGCCGAAGCCGGCATGAACGACGAGGCCGTAATCACGGCGACTTTCGATCTGGAACAAAACCAACGCCAGCGTTTGAACTGGGGGCTCTTCCGTGATCGGCGTCCCGACCTTTACGGCGGGATCCTGACCCTCGACGGCGAACACGCGCCGCAACAAACCTGACGGCGATCAGCGGCTGTCAGACCGCCGATCGCCCAAGAGGTTTACCCCACAACGCTCGGCATACCGACGTCACGCCGCGCGGCAACGATCGTCACGGTAAAGCCGGCGATGACGTCAACGAGTTGCATTAGGGTCATCAGGCAGAACACCGCCGTCGAGAAGCCGGGTACGGAGACAAATTCGACGACTGTGACGACCAGTGTCAACGTCGAGATGATGTGGTTCACCACTGACAGTGAATCCGTGCGCGCAGACTTGACGATCTCGAAGAAGAGCAGCGGCATGCACGCGAAGAGGATGATATCGGAGACCGAGAGGCTGAGAATGGCGCCCGAGAACATGTGGACCGACAGCGCCGGCGCGGTCATCCAGGCGGCGACCTGATCGCCGGCGCCGGCAAAGCCGGCGAAGACCACGAAGTTGTAGTAGATCATCGGAATCGCCAGCAGCGGCATCACGTCGAAGAAGACGCTGCCGGTGGTGATGCGAATTCGCCGCCTGAATCGTCTCGCCATTGCGCGCACCTCAAAGTTTGCCGGAGCCGTCAGATGGCGAGCTGAACGGCCCGCAACTGATTCTCCCCCGCACCAGTATAGCGAAGGGCACCACATCAACGCAGCGCGCTTCGGCCCCGCACGGACCCACGCAAATTTCAACAGCGCCTATCGCCAGCAAAAGTTTCAGCCATTGCGTCGGTAAACAAATCGTTAATGCCGACCAACAACGGCGTCGCGATAAGCCCCACATTAACGCCCACTTGCTAGGCTTGCCGCGCTCAAACCCTGGATACAGCCTCTCAATTTTGCCGATGCGGGCCGGGTTGAGACGGAGTTCACCGCCGGTACGTGTTGCTATGCGAGTTCGGCTTCTGTCCCTTCGTCCGCCCGGCGCGCTCGCTTTGCCGCATCTTGAGATTGCGGCCCGCTATCTTTGGACGAATCTGTTGCCGTTGCCGCTCGTCATCGCCGGCCTCGGCGCGATGCTCACCCAATGGTTCGGTGTCGCCAGGTTGGCGGAATGGGGTATCGTGTCGACCCTGACCTGGTCGGTGACACTGACGATCCTGCGCTTGTTTCTCCACGATGACCGGCGCAGCGAGCGTGTCCTTGCCTGGACGATCGCCATTTGCGTCGCGCTGTTCGTCTCCTCGCTCGCGTTTGCAAGTGTCGCACCTCTGTTTTGGATCGCCGACAATCGCCTCAACAATGTACTGCTCTACGTCGTGTTGGCGGCCGGTCTTGCGTGCGCGGGCGCCCAGTCGGCGCCGAGCGTGCCGGTCGTGGTGACCAACATCGCCCCCTACGCGATCTTCTTCGTCGGGATCACGCTGGTGAACGAGCGCTACCCCGTCGGGCCGTTGATGGCGTTCTTGCAGCTTTGCTATATCGGCCTCGTCGCGATGTATTCGAGGGCGGTCTGGCAATTGACGCGCGAAATGCTGATGCTGCGCGAAGACAAGGAATCGCTGATCGCCAAATTGCGCGGCGCGGTCGAAGACGCGAACAGCGCGCGCGAAAAGGCCGAGCGCGCGAGCACGGCGAAGTCCGAATTCCTCGCCAATATGAGCCACGAATTGCGCACGCCCCTGAACGCGGTGCTCGGCTTTTCGGAAGTTATCAAGGGCTTGCTCTTCGGCCGCGACGCGATCGACCGTTACGCCGACTACGCCGCCAACGTTCATGCGAGCGGCAGCCACCTCCTCGGTCTCATCAACGACATTCTCGATCTCTCGAAGATCGAAGCCGGTAAGTGGCAGCTAAAGGAGACGCGCTTCTCGCTGATCGCTCAAGCACGCGAGGCATTGTGCTTCATCGAACCGCAGGCCAAGCAGAAATCGCTTCGCTTGCTCTTGGATTCGCCGCAAGACCTCACATTGATCGCCGACGAGCGGGCCATCCGCCAAATCCTGATCAACCTGCTTGCGAACGCGGTGAAATTCACGCAACGCAGCGGGACCGTGACCGTCGCTCTGCGTTGCCTAAACGACGGGTCGGGGCAAATCACCGTTTCCGACACGGGTGTCGGCATCGCGCGCGAGGACCTCGATTGCGTTCTGGAGAATTTCGGCCAAGGCCGACACGACGTCGCGACAACCGACGATCGCGGCACCGGTCTGGGCCTGCCGATCGTCAAAGGTCTCGTTCAGGCGCACGGCGGCGGCTTGAGGATCGAGAGCGAAGTCGGGCTGGGCACAACCGTTACCGTCATCCTGCCCGCGGCGCGCGTCGTCGAGGCGCACGAAGCGGCCGGTGAACCGATCGCGGCAGCCTCGTAACGCTTTGGTGGAACGACGAGTTGGCATGACCCTGCGCGTGCACACGCGCCGTCGAAGGAGCTAGCGCTCGTCGGCGCGGCCGGCGGCGATGAAGGTGCGCAACCGCGCCTCTTCGCTCGGGCCGAAATTCGACCAAGTCATCTTACCGCGTTTGCCGTCGACGATGAACAGCCGGTCGGACGTGCCCAAAAATTCCACGAGGTCGTTGCGCAAGATGCCGACCGCAATGGTCGTGCGCAGCATCCACGCGCTCGGCGTGATCGCCAGTACATCGCCGAATTGACCCAACGCACGCTCAAACGTCTCGACCGATCGCGAACGAAAATGTCCGATGACGAACACGTTGCTCGCCGCCGACTCTTTTCGCCGTTCGAGCGCCGCCGGTACCGGTGGCGGCAGAGGAACTGCATCGTGAGCGAACAGGCGGCCAATTTGCGGCTCGACCGCGGCTTGCATCCATTGTCCGCCTTCGCCGCACTTGACGACGCTGATGCCCCGCACCCGCTCTTCTTGCACGAACTCGGACATCTGCGCGATCGAGTAAGGCCCGAAGACCTTCCCGCCGAAATTGACGAACCAGCCGTTGGGCTGCGCTTCACTCATCGCTGTTGCTTTGGTCATGGAGTGCGTGCGCCCGCTCAATCTTCGTCCCGACGGTTGTAGCGCCAGCGCGCCACGACCTTCTCGATGTCCTCAAGGCCCATCGCTTCGTTGCGCCAGAATTTAGAGAAATGCGCGCTCTGGCTTGCCGGCTGCTTGTCGGTCGGAAGCCGCGTGAATCGAATGCGCATCGGCATCGCGACAC
The DNA here is from genome assembly GCA_025350465.1 of Alphaproteobacteria bacterium. Lineage (GTDB taxonomy): Bacteria > Pseudomonadota > Alphaproteobacteria > Micropepsales > Micropepsaceae > SZUA-430. The sequence goes on along the minus strand of JANXXU010000034.1, from coordinate 40,819 downwards.
CCTGGCCGACCGCAATCGCTTCGCCGTCGCCGAGCGAGGAGAGAAAGTCGAGCAGACTTACGCCACAGTCAGCCGACCGGGACCGCACGACGCGCTGATCAGCGTCATTCGTCAGGCGCTGCGCAAAGAGCGTGCTGCATTGCGAGAGAAGAGTTGCATCGAGTTCGGACGGGCGCTGCGTGATCACCCCAAGAGAGATTCCATATTTGCGCCCCTCCTTCGCGATGCGCGCCAGCGAGCGGCGCGTCGGCTCGAAACCGGCGGCGCGATCTTGCGGTGCATAGCGATGCGCCTCCTCACAGATCAACGTGATGGGCAGTTGCCCCTTACTCCAGATGCCGAGGTCGAACGCCATACGGCAAATCACCGAGATCACGACATTCAAAATTTCAGACGGAACCGCCGAGAGATCGAGGATGGTGAGCGGCCGTCCGGCTGACGGAATTCGGAACAGACGCGACAAGATCTCCGCCATCTTGTCTTGAATGGTGATGCTGCCGAACATGAAGGCATAGCGCACGTCGGTCGTCAGCGTGTCGATGCGAAGTTTCATGCGCCGCAAGGAAACGAGACTCTGCGTGCGCTCCAATTTGCCGAGTTGCTCGTCGATGTAGCTGGTGACGTCCTGCAAGCGAAACGGCGATGGAGCGTCGACGCTCATATTCGAGCTGTCGGTCGGCCTGCGAAGAACGGCGCTCTGACGTCCGGTGCCCGTCTCGATGAAGCGCCGCTTTGCGTAAATGACGGCGTCGTGCAGGATCTCCAGGTCCTCGGCATGGTGCTCGTCGAACGTCGTAAACACGCTGGCAAGTTCGTCGAAGCTCAACAGCCAGAACGGCAAGTAAAGATTGGCCGGCGATATCACCTCGGCTTGGCCGCGAAACGCTGCGCTATACTCGTTGTGCACGTCGAGCACGACGATGCGCGCCTCTGGAAAGTCGGCGATAATCGCGTGCAAGATCGTGGCGACGGCGCATGATTTTCCGGAGCCCGTCGTGCCCACCACGGCAAAGTGCTTGCCCAGCAACTCGTCGAGCATAACCCTCGCCGGAATATCGGCATCCTGATAGAGGGTGCCGACATTGACCGAAGGTTGCCGGCGCGGCGAGTGGATCAGCTCGAGATCCGCGTGTGGCGCGCGTGCAACCACGTCGCCGAGCGCCGGCAATGCCGCGACGCCGCGCCTGAAAGTCCGCTCGTTGCCCCCCTCGCCGGATATGATTTCGCCGACGAGGTCGAGTTCCATCAGCCGCATCGCGTCTTCGCCGACTTCGTACGACCCCATCGGCACGCTTAAGCCCGTCACGACGCCGATAATGCTCGAACCAGGCGTCCTGATCGTGACAATCGTACCGATCTCGATCCGGTCGTCTTGCGACAGCCCCGACAAGCTCCCCCGGCTATCGAATGCCGCCAGCGCTTGTCCGCCCTCGACCGAAACGATGTGGGCGAAAGGGCGATGTCGCGACGACACCAACGTGGGGCCGGTGACGTTCTGGGGGACCCCGTTAAGCCCGGATGCGTCTCCGCCGCCCAATGCCACGATCGCTGCTTCGCTCACGTTGATGCTCCTTCGCGCGTTTCGCCCGGAGCGGCGAGACTTAGCGCAGAAAACTTGATCTCGGCTCGAGTGCCCTCGCCGAGCGCGCTCGTCATCTCGAACGACGCGCCCTGCAATTCAACGAGCCGCTTGGCCACCGCGATGCCCAACGCCATGCCGTCACGATTGCGAACGTGGGCGCTTTGCACGCTGGCAAACGGCGCCAGCGCAAGGCGAAGCTCTTCCTCAGACATGCCGCGACCATTATCCGAGACGGTAATCGTGGCGCCGCCCGCAGCGTTTCGCGCGCACCGCAGCGCCACGCATCCGCCTTCCGGCGAGTATTGAATCGCGTTCGACAGTAAATTAATCAACGCTTGCTGGAGCCGTCGTCCGTCGACCATCAATTGGGGTACGGACTCGGCGACGACGGACAGAAGTTGGTGCTTCGCGGTCATGCGTTCCTTGACGCAAGCCGCAGTCAGTTCCACAACTCGGACGACGTCATGAGGTTCGATTTCCACCTGGTAGCTACCGCTGTCCATCTGAGCGATATCCAAGATATCGGACAGCACGCCGAGCAGGTGACGGCCGGCGCTGGCGATGTAAGTGCTGTATTTGATCGCTCTTACCGGCTCGCTCGCGCCCACCGGCGAATGCGCGATCATGTCGGCAAAGCCGATGATGGCATTGAGCGGCGTACGAAGCTCATGGCTCATGTTGGCGAGAAATTCCGTCTTGGCGCGGTTGGCAAGTTCGGCTTCGATCTTCGCAGCCCCGAGCGTGCGTTGCGCGCGCCGGCGTGAAATGCCTGAACCTGCCGTGCGCACGTAATGTTGCAGCAAACGCGTGCGCCCGTGTTCTTCGCCTGTGGAATGGCGCATGCCCGCACCCCGCTACCAAGCTGTAGGGTGCGCCGTCCGCGCTTAAGTTCGCGTAAAATGCTTGGACTCCCGCGGCTTCTCGGCGCGCGACCGCGCCATCCAATTCAGGCGGAGCGACGGCAAACGGCGACGAGGTAAAGAAAGCTTTAAGCCGACGCGGCCGCGGTCTTGCCGGGCAGAACGCCACGGCCGGATTGCGCCGCGATCCCGTTGCGCCCCGCTTGTTTCGCCGCCAATAGGCAGGCGTCCGCACGCTCGATCGTGTCGCTCGTCGCCTCGCCCGGCTCGAACCGCGCTACGCCGATCGACACGGTCATGGTTCCGAGCGTTTCACCGGTTGCGCGACGCACGACCTTTTTCGAGGCGACCGAGCGGCGAATATCGTCAGCGACGCTAATCGCATGTTCGAGCGTCGTGTCGGTCAAGATGACGACAAACTCTTCGCCGCCGATGCGGGCGACCGTATCGTTCTCTTGGGTGTGACCCTTGAAGCATTGCGCCACGAGGCGAAGCACTTGGTCGCCGGCCGAATGACCCCACATGTCGTTGAATTGCTTGAAATGATCGACATCGCCCATCAATACGCAGAGCGAGCTGTTGCTGCCGGCACGACGTGCGACGGCTTCCGCCAGCCGCACATCGAATCCGCGCCGGTTGGCAAGGCCGGTCAGCGCGTCGACTTGAGCTTCCTTGTGAATCTCCTCCACGCGCGCGTTGAGGGCACGCACTTCGAGCGCCGAGGATTCAAGCTGTTGTTCCAGCGCCTCGTTGCGCGTCTGCATGACGCGCGTGGCCGAGGCGACATTTTCGACGATCGCGCGCAAATGCGGAATCAGATCGTCCCGGCCCAGTTGATCGGCCGCCGCGTCCAGCGTTTTGCCGAACGCCCGTGTGTCTTTGTTCGCGCCCTTCAGCACGCGCGAAAGCTGGCTGATTTGAGTTTGCAGGGTCACAGTCAGGTCATCGATGGCCCCCGCGCGCGCGCCGGCAATGTATTTCGTATGAAGCGCGCATGCGTGATTCAAATCTCGCACGCTGCCGTTTTCGACGGCGGCATCGAGTTCGCGTATCAGCTCGCGGTTCTCGCCCACCGCGTAGGCGAACCATAGATCGTAGTTGACCGGCGACGGCGCCAAGTCCCGAGCTTCTAGAAGAGCGAGCGCCTTGCGGCCGATCTCTGCCGCGTGTTCGGGCAATTCCCAATAGCGCATTGTCGTCTCTCCAATTGCCGCTTCTCAGGCGCGAATTCCTGTCGTCGCATTGAGGAACGACAGGCGTTCGTCGCCCATATTGCGAGCGAGCGTGGAGCTTGAACCCCAATTCTAAAAACTACGTGGTTTGGAGCGTGAACGCGGTGATCTCGGTTAAGATCGAGTTAACGCGCTAGAGCCGCATGAGGCTTACACCGCCGTCGACAACGATCGTAGCCCCAATAACGTAGTCGCCGGCCTTCGAGGCGAGGAAAATGGCAGCGCCCGCCATGTCTTCGTCGCGGCCGATGCGCTGGGCCGGGATGCGGTTCTTGAGTTGCTCCCCGTGGTCGCGCGCATCCACGTTCATGTCGGATGCAAAAGCGCCTGGCGCGATCGCCGACATGGCGATGTTGTCCTGGATGAGGCGCACCGCCATGCGCTTTGTCAGGTGAATGAGCCCGGCCTTGCTGGCCGCGTAGGAATAAGTTTCCTGAGGATTAACGGCGATACCGTCGACCGAGGCGATGTTGATGACCTTGGCGGGGCGTTCTTTGGTACCCGCGGCGCGCAAGGCCCCCATAAGCGCTTGCGTCAAGAAGAACGGTGCCTTCACGTTCAGATCCATCACCTTGTCCCAACCCTTTTCGGGAAACTCGGTGAACTTCTCGAGCCAAGCGGCACCGGCATTGTTGACGAGGATATCGAGCTTGGGCTCGCGCGCTTGGTAGGCAGCGGCAAGCGCCTTTGCGCCTTGAACGCTCGAGGAATCCATCGGCAGCGCGATACACGTGCCGCCGTTCTTTGACAATTCTTTCGCCGCCTCCTCGCAGACCGCCGCCTTGCGCGAGGAAATATAAACCCGCGCGCCATGGGCGATGAAGCCGGCCGCAATCATCTTGCCGATGCCGCGCGACCCGCCGGTGATCAACGCCGTACGGCCCTTGAGCGAAAACAAATCTTGCATCGCCTCTCCTCCTGAGCTTTGTCAGACCTAAGCATTGGAGCGCTGGGTGGGCAAGTTCCAGGTGCCTGTCCGGGTATGGAGCGCTACGTCTTTGCGCCACCCTCCAAGTAAGCACGAAAGTCTTTCATCGCGACCTCGCGCTGCTGTTAAAGCGCGCGAGCGGTCACCCAAGGCGCTTTCTGCACATCGAGCCGGTCAGTGCTGCGCAACGCTGAGAATGTTGCCGTCGGGGTCCTTGAACCAAGCGACTTTGGTCCCGCCCGGCGCGCTCCAGATTCCTTGAACGTCCTGGGTCGGAAAGCCGTATTGCTCGAACTTGACGCCCGCCCGGCTCATTGCCGCAACGGTTGCTGAGATGTCGGCGACCTCCCAGCCGAGCACGGTGTACTGCGCGGGTGCCAACTCGCGGACCGGTGTGACGCGCAACATCGTTCCGTTGGCGTCGAAGACCGTTGCGAACTGATCTTCGCTGACGAGCTTGAGACCCAGCACGTCTTGATAGAAGACCTTCGCCCGTGCCTGGTCACGCGTAGCGACAAAGCCGACCAACTTGCTGTTGCCGATGATCGAATTGCTCATGGCCTCAGCGTCGCGCGAATTGCCGTCGCGGTAAAGGCCGTCAATGCGCGCGGCGCGACATTGTGGAATTCGCGCTCAGGCGTTTCGTCACGCGGAACCCGCTGATGTGGAAATCCGCCCAGCGGTGTCGCGGCGCCGAAACAAATCATCGCGAAAAACAAGGTAAACGGCGGATTCGCCAGCGCGCTCCGCGTTCAAAATAGATAAAATTGGAACCAGCGGCCGGCGTTGTCGCGGCCGACGGTGGAGAGCGTGATGAAATCGAAAACAATTGCCGTTTGTGCTTCAGCATTGGTCGTGGTCGCAGCAAGCGTTGCGCACGCATCGGAACGCGATCGTCATTGGTGCCGGCAACTGGAGAACAGTCGCGATCCGATGATTTGGAGCGAAGACTTCGGCGTCGCCAAATGCAACGACCGCGCGGCCACGCCCTATCAACCTTGGGATTCGGCAGTGCCGGTTCGCCGGGATCAAAACGACCCTATGACCGCTCGCGACGAGTGGCGCGTGAACGGCTTCAGCGACTACGACCACCAATACGACGATCACTACGATCGTCGTTCGCACCGCTATCGCTGATCGAGGTGCCCCAGGCGAAGATGCCGCGGCCGGCGCCGCAGCCGTGCCTTGAACGTTCTGCCGCCTTTCTCTAATTTCTGTCTGTACAGAAATAACAGGCAGATCCGATGGCGCCCACCCCCGCCCTGCTTTCATTGAGCGAACCGCCGCGCCTCTCGCCGGTGATGGCGAATGTCGTTCTCCACTGGGGCGAAATGGGCGCGCGCTGGGGCGTCAACCGTTCCGTCGCTCAGGTCCACGCTCTGCTCTGGCTGGTCGGCCGCCCCCTGCCCGCCGAGGATATTGCCGAAACCCTGTCAATCGCACGGTCGAACGTTTCGACCAGTTTGGACGAGCTTCAGGGCTATCGCCTCGTCACGTTGGTGCATGTCATTGGCGATCGCCGCAATCGCTATCAGGCCAAGACCGATCCCTGGGAAATCGTGCGTACCATCATCGACGAGCGTAAGAAGCGCGAGATCGATCCGACGCTTGAAGTCCTGCGTTCGGCAAGCGCCAGCGCGGCGGCGGACGACACGACGCCCGCAGACGTCAAGAGGCGCATGGCCGACATGGCGGCGTTCATCGAACGCATGACCGGCTGGTACGACCAAATGAAGAACGTGCCTCGTCCGATGCTCGAGCGCATGTTCAGGCTGGGTGCACGCATCGTCCGCCTGCTCGGCAAATGAGAGGGGAGAGGTGCGATGAGGCAGACCCTCGACGCCATCCTCTGGGCGGGTCCGCGAGCATTTGACGGCGCCGCGCCCTGCGACGCGATCGCTCGCGCGCTCGGCGCCAGGCGTTGGCTCTCGCTTCCCGAAGACGTGCGGCGGCGTTTCACGACGCATGCGCCCGTTACCTATCGCGGCACGACGCAAACCAGACTGAACGTGATGGGCCGGTTCTTCGCCTGGTGCCTCGCGCTTTTGGGCGCGCCGCTCCCGCCATTTGCCGGCAGAGCCGACGCGGTCGTCGAAGTGAGCCCCGAGCGCGACGGCGTGTCGTGGGCGCGTCGCTATCGCGGGCCCTTCGGCCTCGCCTTTGCCGTCCGCTCGATCAAGCGCCTGGCGGAGGACGGCCGGCTGCTCGAGTGTTGCGGCGGCGGCTGGACGATGCTTCTGGACATTGAGGTGGAAGACGGCACGCTGATTTTTCGCTCCCGCAGGTTCTTCTGGCGCTTGGGGCCGATCAGCATCCCCATCGCGCTCGCCCTGACGCCCGGCGAAGCCGAGATTCGCCACGAGGATTTGGGCGGGGGCCGCTTTCGCTTCACGCTGACGTTCGATCATCCGTGGTTCGGCCGCACAGTCGAACAAGACGGCATCTTCGAGGATCCGCGCTAGTCACGCGGCCGAGCATTTTGCTCGGCCGCGCACCACGAAGACGCTAATTCGTTCCGAGTATTCCGCCGGTCGAGCCGATGTCGCGTTTCGCGGCAACGGCGGTCACGGTGTAGCCGGCGACGACGTCGACCAGCTGCAAGGCGCAGAGCAAACCGAACACCGAGTTCGAGAAGCCGCGCATCGTCAGGAACTCGATCAGAAAGAAGATAAAGAGCAACGTGCCGAGCCCGTGATTGAGCAGCGACACCGCATCGGTGCGCGTCGACTTTATGATTTCGATAAAGAGCAAGAACACGGCGGTGCCGAGCAGCGCATCGCCCGAAGACACGTTCCACGCGTCGCCGGAGAACATGTGCACGGTGAAGAGCGGTTGTGCCAGCCACGCTTGCGCATCGGCTACGGGCCCGATCAGCGGTCCCAGGATCATCAAGTTGTAAATGACGAGCGGGATTACCAGCAGCGGCAGTATATCGACTAGAATGAACATTGATGCCCTCCCAAGAATGAGCCCAGGCGCCGAGGCGCGGCGCACGCGAGCCGGAGCGTTAGCGACAATTGTGCCTCAATGATGGCGAAACTTAGCCGCGATCGTGGAGCGAGAACGCGCGGCAGCTCAGGCTGGTTCCCGCCGGCCTTTGATGGCGGCGCGCATCTCGCGGAACGAAACCATGCGCTGGCGGTATTCGTCCCAGAGCGCAAGACGGACCGAGCGCAGGCTTTGCCAGAGCGTCACACGGCCGACATTGCCGAGTTCGGGATGATCCCGAAGCACTTGGCGCAAGCGATAATACGGGATCCGGCTACACAGATGATGGATGTGATGGATGCCGATATTTGCCGTGAACCAACGCAATACGGCCGGCAGATCGTAGTACGAGCTGCCGTGCAGCGCCGCTTCGTGAATGTCCCAGCTCGCCCCTCGCGCCCAAACCGCATCGTCGAATTGGTGCTGTACGTAGAAGAGCCACACGCCGATCGTGGCCGCGAGCAGCATGATCGGCACGTGCACGATCAGAAACGGCCCGATCCCGACCAGCCACATCATACCGACGACGATGAGTATGATGGCCGCATTCGTCGCCATCGTACTCACCCAGGGCCGCCACCCGGCGGTCATCGACCCGATCGGCAGTCGCTGTGCGAGTACAAACACGAAGGTCGGCCCTAGCGCGAACATCACGAACGGATTGCGATAGGCGCGATAGCGCAGGCGGCCGAGGAACGGCAATGCCAGATACTCGCTGACGGTCAGTGTGCGAATGTCGCCCATGCCGCGACGGTCGAGATTGCCCGCCGTCGCATGGTGGATTGCATGCTCGCGCCGCCAAATGTCATAGGGCGTCAACGTGAAGACGCCGATGGCACGGCCAACCCAATCGTTGGCAAGGCGGTGGCGGAAAAACGAGCCATGCCCGCAATCGTGTTGGATCAGGAACAAGCGGACCAGAAAACCAGCCGCAGGCACCGCCAGCAAGATGCACAGCGGCCAAAAACCGAAGTCGAGCGCCGCCCACATCGCCGCCCAAATCAGAACGAACGGCACACCTGTGATGACCAATTCGACCACGCTGCGCGTGCCGCTGGGCTGGCGGTAGCGTAGAAGGATTTGCGCCCAGTTGCGGGCGCCCGCTCTGCGGTCGCCTGCCGAAAGCGAGGCTTCTACATCGTTGGACAAAGTAAGCGCGACTCAATTGCCGGAGAACAGTCTCAGCACGGAAGTATCGGCACGGGCGAGCTCGGTCGCAAGCTGTCAATAGACCAAGGCGACATCAGGCGCAGCAAACCGCCGCGAAGTGCCCAAAAAGCCACGAATATTGCGTTTGCGCAAACCAGTGCAAAGTCTATTCAATTCGCATCTACCAGCGAAACCCAGCGTCACACAAACGCATCAAGCGACCCAACCACCTCATGACGATTGAGAAATGGTCAGCAGTCGACCGCTACTTCGATGACGCTTTCGCGCTTTCCGACGCGTTGCTTGATCGTGCGCTGGAGGCGAGCGACGCCGCCGGTTTGCCGCCGCACCATGTCTCGGCTGCGCACGGCAAATTTCTCATGCTTCTGGCGCGCCTCGTTGGTGCGCGTAGAATATTGGAGATCGGCACTCTCGGCGGCTACAGCACGATTTGGCTCGCTCGCGCTCTGTCGAAGGGCGATTGCCTGATCACACTCGAAGCCGAGGCACGTCATGTCGAGGTGGCGCGATCGAACGTTGCGCGTGCCGGATTGTCCGAGATCGTCGAGGTGCGAAGCGGACGCGCGCTCGACACGCTCGCGCGGCTCGTCGCGGACGGCGCCGGTCCCTTCGATTTGATCTTCATCGACGCGGACAAGGCGAACAATGCCGAATACCTGTCTTGGTCGTTGAAGCTCGCGCGCAAAGGCAGTGTGATCGTCGCCGACAACATCGTGCGCAACGGCGCCGTGATCGAGGCGCGGAGCAGCGACCCCAGCGTTCGCGGCGTGCGCCGTTTCAACGAGCTGATCGCCTCAACGCCATGCCTCAGCGCGACGGCACTGCAAACCGTCGGTACCAAAGGTTACGACGGCTTCGTTCTCGCACTCGTGACGTCGGACCCGTAGCACCATGCGCAACGCGCTCTTGGCTGGAGCAATCGCGACGCTCGCCGTTGCGCCGAGCGGCGCGCCCGGCGGCTCAGCCTTCGATGGATACACCTTCGGCATGACTGTCGCGCAGGCCGAGAGCGTTCCGCCAAAACGCAAGGCCTTCGAATGCGGTCGCCTGATGACGAGCCGATGCATCGTTTACCAGCGCCGCCTGGGTACACTCGACGGTACCGTGACGATCCAATTCTCGCTCGATGATCGCCGTATCGACCGGATCGAGATTTCACCGCGCGCCGTCGGCGACCGCGGCGGGACCACCTGCGACGCGGCCTGGACCGGACTGGTCGCATTCCTGAACGCCGCTTATGGGGTACCCCAATCGCGAGAAGGAAACACGGTTCGATGGCGCACCGATGCGGCCGCCGTGACCGCGACCGTGCTGCAGGAGCAAGACGAGTTTTGCGACGTTGCGGCGGCACTAACGTCGGCCGGCCAGCCGTAGCAAGCCTCGCGCCCGCAATTCGTGCTAATCTTCAAGAGAAGGAGCGCCGTCGCGCGCACAGCGCTGTTTAGTCTAAACTCTTGAATCATCATCCGCGCGAGCCCCCATGCCTGCCGAACTCACCCAATCGATCTTCGACGTCACCGGCGCGAACGCGCAATTCGTTGCCATCCTCCTCGGCGCTTTCCTGGCGAGCGCCGGCGGTTTTCTCGTCACCTGGCTGCTCGATCATCTGGAGCGCCGGCGCCAAGAGCGTTCGATCGCGCTCGTGTGCCTCGACCTTCTGACGTCACTATCGGTCATGATGCAGCTGGCCAACGGCTCGCGCGGCCGTGGCGATCCATATGGACCGTTCACGATACGTCTCGTCCGCGGTTGCTTGCGCGACCTCGATGTCTACGAGCGCAATCGGGAGCGGATCGCGGATATTTCCGATCCGAATGTTCGAGCCGAAATCTATCAATGCATGACGCGGCTGACCCTCTCGCTTGACGGCGTCTTGAGCGAGACGGAGGTCATAGAGAAACTCGATGAGTCGCTGTCCGAGTTGCGTGGGGCGCCCGACGACGCCAAGACGCTCGACCTCGCAAAGCAGCGCGAAGAGCGCGCGTGGCGTCGCAACTCTTCCTTCGATTTCATGCTGGAGACGCTAAAGAAATTGGGCGAGCCGCTTTGCGCGCGGCTGCGTGTCATCGCGAAAGCCGAGGCGCAAATGCTGAGCGAAGCCCTGGCGCGTCAAACCGCGACGACGCAGGCTTCCGTCCCTGTGGAGCCGCCGGCTGCAAAGGCCCCGGTCGCCGACTAGGGCTCGAGCAATTCGGGCAAGCGCGTGATGATGCGGTCCGGCCGGATCGCGCTATCCGCCGGCAGGCCTTGGCCATAGGCGTCGTGCCAAATCGCAAATATGCCCAGGCGCTGCGGCGCGGCGACTTCCCATTCGAGATTGTCGCCGACCATCCAGACATCGCTTGGTTCGAGTACAAGAGCCGAGAGCGCGTGACGATACGCACGCTCCTCCGGTTTGCCGAAGCCGTGCTCGCCTTCGATCTGAATGTGGTGGAACCGATGCTCGAGCGTGAAGCGCGCGATTTTCGCGCGTTGCGCCTCACCCGTCCCATTGGTGATGAGCGCGAGGCGAACACCGCGCAGTTTCAATTCGTCAAGCGTCTCCCAAGCGCCCGGAAACAACGCCATCTCCTCGTCGCGCAGACGCGAGAAGCGATCCGCAATGGCATGTCTCAACTCAGTCGAAGACTCAACGTTTGGCATCGTGCCGGCGAGAGCGCGCCTGACGATTTCGCGTCTCGCATCGTCGAGCTTCGCGCGCCATTCCTTGTGACGTGCGGCGTCGTCCCAAAAGCGACGCGCTTCGGCGGCGATACGGGCGGCAAGGTCGTCGGGTGAAATCGGCGCAATACGAGCGGCGAACTCCTGGGTAACCTTGCGCCACGCCACATCCGGTCTGCCATAGGCGGACAAAATCGTGTCGTCGAGGTCGAACAGTATGCCCTTGGGCAACGAAAGCGACACGCACTCCCCCCATCCGTCGCGCAAACTAAAGGAGCGCGCCGTATGTCGCCAGGAATTTTGGGCGCACTGGCGCCGCGCGCACACTTCGCGTTCGGCGCGATACGTCTCACTCAATGACGGATGCGTCGGCGAGCGCGTCGACAATCGCGGCCGCCGGTCCGGAGTGAAACAATTTCACGCGTTGCAAAGCGCCTTGTCGCGCGCGTTAACGAAGGCTTAACCAAGATTATCGTTTTATGAACCCACGCCCCCGGCGCCCGCCTCATTCGAATTGAGCCTCGCTGTCTCAAGGGAGGTTTGCGCCGAGAATTTGGTTTTGCGCGAGCGTTGCAGGGTATTCGCGCATGCCTGTCCGCGACGGGTCGATGGCCGGACGCGGAGACGACGCCGGGGGCGACCATTTGGTGCTGACCGCGCAGTCGTTCTGTGCGCACAAGTTGGCCAAAACGCCAACTCGTCAAACGCATGCGACACCAAGGGGAGAAGGCGGCCGGTAGCAGCTCAAGCTGCGCACTCGCGCACGCGACGCTGAAGCCGCAGGGAAAGGTGGTCGCGCAGGGCGTCGCTGGGAATGCGCTCCGGGTCGTCGCGGAACGCTTGGGCAAGTACCTGATGCACCAGCATATAAGACTCGTTGACGCCCTTGCCGAGCTTCTGCGCTTCGACGCGCAATTCCGGTCCTAGTGCCACCATTTCAACAAGCCGCGTGTGCATCGGTATTCTCCGTCCGTCCAAGGTCGACACGAGCCCACAGTCGACCGATCCTGCTACCTCCAGCTTGCGGAAATCCTCTCACAGAAATTCCCTTCTGTCCCACGCCGATTTGTTACGAATGCGCAAGGCGGTGAACGGCATCACAACGCGAAGCGCAAGATTTCTATTTCTCGCGTGCAGTGCAGCAACGCAATTCGACGAACACATGCACACTTTCCCGCGAGTAGATTCAAATCGATCTCGCGCGTGCACACGCGGGCTTCTCGGCCGGATTATTCGGTTAAAATTTTCTTAAACTGCGCGCAAACGTCTCACCCGTCGTCGGCCCATGACGCTCCACAGTACGTCGAAGCGGGTGCGAATCAGTGGTCGACCGGGCGACTCAGCGGCATCACTTCTGTAGGCGCGCCTGAAGATCGGCGAGCACTTCGCGGGCGGCGCGGTCGTCAAGGCCAAGGTCGGCGAACTCGCCCTCCGCCACCGCATCCGCCAGGCGCTCCATTTGTAACAGGATTGTCGCAACCTCGACGCTCGATGGCCGAGCTGGCGCGACCCACGACTTGATCTGTTCGATCTGACGCCGGCGGCTTTCGGCACGCGCTTTCCGGACAGTGGTGTCCTCGAGCGACAAAGACCTCAAGCTGCGCCGAAACACCTTAAAGGCCCGATGGTGTTCGACGGCCGCGTTCACCACCTCGCTTGCCGGCGCCTTGCGCGCCAAAAGCTTGACCAGCATCGCACGCTCCTCCTCTTCCCAGGCCCGATAGACTGCAAGGAAGATCTCCGTCTTGTCGCGGAACCAGCGATAGAAGGTTTGCGGCGCGAACCCCGCCCGGCGCGCGATACGGTTTGTGTCGGTACCGCCGAAGCCTCGCTGGTTGAATTCCTTGGCCGCAGCCGCAATGAGCTTTGCGCTGGTCGGCTTGCCCTTTCGCCCGGCCGCGGGATCCGTTCGCTTCGGCTTTGTCTTGCTCGACATGCACCCTGATATCCCGCGGTCATCACCGCGCGCAATACCCCCGCACGGGCACCTTGAAGGCGGCACATAAGTGATATACATATCACCTCATGACAATGGTACCAGCGAGAATTTGGAGACAAGACCTAGGCGTCCCGATGGGGTCGCCCGAAATCTTGGTTGACGGCGTCCGCCTTGCGGTCGCGCGCGAGGGTCGGGGCCAAACGGTCGTATGCTTGCATGCGATCGGCCACGGCGGACGCGACTTCGAAGCATTTGCGTCCGCCCTCAAAGGTCGCTTCGACGTCATCCGCGTCGATTGGCCAGACCAGGGCCGCTCCGGCCCCGATACGAAAGCCCCGACCCCAGCGCGCTACGCAGAACTCCTCGCCGGCGTGCTCGCGCAGTTGCGGGTCGAGCGCCCGATCGTCATCGGCAATTCGATCGGCGGCGCAACCGCCATCCTCTACGCGAGCGAACACCCGGTCCGGGCACTGGTGCTTTGTGACGCCGGCGGCCTTTTCGAAATCACGCCGGCGGTCAGACGGATCTGCCGGTTCTTCGTACGCTTTTTCGACGCCGGCGCGCGCCGGGCTTGGTGGTACAAGACCGCCTTCGCCGCCTATTACCGCATCGTACTCCCCTCACCCGCCGCTGGCGCGCAGCGTAAACGCATCGTCCGTGCCGCGTTCGAAATTGCTCCGCTGCTCCGCGACGCTTGGAGTGGATTTGGCGCACCGGATGCCGATATCCGGCACATCGCGCGCGAATTGGAGGCGCCGATTTGGTGCGCGTGGGCCAAGAGCGACCGCGTCATTCCACTGCGCTACGCCCTTCCCGCCATCGGCGAACTGAGGCACGCGCGTGTCACCCGTTTCAAGGGCGGACACTCTGCCTTCCTCGAGCGCCCCAAACAATTCGCCCGTGAATTCTTGAAGTTCGCGCAATCGATCGACACCGCGGTACGCTGAAAAGAGGACAGCATCATGACCCTGACCCGAAGCATTGACCTCCTGGGGCGAGTCCTCATCTCGGCACTGTTTCTCCTCGCCGCACTGAACAAATTCGTCAACATGCCCGTTGTCCTCCATCACATGGCGGTGCAACACGTTCCTGATTATTTCCTGCCTTTGGTCATCGCGCTGGAGATCTGCGCCGGACTGGCAATACTCATCGGCTGGCAAGTGCGGTGGGCGGCGCTCGCGCTCGCGGGATTCTGCGTTGCGACGGCAGTCCTATTCCACATGGATTTCACACAAGCCGTCGAACGAACGATGTTCACCAAGGATCTTGCGATCGCGGGCGGGCTTCTGATTTTGGCCTCAAGCCGCTTTGCCGCACCGAAATAACGCCAACTTTGCCAAATTTGCGAAGATGCGCCGGCCGCATATATTGTAGGCTAGCGGACGTTGTGGCGGCCGCATTGGGGGGCTGAGGATTTCTATCCGTGGCGACGAAGGATGATACACCGTTCGCGATGCAAGCGGCGGCGATAGATATCGCCGGGCCGCGCGCCAATCCCTTCCCTTCCTATGATCCCGCCGAAGTTGCCGCCGATCGTATCATTCATGTGCTGGGCGTGTGTTTCGGCGCCATTGGCGCCGTTGCGATCGTCGTGCTTGCCGCGCGCAACACCGGCGTGCTCGGGATATTTGCGACATCGCTTTATGCCGCAAGCCTGCTCGCCATGGTTGGGTTTTCGGCGGCATACAATTTGAGTCCACCCTCGCCGACACGCGAGATCTTGCGCCGGCTCGATCACGCGACGATCTTTTTTCTGATCGCCGGCACGCATTCCGCCATCACGCTCGGCCGCATCGACACACCTTGGTCGCAATGGCTTGCAATATTCGCCTGGAGCGTCGCGCTCGCCGGCGCCACTATCAAGATCGTTTTCCCGCGCCGTTTCGAGCGCGTCGCGGTCGCCGCATACGTGATATTGGGTGCAATCGTATTTCTATCGCTGGTGCCGCTGCTGACCACGCTCAGCACCGCTGTCCTTGTTCTCGTCAGCATCGGGTCCGTGCTCTACGCCAGCGGCGTCGCATTCCATCTCTGGGATAGTCTGCGGTTTCAGAACGCGATTTGGCACGGGATGGTTCTATGCGCCGCTTGCTGCCACTACGTTGCGATCGTTCTCAATATGTAGGCGGCCACGGCGGTGACCGGTCGCACATTGGAACGGTTGCGCCTGCCGGGCTGGGGGTTACTCTTATGGCTAGATTGAGGGAACGCGAGCCATGTGGCCGGACCGCCGGGTTCTAGACCTATTGAAGATAGACCTACCGATCATTCAAGCGCCGATGGCAGGCTCATCCGACGCCGAACTCGCGATCGCGGTGGCCGAGGCCGGCGGCTTGGGGTCGCTGCCCTGCGCTCTGCTCAGCGTCGATCAAATACGCGCCGCCTATCAAGTCATCCGTCAACGCACGGCACGGCCGGTGAACCTCAATTTCTTTTGTCACGCGGCCCCTATCGTCGACGCCAAGCGCGATGAGGTGTGGCGCAATCGGCTGCAACGCTATTATCAAGAGCTCGAGCTCGATCCTTCAGCAAAAACGCCTTTCCCGATGCGCGCGCCTTTCGACGCACAGATGTGCGCTCTCGTCGAAGAGTTGCAACCGCCCATTGTGAGCTTTCACTTCGGCTTGCCGCCGCAGAATTTGTTGGCGCGCGTCAAAGCGGCGGGCGCGACTGTTCTGTCGTCGGCGACGACGGTTGAAGAGGCACGCTGGCTGGAGCATGAAGGCGCCGACGCCGTCATTGCGCAGGGTTTCGAGGCGGGTGGGCACCGCGGCATGTTTCTGACCTCCGACCTCTCAACGCAGATCGGCACGTTTGCCCTGGTCCCGCAAATAGTCGATGCGGTACGCGTGCCGGTTGTCGCCAGCGGTGGAATCGCCGACGCGCGCGGCATTGTGGCGGCGCTCGCGCTCGGCGCCGCGGCCGTGCAGATCGGCACGGCCTATCTGCGTTGCCCGGAAGCCAAAACGTCGGCACTTCATCGTGCGGCCCTCGCCTCGGCGAACGACGACGACACCGTCCTTACGAACGTATTCACGGGGCGCCCGGCGCGCGGCATCGCCAACCGCTTTGTCCGCGAGCAAGGGCCGATCAGCGAGGCGGCCCCGCCCTTTCCTCTCGCAACCAATGCAAGCTTACCGCTTCGGCTAAAAGCCGAAGGACGGAACTCGATCGACTTTTCGCCCTTGTGGTCGGGCCAAGCCGGTAGGCTGGCGCGACCAGTGCCAGCTCGGCAATTGACGACCCAGCTCGCAGAAGAAGCTTTGAGTCGACTCCGTCGCTGAGGGATTTGTCCGAAGAGAACGAAAAAAAGTGCCGAATTAGCGTAGCGGCAAGTTCGTCAATACGGCGCGTGGATTCATCTTCGTTTCTTGCGAACGGATGAAATACATCACATATAGCAAGCCATCGGGCGCCTGCCCGCCGTCGCAGAGAGGTGCCACGAGCATTTCGCCGATAAGATAGTCCTGGCGCCGGTATTCCGCGAGGCCGTAAAATCGCAAAGGCTTTGCTTGCTTGACCACTTCCGTCGCGACGCCGATCCAGCGCGCGGCATCGCGAAGAGGTATCGCTTCGTCGAAGAATTTGCCGGAGTGCTCTCCGAGAACTTCGGCGGCGCGCGTGCCGATCAGCCGAAGGCGAAAACGCAAGCCCGTGCTCTCAGGGACGACAGCGACAAACGCGACATCGGGCAAAAATGGCTTGAGAAGGCGCGCGGTCAGATCCGCTCGCGCAGGCATGGGCCGGCCACCGGCGGCTTGCCGCCAAACGGCAAGGGCGTCCTTCAGCTGCGGCGTTTCGAAGTCGAATGCCGGGTCGCAAACAATCGTCCATCCCGCCTCGACGGATCGGCGGTTGAAATCACTTTCGATTGCGGCCGGCGCGATTGCGCTCATGTCCGTTATATTAACTTCTTAGGGCTGAAGGAGGGGTAAATCGCACTCGGCTTGTTCCCCCCGGAAACAGGCTTTCCGTGCCGCATGTTTAGGAGGAGGGCCGCCGGGGCTTGCGAATTGGGGCAAATACCCGAACGTAGTCGCAGAACAGCGAAACTTGGTCGCGAAAAAAAACGCCAGACGGGCGCATCGCCTCAATGACGACTTGCGACGTGTGCGGTTATCATCAAAGACTCACCCTTTGCTCTGGTCGAATTCGAGAGTGGTCGTGCGCACGCTGATCCTAATTTCGTCGCTTGCTCTGGCGTTGAGCACGTTGTCAACGTCGGCGGGTCAAGAGCTGTGTCGCAACGCGCTCGCCGCGCGCGGCGCACTAGCTGAAGCCGGCGCCGCGACCGAAGAGCTTGACGCGTTCTATGCCAAGGCGGGTAAGGCTTGTGTTTGGAGCATTGAAAACGCCGATGCCTTTCTCACCGTGGTCGCCGCGGCACCTGAGCACGGACTCGATCCCGAATTGTTCGGCGCCCGCCTGATCGCCGCGCGTCGCCTTGCCTCGAACGAGACGGCGCGATCCGAACTGGACCTACGCCTGACGAGTGCCGCCCTCAAATATGCGACCGTCATGACCTCGGGGCTCGCCGGCCTTGCCGCGACGGACACCGACGATAGTGAACGCCATGCACTGCAGAAGAAGCTGATCGAAGAGCTCGTCGGCGCGCTTGAACAACATCGCGTCGCCGAATGGCTCGCGACCTTGCCGCCTCAAACCGCCGGTTACGAGCGGCTCAAATACGCGTTGAGCGTTTATCGAGGCTTCGACGCGGCCGGTGGCTGGGAGACTCTGCCGGCACGGTTGGCCACGATGTCCGGAAAGAAGATCGCGCGTGAGCCGATGCTGGCCCGCCGCTTGCGGATTGAAGGCGACCTGACGGACGACCTGACCGGCGACGTCTCGAACCCGATTGTCGAAGCGCTCAGGCATTTTCAGGCGCGCCACGGTCTTGCGGCCAAGGGCAAGCTCGACAAGGCGACGCTGGACGTCCTGAACGTCCCCGCTCACGATCGCGCGCTCCAAATCGCCGCCAACTTGGAACGGTGGCGCGCCTTCGCGCGCTTACCTGCCGCGACGCGCGTCGAAGTCAACGCCGCTGCTGCGACGGCCACGCTCTACCGCGACAACAAGCCGGTGCTTCAGATGAACGCCGTGGTCGGTCGCCCGAAGCACGATACGCCTACGCTCCAAAGCACGATCATGACGGTCGTCATCAATCCGCCTTGGATCGTGCCGAAATCGATCATCGACAAGGAAATTCGCCCGGCGATCGCGCGCGACGACGACTATATGCAGCGCAACCGGATGTACTGGTCCGACGATGGCCAACTCATCCAGGAGCCCGGCCCGCAAAACTCCCTTGGCCAGATCAAGTTCGAATTCCCCAACAATTACGGCGTTTATCTTCACGACACGCCGGCCCATGCTTTGTTCGCCGATGTCGACCGGGCGCAAAGCCACGGCTGCGTGCGCCTCGAGCATCCCCTCGACTTGGCGGAAGAGCTCCTGAGGGACAATCCGCAATGGCCGCGCGAAGCGATCGAACAAGCGATCCGCGACGGCGCCACGGTGCGCGTGCCGCTCGAAGAAGAAATGCCGGTGACGCTCGCTTACTGGACCGCCTACGTCGACGATGACGGCACGGTCGAGTTTCGCCCCGACGTCTATGGCCGAGACGCTCCCCTAGCGGCAACCTTGATGCCCCAAGCTTCGCTTGTCGGCGAGCGCCGCGGAGCGTAACCGCCTGACGCCTTGAGAGCGCCGGCGACCCTCGATAGGCTGCTTCCATCGCGTAGAGGGACAATGGCCTGGCTCGAACCGACGACGTTGCGGGGCTCAACGGCAACGCTGGTGCCGTTGTCGAACGCGCACCATGGCGACCTCGTTACCGCCACCCGTGACGGGGAACTCTGGAAGCTCTGGTACACGACCGTGCCGAGCCCCGAAACCATGTCCGACGAAATCGCGCGGCGGCTCCACCTCCTCGACAAAGGCTTCATGCTGCCCTTTGCCGTCGTCGAAAACGCAACCGGCAAGGCCGTCGGCATGACGACCTATATGAATGTCGACGCCGCCAATCGCCGTGTCGAAATCGGCTCGACTTGGTATGCCAAGCGCGTCCAGCGATCGCGCCTGAATTCAGAGTGCAAGTTGATGCTGCTGACCCACGCCTTCGACACGCTCAAATGCATCGCGATCGAGTTTCGGACCTCATTCTTCAATCACCAGAGCCGCCGCGCGATCGAACGCTTGGGCGCCAAACTCGACGGCATTCTGCGCAATCACGCGATCCTGCCGGAGGGAGCGCGGCGAGACACTTGCGTCTACAGCATCATCGAAAACGAATGGCCCTCGGTGCGCACGCACCTGACGTTTCAGCTGCAGCGGCCGGCCGGCGAGCGTTAGACCGCGAGTTTGACCGCTTCGGTCGCGGGCAACGGCATATTGGCATCGACCCAAATCTCGCGCATGGACGCCATGATCTGCCTGAGCGCGTCATAGTTGAGTCGTTGCGTGCCGATTCTGCCCATCCAAAAGTCGAACACCGACAGGCACTGATCGATCATCGATACGCCTTCACCGAGTGCATTAAAGTCCAAGCGTACGGTTCGCAAGAAATCCACGAAAGGCTTTGGATCGCGCGCCGCCGAAATCAGAGAATGATATGACTTGTCAAATCGCGTAAACACATCGCAAGCGCCGGACCAAGCGCCGCGCAAACGTTCGCGCACGAATTGGCGGTTGGCCGTGTATTCCTTTAAATCCATTGCGGGGACATACTCGTACGGAATCGACTTCTTAGCCAACCACTCCGCCAGAACCTTGACTCGTTGTTCGCGAGAGACGAACTCGCTCTGAAAGTACGAAACGCCGATCCAGGAATAGAAGACGTCTATCGCTTCGCCGTCTGGAATCTGTAAGGCACGCGACAGCGGCAACAAGAACTGCGCATCATCGAGTTGCCAGAGTTTGCGCACCAAGATGTCCAGCTGACTGCCGCCGATCAGTTCGGGCGAGAGATCGGGCGCCATCGCCGCCAGCGGCTTTAGCTTTGTCTTCACGCGCTCGCGCACCGCTTCCGCTTCGCTTTCGGTGATGGCAAAGAAGTCGCGGTTGACGGTGATATGCGCCCGCTCGAAGGCATCACGCATCAAGAAGGGCGAGAAACTCGGCACCTTCCCAAACACTTCAAGCTTGGCCTGGTCGGCCGCAAACTTCGTCTCGTCGATCTTTTCGACACCGAAGTTGCGCTCGAGCGCAATGCGAAACTGTTCGCGCGAATAAGAGATCGAAGCGCCGCCGTCGCCTATTTGCTGCGGGTCGTACGGAAAATAGAGGAGTGTCTGCA
This sequence comes from Alphaproteobacteria bacterium, assembly GCA_025350465.1. Taxonomy (GTDB): domain Bacteria; phylum Pseudomonadota; class Alphaproteobacteria; order Micropepsales; family Micropepsaceae; genus SZUA-430. The sequence goes on along the minus strand of JANXXU010000034.1, from coordinate 20,162 downwards.
AGCCCGGCCGGCTCAGCACGTCCTCGCTCGACTCCACGAGCTTCACCAGCATCACGTTGCGCAACAGCCGGCTCTCGAAGAAACCCTCGGCTTGCGCGTCCGTCTTTTCTGCAACCGGTCGCGGGCGCGCGTCGAAGATGATCGAGGATCCGCCGGACAACACTGCTCTGAGCCGCGCGCGATCCATGGGCCTAGCCGAAGATATCTTCGAGGACGGGCGTGTCGTTTGCTGCGTCGTAGCGCTTGAGCAGCACTTCCCAAGCAGGGTCGTTGACCGCATAGTCGAAGATCGCCATCGATCGCCTCAATCCGGTGACGATCAGCGAGACGATGTCGCGGTTCAATTCCGCCACGCCGCCGCTCACAAAGCGCACCTGGCCGCGAAGATTGGCGTAGTCGATATCAGGACGCGCAATGACGGCGACGGAACGCGCAGAAATGTTGACCGTCTCGTGCCGCACGCCGTTGATCTCAATCGAGAGATCACCAAGCACATAGCGGTGTGCGGTTCGCCGTTCTGCGCCCGACATCAAAGTGGTCTCCCGTGTTCGGCGCGAGTTTCAGCCAATTGTCTGAAGGAGCGCTTTACTTTGCGGAGGTGTGAATTTGCTAACCTTGAGAGACTCCTAATCCGGACAAGTTCCGCGCATGAATTGTGGCGCTGTTCCGCGGAAACAAATCTTTACACTTGCGAAACGCGTGGGACATCGTTCGCCGCCATATTGCCTCACGAGGGAATGGGCTGCGCGCTTCGTTCAGATATCTAGGAGAAATGGAATATGTCGGATCAATCATCCTCGGGCGGCAAAGGCGGCGGTCGTCGCACGTTGACTCTCGTCGTCGTCGCCTTGGTCGCGGCTCTTGTCGGCGGCGCCACTACCCACTTCGCCTTTGGCCACGGCCGGCATCACGGCGAGTTCGGATTTGGCCATGGTTTCGGCCACGAAGACATGAGCGCCACGGACGTTCAGACCCACATCGATCGCATGGTCGAGCATTTCGCCCGCCACACGAACGCGACTGCCGATCAACAGGCCAAACTCGCGACAATCGCAAAGGCCGCGGCGACCGATCTTATGCCTCTGCACCAGCAATTCTTCGAGGCACACAAAAAGGCGATCGAGCTGTTGCGTCAACCGATGATCGACCGCACCGCGATCGAGGCGCTGCGGGCCGAGCAGATTGCGCGGGCGGACGCTGCTTCGAAACGCCTGACGCAAGCGCTCGCCGACGCGGCTGAAGTCCTCACGCCCCAACAGCGCGCCCAATTCCTGAACCATTTCGACCACGATAGCGATTGAATTTGGGACGATTGAAACTCGGGTTGGCTCCCAACGTGGGAACGCCCTACGATGAGACCCTGTGGCTGACCGCATTCTCATCATCGAAGACGACCCGCGCCTCGCCGAGATGGTCTGCGACTATCTGGGCGAGGCCGGTTTTCAAGTTCTAAGGGCGGCCACCGGCGCGACGGGTCTTGCCATGCACGAGGCACGCGGGGTCGACGCGCTCATCCTCGATCTCATGTTGCCCGATATGGACGGCCTGGAAGTTTGCCGGCGCGTTCGCGCCCGGGCCGACACGCCGATCTTGATGCTGACCGCTCGCGGCGATGCGATGGACCGCGTCGTCGGCCTCGAACTGGGCGCCGACGACTATTTGCCCAAGCCGTTCGAGCCGCGCGAACTGCTCGCGCGCCTGCGCTCGATCCTACGGCGGCGTAAAGCGTCGGCAACAAGCCGTATCCTGCGCTTCGGGCGGCTGGAAGTCGATCTCGACGCGCGCGAAGCCCGCCTTGACGGCGAAGCGTGCGCGCTGACCGGTCACCAATTCACGCTGCTCGTCGCGCTTGCCGAACGGGCAGGCCGTGTTCTTTCGCGCGAAGTGTTGATGGATCTGATGAAGGGCGAGGCGCCGGAGGCCTTCGATCGCTCGATCGACGTTCACATATCGCGCATCCGCTCCGTCATTGAGGACGACGCCAAGAAGCCGCGACGCATCATCACGGTGCGCGGCGCCGGTTATGTCTTCGCCAAGGCGCAAGACTGAATGCCGCGGCTGTTTCTCAAAATCTATCTGACCATTCTCGCAAGCCTGGCGCTGCTTGTCGTGATCGTCGGCGTATTTTGGCATTTTTCGTCGGACGACGGCATGCATCACCCGGCCGTCGGCCTGGTCGTGCAGTTGGCTGCGGCGGCATTGCCGCCGGCCGCCGCGCCCGTGGCCGATCAGGAGCAGGCGCTCGAAGAGCTGTCGCATCATCTGCGCGCCGACCTCGCGCTCTATGGCTCGAGGAACGAGTTCGTGGCCGCCGCCGGCCACCCTCTGCCCGCGCCGCCGGCATCGAGCAACAGCGGCGACTGGATTGGCGATCGTCACGGGCCGGCCTTTGTATTCGATTTGCCGGACGGGCGCCGTTTGGTTGCGCGCGCGCCGCACAACACCCACCCGCCGTGGAGCCTCTTCGGATTCCATCTTCTCGTGGCGGCGATTGCCGTCGGCGTCGCCGCCTTTCCCGTGGCGCGCGGCATGACACGTCGCCTCGAGGCTTTGCAAACCGCCGTCGAAACATTGGGCGCCGGCGATTTGTCCGCGCGCGTCAGCGTCTCAGGCAAGGACGAGGTCGCCAGCCTTGCCTCCAGCTTCAACCGTGCCGCCGCCCGGATCGAAGAGCTTGTCGCCGCTCACAAGACGCTGCTTGCCAACACTTCGCACGAATTGCGCACACCGCTCGCCCGCATTCGCCTAGGAATCGAATTGGCGAAGCAGACTTTGGATCCCAAGCGCAAGGCCGAGCTTGAACGGGATATCGCCGAGCTCGACCAGATGATCGACGAGATCTTGACCGCGAGCCGACTCGACACGGTCAAAGATCTCGGACCGAAAGAAGAGATCGACCTTCTGGCTCTTGCCGCGGAAGAAGCGTCGCGCTTCGATAACTGCAATGTCGGCGGAATTTCCGCGTTCGTCCAAGGCGATCCGCGCCTCCTCCGCCGTATGATCCGCAATTTGCTGGAGAATGCCAGCCGCCACGGCGCACCGCCCATCGACATCGAGATCGCGACTAACGGCGGAAAGGTCGCCCTGTCGATCACCGATCATGGCCCCGGCATTCCGGAGGCCGAGCGCGAGCGTGTGTTCGAACCTTTCTATCGTGTGCCGGGACGAAGCGCGGCGGCCGGCAGCGGCCTAGGACTTTCCCTCGTTCGTCAAATCGCCCGCCGCCACGGCGGCGACGCCGTCGTTTCGTCGACCGCCGACGCGCGCGCGCAAATCGTCGTGACGCTGCCCTCCGCATCAGGGACCTAATCTTGGGCGGCGACAAGCTGCAGTGCGAGCACCGCAATCATCGCTGCCAGGCAGTAGAGATGTTCGCGATAGATCGACCGCGCGAGACGCGTCTGCACGTCCACCGAATCTGTGGCCCGCGCGAGCCGCTTGGCGTTCGGTATGATGCGCGCGCCGGCCAACCCCATCGCCGAGAGCGCGAAGGCAAGTGACGGCCAGCCGATCCACCACGGCGTCCCACCCGTGACAATTTCGGCGACAATCGCGAGCACCGTCAGCCCCATGACCGCCGACACAAGCCTGTTCATCGGCGTCGCCTCGATCGTGACGCGTCGGTAGTAGGCCGAGATCGACGCTAATATTTTGGGCGGAAGCACCTCGCCGGTGCGGCGGCGAACCTGCACATCGAACATGAGGTCGAACCACAAGACGGCGACCAGAAACCCCGACCCAGCAGCGGCAATCGCTGACATATCTCCGTACCTCCGTCGTATGGGGGGTCAGTATACAGCCTTACGAAGGGGGCTCGTTTCAATGCAGAATGCAGCGGCGCAGCGGGAGGCCCGACCATTTCGTCCCAACCTGAACTTGCCGACGATGCCCTTAGGATCGTGAACGCGTTCGTGGGCCGTTTCGGTGGCCGCCCGCGCGTGTTTCAAGCGCCGGGGCGGATCAACATCATCGGCGAGCACACGGATTATAACGGCGGCCTGGTCATGCCGGCGGCGATCGACCGGCGCTGCATCGTGGCGGCGGCGCCCAATCGCCAGCGCGCGATCAACGTGGTGTCGCGCAATCTCAACGCCGAGGCGCGCATCGACCTCGATCGCTTGGCGCCGGCGGGCGAATGGGCCGACTACGTCGCCGGCGTCGCCGCGAGCCTGATCAACGCCGGTGTGCCGATCTCGGGCTGCGATGTTTGGATCGATTCCGCGGTGCCCATCGGTGCGGGCGTAAGCTCGTCGGCGGCGTTGGAAGTGGCGCTGGCGCGGGCCTTTACAAGCCTCGCGGGCGTTGACGCGGACGGCTTGTCGATCGCGCGTTGGGCGCAAGAGGCGGAAAACAAATTCGTCGGCATGCCGTGCGGCATCATGGATCAATTCGCAAGTGCCAACGGCGTCGAGAACTGCGCGCTCGTCTTGGATTGCCGAACGCTGAAGGCCGAGGTAGCGCCGCTGCCGCCCGATTTCAGTTTTCTGCTGGTCAATTCGATGGTGCGCCACGCTCATGCGAGCGGCGAATATCGCCGCCGTCGCGAGGAGTGCGAGCTCGCCGCCAAAGCGTTGAACGTCAAGGACTTGGGTGAAATCGCGGAGAGCGCTCTGCCCTCGGCGTTGCGCGGGCTGCCGGCGGGTCCCGCCAAGCGCTGCCGCCACGTCGTCACAGAGATCGCGCGGGTGCGCGCCAGTGCCAAATACTTGAGCGCCGGAAACATTTCGGCCCTCGGCCAAGCGATGAATGCGTCGCATGCGAGTTTGCGCGACGATATGGAAGTTAGCGTCGAGCCGGTCGACGCGCTCGTCGCCATCGCGCAGGAAACACCTGGTGTCATGGGCGCGCGGATGATGGGCGGCGGCTTTGGCGGCTGCGTGATCGCACTGGCACAATCGACCGACGCGGACCGTATTCTCGAGACGATCGTGGCGCGCTACGCTGCGCGCATCGGCGAGGCGCCCGACGCCTTTATCTGCCGGGCCGTGGGCGGTGCGGGGGAGATGTTGCTTTGACCGGTTCGGAACGGCGCCTCAATCTTCTGACCGGCGAGTGGGTCTTGATCTCGCCCGAGCGTATGGCGCGCCCCTGGCACGGCGCGGTCGCCCCTTCGGCGGTAGCGGCCGCCGTGCATCACGATCCGCAATGCAATCTGTGTTCGGGCGCACCGCGCATGACCGGCGTGCGCAACCCCGACTATCAGGGGATTTACGTGTTCGACAACGACTTCCCGGCTTTGTCCAGCGGCGCATTGCAGCCGCAAATCGACGACCCGTTTCTGGTGCGCGAGCCGGAGAGCGGCGTCTGCCGGGTGATTTGCTATTCGCCCGATCACGCAGGCCGGATGGCGACGATGAGCGTGGCGCAAATCCGCACCGTCATCGACGCCTGGAGCGAGCAGTTTGCCGAACTCGATGCGCGGCCCGATATCGGTGCGATCACGATCTTCGAAAATCACGGCGAGATGGTGGGCGCGAGCAACCCGCATCCCCACGGTCAGATTTGGGCGACGCACAGCATTCCGAACGAGCTGGCAAAGGAAGATGAGCGCCAGCGCGCTTGGTTCGAGGGGCACGGTTCGTCGCTGCTCGGCGAATATCTGCGCCACGAACTCGGGCTCGGCACGCGGGTGATATTCTCCAACGACGCGTTTGCGGCTCTTGTCCCGTTCTGGGCGACTTGGCCGTTCGAGACGATCGTGCTGCCGAAGCGCCCCGTCGCCGCGCTCACCGACCTGGATGACGCACAGCGCGACGGCTTGGCCGAGGTTCTGGCCCGCCTCACCGCGCTCTACGATCGCGTGTTCGACACCCCGTTCCCCTATTCGATGGGGATTCACCAACGCCCCTGCGGATCGGACGCCGCACACTTCACGCTCCACTTCCACTTCTATCCGCCACTCTTGCGCTCCGCCTCCATCCGCAAATTCATGGTCGGATTCGAATTGCTGGCGATGCCGCAGCGCGATCTGACGCCGGAGGCGGCCGCCGCGCGCCTCAAAGAATTGCTGTGAGCGTGGCATCACGCTTGTCGCGCGCCCTCTTCGGCCGCCTTCCCGACGGGCGCGACGTTCACGCCTATACGCTCACCAACGGCAACAGCGTTTCGGTGACGGTCCTGACCCTAGGCGGGATCGTTCAAAGCGTGCGCGCGCCCGATCGCGAGGGGCGCATCGGCGACATCGTTCTCGGTTTCGACACGCTCGCGCCCTATCTGGGCAATCGCGACTATTTGGGCGCCGTGATCGGGCGCTATGCCAACCGCATCGCGCGGGGCCGCTTTCGGCTCGACGATCGCGATTATGTGCTGTCGCGCAACGATGGCGAGAACACCCTGCACGGCGGCGCCCAAGGCTTCGACAAGGTGCTGTGGAGCGCGACCGGCGACGGCGGGCGTTTGCTGCTGACGCATGAGAGCGCCGATGGCGACCAAGGCTTTCCCGGCAAGCTTTCGCTCAGCGTTGCCTACCGGCTGAACGACAACAATGAGTTCGCCATCGCCTACGAAGCGCGAACATCCGCACCGACGGTGATCAATCTCACCAACCACAGCTATTGGCGGCTCTCCGGCGAGCGCGACGATCGCATTCTCGACCACCTGCTGCAGGTCGATGCCGACCGCTTCACGCCGGTCGATGCGCGCATGGTTCCGCTGGGCACGATGGCGGCAGTCGAGGGCACCGCGATCGACCTGTGTGAGCCGCGCCGGTTGGGCGATGTGCTGCGCTCAACCGATCCGCTCATTCATGCAGCCCAGGGCCTCGACCACAATTTCGTGCTGAACAATCGCGGCGGGCCAGCGGCGCGCCTCTTTCACCAGGGCTCCGGGCGCTCGGTTGAAGTGTTCACCACCGAGCCCGGCTTGCAGGTCTACAGCGGCAATCATCTCGCATCGCCGGGCCTTCGCGCCTGGTCCGGCATCGCGCTCGAAACGCAGCACTTTCCGGATTCGCCCAACCAGCAGGCCTTCCCCTCGACCGTCTTGCGCCTCGGCGAACTGTTCCAATCGTCGACCATTTTCCGCATCGGCGCGACCTGACGGGGGAGGAAAGTAGGATCGTCGCTGACGGGAGGGATGCCCAATGGTTCGCGCGCCGAACTGGAGAAATGGATGAAGCAGTGGCGCTATAGAAATTCGCGCCGCTAGATTGTCGTCCAGCGCGGTTGGGCTTGGTTCGGCTTGGCTTGGTGCAGCGCGCGCCACAACGCGACCAGGCCCATGACAGCGAGTAGCGCGCCGACCAGCCCGGTCATTACGATTGCGGCAATTTTCGCAATCTCCTTCGGGCGCTCGTTCCAAGCGCGATCGGCGTCGGTGTCGGGCCTGAACTTGCGCAACAAAGTCTCTGCGCCGCGCTGGTCGAGACCGGGCACCGCGTGTTGGCCGACGTCGGACCACGCGCCGTGGAGTGCCTCAAGCTGTTGTCCGCCGGTCTTTCGTGTGAACGCCGGGCCCGCCCCGTCCGATCCGAACTGGAATCGCGTGCCTGAGCCGGTGCCGGATGCTGGCAGATCGATATCGCGTGCCGGGGAAAAGCGAAGCGTGGGCGTGGGTTCGCCTCCGGTGACCGAAGGCGCGCGCGGCGCGAGTCCCGCGTCGGTGATCGTGCTGCTGCCATGCTCGTCGATGCCCGGACGCGCGGCCGGCATGGCGACGTATGAGGATGCCGGCGGCGCTGCACGCTGCGGCGACGCGCGAAAGGCGCTGAGGCTCGACAAAGGCGGTGGACGATTATGGCCGGTGCTGCCACTCTCGCGCGCCTCGCTGGTGTATGCGGCAACGGTGTCGCGAGATGTCGCGACGGAGAGATCGGCGCTGCGCCCTGCGTAGACCGTCTCACTCCTCGCCTCGCCCGGCCGATGTACGACGGCCGAGCCGCTCACAACGCTCACGGTCGTGTCGTCGTATGACAAGTGCACGCGCGCGTTCGGCCCGACGACGATCGACCGCCCCTCGCGCGCGAACGTCGCCTGCCCCGAGGCACCCGTTTGAATGACCACGTCACTTTGAAACGTCGCGCCGATTGTGAGCGCAGCGGCGGCGCCCTCAACGCGGACATCGCCGCCGACGGCAATCGCGCGCCACTCGTCGGCGCGCGCCAACGCCGGCGCGCCCGTTGCGAGGACAACCGCGAAAGCAGCAATGGTCAGTACACGAAGCATCGATAGACGCCAGCACGCCTACCGGTGAGTTAAGCACAACAAGGTTGGCAAAGGCTTTCGACGGGCGGGCAATCGCTAATCAAAACTTAACGGTGACTTCCCTCCCTTGAGGGGAAGACAGCCTGCTTTACGCGCCGCGCAGCATCGCGTCGAATTCGAGCGCGAAGCGGTGCGCATCGCCCGGCCAGCGGGCCGAGAGATAATTGCCGTCGCGCACGGTGAAGCCGAATTCGGGATGGGCCGTGCTGTCGCGGGCGAACGAACGTGGGCCCTCCATAAAATCGCCGGGGCCGGCAAGCAGCGCGCTCACCTCGTCCTCGAGCGGCATCGGATACGTGCGGTAGTAGTCACCGAGATAGAGCCTCGTCAGCGACCACGCCGTCATTTCCATCCGCCGCGTCAGACCAGTGGTCTTGCGCCCCTTCAACACCGACGCGCCCTCAGGCGTGCGCGAGCGCGCAGCGAGGAGCGTGCCGTGGCAAATCGCGGCCACCGGTTTTGCCGAGGCGAAGAATGCCGCGACGTGGCCTTGCAGCACCGGCGACTCGAGATATGGCCGCATGCCCTTGGCGTGGCCGCCCGGCAGCAGCAGCGCATCGTAATCCTCGCGCCGGACCGCGCCGTATGTGATCGGCGTACGGAATGCCGCGCTCTCGGCCATCGCCGCATAGGCCGCGCGCCCGTCGCCGTTCGCGCGCAGGACCGGGGCCAACAAGCCGAGCCCCTTGCCCGTCACCATCATCGGATCGGCGGCGCCCGCTTGGCCGTCGGGCGTCGCGAAGACGAGCGCGTGGCCGCGGCTCGTGAGGATGCGCCAGGGCACGCCCGTCTCCGTCGGATCGAAATCGCGCGCCGGCAGCGGCACTAAAATCTTGGCCATGGATTCCTTAGTCGCAGAGTCCGTCCGCAGCATCGCTGCGATGCTCCGCCTCTGATTTCACACCGCCGCGCCGGGTCGTTTGCGCCACTCTTCACGCGTGATGAACCAGATGTCGATCGGGAAATCCTTGCCGGCGAAAGTGAGAGAACTTCGTTCGCCCTTCGCCTCCCCAAGGCGCACGGCTACCGATTGCGACGCTTTGTTCTCGGGATCGATATTGGAGATGAGCCGGTCGACCGGTTGCGTCAAAAACGCATAGCGCATCGCCGCCGCCGCGGCTTCCGTCGCATAACCCGTGCCCCAGAACGGGTGATCGAGCGTCCAGCCAATCTCAAGACCCGGCCAGCCTTCCGGATTGATCATGCCGACGCGGCCGACATAGGCGCCGTCCGATTTGCGCACCACCGTCCAAGCGCCATAGCCGCGCATGACCCAATGCCCGATCGCCGACGAGAGCGCACGCCACGCCTCAGCCCGCGTCATCGGCGCGAGCGCGATGTAGCGGGCGACATCGGGCTTGCTCATCATCGCGGCAAAGGCTTCGAAATCGGAAGGCTCGGGTCCGCGCATCAGAAGGCGTTCGGTTTCAAGGCGCGGAATCATGTGGCGGCTCCGAATTGACGCCTAAGCGGTTGTGGTCGTGGGCCTTATCGGCGCGGCTTGGCGCGCGCCGGGGCGGCTGGTTTGGCTGCTTTACCCGACGGCTTTGCTGTCTTCGCAGCGGCCTTTGACGGTGCCTCGACGGGCGCCGTCGGCTTCCTGGGTGGGCGATTGGGGACTTGCGGCATGTTTCCTCTGAGGGCCAAGAGCGCAGGCCCGGGCGCAGAATCGAGAGATGAGATTACCCCTAACTCTCTGATCTGAAGAACGAATTTGGTGAGCCCAGATGGGATCGAACCATCGACCCCCTGATTAAAAGTCAGGTGCTCTACCGCTGAGCTATAGGCCCCACTGCCGGAAGCGGCGGAAAATAGGGACGCAGGGGGCGGGGGTCAACCGATAAGAACTGTCCGGCGCGACGGCGAACGCCCGCGGCCGGCGATTTGGCAGTCTCTACCGTCCCCGCTTCACCCAACGCAGGAAGAGCGCGCGCATCTTTGTCTGCATGTCGCCGAGCTGTTCCTCGGCCGCTTCGAACGTGGGAAGACCGGCGGCGCGGGCGATCAACGTCTTGAGCGAGGGCGATGCGTCGGCGGCCTCGAACTCGCCTTCGACCGCAAGGCGCAAGACTTGGGTGAGCGCCTGATAGAGCTTGGCCGCCGCGCGCAAGAGCGCCGCGTCTTTTGCAGGTAACGCGCCCGCGCCTTCGAGCGCATCGATTGCGGCGAGCGTGTTCACGTTCAGCACCTTGGGATCCGCCGGTCCGTGAAGGAGTTGCATCCCCTGCACCATGAACTCGACGTCGAACAATCCGCCGGGCACCTCCTTCAGATCCCACAGCGTCTTTGCCGCGCGCTCTTTCTCCAAGAGCAGGCGCATGTCGGCGACGTCGGCAAGAATCTTTTCGCGCTCGCCGCCGCGGGCGAGCGCAACTTGGATCGCGGCCTCGACCTTCGCACGCAACGCCGGCGGCCCCGCGATCACGCGTGCCCGCGTCAATGCCAGGCGTTCCCAAGTCCAGGCTTCCTGCGCCTGGTAATTCTCGAAGGTCGCAAGGCTCACCGCCACCGGCCCCTTGTTGCCGGAAGGGCGCAGGCGCATGTCGACGTCGTAGAGACCGCCCTCGCCCGTCATCACCGTCAGCGCCGTGATCAGATGCTGTGAGGCACGCGCATAATAGAGGCTCGGCGGCAACGGCTTGGCTCCGTCCGACGACGCGGCCCCGGCGTCGTGCTCGTAGACGAAGATGAGATCGAGGTCCGAACTCGCCGTCATCTCAAAGCCACCGAGCCGGCCCATGCCGATCACCGCCATCGCACCGCCGGCAACGCGCCCATGCGCCGCCATCGCCGCGTCCTCGACGATCGCGTTGAGCGCGACGATTGCCGCGTCCGCGATGTCGGTGAAGCCGCGTCCGGCGGCGACGCCGTCGCTCTCGCCGCGCAACAATTGCAGGCCGACGCGGAATTGCTGATCCTTGGTCCAACGCCGCACGACGTCGAGCCGCTCCTCGAAGCTCTTCGCCGGGCGCAGCAGCGCAAACAGGCTGTCGCGCATGCGCTCGACCGTCGGGCTGTCACGCAGGAAATCCACGTCGATCAGCACGTCGAGCAAGCCCGGGCGGCGTGCCAAATGATCGGCGAGGCGCGGCGCCGTGCCGACGATTTCGGCGATCAAATCCAAGAGCCGCGGATTTGAGTAGAGCAGCGCGAAGACCTGCACGCCCGACGGCAAGCCGCTCAGGAAGCGGTCGAAGCGGGTGAAGGCGATGTCCGGGTTCGCGGTCTTGCCGAGCGCCTGAAGCAAGAGCGGCATCAGCGCCGTCAACTTCTCGCGCGCCTTTTCGCTGCGCGTCGCGCGCACACGCCCATGGTGCCAGCCGCGGATAGTCGCCGCGACTGCGCTCGGTTGCGAGAAGTTCAGGCGGCGCAGCGTCGCGATGGTGTCTGGATCGTCCTCGACGCCGGTGAAGACGAGGCTGCCCGATTGCTCCGACAGCGGCGGCGCGCTTTCGAAGAGCTTCGCGTAATGACTCTGGACCCGCGTGAGGCGTGCCCGCAACTCGTCTTCGAAGACGCGCGTGTCGGCAAAGCCCATGAAGCGCGCGACATTGTCGAGCCCCTCTGCCGTCTTCGGCAGCGTGTGGGTCTGCTCGTCCTCCACCATCTGCAAGCGATGCTCGAGCGTGCGCAGGAAGCGATAGGCTTCGGCGAGTTCGCTCTCGGCCTCGCGCGTGATGACGGCGCGCGCGGCAAGCGCGCCGAGCGCGTCGAGCGTGCGCGCCTCGCGCAACGATGGGATGCGCCCGCCCAGGATCAGCTGCTGGGTCTGCGCGAAGAATTCGATTTCGCGGATGCCGCCGCGCCCGAGCTTGATGTCGTGTCCGGCGACGGCGATTTCGCCGTGCCCTTCATGCGCGTGGATCTGGCGCTTGATCGAATGAATGTCGCTGATCGCGGCGTAGTCGAGATATTTGCGCCAGATGAAGGGTTGCAGCCGCGCCAGAAATTTCTCGCCTGCTTCGACATCGCCGACGGCCGCGCGCGCCTTGATCATCGCCGCGCGCTCCCAGTTCTGCCCCATCGTTTCGTAGTAGTGTTCGGCCGCGTTCGTCGAGACCGCGATCTGCGTCGACCCCGCGTCCGGCCGCAGGCGCAAATCGCAGCGAAAGACATAGCCGTCGGGCGTGATCTCCTGCATCAGCCCGACGGCGCCTTGCGTCAGGCGTACCGCAAGTTCGCGCGGCTCGACTCCGGTCGCGACGGGCAACAGTGCGTCGTCGAAATAACAGCTGAAGTCGATGTCGCTCGAATAGTTGAGCTCGCCGGCGCCGTATTTTCCCATGGCGACGAAGAAGAGCCCGGTGCCGCGCTCCGGCGTCTCGGTATCGAGGGCCCTGAGGCGGCCGCGTTTTTCAGCCTCGCGCAAGGCAAAGCGCAGGGCGCGCGTGAGCGTCGCGTCGGCAAGGCGCGTCAGCGCCGCGGTGACCTCGTCGAGCGACCAAATCCCACCAAGGTCGGCGAGCGCAATCAGGATCGCCGCCCGCCGCTTGGCTTGGCGCAGCAACGCCAGCATCTCGCCGCGCGTCTCTGCCGGCTCGCGCGCCACATGGGCGATAATGCCGTCGAACGAGGCGCTGGGACCGGAGGCGAGAAGTTGCGGAATATATTCGCTCTCCTGCACCAGCGCGCGGGCAAGGAACGGACTGTTCGAGGCGGCCGCTGCGATCAGTTCGCGCGCCGCGCCCTGGCCCGCATACGTGCCCAAGCTCTCAAGCGTGCGCGCCGCCCGCGCTTCATCGAAGGGCTGCGAGCCTTGGCGGATCAGTGTCTCGAAGGCGCTGCTCATGCCCCAGATTTAGCAAACCATCGCGTTAGCAGCCACCAAATATGGCCATAGCGGGGGCCACGTTGCGCGTGCTCTAAGAACGGCCGACGCGAACTACTCGATGGGCCGACCCAATCATGAAACTCGCCACCTTCACCGAAGCCCACCGCACGCGCGTCGGCGTCGTCGCGGGCGACGCGATCGTCGACCTCGCAGCGGCCGTGCCCCACCTGCCGCAAACCATGGTGCCGTTCCTGCGCAATGGCGCGGCCGCGCTCGACGAAGCGCGCGCCGCGGCCGGGCGCGGGCGCCACATGATCCCGCTTTCGAAAGTGCGTCTCGAAGCGCCGGTGCCGCGCCCGGGCAAGGTCAACGCCATCGGCTTGAACTACGCCGATCACATCCGCGAAGGCAATCGGCCGACGCCCGAGCATCAGATCTGGTTTGCCAAACAGGCGACCTGCATCGTCGGCCCGCACGATGCGATCGCCATCCCAAAGGTCTCGACCATGATCGATTGGGAGGCCGAGCTTTGCGTCGTCATCGGACGGCGCTGCCGCCATGTGCCGCGTGCGCGTGCCTTCGAAGTGATCGCGGGCGTCATGTGCGGCAACGACGTCAGCGTGCGCGATTGGCAGGGGCGCTCGCCGACGATGATGATGGGCAAGGGTTTCGACACGCATGGGCCGACAGGACCCTGGATCGTGACGCCCGACGAGGCCGGCGACGTTCAAGCGCTCGGCATCCGCAGTTTCGTCAACGGCGTCCAAATGCAGAATGCCTCGACAAGCGAGATGATCTTCGATGTGGCAGCGCAGATCGAGCATCTGACGGCTGCCTTCACGCTCGAGCCGGGCGACGTCATCTTCACCGGCACGCCGGCCGGCGTCGGACATTTCCGTTCGCCGCCCGTGTACCTGAAAGCCGGCGACGTCGTGCGCATCGAGATCGACCGTATCGGCGCCATCGAAAACAAGTGCGAAGCCGAAAGCGGCGAGACGCAGATCGTATGAGCGTGGTGTCCGACAATCGCGTAAAGAACATCATCATGCTCGGAGGCCCCAATGGCGCAGGCAAAACCACCAGCCCGGCTCTGAGCTGGTTGTTCACGACACGGCCCGCTGGACACTCATTGAACAGGCGACCTGATGAAGGAATTGACGGCAAAACAAATGCTACAGGCTTTCGACAGAGCGCTTGCCGAAGCCGCAAATGTTGCCGCCCGCCGCCAAGAGGAGTCCGCATTGCGCAGAGATCGCTACAAAGGCGCAGCGGAGATTCCAGCGACCTACGAGTCGGGCCAGCGTTGAGACCTGCGCGATACTGGGTAGGGATCGTATGAGCCTCGACGCCGCGCCCGCCGCGCCGGAAGCCAAAGTCTCGCGTCGCGGGCAGTTCGGCTGGGCGCTTTATCAGCTCGCCAGCGATCCTTATTTCGTGATGGTGAACATTTTTGTCTTCGCGCCCTATTTCGAGGGCACGATCGTCGGCCACTATGTTCGCGGCCAAGAGCTGTGGGGCTATGTCCAGGGCGCTTCGGGCGCATTGATCGCGTTGTTTTCGCCAGTGCTCGGCGCCATCGCAGATGCCGCCGGTCCGCGCAAGCCAGGCCTTGTGCTCTTCTCAGGCGCCGGACTGGTCGCCATGAGCACACTCGTCTGGGCGATGCCGGGCGAGGTGGTGCTTGCCGCAACCACGGTCATCGCCGCCGCGGTGATGATGGAGTTCGGCGTCGTCTATCACAACGCGATGCTGACGAGCATCGTGAGCCCGCGCCGCATCGGGTTCTTGAGCGGCCTTGCCTATAGCCTCGGCTATGTCGGCGGCGTCGTGCTCTTTCTCATATGGCTGGCACTGCCTGCGACCGGCCTTCTGCCGCAAGACGACCACTCTAACCTGCACGAGCGCATCGTCGGTCCGCTCTGCGCGATTTGGCTTTTTGTTTTCAGCCTGCCGATCGTGTTGTGGACGCCCGATCGCGCCGCGACCGGCTTGTCGATCTTTGCCGCCGCGGGCACGGGCTTGCGCAAGCTCGGCCGCACGCTAGCGCGCGTCGTGCATTATCGCAATATCGCGACGTATCTACTCGTGCGCGCGATCTATGCCGACGGGATGAGCGCGGTTTTCGCCTTCCTTGGCGGCTACGCCGGCGGCACGTTCGGCTGGAGCGTGCAGAAGATCGGCATCTACGCCCTGACAGTTTTGACCGTGCCGGCGGTAACGTCGGCCGCGGGCGGCTGGATCGACGATTTGATCGGCTCGAAACGCACGATCCAATACGGCCTGTTCTTGTTCACGATCGCGGTCGTCGGCTCCATCTCGACGACGCCGAGCGAACTCTTCTTCGTCTTCCCAATGACGCCGGAACTGGGTGCGCAGCAGGTGCCAGTCATCGGACCGCTGCTCGCGACGCTCGGCTTCACCAATTTTCCCGAACAGGTGGCACTGTCGTTTGCCATGCTCGGTGCGGTCTTCGTCGGACCGATCCTCGCCTCGAGCCGCACGATGGTTGCGCGCCTCGCGCCGCCACAAATGATCTCCGAGCTCTATGGTCTCTTCACGCTCACCGGGAAAGCAACCGCTTTCCTGGCGCCGATCTTGGTCGGCGTCGTCACCGGCATCACGCAAAGCCAGCGCGCCGGCTTTGCCGTAATCTTCATATTCCTGGTCGCCGGAATTATTGGATTGCGACTGGTCCGGGAAGAGCGTGCCGTTGTGGCTGAGTGATCGCAGGCGCCGCAACGGCCGACGTCTCGATCAGCCGTGGGAAGATCAACTTCGCGGCAAGTCCGGGTCTGTTGTCGTCGAGCTTGATCTTCGCGTCGTGCATGCGGGCGACAGCTGCGACCAGACTGAGACCGAGGCCGGAGCCCGGTGTGTTGCGCGAACGCTCGAGGCGCACGAAACGGTCGAGCACGCGCTCGCGATCCTCTTCCGGAATGCCCGGCCCCGTATCGCAGACGGAAAAATACGGCGCTTCGTCGCGCGGGCTCGCGGCGGTCACGCTCACTTCGCCGCCCTCCGGCGTGAACTTGAGCGCGTTCTCGACGAGATTGGCCGCGGCGCGGGCGAGGAGACTGCGATTGCCGCGCACGATCACGCTCGCCGGTGCTGAGATCTTGAGCTTCACGCCCCGCTCTTCGGCGACCGGTTCGTAAAGGTCCGTAATGTCGCGCGCGACGTCGCGCAGATCGACAGTTTCGAGCGTGTCGCGATGCGCGCCCGTTTCGGCCTCCGCGATCAAAAGCAGAGAATTGAACGTTGCGATCAAGCCGTCGGCTTCGCCGATCGCACCCTCTAGCGCGCCGATCGTTTCCTCGCGCGACGCCGTACCGCCGATCAAGACCCCCTCGAGCTTATTGCGCAGACGGTTGAGCGGTGTGCGCAGATCGTGGGCGATGTTGTCGGCGACTTCGCGCATGCCCATCATGAGCCGTTCGATTTGATCGAGCATTGCATTCAAATTGCCGGCGAGATGGTCGAGCTCGTCGCGGTTTCCCCGCACCGGGATACGTCGTGTCAGGTCACCCGACATGATCTCCTGGCTCGTGCGATTGATCAGCTCCAAGCGGCGCATGACGTTGCGGCTTATATAGGCGCCGCCGATAACGCCGAAGAGCGCCGTCAGCCCTAGCGCATAGAGCAAGGTGTTGCGAATCGTGCCTTCGGCTTCGTTCACCTGCTTCATGTCGCGCCCCACGAGGAGCTGATAATTGTTCGGCAGAACGATGAGGACTGCGCGGCCGGGCCGCGTTTCCTTGGCGTCTTCAGCTTGGCGCTTATAGGTGAAATTGATCACGTTCTGCATGGCGCGTGCGACGTCCGCGGGCCAGGCGCCCACGTTCCCGGCGATCGGCGTGCCGTCGGCGGCGGCGAGCAAATAGAGACTGGTGGTGGTGCGCAAGCTGCGCTCAAGCACGATCTGTCGCAAACCCTCAATGCCACGGCGCTTATATTGCTCGGCGAGACCTACGACCTCGGCTCTGATGGTCTCGTCCGATTGGCGCAGCATGAAGCCGGCGGTGCGCCAATAGATGAAACCGAGCAACAAGATGACGGAAGCTGCGAAGAGGCAGACGTAGGTGAAGGCGAGCCGGAAGGTCGCCGTGCGAAAGAGTTCAAGAAACGGCACGTAGGCTGTACCCCGCACCTCGTATCGTATGTAAGAGCGGTTCGCCGAAATTCTTGTCGAGCTTCGCGCGCAGCCTCGACATGTGCACGTCGATCACGTTGGTTTGCGGATCGAAATGATATTCCCAGACATTCTCCAGAAGCATCGTGCGCGTCACCACCTGCCCTGCATGCTTCATCAAATATTCGAGCAGCAGGAACTCGCGCGGCTGCAAATCTATTTTTGCCCCGTTGCGGGTGGCGGTGCGCGATAGAAGATCGAGTTCCAGATCGCCGACCTGGAGTTTGGTGGTAACCGTCTCTTGGCCGTTGCGCCGCACCAGCGCGTCGATGCGCGCCAGAAGTTCTGTGAAGGCGAAGGGCTTTGCCAAATAGTCGTCGCCGCCCGCGCGCAAACCTTTGACCTTGTCGTCGACTTCACCCAGCGCGCTGAGGAACAAGACCGGCGTCCGGTTTCCTTCGTCGCGCATGCGCCTCACCATGGTCAGGCCGTCCATGCGCGGCATCATGCGATCGACGACGGCAACGTCGTAGTTGCCGCCCATCGCCAGATGCAGGCCATCCTGGCCGTCGGGCGCATGATCGACGATGTGCCCGCTCTCTTTCAAACCGCGAGTCAGATACGACGCTGCCTCACGATCATCCTCGACGACCAGTATCCGCATCCCCTCGACCTCTCTCGACGCGACCGCTGCAAGGACCTCGATTTAGCCCTTGCCGACCTTAACCGGCACATAACGCTCCTGACCGCGGGCGTTCGTGACCAGAAGCAGAACCGCGGTGCGCTTGGCGCGTTTGGCCGCCTCAAGCCCGGCCGTCACGTCGGCGATCGAACGCACTTCGTCGTTGCCGATGGCCAAGATGCGGTCGCCCGCCCGCAAGCCCTTGTCGGCGGCATCGCTGTCGGGCTCGACCTCCGTGATCATGACGCCGGCGGCGTCGCGCTGCAGATCGAACTCGGTGCGAACCTCCGGCGTGATGGTCGCGATACCAAGTCCTAGATCCGCAACATTGGCCTTGCCGCTATTGGCGTTGCCCTTGCCGTCGTCGTGGGGTCGGGTCTTGTCGTTCGCCGCCACCTTGTCTTCATCGCGACGCGCGACCGTTGCGCGCAGATCCATCTCGTGACCGGCGCGCCACACGCCGAACGTCGCCGAGTCGCCGACATGCAATTCGGCCACTTTGCGCGAAAGATCGCGGTTGTCTTTGATCGGACCGCCGTTCATGTGACGCACGACGTCGCCCTGGTGGAAGCCGGCGCGCTTGGCCGGACTGTCGGCGAGAACCTCGGCGATGATGGCGCCATGATCGTCCGGCAGACCGAGAGCAGCAGCCGCTTCCTCGTTCAAGCTTTGGATTTGAACGCCGAGCCAGCCGCGCGTGATCGTGCCCGAGCGCTTCAACTCCGCGACGACCTTCTCGATCGTGTTCGACGGGATGGCAAAGCCGATGCCGACGCTGCCGCCGGACGGCGAGAAGATCGCCGTGTTCATGCCGATGACGCGGCCGGAAAGGTCGAAGGTCGGACCGCCCGAATTGCCGCGATTGATCGAGGCGTCGATCTGCAGATAATCCGTGTACTGCGTACCGCCGACGTCGTCGCGACCGCGCGCCGAAACGATGCCGGCCGTGACCGTGCCGCCGAGACCGAACGGATTGCCGACCGCAAGCACCCAATCGCCGACGCGCACTTTGCTGTCGTCGGCGAAGGCGACGGCAGGAAGCGACTTGCCGGCCTCGATCTTGAGCAGCGCCACATCCGTCAACGCATCGCGGCCGATCAATCTCGCTTTGTAGGATTTGCCATCCGAGAAATCGACCGTGATGTCGGTGCCGTTCGCGACCACGTGATTGTTGGTGACGATATAGCCGGCGGGATCGATGACGAAGCCCGAGCCCTGCACTTCACCCTTTTGCTTCGAGGGGCGGGGTTTGCCGCCGGGTTGCTGGCCATTGCGGAAGCGCTCGAAGAAATCACGCAGATTGGGCGGGAGATTTTGCAGATCGTCGGGATCGATGCCGTCGAGCGCGACGTCCTCGGTCACCTTTACCTTCAAGCTGACGACCGCCGGAGATACACGCTCGACGATGTCGGCGAGGCTCGTGGGCAGCGCACCGGGAACGGCTTGCGGGGCGATAACGGCCGTGCTCGGCGTAACAGCTGAGACGGGCGTGACGCTGGCGACGCGCGTTGGCTCGGCTACCGAGAGCGGACCACCGCCGCTCCAGGCAAATCCACCTACGACAACCGCCGTGAGCGCGACTGCGGCAACCGTCGCCAACAGCACGGTCGCACGACGCGGCTCGCTTGAAGAAACCGGCGCGGGCACAGGATTTTCGGCTGACATCAATTGATCTCCTCAACACCAGGGGGAGTTCCGGCCCCCATTTCACCGGTGAACATAGTCCGGGTTGTATTTCCAGAAACTGGCTGACACGTTAAATACAGTTAATGTTTGCCTGGCGAATCGCAGAAATCCACGGCAAACAGGCCTAACCTAGCCAATTCGGCATTACGAACGGTGGTTCAAATCCTCGAGCTTTCGCTCCTCGTCGCCAGTCAAAAAGCCCTCCAGGGCCATGGCGCGCCGGTGCTGAAAATAGAAATAAGCAACGACAAAGGCGCCAAGCAGCAGTCCAAACGGACCAAACCAGAGCGCTGATGTGCCGGCATCGACGCGCGGTTTCAAGAGTACGAACTCACCGTAGCGTTGCACGACAAACGCCTTGATCTGATCGTCGCTGTCGCCGGCCTTGAGCCGCTCGCGAACCAGCAGGCGCAAATCCCGCGCCAGCGGCGCCTCGGAATCGTCGATCGACTGGTTCTGGCAGACCATGCAGCGCAGTTCGCGCGACAAATTCCGCGCCCGCAACTCCTTGGCCGGATCCGACATGATCTCGTCGGGCTGCACCGCGTAGGCGGCCGACGAACCGATCATCACCGACAGCGCGAACACGCAGACAAGAATTCGTTTCAATGGATCACTCCGCCGGCTGCAAGCCGTGCGGTACCCGTGCGGGCTTTGGGGCCCCGACGCGCAGCCGCCGATCCGACAGCGACA
>JANXXU010000012.1 GCA_025350465.1 Alphaproteobacteria bacterium | reverse complement strand
CAGGTCTGAACGCTGGAGCGTGCGACTTCGATCATTTCCCCCATGGGAACTCCCGACGTGACATTTTCAAATGACTCCCTTGTTCTGCAATTCTTCGATGCGCTCGCCGGCAATGCCCCAATCGCGCAAGCAGGCTTGATTGTGTGCACCGATTTCGGGTGGCGGTCCCTGGATCGCACCCGGCGTCGCGTCGAAGCGTGGCGCGGGCGCGGGTTGAACGACGCCTGCTATCTCGACGAACGTCTTGCGCTCTCGGTTGTGCGGATATGCCGGCGCCTCATCCATCTCCAGTACGGGCGCAAAGCAGACGTCGGTTCCTTCCATCAACGCGCACCATTCGTCGCGCGATTTCGTGGCGATGACGCGCACGAGCTTCTCCTTCAATTCGGGCCAGCGCGCGCGATCCATTTGCACGTCGAAGGCGGGGTCGTCGAGGCCCACCTTCTCGCGCAACAATTTGTAGAATTGCGGTTCGATCGAGCCCAATGCGATCCACTCGCCGTCGGCGCAGCGATAGACGTCGTAGAAAGGGGCGCCGCCGTCGATGCGATTGGCGGCCCGCTCTTTGGTGTGCACGCCCTCGGCGCGGAAGCCGTAGAAATAGGACATCAACGAGGCCGCGCCGTCGGACATCGCGGCGTCGACGACTTGGCCCTTGCCGGTGGCGCGCGCGTGGGTGAGCGCGGCTAGCATGCCGAAGGCGAGATAGAGCGCGCCGCCGCCGAAATCGCCGATGAGGTTAAGCGGCGGAATGGGACGCTCACGCGTACCGATCGCGTGCAATGCGCCGGAGATCGCAATGTAATTGATGTCGTGGCCGGCGGCGTGGGCGAGGGGACCTGTCTGACCCCAGCCGGTCATGCGGCCATAGACCAATTTCGGATTGAGGTTGAGGGCGACGTCGGGCCCAAGCCCCAAACGCTCCATGACGCCGGGGCGAAAGCCTTCGAAGACGACCTCGGCGCGTTCGAAGAGATCGAGGCAGAGCGCGATCGAGTCTTTGTTCTTCAGATCGAGCGCAAGGGAGCGTCGTCCGCGCTGTGTCACCTGATGCGGCGCGGCGGGGCGCGCATCCTTGCGGTCGATGCGCACGACATCGGCGCCGAGATCGGAGAGCAACATGCCGCAAAACGGCGCCGGTCCGAGACCTGCAAATTCAACGACGCGCAACCCATTCAACGGGCCTTGTGCCACCACTGCCTCCGGTGCTTTCGGCGATCATTCTCCGCCAAGGTGCGGCGCCGCAAGAGCGGATCGTATTGCCCTCAATTCGCTTTGAGGCAGCGCGCCAGTTCCTTGAGTGCGTCGGCGGCCGTGACGCCGAGCTTGTCGAGGCGGCCAGCGCGGGCGAGCGTCGCGAGGCCGATCGCGGCGGCCGAGAAGCCCAGCGCGCGGGCGTTCGCCTGCTTCGGCGGCAGGCTTGAGAGTTCGAGCGGCTCGCTCAGCGTCTGGAAGAGGCCGATCAGGCGGCCGGTCAGGGCGCGGTCGTTGCCCGCTTCAAGTTCGTCGTCGCTGTCGAGGGTAAAGAGCGTGTGCGCGGCGGCGAAGGCGGATGCCGCGGCGGCGGCGCGTTCGGCGGCGTCGCGTGCGGGCTCGTTCTTGATCTGCTTGGTGAGCGAGGAGAGCTCTTGAATGGCGAGCTCGCCCATGATGGCGGCCTTGGAGTCGAAGTAAAAATAAACGGCGCCGGCGACGTATCCGGCTTCGGATGCGACCGCGCGGATCGTCAAACCCTTGGCGCCGTCGCGTGCAAGCACCTTGTGTGCCGCAGCTAGAATTTCGCGGCGCTTATAAGCGTGAGCGGCTTCGCGGCGCGCCTCGCGGCGTGCATCGTTGGGCAGTTCTGCTTGCGACATAAGTGGCCTCCAGCGCCGAATCACTAGAGGACAAGCGTGCCAATCGATTGAACGATGTTCAACGATTGTACTTTTCGCGAATCATAGCCCCATTTGGCGCGCGGCGAGGTCGCGCATGATTTCCTCCGAGCCGCCGCCGATGGCGTTGACGCGCACTTCGCGATAAATGCGCTCGACCTTGTTGCCGCGCATATAGCCGGCGCCGCCGAGAATCTGCATCGCCTCGCGCGCGCAGAACTCCATCGTCTGGGTCGCTTGCACCTTGAGGAGCGCAAGGTCGGCCGCCGGCGTTTCGCCGTTCTGGACGCGCCAGGTGCATATTTCGAGATAGGCCTGGGTCGCGTTCACGTGACGCACCATCTCGGCGATCTTGTGGCGGATCACCTGATGATCGGCGAGGCGCTTGCCGAAGGTTTGGCGCTGTTGCGCCCACTTCACGGCTTCCTCGATGCAGATCCGGGCGGCAGCATTGGCGCTGGCCGCCATGCCCAGGCGCTCGCCGTTGAAGTTGAGCACAATGCCGATGAAGCCCTGGTTCTCACCGCCGATCAGATTCTCCTTTGGCACGCGCACGTCGTCGAAATAGATCGCGGCGGTGTCGGAGGCCCACCAGCCTTGCTTCTTCAGGTTCGTGCGGGCGACGCCCTTGCGATCGGCCTCGATCAACAGCAGCGAGATGCCACCCATGCCCGAGCCGCCGGTGCGCACGGCGGTGGTGAAATAGTCGGCGCGCATGCCGCCGGTGATGAACATCTTCGAGCCGTTGACGACGAAATCTTCGCCGTCGCGCCGGGCGCGGGTTTGTAGCTGGGCGACGTCCGAACCGCCGGAGGGTTCGGTGATGGCGAGACTGATGTGCTTTTCGCCGGCAAGTACGGTGGGCGCGATGCGGCGCTTCATTTCGTCGGTGCCGATCGCTATGATCGGCGGCAGCCCGATGCCGTGCACCATGAGCGAGGCGAAGACGCCACCGGCGCCGATGCGGCCGGTCTCCTCGGACGTGATCACCGAGTGAAAGCGGTCGAGACCCTCTTTGATGCCACCATATTCCTCCGGGTAGCCCATGCGGAGCAGGCCGAACTCGGAGGCCTTCTTGTAAAGTTCAAGCGGGATTTCACCCTTCTCGTCCCAATCGTTGACGAAGGGCGCGACCTCGCGGTCGAGCCATTTGCGCAAGGAGCGGCGCCACTCGTGGTGGCTCTCGGTCATGAACGGCGAGGGCGGATGGGTGGTATCGAAATCGATCGTGCCGCCTTTTGGCATGGACGTTTCCTTGTTCGGGCGGCGCTCCCAGGAGGAGACACCACGGATTTTGCTGAAT
This sequence comes from Alphaproteobacteria bacterium, assembly GCA_025350465.1. GTDB lineage: Bacteria > Pseudomonadota > Alphaproteobacteria > Micropepsales > Micropepsaceae > SZUA-430. The sequence goes on along the minus strand of JANXXU010000012.1, from coordinate 16,799 downwards.
AGTGACTGGTCGCGGTGCTGCGGGCAAATCGGTCGTCGCGCGTTGTGATCAAGTTGACGCTACGAAACTCATCCAGCGGTTGGGCTTGGAGACCTCCGGAACCTGGCAGGCCCGGCGCCACCGGTCAGGGATCGTGATCGCCTTCATTTTGACAGGCGCGAACGGGCGCGAGCACGCGTCATAAGCCGTTGCCTTCGCGTCGATCAGGTCGCAGTCTGTCGGGATCGAGCCATTCAAGATGAGCGGGTGCGATGCACTCGCCGGAGGAACGTAAATGAGTGCAGCGCCATCCACGACAATGCCGTTTCCCGGCTATTCGATGGGCCGGATCGACGACGAGATCGTGCATCCCGATCTCTATGCGAATGAAAAGATTCACGATGTCTATGCACAGCTGCGGCGCGAGGACCCGGTGCATTGGACGGAGCCGCGCGGCTTTCGCCCGTTTTGGTCGGTGACCAAGCTCGCCGATATTCAAGAGGTCGAAAAGAACCCGACGATCTTCGTTAATCGCCTGCGCACCTATCTCTCGCCGATCGAGGGTGAAGACTGGGTGAAGTCGGTCACCGGCGACACCCATCTCTTTCGCACACTGGTCGATCTCGACGATCCGGTGCACATGAAGCTGCGCGGTCTGACGCAGAGTTGGTTCATGCCGCCGAATTTGAAGAAGCTCGAGACGCGCATCGCGCAGATCGCCAAGGATCACGTCGACCGCATGCAGGCGCTCGGCTCGAGTTGCGATTTCGTGAAAGAGATCGCGCTTTGGTATCCGTTGCGCGTCATCATGATGATCCTGGGCGTGCCGCCGGCGGACGAGGCGTTCATGCTGAAGATGACGCAGGAGATCTTTGGACCGGGTGATCCCGACGTCGCCGCGAAAACGGAGCACAAGGCGGACTCCGCCGCCTTCGGTGCCGAGCGCGAGACGGGCGTCGACCTGTTCCAGACGGCGCAAAAGCTCTTTGAATATTTCGGCGCGATCACGGTCGACCGGCGCAAGCATCCCAGGGACGATGTCTCGAGCGTCATTGCCAACGGCATGATCGACGGGCAGCCCATCGGCGACCGCGAAGCCATGAGCTATTACATCATCGTCGCGACGGCGGGCCACGACACCACGAGTTCGACAGCTTCGGGCGGCTTGCTGCAGCTGTTGAAGAACCCGGAGCAGATGGCGAAACTCAAGGCCGACATGAGTCTCGTGCCCAACTTCGTCGAGGAGTCGATCCGCTGGGTCACGCCGGTCAAGCATTTCATGCGGACTGCGATGCAGGACTACAAGCTGCGCGAAAAGACGATCAAGGAAGGCGACGGCCTGTGCATGTTCTACTGGTCGGGGAACCGCGACGAGGACGCGTTCGAGGAGCCGTTCAAGTTCAAGGTCGACCGCAACGTATCGAAGCACGTGGCGTTCGGTTACGGCATTCACCTTTGCCTCGGCATGCATCTGGCTCGCATGGAGATCAAGGCGCTCTACAACGAACTGTTGCCGCGGCTGAAATCGATCGAACTCGCGGGCGAAGCGAAGAATTCGCGCGCGAATTTCGTCAGCGGCTTGAAGACGCTGCCGGTGCGCTATCAGTTTGCTTAGTGCGCACATTTCCCTCCCCACAAGGAGGAGGGAGTTGCATCACTGGGTTTGAAGTGTCGCAAGCACCTGGCGGGCCGTGACCTGATCGCCGACCTTGACCGATACGGCGGCAACCGCACCTGCGCCGCGCGCGACGATCTCGTGTTCCATCTTCATGGCCTCAAGGATGACCAGCACTTGACCCTTCTCGACCTTGGCGCCGGGTTCGACGTTGACGCGCACAATCTTGCCCGCCATCGGCGCGCGGATGGCGCCGTCACCGCCGGCGTGTTTGGGCTCGGCGGCGGCGTACGTGACGTCTTCGAACATCGCCACTGTCTTGCCGTGCGATATATCGACATGCACACGATTGCCGTTGCAATCGAGCGACGCCGTGACGCGACCCTCTCGTGTCTCAACAATCAGCGAACCGCCGCCGCCGATCTTGGCTTTGCGAACATGGACAACCGACATATCGTCAATTTTCCCATCTTCGACGATCAAGGCGCGCTCTGTCGCCCTTTCGCGCAGCCTGATTGCTGTGCGAACGGTTCCGGTTGAGCGCCACCCTCGACCCGCGCCGTTTGCTAGATACAGGGCCGCGATTTGGCCTGCGACGCCGCTGAGATTGTCTTCGACATATGCGGGTTCACGCGAAAGCCAGCCGATGTCTACTTTGCCGCGCGCGACCGCATCGCGCTGCAGAACATCGATAAGAAATTCTCGATTCGTGCGCAGTCCGATGACGCCGAGCGCGGTCAGCGCGGCTAGCAAGTTCGATCGTGCTTCGTCACGCGTCTTTCCGTTTGCGATGAGCTTTGCGATCATGGAGTCGTAAGCGTCGGTAACCCGCATTCCCGTAAAGGCGCCAACCTCAATTCTGCAATCGACTCCGTGACGGTTGAAGATCTCAATTTCGCCGATCTGCGGGCGAAACCCGTCGACCGGATCTTCCGCACAGAGGCGCGCTTCGATCGCGTGGCCGGAGATGCCGACAGTGCTTTGACCCGGCGCCGGCTTGCCCATCGCGACGTCGAATTGCATACGAATAAGATTGAGGCCGGTAACCTCTTCGGTGACCGGATGCTCGACTTGAATACGCGTGTTCATTTCGAGGAAATAGAACTTGCCGTCGCGGTCGAGCAGATATTCGACAGTGCCGGCATTCACGTAATCGACGGCGCGTGCGAGACTAACCGCTGCGTCACCCATTTTCGCGCGCAACTCCGATGTGATGCCGGGCGCTGGTGCTTCCTCAATGATTTTTTGATTGCGGCGTTGGATCGAACAGTCGCGTTCGCCAAGATGGATGATGTTGCCTTGCGCATCGCCGAAAACCTGCACCTCGACATGGCGTACGTTTTCGAGCGCTCGCTCGAGGATCATGCGATCCGAGGCGAAGGCCGACAGAGATTCACGCCGCGCGGAGGCGAGGGAGTCCGCGAAATCGCCTTCATTGGTCACTCGGCGCTGGCCGCGGCCGCCGCCGCCGTTGGCCGCTTTGATCAGCACCGGCCAGCCGATCTTGCGCGCCTCGGTGAGCAAGCGACCATCGGATTGATCGTCGCCATCGTAACCGGGGATGACCGGCACGTTCGCCTTGCGAGCGACGTCCTTCGCCTTGCCCTTGTCGCCCATGGCGCGGATGGCATCAGGCGAGGGCCCGATCCAGACGAGGCCCGCATCGATGACGTCTTGGGCGAAATCGGCGTTCTCGGACAGGAAGCCATAGCCGGGATGGATCGCTTCAGCGCCGGCCGTCTTCGCGGCGGCAAGTACTTTGCCGATGTTCAAATAGGAGTCCGCGGCAGCTGCCGGGCCGATGTGAATTGCGCTATCGGCTTCCGTCACATGCAACGCGTTTTTGTCGGCGTCTGAATAGACGGCGATGGCGCGCAAGCCTGCCGCTTTCGCTTCGCGAACAATCCGATAGGCAATCTCGCCGCGATTGGCCACGAGCACCGATTTGAACGGGCGGCAGGGCGGCAGGGTCACGTGTTGCCGCGTCCGGGCATCATGCCCATGTGCTTGGAGATAATTTGCAGCATGACTTCGTCGGCGCCGCCGCCGATCGAGGCGAGGCGGCCGTCGCGGTAGCGGCGCGAGACCGGCGTCTCGTCCATGAAGCCCATGCCGCCCCAGAATTGCAGGCAGGAATCGTTGACTTCGCGTTGCAGGCGCGCGGCCTTCAGTTTCGCCATCGAGGCGAGCAACGTCATGTCTTCGCCGGCGACGTAGCGCTCGACCGCGTTCCAGGCGAGCGCGCGCAAAGCCTCGACCTCGGTCTGCAGCTCGGCCAAACGGAAGTGCACATATTGATTGTCGAGGATCGAGCGGCCGAAGGCCTTGCGTTCGCGCGTGTAGGCGATCGTCTCGTCGATCGACTTCTGCATACCGGTGATGGCGCCGAGCGCTGCGTACATACGCTCCTCTTGGAACTGGACCATCTGATAGGTGAAGCCCAAGCCCTCCTCTCCGATGCGATTGCGCTGCGGCACACGCACGTCGTCGAAATGGATTTGCGCGGTGTCTGAGGAGTGCATGCCCATTTTCTTCAGCGTGCGCGCAACAGTCACGCCCTTGGTCTTCATCGGCACGCAGACCATGGTCTTGTTCTTGTGGACGGGGCCGTCGCCGGTGTTCACCAGCAGGCAAATCCAATCGGCCTGCGCGCCGCTGGTCGTCCACATCTTGCCGCCGTTGATGACGTAGTCGGCGCCGTCACGGCGGGCGTTGGTCTTGATCGAGGCGACGTCGGAACCAGCGCCGACTTCCGAGACGCCGAGGCAGGCGACATAGTCGCCGCTGATCGAAGGCCTCAGGAATTCTTCGCGTACCTCATCCGAACCGAAGCGGGCGAGGGCGGGGGTCGCCATCTCGGTCTGCACGGCGATGGCCATCGGCACGCCGCCGCAATTGATGTGGCCGAGCGCTTCGCAGAACACCGCGGCATAGGAATAGTCGAGACCGAGCCCGCCGAACTTTTCCGGTTTGTTGATGCCGAGGAAGCCGAGGCGCCCCATCTTCTTGAAAACCTCATGCGCCGGGAAGATGCCTTTTTCTTCCCAGGCGTCGACATGCGGATTCACTTCCGCATCGAAGAAGCGGATGAGGGAGCGCTTGAGCTCGTTGTGTTGTTCGGTCAGCTTCATCGTCAGCTTTTCTTCGGCGCCGTCACGGCGCGTAATAAGCGGTAGATCAGCCAAACCGGCAGCACGACCACGGCGCCGAGGATCGCGTATTTGATGCCCCACTGAACGAAATCGCCAGCGTAACGCCAGGTGTTTTCGACCGTTTGCCAGAAGTCGCTCCACAAGTCGACCGGATCGATGCCGAAGGCCGCGAAGGCGAGGCCCACGACGAACGAGAGCAGCAGCAACTTCATCAACGTCGGAACAATTGCACCGCCAAAGATCTTGTCCATGAAGTCCTCCTTATTGCGTCACATACGCGCGACGCCGAAACTGTTGGGCCTCAGTTGGCGGGCTGCAGCCTCGCGGCAGAGCGCCAAACACAATGCCAGAACGCGCCGTGTGTCGCGCGGGTCAATGAGGCCATCATCCCACAATCGCGCGCTGGCATAGAAGGCGGTCGATTCCGCGTCGTACGTCGCAACAATTTGCTTTGCGATATTGTCGAGGGCGGCCGTGTCGGGTTCGCGGCCGGCGCGTCGTGCACTATCCTCGGCGATGATGGTCATGACCTTCGCTGCTTGTTCCCCGCCCATGACCGAAATGCGGTTGTTGGGCCAGGCGAAGATGAAGCGCGGATCGAAAGCGCGCCCGCACATGCCGTAGTTTCCGGCGCCGAAAGAGGCTCCGATGTGTAGCGTCAGCTTCGGCACGCTGGCGTTGGTCACGGCCTGGATCATCTTCGAGCCGTGTTTGACGATGCCGCCGCGCTCGGCCTCGGTGCCGACGATGTAGCCGGTGGTGTTCTGCAGGAAGATGATCGGCATGCCGGACTGATCGCAGAGCTGGATGAACTGCGCGGCCTTGACCGAACCCGCGGTGTCGATCGGGCCGTTGTTGCCGATGATGCCGACAACGTGACCTTCGATCGCGGCTTGTCCGCAAACCGTATGCGGCCCGTAGTCGGGCTTGAAGTCGAGGTAGTCGGAGCCGTCGACCACACGGGCTATCACCTCGCGCACGTCATAAGGCTTGCGGTAATCGAGCGGTACGACCGAGAGCGATTCCTCGGCGTCGTATGCTGGTTCGGCAAAGTCGCGTTTCGGCTGCGCCGGCAAGCTCGCGGCCCAGCCGATCTTGGCCATGACCTCGCGGGCGAGGCGAATGGCATCGCGGTCGTCCTCGGCCATGTATTCGGCGAGGCCGGAGATTTGATAGTGCAGTTCTGCGCCGCCGAGTTCTTCGTCGGTGGCGATTTCGCCCGTCGCGGCTTTGAGCAGCGGGGGACCCGCCAAGAAAATCTTTGTCCGGCCGCGCACAACGATGACGTAGTCGGAGAGGCCCGGCTGATAGGCGCCGCCCGCGGTCGATGAGCCGTGCACAACCGCAACTACGGGTATCCCGGCTTTGGAGAGGCGCGCGAGGTTGGCGAAGGTGCGCCCGCCGCGCACGAACATCTCTGCTTGGCGCAACAGATTGGCGCCGGCACTCTCGACAAGCTGGATCAGCGGCAGTTTGTTTTCGAGCGCGACGGCTTGCGCGCGCAGGCTTTTGTCGACCCCCATCGGCGTTGCGGCGCCACCCTTGATGCCGGAATCGCTCGCGGTGATGACGACGTGAGCCCCGGCGACGACGCCGATGCCGGCGATGACGCCGCCGCCGCTCGCGCTCTCGGCGCCGTCGTCGTCATGCATCTTGAAGCCGGCAAGCGTCGCCAGCTCGAGGAAGGGCGTGCCGCGATCGAGTAGCAGGCCGACGCGGTCGCGCGGCAGGATCTGGCCGCGCTCGGAAAATTTCTTGGCGGATTTGGCGGAGTTGGCGCGCACCCGCGCCTCAACCTCGCGCAAGCCCGCAAGCAGCTTGAGATGGCCCTCGCGATTGGCGCGCGCGGCGGCGGAGTTCAAGTCGATCTGGCTTTGGATAACGGGCATCGGCGGGACTGTGCCTCGGCCGGCGCGCCTAGGTCAAAGCCGCAGTTTCTTTCCTCCCCTGCAAGCGATTTGCGAGCGGGGAGAGGCGGTCTTGCACCTCACTATCCTTGTGCGCCGCGCCCCCTCCGTCCCGCCGCTCAGATTTTCCTCGCCCGCCCACTTTGGGAGGGAGAGGCAGCTCGCGTGTAGCGCGAGCGTGGTGAGGGAGGGCGACAAACTGGGCTGAGTAAGTCGTTGCTGCCCGCTCCCTCACGGCGCTCGCTTTGCTCGCTGCCTCTCCCTCGAGTCGAGGGAGAGGAAAGAGATCTCCGCTATTGAATCGGTTCGTCCAACAGCAGCGCACGGGCGTAGCGCATCGGCGGCGAGCCGAAGGCCAGCACGCCGTCATGGTAGGCCTTGAGGTTGAAGTCTGCGCCTTTGCGCTGTTGCGCCACCGTGCGCGTTTCCATGTGCTCGGAGAAGCCGACGAAATAGGTCGAGAGCTGTGTCACCGAGAGTTGGGCGCGGCGCCACTTGCCGGCCGCCTCGCGCTCTTCCTGGAACGCGGTCTCCGTCAGTAGCTTCATTACTTGCTCTTGCGTCCAGCCGTCGCAATGGATGGCTTGATCGATGATGGCGTTGGTGGTCGCGCGTAAGAGCACCTTGAGCTGGGTCAGCTTGTAGAGCGGGTCGTCGACCTTGAAGCCTTGCTCGACCATCATGCTCTCGGTGTAAACCGCCCAGCCTTCAATAAACGAACCCGAGCCCAGAATTGCGCGCAGGACGGACGGGTAGGAGTTGGAGTGGAAGAGTTGAACGTAGTGGCCGGGCATGGCCTCGTGAACGCCGATATCCTGAATGCCGCGCGTGTTGTACTCGCGCAGGAAGGATGTCGTCTGATCGTCGGTCCAATCGTCGGGGATCGGCGAGACCGCGTAGAACGTCGCCAAATTCTTGTCGAGCGGTCCCGGCGAGTCGCAATACGCGACCGAAAAGCCGCGCTGGAATTCCGGCATCAGGATTACGCGCACCGGTCCGTCCGGCAGGGTGACGAGGTCGTGGCTTTGCACAAACTTGCGTGCCGCTTCGACTGCGTCGGTCGCAACCTGCACCAGTTTGTCGCGCGCCGGGCGGTCTGCGGCAGCCAGGTCGAGGGCCGCGCGGATGACGGCCTGCTGCTCCGCGGGCGTGGGCTGGTCGGGCATGGCCGGTGCATCGGCGCGGCCCGTCAAAGCCTTGCGTGCCACATTGTACATCTGCTGGCGCTGATCAAGGACGGCGGCTTCGGCGCGGCGACGGATTTCCGCGCGGCTCATATCGGTTTGCAGCGTGAAGGCGAGTTGTTTGTCGAAGTGCGCGGCGCCGGCGCGGAAATCGCCTTGCGCCGCGGGCACCAGCGTCTTGTCGATCCAAGTTTGATGCTCGTCGCACGCCGCATTGTAAGTCGCGATCGCTGCGTCGAGGCGCGCGCGCTTGGCGCCGACGAGCTGATCCTTATGCGGGTCGATCATCTCGCCGATGATGCTTTTCAAACCCTGATGCTGCTTCGAATAAGTGGCCGCGTGAGGTGCCGGCACGCGCGCCGGGACCAGTTCGCCGCGAGTTTGGCGCAGCAGCGCCGGCATGAGCTCCATGCGCCGCGTTGCCGCTTCGAGGCGTTTGGGCACCGGCGCGAACTCGCGCGCCATCACGTTGTAGATCGCGCCACCGGCGATGCCTTGATAGCCGAGCGGGTTCCAGGCCCAATCCTGCACGGTCTCGGTGGTCCAGATTTGCGCGCGTAGAGCATTCGAGAGGAGCGCTGCATCGACCTGATTGGCGCGCGATAGCTTACTCTTGTCGATGGCATCAAGCGTAGCGAGGGTGTCGTGCACGAATTTGAGGCCGGTATCGCGGCCGCCGGCACTCATGTCGTCCAATTCGGAATCGAAGCGATGGTCGCCGACCTGCGTTGCCGAAACCGGCGAGAGCCGCATCGATTGGTCCAGCCAGCGGCGCGCAAGCGCGGCAAATTTCTTGTCCGCGCCACTTTGGGCTTTACCGAACGCTTCGCCTGCAACCATGGGAACGAGCATAGTCGACCCAAGGGCTGCGAGGGCGCGACGGCGCGAAATATTCATGGTGGAGTTCCCCGAGGACGGCCGTCGCGGCAGCCTGTTTATTTGCGAGGGTTCAGTATGGGCGCGTGCGATTTCGGTAGTCAAATCGGGCGCATATTTTCTTCCCCCGCGTGTTTGCGCGGGGGAAGAAAGAGGTCAGCGCGGTTCTGTCTACTGAGGGCCGCCTTGGCCACCGGGCTGTTCGAGCGGCGGTAGGGCCGGCAGGGATTGCGCCATGCGGGCGAGTTGCACGAATTCGGAGCGATAGCCGAATTGATCAGGGCCCTTGGCGCCGTTCGCCAGGTCCACGACCTCGCGATAACCGAAGGTCTTCAGATACGGATCTCCGCGCAGCAACTGGCCAAAGGCCGCCACCGCCGCCGCGAAGCGCAGATCGTCCGGCGCCCGGCGGATGTCATCGAGCTTGTCGGAATCGGTGATCGGACGTTCGATCAGGTGGCTCTGGTCTTCGTTCGGCAGCTTGTAGCGCATGCGCAGGAAAGCGATCTCGCCGTTGTTGGAACCGGTGGACGGTGCTGGCGCCGTGCCCGCTCCGTAACGCAACGGATCAATCAGGTGCGCGTTCGAGCCGACGGGCACGACTTCATAGAGCGCCGTCACGGTGTGGCCTGCGCCGATGTCGCCGGCGTCGACCTTGTCGTTGTTGAAGTCCTCGCGGTTCAAGATGCGCGTTTCGTACCCGATCAGACGGTACTCGCTTACGCGCATTGGATTGAACTCGATCTGGAACTTGACGTCCTTGGCGATCATGAAGAGTGTCCCGCCGATCTGATCGACCAGAACCTTGCGCGCTTCGTTCAGCGTGTCGATGTAAGCGGCGTTGCCGTTACCCTTCTGCGCCAGCTTCTGCATCAGCGCGTCGTTGTAGTTGCCCATGCCGAAGCCGAGGCAGGTGAGCGTCACGCCGGTTTCGCGCTCGTGAGCGACGAAGTCCTCAAGCTGATGGGGATCGGTGATGCCGACGTTGAAGTCGCCGTCGGTCGCCAGAATCACGCGGTTGACGCCGTTCTTAATCAGACTCGACTCGGCTAGCTGATAAGCCTGGCGGATGCCCTCGGCGCCGGCGGTGGAGCCGCCCGGCGTCAGGTTGTCGATCGCCGCGTTGATCTTGCCTTTCTCCGCGCCGCTCGTCGGCTCAAGGACGGTTCCTGCCGCGCCGGCATAGACCACGATTGACACACGATCGCGGTCGCCGAGTTCGTTGACGAGGAGGTGCAACGATTTCTTCACGAGCGGTAATTTGTTGGGTTCGTCCATCGAGCCCGAGACGTCGAGTAGGAAGACGAGATTGGCAGCCGGCCGCTCTGCGCGGGGCAGGTCGAAACCTTTGATGCCGATATGGACGATCTCGGTGCCGGGATTCCACGGCGTCGGATAAACCTGCACGGTCGGACGAAACGGCTGCGAGCGCTGATCCGGCAGCGGATAGTGATAGTCGAAATAATTCACCATCTCTTCGATGCGCACGGCGTCGCGCGGCGGCAGTGTACCGTCGGTCAGATATTTGCGCACGATCGCATAGGACGCGGTGTCGACGTCGGCTGAGAAGGTCGAGACCGGCTCATCTTTGACGAGCTTCACCGGGTTCGGCTTGACGTTTTCGTAGCGGTCGCGAACTTCCGGCGAAGGGAAGGGCGCCGGCGGCGGTAGCGGCGCGTAGCCGCGACCGGCCATTTCGGGCGCCTTAGTCGTTCCTATCGCCTCGTCCTTTTCGGTCGCTTGCGACGCCGTCGTGGCGTCGCTCGCGGGCGCCATCTGCTTGTCTTGCGATGCAGGCTGCTGGGGCTTGTCGCAGCCGGCGAGGATCAAGACGCCGACCAGCAGGGCCGCGATGGCGGCGCTGGTCGTCAAACGTTGGCGGAATACGGCGATAGGATCTTGAAATGCGGGGGTCATGCGCGGGTCTCCCTGACAGGAGATCACACAGTCATGAGCAATTGTGCCCCTCGCCAGGCGCGTTCGTGGCGAATTCGCGGCGCCGCTACGGTGTCTTCGGGGCGGGAGCGGTCCCTTGCTTGGCGAACCGCTCAATGCAGACTTGATCGAAATCGACCGGCTTCAACCCATGCTTACGGTTGTAGACGTCCAGTTCCTTTTGAAATCCGCAGCCGACTTCTTCTTTCTCATCGGCGATTTGGGTAATGATTTTCATGAGGCTTTTCGTGTCCTGCTCCGATAATTTTTTCGCGGCCGAGTCGGCATATAGGCTGACGCACGAAATGTATTCCTGAGCCGTGTTCACAAAGGCCTGAACCTCGCCACGAAGCGCCTTCATCTGCTCTCCGGTCGCTGTCGCGCCATCGATTGGAAGCGGACCGCTCGGCGCGGCAGAGCAATTCGAGCTCAGCTCTCCCACCTCGGCTGCGTGGGCTGGCAAGATGATGACGAGCGCTAAAGCCAAGCCAGAAACAAAACGCAACATCGAAATCCACTCCGGACAACGTTGGATCGGGGCGCCCTTGCACGGGCTCATATAGCCGACAGTCTGGCCCTTATGCCAGCGGAGGCAAGCGTCAGGCACTAATCGCGGCGTCAACCCTACCCGGCACGCCGCAGGACAGCGGCCAGGCTCGGCACGGGAATCCCTGCTTCGTGCCGGGTCACGCACTCAATGAGGCTGGCGATTTCAAAACCGTGCGCGGCGGCTAGGCGGCGCAAATAAGCCTCGCTGTGGCGATAGCGGCGCTTTGGCCCGAGCGCATAGTCACTGCTGTCATTTCTTTCGGTCGTAAAAGCCCAAAGACCTTGCACGCCGATACGATCCCGCACTTGCGCGAAGGTCTTGGCGAGGTCGCCGAGATAGACCAGCACATCGGCGGCGATGATCAGATCGAAGCCGGTCAGCTGCGCCGGCAACTCTTCGATGTCGGTCACGATGAGGTCATCATAGAGCGACAGCGATCGCGCTTTAGCGAGCATGCCCGGCGACAGGTCGACACCGATTAGGCGCGCAGCAAAATCGGCAAAAGCGACGCCACTCAAACCGGTCCCGCAACCGAGGTCGAGAATGCTCAACACCTTTCTCGGCGGTCCCAACAGCAAACTGCACAGATCGCGAAGCGTCTCCGGCGCCGCATACCCCAGGCGAGCGCGCATCCGCTCGTCATAGTCCGCCGCAAACTGATCGAAGAGGTGGCGGACGTAAGGGGCGGACGATCGGTTGAGTCCGCGCTGCGTGTCGATCGCGGCCCGCTGTGCGGCGATCGTCACAGGCTCAGCGCCCAGATTTTCAGCAGCGGCAATTTCGGCTGCGGCCTTATCCGGCTCGCCGGCGTCGAGCCATAGCGCGGCAATGTGAAGATGGGCAGCGCTAGATCCCGGATCGAGACGCAGAGCGCGCTGAAACTCGGCGATCGCAGTCGGCAGCGCGCCGGTTGCGGCCAGGGTCTCACCCATCGCAATCGCCACATCGGGCGAGCTTGGCGCAAGCAGCGTCGCCTCGCGCAGCGCGGCGAGCGCCTCGTTCGCGCGGCCAAGCGCTAGCAAGGCGCGAGCCAAAGCCAATCGCATTAGGGCGCCGCCGCGATCGACCGCGATCAAGGCTTCACAACGCGCGACAACTTCGGCGGCGCGCCCCTCCTCGATCAGCTCCGCGCTTTCGGCAAGCGGATCGAGAAACGGCTCGAGAGCAGGGTTAGTGCCGGAGCGTGCATTTTCCGTTGTTGATGACAACGATGTCGCGCTCCTTCACGCGCGATCGGAAGGAAACGATGTTTGCGTCCTTCCACATCTCAGTAACGATGGTTTCGCCGGGAAAGACCGGCGCCGAAAAACGCACGTCGAAGCCCGCGATCTGCGTGTGATCGTAGTGGCACATCGTCTTCAAGACGCCACGGCATGCGGTGCCGTAGGAGCAGAGGCCGTGCAGAATCGGCCGCGGGAAGCCTGCGAGCTTGGCGATCTTCGGATCGGAGTGCAGCGGATTGCGATCGCCGGAGAGACGATAGATCAGCGCCTGATCCGTGCGGGTGTCGGTCTCGCAGACTGCATCGGGCTTGCGCTCGGGGATAGGGTGCGGCTCGGGCGCGCCTTGCGTCGGCCCGCCGAAGCCGCCGTCGCCGCGCGCGAAGATGGTGCCGCCCAGCGTGCAAAGCTTTTCGCCGGTGTCTTTGAGGCGGATGACCTTCTCGGTGAAGATCAAGGCACCCTTGCCGGCGCCCTTGTCGACAGCGCCGACGACGCGCTCATCGGCAATGATCGTTGCCGATGACGGCAGCGGTTTGTGCAGCGTCAAACGTTGCTCGCCGTGCACGACCAGCAAATAGTTGATGCCGGATTGGCCGAGCGTGCGCTGGCCCCAAGCGACGACCGTTGCAAAGGTGGGCACAGTCTTCAAATCGTTCTCGTAGGTGAAGCGCAGCTCGTCTTCGTTCATCGGATCGCGGCTCATGCCGACGCCCAGGGCATACAACATCGCTTCGCGATCGCCGTAGGTGAATTGATCGCCGACGGATTTGAGCGACATCAGGCTCTCGTAAGTGACAGGCATTGCGGCGCTCCTTTGAGGTTCTCAATAGTGTTGGCTTCAGTGAAGCCCAAAGCGGTGGATTCCTGCAAGAGAGTTCCCGCCGATCTGCGAGGGCGTGCTAGTGGTAGGCAATGGTCAATATCGATGTGCAGCTGCAAGAACCGCAAAGCCAGACGGCGACGCGCGCGCGCATCTTGGATGTCGCGGAACAGCTTTTCGCCGAGCATGGCGTTGTGGAAACGACCATTCGCATGATCACCGATGCGGCGCATGTCAACGTCGCGGCGGTCAACTATCATTTCGGCGGCAAGGATAAGCTCGTTCGCGCGGTCATCGGCCGGCGCATGTCCAGCCTGGAAGCGGCGCGCGGCGCGCGACTTGACGCGGTTGAGGCTTTGGCTGAACGCGAGCGGCGCGCGCCTGGGGTTGCCGAACTCGTCGAAGCATTGATCGCGCCCTTGTTCGAGCAAGCACTCGATATCGACAGCGGATGGCCGCATTTCATTCGGCTGATCTCGCGCTTGCCTTGGGAGCCGGGTATCGAAGAGCTGGCGCCGCCGCCGGAGGCACTCAAGTTGTTCACGCGCTTCGACGAGGCGCTGGTTCGCGCGGCACCGCATTTGGCGCGCGACGAGGCGGCGCGGTACTGGCGGCTGGGATTCATGCGCGGCGCCACGCAGCACACCCTGCTGGTCCTGACCGCGATCAAAATGGGACGCCTGCCGCGCGAGACGCCGTTCATCAAGGCGATGTCGAGCGATGTCGATACGATCAAACACGAGCTTGTGGCGTTTATCGCCGGCGGCTTGAGCGCGGCTTAGCGCAAGATCTCGCCTTCGATCGGTACCGGCTGGTCCTTCAGCCAAGCTTCGATCATCGCGTTGACCTTCTCCGGCGCTTCTTGCTGCACCCAATGCGAGACGCCGGGCAAATAGCGCAGCGTCAAATTCTTGACGTAAGCGTCGGTGCCGATGGTCGTCGCCTTGTCGAGGGCGGTATCTTCCTCGCCCCAGATCATCAAGGTCGGCGTGTCGACCGTGCCGGGCTTCGGGTTCATTACGGCGTCGCCGGCGCGAACGGCGGCACGGTAGTAATTGATCATCGCCGTCATGGCGCCGGGCTCGAGCGCGGCGCGGCGATATTCGTCGGTAACCGCGACGGGAAAGCGGCTCTTGTCGACGGCCATGTCGGAAAACGCCCGCTGCACGGCTTCGGCGGACTTGGTCGTTAGGATGCGCTCCGGCAGCCAGGGAATTTGAAAGAAGAACACGTACCAGGATTTCCGCAGTTGCCTCCACGTGCGCAGTTCTCGCGCGAGACATGCGGGGTGGGGCACGTTCATGATGATGAGACGCGAAAGAGGGCGCGTCTTTCGAATGGCGAGCTGCCAGGCGACGATTGCGCCCCAGTCGTGTGCGATCAGAAGCGTTTCCTCGGCGCCTGCCGCGTCGATGAGCGCCGAGGCGTCAGCAACGAGATTATCGATATGATAGGCGGCGATGCCTTGGGGACGCGACGATTTGCCGTAACCGCGCATGTTCGGCGCCCAGGCGGTGTAGCCGAGCGATGCCAACAGCGGCATTTGATGTCGCCACGAGTATTTCGATTCCGGAAAGCCGTGCAGCAGCAGCGCGAAGCGCCCGCCGTCGCCGCACTGATCCACCTCGAAAGTCAAACCGTTGGCGTTGACCATGGCGGTGCGCACGGTTGCGGTCATGACGACTCCTTTATTCGCGGCGCAGAATCTTGTCGACGAGCACGTTTGCCCACGGTTGCGAACGGAATTCGGCGCGCAGCTCGGTCGGGTTGTAGGCCGTGTCAACCCAGTCGAGAAGGCTCAAGCCCTTTGCGGCGCCCTCGCTGAGATAGCGCTCGAAGAAAAAGTCGAGGACGCCGGTCCGGCCTTGCCGGAAATGGCCGTAGCGCCAGTTCAGCATGCGCAGGGCCCGGTCGATCGGCTCGCCCTTGCGGAAGTGCAGGTAGAGCACACTCACGAGGCCGACGCGGTCGGCGCCGGACTTGCAATGCATCAAGGCCGGATAGGCGATCGATTCAAAGAGCGCCTTGGCGCCGTGGATTTGTTCCTTTGACGGCGCGTCTCGCGAGTTCACCGTGAAATTCACCGGCACAATCCCGCTTTCGGCGCATGCCGCCTTTTCCAATTCATGGAAGCTCGTGTCGAAGCCGCCCCGCAAATTGACCATGGTGCGAATGCCGCGTCTTGCCCAGCGTCGTATTTGAAACGGCCAAGGCTGGTTCGTGCGCACCATCTCGTCTGAGATCCAGTAGGCATTCTGCCACCACACGCGCAAGAACGAGTGGTCGCGCCACATGGCGTCGAAGGAGGCGGCAACACGGCCGGAGGTCGTTGTGAGATCGAAATCGGGCATTGGACCTGGTCAAACGGGGGGCGCCGGTCAATAGCCGCCCGGCGCGCAAAACGCAAAAGCCGCCGAGCAGGCCCGGCGGCTCAAGTCTTAGCGGTCTTTAACGTTTCGCCGGCTAGAGGTGGAATTGCAGCCCGACGTCGATGCTTTGCTGCGTCAGCTTGGTTTGATAGTCGAGGCTGAGGGCACCGAAATCGTCGACATAGTTGAAGTCGGCGGTCTGGAAGAAGCGATACCCGATCGAGCCCGAGATGCCGTCCGCGAGAGGCACCGTGATGCCGGCCATCACCTGGTAGGCGAACGCCCACGTGACGTCGTGGGCGTCGAGAACGACGGTCGTCGGTTCGCTGATCGAATAGTCGATATAGGCGCCGCCGATGCCGGCGCCGATCCACGGCAGCACACCGATGTCGGGCAGGAAATGAATGTCGTAATAGAGGTTGGTCATCATGGCGCCGACTTGGGCCGAGCCGCCGACGGCAAAGGTCCCCCCCACCGCCCCCAGGGGAAATGCCCCCGGGTTGAAATCGTCTTTCGTCACGTAGACCGTATTCAAGTCGGTGTTGCGGTAGCCCGCCTCGAGTTCAAGCCTGAAGTTCTGGTCGAGCACCCAACCCATGAAGACGGAGGCGGCAAAGCCGTTGTTGTAGGTTTGGCCATAATCGATCGAGGCCGAGGTCGTATTGTCGCCGCCGGTTTCGACGAAAGAGCCGCGCAGGCCGAAATAGGCGACGCTGGAGCCGCCGGCCTCGGCCGTGGTTGCGAACGCCGTGACGGCAAAGACCGCCGACGCCGCCAATGAAACAAGGCGCATCTTGAATTCCCCTCGCGTCGCGGGCGAGCGCCGCGTTTGCAGCTTCGCCGTCGTTAAGATTGGGCAAAGAATGCGAGGACGTACTTAAGGTCGAGTTAATGAAAATCGTCCGTACACGGTTGAATTGACGCGCATGCGTGACCGGGGCGAGGCGCCGAAAGTGCTAACGAGACATGAACTCGCGCCCTTGCCGCGCTGGCGCTTGCGGAGCGGCCGCGAGCCGGCACGAACCCTAGTGGGTCGTCATTCTTGCCAACAGGGATGGCGCGGACTAGTTTCCGCCCGCGCTGCCTGTCGCCCCATGCAGCTGTAGCTCAGTTGGTTAGAGCGCCGGATTGTGGATCCGGAGGTCGGTGGTTCAAGTCCACCCAGCTGTACCACCCAGTCTGCTCTCAG
>JANXXU010000051.1 GCA_025350465.1 Alphaproteobacteria bacterium | reverse complement strand
CATGGCGCTTCGCCGCAGCGGCGTCACCGACACCGGCGTGCTGGCCGCCATGGAACGCATCCCGCGGGAGAACTTCGTGCCGGACTCCTTTCACGACCAGGCCTATGAGGACAAGGCCCTCCCCATCGGCCAGGGCCAGACCATCAGCCAGCCCCAGATCGTGGCCTTGATGACCCAGGCCCTGGACGTGACGCCGCGGCTCAAGGTGCTGGAGATCGGCACCGGCTCCGGCTATCAGACCGCGGTGCTCGCGCGTCTGGCCCGCCGCGTCTACACCATCGAACGCCACCAGCCCCTGCTGCGCGAGGCCGAGCAGCGCTTTGCCGCGCTCAGGATCAACAACATCACCTCGATTGCCGGCGACGGGATGCGGGGCTGGCCGGCCCAGGCGCCCTTCGATCGCATCATCGTGACCGCCGCCGCCGCCGAATTGCCCGAAATATTGCTCGACCAACTGGCGCCGGGCGGCATCATGGTCCTGCCGCTGGGGCCGGAGCGCGGCGATCAGGAACTGATCAGGCTTCGGAAGGGCGAGGGGGGTATTGAAACGGAGAAACTATGCGACGTGCGCTTCGTGCCGCTGTTGCCGGGCCTGCCGCAGCAAAGGGCCAGCCAATGATCTCGTTGCGAGGTCTTTCCTCCCCACCGCTTGTCGTAGCCTTGCTTCTCGCGCTTTCGGGCTGTGCCGGCGTCACCTACGATCCGGGCCCCGCCGTCATCGAAAATCCACCGCCGGAACCGCCCTCGACGAGCGTTGCCACCCTTGGGGGGCAAAAATACTCTGTCATCGCCGGCGATACGATCGATTCCGTGGCCCGACAGTTCGGTGTGCCCGTCGACGTGTTGATCCAGGCCAACGGTCTGGTCTCGCCCTTTGAACTCAGGCCCGGCCAGCAGCTGGTCGTTCCGACAAGCGGCAGCTATGTCGTCGCGGCGGGAGACTCGCTCTACCGCATCGCCAAGCAGCACGGCACCACGGTAGCGTCCCTGGCCCAGTTGAACGGCATAACCTCGCCCTACAAGATCCGGGTTGGCCAGCAGCTCATCCTGCCGGGCAGTGCGATTGATTCCGGCAGCGTGGCCCAAGTGGAAACCTTGCCGCCGACAACGCCGGGCCCCACCTTGCCGGCGGCCGGCTCGAGCAAGGTCACGACCGAGGCTTTGGCCCCGCCGCCAGGCGTCAGCGCCGCACCGGCCCCGGCCTCGACGCCGGGCGCATCGACAACGATTGCAACATTGCCGCCGCCGCCCCTGCCGCCGGTCAATCCCACCGGGCCGCCGCCGGCGCCGAGCGAGGCGAGCGGAACCGCGCCGGCACTGGCGCCGCTGCCCACGTCGCCGGCCGCCACGAGCACCAATCCGGCGCCGGTGACAACGGGATCGGGTCAGACCGCCGCTATTCCCCCGGCGCCGATCGGTCATGGTTCGGGCAAGTTCCTGTGGCCGGTCAATGGCAAGATCGTCTCGCCCTTCGGCGCCAAGGACGGCGGGTTGCACAATGACGGCATCAACATTGCGGCCCCGCTGGGCACGCCGGTGCGTGCGGCCGACAATGGCGTCGTCGTCTATGCCGGCAACGAGCTTGCCGGCTACGGCAATCTATTGCTGATCCGTCACTCGAACGGCTTCGTGACGGCTTACGCGCACAACAAGAAGCTGCTCGTCAACAAAGGCGACAACGTGCGCCAAGGCCAAACGATCGCGCTCGTCGGTTCCACGGGCGACGTCGACCGGCCGCAACTCCACTTCGAAATCCGCAAGGGCGATCGCGCTGTCGATCCCAGCCGCTATCTCGAAAGCGCGAACGCCAGCCTCTGACACAACTCTTTCCTCACCCGCGCGTTCGCGGGGGAGGTGGCGAGCCGTCGTTACGGTGGCGGTGACCCGAAAACGTTTGCGGCGAGACGGAGGGGGCGCGTGACGCGCACGGCGCATCCACTTCCCCCCTCCGGCGTCGCGACGCTCCGCCACCTCCCCCGTAAGAACAGGGGAGGAAAGAACCAGTGCGCTCCTTCATTTTCCTCACCCGCGGGTTCGCGGGGCGAGGACAGGGCAGGGTTTCTATTTTGGATCGGTGAAAGCCAGTCTCTGACTCCACTCTGTTACCGCCCCACAGCGGGGGCGGTAACAGAGTGGAGCTCGTCGCTACTAAGCGAACGCCAGTCTCTGACCCAGTTCGCCGCTTAGATCTTCGATGAACTGCCAGGCGACGCGGCCCGAGCGGCTGCCGCGCGTCATTGCCCATTCGAGGGCGCGGCGCTGCAAATCCGCCGCAGCGATCTTCAGAGCGAAGTGTTTCGCGTAAGCCTGAACGATCGCGAGATAGTCGGCTTGCGAGCATGGATGAAATCCGAGCCACAGACCGAAGCGATCTGAGAGCGAGACTTTTTCCTCGATCGCCTCGTCGGGGTGGATTGCGGTCGAGCGTTCGTTTTCGACCATTTCGCGCGGCATGAGATGGCGCCGGTTCGACGTCGCGTAGAAGAGAACATTGCGCGGGCGCCCGGCAATGCCGCCTTCGAGCACGGTCTTGAGCGGGCGATAGGCCGCGTCCTGGGCGTCGAACGACAGATCGTCGCAAAAAAGTATCACCTGGACCGGCGCGTTCGCCATCAGCTTGAGCAAGGGACCGAGCGTCCCCACATCCTCGCGATGGATTTCGACAAGCTTCAGCGGCGTGGCCGCCTCGCTTTGCGCGGTCGCGTGCACGGCTTTGACGAGCGCGCTCTTGCCCATGCCGCGCGCGCCCCAGAGCAGCGCGTTGTTCGCCGGCAAGCCCTTGGCAAAGCGCCGCGTGTTCTCCAGCAGAATATCGCGTTGCCGGTCGATGCCCTTAAGCAGCACGAGCGGCACGCGCGCGATCTCGCCGATCGCCTCGAGCCGGCCCTCGCTCGGCGACCAAACGAAAGCGTTCGTGCCGTTCCAATCGGGCGCGGGCCTCGGGGCGGGGGCCAACCGCTCCAGCGCCGCGGCGATGCGTGCCAGAGCATCGGTCTCTTTGTCCGTATGCGTCATAGCGTCCTGACTATCGCACCGGCTGTGCCTTCGCCAGGGGCCACCCCTAAGTGTTGCAATGCGGGTCGCCGCCGCTATAGTCCGCGCGCGTTTTCAAGGCCCCGGTCCCGTGGCGCAATCCCAGGAGCATAAGAGCCGTCATGTTCAACACGTCCGCCTCTGCGCAAGGCGCCTCCGGGGGTGGCGGGATCATGGACGTGTTCAGCACCGTGTTTCCGCTGGTCGCCATCTTCGGGATTTTCTATTTCATCGTTCTTCGGCCTCAGCAGCAGCGCATGAAGGCGCTGGCGCAAATGGTCTCCGCCGTTCGCCGCGGGGATACGGTCGTGACGGCCGGGGGGCTCGTCGGCAAGGTCACAAAAGTCGTCGACGACAATGAAGTCTTGGTCGAAGTCGCCGACGGCGTGCGCGTGCGGGTGATCAAATCGACGCTGGCCGAGGTTCGCACCAAAGGCGAACCGGCGACGACGGATACCAAATCGAAAAGCGACGACGACAAATAACTTCAAGGTCCCAGGATTTAATAAATGCTGCATTTCGCGCGCTGGCAAACTTATCTGATTTTGGGCGTTTGTTTTTTGGGCGTGTTTTTCGCCTTGCCGAACGTGCTGCCGGAATCGGTTCGCAATGCGATGCCGTCGTTCGTGCCCCATCAACCGGTGGCGCTGGGCCTCGATCTGCGCGGCGGCGCCTACATGCTTCTCGAAGCCGACGTCGACAGCGCGATCAAGGATCGCACGAACGCTGTGCTCGACGACGCCCGCAAGGCGCTTCGCAACGGCAGAATCCTCTATAGCGGCTTGGCCGTCGCGCCGACGAACGACGCGCTTTCGGTTCGCATGATCGATCCGGCAAAGACTCCGGACGCGGCCGCGCTGCTGAAGAAATTGGTCCAGCCGTCGGGTATCTCCTTCGGTCTGGGCAATTCGGCGGGCGAGTATGACGTCACGTCCACCGAGGACGGGCTCATCACCATGAGTCTGTCGCGATCGGGGCGCGAAGATCTGCGCCAGCGCATCATGGAACAGTCGCTCGAGGTGGTGCGCCGGCGCGTCGACCCGAACGGCTCGACCGAGGCGTCCTTTGCACGCCAGGGCGAACGGCGCATTTTACTTCAAGTGCCCGGCATCACCGACACCAGCAAACTTCAAATCATACTCAACACCGTCGCCAAGCTCACCTTCCACATGGTGGACGACACCGTGAGCGAGGCCGATGTGGCGGCCAAACGCATTCCGCCAGGCGACAAGTTGTTGTACGAGAACGACACGCGTGGCGGCCAGCAATTCAAGGTTCCGGTCATCATCAAAGAGCGCGCGATCATCACCGGCGATATGCTCGAAAAGGCATCAGGCACGATCGACGGGCAGACCCAGCAACCGGTTGTCAGCTTCAAATTCAACGCCCAAGGCGCGCGCCGCTTTGCCGACATCACGCGCGACAACGTCGGCCACCGCTTCGCTGCCGTGCTCGACGACGTCGTCATTACGGCACCCGTCATCCGCTCGCCCATTCTCGGCGGTCAAGGGCAGATCGAAGGCAATTTCACGATCCAAGAGGCCAACGACCTCGCCGTGTTGCTGAACGCCGGCGCTTTGCCGGTGCCGATCAAGATTCTTGAGCAGCGCATGGTCGGCCCCGAGATGGGCGCCGACGCCATCAAAGCCGGCGAGCGCTCGGCCCTCGGCGGTCTTTTGCTCGTGGTCGGCTTCATGCTGTTGCAATACCGGCTCTTCGGCATCTTCGCCAACATCGCCTTGGTCATGAACTTGATCCTGCTGTTGGGGGCGATGACGATCTTTCGCGCCACGCTGACGCTGCCGGGCATCGCCGGCTTCGTCTTGACGATGGGCATGGCGGTCGACGCCAACGTCTTGATCTATGAGCGCATGAAGGAAGAGGTTCGCAACGGGCGCACCATCATGTCGGCAATCGACGCGGGGTTCGCCCGCGCCATGGCGACCATCATCGACGCCAACGCGACCCATCTGCTCGCCGGCTTGATCCTTTTGGGATTGGGTTCGGGCCCCGTCGGCGGCTTTGCCATCGCGCTGACGCTCGGCATCATCAGCTCGTTCTTCACCTCGATCTTCGTCACGCGGATACAGGTCATCTGGTGGTTGCACGGCCGGCGGCCGGCGGCTCTGCCGATCTAGGATCTGATCGGCGTATTCCGACCTTTCTTCTTTCCTCCCTCGCGTTAGCGGGGGAGGTGGCGAGCGGGCTGAGCAATTCCGGTAAGCGCAAATGTCGGTGGCGAGCCGGAGGGGGCGCGTGACGCAATCGGCGCATCCACTTCCCCCCTCCGCTCTCGGCTTCGCCTCGCGCACCTCCCCCGTGAGAACGGGGGAGAAAATAGTTGAGACCGGTTTCTTCTTTTCCCAATGCCTCGAGTTCCTCAGTCCCAAGCCCCTGGTGGAACTAGGGTTTTCGCCCCGGCTGTCGCTTGCCGCAGTACAATCGGCTAACCTCGGCGCGGCCGCGCGCCCTGAGTCGCGCGGGCAAAGGCAAGGGGAGAGCGTCACACCATGGCTGCATTGCTCGGCAATTTGCGTAACAGTTTGATCGCCGGATTTCTTTTGGCGCTCGTCGTCTTCGTTCTCTACGGCCTGATCGCCGGCGGATTGACCGCGATCGTCTCGAGCCAAGGCTTCTGGGCCTTCGTCTTGCGCTGGCTGCATGTCCTCTCGGCCATTCTGTGGATCGGTCTGCTCTATTATTTCAACTTCGTGCAGATCCCGACGATGCCGAAAATTCCCGACGAGCAAAAACCGGCGGTGTCGAAGTTCATCGCGCCGGAAGCACTCTGGTATTTCCGCTGGTCGGCGATGGCGACGATTGCGACCGGCCTCATCCTCGCCGGGCTCAACGGCTATTTCCTCGATGCCGTCACGCTCGGCGCCACGTCGGGCTTCAACGTGCCCGGCAACACGCTCATCGGCATCGGCATGTGGCTCGGCACGATCATGTGGTTCAACGTTTGGTTCGTGATCTGGCCGAACCAGCAACGAGCGCTCAACATCGAAAATCGTTTCCCCGACCTCACCAAGGATCAGAAGGCGGGGCATGGCCGCACGGCGATGCTCTTCTCGCGCACGAACTTCGTGCTCTCGATCCCGATGCTGTTTTGTATGGTGGGCGCGACCCATCTTTCCGGCTAGCGCCTTAACGCGCTCTACGTCAGTACGTCGAACGCGCAAGCGCGAGTCTTTCTTTCCTCCCCCGTTCTCACGGGGGAGGTGGCCGAGCGTAAGCGAGGTCGGAGGGGGGAAGTCCGCTCGCGTACCACTATCCCCCTCCGCTCTCGGCTTCGCCTCGCGCACCTCCCCCGTGAGAACGGGGGAGGAAAGGGTAGGCCCACAAACATTTTGAGACGTTTGCGATGACCGAAGCGCCGTGGCGCGAACTGGAAGACTTGGTCGCGCGCGTCGATCCAGATCGCTACGTCGCGGCGTTGTTTGCCGCGCGCGGAAGACGGGGCGGCCTCATCGCTCTCTATGCCTTCAACCACGAGGTCGCGCGCATACGCGAGATCGTGCACGAGCCGCTCGTCGGCCACATCAGGCTGGGCTGGTGGCGCGAGCAGATCGCGGCCATCTATGAGCGGCGGGCCGTGACGATGCCGCTCGTCATGGCGTTGCGCCAAGCCGTCGATGTTTTTGCCTTGCCTCAGGCGTTGTT
Source organism: Alphaproteobacteria bacterium (assembly GCA_025350465.1). Classification (GTDB taxonomy): domain Bacteria; phylum Pseudomonadota; class Alphaproteobacteria; order Micropepsales; family Micropepsaceae; genus SZUA-430. The sequence continues at coordinate 17,621 of JANXXU010000051.1, read as the reverse complement.
TGAATCTTATCTCGATGCGCGCGCGCTCGACCTCGCCGAAGCACCCTTTGCCGACGAGGCGGCGCTTGAGCGCTACACGGGCGTGACCGCGGGCTTCTTGATGCAGCTCGCGGCGCGCGTGGCGGGAGCGGAGCAGCGCGCCGATGCGGCCGCTCATCGCGCCGCGATTGCCTTCGCGTATGCGGGCTTCATCCGCTCGCTGGGCCTTGATGCCGCGCACCGCTTCTGCCGTCTGCCGGTCGATTGGCTCGCGGCGGAAGGCCTCAATCCGGAGGATGTGTTCGCCGCGAAGGCGACGCCGATACTGCGCACGGTGATCGAGCGATTGGCGCTAGCCGCGACCAAGCACGCGCAAGCGGCGCGTGCGCAGAATTTCCCGACCTCGGCGATCGCGGCCTTGGCGCCGGCGGCGCTGACCGGTGCCTACATCAAGCGCGCGATGAACCCGCAGCGCGACTTGTTCGGCCAGCCCGTCGATATGTCTCAAACCGAACGCGTCGCCCGCATCGCCCTCTCAGCGCTGACCTGGCGGATTTGAATCGGAGATCACTTTCCTCCCTCGCGCGTTCGCGGGGGAGGTGTCGAGCCGACTGTGACTTGACGATTGGCGCTGAGGATTGTCGCGAGACGGAGGGGGCGCGGCACAGCCACTTCCCCCCTCCGACGTCGCTTCGCTCCGCCACCTCCCCCGTGAGAACGGGGGAGGAAAGGGGAGGCGTCTTAGGCCGCCGATTTCGACGAACGGGCTTTGCCTTTCGGACCGAACTTGGCGGCGATGGCCTGAAGGGCGCTGATTTCGTTCGAGAATTGCTGCTCGATCTCGATCAGTCCGTCGCGGGCCGATACGGCTGCGGCGAAGCGGCCGTTGCCGAGGCGGATGATGGAGCCTGCCGGATGGGCCGGCTCGTCCGTCTCGACTTCTTCTTTTCCGTCCACTTCGACGCGATGCGTCAGCTTCGTTTCCACCGGCACCCGATCCGGGTTGCCGGTGTCGTCGAGGCGGAACTCGCGCACATAGCCGTCACCTTCGTTCTTCAGGCAAATAATCATGATGAACTCCCATTACGAACCACCCCTCTTGTTTTAGGCACTGCCATGCACGTCGATGCGGGCCGAGAGCGACGCATTGCCCTCAGCTGCACCCAGTCGTCGTTCCGCAGGTGTCGCACTTCATGCAGGTGCCGTTGCGCACCAGCGTGAAGTTACCGCAATTGCCGCACGCGTCGCCCTCGTAGCCCTTGATGCGGGCTTCGGCGACTTTGCGTGCACGCATTGTGGTGACGGACATCGTCGCCACGTCGCGTTCGAGCACCTCGATGGTCTGCGCGACGGTCTGGCCGACGACGCGACGTTGCGTCGTCTCCATCGTCACTTCGGTGGCGCGCGCCGTGGTCAGCGTCGTCTCCTGACGCTGTGCCACCGACTGACCGCCTTCGAGCACGACCAGCTGCTGCGGCATCTGTCCGCGCACCAGCCCTGCGCTCACCATGCGCGAGGGATTGGGCGAGCCGACCATCGGGCGCTTGCCTTCGCCGTCGCCGCCGCCGATTTCCGAGCCGTCGGACGCTCCGGGAATGACGTGCGCGAGATCGCCGCGTCCGAGATAGGAGACCGCCAGTTCACGGAAGATGTAGTCGAGCACCGACGTCGCGTTCTTGATCGAGTCGTTGCCGGTGACCATGCCGGCCGGCTCGAAGCGCGTGAAGGTGAAGGCCTCCACGAACTCGTCGAGCGGCACGCCGTATTGCAGGCCGATCGAGATGGCGATGGCAAAATTGTTCATCAGACTGCGGAAGGCGGCACCTTCCTTGTGCATGTCGATGAAGATCTCGCCGATGCGCCCGTCGTCGTATTCGCCGGTGCGCAGATAGACTTTATGCCCGCCGACGGTGGCTTTTTGCGTATAGCCCTTGCGCCGTTGCGGCAGCTTCTCGCGGTCGCGCTTGTTGATCTCGACCAGTCGCTCGACGATGCGCTCGGCCACCGCTTGCACGCGCGCGCCTTGCGGCATCTCGGCGAGTTCTGCGGCGACGTCTTCGTCCTCGTCTTCACCGGCGAGGATCATCGAGGCCAGCGGCTGCGACAGTTTCGAGCCGTCGCGGTAGAGAGCGTTCGCCTTGAGCGCGAGCTTCCACGACTTCATGTAGGCGTCGGCGCAATCCTTCACCGTCGCGGCGTTGGGCATGTTGATGGTCTTGGAGATCGCGCCCGAGATGAAGGGCTGCGCCGCCGCCAGCATCATGATGTGGCTGTCGACCGAGAGCGCGCGCTTGCCGATCTTGCCGCAAGGGTTCGCGCAATCGAAGACAGACAAGTGTTCGTCTTTGATATGCGGCGCGCCTTCCAAGGTCATCGCCCCGCAGCAATAGACGTTCGCCGTTTCGATCTCGGTCTTGGTGAAGCCGATGTCGGCCAGGAGATCGAAGTCCGGCGCGTCGAGCCGCTCCGGCGTCATGTTCAGCACCTTGGTGCAGAACTCGTCGCCCAAGGTCCAGCGGTTGAAGACGAAGCGGATGTCGAACGCCGTGCCGAGCGCGCCTTCGACGGCGGCGAACTCTTTGTCGGTGAAGCCCTTGATCTTGAGCCACTCGTGGTTGACGCCCGGCGCGCCTTTGAGCGTGCCGTGGCCGACCGCGTAGTTGATCATCGCTTCGATCTGCTCGGGCCGGTAGCCCAGCATGCGCAAGGCTTCCGGCACCGACTGATTGATGATCTTGAAGTAACCGCCGCCGGCGAGCTTCTTGAACTTGACGAGCGCGAAGTCGGGCTCGATGCCCGTCGTGTCGCAATCCATGACGAGGCCGATCGTCCCCGTGGGCGCGATCACCGTCGATTGCGCGTTGCGATAGCCGTAGAGCGCGCCTTGCGCCAAGGCCTCGTCCCACGTCCCGCGCGCGCGATCGATGAGGCCTTCGTAACCCATCGCGGGCATGTCGATGGCGTTGAGCGGCACGGGCTTGGTCGAGAGCAGCTCGTAGCCGTCCGTCGCACCGTTCGCCGCGCGGCGGTGATTGCGCACGACGCGCAGCATGTGCTCGGCGTTCTTGGCGTAGCCTTTGAAGGCGCCAAGCTCGCGCGCCATTGCGGCCGAGGTCGCATAAGACGCGCCGGTCATCAGAGCGGCGAGGGCGCCGGCGACCGCGCGGCCCTGCGCGCTGTCGTAGCCGATGCCCGACGACATCAAGAGGCCGCCGATATTGGCGTAGCCCAGACCCAGCGTGCGGTACTCGAAGGAGAGCTGCGCGATTTCCTTCGACGGAAACTGCGCCATCATCACCGAGATTTCGAGGACGACGGTCCAGAGCCGCACGGCGTGCTCGTAAGCGACGACGTCGAACACCTTGCGTCCGTCCGCCAGCTCTTTGCGGAAGGCGAGCAGGTTCAGGGACGCCAGATTGCACGCTGTGTCGTCGAGGAACATGTATTCCGAGCACGGGTTGGAGGCGCGGATCGGTCCCGATGCGGGGCAGGTGTGCCAGTCGTTGATGGTGGTGTGGAACTGCAGGCCCGGATCGGCGCACTGCCACGCCGCTTCCGCGATCTTGTCCCAGAGGCCGCGCGCCTTCAGCGTCTTGGTCACCTTGCCGTCGGTGCGGCGCGTCAGCTTCCAGTCGCCGTCGTTGGCGACCGCCTTCAAGAACTCGTCGTTGACGCGAACCGAGTTGTTCGAGTTCTGGCCGGAGACGGTGTAATACGCCTCGCCGTCCCAATCGGTGTCGTAGATCGGGATGTCGACTTGCGTGTAGCCCTGGCGCGCGAAGTGAATGGCGCGCTGGATCGAGTTGTCCGTGATCTGCACTTTGCGCGCGGCTTTGATTTCGCGCTTCAGCGCCGGGTTTTGCTGCGGATCGAAGCAGGTGTCGCCGTCGCCGCGGCAATTGACGCAAGCCTTGATGATCAGGTTGAGGTGCTTGGCCAGCAGCTTCGAGCCGGCGACAAGAGCCGCCACTTTCTGTTCCTCGATCACCTTCCAATCGATGAAGGTCTCGATGTCGGGATGGTCGGCGTCGACGATGACCATCTTGGCCGCCCGCCTGGTGGTGCCGCCGGATTTGATGGCGCCGGCCGCACGGTCGCCGATCTTCAGGAAGCTCATCAGGCCCGACGACTTGCCGCCGCCCGAAAGCGCTTCGTGGCCGCCGCGCAGCGCCGAGAAATTGGAGCCCGTGCCGGAGCCGTATTTGAAGAGACGCGCCTCGCGGACCCAGAGGTCCATGATGCCGCCTTCATTCACCAGGTCGTCGCGCACGCCTTGGATGAAGCAGGCATGGGGCTGGGGATGCTCGTAGGCGCTCTCGGATTTCGCGAGTTCACCCGTCCAATGATCGACAAAGAAGTGGCCTTGCGCCGGACCGTCGATGCCATAGGCCCAATGCATGCCGGTGTTGAACCATTGCGGGCTGTTGGGCGCCGCCATTTGCGCGGCGAGCATGAAGCGCATCTCGTCGAAGAAGGCGCGCGCGTCGCGCTCTTGGTCGAAGTAGCCGCCCTTCCAGCCCCAATAGGTCCAGGTGCCGGCCAAGCGGTCGAAGACCTGGCGCGCGCTGGTCTCGCCGGCGCTCTTGGTCTCGCCGCTCTCGGTGAGCGCTTCTTGGTCGGCAACGTGGCGCCACAGCCAGCTCGGGACGTTGGCCTCCGAGACCGGCTTCAGCTTCGCGGCGACGCCGGCTTTGCGGAAATATTTCTGCGCGAGGACGTCGGAGGCGACCTGCGACCACTTCTCGGGAACTTCGATGTTTTCTTGTCGGAAGACGAGCGAACCGTCGGGGTTCCTGATTTCGCTCGCGGTGGTACGGAAAGTAATGCCGTCGTACGCGGATTGGCCTTCAGTCGTAAACAGGCGATCGATGCGCATTTAGCCCCTCCAGGACAGTCACTCGGGTTCACTGCCTGCCACTCATTCCGGCCCTGGCGTTTTCACTCGAAAAGGAACCCCCACGCCGGGGCCTGAACCGCCTCCCTTTCGGGTGGCCAACAGGTGGCAATATCTAGGGGCCAGATTTGGTTTGAAGCAATAGATTTTGTGTTAAGAGCGGGGGGCATACACAAGTTCTTGTGGGTCGGTCTGGGGAAAAGGCGGGGATTACAACGTGGCGTGAATGCCTCTCGGCCCTACTATTTTCGGTTGCGGCCCGCACCGCTCCGAAATGGACTTCGCGACACCAAAGAGGAGCGTCGCTGGATGTGTTGAGAGCGCTCCACGAGGTCCGCTCCCAACGTCTTGTGCGGCTGAGTCTTTCATCGCTTCGAGCGGTCATTTGCCCTCGCGAATCAGTGCCTCACAAGACGACAGAAGCATGACTGAGTCGCGCGAGGCCGCAAACCGATCGCGCTCTCTTCTTTCCTCCCCTGCTTGCGGGGGAGGTGGGCGAGGCGAAGCCGAGGGCGGAGGGGGGACGTGGTGAGCGTTCTGACTTCCCCCCTCCGTCGTCGCTACGCTCCGCCACCTCCCCCGTGAGGACGGGGGAGGAAAGAGGAGAGGCTTACCGCTATTCTTTCCTCCCCCGCTCGCGGGGGAGGTGGCACGAGCCGCAGGCGAGTGACGGAGGGGGAAGTCCCAAGCCCATGCGCAATGACGAAGATCGTTCGCGACCGCTCGCCAAGCAGCTGCGGCGCACCATGACCAACGCCGAAGTCATTTTGTGGTCGCGCTTGCGGCGGGACGCGATGCGCCGGCTGCGCTTTCGACGGCAGCATCCGATCGGCCCGTATGTTGCGGACTTTGCCTGCATCGCGTTGAAACTCGTCATCGAGGTCGACGGCGAAACGCATCACACGGCGAGCCAGCGTGCGCATGATGCCCGGCGTCGTGCGTATTTCGCCGATCGCGGCTGGCGCGAATTGCGGGTGGAAAATGCCGAGGTCTACGAGAGGCTGGACGAGGTGCTCGAAGCAATCTGGCGTCAGATTCCCGTCAATCCCGTAACGCGCCCTCATTAGGTCCCCACAGCGCACCCCAGACTTCCCCCCTCCGACGTCGCTGCGCTCCGCCACCTCCCCCGTAACAACGGGGGAGGAAAGATATGGACGCGGTAGCATTCAAACGTATTATACATACGAATCATACGTAATTTGCGTTGACACGGAGGCCGCTCATTCGCACACCTGTACTCGGGACCAAACGTTTGGCCGAGGACACAACACGCATGACCGATGAAATTTCCTTAGAACGCCGCACGCTTGCCGTGAGCGAGGCGGCGCGGATTTTGGGCGTCAGCCGCTCGACCGCGTTCGTGATGGCAAAGTCCGGACAGCTGCCGACCATCAAAGCCGGGCGGCGCGTCGTCGTGCCGATCGCGCGGCTCATGCGCTTGCTCGGCGAGAGCGGCGATGCGGGCTAGCCGCCGCACGGGCGAGCGGAGCCTCGGACAGGAACTGGCGAGGCGCGCCGAAGATTTTCTCGTTGATCTGCTCGGGGCCCCGACGTCTCGCACGGCGAACGAGTGGCGCTATCGCCGGCGCGGCTCGCTCGCCTGCAAAACGCGGGGGCCGGCGCGCGGTCTCTTCTTCGACCACGAAGCGGGCGAGGGCGGCGATCTCGTCGCGCTGCTCGCGATCGTCCGTGGACTGACGATCGCCGACGCCTGCAAAGAGGCGAGTGCGTGGCTTGGCTCATCTTCCCCCCTTGGCAGGCTTTCCTCCCCTGTACTTACGGGGGAGGTGCACGAGGCGAAGCCGAGGGCGGAGGGGGGAAGTCTGCGCGCCCACTTCCCCCCTCCGGCGTCGCTACGCTCCACCACCTCCCCCGTGAGAACGGGGGAGGAAAGTTTCGAGCTCGCCCTTGCGCTCTGGGACGAAAGCACCGGCGCGCGCGGGACTTTGGTCGAGCGTTATCTGAACGCGCGCGGGCTTTCGCTTCCGCCAAGCGAAGACATCCGCTTTCATCCGCGGTTGCTGCACATGCCCACGTGCAAAGAGCGGCCGGCGATGGTGGCGTTGATGCGCGACATCAAGACGAACCAGCCCACCGGCATCCATCGCACCTATCTCTCGGCCGACGGCCTGACGAAGGCGCACTGCGTGCCGCAGAAGATGATGCTGGGGCGGGCGGCACTCGCCTGCGTGAAGCTTGCGCCCGACGACGCCGTCACCGAGGGCCTCGCCATCGCCGAGGGCATCGAGACGGCGATCGCGGCGCACATGATCGGCTGGACCAGCGTCTGGGCCGCGCTCTCGGCCAACGCACTCAAACATTTTCCAATCCTAGAAGGGATCGAAGCCTTGACCATTTTTGCCGATCACGATGCGCCGGGCCTTGCGTCCGCGCACACCTGCGCCGCCCGCTGGGCCGCCGCGGGCCGCGAAGTCATCATCCGCACGCCGTTGACGCGCGCCACCGATCTCGCCGACGCCGCGGAGGCTTGGATATGACGCACACGGACGATCCAAAACCACGCTTCCGGATGCGCCTGATCGCGACGCCGGAAGAATTCCTCGACGCCACCTGCATCACCGAACACTACGTGCCGCCCAAGAACGGCGCGGGCGATGCCGTCGCCGACATCGATCTCTCGCCCTTGCGCGACGGCCAAATCGTACCGCCGCGCTTGCCGCTCGAGCTCTTGGGGCCGATCGCGCCGTGGATCGAGGACGCGTCGGAGGCGGCGAACTCGCCCGCCGATTATGTCACCGCATCGCTGCTCGGGGCGGCTTCCGGCGCCATCGGCAATTCGCGCTGGGCCAAGGGCTGGGGCACGTGGGTCGAGCCGCCGGTTCAGTGGTGGGCGGCGGTCGGCAAACCGTCCAGCGGCAAGTCGCCCGCCGCCAAAGTGGTGCAGGCCGCGTTGCGCCGCATCGAGGCGGAAGAGTTCGCGCTCTTCGAACCCGAGCTCGATCTCTACGAAGCGGCGCGCGAACGGGCCGAGGCGGCACTCGCGCAATGGAAAGAGCGCGTGAAGGATTGCGCCAAGAGCGACCGCGAGGCGCCGGCGAAACCGGCCGCCGCCAAGATCCCGCGCGAGCCAATGGCGCCGCGCCTTGTCGTCAAGGACATCACGCCCGAGGCGCTGGCGAGCGTGCTCGCCGCCAATCCGCGCGGGCTTTTGACGGTGCGCGACGAACTCTCAGGCTGGTTCAAGGGCATGGACCGCTATTCGGGCGGCGGCGCCGAGCGGTCGTTTTGGATCGAAGCTTATGGCGGCGAGGCGCACCCGGTCGACCGCAAGACCGCGCGCCCGTTCATCGTTCCGCATTTGAGCGTGGCGATCTATGGCGGCATGCAGCCCGATCATTTCGCCAACCTCGTCACCCACGCCGCCGACGACGGCCTCGCCGCGCGTTTTTTGTGGGTGTGGCCGAGCCGGCGCCCGTTCGCGCGCCCCACGCGCGACGTCGACGTTGAGGTCGCCTATCGTGTGCTCAAGCGCCTGCGCTCGCTCGCGATGGCGCGGACCGAGGAGGGCTTGGCGCCTGTCTTGATCGAAGGCAGCGCCGCGGCGCTCGAGCGGCTCGCCGTCTGGAGCCGCGCGCAAGACGACGCCCCCGATCACGGCGGCACGCTCATGTGCTCGTGGCGCGGCAAAGCGCGCGGCCACGTGCTGCGCCTGGCGCTGGTGCTCGAATTTCTCGATTGGGCTTTCGACGGCGGGCGGCCGGAGCCGGCCAAGATCGGCGACGACGCCATGCGCCGCGCCATCGAATTCTACACGAGCTACCTCGAGCCGATGGCCCGCCGCGTCTTCGGCGACGCGGCCTTACCGGAAAGCCACCGCGACGCCGGCGCGGTGGCGAAGTGGATCGTGCAGACGCGGGCGACGAGCTTCAAGATGCGCGATGTGTATCGCAACCGGGTGGGCGGCATCACAGACGCGGCGCGCGCGCAGCGGGCGCTGGAAACGCTCTGCGATGCAGGATGGATTGCGGAAGCCGCTGTGCCGTTTCGCCCGACCGGCGGACGCAGGACGGAAATCTTCAACGTCAATCCAGGTCTGTGGTTGGCATTGCAGGCGCGATGATCCCGTGACAATTGTGCCAAATGTGACAAATGCTCCGCCGCAAAGGTTTTGTCGCATTTGTCACAAGTGTCACAACGGTTTCAGGAAAGCGTCCGAGGCAATATCAACGGCTGATGCCGCGATTTCGATAAAACACCCGCGGCGTAAGCGAAGACGGGCGAATCTTCGCCTTTAAGTTTGCGCGCTTTGAGAGCTCCTTGATCTGCCCCGCAACCGCGGGATGGCAGCCCTTTTCTGATCTGGAGTGAGCTTTGCGGTAACCGGCGCCGTCGTCTTTGGGCTCCGTGCCATTTCCAACCCCTTCGGTATCCGGTGAGTGTTGCAAGCGCTACGATCAGCTTGATCGCGGTTTTCTACATCACCTTGCGACGTCGGTTTGCCTTGCGATGACACAGCAGAAGAATTGCGTACCGGCGATTTGTCCTGGATAACGATAGTGTAGCCGGACAACGGACGCGAAATGCGCCTCACCGCGCCCGCCAGGCCTGCGCGGTTTGGCCGTAGACCTGCACCACTTTGCCACGCGTCGTGATCGGCGCGCAGCCAGTGCGAGCCCAATCGCCGGGCGACCGCGATCGATGCCGTGCGCTGACAGCCTAGCCATTTCATGGCCGCGCGCGAAATGGCTATGCTGTCGCTCTCGTTTGAAATTGCCGCGTTCGATTTGGGAGGGGATGGCGTGGACTTAGAAGACCGCATCAAGCAGCAATTTCCCGGTCTCTTCATCACTCTCTTGAGCGTCCTGATCGGATTGGTCTTCGCCGACCTCGTGGCGGAGGCGCACGCGCGCATGACGCTGTGGCCGCTCACTGTGGACACCGTTCGCACCTGGGGCCAGCTCTTCGCGATGGGCACGTGCGCTTTGACGAGCTGGGTCTTTTTGGCCCATATCGGCATCTCGCGCTTGCGCATCCCGACGCTCGAGGATTCGCTCATCGTCTTCCTGGCGCCGGTGCCGCTTCTGATCGGCAACTCGTTTGTCGGCCTCAAGGAGGTTTGGCCGTGGCTCTACTATGCAAGCTTTTATCTAGCCATGTCGCTCGGCGCGACGCTCATGCAGGTCCGCATGGCGAGCGCGGAACGCGAACTCGCATCCTTCGCGCGTATCGCCAAGCCGTTCGGGCCGGCCTTAGTGCTCTACATCGGCATCCCCTTCTATGCGGCGGCGGGATGGGCCGATAGCCACGCCATGTTTTCGCCGGTGACGGAAATGCTGCTCGCCATGAGCCCGACGCCCGCCGCGCTATTCTTCCTGTGGCTCTTCTTCCGCAGCTGGCACCGCGCCATCGCCGAGGCAACGGCGTAAGGTGCCGGCTGACAGCAGTTGACGGCATACCTATTCCATGGCCGCGTGCGGCATGGGTATGCTGTCCCTCCAAGTTCAGCGATACTCAAACACAGGTTGCACGCTACGGAGCCAGTCAACGTCGCAATTTCGACCGTCGACGATCCGAAAGCGAGGAAAGGAAGGGCGCAACGATGACGGAATCCGAACTGATGTCTGCCGCGAGCCAGGCGGTGCAGCTGGGTTATCTGCCTGGCCAGTGGTGGGTTACGATGACAACGGCGTTTGTGGTCGGCATTTTTTTCGCCGGCAAACTCATTCCACGATGGCTCTTCGTCCTCATCGTGGCGCTCTATGTGCTGACTGTCATCAGCATCCTCATTGAGTCGCTCGTATTCGGCGAGATGGCGTCGGATTATATGGCCACTCTTCAAGCCATGAGGCATGCAAGGAACGCGAGTGTTGGCATGCCCAATCCGACACTGGGAATGCTAGACGCAATCGTTACCTACTTGGTCTTCACGGGCGGAAGCATCGGGGCCATTGCATATTGCACCGCGATCTGGCGGAAGGAGCGCAAGGACGACGCCGCGGCGAGCGCAAGCGGACTCAAGTGATGCCGCGACAGGGCCAAATGTCCGCTTTCGGCGGATGGAAGAAGAGAAGCAATGCGGTGACAGCATACCTATTGGGTGGAGAGTTTGCAGCATGGCGAAGCTCGTCTTCGGATTGAACCAGTCCCTGGACGGCTATGTCGACCACCAGGAATTGCTGGGCGGCTAGGGGTACTTGTCGACGAAGGCCGACATCTCGTCGCAGGATGCGCGCATCTTGTTGTCGAGATCAGGATCGCTCTTGAGCGGGATGCGGCAGAGAATGGTGTCCATGTCGATCTTCATCGCCTCAAAGGCCTGGCGCGCGCTGGCCTCCGTGTCGAAGAAGCGCGTGTGCATCATCCACTCATAGATGCCGCAGGTGATAGCGCCGCCGCCGCCGTCGAACTTTTCGAGCGTGATGCGGGCGCCCAGGTCGTGCGCATCGTCCAGGACGATGACGCCGCCCTCCGTGCCGCGCTCCGGCGGATCAGTGAGGAGCGACGACCAGGCCGCGTTCGGCTCAGCTTCAGGCATCCAGTTCCTTGCGCACCGCGGCGAAGACGGAATGGAACATATCTTCCGTCAGCCGGCCGGTGTTTTTGTTGTAGCGGGAGCAGCGACAGCTGTCGAAGAGCGCGATGACTGCCACGCTCATCAGACCGGCGAGATCGTCCAGTTCGTCATGTTCGGCGCGAACGTCTGGATCAATCCGCAAGTCGGACATTTCATGGGACGGCGCCGTGCGACCGGAGATCGCCGACTCTGGTCATCGGGCCCAAACATCACTGGGTTAGGCGGGCGCGTCCCATTAGTGGCGGCGGGGATGCTCGGTCCACAATTTGGCCGCCGGTTCGTTGTTGCGCGAAAGCGCGTTGGGCCTAGACTGACCCGCTTGTTAAAGTTCGGGGAGAGGGCGATGACGGCCACAACAACGGATGCCGCGCCGCGTGCCGCACCGGCGCACACGCGTTTTTACCTGTGGAGCGCCGTGGCGATGGCCGCAACGGCGTTTCTCGGCTTTGCGCCGACCTTCTGGATCCCGATGGCGCAGGGCGTGCCCGAACGGATCGCGGTGCTCGCCATCCACGGCGCGCTCTTCTTTGGCTGGACGCTTCTTCTGATCTGTCAGACCTGGTTGGTCGCGTCCGGAAATGTCGCCCGTCACCGCGACGTCGGCCTGATCGGCATATCGCTCGCGACGGCGATGACGATCTTCGGCGCGCTTGCCGCGATCAACGCCGCCAAGCGCGCAATCGCCTTGAATTTTGCTGACGCTGGCGAAGCATTCATGATCGTGCCCCTGGCGGCCTTGCTTTGCTTCGCCGTCCTGGTGATCGCCGCGATCTACAACGTGCGTCGATCCGATTGGCACAAGCGGCTGATGTTGTCGGCGACGGCCGTCATCCTCGACGCCGCCATCGCGCGTCCATACATTGTGTATTTCGTGATGGGCGGTCACCCGCCGCCATTCCACGGATCAGTGGGGCTTGCCGGCTTCAACATTCCGCCGCCGCCCGTCGCAGGCGTGTTGCCTCCGGCGCTCGCCGGGCTTCTCTTCATCGTTGCGGGCATTATCCATGATTGGCGCGCGCTCGGCAAAGTGCATCCCGCGTATTGGTGGGCCGGCGGTTTTGCGCTCTCGGTGCAGCTGCTGAAGATACCGTTCAGCGACACAGCGCTTTGGCACGACACAGCGCGTTTTCTCATATCGCTCGCCGGTTAGCCGTGTGGTCGGCAAGGCGGTCGTTGGATCAGATCGGCGCTTTGCTCGCGGAAACGCCGAACGTCCGCTAAGGGCCAGAAGTAGCCGCTCGCTCTCTGATGGCTCAACGACCGTTTTGTCATAAAGAGCCGTCACTCGCTGGCCCTGACTCAGCGGTGGATTGGGTCAGCATCCCCACGCGAGTGCGCTGAAATGCGGTGACACCGTAGCTATTCCATGACCGCGTGCGAAATAGGTATGCTGTCCCTTATCAAACGGAGGAGGATCATCTGCATGAAAATGATGCCATCCATTTTGATCGTTGCGACGGCGGTTGCCGCCGTACTCGGCTTCGGCGGACAAGATGCCAATGCCAGTTGCCCCCAACAACTGAACAGGAACTACGCCTCGTCGTTGACATTTACGATCGGCACCGGTGCCTTCGAACTGCATGGAGGCACGGACAATGTTCATGGTTGGGTTACCCGGGACAATGGTGGCGGGAGGTATGACTTTGAGGTCAGCGCTCCCCTTGGGCTCAATCTCGGCCACCGATGGCGTGCTTGGAGCATACGCTCCGTGACCGTCTTGCTGCCCGGTTGTCCGTGGCAAGTCGATTACATCAGAGCCATCAGTCTGCGTACGGCGTTTGCCGGAACGAGCGACGGTTGGACCCTCGATTCGATTGGCGTCGTATGGAATGGGATTGGCCGCTACGAAGGTTCTTCAGACGTGAGGTATGGAATTTTGCTCCACATACCAAGCGATCCCCGAAGCTCCATCCTTCATTTCACCGGTGCGGACCCCCACCGTGTGTGGAGTCATGCCGTTATGCCTTAATCGGCCATCGCTGCCGCAGGCCAGTTTGAGCTGCCCAATGCGGTGAGATTCCCAAACGAGACAAAACCCTCCGCCCATTTCTTTCCTCCCTCGCTTTAGCGGGGGAGGGGGACCTGCCGGAGCTTTAGCGAGGGGAGGTGGAGGGGGCGAAACGAGGCTCAGCACATGTCACCGCCCCCTCCGTCTCGCCGCTGACGTTGTCGATTGATCGCAAACGCTCGGTCGGCTCGCCACCTCCCCCGTAACAACGGGTGAGGAAAGTGGAGACGCGGGCGCGACGCTCTGCGGTTTGTCAATTGAATGAGCGGATCCCACCATCCTTGTATGGCGTGGCGGGTGAAGCGGGCCCAGCGCCCAAAACGCCTTATTAACCGGGGACTTCGTGCAACTCGGTCGACAAATTGCGCGGTTGGGAGCGAGCGGGCGCGGGTCGGGACCGTATTGCCACTATGAAATGTGGTTCAACTGCGTCGTGCGTGATGCGATCTAAGTCAGCGTGGGTAGGGCGTTATGTTTGCAAGGGGCCGCAAGGGCAATTCGCCGGACAATCTGCCGGTTCCACAAACGCAGCGCCGTTCCGGTAAAGCCGCGCCTTCGATCATCTCGACCGACCTCGTCATCGTCGGCACTCTGACGTCGACCGGCGATGTCCACATCGACGGCCGCGTCGACGGCGACATTCGCTCGGGCTCCGCAACGCTGGGGGAAAAGGCGAGCTTTGAGGGAGACATCGTCGCCGAGGAAGTCACGGTCCGCGGCCGCGTCAAAGGAACGATCCGTGCACGGAAGGTCTCCCTGGCCGGCACCAGCCACGTTGAAGGTACGATCCTACACGAAGCGCTGGCCGTCGAAGTCGGCGCCTTCTTCGAAGGCAATTGCCGTCACTCGGCCGACCCGCTTTCGGAAGTCGTCGCGAAGCCGGATGCCCAGCGCCCATTCGATCCCAAGCGCGACCTCGGCATCGTGTCCTCGTCGCAAGCGTCCAACGTGGTGCAAAAGCCCGTCGCCGGCAAAATTTTCCGCTAGGCGACGTCGCGTCGAATGATGGATGGCGTCATGGTGCATCGTCTTTTTTCCGGAGTCGCGTTGGTCGTTCTGTTGCCGCTCGCCTTGGCGTCGGCGGCCTTGGGCGAGGAGGAGCGCGACATGACGGTGAGCGAGTTCTTGGCGAGTTGCTCGGCGAGCAATCTCCGCGCTACGTCCCCGGGCCCCAACGACGATTGCGGGCAATTGCTGTTTGGCGAGCTCATCGACCCGCAGGCCTGCTTGAACGGCGTCGCCTATGCGGTCTTCGCACCGGCGATCGTGCAGTGGGTGCGCGAGCGCCCGCAGCTGGCACCGTCGGCGGCCTTGGATGCGGTCGAAGCCGCCGCACGGGCTTTGTATCCCTGCCACTAAAGCGCCGACGCCGATTTCTTTGCTCCCTCTAAAGCGAGGGAGGAAAGAAGAGACGCATGCGCTTTTGATTTCACCGGTTCGACAATTGGATCGGGTTGCCGTCGGGGTCGCGGCCGTCGCAGAGGCAGAAGGGGTCGCCGTCGCGGACCTTGGCGAACTTGGCGCCGCGCGCGACCAGCGTTGCGCGCAAGGCAGCGACGTCCTTGGCGTGGAAGACGATCTTGGGGCCCTTGCGGCCGGGCGATGAAGGGCCCGAGTGCAGCGCGATGCGCGCGCCGCCGGCGGCAAACTCCCGCCAGCCCGGTTCGTTGGAGGGAATTTTCTTCAGGCCCAGCACCTCGCCGTAGAATTTGCTCATCGCCTCCATCTGCCCGGTAAACAGGATCACGCGCGCTAGTTTCATTTCAGGCCCCCTTTATTTCGCCATTGGCGCGACGGCACGTCGCGGCTCGCTGGGCGATCAGCCCAGGAGATTTCTGGCCGCTTGCAAAACGGAAGCTTACGGTAAGTTCAAGGGAATCCTAGGCAAGTGTGAGGTTGAGGGTGCACAAGGGGCCGAGACGAATTGACGGCAGGCGAGGAGAGCGGGAAACATGAGAGGTCTTGGAGCAGCATTAGCCGCAGCCGTAATTGTTTGGAGCGCGGGTTCGGGCGCGCTCGCCAACACCCAGCCGCCGCCGAGCCCGCCACACATCACGCATTGCAATGACCCTGCGGCCGCGCAGAAGGTGCAGGCCGACAAAGAAAAAGTCGCCGCCGACAAGGCGCAAGTGGATGCCGCCCGCGCCGCGCTCAAGGCTGCGGAAGAGCATCTGAAAGCGGCGCGCGTATCCGGCGACCACAGCGCCATCGACGCCGCCAAGAAGGAAGTGGAAACCCGGCGCAGGGAATTGCGTCACGACGAAGCCGAGCTCGAGGCCGATCTGCGCCGGCTTCGCCACGACGAGAGCATCCTGGCCGCCTGCCGCTAGGCGTCGCGGCAAGCGCCGCAGCTTGCGTCGCCGCGGGCGCATGCGGACCTCAAAGCGGGCGGCTGCCAGAACGGTTGTAAAACGCATTAGATTGAGCGGCACCGGCTCGCGGCAATTCTTTCACATTCGAATATCCCGGATCTGCGAGACGAGACCGAGCGTGGCCGTCGGCGGCGCCGTTTCTTTCCTCCCTCGCGTTTTAGCGGGGGAGGTGTCGAGCCGGTTGTGATTTGGCGATGTGCGCTGAGGATTGTGGCGAGACGGAGGGGGCGGGTGACACGCGACGGCGCGTACACTTCCCCCCTCCGTCGTCGCTGCGCTCCGCCACCTCCCCCGTAACAACGGGGGAGGAAAGATGCGCGCGCTGGTTCAACTGGCGATAGCAGCGGGCGCGCGATCTTGAAAATAATTCGATGCGTTCGCGGTCTGATTGGTTGCCTCGGATTTACATCGGCGCATCGTCGTCGCCGTTCCGAGTCGGGCGTGTGTTGAGGTGAAGTGATCGAGTCCTTGGTGGAAGTGGCGGCGTTTGTCGTTGTGCTCGGTGTCTCGGCCATGTGGGCGGCGAGGGCGATCCATGCCCACGGCCGGTTGCGCGGCATCAAAGAAGCGATGCGCGAAATGGCGTGCGGCGTCGGCTCTACCTATCAGACGGCGGGAACGCCGGCGCCCGAGAGCGTCAGACGCAGCCTCGACGCGGTGCGCCACGCGGCGGCGCTCGCACGCGGCGAGCCCAAG
Organism: Alphaproteobacteria bacterium; assembly: GCA_025350465.1. Taxonomy (GTDB): domain Bacteria; phylum Pseudomonadota; class Alphaproteobacteria; order Micropepsales; family Micropepsaceae; genus SZUA-430. The sequence continues at coordinate 1,137 of JANXXU010000051.1, read as the reverse complement.
AGGGCGAAGGCCGTCGTGCGCACCTTGCGCGAACTGGGCCGGGTGATGGGAACCGCCGCGCGCCTCAGCGGCTACGAGGAGGGCACGCGGCCGCGCAACAACGAGATCCGGGTCGACATCTCGCTGCGCGACCTTTTGATGGTGCGCTGGCTCGCGCATGCGGGCTTCAAACTGATGATGGGCAACGAGACGGGCGCCAAATTCTGCTTCCGCAACGAGAGCGACGCGCAGGAGTCCAACTTCGCGCTCGACCGGCTGGAGTGGCGCCTGTCGCAGGAGCACACCGATCCGACCGCGCCCCATGCCCTCGCGCTCTGCCGCCAGAAGATGATCTGGGAGCGCTGGCCCGAAGGCAACGCCGCCGCCTTTGCGGTGACCGCGCGCAAGGCGGCGTGAGCTGCACGCTGCCAACAACAATTTGAACCACGAAGGTCACGAAGAGGAAGAGTCAGAGCGGCTTTGTGTGCTTCGTGGTTCGATCTTGTTGCCGGCCCCACCCACCCGATCCGTCTCTCGGCGCGGACCGCGCCTCAAAACGTATCAACCGCCCCACAGCGGGGGCGGTAACAGGATCTTGGCTCCCCCTCAAGCGGTGGAAGGGGAAGAGCGACGCACCGACGGTCGGGCGGTTCTATTGGCCTGGTATGCCGCCACCGTTGCGGCCGCCATCAGTGCCGCTTTGGGAGCGCATCGAGCTCGCTGCACCCTGAGCCTCTTCGGCGTCTTGCTGCCAGTCAGCCCGGGTCATGCAGACCTTTTGGCGTGAGACCCGTGTGCCAGTCATTCCGACGCGTTTGCAAATGACCTCGTTTGGGTTCGGCTTGCCGTCGGAGGTTTGAGCGCCTTCGGAGGCTTGTCCGGGCGCGTTCGTCGTGCCGGTTGTCGCCGGCGGCGCGCTGGTGCTCGCCGTTGCGGGCGGCGTGGCCCCGGGCTCCGCGCACACAGAAGTTGCCGTCCAGCTCACGATAATCGCTCCGGCGAAAAGCGCAGCCGTCATCTTATGGGGCACTCGCTTCACAGTCATTCTTGCCTCCACGGGTTCAAATTAGCGCGCGGCGAGGACCCGCCCCTTTTCGCGCTCGCGGTTGCGAACGCCGCACACGCCGGGGGGACAGCGCCGTCGATGCGATACCTTAG
>JANXXU010000041.1 GCA_025350465.1 Alphaproteobacteria bacterium | reverse complement strand
TACGCCATTGATCGAAGGGCGTCGTGGCATTTTCCGGCGACACCGCCCGGATCAGGATGCCGGTGCGCCCGCCGATGCAGTAGAAGACGTCGGGCCCGTCGTATTGGATCGTCATGCCGAACGTTTCGTGCAGCAGCCGGTAGTAGAAGGGGCGGCTGCGCGCGACGTCGCGCACCGTCAGCTGAATATGCGCGATGCCGTTCGGATCGATCATTTCCGCAGCCCGCCCTTCGCCTTCGGTCCCGGTTTTTGTTTGGCGAGTACGCGCCCGAGCCGCCGCTCGAGGCGTTTGACGAAGACGGGCGAACCGCGCGGCCGCCCCGTGCGCTCGCTCGAGCGGATCGTCGCGAGTTCGTCGGCGGTGAGCTTCCGGGCGAGGAACGCGCGCCAATCCCCGACCGCGTCGATGAGCGGCTTCACCCGCACCAAGCCGTCGTCGCGGCCGGTGAGATGCGCCCGCGCGCTCGACCAGCGCCATTGGCGCGCGCCTTCGACAAGGCGCAAGCGCACCGGGGTCTGCTCGACATAGCGCGCACAGACGTGGAGCTGCGCCTCATCCATCGCGGACGAAGCAAATCGCCCCTGCCAGAGATCTCCGCTCCAGCGATGGCGCGCGTTGACGGCGCGGCTATAGCGCCGGTGCGTCTCGCTCAGCGCCGCGCGCAGGCCGTCGCGATCGCGCGGCACAAGGATCAGATGCACCTGATTGGGCGTCAGGCAATAGGCCCACACCTCGACGCCGGCGGCTTTGCAGCCCTCCGCCAGCAGTGTCTTGTAGAGCGCATAATCTTGCGCGTCGAAGAACACTTTCTGCCGCCGGTTACCGCGCTGCGTCACATGATGCGGCACACCCGGCGCCACCACTCTTGCCATTCGAGCCATGCCGCCAAGCTAACGTCGCGCGGCGCGCCCTGTCAATCATTCATAGTGTCCCCATAATATCGAACCCCGGCTGTCATCCGGGCTTGGCGGAGCACTCAGCGCCCTCGCGCCCGCAGCTCGTAGACTTGGGGCGCGCCCGCAAAGCCGCCGCGCACGTAGACGCCGCTGCCGTCCTGCACCGGCGAGAAATCGGAGAGCTCGCGGAAAGGCGCGCCGCCCAACAGCCGCAAGCTCCCGCCCCCCGTCGGCTGCCAGCGCACGACCGCACGCAAAACAGGAAACCTGCGCCGGCATCCGGCATCGATCGCAACCGGCAACCCCGCGCGCCGCTTGGTCTGCACCGGCGCGCGCAACAACCTCACGACACACCCACGCCCCGCGCCCTCGGCAACGGCGAACGTATAAGCCCCCGCGAGGCTCTCGACGGCGGCGCGATATTCGGGTGCGGAAAGTTGCACCGCCTCAAGCGGCGCCGGTGGCGGCGCGGCGGCATCAGCGGCGGGCACCGCCGCGACGCCGACCAAAGCCAGCGCAAATGAAAGCAGCAATTGCATCAACGCCTCCACGGCAAAGGGCATGGCGCGACCTTAAGCCAAACCACCGAAATCCCAACAACGCCAACGTTCGCCGCAAGCATCCCTCGTCTCAGCCCGCGTGCATCGCTTGGCCGGCGACGATGTACCAGGTCACGATCAGAGCACAGATGAAGGCGCCCGTGAGATAGGAATTCGTGCGCCGGTAGGCGAAGGTTGCGATCAACGCGGCGAGCGCCGTCAGCGGCAGGAATTGGATGGCGACGACGGTGTTGAGCGGCTCGCCTGGCGTCAGCAATTCGCCGCTCGCAAAGAGCGCGCCGTACTCGAGCGCCAGCAGCAGTGCAAAGCCCGCGCTCATCGCGGCCAATGCCGTGCCGTAGGCCGCCGCGGCCGGCGCGCCCTTGACCGCGAGCGCGCTCAGTCCGCGCGCGGCGACCGCGAAGAAGAACGTGAACGGCACGAGATAGACGGCGAAGGCGCGCCACTGCGCGGCGCTCATCGGGCGGAAGGCGACGACCCAAAAGCGGAAGTCGGTCTTGAACAGCGCATCGACGAGCAACAGCGCGCCGTAGCCAACCGCAAAGACACAAGCCGCGATCGCGATCGCCGGCAACAGGCGATGGTTGGCTTGAACCTTCACGCCGAGCGCTCGGCCGGCGGCAAGGGCAATAAGCGCGTTCGCCACCGCCCACAGCGCGAATTGGTTGGTCATGCCTTCGGGCAGGAGCACCGACGGCGGCACCAACGCTTCGCCCGCATGCAAGAGCGGAAAGAAGGTGGCCGCGGGCACGACGGCGCTGAGCGCGAACAGCGTCCACCAGCGCCAATCGCGCACCGCGCGCACGGGCTCGGCCATCGCCGCGGCGAGCCGCAAATACGGCACCTGCAGCAGAAGGCCGGTCGTGCCGAGCAGCAGAGACACGAATCCGATCAGCGACACGAAGGTGCCCACTTCCTTGGCCATCCAGATCTGATCGCCGGGCGCTCGCGGTGTACCGCCGTTGAGCGTGCGCTGAAACCAATCGAGGCTGGCACCGATCGCCTCGGATGAAATGTGATCGCCCGGATGCGTGGTGACGGGCGTGTAGAGGATGCGCGCATCGCCGCGCTCGATCGAGCCGTAGACGCGCCCCGGCACGATGGTATCGGGCGTGGCGAAGATCGCGCGCAGCTTGGCGCTTGCCGGTGCGTCGGCGGCGCGCGCCACCTGCCACATCAATTGCGAGAACTCGTCGTAGCGGCTGAAGACGACGGCGAGGTTGCGCGGAAACTGCGGTGAGCCTTCGGGCGCAAAGCCACTGCCGGTCGACGAGCCTTCGAGCACCATGGCGCGATAGGCGGTGGGCATCGCCGCCGCCGCGGCGAGCACGGTCCAGCCGCCCATGCTGTGGCCCTCAAGGCCGATATTGTTGCCGTCGACGAAGGGAAGAGCGCGCAGATAGCGCAAACCGTCCGGCCCGCCGAAGCCGTTGGCGAACGCGGGCGGATCGCTAAGGCCGTGGCCGGTCTGATCGAGCGCCAGCACGACATAGCCGCGCCGCGCGAACTCGATGGCAAAGCCGCTCTGCGTCTCGCGCGTGTTGATATAGCCGTGAACCGCGAGCACGCCGGGCGCCGGCGTGCGCGCCGTCGCATTCGCCGGCACGTAAAGCAGCGCGCTCATCTCGACGCCGTTCACCCCGGCAAAGCGCACGTCGCGAATGACAATGCCGCCCGACGTTTGGATCAGCGAGGCAAGCACCGCGCCGCCAAGGATGAGCGCGGCACCGAGCACAAAAAGTATCCAGGTTTTCATTGCGGTGCGCGGCAAATGGAAACTCTCATCCCAACCCCGTCATTGTCATTCCCGCGGAGGCGGGAATCCAGGCCGAAATTATCGCTCACACATTCCACGCGCCTATCAAGCAAAGTATTCTTTCTAAGAGGACTGGATGCCCGCCTCCGCGGGCATGACAGCTGGGTATGAAGGGCGCGACAGCATGGCCACTTCGAGCACCTCGCACGGCGCGCTGGCGGCAAGCGCATAGTCGGCGCCGGCCGGAATGACGCAGGCGTCGTCGCGGCTGAGATCGTGCGTGCCGAACGTTGGGCTGCGCACGCGAAGATGGCCGTCGAGCACCGCGAGGAAAAGCAATTCGCCGTCGTGCCGGGCGGGCGCGCTCTCTGCCCCGGCGCGCGCACGCAAGATGCGCACGCTCCCCGCGCCTTCGCTCGCTTGCGCGATACCGGTGTCGCGGATGTCGAAGGCGCCGCCCGCGTCGCGCCGCCACGCGGCTTCGGCGGCGACGTGGCGCACGAAGCGCTGACCGCCGAACACACGCGAGGTGTTCACGTTCGCCGTCGGCAGTTCGAGTTCATGGTCGCGGTAGGTCTCGTGTTCGCTGGGCGCGCTTACCTCGATCACCTCGAGCCCGGGCGAGGATTCGAGCACGCGGTGCCGGATGCCCGGCGGCTGCAGCACGCAGTCGCCTTCGCGCATCGCGAACGCCGGCCCCTGATCCTCATAGACGACCCGCACCCAGCCGCGCCGGCAATAGATCATCTGAAAGCGCACGCGGTGATGATGCACGTAGTCGGCGACCGGCCCGCCGTCGGGAATACGAATCTGCGAGGCGATGACGCGCCCGCCGAGCCGTCCGGGGATGAGGTCGCGATACTGCATGCCCGCGCGGCCTCGGCCCCAGGCGTCGTTGGCGCGCGCGATCAGAAATTCATGCGAGGCCTCGGCGGCGACCGGCGCGCGCTCAGCCGATGCGGACTCGACTTCGAGCCTCATCGCAGCGCCGTGCCCCGACATTACCGCGAGCCGCGGCGCATCGGCCGGCATAATCATGTCGAGCCGCAAGCCGAGCCCTTCGTAGAACGCGATCGCCGCCTCAAGATCGGCGCACGCAATGACAATGCTCGCGGACGGTGACGGCTTCATGGACTCGCGCTCACGCATGGCATCTCACGCCCTCGCTTGCCGGCTCACCCATGCGTAAGAGATAAGGATGAGCGCACCAAACAGCACCGCGCCGATGACACCTGCTTGCGCAAAATCGGCGGGCACCAGCGCCAGCGGCGTCGGGTTATCCGTGCTCACGATCAGCCCCGCGTTCAAGATGCCGAGCAGGCTTTCGCCGACGATGAAGCCCGAGGCAAGCAGCACGCCGAAGCGCTTCAGGATTTCGCCTTGGGGCCCGCGCCCGACCGCGCCGTTGTAGAGCCAGCCGATGATGGCGCCCAGGATGACGGGCGAGGTTGCGTCCATCGGCAGATAGATGCCGATGCCGACCGCAAGCGGCGGCAGGCGCATGAGCTTCATTCCGCCGAGCGCTTCGTCGATCGCGATCATCACCGCGCCGATCGCCGCACCTATGCCGATCAGATTCCAGTCGAGCCCGGCGCCGAGCACGCCCTTGGCGAGCGTGGAGATCAAGACCGCCTGCGGCGCTTGCAAGGGCGCCGCCACGATCGCCGCGCGGTTCGGATCGCCCGGAAAGCCGTAGGCCTGATTGAGCATGTTGAGCACGAACGAGATGACCAGCGAGCCCGCGATCACGCCGACGATCAGCGCCACCTGCTGACGCCACGGCGAGGCGCCGACCAATTGGCCGGTCTTGAGATCCTGCAGATTGTCGTTCGAAATCGTCGCGATCGAAAAGACGATGGCGACGGCAAAAAGCGCAAAGGCGACGAGCGCTCCGGTCGAATCGGGGCCCACCATCGGCTGCACGAACCAGGCGAGCAGACCCGCCGCCGAGACGATAGCCAAAATGCCGATGCCCGAGACCGGCGAGTTCGAAGCGCCGATCAGGCCCGCCATGTAGCCGGCGACGGTGGCGATGAAGCCGCCGACGACGACGGTGAAGATCACCCCGCCGACGATCAGCGGCAAACCCAAATGCTCGAGCGTGCCGCCGGCAAGGAAGCGCTGCAGCAGCCAGCCGATGGCGAGAAGACAGCCGAGGCTGAGCAGCCCGATCACCCACAGCGGGATGTCGCGGTCCTCCGGCGCCTCGAGGTTTCGCGATGTACCGGCGCGCGCCGTCGCGATCATGCCTTGCGCCACCGGCCCGACCAGACGCACGAGGCTCCAGATCGCGGCGACCGCGATGGTGCCGGCACCTATGAAGCGCACTTTCTCCGAACGCATTTGCGGCACGATATCGGCGAGGTTGCCGGGCATGTGCGCCGTCAGATAGGGCAACGCGCCGCCCCAGGCGATGAGAATGCCCACGAGCATCGCCATGCCGACCGAGATGCCGACGAGGTGGCCGGCGCCGATCAACGCCAGTGAATAGGAACCGAGCAACCCGCTGCCGCCCGCGCCGACGCGGAAGAACGTGGCGACAGTGCCGGCGGCGACGTTGGTGAAGGTCACCACTTGCATGAGCGCGGCGACGATCGCGCCGTAAAGCACGACGAAAGGTCCGCGCTCACGCTCGACCGCGTTTCCCGTGGCTTCCTCATCGCGCGCGCCGACCTTGAGCACTTCCGCGGCGGCGACGCCTTCGGGAAACGGCAGCGGCGAATTGACGACGAGCGCGCGGCGCAAGGGAATCGAGAACAGAACGCCGAGCGTGCCGCCCAGCGCGCAGACGAGGAACGTTTCGAGGAACGGAAAACTGCGCCACCAGCCGATCATAACGAGGCCGGGCAGCACGAAGACGATCGCCGACAGCGTGCCACCGGCCGAGGCCACCGTCTGCACGATATTGTTCTCGCGGATCGTGCCGGTGTTGAGCGCCCGCAGGATACCCATGGAAATCACCGCCGCGGGAATCGACGAGGCAATGGTGAGCCCGACCTTGAGCCCCAGATAAATATTCGCCGCCGTAAATATGGCGGCGATCGCGGCGCCCAAGATGCAGCCGCGAATAGTCAGTTCGGATTCACGCATAGTCCCCCCGCCCTTGGTCCATTCATTGATAGCACATCTTATCTTCCCCCCTTGCGGGGGTGGAGACGGGCTCGCGCTAAGCTTCAGCTCACGATTGTCATTCCCGCGTAGGCGGGAATCTAGCTCTCTTGGCAAGACTCAGGCAGCTTTGCCCTGGATTCCCGCCTACGCGGGAATGACAATGCAGGGAGGCTTAGGCAAAGCGGCGCACATCGCCCCTCACAAATCCTTGCGCATGAAATGCCGTTGGTGTTTGCCCCCTTGCCACGGCAGTTCGGCGAATTGCCGGTAGCCTAGTTTCTCGTAGAAGGGCTTTGCCTGAAAGCTCATCGTATAGAGCCACGCCTCGCGCACGCCGGATTTCTTCGCCTCCTCTTCGAGCGCCAACATCATGCGCCGCCCCAGGCCCTGCGTACGGATCGAGTCGTCGTTCCACACGACCTCCACATACATGGAATCGCCGGCGATCCGCCCGACCGCGCCGCCCCGAATCGCGCCCGACGTGTCGCGCACCGCCGCCGTGATCTTGCGCGAATAGAGATCCGGGATGCTCGCGCGGTTAGACACTCTCATCCCCACCATCAACGCCTTCAGCACCGCCTCGTCGGCGTCGTCTTCTATGCGGACATCCACCAGGCCTTGCTCCCAGGATCAGTGCTCATCGTCGCAAAGTCCATTTGTACCCTCTCCCTCCCATTCGGAGGGAGAGGCAACGAGCGCGTCTGCGCGAGTGCCGTGAGGGAGGACGATAAGCTGGGTTGAACGCGCGTCCAGGTTTACTCCCTCACGGCGCTCACTCCGTTCGCTGCCTCTCCCTCGAAGACGAGGGAGAGGGAAAAATGCTCGCATGTCACAGCCCTGTTTATCGTCTCAAAGCGGCACACACCGCCGGCGCCGCGCCCGTTCGTCAACACAAGCTTAGTGACGTTCGCGCGCCGTGCCGAGCAGGAGCCTCGGCACCAGGCGATCCTCATGAAATCTCAAGCCCTCTTGGTCAACTTAACGCGACTTAAAGGTTGCAAAGCCGGCCATGGATCAAGGCACTCACAGCAGCAATACGCTCTACGTTCTCTTGGGCGTTTGGCTCGCCATCGCGGCGTTCGCCATCACCACGTTTGCGATCCTTGCCGCGCGGGTGCCGAGCGAGTCGGCCGTCATTGCACCGCTTGCCGCGGCCTCGGTCTACACGCTTGCCGTCATCGGCTATGTGCTGTTGCGCCAATGGCGCGCCCTCGAGCGCGATCTCATCATCGCCCAGGCACGCGCCATCGTCGCCGGCGAAGAGGGCCGCGCCAAGCTCACCTTCTTGGGCGCCATGAGCCACGAACTGCGCACGCCGCTCAATGCCATCATCGGTTTTTCTCAAGTCATCGAGCAGCAAGTGTTCGGCCCCATCGGCGTGCCGCAATACGTCGAGTATGTGCGCCACATTCGCGAGTCGGGCGATTATCTCCTCATCACGCTCAACGACGTGCTCGACATGGCAAAGCTCGAAGGCGGCACGGTGAAATTGCCGAGCGAGACGATCAACACGCGCGAGGAAGCGCAAGGCGTGTTGCGCGAGCTCGGTGCCGAGGCGGCGGCAAAGGGCATCGGCTTGCGCCTGCGCCCGGGCGAAACCGTGTTCGCCAGCTGCGACCCGCGCAGCCTGAAGCGCGTATTACAGAACATCCTGCGCAACGCGATCAAGTTCACCGACAAGGGCGGCGCGGTCGAAGTGGCGATCACGCACGACGACGATGCGGTGCGCATTTCGATCAAGGACACCGGCATCGGCATCCCGGCGGCGATGCTTGGCACCGTCGGCAAGCCCTTCATCCAGGTCGAAGGCAATCTCGCGCGCAAGAACAGCGGCGTCGGCTTGGGCCTGGCGATCGCCAGCGCCTTGATGAAATTGATGCAAGGCCGCCTAACCATCGAGAGCGCGCCCGGCCGCGGCACGACGGTGACCGTGATCCTTCCCGCCGCCGCGAACGCGCCCGCCTCACCGCCACAACTCGCACTCGCCGCCGCCGCGGCGCGATAGCTCGCTTTAGGGCGCGAACGCAGCGCCGCCAGAATCACAACTGAATCTCTTTGATCAGCTCCGGCAAATCCGGTGCCTTCGACGAGTTGACCGCGCGCGACACCGGCCACGCCTTCAGCCAATCGTCGGGCGCCGGCACCAGGCGCTCGAGCCCATAGGCGCCCGAGAGCCAATTGCCGATCTCGCTTTTCTCGAGCAGCACCGGCATGCGGTCGTGATACTGCGCGACGAATTTATTGGGCTCGGTGATAATCATGGTGGCCGAGCGCACGGTTTCCTTCGGCGGCTCGGGATCGCTCCATGACTCCCACAATCCCGCGATCAGGAAGATCGGCGCCCTCGCCGGCGTGAAGTACCACGGCTGCTTGCCGTCGGCGCGGTCTTGCCATTCGTAATAGCCGCTCGCCGGAATGACGGCGCGCTTGGAGCGGAAGGCCGAGCGAAAGAAGGGCTTGGTCGCCACCGTCTCGGCGCGCGCATTGAAGGTGGCCGGGAGTTTCTTGAGCGGCTCCTTCCACCAATAGGGCGCGAGCCCCCAGCGCATGCGCTCGATCGACAATTTGCCGCCGTCGGCCGCGAGCACGACGTCGATCGGATCAGTCGGGCAGATGTGATAGCGCGGCTGCAGATTGCTCTGCGCCGGGATGAGGTTCAGAAACGCGTGAACCTCGTCATACGAATAATACTGAGTGAAGCGGCCGCACATGTTCGGACTTTAAGTTGCAAGGGATCGACTTAGTGCCGCTCCATGCCGCGACAATACCCTTTATTGCCTCGCACGCGACGTTGATGCCATCATGCCGGCCGTGAAGCGGGTGGGGGAAAGCGATGCGGCAGAAAAATTGGCGGGTCATCATTGTCGGCGCCGTCCTGCTTGTCCTGGCCGCCGCCTTTTTCCTCTTCATGATGACGATCGCCCCGAAGTCGAACGATCCTGTCGCCCTGATGCAAATCGTCGGGCAGGTCTCGGGCGCCGTCGCCGGCCTCAGCCTCGTCATGATCGTCTTCGGCCTGATCGGGAAAAAGGCCTAGCCGGCACCGCGCGATCAGCGGCACGCCAAGTTGACGTCCTCCCACGCGCAAGTGACGAGGCCGTCCGGTGGTGGGTTCGAGTGCGCGCGCTGAAGCATATCGCTCCAGCTTGCCGACAACGCGCCTCGCGCCGAGTCCGAGGCGGCAGCCCGATAAGCGCTTTGCCGGGTCTCGAAGGCGGCGAGCGCCAGCCGCGACAAACGGTTGGCCTCGCCGAAACTGATCCAACCTTCGCTGAGATCCTCGAACACCTGATCGGCTTGATAGTAGAGCGTCGTGTAGGCCGGCTCGAGCAGCGGCTCATGCGCACGCACGGAATTGAGTCTGAGGTCGCGGCACGGCCTCGTCTTGACGATCCGATGTCGCAGCAGGTCCGCCTCCGCTTCCGTCGCGACGCTCTCGTCGGCGAGTTGTGCCGCGCTCGGATTTCGTCGGGCGAATTTTCTATTCACGGGCTGCAATTCCGGCGCGCGGTCCATCGCCTCGAAGCAGGCCCCGATCGCCGCCTCGTCCGCGTCTCGGCCGTCGGTGGCGCCCGCGAAAGCATTTGATGTCACGAGAAGCGCAGCGGTGATCGCCAACAGAGTTTGCATATTTGTTCCAATATATCTTCCCCCTCAACGAGGGAAAACAACCCGCTCAGCGCAAAAAGTTCACGAGGATTTCGTTCACGCGCGCAGGCTCGTCGTGATGCGCCCAGTGCGTCGCCTCGGGCAACAACGTCAATTGTCCGTTGCGGCAGAGATCGCGGCTCGCTTCCGCCAAGCGCGGCAGGCCGTATTTGTCTTTCGCGCCCCAGATGATGTGCGTCGGCGTGGCGAGCGATTCCTTGTGCGGCATCTCAAACTGCCGCTTTAGAATCGCACGGTAGTAGTTGATCGCGGCACTCAGCGCGCCGGGCTGCGACCAGGCCACACGATATTGCGCGATCTCCTCGTCAGAGGGTGGATGCACCGCTTCCCGCAGCGCGGCCGCAAGCACTTTATAATTTCCCGAACGCACCATGAGCTCGGGTAGGTAGGGAATCGCAAAGGTCTTCACGTACCCGCTCGCCTTTCGCTGTTCGGGATCGTTGTCCATGGCGTTTCGCCAAATCGCCGGATGCGGCGCGTTGATCAGGGCCACCTGCGAGAGGCGCTCGGGATGGCGTTCGGCGATCCACCACGCGACGCTCGCACCCCAATCGTGCCCGACGAGTCTGAACGTCTCGGCGCCATAGCCAGCGGCCAGTGCGATGACGTCGCCGGCGAGCGCGTCGAGATCGTAGGCCGCAACGCCTTTCGGCTTGTCGCTCAAATTATAGCCGCGCTGATCCGGCGCGACGACGTGAAAGCCCGCGCCCGCGAGTGCGTCGATCTGATGGCGCCAGCCGAACCAGAATTCGGGGAATCCATGCAGCAGGACGACAAGCGGCCCGCTTTCGGGGCCCGCTTCGGCCACATGAAGCCTGACCGCGCCGCATTGGCGATACGAAAGCCGGACGTCGCCCATGTGTTATGCCGGTGGGCGCTCGAAGATATCGCTCAACGTGCCGATGTCGACCGGCGGGGTCGTTTGTGCAAGATAGGCTTGGAAGTCCCGCGAATAGGCGTTGCGCCGGTTCGGCCACCAGACGCGCTGGATGCCGGGGCTATGATAATACGCGCGCACGGCGCGCTCCCATCCCGACCATTGACCTGCGTCGAGTACCTTTGCCTTGTATTGATACCAGGCCTGTTCGCCGAGCTTGAAATAGCAGAACAGGAAATAGTGCGCGATGATCCGCTCGTCGCGGCTGGCCGCATCCCAATCGCGCGTGACCTTCATGAGCGCCACGCCGAGTGCCGGCGATTCCATCGCCGGGATGTTGATCGAGGTGATCGCGGCCGCGAGCGACTCGACGGCCACCACTTTTTGCGACTGCGTGTTCTGGCGGATGGAGACGATCAGCACGACGAGCGTGAGCGTCACCGCGACCGCGTTGACGATCTCGGATATGACCGCGATTTCTTGCAGACTCATGCGTCTCGTCTACACCAGCCCAGGGGCCCCGCACAAATTCAGCCACGCTGACCCTTTCCTCCCTGGTGGCTTTGGCAATCCAAGTGCCGGCAAGCGCGAACTGAACTATCTGCCTACCGGCTACGTAGAAGATGTCGATCGGCAACCCCCGGGCGCCGGCATAGGCGAGTGCCGACAGAAATCGGCCCTTGTCCGGCATGGAAGAAATACAGCGACCAGCGTCGGTCTGACGGCTACTACTTGGCGGATGCAGGATTTTCCTTCGAACGCCGGCAAGAAATCTACGCAAAAAAACGAGGCAATCTATGAATAACGGCGTGAAACAAATTCGGCCCGCGTTGACGCAACCGCGCTCGCGCGTCTTCGACGCGGCGCGCTGGACCGGCTATCGCCCGCGCCCCGACGACATCATCATCGGCACGTATTCGAAATGCGGCACGACCTGGACGCAATACATCGTCGGCCTGCTGGTGTTTGGAAACAGCGAACCGCGCGCCGTGTTCGAGATGTCGCCGTGGCCGGATTTCCGGCTCCTCCTGCCTGAGGGCGCGGTTTGGCCGATCGCCGAGGCGCAGACCCATCGCCGCTTTCTCAAAACGCATCTGCCGCTCGACGCACTGCCGCTCTACGAGGGTGTCAAATATATCCATACCGCACGCGACGGCCGCGATGCGGCGATGTCGCTGCATAATCACCTGGCCAATTTCAATGCCGCGGCCTTGGAAATAATAGACCAGATCAGTCTCAACGATCCGGCGTTCGGCGACCGGTTTCCGCGCGCGTCGAACGACGCCGGCGAATTCTTTCACAAATGGCTTCGCAACGAGGTCGGCGAAACCGAGCCGGTGTCGTTCTTTCCGATGGAATGCAGCTATTGGGCGGAACGCAAGCGGCCCAACGTTCTTCACGTGCATTACAACGATCTCAAGAAAGATCTCAGCGGGGAAATGCGCCGCATCGCCGCGTTCTTGGAGATCGAGATCTCCGAGGCGGTTTGGCCCAGCCTCATCGAAGCTGCCGGCTTCGAAGCGATGAAAAAGAACGGCGACAAAATCGTCGACTTCGCGGCCGCGCTGTGGGACGGCGGCTCCTCGCGCTTTTTGTTCAAAGGCACGAACGGCCGTTGGCAGGATGTCGTCGCCAAATCTGATTTGGCGACCTACGATGCCAAGGTCAAAGCCGCGTTCACGCCTGCGCTTGCCCGTTGGGTGGAAAACGGCCGGCTGGTTGCGGGCGACCCGCGCGCGAGCGGCTAGGCCCAACAAGCCGATCTTACATTCACTCCGCCGCTTTGGGTTTTTGGAAATCGCTCGCGTCGTGGCGTTCGGGGAGTTGGCTGGAGGGCTCGCCCCAGGCGCGGTTGACCATGCGGCCGCGCTGCACGGCGGGACGCGTGGCGATCGCGTCGGTCCAGCGGTTGACGTGCTTGTATTCCTGTACGCTCAAGAATTCGCCCGCCTCGTAGAGCAGGCCCTTCACGAGCGCGCCGTACCAAGGCCAGATCGCCATGTCGGCGATCGTGTAGTCCGCGCCGGCGATGTATTCGTTCGCGCTCAATTGGCGGTCGAGCACGTCGAGCTGGCGTTTCACCTCCATCGCGAAACGGTCGATGGCGTACTCGATCTTGATGGGCGCATAGGCATAGAAGTGCCCGAGCCCGCCGCCCAGATAAGGCGTCGCGCCCATTTGCCAGAAGAGCCACGACAGGCACTCGGCGCGCTTCGAAGGGTCGGTCGGCAAGAATTCGCCGAACTTCTCCGCGAGATAAACAAGGATCGCACCCGATTCGAAAATGCGAGTGGGCGTCGGCGTCGAACGATCGAGCAAGGCGGGGATTTTTGAGTTGGGGTTCACCGCGACAAAGCCCGAGCCGAACTGATCGCCGCCGCTGATGTTGATGAGCCAGGCATCGTACTCCGCGCCCTTGTGGCCGCGCGCCAGCAGCTCTTCGAGCATCACGGTCACCTTCACGCCATTCGGCGTCGCCAGCGAATAGAGCTGAAACGGATGGCGCCCGACCTGCAGTTCTTTCTCGTGCGTCGCGCCCGCGGTCGGCCGGTTGATGTTGGCAAAACGCCCGCCGTTATCCTTATTCCAGGCCCAGACTTTGGGCGGCGTGTAAGCTGGCGCGTCGGCCATGCATTGGCTCCGTTCGGCGAGAGTTGCGTGTGAGGTGTATTTGACGCCGTGCGATGGCGGTGACAAGGGCCTCTAATTACGACGTAACGCGGGCAATTGGGGCGCGACGCCACTTCTTATCTTCCCCCGCAAGGCTACGGCATTCAGGGAAATGATTCTCGCTGTTACCGCCCCCGCTGTGGGGCGGTCGAACCGTATGTCGGGCGGGACGCACGAAATCGGTTCGGGTGGGAGGACGGTTGCGCTCTGAAAAAGATATGAACCACGAAGGCCACAAAGGTCATGAAGAGGCAGAGCGGCTTGGTGTGTCTTGTGGTTCAATCTTCTCGGGCTGCCCCCCACCCCATCCGTCCTCGGTCGCTTAGGCGCCCTCGACTGTATCGACCGCCCCACAGCGGGGGCGGTACCAGCGAGAGCTCGGACCCGCGATGGTCTTGATCGGCACTGACGACAGAATCACTTGTGTGAATGCCATAGCCCCGCAAGGGGGGAAGATACCGCTACGCGCGCACCCAGTGCACCTGCGGGTCGTCGAAGTTCACGACCTCGCCCAATTCGTAGACGTTGCGATAGCCGTAGCCGTAGAGATTGATGAAAGTCTGAATGTTGAGCGCGAGCGGAGCGCTCTTGAGCATGACGGGCGGCGCGTTGTTGGCGAAATTGTTGTTGCAATAAATGAGAATGCGCGTCGCCGGATCGGCGATCGCGGCGGCAAGCGCCGGCGCAGTAAAGTCGGTGAGACTAAGATTGAGCGCGCCGTCGATATGGCCTTGGGCGTAAGCGGCGGCCGAGCGCGCATCGAGGATAATCGTGTGGGGCGCCTGCGCCATCGCCTGGAATTGCGCGAGACTGACGAGGCGGCCGGCGCGATAGGCGTGAACCTCCTGCGTCAATGATTGGAAACCGACATAATCGACTTGGCCTTCAGTGCTCGCGCGCTGTTGAGCTTGCGACGGCGCATTGGGTTCGGCGCTCGCCACGGTGGCGAAGGCTGCGCTCAAGAGCGCCACGGAAAACAGGAAAACGCGTGTCATGGGTTCACCTCGCAGGGAGTCCCCACGGAGCACGAGCCGTTTGGCGGGATTGCGGCAGCTATGCGGCAGAACTTGGCGGCGACGATGCCCAAGATGACGCGGCCCTCGCCAATCGTTAGACATGCCGCCGGCCACGGGAGGAATCGCCGATTCTCTCAGGACCCGTGCCGACAAGAGGGTAAACGATGCTGGGGTGGTTTTACCGGCTGATGCCGCACGAAGAGCGATTTTTCGACATGTTCGAACGGCATGCGCACTGCCTGATCGCCGGGTCGCTGTCGCTGCGCGAGATGCTCGACGGCGGCGTGAGGGTCAAGGAAATCTGCGCCAAGATCACCGACCAAGAGCACGAGGCCGATCTCGTGACGCATGAAGTTTTGCAGGCGATCCGCCGCACGTTCATCACCCCCTTCGACCGCGGCGACATCCGCGGCCTCATCAATTCCATGGACGATGCGATCGATCAGATGAACAAAACGGCCAAGGCCGTCATGTTGTTCGACGTCGCCGAGTTCGAAGCGCCGATGCGCGAGTTGGGCAACCTCATCGTCAAGGCGACCGCGCTCGTGGGTCAGGCCATCCCGCTTCTGCGCTCGATGCGAACCAACGCGCCGCGCCTAAACGTGATCACCGAGGAGATCGTGCGCATCGAAGAGCAATCCGATCAGGTCCATCTCAACGGACTTAAAGGTCTGCTGCAGGGCCCTGCGCGCGGCGACGCCATGGCCTATATCAGAGGCGCGGAGATCTACGACCATTTGGAAAAGGTCTCCGATCGACTTGAAGACGTGGCGAACCGCATCAGCGGTCTCGTCATCGAACATCTCTAAAGCGGCCCGCACCATGGAAATCGGTGGCGTCGCTCTTTCGCTTGTCGTGCTGATTGGCGTGGCGCTCGTCTTCGATTTCCTCAACGGCCTGCACGACGCCGCCAATTCGATTGCAACGATCGTCTCGACCCGAGTATTGAAGCCGCAATTGGCCGTCGCCTGGGCGGCCTTCTTCAACTTCGTCGCCTTCCTGTTCTTCGGGCTGCATGTGGCGATGACAGTGGGCTCGGGGATCGTGGCCCCCGATCTGATCGACGACGCCGTCATTTTCGGCGCGCTCTTCGGCGCGATCGTCTGGAACGTCGTCACCTGGCTTGCCGGCATTCCCTCTTCGAGCTCTCACGCGCTGATCGGCGGCATCGTCGGCGCCGGTATCGCTAAGGCCGGCTTCGGAGCGATCGTCTGGGCCGGCCTGAGTAAGACCTTGGCGGCGATCGTGCTCTCGCCCATGAGCGGCGTCGTTCTCGCTTTGCTTCTCGTTCTCGCCGTCTCCTGGACGTTCGTGCGCGCGACGCCGGCGTTCGCAGACGCCGTTTTTCGCAAACTGCAATTCGTCTCGGCGTCGCTCTACTCGCTCGGCCATGGCGGCAACGACGCGCAAAAGACGATGGGCATCATCGCGGCGCTGCTTTATGCGCACGGGCCCTCGGGAGCTGCGTTCCACGTTCCGTTGTGGGTGGTGCTCGCGTGCCAGATGGCCATGGCTCTCGGCACGTTGTTCGGCGGCTGGCGCATCGTTCACACCATGGGCTCCAAGATCACGCGGCTGTCGCCGGTGCAGGGCTTTTGCGCCGAAACCGCGGGCGCCGCCACGCTCTTCGGCGCGACCTATCTGGGCATCCCGGTCTCTACCACTCACACGATCACCGGCGCCATCATCGGCGTCGGCGCCGCGCGCCGCACCTCGGCGGTGCGCTGGGGCGTCGCGCGCGGCATCGTGATTGCCTGGGTCATTACGATGCCGGCGTCGGCGATCATCGCGGCGGTGGCTTATTGGGTCGCGGCGGCGTTGTTTTAGGTTCGCCGAAGGCTAGTTAACATTCGGGATCTTGACGATCCGGCCCACGGCTTTTGCGTCGTTGGGATCCTTCACCACGCTCACATACAAGTCCCGCTCGCCCTCGCCGAAGGCGACGTTTGTCGTGCCGTAACCGGCGGCGATTTTGAAGACGTGGAGCAGTTTGCCCTCGGCGGACAGCTTCAAGATTTTGCCGCCGAACCACTGCGCGACATAGATGTTGCCCTTTGCGTCGATCTTCATGCTGTCAGGTCCCAGCCACCAAGACTCGACCCTGTTCCTGACGAGAACATTCAGCAGGGCAAAATTCGTTCTGTGGCTCAACGAGCCGTCCGCGTCGATCGTGAATTTCAAGATGCAATTGCCGACGGTTTGGCTGACGTAGAGGGTTTTTTGGTCCGGCGAGACGCCGATCCCGTTGGCGTAATTGAGGTCATCGGCGACCTCCACCCATTTCTGACTGCCGGGCGCGAGATAGAGGATGCGCCCGATCACGCCGGTCGGCAGGCCGACATACGGGCCGAAGATTGTGGCGTAGGCGCCTCCGTTGGCGGTCACCACAACGTCGTTGATGCCGCCCTCTAATTTCTTGTCGTTGCTGTCGGTATCCCACTTGCGCAGCTGCTTACCCGTCATATCGACTTCGATGATGGCGCCGGGATCGTTTGTGCAGGCGATCAAGAAAGTTTTTTGCTTCGTGAGCGCCAAGCCGTTATGGCCGCAGCCCGGCGCATCGTTGAGCACCATGCTGGTCTTGCCGTCCCACTTCGAAAGTGTGTTGGAGACCCAGCCCACATAATAGAGATTGCCGTCGACGAAGAGCGGCCCCTCAGGCCCGCCGACATTGCTGACGACCGTGATTTCGCCGGCGCACGCCACCGTTGCCGCCAGCATTGCGCCAACAGCCAGGGCGAAAATCCTACTTGCTTTCATTTTTGTTCTTTCCGGTAAAAAGGCAAAGCAAAGTCGCCGCATGACGTGCCGGTCTGAATCGATGAGGTATCCTACCGTTGGATATACCAGACCCTGAGCGGGACCGCAGAACCCATTGGACCGCAGGCGGCGCCGCACATCAGTTTAGGTCCCGGTCGCGGGCAATTGACGGCCATCGGGTTCGCGCTTGTGCTCCAGACGCGCGCGGCGATACTGGCTTTGGCTAACAGAAGGCGAGCGCGCGATGCAGCTGAAGGATCGGATCATCGTCATAACGGGTGCGGCGAGCGGCATCGGGCGCGCTCTGGCGCAGCGCTTCGCCAAGGAGGGCGCAAAGCTCGTCGTGTGTTCGGATATCAACGGCGCCGGCGCGCGCGCGGTTGCGACGGAGATCGGCGGTGTGGCCTTCGAGACCAACGTCGCCAAGGAAAGCGACATCGCGCATCTGATCGAACGCGTTGAAGCCGACCACGGGCCGATCGATCTTTTCTGCTCCAACGCCGGCATCGGCATCGGCGGCGGCGCGGAGGCCCCGAACGACGCGTGGGCTCGCATTTGGGACGTCAACGTGATGGCGCATGTGTGGGCCGCGCGCCATCTCGTGCCGCGCATGATCGCGCGCGGCGGCGGCTATTTGCTCAACACGGCGTCGGCCGCGGGGCTCTTGTCGCAGATCGGCTCGGCGCCATATGCCGTCACCAAGCACGCGGCCGTCGGTCTCGCCGAATGGCTCGCCATCACCCACGGCGATCAGGGGATCAAGGTGTCGGTGCTCTGCCCGCAAGCCGTGCGCACCGCGATGACCGCCGGCAATCCTGACGGCGTCGCCTCGATCGACGGCATGATGGAGCCCGATGAGGTGGCGCAGGCCTGCGTGCGCGCGATCGAGGCCGAAGACTTCCTCGTTTTGCCGCATCCCGAAGTGCTCGACTACATGCGGCGCAAGACGGGCGATTACAACCGCTGGATCGCCGGCATGCGCAAGCTGAACCGGAAGTATCGCGGTTGAACCCAGGAGACACGCATGCTCGCCCGCATCTTTCCCAAGCAGATCGATAACAATTTTCGCGGCCACTGGCTCGCAATTCTGCTCTTCGTCCCGGTTGTCCTGGTGAAGTTGACGATCGGCGTGAACTCCATCGTCTACACCCGCTATATCGCGACATCCGCCGATGGGATTCCTCTCGACAGCTTCAGCGCCGGCGGTGCGCAAACCGTCGTTGCCCTGTTCGCGCTCCTGGGGTTATTCCAATTGTTGCTCGCCCTGCAAGGGGTCGTCGTGCTGATCCGCTATCGCGCGATGATTCCGTTCACGTACCTCCTGCTGGTGATCCAGCAATTCGCCAACAAGGCGATCCTACTGGTGCACCCCATCGCCAGGTCTGGAACTCCCGGCTCCCAAATCGGCTCTGCCGTCGTCCTTGCCATCTTGGCAGCAACACTGATCGGCTTTGCGCTGTCGCTTTACAAAGAATCCGCTTCGCCATCGTAAGTTGACCACCGCGCCTTATGCGCGCCTCGTCACATGATGCTTGCGCCCGGGCGTAGGCCCTCGAAACATTTGATCCAGATCAAAGACAATGACGACCCTGACGCTGATTGACCCAGGTCAATGTCGGTCCGTGCACGGCCACCTAACAAGGACGGATATTCGTCATCGGTTCGGCCTCCTGAATGCGCGTTTCCGAAGCCCTCGACACCCGCATCACTTGTCGCGCCTTTCTCGACACACCCGTGCCGGAGGCGACGGTTAAGGCGATTCTCGCGGGCGCCTCCAGAGCACCATCGGGCGGCAATTTACAGCCACAGTTCGTGTGGGCCTTAACAGGCGACAACCTCGCGCGGCTTGAAGCAATCGTCCTGGAAAGAGTGGCGGCTGGGGAACTGGCGGACGGCGCCACGGAGTATCAGATCTATCCGCCCGTCATGAAGGAACCATACAAATCGCGGCGATCCAAGGTCGGCGCGGACATGTATGCGGCCATTGGCGTCACGCGCGACGATGTGGTCGGCGAAATGGAACGCTTCGCGCAGAATTTTGCTTTCTTCGGCGCTCCCGTCGGAATGTTCTTCGCGATCGACCGGGGCATGCAGCAAGGCCAGCGGTCGGATTTGGGGATGTACATCATGTCGGTCATGCTTTTGGCACGCGAGCATGGTCTTCATACGGCCCCGTTGGAATCGTGGGCACTTTGGCCCCGCACCGTGAGAGCATTCGTCGGAATGCCACCAGAGTTGATGCTGTTCTGTGGTCTGGCCCTTGGCCATATGGACACGAGCCATCCCATCAATCGGTGGCACGCCGAACGTGCGCCGCTCAGCGAGTTCGCAGTACTGCAAGGGTTTTGAAATTCGCCACCAACAAGGACCCCCGCAAACATCGTCGGGTCACGCGGAAGCTGATCGGAAAGCGGACACCAGTGACAAGTATCAGAGGAATTTCTCCGTGAAGCACGAAGTAGCCGTTGTCGGATATGGCCCGGTCGGTCGCGCCTTGGTGCCGCTGCTGGCGTCTCGCGGCGACTCCGTCCGGATCGTGCAGAGAAATCGGCCGTCATTGATACCGGGAGGATGTGTCTTTGAGTCGGCCGACGTCACGGATCGCAAAGCTATCGCGCGCGCCTGCGCGGGAACGAGCGCAGTAATATGTTGCATAGGTGTTCCCTACATTTCGTCAATCTACGAGCGCGTGTGGCCCGTGGCGGTGACGAACCTCCTCGAGGCGTGTGCTGCGTCTGGCGCGCGTTTTGTGTTCGCTGACAACCTGTACATGTATGGCCCGCAGACACGACCGCTCACTGAAGAACTTCCGCTGACGAGTTATGGCCGCAAACCGCGTGTGCGGGCGGAAATCACCCGGCTCTGGCGTGCTGCGCATGACGCCGGCCGCGTCCGTGCCGTATCGGTGCGCGCCTCGGATTTTTATGGACCTGATGTTGAGACCTCAGTCATCTCGCGCTTCGGTATAATTCGGCTTCTTGCAGGCCAAGCAGCCCTTGCACCGTACCCACCCGACAATCTGCACGACTTCACGTATGTGCCGGACTTCGCACGTACTCTTGTGACTTTGATGGACGCGCCGGACGACGCCTATGGCCAAGCTTGGCATGTGCCCAATGCATCGACGCTCAGTTTGCGCGACATTCTGACCACGGCCGGGAAACTAATTGGCGTGGCGCCACGCGTCCAAGTGCTTCCGCGGGCGCTTACACGGCTTGTTGGGATTTTCCGCACCGACGTGCGTGAACTCGCGGAAATGCGCTTCCAATGGGATCGATCCTACATCGTCGACACATCGAAGTTCGCTGCACGATTCTGGAGCAATGCGACTCCTTTTGAGACAGGGCTCGCCGCGACAATCGCCTTCTATCGCGAGAGACACTAGAAGAGCATTTTATCGAGAGCGGGCGCCATCGCCTGCGGCGCCGGTCACATCGAAGAACACGCGGACCTTCCTCCTGGTTTTCGCCTTTCCGCTGCGTTCTGGCTGTTCGGCGCGCGGGGTGGTCGATTTCCGATCACTATTCTCGTTCCACCCCCCATCCGCGTGTCACACGCGCGCATTGCGGCCGCCGCCCGCCCGTGCGACGTAGGCTGACAAATCGAGGGGAATTCGCGACATGAATCGTTGGTTGAGATGGGGGCTGATCGGCCTGGTGGTGCTGGCCGCGGTGGCGGGCGCGGGCGCCTACGCGGTGCTGCGCGTGCCTGCCGTGCAGGACGCGCTCTTCGAGCGGCTGGCGACGAACGCGCTCTTCAGCAACCGCGATGCCGTGTTGAAGGACGATGCGCTGCGCGCGATCGTCTGCGGCTCGTCCTCGCCGATGCCCGATCCGCATCGCGCCAAAGCCTGCATCGCCGTCATCGCCGGCGGCAAGATCTACATTGTCGACACGGGGCCTCAATCCTACGGCAACATCGCCGTCTGGGGCTTGCCGATCCGGCACATCGGCGCTGTGTTCCTGACACACTTTCATTCCGATCACATCGGCGATCTGGGCGAGTTCAACATGAATTCGTGGGCGCTCGGCCGCGCTGCGCCGCTCGACGTCTACGGCCCACCCGGTGTCGAGCGCGTGGTCGCCGGCTTCGCCGAAGCCTACGCGCTCGATCAAGGCTATCGCACCCTCCATCACGGTGCCGATCTGATGTCGCCGGACAATTGGAAAATGATCGCGCATCCGATTGCGCTGACGGGCGACGCAACGCCGGCGCGCGACCGCACGGCCATCGCCTTCGACGACGGCACGCTGAAGGTGACTGCGATCGAAGTGAACCATTCGCCTGTCGAGCCTGCTTACGGCTACCGCTTCGACTACAAGGGCCGCTCTATCGTGATCTCGGGCGACACCGCGCGCCATCCGCCGCTCGCCAAAGCGGCGCAAGACGCCGACGTGCTTTTTCACGAGGCACAGGCGCAAGCGATGGTGCAGGGATTGCAGACGATCGCGGATCATGCCGGCAACGCGCGCCTTGCCCACATCTTGCATGACATTCAGAGCTACCACACCTCGCCCGTCGAAGCCGCGGGATTGGCCAATGACGCAAAGGTCAAGCTGCTGGTCTTCTATCATTTCACGCCACCGGTCTTGAACATGGTGGCCGAGGCGATGTTCACGCGCGGCATTGCGGCCGTGCGCCCCGACGGCTGGCTGATGTCGCATGACGGCACGATGATCGAGTTGCCGCTGGGCTCGAGCGAAATCAAAATCGGCAGCGTAGCGCGTTAGCGAGAGCGCAACCGGCGGGTCCCCGGCATCCGTTTCAGGCGATCGACTGCAAGGCGCTTGGGTGCCTGACGGCCCTGCAATGTTGCGCCGCAATGCAGGTCGCCTTGGTTGCCTTCCGCAACATGCCCGATAGGATGCTGGCACAAATTGTCGAAAGGCTCCCCCTTGCCAGCCCACGTTGCCGAACCCGAACGCCACGCCCATCCCGTCCTCTTTCTGATCCTCTATCTGCCGTTCGGCATCTCCGGCGGCTACGTCATCGTCACGCTGGCGTACTTGCTGACGCAAGCCGGCGTGAGCGTGATCGCGGTTGCAGGGCTGATTGCTCTGATGCTGTTTCCGCAGACCTGGAAAGTATTGTGGGCGCCTGTTGTCGACACCACGCTGACCGCCAAACGCTGGTATGTCATCTCGACCATCGGCATCGGCCTCTTCCTGCTCGGAACCGCATTCGTACCGGCGCAAGAAAGTTGGATGTGGCTGCTCGACGTGCTGGTGCTTCTGGCAAGTATTACGAGCACCGTTTCGGCCATGGCGACCGAGAGCCTGATGGCGCACGGTACCTCCGACCGTCAAAAAGGCCGCGCCGGCGGCTGGAGCCAAGCGGGCAATCTCGGCGGCTCGGGGCTTGGCGGCGGCGCGGGGCTTTGGATGGCGCAACATGTCGCGCCCTGGAGCGCCGGTGTGGCCCTCGGTATCTTCTGTCTCCTGTGCTGCGCGGCACTCTTGTTCTTGGTCGAACAACCGCGGGCGACTATCGCCGCGCGCTATGTCGACAGTATCGTCAGTATCGGCAAGGACGTCTGGGAGGTAGCACGCTCGCGCGCCGGATATCTCACGCTCATTCTATTCTTTCTGCCGATCGGCACGGGCGCCGCGTCGAACCTGTGGGCCGCCGTCGCCGGCGATTGGCGTGCGACCGCCGATACGGTGGCGCTGGTCAATGGCCTGTTGGGCGGCTTCATCTCGATGGCCGGCTGCATCGTCGCCGGCTATCTCTGCGACGTTATGGATCGCAAGACCGGTTACGCCGCGTTCTCGATTTTGATGGCCGCCGTCGCGGTGGGTATGGCGATCGCGCCGCGCACGCCGGAGATGTTCGTCGTTTTCACGTGCACCTACGCCTTTGTCACCGGCTTTTGCTACGCCGCCTTTACCGCGGTGACGCTGGAGACGATCGGCAAAGGCGCAGCGGCGACTAAGTACAATCTTCTCGCTTGCCTCTCTAATATGCCGATCACCTATATGACGCTCATCGAAGGCCATGCTCACAAGCGCTGGGGTTCGGGAGGCATGCTCCTGACCGAAGCGGCGCTGGGCGTCGCGGCCATCGTTCTCTTTGGCGCTATCGCGCTCGCAACGCGCCGGCGCGTCGCGGCCGCCGCCGCATGATCCAAGAAAGACAAAACCTATGACAAGGGCGCCATCTCAAACGATCATCCACGCCGGCACGCTTCTCGCCGACGCGGCACAAGGACCAAAGCGCAGCCAGAGCATTCTGGTCAAAAGCGGCAAGATCGCCGCGTTGTCGGATGGCTTCGTTTCGCCGCCTGAGGGTGCGCAACTCGTCGATCTCAAAGATAAGTTCGTGCTGCCCGGGCTCATCGATTGTCACGTGCATCTGACCGGTCAATTCGGACCGGGCTATCGCTTGCGCGTCGTCGAAGAGTCTGACGTAAAGCGCGGTCTGAACGGCGCCTATCACGCCAACCTGACGCTCAAGGCGGGCTTCACCACCGTGCGCGACGTCGGCGCTCTTGGTCATCCCGATACGATCTTTGCGCTGCGCGCCGCGGTCGCCGAGGGCAAAGTACCGGGCCCGCGCATTCTGTGCGTCGGCACCATTCTCTCGCCGACCGGCGGCCACGGCCAGACCTACGGCTATCGCCAGGACGTTTGCGCCTGCGTGCAATCGGCTTCGGGCACCTGCGACGGCGTCGACGATTGCCGGCGCGCCGTGCGCCGCCAGGTCTCCTTCGGCGCCGACGCAATCAAATTCGTCGCCACCGGCGGCGTCCTTTCCAACATCAAAGCCGGGATCGATCAGCAATTCACCGACGACGAGATCCGCACCATCATCGAGACCGCGCACGGCCTCGGGCGCCGTGTCGCCGCCCATGCCCACGGCGCCGACGGCATCAACGCCGCGCTCCGGAACGGCGTCGACTCGATCGAGCACGGCAGCTTCCTCGATGATGAATCGATCAAGCTGTTCTTGAGCCGCAAGGCCTATCACGTGCCGACGATCATCGCCGGCGTGACCGCCCTCGAGATGGCGAAATCATCGCCCGACATGACGCCGGCCCAAGCCGAAAAGGCTTTCATGGTCGGGACCAAGATCAAGGAAGCGCTGGCCCGCAGCCACAAAGCCGGTGTCACCATCGCCTTCGGCACCGATATGGGCGTCGGCCCGCATGGTCAGAACGCGCGCGAATTCGCTTTCATGGTCGAAGCCGGCATGACGCCCGCCGCGGCGATCAAAGCCGCAACCGTCAACGCCGCGGCGCTTCTCGACATCGCCGGCGAGGCCGGCACCATCGCCACCGGCAAGTCCGCCGACATCATCGCCGTCGACGGCAATCCGCTCGACGACGTGAGGACGCTGGAGCGCGTCAAGTTTGTGATGGCATGCGGCGCCGTCGCCTAAGGCTTCGCCCAGCGCGCCAGCCAGTTGGCGATGCCTTGTGGGTTCATCGAGCGCGCATCGGCGAGATCGGCGGAGTTCGTCGCATTGATCAGCGTGCCGTTGGGCTCGACGATCAGAACCGTTGGAACGCCGATGAGTTTGGTAATGCCGTAGCGCGCGGGGATCTGAAGATTCCTGGTCATCCGCCCGACATCGACGACGACAACTTCATAGTGTTTAGCGATAAAAGGGTTGAGCTCAGGCAACTCCATCACTGCCGCCAAGATCCGGCAGTCGGTGCACCAATTGCCGCCGAGGTCGATCAAGACGCGCTTGCCGCTGGCTTTGGCCCGCGCAATCGTCGCCGCGAGCGCGGCGTCCGCGTCGGCATGGTCGTCGTAAGGCGTAGGTAACGGCGTCTCGAGCTGCGCCATCTCGCCCACGCTCGTGACTTGGGGCGCCCGCACTTCGGCACAGGCCACGGAAAAACAAGCGGCGGAAACAAACAGAGCCAACGCAAGAGAGCGACGCATCACGACCTCGATCGAATGTCGGAGGCGCGAAGTCTAGCCGGTCCAGAGGCGCGACGCCAAGCGACGCGCCTCAATCTTCGGGCGGCAGAAACATGACGGATTCCGACTGCAAGGCGCGGATCATCGGACCACGAGCGGTGTTGTCGCCTGAATTGCCGCTTGGAACCGAGGTCGCACTTGCAATCATCTTGGCGCCGTGCGCCTCGCAAGCGGCGGCGCCATATCGCCGTTCACGCCGCGCTTCGTTGAAATAGTTGTGCGTGTCCGCCCATGCCGCCGCGACGCGCGTTGCGGCACACTCGTCCTCGCCGCGCAAGCCGGCCAAGTCGTCGGCATAGTGCTGCATCTCGTGGACCAGACGTGTCAGTCCACCGACCTCGCGCCAATCGTCGCCGACGAGAATGACTCTCACAACGCGGTCGTAGATCGCGAGCTCGGTTCCCGAGAAACATGCCTGATCGATGGCTTTGGCGATCGGCTCCGGGGCTACCTCGCTCAATCCGACGATCCGCATCGCCTCCCGCACCTCGATCGCATCAGGATCGGACGCTGGCACGGCACAACGTGACCCCGCCGCGGCGCTGGACGTCACCGCAGCCCATATTAGAGTAAGGCCGATGGCCAACAATGTCCGAGTCGCGCAAGTCTCGGTCCTGCTTCGTGTCATTCGCATTCTGCTGTCACCCGCGCGCCTTCTGCGCACTCGGGTGCACTCTCAGATGTGTCGGTTTATAATTCGCTAAAGGAGGGCCGCGTCTCGTCGCGGCAAGACGCAATGACGACACTCGCCAAATTCACCGATCGCAGCGCGATCATTTTCGGTGCCTCCGAAGGCACCGGCCTCGCCCTCGCTCATGCCCTAACCGGCCGCGTCGCCGGCGTGGGCATCATCTCGCGCTCAGCCGAAAAGCTCGCCCACGCCGAAGCTTCGCTTAGAGCGAAGGGCGTCACGAGGCTGCGCGCCGTTGCCGCCGACGTGACATCGGCGGCTCAAACGCAGAGCGCCTTCGACGCTTGCGTCGGCGCGCTCGGGCCGGCCGGCATCGTCGTCAACTGCGCCGGCGCCGCACATCCGGGCTATTTCGAGGATTTGTCGACCGACGTCTTCGAGGAGCAGATACGTCGCCACCTTATGGGCACCGTCAACGTCTTCAAGGCGGCGATTCCGCACTTGAAGCCGCAAGGCGAGACGCGCCTTGTCGCCACCGCATCGGTCCTCGGCCTCTTCGGCATGTTCGGCTACAGCGCATACGCGGCGAGTAAGCACGCGGTCGTGGGTTTGTGTTTGTCGCTGCGTTCAGAATACGCGCGCACCGGCATGCGCGTTTCGGTGCTTTGTCCGCCGTCGATCGACACGCCGGGCTTTGCGACCGAGAACAAGATCAAGCCGCCCGACGTGCTCAAAGCGGAACTGAAGGGTGGTGTTCTGAAGGCCGAAGCGGTCGCCGATGCCCTCGTCCGCGCCCTGCCCAAAGGCCCGGCGCTCATCCTGCCCGGCAACGAAGCGAAGCTGCCCTATCTCATCAACCGCTTCGCTCCGGGACTGTTCGAGCGTCTGATCGCGCGGCCGCGCGGATAACGCTTATGCAGTCCGCAAATTCCAGCGGTAATCGAGCTCGGTCACCTGTGCGAAAAAGCGCTCGCACTCGGCGCGCTTGATCGCCGAGAACACGCGCACGAATTCAGGCCCGAAATAATCCTTGATGAAAGCCGACGCCTCGAACGCGTCGAGGGCGTCGAACCAATTGATGGTTAGCTTGTCGATCGTCCCGTCATATCCATTGCCCGTCACAGGCGCACCTGGATCGATTTTGGTCTTGATCCCGTGATGCATGCCCGCCAGCACTGCCGCGGCGGCGAGATACGGATTGGCGTCTGCGCCGCAGATGCGATGCTCCACATGGCGGCTCTTGGCAGGGCCGGCCGGAATGCGGAACGAGACCGTGCGGTTGTTGACGCCCCAGGTCGGCGCCACAGGCGCGTAGGTCTTGCGCCGGAAGCGGCGATAGGAATTGGCGTTGGGCGCGAAGATCGCCATGGCGTCGTCGATCGTGCGCGCCATGCCGCCGATCGCGTGGCGCAGCAAAACATTGCCGGCCGGATCGTCGCTGGCGAATTGATTGTGGCCTTTGGCGTCGTCGAGGCTGACATGGAGATGCATGCCGGAGCCCGCACTTTCGGCAAACGGTTTTGCCATGAAGCAGGCGATCATGCCGTGGCTTTCGGCAACGCCCTTGACGAGATGCTTGTATTGGATTGCCTCGTCGACCGCCTGCAGCGCGTTGGCGCGATGCGTCAGCGTGATCTCCATCTGCCCCGGCGCGTATTCCGAAATGACGCTCTCCGCCGGCAATTTCTGGGCATCGCACGCCGCATAGAGGTCGTGCAGGAACGGCGCGTAATCGCCGAGCTCTTGAATCGAATAGACCTGGATCTGGTCGTTGTAGACGCCGCCCGGCGCCAGCGCCGGCACGATGCGGCCGTCGCGCGCCGCGTTCTTGTCGAGGAGATAGAACTCGAGTTCGACCGCGAGCACCGGATGAAAACCATCGCCCTTCATGCGTTCGGCGATGTTATGCAGCCGCAATCGAGGATCGGCCACCGCGACCGGACCGCTGTCCGGCCCAAAGCTCAAGAGCACCTGCCCCGTCTTCTCCAGCCACGGTGAGCGCTTCAGGGTCCCGTGAATGGGAAAGGCAAAACAATCCTGGTCGCCGATATCCCAGAGCAACCCGGCCTCTTCGACGTCCTCGCCCAAAACCGTCAGCGAAAAGATCGAGGCCGGAAAGGCGCGCCCGTTCTCGTAAACGTTCTTCAGTTCGTGCGGCCGCAGACCCTTGCCGCGCGACACCCCGACCGGGTCTGTCAGAATGATGTAGACGAGATCCAGGTCGCTATTGGCGCTCAGGAACGCGTCGAGTTCGGAAGTCTTGCTCATGAAGTTCTCGGGCTTTGGCAGGATCGTCCCTGCAATCGCTTAAACAACCGATAAGGCAAGGTTCGAGGCTCGAAATCTACCCGATGCGCGGACGCAAAAGCGTCCCACCACTTCCGTTCCCTGGGCGTTCCTCTTGGCGAGCTGACGCGCCTCCATTCAGATTGCCGCGACGAGACTCACCCGGAGAAACTGATCATGCCCAATTCGAGCAAAAGACTTGGACTGATCGCGTCGGCGACTGGCGCCGCGCTGGCGCTGACCGCCTGCGGCCAGGGCGGCACCGACAAGATCGCGCACGGCAAGTATCTCGTTGACGTCATTGCCTGCGACGGATGCCACACGCCCGGCGCGCTTATCGGAAAGCCCGACGCGAGCCGCTTTTTAGCCGGCAGCGAAGTCGGTTTTTTCATTCCGGACGCCGGCTATTTCTATGCCCCCAATCTGACGTCTGACGAAGCATCGGGCCTGGGCAAATGGAGCGAGGACGACATCGTCACGGCGCTGCGCACCGGCAAACGGCCCGACGGCCGCGTGCTGTCGCCGATCATGCCGTGGCAATCCTTTGCGACCTTGACTGACGAAGACGCGCACGCCATCGCCGCTTATCTCAAGAGCCTGGCGCCGATCTCCAACAAAGCGCCCGGACCGTTCGGCGCCAAGGAAACGCCGACAGCGCCTTATCAAGGAATCATATTCCCGCAAGCTGCAGCGCCCGCGACGAACCCGCCGCCCGCTCAACCCACGCCGTAACAATAATCAGATCGGCGGCAAGCGCCGGCTCAACGCGGCGAAAAACGGGTTCTCCGGCAAGAACACGTACTCGACCGTCTGCGTCGAGATCGTGCCGCTCACACCCAGCCCGCGCAACGCGCCGACGGCGGCAATGAGATTGGCTTGCGGCACGAGGAGCGCGGCCTCGCCGTCGGCGTTGCCTGCGGCCGGTCGCGACAGCAAACGCATGCCGAGCCCGGTCTCGAGCTTGGGCAGCGTCTTCTCGATCGCAGCGTCCATGCGCACACGGACGACATAGGACAATTTGCCGAGCTGGCGCGCCGCCAAACGATCGAGCAGACCCGATGCCGCCCGGCGTGTCGCATCGGTCCACGGCGCGCGCAGGCTCGCGGCCAGAAGCGCCTGGCTTTCGAGGATCAAGCCATCGTCGAGCACCTTCAAATGGTTCGCCGCGAGCGTGGCCCCGGTCGTCGTGATATCGACGACGACTTCGGCCGTGCCCGCCGCCGGTGCGCCTTCGGTCGCGCCCAGGCTCTCGACGATGCGATAATCGGCAATGCCGTGCCGGCCGAAGAAATCGCGCGTCAGATTCAGGTATTTCGTCGCCACCCGCAGCCGCCGGTGATGGCGCGCATGAAAGGCATGCGCCACGTCGTCGAGGTCAGCCATGGTCGCGACGTCGATCCAAGCGCGCGGCACCGCGACCACGACATTGGCGCGTCCGAAACCGAGCTTGTCGACCGCCGCAATATGCGCATCGCTGTCGCGGCCCGTTTCGCGCAACAAGTCTTCACCGGTAATACCCAGGTGCACGCGCCCCGCAAGAAGCTCGGACGCAATCTCGGCCGCCGACAGCAGCACGAGGTTGACGTCGTCAACGCCACTGAGCGTCGCGGCGTATCCTCGCGCGCCGTGATTTTGCGAGACCTTGAGACCCGCGTCCGCGAGATGATTCAGCGCTTGTTCCTGCAGCCTGCCTTTCGAGGGCAACGCCAGAGTCAGCGCGCTCATTGCAGGCTCCCTTGTGCGCGGCGCGCCGCCAACAGGCGCTCGCCGAAGATCGCGCAGCCGACGGCCGGGATCTGCTTGGTCGCGCCCAGCGCTTGCAGCAGCGTGTCGTAGCGCCCGCCGCCGGCGATCGGTTCGTCGTCGTCGCGTGTGCGAAACTCGAAGACGAACGCGGTATAAAACTCCATATTGCGGCCGAACTGCGCGGCAAAGGTCGCGCGCGAAAGGTCGACGCCCTGCCGCTCGATCAACGACAAGCGGCGTTCGAGCGCCGCCAACGCCACGTCGATCGAAATGCCGCCGGCCTTCGACAGCTTGCGTATCGCCTCGATCGCTTTCGGCACCGGCGCCTTCACGTTCAAGAACGCCGTGATCACGTCGGCCATCGCGCGCGGCAATCGCGTCGCCGAGGCATCCGCCGCTTGCTCGAGGAAACGCTCGGTGATCTCGTCCATGGATCGCGCACCCAGCGGCTCGATCCCGCCCATCGTCAAGGCATCGCGCAACGCGGCGCGCGCGTCCGCCGGCGCGAGGGTGCCGATATGCGAAAGGAAGGCGTTGCCGGGACCAGCCTCGCCGGTCAACCGCTTCAAGAGTTCGGCCGTATAGGCTGGGCGCCAAACGTGCCGTTTCAAGCGTGCCGCCCAATGCGCCGGCAGATTGAGCGCATCGAGCAATGCCGCAAACAGCGAGAGATCGCCGAGCGTAATATCGGCATCCTTCAGGCCTGTCCGCTTCAAGGCTTCGAGCGTCAGGCTTAGCGCTTCCGCATCGGCGGCCGGTGCATTTGCCGCCGCAATGTTTTCGACTCCAGCCTGCATGACCTGGTCCGGCGAGCCCGCCGATCGTCGGTCGGCGCGAAACACCGGGCCCGCATAGCAAAGCTTCAGCGCGCGCTCGCCGTTCGGCCAGCGCGCAAGATAGGCGCGACACGTTGGGATGGTGAGATCCGGTCGTAGGCACAGCTCGCTGCCGTCCGCGCCGCTAAAGACATATGTGCGCCGCCGCAGCTCTTCGCCGAGACGATCTAGGAACACGTCCGCCGGCTGCACCATCGCGGGCTCGATCCGCTCCGCTCCATTGGCACCGAAGACCTCGAGCAGCGCCACCGTCTGTTGATCGAGCGCCGCAAGCGTCACGGCGTCATAGGGCGGCGCGATCGTCATGCCTGCAGCGCTCCACGCGCGAGGATTTGCTTGACTGCAGCAACGAGGTTCGCGCGCGGCACAGTCATCTGTGCGTCCGAACCCTTCGACCATTGATCGCGATCTTTGATGTCCTTGGCGCGCTCGGCGCCAAGCGCCAGATCCTTTAGCGTGACAGCACCCTTGGCCCGCTCGTCGCCGCCTTCGATGATGGCGATCGGGCTTTGGCGTTTGTCGGCATATTTGAGCTGCGCCTTCATGCCGGCGGTGCCCGTGTAGAGCTCGGCGCGCAAGCCGGCTTCGCGCAATTCGCGCACCATCGCGAAGTAGCTGCCCATCGCATCGCGGTCCATCACCAGAACGACGATCGGGCCTTGCACGCTCGCGGTCGAGACCAGGCCTTTGGCGATAAGTGCGGCGAGCAAGCGGCTGACGCCGATCGAGATTCCCGTCGCCGGCACTTCGACGCCCTTGAACCGCATGATCAGGTCGTCGTAGCGCCCACCGCTGGCGACCGAACCGAAGCGCACCAGCTGGCCGTCTTCGTTGGTCACTTGAAACGTCAGCTCTGCCTCCACGACAGGGCCGGTGTAATAAGCGAGCCCGCGCACGACGGACGGGTCGAAGCGCACGCGCTCGTCGGCGTAACCGGCGGCCTTCAAGACCTTATCGATCTCCCTCAGCTCGTCGACGCCTTTGCGTCCTTCATCGCTTGTCTCGACGAGCGCCAGCAAGCGGTCGCAGACATCGCCGCGCGCCGTGGCATTGACCTCGGTCAACGCCACAACGCGCTCGATTGCCGTCGCGCCGAGTTCGGCGCCCCTCGTGAAGTCGCCCGACTCGTCTTTGCGGCCTGCACCGAGCAATTGGCGGACCGCTTGCGGACCCAAGCGGTCGAGCTTGTCGATGGCGCGCAGCACGGCGCCGCGCTGTCCCTCGCTCGCCGTGCCTTTGGCGATGCCAATCGCCTCGAGCACGCCGTTCAACACTTTGCGATTGTTGACTTTGACAACGTAGTTGCCGCCGAGACCGAGCTTCTCCAGCGCATCGCACAACATCATGTAGCCTTCGGCGTCGGCGACGACGCTGGCCGAGCCGATCGTATCGGCGTCGAACTGCGTGAACTCGCGATAGCGCCCGGGCCCCGGCTTCTCGTTGCGGAAGACTTGGCCCACCTGATAGCGGCGAAACGGTTTCGGCAGCGCCTCGAAATTCTCGGCGACGAACCGTGCCAGCGGTGCGGTCAGATCGTAGCGCATGGCAAGCCACTGCTCATCGTCGTCGCGAAACGCGAACACGCCCTCGTTCGGCCGGTCCTGGTCTGGCAGGAATTTGCCGAGCGCGTCCGCATATTCGATGGCCGACGTCTCCAAGGCATCGAAGCCATACGATTCATAGACAGAGCGAATCGTCTCGAGCATGCGCCGTTCGGCCGCCAACTCCGCGCCCATACGGTCGCGAAAGCCGCGCGGGCTTCGCGCTTCGGGCCTGTTGCTCTTCTCAGCCGTCATCGTCGGACGCTTTCGGGGGTCGCGCGTTCAACACCGCGCGAGGGTCGCGTACGTAGCGCAAGAGCGCACCACGCGGCAAGCGCCGCGTGGTGCGCCGAGGCTTCTGTGTCGAAGCCTCGCTGCTTTAGTGTCCGTGTCGCCCGGGCTTCACCGGCTTTGCCGGTTTGACCGGTGCCGCCGCCGGTTCGGGAATATGGTTGGCCGCCCGATAGACGACGTTCGCCATGTGCACGACATAGGCATGGATCGCATCGACATCCTCGGGCTTCAGAAGATCGGCAAAGGACGCCATTCCGCGATCCTTGAGTTCGCCGCCGAGCACGATTTCCTTATAGCGTGCCATCACCTCGGGTGCCGACGACTTGAGGTCCGGCAAGATGCCGCCGCTCATCGTCAGGAAGCCATGGCACACTGCACAGTTGCGATGGAACACCTGACTGCCATGAGCAACGACCTCGCCGGTGGCGGTCTCTGCCGGCGGTTTCGCCATCGGAGCTTGATCGATCTTCGGTATCTCGATCGTCTTGGCGCCGCCCAGCTTGAAGACGAAGATCTTGCCGTTGTTGCCGTACTGCGCGATTGGCGCAGCCGGGTCGGGCCCGCCGGCGACTTGTGCGCCGCCCCATCCGGCAAGCACCGCCACGTATTGTTCACCGTCGACCGCGTAGCTGACCGGTGCGGCGATAATGCCGGTGTGGGTATCGATGGTCCAAAGTTTCTCACCCTTGTCGGCGCTCCATGCGTTGAACGTGCCGTCGCCGAGGCCTTGGAAGACGAGGTTGCCGGCGGTCGCCAGCGTCCCACCGTTCCAAAACGTGGCGTGTTTGATCCGCCAAGCTTCTTTTTGATTGACGACGTCCCAAGCGAGGAGCTCACCGATTTTGGGCGGCGCGGGCGTTCCGGCCGCGGCCGCGGCTTCGGCGATCTTAGCGATGCCGCCGAAGTCGACGCCGGTATTCCAGCCGCCGAGGTGGATGTCGCCAGCGCGCGAGCCGACGAAGGGTTGCGACGAGTCTTGCGCCGGGATGTAAACGAACTTCGTCACCGGGCTGAACGACACCGGCTGCCAGTTGTGACCGCCGGTGGGAGCGGGCGCGACGAAAGCAGGTTTGTTGCCATAGAGCGCGCTTGAATTTTCCAACGCACGCCCTTTTGCATCGAGACCTGAGGCCCAATTCATGGGCACATACGCCTTGCCGGACAAGAACTCGCCCGTCTGTCGATCGAAGACGTAGAAGAAGCCGTTCTTGTTTGCTTGCATTACGACTTTGCGCGGTTGGCCGTTGATGTCGAGATCGGCCAGCGTCAAATCCTGATCTGCGTCGAAGTCCCAGTTGTCGCTGGCCGTCGTCTGGAAATACCAGGCGACCTCGCCCGTGTCGGCTTTGACCGCGACGATGCAAGCGGTGAACAAATTGTCGCCGCCGCCGGGCGATCTGATCGAGCGATTCCAGGCAGTCGCATTGCCAGTGCCGAAATAAACGAGGTCGAGATCGGGGTCGTAGGAGAACGAGTCCCAAACCGTCCCGCCGCCGCCGACATCCCAATAGCGATAAGTAGCCTTCGGGTCGTCCTTCCATGTCGGAATGGCTTTTGCGAGCTCCGGATTTTCGACCGCCGCGCGCGGATCGCCGGGCACGACGTAGAAGCGCCAGAGCTGACGCCCGGTGTCGGCGTCATACGCCGTGATATAGCCGCGCACGCCATACTCCGCGCCGCCGTTGCCGATGATCACTTTGCCTTTCACGATGATCGGCGCACCGGTGATCGAATAGGGCTTGGAGCGATCGATCGTGCTGATGTCCCAAATCGGCTTGCCGGTTTTTGCATCGAGCGCGATCAAACGCCCGTCGATCGTGCCTACATAGACGCGGCCCTTCCAAACGGCGACGCCCCGATTGACGACGTCGCAGCACAGCTTGCGCCCCCACTCGCCGGGCACCTCGGGGTCGTATTTCCACAACTCTTCGCCGGTTTTCGCGTCGAGTGCATAGACGATGCTCCAGGAGCCCGTCGCGAACATGACCCCGTCGACAACGATCGGCGAGGCCTCGAGTCCCCTGACCGTAGCTGTGTCGTAGGACCAAGCGAGGCCGAGATCCTTCACGTTGCCGGCGTTGACCTTGTCGAGCGGTGAAAAACGTTGCCCGGAATAAGTACGCCCGTGTGTCAGCCAATTGCCGGGCTCCGCATCGGCCGCAACGATGCGCGCGCCGTCGACTTCGGTCGCATGTGCGAGCCTCGCCTGATTGACCTGACGCGGGCCGGTGCCGACGCCGCTCGACTGCGGCGGCGTACCGACCGAAGAAGTGGTCTCCGTGACGTCGCGCGGTAGCGACGGCCCCTTACCGCCGGCTAGGATTCCGATGAGCGGAATCCCAAACACAACCGCAACGGCCGCGCCAACAAGCAGCAGCCCACGATCCTTATTCGCCATGGTTTGAAAGCCTTCGTGAGTTTTTGTGAGCGTTTTCTCCGTTGGTCAACGTAGTGGCCCCGGGGAACTGGTGGCAATTGGAATTCGAAGTCCGTCCCCTCCCACTTGACGGGGCGCTCTTGTTCCGCTTTTGTTCTAATATCCAAGGAGAGCAATCATGGACCAGCGAATAACAATGGTGACGCTCGGTGTTCGAGATCTCGCGCGATCTCGCAGGTTTTATGAATTGCTCGGTTGGACGGCGCGCGAAGCCAGTGGCGGCGACATAGTCTTCTTTCAACTTCAGGGCAGCGTCATGGGTCTTTATCCGCGCCCAGCCCTTGCCGAAGATGCCGCACTCCATGATGACGCGCCCAACGCGCAATTCGGCGGCATCGCACTTGCCTACAACGCGCGCGATAAAGCGGAGGTCGACCGCGTCCTGGTCGAGGCCAAAGGCGCAGGTGCGAAGATTCTGAAGCCGGCTCAAGATGTCTTTTGGGGCGGCTATTCGGGCTACTTTGCCGATCTCGACGGCCACCCGTGGGAGGTCGCATTTAACCCGCATTGGCCGCTCGAGGCCGACGGATCGCTCAAAATGAAGCGAGGTTAGTGCTCATCGGCAACGCCCCACGCGATTGAATCTCAGTCAATGGGCCACAAGTAAAAGGCGCAAATAAGCATTGTGCGCTGAGACGGCTTGCGGTTCTATCCGCCCCCTCTTCGGCTGACCGCGAAACGGACGACTTCATGGCGCGCTTCAATTGGGCAATCAAGAATCCGAACTTCGATTTCGTCGGGCGGCGCTGGTATGCCTTTTCCGTCGACGGTCTGCTGCTGGTGATCGCCCTCGCCTCGCTCTGGTTTCAAGGCCTCAATCTCGGCATCGATTTCACCGGCGGTGTCCTAATCGAGGTCGGAAGTCCCACCATCATCGACGAAGCCAAGCTCAGCGAAATTCGAGCCAAAGTAACGGGCCTGGGCTTTGGCGAAGTCGCGGTGCAAACGCTCGCCAACGGCAAGGGCGAACAGAAGGACGCCCAAATTCGCGTGCAGCCTTCTGCCAAGCTTGTCAACCAAGAGCAGGAGGTCGCGCAGAAGATAAAGGCCGCGCTGGGCCCCAGTTATACCTACCCCCGCGTCGAAGCCGTCGGACCAAAGGTATCGGGTGAACTCTTCCAAACCGGGGTGATCGCGGCGGTGTTGGCGGTCTTGATGATTGCGATTTACGTCGCGTTCCGATTCGAGTGGCAATTCGGCGTGTCCGCCCTTCTTTCGAACGGCCACGACGTGCTGATGGCGGTCGGGCTCTATTCGGTGGCGCGCCTCGATTTCAATCTGACGTCGATCGCGGCGCTCCTCACGCTCGCCGGCTATTCGATCAACGAGACCGTCATCATCTTCGACCGTATCCGCGAGAACCGGCGCAAATTCAAGAAATCGCCGCTCGGCGAATTGATCAACCTCTCCACCAACCAGACGCTCGCGCGCACGGTAAAGACCAGCACGACGGTCGCCTTGGCGCTCATTCCGCTCGCCATCTGGGGCGGCCACACGCTCTTCGGTTTTTCGGTGACGATCCTCTGGGGCATCTTGAGCGGTACGTATTCGTCGGTCTTCGTCGCCTCGTCGCTGCTGCTCTACATGCCGCCATTGACGATGAGTCAGGCCGCGAAAACCGAAGTCCGCGCCCCGTCGCCGTAGGCAACAAGAAGGCACCATCGACATGCCGGACCGCCAGCGCGTCAAAGCTTTCATCGCCGCCGTGGTCGGCGGCGATCACGTCAAAGCGATCGCCGATTTCTATCACGAGGACGCTTCGATGCAGGAAAACCTGCAAGAGCCGCGGCGCGGACGCACGCTTCTGATGGAACATGAAGCCAAAGCCCTGAAAAGGCTGCAGGGCATGCATACGCATCCCGCACCGACCTTTCTCATCGACGGTGATCTTGTTGCGATCAACTGGACGTTCGATGCCACCACGCCGGACGGCACGACGAAGCGTTTGCAAGAGTTGTCCCTGCAGCGCTGGCGGGGCGACCGCGTGATCGAAGAGCGCTTTTTCTATGACACTGCGTCAGCCTGGCGAACCGTTTAACGTGAGTTCCAGACCGTCACAGACGTCGACACGCGGTGTCCGTGTCGGCACAGCCGTGAGGACGCTCAGCCGCGGCCTGCGCTCAGTGATTGCAGTGCCGTGTGGGTGCCGGCCCTCAGCATCTCTTCGAAATACGCGATCGTCCGTCGCAAGCCCTCTTGCAACGGGACCTTCGGCTCCCACTGCAGCTTTTCGCGCGCCAAAGTGATGTCCGGGCAGCGCTGCATCGGATCGTCTGCGGGCAACTTTTCGTAGACCAGCTTTGAGCGCGAGCCGGTCAGATCGATCACCTTCCTGGCCAATTCAACGATCGTGAACTCGCCGGGATTTCCGATGTTGATCGGCCCCGTTGTCTCGTCGGCGGAATCCATCAAGCGGACGAGCCCATCGATCAAGTCGTCCACGTAGCAGAACGAGCGCGTCTGCCGGCCTTCGCCGAATACGGTGATCGGCTCGCCGCGCAGCGCCTGAACGATGAAGTTCGACACGACCCGGCCGTCGTTTGGATGCATCCGCGGTCCGTAGGTGTTGAAGATGCGCGCGACCTTGATGCGCATCCTGTGCTGGCGATAATAGTCGAAAAACAACGTCTCCGCGCAGCGTTTGCCTTCATCGTAGCACGAGCGCGTCCCGACCGGATTGACGTTGCCCCAATAGTCTTCCTTCTGGGGGTGGACGGTTGGATCGCCGTAGACCTCCGACGTCGAGGCCTGAAGGATTTTCGCTTTGATCCTCTTGGCCAGGCCCAGCATGTTAATTGCACCGTGCACGGACGTCTTGGTCGTTTGCACCGGGTCGAACTGATAGTGGATCGGCGACGCCGGGCACGCGAGGTTGTAGATTTCGTCGACCTCCAAATAGAGCGGGAACGTAACGTCGTGGCGCATCGCTTCGAAGCGCGGGTTGGCGAGCAGATGCACGATGTTGTCGCGGGCGCCGGTGAAATAGTTGTCGACGCAGAGCACGTCGAATCCTTCGCCCACCAACCTCTCGCACAGATGCGATCCGAGAAACCCGGCGCCGCCGGTCACAAGAATTCTCTTACGAAAAGCTTTCATGCGATCGACCTAAAGGTTGTTCTACCGGCTCCGGATCGGCGAATCGATCCGAAATCATAGCAGCTTGAGCGTCTCGGTCTCGGCGCCGCGAACGAGATTTCCCCTGAGATTTGCGCGAGTTTCAGCGCTCGTCCTGCGCAATCCACGCCCGCATGAGCGGCGTATGAAACGCAACATCTGAACAGATTCTCAATTGAGAGAGACGGCGACAATACTTTGGTAATGGTTCTTCTTTGCGTAACCAATACTAAACAAAGCGAGTGATACGGTTTGCGCGCCAAAGCGTCCACCTTGGGCGCTTCGCGCATTTTCTTCCGCCTTCAACACCTGGTGACTTTCAATGTCGATCTCGCTTCTGACACCTGCACAAATCGCAGCGTTGTCGACGACGGTGATTCAGAGCTTGACGACAACCGACATCGCCTCATTGAGCTCGACGCAAGTCGGTGCCATCAACACAAGCGGCATCGCGGTAATCAGCGCAACGCAGCTTGCGGCACTTTCTCCGACCCAAGTGCGCGGTTTGACGGTAACGCAGATCCCGCAATTCTCGAGTGCGCTGGTGTTCGACACCTCGCAACTTCTGGTTCTGACCAACCAACAGTTTGCCTCGATGACTAGCGTGCAGTTGGACAATTTCGACCAAACGCACATCGCGGCGCTGAGCACCTCGCAAATCGGCGCGATGGGCGTGACGAATTTCTCCTCGCTCGCCGACACGCAGATCGGCGCGTTGACAACGACCCAGATCGCGGGTCTGACGACGACGGAAATTGCCGGTTTGAGAACGACCGACATTTCCGAGTTTGTCGACACGCAGGTCGGGGCCTTCAATACGACGCAGCTGCGCGCCCTGTCGGTAACGAACTTCTCGGCGCTCGATGCCACCCAGGTCGCCGGTCTGTCGACGACCCAGATTCACAACCTCGCGACCACACAACTCGCCGGCCTCTCCACGACCGACGTGAACGAGTTCACCGCGACTCAAATCGGCGCCCTGGCGAATACGCAGCTCGCGGCGCTCGGCGTCACCAATCTCAGTGCTCTCGGCGCAACGCAGATCGGCGGCTTGACCACCTCTCAGATCGCGAACCTAAGCGCCACGAACCTGTCCGCGATCAACGCGACCCAATTCGGCGGCCTGACGACCACGCAGATCGGCGCGCTGACCGTCACGCAGCTGAAAAACATGACGTCGACCGACGTCAGCGATTTCGCCGACACTCAGATCGCGGCACTCAGCGCGACACAGCTCGCAGCCATAACCGCGACGAATATCTCGGCGCTGGCCGACACTCAGGTCCAGGCGCTGACCACCACGCAGATCGGCGCGCTGACCACCACGCAGTTGCGAGGCTTGACCACGACCGACATCGGCGAGTTCGCCGATACGCAAATCGCGGCGCTCGGCACGCTCCAGCTCGCCGCCTTCACCCCGACCAATTTCTCGGCGCTCAACAACACGCAAGTCGCCGCACTGACCTCGACCCAGCTGACCAGCCTCAGCGCGCTTCAGTTGCGCGGCCTGAGCGCCACCGATGTCGGTGAGTTCAGCACGACCCAACTCAATTCCTTCAGCTCAGGGCAGCTCTCTAACCTAGCGGCGGCGAGCTTTGCGGCGCTGGACGCCACGCAGATCGGGAGCCTGTCCACAACGCAATTGCGCGGCATGACGACGACGCAGATCGCGGGGCTTTCGACCACCGACATCGCTGAGTTCACAGCCACCCAGATCGGCGCGTTGGCCACCACGCAGGTCGCGGCCTTCGGCGTGACAAACCTCGGCGCGCTCGACGCGACGCAGGTCGGCGGCCTGACGACGACCCAGATCGCGGGCTTGAACGCAACCAATCTGTCGGCGTTCGACGACACGCGGTTCGGCCTCTTCACGACGACCCAGATCGGCGCGCTGACGGCGACGCAGATGCGCAGCCTGTCGACCACCGACATCAGCGAGTTCGCCGACAC
Source organism: Alphaproteobacteria bacterium (assembly GCA_025350465.1). GTDB lineage: Bacteria > Pseudomonadota > Alphaproteobacteria > Micropepsales > Micropepsaceae > SZUA-430. The sequence goes on along the minus strand of JANXXU010000041.1, from coordinate 34,443 downwards.
GCAGATCGCCGCGCTGTCCGCGACACAGCTCGGCAATCTGAGCGCGACGAACGTTTCGGCGCTTGCCGACACGCAAATTGGCGCGCTCACCACCACTCAGATTGGCGCGCTGACAATCCTTCAACTGCGCGGCCTGACGACGACCGACGTCGGCGAATTCGCCGACACCCAGATCGGCGCTCTGAGCACGGCGCAATTGTCCGCCTTCAGCGCGACAAACCTGTCGGCGCTTAACCAGACTCAAGTCGCCGGTCTCTCGACGACGCAAATTGCCAGCCTGAACGCAACGCAATTGGGCGGCCTGAACGCGACCGACATCGGCGAGTTCTCGACCACCCAGCTCGGCGCGCTGGCCTCAACGCAGATCTCGAACCTGACCGCGACCGCTTTTGCCGCGCTCGACGCGACTGGTGTTTCGAGCTTGACGACCACACAGCTCCGCGGCGTCACGATGACGCAGATCGCCGGCCTCTCCACCACCGACGTCGTCGAGTTCACCGAGACGCAGATCGGCTCGCTAGCAACGACGCAGCTGGCGGCCTTTGGCCCGACCAACCTCGGCGCCCTAGACACAACGCAGATCAGCTTCTTGAGCGCGACCCAGATCGCAGGCCTCAGCACGACGAACTTCTCCGCCCTCGGCGACACGCAGATCGCCGCCCTGAACGCGACCCAGATCCGCGCCATCACCACGTTGCAGCTGCGCGCCTTGACGACCACCGACATCGGTGAATTCGCCGACACGCAGATCGCCGCGTTGACCACCGCACAGCTCACACAAATCAGCACCACGGACCTCTCCGCGCTCAATCAGACGCAAGTCGCCGGGCTGACCACGACACAAGTCGCCAGCCTCAGCACGACGCAGCTGCGCGGCCTTAACGCCACCGACATCGGCGAGTTCAGCACGACGCAACTCGGCGCCCTGACCCAGACGCAGCTTTCGAATCTGACGGCGACGGCTTTCGCCGCGCTCGACGACACGCAAGTCGGTAGTTTGTCAGTCACCCAGTTGCGTGGCTTGACCTCGACCCAGATTGCTGCCCTGTCGACCACGGACGTCGGCGAATTCACCGCGACGCAAATCGGTGGCCTGTCGAACGCGCAGCTTGCCCTGTTCGGCCCGACCAATCTGAACGCGCTGGCCGCGACGCAGCTCGGCGGCTTGACCACGACGCAAATCGCCAACCTCTCGGCCACCAATTTCTCGGCCTTCGACGCGACGCAGATCGGTAATCTGACGACGACGCAGGTGGATGCGCTGACCACAACTCAGCTCAAGGGTCTGTCGACGACCAACGTCAATGAGTTCACCTCGACCCAGCTCGGCTCGTTCACTGCCATACAGATCGGCGCCTTCACAGCCACGAACCTGTCGGCGCTCGACGCGACTCAGTTCTCCGGCCTGACGACGACCCAGATCTCGGGTCTCAGCACCACGCTGCTGCAAGGCCTAAATGCGACCGACATCGGCGAATTCAGCACGACCCAGCTGGGCGCCTTGAGCGCAACGCAACTTTCGGGATTCACGCCGGCCGCCTTTGCCGCCTTGGGTGACACGCAGGTCGCGGCGCTAACGGCTACCCAGCTGCGCGGCGTGACGACGACGCAGATCGCGGCTCTCACGACCACCGACATCGGCGAGTTTGTCACCACGCAAATCGCCGCGCTCTCGACGACCCAGCTGGCGGCGTTCGGCCCGACCAATCTGGCCGCGCTCAACGATTCGCAAGTTGCCGCCTTGACGACGACGCAGATCGCCAGCCTGAGCGCGGCGAATCTGTCGGCGCTGACGGCGTCGCAGATCGCGGATCTGAGCACGACGCAGATCGGCGCTCTGACCACGACACAGCTGAAGAACCTGTCGACCACCGACTTCGCCGAGTTCAACGCGACCCAGATCGACGCCTTGAGCCCGACACAATTGTCAAGCCTCAGCACCACGAACTTCTCTTCGCTCGACGCGCCGACCGTTCAGTCCCTGACCACGACACAGCTGCAGGGTGTGACCACGACCCAGGTCGCGGCCTTGACCACGACCGACGCGAACGAGTTCACCGCCACCCAGATCGCCTCCTTCAGCGCAACACAGCTGGCCGCGTTCAGCGCGACCAATCTGTCGGCCTTCGACTCCACACAAATGAGCGGCTTGACGGCGACGCAGTTCGCGGGCCTCAGCGTCACCCAACTCGCCGGCCTCAACGCCACCGACGTGGGCGAACTCTCGACGACCCTGCTCGACGCGCTCAACGCCACTCAGATCTCCAAGTTCAGCGCGACCACATTCGAGGCTTTGGTCGATACGCAGGTCGCGAGCTTGACCACGACCCAGCTGCACGGCCTGACGACGACCCAGATCGCCGCGTTGCAGACGACCGATGTCGGCGAGTTCACCCCGACGCAAATCGGCGCGCTGACGACGGTTCAGCTGTCGGCCTTCGGTCCGACCAACCTCGCCACACTCAACACGACCCAGGTCGGCAGCCTGACGACGACGCAGATCGCCAGCCTAAATACGGCGAATCTGTCGGCACTGATCGACACCCAGGTGGGCAGCTTCTCGACGACCCAGATCGGCGCTTTGACGACGACGCAGTTGCATGGTCTGACCACGACGGACGCTGCCGCCTTCGCCGATACGCAGATTGCGACGTTGACTACGACTCAGCTTGGCGCGTTCAGCGCCACGAACATCGCCTCGCTGAACGGGACGCAGATCGCGGCGTTGACGACGACGCAGCTTGCCAGCCTGAGCGGCACGAACCTCTCGGCGCTGGTCGACACGCAAGTCGCCAGCCTGAGCACGACACAAATCGGTGCTCTGACCGTCACTCAGCTGCGCGGTCTGACCGCGACCGACATCAGCCAGTTCGGCGACACCCAGATCGCCGCGCTGTCGACGACGCAGGTCGCCGGCCTCGGCGCCACCAACTTCTCGGCGCTAAATTCAACGCAGGTCGCGGCGCTCAACGGCACGCAAATGGCCGCTTTGACGGGAACCGAGTTGCGCGCGCTGTTCACGACTGACATCGGTGAGTTCGCCGACACTCAGATCGGCGCGTTGTCGGTGACGCAGCTGTCGAACTTGAGTGCGACGAACTTCGCCGCGCTCAATGCAACGCAAGTGGCGGGCCTGAGCACGACGCAAGTCGCCAGCCTGAACACGAGCCAGATCCACGGCCTCTCGGCATCGGATCTCGACGAGTTCCTCAGCACCCAGATTGCCGTCCTGACGCCGACGCAGGTCGCCAACCTGACGACCACGGCAATCGGCGCTCTGTCGACGACGGCAGTCGGTTCGTTGACCGCGACGCAGGTCGGAGCCCTGACGATCACTCAGATCGATCAGCTGTCGACGACGAACATAACGGCGATGACGACGACGCAGCTTGCCGGCTTCAACTCGACGCAAATCGGCAGCATGGACGCGGCGCAGATCGAAGCCTACGTCCTGGCCAGCGGTTAAGGCCGATCGCAATAGTGCCGGGTGGCGGCCGATCGTGGCCGGCCACCCCGCGCTTGGACTCCCGCTCCCCCGCGTTAGCGGAATTGTAAGCATAATCGTCCAACTTCTTCGCCGATAACGGGGAACAGTGTCCCCCGGACGAGGCGACGCGCGCATGTCAGAAAATCTGTTCCTTAACGCATTGCAGAAGATCGCGAGCGGCTCGCTTGCACTGACGGAATTGATCGACAAAGCAAGCAAGTTGACTGCCGCGGATCAGGCCGACCCCGCACGAAAACTCTACCGCGCGTGGATCACCGCCAATCCTCAGCACCCCCTTCTCTACGTTGCTTATTTCAACTGTTCGGCGCTCGACAGCCAGTGCGGCGACGTTGCCGGCGCGGCGGCGGCGTTGCAACAAGCAATCGCGCTGAATGCCGACTTCATTCCGGGCTATATCAACCTCGGTGGAATTCTCGAGCGCTCCGGCGCCCCCGATCGGGCTCTCGAACTGTGGACGACCGCCGTCAACCGTCCGCTGCCTTTGACCGGCACCAACGTCTCACACGTCGCCACAACGCTGAAGCAGATCGCGCGCGTGCTGTCGGATCGCCAGCTCCCCGAGCGTGCCGAAGCAGCGGTTCAGCAATGCCTGGACATCAGTCCGCAGCAGAACGACGTCATCGAACAACTTGTCGCCTTGCGGCTCGCCCAATGCAAATGGCCGATCATCGTTCCTTCCGAACGCATGGATCGCAAGGCGCTGACGCGCGGCATTCATCCGTTGTCGATGGCCGTATACACCGATGATCCGCTGCTGCAACTGGCTTGTGCCGATCGTTACGCCCGCCAATCAAACGCGGAGGGGCCGCACTCCCCGGAGGCCGATCGCCGCAAAGCGCCGATCAACCTCAAGGCGCGTCGGCTGCGCGTTGGCTATGTTTCATCGGATTTGCGTGATCACGCCGTCGGTTATCTGATGGCCGAGTTCTTTGAACTGCACACCCAATCCGACATCGACGTGTTCGTTTACTATTGCGGCCCCGAATCCAACAGCGCACTCAGCCAGCGCACGAAGGCGGCGGTAAAAAACTGGACCGATATTCGTCAGCTCACGGACGACCAGGCGGCGGCGAAGATTTCGGCCGATGGGATCGATATCTTGGTCGACGTCAACGGGCACACGCGCGACGCGCGCACCGGAGTGTTCGCGCGGCGGCCCGCGCCGATCCTCGTGAATTGGCTCGGCTATCCCGGCACGATGGGTACGCCGTACCACCACTACATTGTCGCCGACGATTGGATCATTCCCCCAGGCTCGGAGAAGTACTACTCCGAAAAGGTCGTTCGCTTGCCGTGTTATCAGCCGAACGACCGCAAGCGGGAGGTGGCGCCCGCACCCACGCGCGGCGAGATGGGACTGCCGGACGATGCCTTCGTCTATTGCTGCTTCAACGGCACGCACAAGATCTCGCGCTTCACGTTCGACCGTTGGCTGGATATTTTGAAGCGCGTGCCGGGCAGCGTACTCTGGCTCCTCGACAGCTCGGAAGAAACCAAGACCCGCCTGAAGGAATACGCCGAGCGTCACGGCGTTGAACGCACGCGGCTGGTTTTTGCGCTGCGGGTCAAGAATGCCGCGCACCTTGCGCGTTATCCGCTGGCGGACCTGTTCTTGGACACGGTGCCTTACGGCGCGCACACGACGGCGTCGGATGCGCTTTGGATGGGAGTGCCGGTATTGACGCTGTCTGGCCGCGGGTTCGCCTCGCGCGTCTGCGGCAGTTTGGTTCGCTCAGCCGGGCTGCCCGAATTGGTGGTCGCCGATCCGATCACCTATGTCGAGCGCGCAGTGTCGCTTGGCTTCAACCCAAAGCAAGTGCGGGCTTACAAAGCAAGGTTGGCCAAGGAGCGCGATCGCTGCATGCTCTTCGCGACGGACAAATTGGTCGCGCGATTGCAAGATTTGTATCGCGGCATGGTCGACGATTACCGCAAGGGCCTCTTGCCACGGCCCAACCTCGCTAACCTCGATGCCTATCTCGAAATCGGCATCGCGTTAGACCATGAGCACCAAGAACTCTTGGCGACAGCGGAATACGAAAGCCTGTACAAGGCGGCGCTTGAGCGCCGGCATTTGTCGCGACCGATGAACGCGGACGGTCGTTCGTGGACTGAGGCCGATATCGCCGCCGCCGCGAGAAATACTTCCATGAAGAAGATCGAGGCGCCCAAGGTCGTGCGTGAACGCGAGCAGGCAGTGCCGGTCAAACGGCGCAAGACCGGAACGCGATGAACACGCACGTTCTGGAGCAGCCGCATCGCGAGCTCAGCAGTCTTCGGCACTTGGCAAATTCGCTTGGCCGCGAAGGCAGATACAAGGATGCGCTCGTGCTGTTGGAGCACGTCGATACGCTGCAATCCGGCAATGTCGAGACGTTGCAACAGATTGTGAGTATGCTCGGTGCCGACGGCCAAACCCTCAAGGCGATCGAGAAGCTCGCGGTCCTCAAGACGGTTGCGACGAACGCGGACGTCCTAATCGAAGATATCCGCGCGCAGATGCCGGCTGCGATCAAATGTTTCAACGACTATGTTGCGGCGGGCCAAGTCGCCGAGGCGGAGAAGTATGCGTCGGCGCTCGCCGCTGTCGCGCCAGGCAATATCGCACTGCTCAATTCCGCCCTTTCGTGCAACGTAGCGCTGGATCGCAAGCACATAGCAGCCAAGTATGCAGCGGCGCTGCTGAAGCTTGATCCCGCGCATGCGCTTGCCCGCACCGCCCTTGGCGCGCAAACCGCGGTGGAATCCGCAACCGACGTTCATCCTCTTCTCAGCCTGCGCAATCTCTACGACGCCGCGAGCTTGACCTTGTGCGCGCCCCTCGACGATGGCGCGGCAAAAAAAGTCGGGCAGCTGCTGAAAACCGCCCGAGGGCTTGTGGTCGATGTGCCGCAGGGCTCGGAATGGGAAGGCTGGGCGAAACATTATCGCCTCGCCGCTCAGGCGCTTGATTTGCCCCTCGTGCTGAACCCGACGCCTACACCCGCCAAAGAAAGCGCGGTTGCCTTGGCCACGGCGGACGGGCGCCCCGTTGATTGGAAGCAGCTACAGGCTCGCGCCCAACGCCTTGGCGCGAGGGCCGTGTTCTTTGCAGCGGCGGATCGAAGCTACGTCGATCTTTATGCGCGCTGGTACATCAAGTCGATTCTAAAATTTTGCGACGTGAGTTGCCTGGTGGTCGTCCACGTCATTGGTGGCGCCAAGGACATCAAAGCCGTCGCCAAGGGAATTGGCATCAGGGACAAACGCCTGTTTTTCGCCGGCGATCGTTTCGCTGCCGAGCATGTCACGACCAAATGCTACGACGCGCCTCCCAAAGGGTTTATCGCGAAACCGGTGGCGCATTTCCAATCGGTGCGTTTTCTCAGGCTGGGAACGCTGCTGCGGAAGTTGAAATTGCCGGTGTTCGTCTCCGACATCGATATTCTGCTTCAGCGCGGCGTCGCGGATCTGCTGGAGCGCTGCGCGGACGCAGATGTCGTACTGAATGAGAATGCGGCCAACACAAACGCCGGATCACGTCTGACGGCGAATCTAGTCCTGGTGAATCCCACGCAAAACGCAAACACGTTCTTACGCTTCCTCAAAGCCTATCTGGAGCGGGCATTGAGCGGGAGCGAGGTGTCGCGCTGGATCGATCAGTTCGGCCTTCTGATGGCGCGACATCATTTGTCGCTTCGGGGCAAAGGCGCACGCATCGACACCTTTGACACAACGAGCGACATCAACAACGTCATGTATCGCTCGTACCAGGCGCACCCATTTCGCTTCCTGTCGCTCTATCACGGCTTCGATACGTCAAGCCTTGAAGCGAATCCGATGGTGTTGGGATCTTCGTCTGAGACCATCCGCGGCAAAAAGGTTGCCGCACGGAAGTAGCGGGTTCTAGCCCCACTTGCGGATCGCTGCCGCCGCAGCCTTTACGGCCTCGGCCGGGCCAGTGATGCGCGCTTGATGCAAGACGGCGAAATATCGCGGCTTTGTGCTGCCTTTGACCGGCGAGGACCACGCGTAGGCCCGTTTGGCGTTGGGGTTGCCCTTCAAGTCGAAGATATGGACGATGCCGTCCCATTGGGTTCTGTCGGCATTGGCCTTATGCACGCGGACGGACTGGACGAACGTGCCGATCCCGCCGTGCTGAGTTTCGATAACCCGCTTCAGCAGGTCCGTGACGACGCCATCCATGCCGGACACCTTGTTCTAAGGCCTGGGCGCTTCGACGCCCTGGCGGCATTCGACGCCCTGGCGGCAGTAGACACGGGCACCTCTATGCAAAGAGCGAAGGCCGTTCGGTTCTTTGCGAGCATAGTTAAAAAAGATGCGAGAGGAAGCGCAACTGCCAAGCCCGCCGGGAGGCCCGTGGTCGAGCCCTAACAAAAGGTGAATGTCGTCGGTCGGCGCTCCAACTTTGACGGCGTGCATACGCTACGTCGATCGCGCCGTGCGGCGGCTTGATAGCTGCACGGGCTCCGGCTTGTTCGATCTGACGGCGGGCAGAACGTTGCCGGCGCCGAATGCTTCCGCAACGACGCGAGCAATTGACCGGGCGTCCAAGCCGGCTTCGGCGTATTGGCGGGCCATATCGTCATGATCCTGGAACCGGTCGGGCAGCGTCAGCGTGCGAACGATGAGTCCGCCGCGCAGCAGGTCGAGATGGACCAGGTCGTGAAGCACCTGTGAGCCGAACCCGCCGACGGAGCCCTCTTCAATCGTTACGAGAATTCGATGATGGCGCGCCAACGACCGCACCAGATCGCGATCGATGGGCTTGGCGAAGCGTGCATCGGCGACGGTACAGGATATCCCTTGGACCGAGAGCATTTCCGCCGCCGCCAGTGCGTCGGCCAGCCGCGTGCCGAGGCTCAGGATTGCCACGTCCTCGCCTTCGCGCAGAACGCGTCCCTTACCCAAGGGCAGTACCTCCGCCCGCTCGGGCAGCGCCACGCCGACACCATCGCCCCGTGGGAAACGAAATGCGATCGGGCCCTCGTCATAAGCGGCCGCTGTTGCAACCATATGTGCAAGTTCAGCCTCGTCGGCAGGCGCCATGATCACCATGCCAGGCAGGCAGCCCAGATACGCTATGTCGAAACTGCCGGCATGCGTGCAGCCGTCGGCGCCAACCAAGCCCGCACGGTCCATCGCGAAGCGCACAGGCAGATTTTGGATCGCGACGTCGTGCACGACCTGATCGTAAGCGCGTTGCAGAAATGTCGAATAAATCGCGCAAAAAGGCTTGTAGCCCTCGGCTGCGAGACCCGCGGCAAAGGTTACCGCGTGCTGCTCCGCAATACCGACATCGAACATGCGATCCGGAAACACCTTTTCGAATTTGTCGAGTCCGGTACCTGAAGGCATGGCGGCGGTAATCGCGACGATCTTCGGATCCTTCTCCGCCTGCTTGATCAACTCGCCCGCAAAAACGCTCGTATAACTTGGTACACTGCTTTTTGCTTTCGTTTGAGCACCGGTCGCCACGTCGAATTTTGCGACGGCGTGCCCCTTGTCGGGAGAATTGGCTGCCGGCGCATAACCATGCCCTTTTTCCGTGACGACGTGCAGAAGTGTCGGGCCGCAGCGCTTGTCGTCGCGGATCGCCTCCAGCGTCGCGATAAGACTATCGACGTCGTGACCGTCGATTGGTCCAAGATACCGCATTCCGAAAAGCTCGAAGATCGCCGGTTGTTCGCATTCCCCGCTGGTGACGCGGTTGAGATGCGCGTTGAGCGCCCCGGTCGCGGGCGCGATCGACATATTGTTGTCGTTCAAGATCACCAGAAGACGTGATTTGCTGGCTCCCGCGTTGTTTAGAGCCTCATAGGCCATGCCCGCCGACATGGCGCCGTCTCCGATAACACTTATGACGTGGTGTTGTTTGCCGCTCAGGTCCCGAGACACCGCCATTCCCATTCCGGCCGAGATTGCGGTGGATGAATGCGCGGCGCCGAAGGCGTCATACTCGCTTTCCGCGCGCTTGGTGAAACCCGACAGCCCGCCGCCCTGACGAATCGTGCGGATTCGATTGCGGCGCCCGGTCAATACTTTGTGCGGATAGGCTTGATGGCCGACATCCCAGATAACCTTGTCGGTGGGCGTGTCGAACACAAAATGCAACGCCACAGTCAACTCGACGACGCCGAGCCCCGCTCCGAAATGTCCGCCCGAGACCGAGACGGCGCTGATCACTTCGGCGCGCAACTCGTCGGCAACCGCGCGCATCCGGCCTTTGTCCAACCGTCGCAGATCCGACGGCAAATTGATGTCCTCGAGAAGCGATAACGGCGAGCTTGTTGTTCTTGAACTCATCACATGACTCGGTCGGTTCTAGGTTGAAATACGAAAGAACTAGGATTCGCGCTCGAGGAGGTAGGCCGGTAGAGCCTGCAGCGCATCCGCGGCCGGTCCGTAGTGCGCCATCGTCTGCGCAGCACGCTGTGCCAGCCCCTGCGCCTTTTGGCGCGCGACATCAATCCCCCAAAGAGAAACCAACGTTTTCTTACCCTGCTCGTTGTCTTTTCCGACCGCTTTACCGGTTTTTTCGGCGGAACCCAAGACGTCCAGAAGATCGTCCGTAATTTGGAACAAGAGTCCGATATCATGCGCGTAGCCGCGCAGGCGCTTCTCGTCGGCAATGCTGCCTTGCCCAAGCATCGATCCTGCCACGCAGCAGAATTCGAACAGAGCGCCAGTCTTCATTTGTTGGAGCGTGATCACATCGTCCGCAAGCAGATGTTTTTCTGCTGCTTGCATATCGATCATCTGTCCGCCGATCATTCCGTTGTTTCCCGCCGCGCGTGCGAGCTCGCTGACCAATCGGCAGCGGACCGATGGTGATTGATGGGTCCCGGCGTCGGCGAGAATTTCGAAAGCAGCGGTCAACAAAGCATCGCCCGCCAATACCGCCGTTGCCTCGTCAAAAGCCTTATGCGCCGTCGGACGGCCGCGGCGCAGGTCGTCGTCATCCATGCAGGGCAGGTCGTCGTGAACGAGCGAATAGGTATGGACGCTTTCTATTGCTGCGGCTGTTCGCACAGCTTGTTGGGGCTCCACGTCGAACAACGCTGCGCTTTGCATGACGAGAAAAGGGCGCAGTCTCTTGCCTCCCGCAAACACGGCGTAACGCATTGCCTCCTGAACGCGGGCATGCAGGCCCGCCGGCTTCGGTAGAAGCAACTCAAGTGCAGCGTCCACTGCCTCGGCTGCAATGGCAAGCGCCGCCGGGAAAGAGGACTTAACCCCAGGCGGGATTCCAACCGACCGGTTGGCGCTATCTGCTGAAAGGACCATCAACTGCCTCTTCTACAGTCAGCTAAGAAATACCAATCATCTTGCCAGGCTTGTCAGTAGTTTTGCCAGCATCTTCCAGATGCGTCACATCTCGACAACATAAGGGTCCCAAAAAGTCACATTTTTACAATCAGCGACGATGGACAGAACCTTACAACCAGGAACGACGGGCGGAACCGTTTGCGAAAAACGGAAAGAGCCATAAGTTACCCTTCTTGAGCGAAGGCCGAGCGCTTACGGCTCAGACGTAGAAGAGAACAACGAGGCTCAGGACCGGAGCGCCGAAATGCGAGTAGTGTTGGCACAACCGCGCGGATTCTGTGCGGGGGTTGTTCGAGCGATTGAGATAGTGGAGCAAGCATTGGACCGCTACGAAGAGCCGGTCTACGTGCGCCATGAGATCGTTCACAACCGCCACGTCGTAGAGAAACTGAGACACAAGGGTGCTCACTTCGTCGAAGAGCTCGACGAAATCCCCGACGGTGCGGTGACCGTGCTCAGCGCGCATGGCGCGCCTCAGAAGGTAATCGACGACGCGGCGTCGCGAAATCTGCCGGTGCTTGACGCGACTTGCCCGCTCGTCACCAAGGTTCATATGCAAGGTAGGCGGTACATCTCGCAGGGGCGCACACTAGTCCTCATCGGGCACGCTGGTCACCCGGAGGTCGAAGGCACGATCGGCCAGGTCGGAGGACCGGTTCGCCTCGTTTCCTCGCCGTTGGACGTCTCGGCCCTCGACCTGCCCGAAGACACAAAGATCGCCTACGTCACGCAAACCACTCTGAGCATCGACGACACACGCTCGATCATCGCCGCGCTGCACGAAAAATTCCCAGATGTGATGGGCCCGAACACGTCCGACATATGCTATGCAACCCAGAATAGGCAAACCGCGGTGCGTGAGCTTTGCAAGATTGCAGACATCGTCCTCGTGGTCGGCGCCAAGAATAGCTCGAACTCAAATCGATTGCAGGAGATCGGGCGCGAATGCGGCGTACCCAGTTATTTGATCGCCGATGCGAGCGAACTGGAGACGGCCTGGCTCGCGCACAAAGAGGTTGTCGGGCTGACGGCCGGTGCCTCGGCGCCCGAAGAGCTTGTGTTGGAGGTCATCGAGAAGCTTCGCCAATTTGACAGCGCGCTCGAACTGACCGAGATGGAAGGCAAGAAAGAGAATATAGCGTTCCGATTGCCCGCTCAGCTCAGAGTTTCAATCGGCGAAAAAGTTTGAGAAATGGAGACCTGAGTGGCTATCCCCTTGAAGCAAGCAGCGCGTGTCGGCGCGTACGTCGTCAAGCAGCACTTGCTGGGCCGCAAGCGCTACCCGATCGTCTTGATGCTGGAACCTCTATTCCGCTGCAATTTGGCATGCGCGGGTTGCGGCAAGATCGACTACCCCGATGAGATCCTCAACCAGCGCCTCACTTACGACCAATGCATGGAGGCCATAGAGGAATGCGGAACGCCGGTCGTGTCGATCGCCGGCGGCGAGCCCCTTCTTCATCGCGAGATGCCGAAAATCGTTAGAGGCTTCATCGAGCGTGAAAAATTCGTGATCCTCTGCACCAACGCCCTCCTGCTCGCCAAGAAAATCGACGACTACGAACCGCACCCGAATTTCTCGTGGTCGATCCACCTCGACGGCGACAAAGGCATGCACGACAAGTCCGTTTGCCTCGACGGCGTGTACGAGAAGGCCGTGGACGCCATCAAGCTGGCGAAAGCCAAGGGCTTTCGCACGCAGATCAATTGCACGCTGTTTCACGGAACGGACGCGGCGCGCACGGCGGCCTTCTTCGACGAAATGACGGCGCTAGGTGTCGACGGCATCACGATTTCGCCCGGCTATGCCTACGAACGCGCACCGGACCAGGAACATTTCCTCAACCGCGAGCGCACGAAGAATCTGTTCCGGGACATTTTCGCTCGCGGCGACGGCGGGAAGAAATGGTCCTTCACGCAGTCTGACCTGTTTCTTGATTTCCTCGCCGGCAACCAGACCTATGAATGCACGCCGTGGAGCATGCCGCTACGCTGTGTCTTCGGCTGGCAGAAGCCCTGCTATCTGCTCGGCGAAGGCTATGCCAAGACCTTCAAGGAACTGATGGAAGGCACGGAGTGGCAGAAATATGGCGTCGGGAACTACGAGAAGTGCGCGAATTGCATGGTTCATTGCGGTTTCGAAGGCACCGCCGTTGCCGATTCGGTGAAACATCCGTGGAAGCTTATCCCGATTGCCAGTCGCGGCGTGAAAACGTCCGGCCCGATGGCGCCTGACATCCCTCTCGATCGCCAACGGCCGGCGGAACATTTCCACTCTCGCATCGTCGAGCGCCAACTAGGCGAGATACGGGCACGCAAAGCCGTTCCCGAGAAGGTCTGAGCAGCGGCGAAGTTCTACCATCGCGCGATCCGTGCGGCGTGCCGTGCGGATTAACTCTGGAATCTGCGCCGGATTGCCGGCGATCGAACGCAGCACAGCGCCGAGCCTGAGGTCGCCGTCCGGTCCGATCGCGCCATGCACCGCCGGCGGCAGGCTGTGCGTCGCGTCGTCCGATATCACGCGCAGAGCCGCAAAGGGTAATTTTCGTTCCGCGGCAAAGCGGCTTGCGATATGGGATTCCATGTCGGCAAGAAGCGCGCCCGTCTCGCGATGCAAGACCGATTTCGCGGCGGGTGTGACGACGATCCTGTTGCTGCCCGCGATCGCGCCGGCAATCGCGCCGGGCAAGCACTTCGCCAGCGCGCCCTGCCATACTGCATTTGTCGGCAAACGCTCCCCGCCCCACACAATTTCCGTTGCGATCACAGCTGCGCCGACCGGAAGATCCGGCGCCAGACCGCCGCCAATGCCGATGCTGAGAAGAGCGCGCGCGTTCGCCGCCACCGCCGCAATCCTGTCTGCGAGGCTCGAATTGTCTCCGCCCGCCACGACGACCTGATTTCCCCGCGCGACGATCCTCGCCTCGCGCTTCATGCCGGTGACAAGGACGAGCATCGGCTTAGCTAAAGCCCATACGCGACGCGCCGCGAATTGCTGGCCTTCAGATTTCGATAGCGCGCGACCGCCCAGAGCGGAAAGAATTTTGGATAGCCGTGATAGCGCAGATAGAAGACCCGTGGAAATCCGCCGCCGGTGTATCGCTCCTGGCCCCACAATCCGTCTTCTTGCTGTGTTTCCTTGAGATAGACGATGCCGCGCGCCACGGCGGGGTGATCGACTTCGCCCGCCGCCATCAGGCCCAAAAGCGCCCACGCCGTCTGCGAAGCAGTCGAGGGCGCCGGTTGATAGCCTTTGTAGTCGAGCCGATAGCTGTCGCAGCTCTCGCCCCAACCTCCGTCGTCGTTTTGAATGGACACCAACCAATCCACCGCCGTGCGGACCATCGGCGTTTGCGGATCGATACGCGCCGCATTTAGGCCCGCCAGAACAGACCAGGTCCCGTAGATGTAATTCACGCCCCAGCGCCCGAACCAACTTCCGTCTTTGAGTTGTGAGCGCTGCAGATATCCGATCGCCGCCTGCATGCGTACGCTGTCCAGGGGTTCGCCCAGCTGCGCCAACATACCGACACAGCGGCCCGTCACATCCTCCGTCGGCGGATCGAGCAACGCACCGTGATCGGCGAACGGGATGTTGTTCAGATAGTGATAGACGTTGTCGGCGTCGAAGGCGCCCCAGCCGCCATTCTTACTTTGCAGCCCCTCCACCCATTCGCGCCCGCGGTCGATCGCACCTTTGGAATCCGCGCCTTGCGGGCTTGCGCGCGCACGATCCAGCGCCATCACCACCACCGCCGTGTCATCGAGATCGGGATAGTGCGCGTTGTTGTACTGAAACGCCCAGCCGCCGGGCCGCACGCCGCGCCGTTCTTCCGCCCAGTCGCCGTCGACATCGAGCACCTGACGCGGCTTCAGCCATTCCAATCCACGCGCGACCTCACCGCTTGTCTCGCCGATGGCTTCCATCAAGGCATGACAAGCAAGCGCCGTGTCCCACACCGGCGAGACGCATGGCTGACAATAGGCCTCGTCGTCCCCGACGATGAGCAGCTTCTCGATCGCGCGGCGCGCGATCGCGCGGTCGGGATGACTTGCCGGATACCCAAGGGCATCGAGCATCATCACGCTATTAGCGATCGCCGGATAAATAGCCCCTAGCCCATCCTCGCCGTTCAGCCGCTCCTTCACGAATTTCAAACAGCGGTCGATCGCGCGCTTGCGCAATGCTTTCGGCCACACCGGATCGACACGCTTCAGCAACCAATCGAGCGCGGCGAAGAAGGCCGCCCAGTAACGATTTTGATGCGGTGCGCGTTGCGGCGTGTGCTCACCCTTCGGCGCAAATAACTCCGGCACATGGATTGCGCGCGCATTGCGTGCAAGCGGCTTGAGGGCTTGCAGCACGAGCAGCGGCACGATCACGGTGCGCGCCCAGTACGACATCTTGGAGAGATGGATGGGAAACCAGCGCGGCAGGAGGATCAGTTCGGCAGGCACCGTGGGCGTGTTGTCCCACGACGTTTCGCCATAGAGAGCAAGCTGAATGCGGGTGAAGACATTCGCCTTTACCGCGCCGCCGCGCGCCAGAATTGCCTCCCGTGCGCGCGCCATATGCGGGGCGTCTGGCAAGTCGCCGATCATCTTCAGCGCGAAATAGGCCTTCACCGTAGCGCTGAGGTCAAAGGCGCCATCACGATAGAGCGGCCATCCACCGTGATCGCCCTGCCGGTGGCGCAAATAGTTGCCGATCTTTCGCTCGAGCTCGAGATCCGCGGGCTCACCGAGATAATGAACGAGCAGCACATACTCGGATGGAATTGTTGAATCGGCCTCGAGTTCGAAAACCCAATGGCCGTCATTCCGCTGCTGCTTCACCAGCGCATCGGTTGCGCCTGCGATCAGTGCCGCCACATCCGTCGGGTCGATCCTCACCACCTGATCCATCTCAAGCTCCTGCTATCAACTGGGCGGCCCGCTGGCCCGAGCGCACAGCCCCTTCAATCGTGGCAGGCAACCCCGTGTCAGTCCAATCCCCGGCGAGGACGACGTTCGACCAAGCCGTCTTGGCCTTCGCCCGTCGGGCCGCTTGAACGGGCGTCGCAGCAAACGTCGCACGGCGCTCCTTGACGATTTGCCACGGCGGCAGATCGAGGCCAAGACCGTAAACGGCGGCAATATCCGCCCAGAATGCTTTCGCCAATGTCTCCCGATCCGTATCCACGATCCGGTCCGCGCCCGAGACCGTGACCGAAATCCGGTCGTGAAATGCAAAGATCCATTCGGCAGTTCCGCCGATCACACCCGTTAGAGGAGGGGCTCCGGGCGGAGCCGGAATCGCAAAGTGCGCGTTGACGATGGCGCGGAATTCGTTGGGCGCGAGGATATCCGGAAGCAGCTCTTGCGTCACCCATGACGGCGTCGCCAGGACTACACGATCGTGCGGCGCCAGCGTCATCTGCTGCTCTGCGAAATCCAACGATGCCGCGCGATTGCCCGAGAGGCCGACAGCGCGCAACCGCCCGCCAAAGCGGACATCGACGCCTTTTCCTCGCAGAAAAGCGAGAGCCGGCTCGACGAAGGCAGCGTCCAGAGTGGGCGAGGCGATACGAGGGCGGTAGGCGTGTCCGCCCCTGGCGAGCGTTTCGCGCATGACCGCCGCGGCGAGTTCTGCCGAAGCAATCTCCGGTTCGGTATTCAAAGCCGCGAGCAGAAACGGTTGCAGTAGATTTCGCCACAACGGACCTTCGCACGCGATGACTTCGTTGATCCGTTTGCCGCGCGAGGTCGCGAGCAATTTCACCAGAGTCAGATATTCGCCAAGCGAACTTCCCGGCACGCGGCGCTCTTTGATCAGCACCCACCAGGGCAGCGGGCCTTCGTTCGGCGCGATCGTCCATCGTGCACCGCTTGCAAGATCGGCAAACGCAAAGCGCGCGCGGTTCGGACCGGCGAGCTTATCGACCGCGCCGATCGTGCGCAGATAAGCGTGAACCGCATGATTCCCGGACAGCACCAGATGATTGCCGTTATCGATCACTTGGCCTAACGCGGCGTCGAAATACGAGCGGCAGCGTCCGCCCGCTTGAGCTGTGCCTTCGATCAGGCAAACGCGTATTCCTTTCGCCGCAAGCTCGACCGCGGCGGAGAGCCCGGCGAGGCCCGCTCCGATCACATAGACCGTACCTTCGTTCATCCCAGCAATCCGCTGGTCACGATGATGCGCAGCAGCTTGGCCTTACCTACCCGGACCTTAACGCGCGGATGCACCCAACCGGCTTTTTCCATCTCACGCAAAATTTCCGAATAGACGGCAGCCATCAGCTTCGGCGTCCTGATGCGCCCCTTTGGGCGCGCACGAAACACACGCTCTGCGTCTTGATAACGGGCGTGGGCGAGCCCAGCCAATTCACGGCACACGCCGTCGACGGCCGGGTCGGAAATGACCGCTAGGGGATCGTCTGCGACGATGCCCGCCGCGCGCAGATATTCGCGCGGCAAATAGAGCCGCCCAATCCCAGCGTCTTCATCTAGGTCGCGCAGGATATTGGTGAGCTGAAGCGCACGGCCCAAATGATGCGCAAGTTCGAAGCCCGGGCCCTCTTCCATGCCGAACACTTTGATGGAAAGCCGGCCAACGGCGCTTGCCACCCTCTCGCAATAGAGATCGAGCGTATTGAGATTGGGAGCACGGATATCCTCGGCGACGTCCATCTCCATGCCGTCGATCACGGCGAGGAAGTCTTGCTTGCGCAGGCCATATCGCTTGACGGCGTCGCTCAAGAAAGCTGCTTGCTTCGGCGCTCCAGCGTCATAAAGCGCGTCGAGATCGGCGCGCCAACGCATAAGCGCGTCGTGGCGCTCCGAGCGCGAGCCGATGCCCTCGTCGTCGGCGATGTCGTCAACGGCGCGGCAGAAGGCATAGATCGCCAACATGGCGTCGCGCTCGGCCTTGGGCATCAACCGCATCGCCGAATAGAACGAACTTCCCGCAGCTTTCTGTCGGACCGCGTTTATGTCCTGCGACGCACCGGAAGTGGTTTCTGCTGTGCTCATTGCCTGCCACGCGCGAGAGCAAGCGCAGCCCGATTACGCGCAAAGCGCGTGGCGATGAACCGCCCCGCGGCGCCGATCGTGAATGCGATCCGCTCGATGTTGTTGTGATGAACGCGCTGCGACAGCGGATCGCGGAGCGTCAACTTCGTGTTCAGATCTTCCGCCAGTCTCTGGATGACGGCGACTTCGAAGGCTAACCGCGCGCTCTTGATTTCCTGTGCGAAGGGGCGCGCGCGCTCGATCATCGCCGCGTTGCGGCGCGCGAGACTTGCAAACACGCGTCTCAACGCCGGCGAGGCTTTGTCGGTCGCGAATGCATCGGGCCCGATCCCTTCCAATTGCAGCATGTCGAGCGGGACATAGA
The DNA here is from genome assembly GCA_025350465.1 of Alphaproteobacteria bacterium. GTDB lineage: Bacteria > Pseudomonadota > Alphaproteobacteria > Micropepsales > Micropepsaceae > SZUA-430. Next base: position 16,228 of record JANXXU010000041.1, on the reverse strand, counting down.
CGCGATCGCGATCGCGATAATCTTGGGCGCAGTCCTGCAAATGGTTGATGACTTGCAAAGCGGCGCATAGCGCGTCGTTCGCGGGCCAGATGCTTTCGCTTTCGCCGTGCACCTCGAGCACGAAGCGCCCGACCGGCATCGCCGAGTAGCGGCAATAGTCCATCAGCGCGTCCCAGTCGCCATAACGCGCAACCGTGACGTCGCGGCGAAAGGCCTCCAGAAGATCGGCCGCATGCCGCACCGACAAATTGCGTGCCTTGAGCGTCTCGCGTAGCGCAACGGCAATGTCGGCGGTATCGGACTCCCCCATAAGGCTTGCACGGAACGTTTCAAGCTGGCGCAGCTTTTCGGCCGCCGGCGCAGTCGGATGATCGGCGATATCGTCGGCCGCACGCGCGAACCGGTAGAAAGCGAGAATTGCCTGCCGGTGGCGCGGATGAATCAAGATCGAGGCCACGGGAAAATTCTCATCCCGATGACCCTTACCCGATGTCAACGCCTGCCCGTCCGTCATGCTCGCCTCGCAGCCTGGGCGCGACCTTTCCACATTCCGCCGCGACCGCTCCAGTGCTGAAGTGCAGAATCGAGAGTGAACAAGGCGTAGAGCAGGCCGATCACCGGCAAAGCCGCCCCCCAGATAGGCAATCGGCCATAGTAGCGCAGCATCGGCCAGAGGCTGACGACCATCAGACTCCAGGTCGCGAGGCCTGCGACACGACCAACGCCGCTACCCAACAACGCCCACAGCGGTGGGGCCAGAAACATCACGGCGAGGCCCAACAAGGTTCCGAGAAGCAGCAAAGGAGAATAGCCGAGTTGCGCATAGGCGGAGCGCGCGACCATCCGACGAATTTCGCCCAAACTGGCGTAGCGCCGGATAGAGACGGCGCGATTGGTAAGGCCCAGCCAAATTGGACCGCGTGCCTTCAGCAGCCGGCCGAGGGCGCAATCGTCGATGATGGCGGTGCGAATTTGGCCGATCCCGCCGACAGACTCGAGCGCCTTACGCTCCACCAGCATGCAGCCGCCGGCCGCCGCCGCCGTCCGTGACTTCGGATCGTTCACCCAGCGGAAGGGACAGAGCATGCCGAAAAAGAACACGAAGGCCGGAATGAAGAAGCGCTCGGCCCAGGTAGCGCAATGCAGCTTTGCCATCAACGAAGTCAGCACCAATCCACCCGACTGAGCGCGCGCCACGAGCTTGCGCAAATTCTCAGGCGTGTGGGCGATATCCGCGTCCGTGAACCAAAGGTAATCGGGCGCTCCATCCGCAGTTGCATAAGCGATGCCTTGAGACATCGCCCACAATTTTCCGGTCCAGCCCGCAGGCCGGCGTTCGCCCGACAAGACGCTCAACTTCGTGCCGCTGTCGAGCGCACGAGCGATCTTTGCTGTTCCATCATCACTCTCATCGTCAACGAGAACGATGCGAAAAACGCCCGGATAATCTTGGGCGAGAAGACTGCCGGTCGATTGCGCGATCACATCGGCTTCGTTTCGCGCCGGAACGACTGCGGTCACCGACGGCCACCGCGGCAACTCTATCGGCGGCCCTGGATCGTCGTCGCGCTCTCGCGCGAGCCAAAACATGCCGCGGAAAAGAAGCAGATGGATCCAGATCAGAAGTGGCAACACGCCAAAGAACGCCGTCCAAATCATTTGATGTACCCGGCCGCTCTGAACCAATTTACGGCATCGGCTAACGCGGCCGCATGCGGTCGTGCCGAATAGCCGAGCTCCCGTTCCGCCTTGGCGGAACTGAAGAACATCAGATGCTTCGACATCTCCAGCGCATCGACCGTCAGCATGGGCTCGCGACCCGTCACGCGCGCCATCGCTTCTGTGGCGTATGCGATAGGGTAGAGGGGCGCGCGCGGCAACCGGAAACGCGGAGCGCTCCGTCCCGTCAGACCTGCGATCTCGCCAAGCATCTCCATGAGTGTGACGTTCTGTCCGCCCAGAATATAGGTCTGACCGACGCGGCCCTTCTTGAGCGCAAGCAAATGGCCGCCCGCCACATCATCGACATGGACCAAGTTGAGCCCCGTATCGACGAAGGCCGGCATGCGGCCGGATGCCGCTTCAACAATGATGCGCCCAGTCGGCGTGGGCCTGACGTCGCGCGGTCCGACAGGCGTCGACGGGCTGACGAGCACGGCGGCAAGCCCCTGCTTGATCATGGTCTCGACCACGCGCTCGGCCGCTACTTTGCTTTTCTTGTAAGCGCCGATGGCTGACGTTTCATCGGCGCGGTCGCTTTCGTCGGCATCGCGCCCGTCATCTCGCGGTTTCAGCGTCGCCACACTGCTTGTGTAGACAATGCGCTCCACGCCGGCCCCACGCGCAGCCTCCATCACAATCCGCGTGCCCTCGCGATTGTTCCGGACGATCTCATCGGGATCGCGCGCCCACAGGCGATAGTCGGCGGCGACATGAAACACATACCGGACGTCTTTCATGGCGCGAGCGACTGACGCCGCGTCATGGATATCGCCTTCGACAACTTCGCAATCGAGGCCCTCGAAATTCACCCGTGGGCTCGTTGGCCGCACCAGCGCGCGCACGGCAAGGCCGTCCGCCACCAGCGCCCGCGCGACCGCCGAACCGACAAAGCCCGAAGCGCCCGTCACCAAGGCGATATCCTTCGCCATCATCGGTTGTCCGTAAGTGTGTCCGATCGGGCTGCCGTAACGCGCCTCCCCTCGGCCATCTGCCAACTCAGCAACACAGGCGCGCCGATGGCGATCTCGCGCGCCCGCTTGAGCAACGAAACAGCGACGCCGGTTTCGGGCGGCAGTCCGAAGAGCGGCATGAGCACCGCATAGCCCGCCTCCTGAACGCCGATCGCGGCTGGGACAAAGACGGCGGCGCTACGCGCGGCGCACAAAATACTTTCGACCGCGATGGCATCGGCAAATGAAAGCGGCGCGTTGATCAGGGCCAAGGCCAGCCAAAGGCCGAAGGCGCTCGCGAGCCAACCAAGGAAATGCAGCGCGAAGGCAATAAGCATGCGCGGCGGATCGCCATGAATTCGGCTCACCGCTTCGTCGATTGCGGCAGCACTCGCTGCTGCGGAAGGCAGGAAGCGTTGGGCGATTCGTTCAAGCAGCGCAAGGCCACGCCGCTGGAACATAAAAAAGGCGCCGATCAAAACAATTGCGACGAGCAGGCCGACGAGCGCCGTTTTGACGATGGTGGTGTCCATCGCCGGAGCGCGAAGGTGGACGGCGAAGATGGTCAATCCCAAAACGATGAAGCCGATCTGCGCGATCATCTCGATGGTGACGTCCACGACGGTCGAGCCAAAAACAGTGCCGGTTGCGACGCCGCGCAAGATAGCCGCGCGAGCGCCTATCACCAATCCGCCGATCTGGGAGAACGGAAGCACCTCGCCTGCGGAATCTCGCGCGGCTCTGCTCCAACAAAAGGTGACGGCGCTGCTCCAAGAATACGGCGGTACGAGAGTAAACCAGGCGATGCCGAGTAGCATGATCGTCGCCACGCCGTACAAGATCAGCAAAGCGAAACCGCCCCACCCAACAGACAGCGCGGCGCCGGCGATCGACGCGAAGCCGACACGAAAGATGATGTATGTGGCACCGCACAGACTTGCGATCGCCACAAATATTGCGCCCGGCTTCATCGGGGTTTCGCCCGCCCCGCGGTCAAGAGACAGCGAGCTTGGGTGAACGCATGAAACGACGCGCCAGCCGAACAAGGCGTGGCACGAAATTCGGCCGCAACAGCCGCTTGTCGTAGATTTCCAATCGCCGGTCGTTCTCTGAAAGGCAAACGTCCATCAGCGCCGCCGCGGAGATGTCGATGCCGAGGTCTTTGGCACCATTCACCGTGAAATTATTGTCTTGCGCAGGTCCGCCGGCGACGTCTCGTGCGAGTCCGATCCGCTCCCAAATCAAAAAAGCCCAAACGCCGACAATCTTTGCGGCGAACCAAGGTCTTCGCCAAAGCGGCATATTGCGGCGGTACCACGCGACCCAATTCACGAAGAAAAGGATGTGGCGGCCTTCTTCGCGCATCACGGGCTCGAAGGTGTCAACCAGGGCCGGCGGAAAAAACCCGGAGCGCTTCGCGGTCTCAAACAGACCGAAGGCGAAGAAACTGTCGATACATTCGCTGTACCCGGTCACCATGAAGGCCCATTCCGCATCCTTCGGCTTGAGATATTCCGGCTCGGGCTCCAAACCGATGCCATAAGCCTGGACCATATTGTGCAGCACGCTCTTGTGCCGGCGCTCCTCAAAGGCGTTGAGTTCTATGGCCCGCTTCAGCACGGGATCGCTTACCTGCTCGCCGTAGCTCGCCACGCGCAAACCGGCTTTGCCCTCCGTCTGGACGGCGATGTTCCAGATCGGCAACGACGTCAAACGTGCGCGTGCCTCAGGTTCGAGATCGGGCCAATCGATCACCGCCGGTTTGTAACGGTCGAATGTCGTCAGAAGCATTCGGCAAAACAGACGCTTGTGCTCGTCGCCGCCAATCGTGATTGGTCCCGGCGCGACGGGATCTCCCGCGTCTAATTGCGATTCGGAGAGGGTCACAGTCGCGTTCATGCCGGTCCACATTCCATTGCAGCGTCGTCGCCCGAAGTGTCCATTTCATCAAGACTTTGGCCTAGGCGCTAGCCATCCATACGAAGGCGGGGTCCCTGGAAGTCCGCGAAACCTCCGAGTTCCGCTCCAGAATCACTGGCGGCTCTGGCCACACTCGCATCGGTCAGCGCAGCCAGCTCCGCCGCATACTGATAGTTGCGGGCCGAGCCTGCAAATCCGCCGGTCGTTGCCGGATGGAGGTAGATCTCCGAGAGGCCTTCGGGAAGGTTCGCGATGAGACCGCGCAACCGCATCGCAGTCATCGCGCCGGACCAAGCTAGGCCGAACACCGAATCCGGAAGGCAAAGGCCGGCCCTGCGCAATCGATAACGCAACAGCCGCGCCCACGGCCCAGTGATATAAGCGGGCCCCGTCGCCGAACCTGGTTCCGCCGCCCTCAAAACGCCACGCGGCTCGATCGGCGCACGCATCGCACGCATGCCGTAAGCGCCGCCAATTCTCAGGATCGCTGTCGCGATCGTCGGATGCAGATGGAAGTGCTTATGTGTATTGACGTGATCGAGCGTCAGGCCCGTCGCCCTGAACGCGTCAAACTGGGCAGCAATTTCGGCATCGAGTTGGCGCCGAACCTCGCGCCGGAAAAATATCGCGGTGCCGACCTTCACCATATCGTCGCGAAAGTTGCCCGCCTCATCGACCAGATCGGGAATCGCCGACGCCGGCAGCAGTGGCCGGCCGTCGACGAGAACGATGTGCAGACCCACGCGCAATTTTGGCATGGCCTTGGCGCGGACGACGGCGTCCCCGGTCGCAGGAGCTGCAACCATCAAGCTCGCCGCAGTCAAAATGCCGTGACGATGCGCCGCCTCGACCGCGTCGTTGACTTCGACCGCGGCGCCGAAATCATCCGCGGTGACGACCAACCGCTTCTTTCCTGTTCGTCGAGTCAGCGCGTTCAAGCCGCGTGATTGCGCCGGTCGCGCAAGAACTGAAAGAACTCCACACCCTCTCGGAGGCGTCGTTTCATCATGTCGCTGGAGCGCATCATTTCGCCGACGATCGCCGTGATCTTGCTCGGCCGGAAGTAGAACTGCTTGTAGAAATCCTCAAGCGAATCGAAAATCTGTTTGTGAGACAAATGCGGATAGTGCAGCGGCGCCACCTGGATGCCGTGCTCGTCGACGAGTTCTGCATTCGCGGCGTCGAGCCAGCCGTTCTGCACCGCCTGATTGTAGAGGAACGTGCCGGGATAAGGCGCCGCGAGTGAAACCTGGATCGTGTGCGGATTTATGCGTTTGGCGAATTCGACCGTTTGGCGAATTGTGTCCGTGGTCTCGCCCGGTAGCCCCAAAATGAAGGTCCCGTGAATCTGGATTCCCAACTCGTGACAATCGCGCGTGAACCGCTCCGCCACGTCGACGAGCACGCCCTTCTTGATGTTGTGCAGGATTTGCTGATTGCCGGATTCGTATCCGACCAACAGCAGCCGCAAACCGCCGTCCTTCAAGACCTTTAGCGTTTCGCGCCGCACATTCGCTTTGGCGTTGCATGACCAGGTCACGCCAAGCTTTCCAAGCTCCCTGGCGATCGCCTCCGCGCGCAACGGATCGTCGGTAAAGGTGTCGTCGTCGAAGAAGAATTCCTTCACCTGCGGAAACGCCGCCTTCGCATATTTGATCTCCTCGATGACGTGGCCAACGCTGCGCGTGCGGTAGCGGTGGCCGCCCACTGTCTGCGGCCACAAACAGAACGTGCAGCGCGATTTGCAGCCGCGCCCCGTGTAAAGCGATATATAGGGATGCTTCAGATAGCCGATGAAGTAGTTCTCGATCCTCAGATCGCGCTTATAGACCGGCGTCACGAAGGGCAGCGTGTCCATGTTCTCGACCGTCGGCCGCTCTTCGTTGTGCACGATAGCGTCTCTCGACGTGCGAAAGCTGAGGCCCTTGATCTCTCTCAAGGGAATTTCGTCCGCGACATCCTTGACCGTAAAGTCGAACTCGTTGCGCGCGACGTAGTCGATTACCGCGCCCTCGCGTAAAGATCCCTCCGCGTTGACGGCAACTTTGGCGCCGATCATACCGACGAGAAGCTTCGGATTTTCCGCTTTCAACGCTTCGACGACTTTGACATCGGACTTGAATGACGGCGTGGACGTGTGAAGCACGACGTGGTCGAAATCTTTCGCTTGCGCGAGGACGTCGGCAAGTCGCTGCTTGTGCGGCGGCGCATCGATTAGCTTGGAGTTTTCAACCAACGCCGCGGGCTGCGCGAGCCAAGTCGGAAACCAAAATGACTTGATCTCTCGTTTGGCTTGATAGCGCGAGCCGGCGCCGCCGTCGAAACCATCGAAGGACGGGGCTTGAAGGAATAGCGTTCGAAGCATTGTCTGATCCTAGATTCGCGACATCGTACCGTTCCTGCTAACGCGCAGGCGGTGCCCGGCCCAGTCGACCTCATTCCCGAATAACGACGCGATGAAGATACCAAATGACAAGATATCCCGCGCCGGCAACATCCATAACGGCCCGGCACTCGTCCCCGCAAGCTGATCCATACGCGTCTTTAGGAAGCATTGGGAAGCGAGAACGGCCGCCAGCACCAACAGGCTGGAAACTGGCAACCCTTGCAGAGCGGCCCCGATCAGCCCAAGTGGAACGCCATAGGTGATCAAGGTTCCCACATAACCTAGAGGCTCAACCGTACGAATGGTACGCGCCCAGCGCATTTCGTGACGAACGAGTTCCCGGAGACTGCCTTCCGTACAGCCGTGTTGCACAACCAGTTGGGGAAATGCCACAGCAAGTCCTTTCGCGCGTACGGCGCGGCCGATCTCAAAATCATCGGCGAGAAAGGATACAAACGCCTCAAAGCCGCCGATTGCAGCCAGGGTTTCGCGCGTCAGGGCAATTGTGGATCCGAAACAGGGTTGCGCGAGGCGGCTTGCGACACCGACAAGAACATTGGGCAAGAACCGATAGCTGACGCCCATTGCGGCCAGGCGCGACCAACCGTTCGTCAATCCCGCTCCGCCGTAAAAGCAAGACACCACGCCGACCCCACCCTGCGAGAGCGCCCCGACTACCGCGTCCAAATAGCCCGGCAGAACCTTGATATCAGCGTCGGCCAGCACGAGGAGGTCGTGCTTCGCGTGCGGCATCATATTAATCACATTCGATATCTTGTGATTGGGTCCATGAAGATGTGAATCGGCGACAACGACGATGTCGTGGGCGGAGAACCGCTGCTTTAACCGCAGCGCCATCGCGTAGGCCGGATCATCAGCGCCATGCAGCCCGAATATAACTTGCACCGGTCCTGCGTAAGCTTGCGACAAAAAGCTGACCAACGCTGTTTCCAACGTCGGGCCTTCGCCTCGAAGCGGTTTTAGAATCGTTACGGCCGGGGGCGTCACGGACAAGACCGGAGCATCGCAGCTAAGGACGCGCATCGCCGCCATTGCCGTTGCGATGGCGTAGACGCCGCCGCAAACAGCAAGAACCAAGCAGGCCGCGCCCGCATACCAAAGAAAAAGCAACAATCGCGTTTCTCCCTAATCGCTCCGTTTATCAACTACCGATAGAAATATCATCCACCACGTCTCGCCTTTGCGTTCCTCTTAGGCGCACATACCGAAATGTAAGCCAGCAAGCGCGTTTGAGCATTGCTTATTTCGCCCCGGCACAGCTAGTTTGCCGGGGGGTTCTCTTCTCTTTAGGTAAGACCCTTTGGCACAGGTCGTTCGATAGTGTTTCGTTCGGTGCGTCAGCCCGGGCGCGTCTTGCGGCGCCTCAATCCAAGGTGGCACCTTGCGGCGCTCGTGTTCAGCGTCGCTCTGACCGCTTGCGCCGACACTGAATCTCAGCGCGAAAACGATCCCTTAGAGCCGATGAACCGCGCAGTCTTCGACGCCAACGACGCTCTCGACAAAGCAGTCGCGTTGCCGGTCGCAAAAGCCTACGTCGAAGTCGTTCCGGAATTCGCTCGCACCGGCGTACATAATTTTCTGAGCAACCTCGACCTGCCGGTGACCTTCGCCAATGACGTGTTGCAAGGCGAGTTCGATCAGGCGGCCCATACGTTTGCTCGCGTTGCCATCAATACAACGGTCGGTATTGGCGGGTTGGTCGACGTCGCCAGCGAAATGGACGTACCGGAGCACACCGAAGACTTCGGCGAGACGCTCGCCGTCTATGGCGTCGGCGAAGGTCCGTATTTGGTTCTGCCCCTCTTCGGGCCAAGCAACCCGCGCGATACCGTCGGGATGATTGTGGATGTCTTTCTCGATCCACTGACTTACGCAAAATATCGCAACAAATGGCTTTGGTCGAATTTGCGCATTGTCGGAGGGTTCATCGATGTCCGGTCCAGGAATATCGATGCCCTCGACGCTATCGAACGCGGCTCGATAGATTACTACGCGGCCATGCGAAGCCTTTATCGCCAGCATCGTGAAAACGAGATCCGAAACGGCAAACCGAATTCCGAGCCGCTTCCCGAATTCTAAGTTTGCCTGGTGGGCTCGAGGCACCGCGGCCGGACACCGATGCCCTGCTTTACCTTGTAAACGCGGTCAATTCGACTTCGTCGCAGCCCCCCCCGCCAGCAACATCGCGGCACGCTGCCGAATCAGTCCTGCAAGCGCCTTGACGTCTCCGTTGTGTTGACTGAGGAAGCCTGAATAGTCCGCGCGCTGAGTAAGGGCGAGCCAAATCCCCTCGACGCTGGCGTCGACAACCACAAACTTGCCGTTCTCGTCGAGCACACGTAGGTCGACTTCGAGCGGAAGTTCGCCGGCGTTGGTCTCGCCCGGGTCAACCAGGTTCGCGGTGACGACATAATCGTTGTCCGCGTTCTTCCGCGACCCTGTAACTTTCAGCCTTTGGCCGCCATAGTCGCTAATCTTGGATTCGTAGTTGGCCAACGCAAATTCGCGAAACGCCCCCACAAAATCATCCACGTCAGTCTGTGCTGTATTTCGCCGCCACGATCCTAACGTGAAGAAAGCGATACGCTTCAGGTCGAGCAAGCTCAGCAGAAACTCCCGAAGTTTTGCATGCCTTTCGTTTTCCGATCTCGATTTGTCCTGCAAGATCTTCACACCGGCATCGACATGCTCCTGAACGTACGCTTCGACAGGCGCCGCGCTGTTGTTGGCTCGCGCAGCGTCAAGCGGGAGGCCGCCTACGATGAACATGAGGACAAACGTCGTAGCCACTTTAAATTGAAAACGCGCGCCATCGGAACGTGACGACATTGGACAGGACCCCTCAAAGAGGGCCGGCGACTCAGCCGTTGACCCACGAATCCGATTCTATGTGGCCGCGGCTATTCCATCAATGTCGCTTCGAGAAAGGGGATCACAAGATTGGGCGAAGCGACCCCTAAATCATTCCGTCTCGTTACCAAATCCTCACTAAGCGGCAAGTTACTGCAGGTGAGGCACCTGCCAGGTGGGCGGCATACCGGCTCTGCCACAACCGCAGCGCGGAAGTTGCAGCGGCAATTGCGGCACACCTTGTATTAGACTCCGAGGGGCGATCTCGGCTAATTCCGGCCGGTCACTTGCACGACAACGGCCGGGAGAAAATCATGTTTCCGTGGCGAGCAGCAATCTTATCGCTGACGGTGCTCATCGCAGCCCTGGCGAGCGTTTCGGACGGCGCAGCTCACGCGCTGGTCATGAATTCGATTCCCGCCGCGAATGCGGACGTCGCGCCCGGCACAATTCGCATCGTGCTGACATTCAACAGCCGGATCGACAAGAAGCGCTCTCGCGTCGCCGTGTACTCCTCGGATGCGCAGGAGGCGGCTGTAACAGGCGTTGCCGATCAATCCGAGAATATTTTGCGAGGCGACGTCGTTCTGACGCGTAGTGGCCCTTATCAAATCCGCTGGCAGGTTCTGAGCCGCGATGGGCACATCACGCGCGGCATCATCCCGTTTGCCGTCCGCGACGCAAAAGCAGCGCAATGAACCTCCTGATCGACTTGTTCGGCTACCTCAGCGTTCTGCTGCAGGGCTTCGACATGGTGGCCCAAGCCGTGCTGGTCGGCAGCGCAATGTTCCTTCTCTTCGAGGCAGACATTTTGGGTCAGCCTGGGACCGCGACCGCCGCATTCTTGCAGGGTGCCGATCGCGTGCTGGCTCTGTCGGCACTCGCCGCGGTAATCGTCGTTCTTGCCGGCCTCGCCCTCAACGAGGCGGTCCTCATGGGCTCGCTGTCGCTGAACTTTACCGACACCCTCGACGCCGACTTCATCCGCGCCGGCACCGTCAAGATCGCGGCCGCCCTCGGCATGCTGGCCGTCGTAACGCTGCGGCCGCGACGCTCGTTTGCCAATCGCCTGGCATTGGGCGTACTCGCCGCCATTGTGCTCGCCGCCGCCGTTGCCGGCAGCCACGCCGCCGCACGGCTGAACGATCGCATGTTGATGATGCTTGTGACCGGCGCCCATGAAGCCGGCGCTGCCCTTTGGCTCGGCGGTCTGCCTCTTTTCCTGCTGACGTTGGAGGCGCTCCCCGCGAGCGGAGCGAAGTTGGGCGCTTCGCACCGCTATTCTGCGATGTCGATCGCCGGCGTCGGTCTGATCGCGTTGAGCGCGCTCGCCATCTTCTTCGAATATATCGGCGAGCCCTCGGCCCTCTATGGCACGTCCTATGGTGCGATGGCCGTCACCAAGACCGTGATGCTGGGCATTCTCCTGCTTCTGGGCTTGCGGAATTTTCGCGTCATTCGCGCGGCCTCCGGACCGAATGCTGACCTCGCGCCGGTGCAGCGTTTCGCGACCGTAGAGATCGGCATCGGCCTCGCTGTCTTATTCCTGGCGGCATCAATCACGAGCCAGCCGCCGGCCGTCGATCAGCTGAGCGATCGCGCTAGCTTCCATGAAGTCCTTGAGCGGCAATGGCCACAGCCCCCAAGGCTGCAAAGTCCCGACCATGCAACGCTTGCGATCCCTGCGTTGCAGGCCAAGCTCGACGCCGAACGTAAGAACGATCAGACGGACGCGCGCCCGCAAGCCTTCGTGCCCGGCGCAGGCTTACCGCCGCCGCGCAATGCGCAAGACATCGCCTGGTCGGAGTACAATCACAACTGGGCCGGCATCCTCCTGATCCTGATCGCCCTGGCCGCGCTTCTCGAGCGCACGGGCAAAGCACCCTGGGCGCGCAACTGGCCGCTGCTCTTCATGCTGCTTGCCGCGTTTGTGTTCTTTCGCTCGGATCCGGAGGTCTGGCCCTCCGGCGATATCGGCATTTTCGAGAGCTTACGCGACGCCGAAGTGTTCCAGCACAAACTGGCGGCGCTCCTCGTTGCTGCCTTCGCCTTTTTCGAATGGGCCGTGCGCACAGGCCGGCTGCGCTCGATGGCGGCACAGCTCGTCTTTCCCTTCCTCACCGCTGCGGGCGGCGTGCTGCTCATGACTCATTCCCACGCCATCAGCAGCGCAAAGCAGCAATTGCTGATCGAGTGGAGCCATCTGCCGATGGGCGTGCTCGGCGTGGTCGCCGGCTGGAGCCGGTGGCTGGAGATCAAGGCCCCGGAATCCGATGGCAAATGGGCCGGTTGGGTCTGGCCGATCTGTTTTGTGCTGATCGGACTGCTTCTGCTCAACTACCGTGAAGCGTAGTCCGCTTGGCCGAGCGAGGTGACGCGACGGCAAGGTGTCAGGTCGGAGCCGACACTGCTCGTTTGGGTGAAGGCTAGGTTTGCTCCGGCCAAACGCAGCTCTAGTTGCGAATTGAGAATGGGACCCCCCTCTTTACCCGTTGCATCCGTTACAACGTTGAAATTGCTGAGGTCTTGCCGTTACACAGCCGTTACAACCCGTTGCATCTTAGGGCTTGCCGTTACAGCACCCGTTTCACGGTCCCTGCCGTGCACGCAATTCGGGGCACACATCGCGCTTTTGGCCGCGACAAACTTCTGGGCATGAATGGACGATGTCAAAGAGTTGGCGCTCGAAAAGGCATGCTCATCCTTAAGAACAAACATAGAACAAATGCTTCGGCGATGCAATAAAAAAGTGCGTTCTTGTCAGGGGCGGAATACGGCCGACATTGTCGGCCGACGGGCTCAAGCTCAATTTCACGCGGCTTGAATCGACGCATGTTTCGATGTCGCCGCTATTTCCTTTTTGCGTCGAATTCGCGTTACGCCATGCGGCTAGGAACGAAAATGTTCGCAATCACGAACGCGACTGCCACAGCCAGGCACATCCAGCCGAACGCATCGCCGATTTGATCGTAAAGCGTTGGCCCCGGCGCAGCGCTAAGCGTTACCGCTGCGCGCACGATCGTCACATCCTGCGTGCTGGGCGCCTCGGCAAGGATTCGGCCGTGACGGTCGCTGACGCTGGAAATGCCTTCGCGCGTTGCCCGCGCGATCGCGAAGCCGCTCTCGACGCCACGTAACGCCGTCAGCCGGTCGCTTAACCAGGCGTCGCGCACGAAATCCCACGCCGGCACCAGCATCAACCGCACGCCGCGTAGCCCATAATCGCTGCCCAAACTTGCGAAGTGCATGTCCTTGCAGATCGCAACACCCGTGTGCGCGCCCGCGATGTCGCCGATCAGCAGCGATCGTCCGGGCCGATCACGCGCTTCCAACAACGGCACCGGATGCTGCTTGTCGTAGGTGCTGATCTCGCCATCCCGATGTGCAACGAAGGCACGATTGGCGAAGCGATCTGGCGCCTCTTGCACCTCAACGCCCCACGCGATCGTTGCGCGCATCTTCTGCGCCACGCCGGCAACATCAAGCGCCGCGGCATGCGCCGCTTCGCCGGACAGCAGCGCAATTTTCTCCGGCAGCACGACAACGCTGCCTGGCGTCGCCGCCGCCTCGATCGCCGGTTGATACGCTGCCCACACCTGCGCCCAGTCTTCCGAAATATTGGCGAAGCGATCGGTCGTGATCAGCCGGATCGCAACCGTCGGGCCGTTGTCGGCCTGCCTCAGTTCGAATGTACCAAACGCGAGCGCCGAACCGATCAGCGCAAATACAAGCAAGGCCGCGCCTCCGACTTGCCGCCACGGCAACCGCGCGCCCATCAACCGCCCGATGAAGAGGCCCATCAGTGCGGCGCTGCTCAGCACGACGAACACGATCGCCGGCACGCCCCCCAAGGCGGCAACCTGAATCACCGGCAGCACATCCATCTGGCTGTAGCCCAAACTGCCGGCGGTGCCGTGGGGCGAGAACGTCGCCACCACCGTCTCCAATCCGGCCGCGAAGGCCGGCAGGGCGAACACCGCCAGTGGCGAGCGAATGCCTAGCGCCGCGCGTGCCGCGAGCCGGATTGCCCCGGCCCAGAACACGGTGTGCGCGATCATGATGACGATTGCGATCGGCATTCCGGCGACCTGGATGTAGTAGGAAAGTGTCGTTGACCCCGCGACGAGGCCGGCAAGCGCACCCAACAGCATCGCGCGTCGCGGCGGGCACGCCACTGCCGCCGCCAGAACGGGCGCCGGCGCCAGCCACGCCGCCCACCACAACGGCTGCAGGGAATAGCTGAGCGCGAGAAGGCACCCCGACATCACCGCCATGGCCGCTGCGGCCCACCACGGCAATACAGTCGTTGCATCGTCGGCATCGGCAGGGGAAACGGTTGTGCTGGTCATCTTGCCCTCGAACAAGTTCGCCTGCCGAGATGCCGTGCCAACCCTCCGCCCGCAATCGGCTTTTCGTGAACGGGCGAATGGATTCGCCACTAGGCGAGCGGATCGATTGCGGCGGACAAATCCCACATCTATTCTCCCGACCGTGCGCTACGTGAATATCATCGGCGAACCGACGGAATGGATGCGCTGGTTGGCGGCCGCGACCGTCATCGGCATCGCGCTCGGCGTCGCCGGACCCTTCGGCAGCTATGGCAATGATGGCATCGTCATGCGCATGGCGTGTTGGACCGGCATGTTGTGGATCGGCACCATCTTGTTGCGCTTGAGCGTCGGTCTGGCCGTCGTCTACGCCACGGCGCTCGGCGTTTCGCGCAACGTCGCCGCCGCTATCGCTACTATCCTGGCCTGCATTCCGCTCGCCGCCATCGTCGCGCTGATCAATCGCGGGCTCTGGCCGCAATACACAGGCTCGTTGCGCCCGTTGGATTGGTATGCGCAAACGCTCTTCGTCGCGGGCGTGCTGGTCGCGGCCGCGCTCTGGTTCGAACAGATGCGCAATGCGCAAGCCACGGCCCGTGCCGCACAACCCGCTGCACCGTCGGCCAGGCCGGCTCAGATTGCGGCGCAGCTTCTGACGCAGACCTTGTGCCTGCAGATGGAAGATCACTACATTCGCGTCCACACCGCGACGGGCTCCGAGCTCGTCTTGCTGCCCATGCGCCAAGCTATCGAGCAGCTGAGCAAGGTCGAAGGTTTGCGCGTGCATCGTTCCTGGTGGGTTTCGCGCGCGGCAGTGCGCGCCGTCAGCCGCGACGGTCGCGCCTTGGTTTTGGAGCTTTCAAACGGGCTCAAAGTACCTGTCGCGCGCAACAACGTGACGTCGTTGCGCTCCGCCGGCTGGCTCTCTCAGTTCGGCGCCGACGCATGATCCGCGCCGCGTAGCGCGTAGTGCCGGCGCCGCAAGATCGGCACCGCGAACGCGCGGAACAATGCGCAGTGCGGGCCGGCACGCGTCCTGATTGTGGGAGTCGTGCAGGCCGGCATGGCGCGGTCGCTCGAGCTTAAGAACCTCAATGCCGTTCGCGTCTTCGCCTCAGCACTGTGTACGCGGGAGCTCCAGGCTCTCGGAATCTTACGGTCCGAAGCTCGGGCGATCGGAGGTCGAGCGGTGGCCAGAATTTTCACATAGAGTGTGCGGCGGAGCAGAGCAAAGTTCGATTGCGACCCCGTGCCTGAGTACCAAGGCCGCGCAAATCGACGTCTCGCATTGCGCTCGTTGTGAGACTGAAAACTCAGCGGCCGGAGACTTTCGGCGAGAAATTGAGTGGAGCGGAGGGAGACGGTTCGAGGCCGGCGACGCCGCCCCAAAGATTTGCGCGTCGCGCTTGAAATTCCGCGCTGCAAATGGAAGGAAGACGACGGCTTGTGCGCTCTACGGGTCTAAGGAATGTCGAAGCAGGTCTATTGGATATCGCGGCGCGATCAGGTCGAAGCTCTTATCAATCCAACGCGTCACGACATCGTCGACCGCCTGACGGCGTTAGGCCCACTTTCAGTCAGAGCTTTAGCCGACGCGCTGGGACGACGGCCGACGGCTATCTACCAGCACCTCACAAAAATGGAAAAGCTGGGGCTAGTACGAGTCTCGCGCATTGAGGGTCAGCGTGGACGCCCGGCGACCATTTACGAAGCTGTGGCGCCGCTGGTGCGCCTTGCAAGAGCACCCAGGTCGCCGGCGAACCGGCGGCCCATGTCAAAAGTCGCAAGATCGGTCGCCGCACGCGCGGCAAAAGATTACGCAACGGCATTCAAGACTGACAACTGGTCATTGGAGGGTGTTTCGAGGAATCAGTGGTTTTTTCGGCTGTTCAGCGCGCCGTCCCCGCAAAAGCTCGCGCGCATCAACGTACTGCTGGATGAGCTAATGAACCTTGTCAGAAAACCTGACCCCAATCCCGGCAGACTAATCAGCGTTGCCTGGTTCATGTCGCCGATCGAGCCCAAGCTCAAACGCCGCCGACGTTAGTGCC
>JANXXU010000040.1 GCA_025350465.1 Alphaproteobacteria bacterium | reverse complement strand
GCATTCCTTGGGTGCGCCGTAATACGAACCCGGAGGGCTGACCTTGGAATTGAGATAATAGGCGGCGAGATTTGGTAATTTGGAGGCGAGTTCACAGCCCTGATCGGGTGTGACCACCGTGTCGCCTTCGGCGTGAATGCGCAGAAGGTGCAAACCGGCGAGCTTGGCTGGATTATTGCCCGAATACGCCGACGAACGCGCCTGTTGGGCCGCAACCGTCGGCGCCAGGATCGGATTGTTGTTTGACCATGTCGTGAAATCGGTCGGGCCGTCGATCGAGACCGCGATCTGAACTGGGGCACCGCGCTCGATCGCGCGCTCGGTGATGCACGAACCATGCGAATGGCCCCACATCAGAACATGCTTCGCGTTGGCGTCCGGCAGCGCGGTCACCGCGGACAGTAGACTGAGAACGTCGTCGACCTCGCCGAGACAAAGCTCGAGGTTGCCGTCGGATGTGGCGGTGAACTTGTATGGCCGGCGCGGGAACCGCACTATACCGCCAACACCTATCCTGCCCGCGCTGAATGTCTCGCTGATGTACTCGCCACGATAGGTCGAGATGGCGGTGAGCCACCCATTACCGGCCATCGTCGTGCAACCCGCCAAGCCGTGAGCCATGATCGCCGGAAAGACGAACTGACCGGGGCCTGTCTGTGTGAATTCGAGGCCATGATTGAGGATTGCCACGGGATAGGGCCCCGGCAGAGAAACCGGTGTGCAGAGCAGCCCATAGATCCGTAATGCACCAGACCAGTAATTGCCGATCTGCCATTTGACCTTGACCGAATTGACGATCACTTCGCCGGAAGGAAGCGCCGTGCCCGTGCGCAGGTCGGTCGTCGACCATGTGGGCGCAAGCGGAAGTATGTGAACCGCGCCCGGAGGACCAACCACCTCACGAGCTTGCGCAGCAGTAATCAACGCAACCGCCACGCTAGCGCAAAGTAGCCATTTCATCGTCGTCACCCCTCTGAGCCCACCTGCATGATTATAGGCGCACTTCACGCACGCCCATATGGTCAACATGTCCTGCCCCCTCCGGGCAGGCCAGTTAGGTGACCAACGGGTCGAACCGCCGAACCTCGAACGGCCGTCTCAGGCGAGAAATTGCCGATCGACCAAATGCGTCGGGGTGGCAGGTGACAGCCACAATTCAGACACTCGCTGGCACGACCAGTTCGACGACCCACAATTGCCCTTGGCTTGCGAATTCTGCTCACTGTCGATTCGCCAAAAATTGTGTTGAGTTATCAAAGGCTTGGAATGGGGAGTATCGGCGGTTCGAATCTCGCACTGCCCGCCAATATTTTTTGCTAACTTTGCTCCACCGTCGTTCGGCAGGGGTAAGTGCCCGCAACACCCTGGCTATTCCCGATGAAACGACACTGTTGCCGAGAATATTCCGCGCCAATTCGAGCAAATTACCCCTACTAGCGCGCCTCATGCTCCGTTGGCCGATTTCGCAGTGTCGTTTGGGCACCCGAACATTCGCCGAGCGGGTCGCGAGTGCATTCTATTGCGGCGTGAACGTCTGGATTCGGGACCCTTCCCCGCCGTTCGTCACATGATCTCAATGGGGCAATTGTTGGCCCTTTGCGGACGTTCGCGGGTGTGGCGAATTAAGCCTGCGTCTTCGCTTTGATCCAGAGGCCGGCGTCGGCGATCGCAGTGCGCGCCGGCGTAAGGATCGGAAAAAATACGTGCCAGACGTGAATCATCTCGGGCGCAATGAGGAGCAGGCATTCGACGCCTGCCTCACCCGCGCGCGCCGCGACGCTGAGCGAATCTGAGAGCAATACTTCTTCCGTCCCGACATGGATGAGCAACGGCGGAAAATTGGCAAAGTCGCTTTTGATGGGCGACACCAGAGGATCGGCGACTGGCGATTTTCCCGCGTATGCCGCGGCCCATTGCTTTTGGCCCTCGGTCACGATGATTGGATCGCGCTTGGCATGGGAGCGGTGCGTCTCGCCGGAAAGCGTGAGGTCTGCCCAAGGCGATATGCAGAACAGACCGGCGGGCATGGGCGCTTTTATCTCGCGCAGCTTAAGCGCGGCAGCGAGCGTCAATCCCCCGCCAGCCGAGTCGCCTGCGATGACGATGTTGGTGGGCTTCAGGCCTTGGTCCAGCAACGCTTGATACGCCGCGACGGCGCCGTCTAAGCCTGCCGGAAACGGATGCTCCGGCGCCAGCGGATAATCGATGACGTAAGCCGTCGTGCCCGAGGCGGCGGATAACTGCGCAGCAAGTGCGCGGTGCGTACGTGGCGATCCGATGGCGTAGCCACCGCCATGCAGATAAAGGATCGCGTGACGGACGCTGGCGCCCGGCGCCGCGACGCGCTCACCTGCCACGCCGCCGAGCGCGATGTCAGAGACGGTCGCGCCTTCAACGATTGGCAGCAGCCCCGCGAATTGCTCCAATCCTGCTCGCAGCGCTGGAAAGTCGAGGCTCGTCGAGGGCGCCATCGGGCTTTGGGCGAGCAATTCGCGGACGGCGGCGATTTCGGCGTTCATTGACCAACGGCTCCTATGGCTCAAGCGGACGAGGGTATAACTTGCCGGTAGCCCTTTGACCACGCGACCCTAGAGCGAGCCCGGCGACATCGTGCAGTGCAAGCAGTGCAATTCCGACAATGCCGAGGGGGCGAAGTTCTGCAGCGAATGCGGCACGCCGTTCGCGAACCGTTGCACCAAATGCGGTCATGAGAATTCCGCGAGCGCCAAGTTCTGCAGCGAATGCGGCACCTCGCTGAAGGCAGCGCGCGCAACTCCGGTCCCGGAAACGAAGACGGAGGCGCATGCACCGATACCGCCAATAGGCGCGAACCCGACAGACGGCGAGCGGCGTCATCTCACGGTCTTGTTCTGCGACCTGGTCGGCTCGACCGAGATCGCCGCGCGTCTCGACCCGGAGGACTGGCACGAGATCGGTGCGGAATACCAACGCACCGCCGCAGACGCCGTGAAACGCTTCGGCGGACATGTGGCCAAATTTCTGGGCGATGGGCTCGTCGTTTATTTCGGCTATCCGAAGGCCATGGAGGACGCCGCCGAGCGCGCGGTCCGCGCGGCGTTGGCGATGGTCGAGGCGACAGTCAAACTGAATGAAAAATTTTCGCGCCATGATGTGAAGCTGCAGGTGCGCGTCGGCATCCACACGGGCTCCGTTGTTGTCGCGCAAGGCGGCGGCAAGGAAGCCGATATGTTCGGCGATGCGCCGAACATTGCTTCGCGCGTGCAGTCCGCCGCCGCTCCCGACACCGTCGTCATCACCGCGGCAACGCACAATCTCGTCTCCGGCCTCTTCGTTGTCGAAGATCTAGGCGCGCACGCGCTCAAAGGCATCGCCGAGCCGATGCGGCTCTATCGCGCGGCGGGCGCCGGTGTTTCGCGCCGGCGCAGTTTCGAGGGGCGCGCTCATACGCTCTTTGTGGGACGCGGAGACGATATGCAGCTTCTCAACCGGCGCTGGCAAAGCGTGAGCGACAGCGAGGGGCAACTCGTCATCATCATGGGCGAGGCGGGAATCGGCAAATCCCGCCTTCTCGATGAATTTCGCGCGCGCCTCAAAGGCGATCCGCATTTGTGGATCGCGTGCGCCGGTGAGGAACTGCACAGCAACACGCCGTTCCATGCGGTCACACAGATGCTCGACCAGGGCCTCGGTTGGCGCGGAGATGAGAGCAAAGAAGAGCGCTTCGCCGCGCTCGAACGCGCACTACAGGCGGCGGGACTCAAGCTCGACGAAGCGTTGCCGTTGATCGCGGAGTTGCTCGACCTTCCTTTGTCGCCTACCTACGCCGTGGTGAAGTTCTCGCCTGAGCAAAAGCGCAAGCGGTTGTTCGCGGCGCTTTCCGGCTGGGTCTATTGGGCGGCCACGATCCTACCGCTGGTGATTGCAATCGAGGACATGCATTGGGTCGATCCGTCAACGATCGAGCTTCTGCAAATGCTCGCCGAACAGGGCGCGACGATGCCGTTGATGCTGATCGTAACGGCACGGCCCGAGTTTCGTGCGCCTTGGCCGCTCAGAGCGCACCACGCTCAAATCACGCTCAATAGGCTCAATGACCGCCAGACGCGGGAGATTATCGCCAGCATCGCCGCACGAGCTGGACTGCTCGCCGACGTCATCGAAGGCGTCATCAAGCGCACCGACGGCGTGCCGTTGTTCGCCGAAGAACTGACGCGGCTGATGCTGGACAGCCAGCGACAATCGGGCGCGCGAGAGATCCCGGCAACGTTGCAAGATTCGTTGACCGCGCGCCTTGATCGATTGGGCACGGCAAAAGAGGTAGCGCAGATCGGCTCGGTCATCGGGCGCGAGTTCTCCTATGAATTGCTTAGTGCCGTTTCGTCGCTGCCCGAACCAGACCTTCAGGCCTCGCTCGCGAGGCTCTCCGATGCGGAGTTGATCTATGCTCGCGGCCTTCCGCCCGATGCGACCTACCAATTCAAACACGCCCTGATCCAGGATGCGGCTTACGGCGCACTCTTAAAGAGCCGGCGGCGGGATTTGCACGCCGCAGTAGCGCGCGCGATCGAGGCGAAATTTCCGGCGCTGGCGGAGGCGCAGCCGCAGATCTTGGCGCGGCATTGGACGGACGCAGGCGAGAGCGAACCGGCCATCGCTACCTGGATGAAAGCCGCCAAGGCTGCCGACGCCCGCAGCGCCTTTAAGGAAGCGGAGGAGGACTACCGCCAAGCGCTTGCGCTGCTGTCGACATTGCCCGAAACGAGCAGGCGCGATGCGCGCGAGATCGATGTCCTTATTCCACTCGTTGTCGTTGCCGCGAGCAGCCATGGCTGGAGCTCGACTGAAGTCGCGGCGTTGTCCACGCGCACGAACGCGTTGGCGGAGAAAAGTGGAAATCTTTCGCAAATCGTCCTGCAGCGGTTTGCGGCCACGGTTTCGGTCTGGCAATCCGGTGACGCGGTGAGGGCCCGGGCGCTCGCCGATCAACTGCAGGATCTCGCCAAGCGAGAGGGGAGCGATTTCAGCCTGCGCTGCGCGCACGAAGCGCAAATCTGGACAGGTCACACCGTCGCGGACTTTGCTGGCGTGGATCGCCACTATGAGGCTTGGCTGCGTGTCTGCGAGAGATCGGGATACGGGCCGTTTCCGGGCGAGACGCCGGGTGCGGCTGGGACGGCGGCACACAGCGCCTGGCATCTCGGCGCTTCGCGGATCTCGGACGAACGCATGGCTCGTGCACTCGCGTTCGGGCGGCAATCCAGCAACCCAGTCGATCTCGTGGTCGCGCTCACGGCAAAGGCCCAATTGCTCGTGATGCGACGCCAACCTGAGCCCACGCGGGAAGCCGCGGCCGAGGCGGTGGCGATCGCGGAGGTGCACGGCTTGACCGCCTACGCCGACACGCCGCGGTTTCTTGCTCTGTGGGCGCGCGCACAACTCGGTGACTACGAGGAGTGTGTTGCGCTCATGCGCAAAAGCATCGCCGCTATGTTGAGCAACGGCGCGCGCCAGTCGGCGGGCGACGCAGCGCTGCGCCTGGCTCATGTTCACAATTCCCATGGGCAAGCAGCTGAAGCGCTGGCGGCGGTCGAGAAGTTTCTCAAAGAGTATCCGGACTACATCATCGTGCGGCCGAACGCGCTGCAGCTGCGCGGCGAATTGCGCTTCAAGCTCAGCGAGACGGACCAGGCGGATGCCGACTTCCGTGCCGCGATCGAGTTCGCGCGCCAGATCGGCACGAAGCCTCCAGAACTGCGCGCCGCGACCTCGCTCGCGGGGCTGTGGCAAGCCCAAGGCAAGCGCGACGAAGCTCGCGCGCTTCTCGCGCCGATCTATGGCTGGTTCACAGACGGCTTCGACACGCGCGATCTGATCGAGGCAAAGGCGCAGCTCGATCGACTTTCATAAGCCTGTCCCAATGACCGTTTCCGGCGAAAAATTGCCGATCGACCAAATGCGTCGGGGTGGCAGGTGACAGCCACAATTCAGACACTCGCTGGCACGACCAGTTCGACGACCCACAATTGCCCTTGAGCTTGCGAATTCTGCTCACTGTCGATTCGCCAAAAATTGTGTTGAGTTATCAAAGGCTTGGAATGGGGAGTATCGGCGGTTCGAATCTCGCACTGCCCGCCATTATTTTTCGCTACTTTCGCTCACTTGCGTCGAGCGGCCGCTAAGTCCGCGCAACGTCGACGGAATTCGGTACGAAACGAAACTGTTGCGTGCAAATCTCCACGCCAAATCGACCGAAATTCCTTCAATTGCGCGTCCTGTGCTCCGACGGCCGATTTCGCAGTGTCGTTTGGACGATCATTGCAATGGTAGGAATTCGCCGAAACGCGACATTAGCGAACTAGCGGCCGACGTGAGGCGTTGGCGCCCTATCTACCTCATGATTTTTCCCGAGCGACATCTGAGTTGATCATGCGAACGTTGAGAGTCTTCGGCACCACCTTCACGCTCGCGGCAATTGCCTGTTTCGCCTATCTCGTCGCCGATGTCGCACATGAGGGGCTCGGTCATGGCGGCGCGTGTTTGGCACTTGGCGGCAAACTCATCGTTCTCAGTACGACCTATGAGGACTGCAGCATCCGTTCTCGCCTCATCGACGGCGCGGGCCCTCTCGCGGGACTCGCGGTTGCGTTGGTCGCCTGGGCGATTCTGCGTATCGCGCCGCCGCGCGCGCCGGCGGCACGCATCTTTCTCTGCCTGGTGTTTGCGTTCGCGGCACTTTGGAATGTCGGCTATATGATCAAATCGGGCCTGCTCGATCAGGGCGATTGGGCTTTCGTCATTGCGGGCCTCGAGCCCTCCTGGCTTTGGCATATTGGCCTGGCCGTTCTTGGCCTCGCTCTATATGCGGGCGCGATGCGCGTATTGGGAACGGTTATTATTAGAGACCTTTCCGGCGGCGACACTCAAACTCCCTTTGGGTTCACGTTGACGGCATTGGTGGCGGCAGGGGCGCTTTCGGCGATAGCAGCGTTGCTCGATCCCAGAGGCTCGAACACGGTATTCACCGATGCTCTGCCATCATCGCTCGGCTCACTGGGCCTGGTTTGGATAGGCTGGGTTTTGAATAGGCGCCTTCCCAATCGTCGCATCGCCATTGAACCGTCGCTGCTTTGGATCGCGGCGGGCGTTGCATCGGCGGTCTTTTTTGTCGCCGTCCTCGGACCGGGCGTACCCTGAGCGCCGCGCCGTCAAGCTTTCAAATCGGGCTTAGAACTGGAAATCGGGAGGGCATCTTAGCGCCTCAGCGGCCATTCGCATCGCTTGTGCGTAATGCGGGAAATTCGCCGAAATCGGTCACTGATCATCGACGGACGTACTTATGCCTTGGGCCTCCTTGGTCGCTGCTTCGCAGAAACCGATTTTATGATTAGCTGATGGCGGCCCTGCGGATGTAAAGGTGTTTTCGCCCGCTCCAAGGCCGCCCGGCAACTTCCGGACGATCCAGCGTGTCGGCTGATTCAAGACGAATGTTGCGCACAACATTGCCGGACCCCCTTAGCAAGCGGTCCGGATCGGGCAATCGAGCGCCTTGCAAGAAGCAAAGGCTCAGGCCTTTCGCCTGTGCTGCGAGCGAGAAAATTGCTTCGCCAGCTTTTTCGCTTGGTCCATAGCCGATGACGAAGAAGTTGTAGTTGTCGTAAACGAGTTCAAGCGCCCGTGGAATTCGCTTCCGCATCTTTGCGCGCGCCGCACGAATCTGCGTCGCCATTTCAGGGGTGAACTTGGCGATAAATCCGGCGAGCTGTTTCTCCGGCGATAGTGCTTTCATGAAAATCTCATCACATGCAGGACGGACCAACACTAGCGTCTGCTTCCGCCCAATTCTGCCGCGACTGCCGCATTCTTGCTAGCGGCGGGGTCGCTCCAGTCCGGTCGTTCAGCAACATGGCAGGGGGCGGCCTGATTTCGCCGAAACCGGACATTCGATCAACCATCGAAATTAGCAGTCGCTCAGTCAGGCATCTGTGTACGCTCAATCTTGATTTCGCGCATGATCTCGGCAAATCGCTCCGGCTCTTCG
>JANXXU010000038.1 GCA_025350465.1 Alphaproteobacteria bacterium | reverse complement strand
CTCGGCGCGGTGCTCGCGATTTCCCTTCATGCGCTCGGCCGGCGCCGTCCAAAAGGCCTTCGTGTGGTCTAGCTCGGTCCATTTGCAGCCGCGAGCTTCGTTCGATCGTGCGGCCGTTAGGATCGTGAACTCAAGCAGCCGTGCCACTAGGCCATTTTCTTCCCGAAGGGCCCGCATGAATTTGGGCATTTGGTCGTAGGGCAAAGCACGCAGGTGCCCGCGCGTCAGTCGTTGCCGCTTTGGCAATAGGTGCGAGAGGTGGCCACGCCAGCGCGCCGGGTTCTCGCCATGCCTGAAACCCTTGGACTTTGCGGCGTCGAGCACAGCCTCGATGCGACCACGCACGCGTTGCGCTGTTTCAGGCGTCTTGGACCACATCGGCTGGAGCACGCTGAGAACCGCCTCTGTATCAATTTCGTTGACCGGCTTGGCTCGGATACCCTCAGTTTGAGCCACAAGCGCGTTGGTCCATTGCTGAGCGTGCTTAGCACTCCGCCAGGCAGGCTTCATCGCCTCGACGAATTCGTCAGCGAACTTCCCAAAGGTCGGAACGGTCGCCACTGAGACCGGGCGCTCTGATGCGCGCCTTGCCTCTAACGGATCCTTGCCAGCCGACAACAGCTGCCGCGCCGAGGCGGCGTCCTCTCGGACTCTCGCAAGCGAGACGCCATCCCGAGCAGCTGATCCCAGCCCCATCTCACGCTGCTTGCCGGCGAGCACATAGAGGAACACCCATCGCTTGCGACCGTCGGCGGAGACCGAGAGGTAAAGGCCGCCACCGTCACTGAGGCGGCCCGGGCCTTTTGCGGCCGCGACTTCTTTGGGCGAAATTTTGTGAAGCATGCGAGGCATCGGTCACCTACCGGCCCTAGTTCGGGCCCTAGTTTCAAACGCGGTTGCTCGCGCACGCGCGCGAACGTCTCCGCACGCATGATGCCGGGATTCGATTGATTCTAAAGGCTAGTTTGCGGTTCTATCGAACCGTGGCGAACGCGTGCGTAAACTTAATTTACGGATGCACGCTCCACCGGCTTGATCCGGCTCACGGAGACGTTACGCGCCCAGTGGCTGTCGACGTTGCGCCGGAAGTGCTCGGGGCGCGTCTTGAGATAGCGCGTCGCCAGCCACAACCGTTTCAGGTGCCGTTTGTGACCGCCGGCCACGTCATCGACATAGGCCGTGCGGCCGTGCAGTACGTGATAATTGTCGATGAACTGCATGTCGCCCGGCTCTAGGTCCATGTAGACGTTGAGATCAGGGTCGTTCGACAGCGCGGTGACCGCGTCGAGTGCCTCAAGCACTTTCGCCGACAGACGCGGCGCTTCGGGGTGACGCTGCGACGCACGGATATAAGCCGAAATGAAACGCACGAAGAGCCGCCCGTCATGCTCCGTGAAGCACGGGAACATGTAATAGGGCTTGCCGCCCGGTCCTTGCTCGCCGCGGAAGTCATACGGCACCGGCTCATAAAGTGCCGCCGCGAGATCAGGCCGCGTACGCACGAGTTCGTTGTGGATCGCAACCGCATTGGCGACGCACGAGAGCCCGCCCGATTTCGCCGTCCGCAAACACATCAGCCCGATCACGTCGGCGCCGTCCGAGTGGTATTCGAGCCCGATCTGCCCAAGCTCGTTGCCGCGCGCTTGCGGGTCGTCGGGCTTGCGCCCCTGATCGGTCACGTCGCCCATCACGTGGCCATGCTTGTTCTGCGGCCACGGGTCGCCCAGATGCATGCCGATGCCCCAATAAAGCATCGTCAGATCGTCATCGGAGTAGCGTTTTGCATCGAGTCCGCGGATGCGCACAAAGCCGCGCCCGTCGATCAACTCGCGTTCGACC
Source organism: Alphaproteobacteria bacterium (assembly GCA_025350465.1). Lineage (GTDB taxonomy): Bacteria > Pseudomonadota > Alphaproteobacteria > Micropepsales > Micropepsaceae > SZUA-430. The sequence continues at coordinate 102,818 of JANXXU010000038.1, read as the reverse complement.
TCGGCGAGCTTCGCCTTGAGCCCATCGAGCGGAAACGCCTCGCGATCGATATGCAGCAGTTCGCTCGACACGAGTTTGGCACTCGTCAGCGCCGCGTCCAATTCGCGATGATCGGCCGGTGTCAGCTCGACCGTCCACTTCGCCGGATCGGCGACATCGGCGGCGCGCCAATTGACATGCGTTTCAAGCGGACGCGGCGTGAAGCTCATGATCGTTCCCTCGGATCTTCTTAGACCTTACCACGATCCCGTATTCGGCATCGACACCCACGGTTCCTGCGGCGGCAAAGCCGCGCCTTTCTGCAGAAGTTCGACCGAAATATTGTCCGGCGAGCGCACGAACGCCATGCGCCCGTCTCGCGGCGGCCGGTTGATGGTGACGCCTTTGTCCTTGAGCCGCTGGCAGAGCGCATAGATATCGTCGACCGCAAAGGCGACATGCCCAAAATTGCGCCCGCCGCTATAGACCTCCGGATCCCAATTGTAAGTGAGCTCGATCTGCGCATCCGGGTTCTCCGGCGGCGCCACGAAGACAAGCGTGAAACGCCCGCCTTTGTTCTCGCTGCGGTGTGTTTCCTTCAACCCCAATTTATTCACGTAGAAATCGAGCGAGGCATCGAGATCGGTGACCCTCACCATGGTGTGCAGATAGCGCATGACTGGAACCTCCACTATGTCGTCCTCCAATTGTTACCGCCCCCGCCGTGGGGCGGTCGAACTGTATTTCGCGCCTCGGCGCGAAATCGGTTCGGGTGGGGGGCCAGCGTCGGTGTTGTTCCCCCACCCGATCCTTCTCGCCCTCACGGGCTCCAACGATCGACCGCCCCACAGCGGGGGCGGCAACAATTCAAGTTGCAAGCCACGCCGGAGTCCGACAGCTTTAGCGCATGAAACTCTTGCTCCATAGGGGCGCGCTCAAGCGCGTCGAACACGAATTGGCGGCGCTCAAGCTGCCGCTCGACCTCATCATCGTCGACGAAAACGGCGTTTGGCGCGGAACCGAAAAGGTCGAGGCCAAAGCGGCCGCACCAGATATCGCCTGGGTCAGCATCGACGTCTTCATCACACGCCAAATGCCGGTGTTCTTCGAGGCCATATTGGGCGCCGGCACGACGCGCTGGATGCAGACCTTCAACGCGGGCCTCGATCTGCCGGTCTTCAAGGAGGTCCTGGCCAAGGGCATCCGCATCTCCAACAGCGACGCGCAGGCGATCGCCATCGCCGAATATGTCGTCGCCAACGCGCTCGCCGAGTTGCATCCGATCGCCGCTCATCGCGCCGCGCAAGCCGAGCGCAAATGGAAGCAGGTGTTCTTTCGCGAGGTCTCGCAGACGAGCTGGCTGATCATCGGCTACGGCCACATCGGCGAAGAGATCGCGCGCCGCGCAAAGGCCTTCGGCGCCCGAATCGTCGGCGTCAGGCGCAACGCCAAGCCGCACGAATTCGCCGATCAAATGGCAACGCCTTCCGACACACCGAAGCTCTTGCCGGAGGCCGATGTCGTGGTGCTCTCCTGCGCGCTCAACGATCAGACGCGCGACCTGGCGAACGACGCCTTCTTCAAGGCGATGAAGCCCGGCAGCATCCTCATCAACATCGCCCGCGGCGGCGTTGTGGTGGATGAGGCATTGCTCGCAGCCCTCGAGCGCAAAGCGCCAACCGTCGCCATCCTCGACGTCTTCCGCGAAGAACCACTCCCCGCCACAAGCCCCTATTGGTCTCACCCGCAGGTCCGTGTCACCGCCCACACCTCCGCCGCCGGCAGCGGCACCATCGCCCGCGGCGATAAACTCTTTTTGTCGAACCTGAAGCGTTACGCCGCCGGCGAGGCCCTGCTCAATGAGGTCAGCGCAAGTTCGCTCTAATTCTCCCTCTCCCCTTGCGGGAGAGGAGTCGAGCGTAGCGAGACGGTGAGGGGTAAGCGCGCGAAGTGCGCGTCATGGCAGAACCCCTCACCCACTCGCTCGGGCTCGCGCCCTCGCTTCGCGTCCTCTCCCACAAGGGGAGAGGGAGAAGTATCTCGAACCTGAAGCGCTACGCTTGGCCGGGATGACAACCAATTATTTGTTCGCCTCCGTAAACGCCGAGTAGACCAGCGTCCGGAATTCGCGGCGCACGGGATAATGCGTCGACGGCATCAGCTGCGTCATGAAAATCGCGATCAGCTCTTCCTTCGGGTCGACCCAGAAATAAGTCGAGGCGGCCCCACCCCACGAGAAATCGCCGGGCGTACCGGGGATCAGCGAGCGCGCCGCGTCGAGCGTCACCGAGAAGCCGAGCCCGAAGCCGATGCCGGAATAATTCGCCTCGCTGAAGAGCGAGATCGACATCTCCGATAGATCCTTACCGCCCGGCAGATGATTGGCCGTCATCAGCTGAATCGTCTTCGGGCTCAACAACCGCGCGCCGTCGAGTTCGCCGCCGTTGATCAACATGCGGCAGAAGCGCAGATAGTCGCCGGCCGTCGAGACCAAACCGCCGCCGCCTGACACCAACGTCGCCGGCTTCAGATAATGGCTCTTGGCCGGATCGTCGTAGAGCACGCGCCCCTGAGCCGTCACCGCATAACAAGCAGCAAAGCGGTCCGCCTTCTTGGCCGGCACCGAGAAATCGGTGTCGTGCATTTTAAGCGGCTCGAACACCCGCGCCTTCAAATACTCCTCGAACGGCATGCCTGAAATCTTGCCGACGAGATAGCCGAGGATGTCGGTCGAAACCGAATAGTTCCACGCATCGCCCGGCGAGAATTCGAGCGGCACGCCGGCGAGCTTCTCGATCATGTAGTCGAGCGTGCCAAACTTCTCGATCTCGCCGAGCTTCAGCTTGCGATAGGCCGCATCGACATTCGTGCGCTGCTGGAAACCATAGGTGAGGCCGCTGGTATGGCGCAGCAAATCGACCATCAACATCGGCCGCTTCGGCCGGTGCGTGCGGAACGTTTCCATGAAGCCCGCGTCATAGACGCCGAGATTGCGCCACTCGGGAATAAACCGGTGCACCGGGTCGTCGAGCGCGACCAGCCCCTGCTCGACCAGCATCATGAAGGCAACGGACGTGATCGGCTTCGTCATCGAATAGATGCGAAAGAGCGTGTCTTCGCCGAGCGGCTTCTTGCGCTCGACGTCGGCAAAGCCCTGGACGCCGAAATGCGCCACTTCGCCCTTGCGCGCGATCAGCGTCAGCGCGTTCGGCAGCTTGCCGGTGTCGATGTAGCGCTCCTTCAAAAAGCGATCCATCCCTTCAAGTCGCGAACTGGAGAGTCCGACGGATTCGGGCCTGGTAACCATGGCGAGTGCTGCTCCCAAGAACGTGATGTCTGTGTCCTCTCTTCTATCACGCTCCAGCCGCCGTCGCGAACCGCCCCTCGCCCTTCTCACTTCGGGAAGGGAGAGGGGATGGCGGTGAGGGAAGGGCGATGCCGCCACCATCCGAAGCAGCAACTCGTGGCTCGGCCTTCCCTCACCCCCGACCCCTCTCCCTTCCATGAAGGATGGACGGGCGAGGGGAGCGGTCAGCGCGCCGCGTTGATGGTCCCAACAGAAGCGGCTAACAGTCGCCCAATCATCGGGCGGGGGGAACCATGCGGCGGATCGGTATCATAGCGGCAAGCGTCGTCGTGGCGCTCGCCGTCGCTGCTGTCGTGTTCTTGCATCCGGGCGTCGTGGCCGGCTTCGATGGTGCGCCCTACGCCAAGCTCGGCCAAAACTACGACGTGCGTATCCTGCGCGACACCTGGGGTGTGCCGCACATCTACGGCAAGCACGACGCAGACGTTGCCTTCGGTCTGGCCTACGCCCACGCCGAAGACGATTTCGCGACGATCCAGCAATCGCTGATGACGAGCCGCGGCCGGCTCGCGCTTGTCGAGCCCTATGCCCCGCGTTTGTTGAACGGCTTGACCAAAGCGATCGGCCTCGGCGCGCTGATCGACATGCCCGGCGCCGATCCGGCGATTACAGACTACCTCGTGCGCTTGTTGCGCGTGCGCGAAAAACTCGACGCGAAATACGAGAGCGACATCTCGGCCCCGACCCGCGCCGTGCTGCAGGCCTACGCCGACGGCATCAATCTCTATGCGGCGCAGCATCCGGAGAAAGTGGTCGCCGGCTTTACCGCGGCGGAGGGCAAAGACATCGCGGCCGGCTTCGTCTTCTTCACGCCGCTCTTTTTCGGCCTCGATCACAACATCGCCGAGTTGTTCGAACCGGCGCGCCAGCGCGAAATCAGTTTGGCGGCGGGCGGCGGCGGCTCGAACGCATTCGCGGTGGCGCCGTCGCGTGCGGCCGATCACTACACGCGCCTCCTGATCAATTCGCACCAGCCCTACAAAGGCCCGCTCGCCTGGTACGAAGCGCGTGTCCATTCCGAGGACGGCTGGGACATGGCGGGCGGCGTCTTCCCCGGTTCGCCGTTCATTCTCCACGGCTTCGGCCCGCATTTAGGATGGGCGAACACCGTCAACACGCCCGACCTCACCGACATCTATGTTCTGACGACCGATCCAGCCCACCCGAACCAGTACAAATTCGACGGCCAATGGCGCGACTTCGAGCGCTCGACCGCCAACATCACGCTGCGCCTCTTCGGTCCGCTCACGATCACCGTGTCGCGCGACATACTGCAATCCGTCTATGGCTCGGTGATCGTGCGTCCGCATGGCACCTATGCGATCCGCTATTCCGGCCACGAGAAGGTCAATCAGGTCGAGCAATATTATCGTCTGAACAAGGCGCAGAACGCCGCCGACTTCGAGGCCGCGATGCGGCTGCAAGCGATCCCGAGCCAAAATTATACCTACGCCGACGCGACCGGGCGCATCGCCTATTACTACAACGCCGTCTTTCCGAAGCGCGATCCGGCCTACGATTGGTCGAAATATCTACCGGGCGACACCTCGCGCACGTTGTGGACGGAGTATCTGCCGTTCGACGCGGCGCCACATGTCGTGAGCCCCCGCTCGGGCTTCGTCTTCAATGCCAACAACACGCCGTTCGCCGCAACCGCAAAGGCCGACGATTTGAAGCCTGAGAACTTTTCACCGACCTTCGGCATCGAAACACGCATGACCAATCGCGGCTGGCGCATCTTCGAACAGCTGAACGCCGATCCCTCGATCACGCGCGAGGCATTTCGTACTTATAAATTCGACAAGACCTATTCGAAGAATTCCCTAATGGCGGGCGTCGTGAAGGATTTGCTGGCGCGCAATTTCGCCGGCGACAAGTTGCTGACCGATGCTCAAGACGTTCTGCGCCGCTATGATATGACCGCGGACATGGAGAGCCGCGGCGCCGCGCTCGCGATCATGACGGCGCTTCCTGTCGTCGTGCCGACGTTCAGCGGCAAGCCGCCCGGCGACGCCGCGGCTGCCTTGCGCAAGGCTGGCGAGATCTTGATGCAGCATTTCGGTCGCTTGGATCCAGAGTGGGGTGAGGTCAATCGCCTGCGGCGCGGCACGCTCGATCTGCCGGCCGGTGGTGGTCCGGATACATTGCGCGCCATCGAATCGACGATCGAACCTAGCCCCGACGGCAAGTTCGAGGCGATCAAAGGCGACACGCTGATCTTCCTCGTCGAATGGGATCCGGCGGGCAAGGTAAGCGCGCAGAGTATCCATCAATTCGGCTCGGCGACACTTGATGCCTCATCGCCCCATTACGCCGACCAGACGCCGCTCTATCAACGCCAAGAAATGAAACCCGTGTGGCTTGACGAGGCCGAGGTGCGCCAACACCTCGAGCGCGAATATCGGCCGGGACGTTAGGAAAAATACCCTCTGCCTCCCAACGGAAGGGAGAGGGTAATCATTTTCACACCAGGTCGCGCAACGTCACCACGATCTGCAGCTTTTTGCCGCCGCGCTCGACGTCGAGCCTGAGTTTGGTGCCGGGCGCTTCGCGCATGCGCGAGCGGAAGTCAGGCAGCGTCAACTCGCGCTGCGCCTGCTTGCCATCGACCGCCAGAATGTGATCGCCTGTCTTGAGTCCGGCCTCAGCCGCGGGGCTCCCCACGAAAACGTCGATCACCTCGAACCCGGCGCCGCCAAGATTGGCCCAAATGCCGGCCCGGTTGAAAACGTCGGGCTCGCTGTAATGCGCATTGCGTTCGAAGAACATCTGCAAGTTCGCGTAGTCCCACACGATGTTGAACCGCTTCAACGTGCCGGCGCCGACATTGCCGGCGCTATAGGCGTCGGCAAAGGCACCGCCGGTCGCTTGGCTCAAGCCCACGACAGGCCCATCGACCGACACGCCGCCCAGCGTCAGGCGATGCGCGCGCACGATCCACGCCCGCGCCGGCCCGCCCACACCCCAACCGTCTACGCCCTGCACCTTCGGCTGATAGCGCGCGATCAGATTGTTTTTGGCAACGAAGGGCGACATGAGGTCGAGCGTGGAGCGGCTGCCCGTGTCGATGTCGAACGTGCCCGGTACGCCGTCGATGTCGCCGGCGACCGTCGGTATCGAGTTCTTCAGCTGAAACGGAATGCGCACGCCGGGCCCGCTATATTTGAAACCCGCCGGCTCTATCAGCGTCATTTGGTTCGCTTGATAATCGGTCCGCACGACAAAGCGCTTGAACACTTCATAGCCGAAGATACCGGTGATCGGCCTTCCTTCAACCTCGCCGAACGATTCCAGCGCGATGGAAGCGAAGGCTTGGCGATCCATGAACGCGCCGCCGATTTCCATGTGGTCGACCATGGTGATGGCGACATCCTGGCTTTTCTCGCCCGCGCCACGGCCTTGCAGCGCGCCTTGCAATTTCAATCCAAGCTCATGCGCGACAGTCGGTGTCATCACATTGCTGCCGCCCGTGTCGAACAGGAATTCATACGGACCGCGGCCGTTGAGTTTGACGTCGATATACATGTGATTGTTGATCAATTTGAACGGCATCGTTGCGACCGTCCGGCCGCCTAGAAATCCGAAGTCGCGTTGCGGTGGCGGCGGCGGCGCGAAGGCTTGGGCGTCGGCTTTGTCCTCGAAGGTCACGCTTTCGACCTTGATGACGGTGTCGTAGCGCGCCTCGCCGTTCGTTGTGCGCGAGGCGAACGCCACCAGTTTTCCCGCTACGCTTCGATAATCGTCGAAGGTCGTCGTGCGCAAATCGATCGCGCTCTTTTCCACGATGCGGTCGATGATGTGCGTCTTCGCATCGATCCACAGGTCGAACGGCCGTCCACCTTTCGGCGTAATGCGCAGCACGTCGAAGCCGCGCACGCCGTCCGTCTTTGCACCCGCGTAAACGATCTCGGCCGGCATGCGCTCTGGATACCAATAGGCATGGATTGTTCGGTACGCGTCGTCGATTGCGCCTTGTCGCGCATCGTCGGCGCCTTGCACCGCCACTTGACCGGAATTGTCCTGGCTCCAAACGGTCTTGCCGTCGTAGCCGTCGGCGCCCTTCACTGGCCCTAGATCGTATCGGGACACGGAAGCGCCCATCACCGCGTCTTCCAACGTTTCGCTGGAGCCCGCCAGCCCCGAGGTTTCGATGCGCGCTCGCGTGTGGACGAAATGCACGCTATCCCAAGCGCCACCACCCATCGCCGTCTTCGATTGTGCGAGCACGTCGGCGGCGCGCGGCTCGGCGCGCGCTCCGCTTGCCAGCGTAAAGATCATAAGAACGGCGATGATGAAACGTGACATGGCAGAGTTCTCCCGGCGGCCATTCAGCTTGCTGCGACCTTACTAGTAGTGTATACTACTACTATGATAATTCAAGCCGCGCATGCGCTCGAAAACCTCGGATTCTCCGAAATCGAGTCGCTCGTTTACTGTTTTTTGCTGAAGGAATCGCCGGCCACCGGCTATCGCATCAGCCACGCCATCGGCAAACCAACAGCCAATACCTACAAGGCCATAGCCGCCTTGGCGCAGCGCGGCGCCATTGTTCTCGACGACAGCGAGAACCGGCTGTGCCGCGCCGTCCCGACGACCGAGCTGCTCGATAGACTCGACCGCGACTTCGGTGCGCGCCGCCACCAGGCGGAAGCATTGCTTGCGAAAATTCGACCCGCCTCAGGCGACGATCGCGTCTACCAATTGAGCGACATCGACCAGGTGCTTGAGCGCGCGCGCACGATGCTTTCCTCGGCCAAGGTCGTGGCGCTTGTCGACGCCTTTCCCCAGGTCCTCGGTCAGATCAAACCGCATCTAGAAAGCGCTGCGAAGCGCGGCGTGAACGTTGCGGTGCGCGCCTACGCGCGCCTTGTCATCAAAGGCGTCAACGTGCTGGTCCCTCCGGACGCAAAACGCATCCTGACCGTCTGGCCCGGCGAGCAATTGAACCTCGCCGTCGACGCAGAACAATTTATGCTTGCGCTCCTCGCCAAGGATGCGCGCAGCGTCCATCAAGCGATCTGGAGCAACAGTACGTTTTTGTCGTGCCTGCAATATAACGGTTTGGCGTCCGAGCTCATTTTGACCGAGGCTCGTCGGCAACAAAGCAACGCAGCCCTGAGCCCCATGGAGAAACTGAGTCTCACGCGTTCGAAAACTCCCGGGCTACGACGACTGATGGAACGTTATGCGGAAGGCCCGGCCCGGCATGATCTCAAGAAAATGAAATCCGCTCCTCGCCCGAAATGAGTTAGAGGAAATAGACGACAACAAGCGCCCAAAGAAAATTTCCGGCAAGCGCACCGGTCGCACCGGCTAAGATCGGACGTTTGCGCCAAGCGAGCGCGCCGATCGCACCGCCGGCAATAATCCCGGGCCAGCCCACCATCGGCGAGAACAAGACAAGTTCCCACCATTCGAAATCGATTTTGATATCCGACAAGCGATCTCTCCTTGCGAACCTTTCCTCTGACGGCCGACACGTTGAGAGCGCGGGCCCAGACGCGTCACGCCTGGGCTCAAATTTGTGTTCACGGGATAAGCAACACGCGCCCAAACGCCTTGCGGCTTTCGATGTAGGCATGCGCCGCCGCCGCTTCCTTGAGCGGAAACGTCTTGTCGATGATCACCTTGAGTGTGCCGCGCGCCGCCTCGTCGATATGCCGTTGGATCATGTCATGCGCCCGATCCGTCATAATCTCGGCGCCGAGGAAGACGCCGGTCAACGTCCGGTTGCCGGCCATCAGGCTCGACGCGTCGATCATGTTCGGTTCGCGCCCCGCGCGCCCCACCATCGACACCCGTCCGCGATAACCGAGCGTCAGCAGGCTCTTTTGCAAAGTGCTGCCGCCGACCGGATCGACGACGAGATCGACGCCCTTGTTGTCGGTGATGCGCATCACCTCGGCGACCAAGTCCTTTCGCGTATAGTCGATGCCGTAATCGAGCCCGAACGGCTTCAGCCGTGCAAGCTTGTCTTCGCTCGAAGCCGTCGCGATGACGATCGCACCCGCCCGCTTCGCCAATTGGATCGCGGCAAGGCCGACCGCGCCGGCGCCCGCCTGAACCAGAACGGTTTCGCCCTTCTTCAATTTTCCGAACTCGAAGAGACAATCGTCGGCCGTCCCGAACGGAACCGGGATCGCCGAAGCCTGTTTGATGTCGAAACCATCCGGGATCGGCCAGGCATTGCGCGCCGGCACCGACCGCAGCTCGGCGTGCGAGCCGAACGCATTCACCGTGACGACCTTCTGCCCGCGTTTCAGATGCAAGACCTGCGCGCCGACGTCAACAATCGTGCCGGCCGCCTGATAGCCGACGATGTGCGGGTTGGTGGCGAGCGCACCCCCGGCGCGATTGAGCGTATCGCCGCCTTCGATGCTGACCGCTTCGACCGTGATGATGACGGCCTGGGGATGCGGCTGGGGATCGGGTGCGTCCTCGTATTTCAATACCGACGGCGGACCATTCTCGTAGTAAACGGCAGCTTTCACGGGGGGCAGCTCCTCAATGGCAGGTTCGAAAAGAACGGTGCCGCAAGCCTAGCTGAAAAGGCGCGTTGGAGTCTCGCACGGTGCGCCCTCTTCGCTTAGTCTCAAACCAAGACCGAACATTGGGAAACACAGCCGCATGCCAAACACCCCACCCGCGAACGCGACCTCCGCACCGGAGGAATTGCTTCGGCTGCGCGACAGCATCGACAATATCGATGCGGCGCTGATCCATTTGCTGGCCGAGCGTTTCAAATTCACCAAGGAAGTCGGCGCGCTGAAGGCTGCAAAGGGAATGCCGCCCGCCGATCCCGCGCGCGAGGCGGAGCAGATCAAACATCTGCGTGCTCTGGCAGCCTCGGCAAAACTCGATCCCGAGTTTGCGGAGAAATTCCTCAACTTCATCGTCAACGAGGTAATCCGCCACCACAACGCAATGCGCGGCTGACACCTACTTCTCGTTCAGCACAGCGAGCACGTCGGCGGCGAAGCGATCGATGGCAAAGCGCGCGTCCTCGCTGTCGAAGCCGCGGCGCACGATCACGATCTTGCGGGACGGCACGATAACGACATATTGCCCCCGATTGCCCATGGCGGCGAGTGTTCCCTCGGGCAATCCGTGCCGCGGGCCGAAAAGCCAAATGTCGCCGCCGTAACCAGGCTGCAGCGAACCGTCGCTACGCTTCTCCGGCGGCTGAACCGGCGCTGGCGTCGCCATCAGCTTCACCCAACCCGCGGGCAGAATGCGTTCGCCATTCCAGACGCCGTCATTCGCCAACAGCATGCCGAAGCGGGCCAGATCGCGCGCCGTCGCCCATACTTGGCTCGACAGAATGAACGTGCCGTCCCAATCGGTTTCGGCGGTCGTATGCATCATGCCGATGCGGCGGAACAATTTCGTGTACGGATAGGCAAGATACTTCTTGTCATTGTGCATACGCACGCGAAGCAAATAGGAGAGCACAAGCACGTCGTTGTTGGAGTAGAACCAACGCGTGTTCGGCGGCGCGACAAGCTCATGCGTCAGCGCATTATCGACAACGCGCCCGCCGCCGAAATAGATCTCGTCGGTCCGATTGCCGGCAGATCCAGCCTCGAGCCCGCTCGCCATATGCATGAGATCGATGACGCGAATCTTCTTCCTAGGATCGCCGGGCGCGGACCATTGGCGCAAGCCCGTCGCCCGATCCGCTTTGAGCAACCCGTCCTTGGCCGCGATGCCGATCAGCGCGCCGGTGATCGACTTCGCCACGCTCCATGTCCGCTGCGGCACGTCGACATCCGCGCCATCTGCATAGTTTTCTCCGACTATCGACCCGTCAGCGACAATCACGACGGCGCTGGTCCGCGCGTGCTCGCCATAAGTCTTGGCGTCAATCGCCTGTGCGATGACGCGGGCTAGCGGGCTGCCGGCGGTATCGCCCGTGACCGGCTGATGATCGAGCGTTTCGCCGCCGGGCCATGCCGCATTCGAGCGATCAGGTGCTGTCGGCAGATCGAGGCGAGGTAGCGGCATCGTCGCCGCCGCGGCCAGCGGCAGCAATGTGCAGCCAAGTGGCTCATGAAAGCGCGCGATGCGCGGCGGTTGCGCGGCGTCATACGTCATGCTCACAGTGCTTGCAGCGATATCGACTTGGGGCGTCGGCAGCTTTGCCATTGCCGCCTCGAAGTCGCGATAGATACCGGTTAGCTCGAACTCCGCGATCTGTTCGGGCGTTCGATGCGCCAGGAAAGTGGCGCTGCAGGTGAAGAGCGCCTTATAGCCGGCGACAAGCTGCGCCGGCGCATCCGCGGCGTGCGCAAGCCCGTTCGCAAAAGCAAAAGCGGTCACGATCAGTAGAAGGCGTGGGCGCATGGCGGCTCTCCCCAAGCCGCGAGTCGTAGCCAATCGCGCTTTACTGCGCCAGCGCCGGGATACCCTCGCGCAGCGCGTTGGAGAATGCAGGGCCAGTGAGCCCGTGGTCTATCGCCGCTTTGGCCCGGGGCAGGACATGGCCGTCCGCGCGCAACTTGGCAAGCGGATGCGAAATGTCGAGCAGCTTCAATTCGTAAAGCATGTCCGGGAGATAGCCCGATATCAGCATGCGCCGATCCATAGGATGATCGGCACCGAGTGCTTCGGTCAGCATCCAGGCCTCGGTCGTACAGTTGTCAGTCAGCGTATTGTACCAAGCGGGGTGAGCGACCAGCTTGTCCGCGCCATCAAGTATCTTGAGCAGCAATTCACGCGCCTGATCCGGCGTCGCGCGCGTGTGCAACAGCTGGATGTCTTCCTTCGGATAGAACACACGCCAGCCGTAGAAGTCGCGCTCGTCACCCGCCAAGATTGATAACTCGTAGGCTTTGAAGAATCCGCCGATCGGCGAGTAGCTTTCGCCTTTCTCCTTGCGTATTTCGACCGACAACGAGAGCGCCTCACCGTTGTCCCATACAAAGCTGAAATAGGTGTGCGCGATGGTTGAGCCCATCCAATAAAGCGAAGCCACGTCGACCGACTTTAGATGCGCAAGATCGTAGCGCCGCGTCTCCCAGCGTTCTTCGGCGCGCGTGGGCCCGGTCCAATTGAAGTTGCGCACATTCTTCAAAGCGATCTCGTCGCCCTGACGCTCGTAGCTCAAGAGCTGCGCCATCTCCGGCGACCAATCGCGATCGTTGCGCGGCGGGATCAAGGCGAACCAGATCGTCAGCGCCGCAAACGGCACGCCGTATGCCACCCACGCGCGCGCGTCGCGCCTGCGCCAAAACCAAACGGCGCAGACCGCGCTAAGCACCGCCCATGCGGCGGGCAACACAATGCGCAGGGCGATGGAGCCGGGCCCCTGATACCAGAGCACGCCCAGCGCAAAGACGACGCTGATCAGCCACGCGATTGCGAGCAGTATCCAGCCGACGATTGTCCCCCAGCGCTGCATGACCTAGCCGGGCGCAGGCCGCGCACGCTGGTTGTAGAGAAGTTTCCTCAACCGCGCCTGCTCTTCCGGTGGAAGTTTCGAGGCGTCGACGGAGAGATCACTGCCGACCGCCATGCCGCGTTGCACGGCTGGACGCGCTTCAAGCTCACCCATCCAGCGTTTGACGTATTTGAATTCTTCGATGTCCTGGCCTTGGCCTTTCCAACCGACGGTCCAGGGATACGAAATCATATCGGCGATGGTGTACTCGTCACCCGCGAGATAACGCCGGTCGTAGAGCCGGTTGTTCATCACGCCGTAGAGGCGGTTCGCTTCGTCGGTGAAGCGGCGCACGGCATAGGTTTGGTCCCCTTGCGAATCGCCAAGACGCCGGAAGTGCCCGCACTCGCCAAGCTTCGGCCCCTGATTGGCCATCTGCCAGATGACCCACTGCGTGACCTCAATCTTGCCGCGCACATCGTGGGGCAGAAATTTTCCCGCTTTCTCCGCGAGGTAAAGCATGATGGCGCCGGATTCGAAAACGCCGATCGGTTCGCCGCCGCCTTTGGGTTCGCGATCGATGATTGCCGGCATGCGGTTGTTCGGACCGATCTTCAAGAACTGATCGGAGAACTGATCGCCGCGTCCGATATTGAGCGGGATCATCTTGTACGGCAGCCCCGCTTCTTCGAGCAGGATCGTGACCTTCTTTCCGTTCGGCGTCGGCCAGTAATAAAGATCGATCATGATGTGACGTCCTGTGTTGTCATGCGAATTCAAATGCGCACAGCGATAAATCGCGCGCGAGCGTCTCCACATACATGGTCCTTGAACGAGAAAATGGAAAGTGCAGCGAAACGAAGCCGGCGCCTTCCGTCGTCACTCGGCGGGGACTTCCTTTGCGCCCGTCCGCTTTCCCTCTTGCGCCAGCCAGCCAAGGACCGGACTGAGCAAGAGCAAGCCTGCCCCGATGATCATTCCCCAGGTGCCGATGAGTTCGAAAACACCGATGGAAGTTTTCAGTGCGAGTGCAGGGTCTAGAACTTGACCACCGACGGTTTCCGCCGCTGTCATTTGCGCAATGAACGCGGCAAAACTCTGTCCCCATGCCGCCGCCAGGAACCAGGTCGCCATCACGGTCGCAATCAATGCCTGCGGCGAGAGTTTCGTCATCTGCGAAAGTCCCACGGGCTGCAGGCAAAGCTCGCCCGTCGTATGGAGCATGTATGTCAGGATCAGGAAAATCAGCGGAACCTTGAAGCTAGCGTCGGCAAACTGAGCGCCCCAGACCAAAACGTAGAACCCGGCACCAAGCTGCAACAGACCCAGTCCGAATTTTGCCGGCGCGTTCGGATCCATTCGGCGCTTGCCGAGGAAAGCCCAGATGAAAGAGAAGATCGGCGCGAGCAGTAAGATCATGCCCGCGTTGAACGACTGGGTTTGACCCGCGGTGAACGCGACGCCGCCGATCGACAATTGCGTATTGCGCGCCGCGAAAAGGTTCATCGAGGAACCCGCTTGCTCAAACAGCGTCGTGAACACAACGCCGCCTGCGATGAGAACAAGGGCGAGCACCAACCGGCTTACCTCGCGCCATGTCGCCTGCGTGATCATGTAGATCAACAAATAAGCCAGCACCGCGACCGACCCCACCACCAGCAGAATCTGCACGAGACCCATCGCAACCGGGAAGCCGGCCGAGCCCAACGGCAACGTGAAATTGAGCACCCGCGTATCTTGGATGACGAACCAAACCGCGCCGACGCCCAAGAGTCCACAGAGATAAATGAACCATTCGGTGCTGATACCAGGCAGGAGCGATCGGCTGAGCGCCACCAGATTGGGTGGCTCGCCTTTGCCCTGCAGCCACGACCTGCCGAGAACGAAGACGATAAAGCCAGCCAGCATGCCGACACCGGCCAGGCCGAAGCCATACCGCCAGCCGTACGACTGACCAAGCCATGTGCAGAGCAGCGATGCCCAAAAAGCGCCGAGATTGATTCCATAATAATAGAGCGTGAAACCGGGGTCGCGCCGCGGATCGTTCTCGCCGTAGAGCTGTCCGACAATCGACGAAATATTCGGCTTCAGAAAGCCGACGCCCATGATGATCAGCGACAGCGCGAGATAGAAGATGCCTGTGAAGAAGGGGTCGCGATCGCTCACCGACAGCGTGTATTGCCCCTTGGGCAGCACGTTCGGCAGCGGTGCGCCCGCCGGCAAGTTGATGATCGCCATGCCGCCGTCACGGCTGGCGCCAACGTCGTAGGCGCCCTCGCCCACCTTGAGCCGGACGTGGCGTTCGTCGCCTCGCCCTTCGGCGAGGAAGGTGTAGGTTTGACCTTGGTACGTGATCTGCTGCGTGGCCGGCTTGCCCTCGATCGCCATCGTGAAATGGCCCGCCACCAACAATAGCGCGCCGAAAGCCACCGCCTTGCGCGTGCCCAAGAAACGGTCGGCCAAAACGCCGCCGACCAGCGGCATAAGATAGACGAGCGACGTGTACGCCCCGTATTTGCCGTTGCTGAACGTATCGTCGAACAAGAACTGCTGCGTCAGATAAAAAACGAGCATGCCGCGCATGCCGTAGTACGAAAAGCGCTCCCACATCTCGGCGAAGAAGAGGACATAGAGGCCGCGCGGATGGCGGCGCAGCTGGTATACGACCGGAATACCCGAGACGATCGTGACCACAATGCCGAGGGTGAGTACAAAGGGATCCATTGTTTCGTCCGCTCCAAAGATCTCTTCGCCCGCCTCGGTGACCATTCATGAGGGCGCAGGCAATTGGGGCTGAGACAAACATGCGCCAAGTTGTTTCACAAGCTGGGTGCGTGCAAACCTCACGCGGCCGTGTCCGCAATACGATAGCAAGGGGTGCCGCCCGGGCGAGCGGAGTCGTCGTTAATCCGCGTCCTCGGCCGCGCTGCAATGCAGCGATTGCGCGAACAATTGGACCCGCCCACAGCCGCGTTCGCCCGCTCTTTGAGCTTGTGTGGCGGCGGCGATCATCGTAACGCAAGAGCACCAACGAACTCGAGGGAGCATCAAATGCGTGAAGCCGTCATCGTTTCCTATGCGCGCACCGGCCTGGCCAAATCCCATCGCGGCGGCTTCAACAACACTTCGAACGTCAAGATCTTGGGCGAGGCGGTGCGCCACGCCGTTGCCCGCTCCAAGGTCGATCCGAAAGAGGTCGAAGATGTCGTCGCCGGCTGCGTCGCCGCATCCGGCAATGTCGGCCGCGCGGCCGCGCTATTCGCAGGTCTCCCGATCACGACCGCGGGCGTCACAGTCAACCGCGCCTGTTCGTCCGGCCTCAACGCCATCGCAATCGCGGCCCACCACATCGTCGAGGATGGCGTCAACGTCATCGTCGGTTGCGGCGTCGACTCGATCAGCTTCCAGGGCGGCGGCGGCGGCGGCAAGGAGCCCAAGCTCACCGAAATGTATCCCGACTTTTGGATGCCGATGATCGACACCGCCGACGTCGTTGCCGAGCGCTATAAGCTCAGCCGCCAATACCAGGACGAATATTCGCTGGAATCGCAGCGCCGCATGGCGGCGGCCCAACAAGCCGGCAAGTTCAAGGACGAGATCGTCCCGGTGAAAACGGAAATGAAGAAAGTCGACAAGGACACCAAGGCCGAATCCTTCGTCGCCTACACCGTCGATCGCGACGAATGCAATCGCCCCGAAACGACGCTCGAAGGTCTAGCCAAACTCGAGCCGGTCAAAGGCCCCGGCAAATACGTCACCGCCGGCAACGCCAGCCAATTGTCCGATGGCGCCGCCGCCGTCGTCATCATGGAGGCGAAGGAGGCCGAGCGCCGCGGCCTGCAGCCGATGGGCGCCTTCAGAGGCTGGGCCGTCGCCGGTTGCGCACCGGACGAAATGGGCATCGGCCCTGTATTCGCAATCCCGCGGTTGCTCATGCGCCACGACCTCAAGGTCGGCGACATCGACCTCTGGGAGTTGAACGAAGCTTTCGCCAGCCAATGCCTCTACAGCCGCGACAAGCTCGGCATCAATCCGGAAATCTACAACGTCAACGGCGGTTCGATCGCGATCGGCCACCCCTTCGGCATGACCGGCGCCAGGCTCACCGGCCACGCGCTCTTGGAAGGCAAGCGCCGCAAGGCCAAGCGCGCCGTTGTCTCCATGTGCATCGGAGGCGGCATGGGCGCCGCTGGCCTGCTGGAGGTTTATTAGTGAGCAGGAATTGATATCCCGCCTCAGTCCTCGTCGACGACGACCTCAGGCAGCATCACGGTTTGGTCGAACTGTGCCGCCGTAATCACGATCGTGCGACGCCGGCCGTCATAGGCCGCGTTGGCCACGCGCTCGATGGCATTGCGGTTGCGCTCGAAGGTGCTGATCGCCTTGCCGACATCGTGGTCGCGATGGCCAAACCGCTCGCCGAACGCACTCGCCGTCATCCAGAATTCGACCGTTCGCTTGCCGTCGCGCGCCACAAACGAGAGCCCGCTGCGATGGTACCGCGGTAGGATTGCTGGGAAAGTCAGGCTCAACGCGGAACTCCATAAGACGGCTGATGTTGCAGTGCACCATCCGCATTTGCAACAAATATCCGCGCGGCTGAACCGATTGCTCGCGCGCGAGAACAGCGCGGCCACAATCGAATCCGATCCGCGCTGCAAGCTTGAGCGCCCGCGTTTTCAGTTAATCAATTCCTCACAGCCGGAATCTGCATGTGCCTAACGTCTGAATTGAACGGGTTGCTTAAGGCCCAAGAATTGCAGCGTTCCCTCGGATTCGGGAGTAGGCCCGAGTTAACGGTAAACCGGCACGAAAATGTCTCGCCGGGTCTCAGTCCTGTTGGGAATAAAGGCTACAGCGCGTGACAGAGGCAATCGCTTCAGCGGGCACCTTCGAGATCCACATCGCCGATCGTCTCGAACTGGTCCAGCGCGACTGGGAGACGCTGACGGCGAGCGGTCGTTACACGCCCTTTCAGACGCTCAATTGGCTGCGGCCTTGGTATGCGATCGTCGGCCCGCATATCGGCGCGCAACCGCTCATTGTGACGGTGCACGACCGGGCGTCGGGCGCACCTCTGATGCTGCTTCCGTTTTGCCTCCGCCGCCAAGGCTTGTTGAAAATCGTCGAGTTCGCGGACGGTGGACTCAGCGACTACAACGCGCCGATCCTCACCAACGGTTTTGCACCCAGCGAGCGCGAGATGCGCGCCCTATGGCGCAACATCGTTTCGGCACTGCCGGCAACCGACGTCGTGCGCTTGGAAAAATTGCCGGAGACGCTCGGCGCCGTCGTCAACCCGCTCCACCATCTTCAAGAATTGCGGCCGATGTCGATCGATTCATGGCGCGTCGAGCTGCCTCGAACCCGGGCGGCTTACGAGAAGACTTTGACCTCGACCTTCACCAAGGAATTGCGCCGCAAGGGACGTCGGGTGGAAGGTCGCGGCAAGGCGTCGCTCGTCAGCGCGCGCGATCGCGACGATGCCTTGCGAATTTTCGCCGCGCTCGCCGACATGCGCGCGCACCGCTTCGCAGAATTGGGCCGCCCGAACGTGCTGGCAATCCCGGCCCTCAGATCCTTCTACGAAACCGTGATCTTGGAAGGTTGGGACCAAAGCTTCACCACGCTCTCGGCGCTTGAGGTCAACGGCGAAATCGTTGCGGCGCTTTTCGCCCTTCGGCATGCCAGCACGTACTACCTTCTGCTGTCGGCATTCCAAAGTGGCGATTGGAAAAGCGCCTCGCCCGGCAACGTCGCGCTCGATCGCATGGCAACGCATCTCATCGAAACCGGCGTCGACGTCTTCGACTTCACGATCGGAAATGAAAGTTATAAACGCGACTTCGGCGCACAACCGAAAGCTCTCGCCATGGGCGACTATCCGCGCAGCCTTATTGGCTGGCCGGTCGCCATGCGCCGCGTCCTGAGCCATCATGTCGGCAATGGTTTGCGCTCGCCCGCCGCAACGCGCGCAAGGACGATGGCGCGGCGCCTTCTTCGCATCAATTCATGATTGTTGCGGCACAGCCGATAGATGCGCCGGATCGAACGGGTTGGCGCGCTGAATAAGGCCGTGCAACCGCCGCCGCCAATAGACTTGCCGGCGATGCAGCTCCCACCGCCAGCTTGTCTGCGTAGAGACGGCGCGCCGGTAATGCGCCCCGTGCAGCGCCCTCGCGTCGACGGCCAATTTCGCCGGATCCGCGTAGAACTGCACAATCTTCTTGACTCCCATTCCCGAACTCGCGAGCCACGCGCCTAAGTGGATCGCGTGCAATCGCTCGATGTCCGTCAACAAATGGCTCAGGCCCGTTCCCAGCGCCGGGCACGACGTTTGCGACGCGTCGCCAATGAGAACGACACCGGGCGTCACGTGATTTTCAATCGTATAGAGATCGACGTTGCGCGACTGGATAGGTCCCGAGATCTCGAAGTCCGAGAGAAAGGCCCGCAGCCCGGGCATCACCGCATACAGCGAGCCTTGTGGATCGCGCCGAAATTCGCGCACCCAATTGTCCTGAGGATCGCGATAGGCAAAGAGGTTGGCTCGCATCCCGTCGCGCACTGGAAAGATGCTGATATAATCGACAGCGTCTGCGATCCGGTCGCCGTAGTAAGTCAGAGAGGGAAAGGCAAACGCCGAGCCCGGCTTCGCCGTCATATCGAAACCGATGCTGAGCGAATGATTCTCTTTCAGTAGGCGGCGAGTGACGCCGATCTTGGTCCGCAACACGTCGTTGAATCCGGTCGCGAGAACGACGAGTCGAGCTTCGACTTCCCGCCCATCCGATAGGTTGACTCTCTGCAAATCATCGCTCAATTCGATGTCGGTGACGTGTCCGGTCAGGCGTCCCACGCGCTCGGGAATCTGGGCGCGCATCGTTTCGACCATCGTTTGATAATGAATGCCATATTCCTCGATGACGCGGCGCTCGATCATCTTGCCGAACTGGGCGTTGACAACGCGAGACACGAGCGTCGCAGCGGCAATCATCGGTTCGAAAAGATCGAGTGCCTTCAGCAGACCGATCTGATCGCCTGCGATCTTGTCTGCCGCAAAAACAGGCGGATAGGGTGAATGCTGGTCGACGAGAACGACATTGCGGTCGCGGCCGAAAACGGCGGCCGCCGTCGAGCCCGCCATCCCGCCGCCGATGATGACGATGTCGGTCCGCGTGACCGGCTCGGCCTTAGACGCACCTTGATCGATCATGTGCCTCGCCTCAATACGCTGCGGCGAGCCCGAGGCTCACCCGATTGCGCTCGAAATCACCGGAGAAATTCGATGTTCCGTCTTCGTGCTCATATTCGAATTCAAAATTCAGATTGCGCGTCAGCACATAGGTTGCGCCGACAATGAGCGACACGAGTTGATCCGTTCGGTCAACGCTTTCGCGCCCCTCGCGCTCGTAACCGGCTTGCGCATAAACGAGGAGCGAGCGTAGCGGCTCCCATTCCGCGCGCACGCTGACGGCGTCATGCGTGACCGGGATCGTCGAGGTCACGCCCGCCAAAGTCGTGGTGACTTCGGCGCAAAATTCGCGTTGCGCGTTGAGCGTGAAGGACAGGAGCTCGCGCGCGAACCAGTGCAGTTGCGCCCCATAGGTCAAACCGCTTGTTTGGCCGCCACTGCTCGGGAAGGACTGTCCGGCATACCCGGCATAGGCTTCGCCCACGAGCAAACGCGACAGCTCGACCTCGCCGCCCATGACCGCGCGCCAGGTGTCGTTATCGCCGTTTGGATCTGCATAGCGGCCCGCGCCGGCCCGCGCCTCGGCGAACACGGACATATGCGGATAGACTTCATATCCGCCGCGCAGCCGGAGTTCGCTTTCCCAGCCGTTGCGAAAATCTTGCGCGACGCGCAAGCCCGATCGCGTGGTCTGAGGATCGAAGTCGATCGCGTCGAACCGTGCGTCGCCCCGCAGAGCGAACCGACCGATGGTGTAGTCGGCCTCCGCTTCAATCGGTATTCGGCGAAATGTCCCGCGCTTGGTGTAGGGATCGAACACACCGTCGACGACGATGCCGTTGGTGATCCCCGTTTCGACGCCCGCCTCGAACGACACCGCGCCTCGCAGTGCCAACTGCGGCCCGAGTTCTACGCTCATCGCGCCGCGCAGATTCGCTTCTGTCTTGTCGCTGCCGGACGAATCCGGATACCAAGTCTGCCGCAACAAGGCGCTTGCATTCACGGCGTATGGGCCGATTTGTTGCGAAGCGTCGACGCTGCCGCGCAATTCCAACTCACCGCTCGATGCGGGACGATCGCTCGCCCATGTGATGTTGTCGTCGTATCCAGGGCGCAGCGAAGCGGCCGGGCGAACTTCCCACCCTTCCAAGGCAAATCCGGGCGCAAGGTTGAGCGCGTTGAATCGATCGCCGACACTCACAGGATCTTGCTCGGGCGCCGCCCGTGCCGGTGCACCGAGGCAGGGCAGCGAGCACGCTCCGAGGAGCAGCGCAAATTTTCTTGTGATGCCCGGCATGGAGTCTGGCGTGGCTCGCGATTGTGATTGACCGGCTCTGTCGCCGTTTCCAATCCGCGAAAACGTTAGCCCATCGCTGTAAATGGCCCATTAAGCATGTCGGGCCAGCCTGTGCGGGCGTCCGAGCATTAACAAACCCTAAATCGCTGCGCCCTACGTTACGCGCGCGAACAAGGCGTCCGACAATGCACCTCTTCAAATCAAGTATCGTTTCCGCTCTCATCGCCGCGAGCATGGGCTTGAGCGCGTGCACCTCCGATGAATTCATGAGCGTACCGTCGAAGGACCCCGGCGAACGCGCGCTCGGAGGCCCCGCACTCTCATCCACCGGCTACCGGATGACGATCGGCGATCACGTGCGCGTGACGGTCTTCGGATCGACGTCCGTGACATCCGAATACACGATCGACGAGACCGGCGCGATCTCTTTGGCGCCGATGGGGCCGTTGGTCGTTAAGGAAATGACAACGACCGAGGCCGCTGCGCTCATCGCGAAAAATTATACGCAAGCGGGCCTCTACAAGGATCCGCGCGTGACCGTCGACATCCTCTCCTTCGGACCGTTCTATATGCTGGGTGAAGTCTCAAAGCCCGGCGAATTTCAATATAGGCCCGGCATGTCGCTCTTCGCCGCCGTCGCTTCGGCTGGCGGCTATACCTACCGCGCCAACAGAGAGCGCGTCTTCATCCGCAAGGCCCGCGAAGCAATCGAGACCGAATATGAACTCACGTCCGATATCGCCGTTCTGCCGGGCGACGTCATCCGGGTGCCCGACCTTCACCTCTAACTGAGGGTGATCGTTCTCAGCACTCGACACGCCCCATGATCACCGACGGCACCGTCAGCGCGAGTATCTTCAAGTCGAGCCACAAACTCGCTTGATGAATGTATTCGAAATCGGCGGCCACACGCGCGATAGCGTGCTCGGCATCCTTGATCTCCCCGCGAAGTCCGCGCACCTGCGCGAGGCCCGTAATGCCGGGGCGAACCGCGTGGCGGGCTCTGTAATCGGGAACAAGATCTTCATAGCATCTGCCGACCGCACGCATGCCCATGACCTGCGCGCGCGGGCCGACGACCGACATATCGCCCCTGAGGACATTCAAGAGCTGCGGCAGCTCGTCGAGATAGGTGCGCCGAATGATGCGGCCGACCCTCGTAATTCGCGGATCGCGCTCCACCGTATGCGCGATGCCGCTAAGGTCCTGGCGGTCGACATACATCGAGCGGAACTTGATCAGCGTAAACGGAATGTTGTTGTGGCCCAGCCGCTTCTGGCGGAACAGCACCGGCCCCTTGCTGCTCAGGGCGATAGCCAACGAGATGGCGAGCAACAGCGGCGCAAGGACGACGAGGGCAAGTATCGCGACCGTCACGTCGAGGCACCGCTTGCAAGCAAGGAAGCCTCCCTTCGCTCGAATTGCAAAGGCGACGTCATCGAGAGCGCTCGCGCCGGTCGGAATGGCGAGCGGGATAGTCGTCGCAACGCGCGTATCAATTGAGATCGGTCGACGGCGCCTATCGCGAACGAGCGATTCCTGGCTGAAGTCTTCGGCCTGCTTGAGCACGTGATATGGGCTTCCGTTGTCCGTCCCGTT
Organism: Alphaproteobacteria bacterium; assembly: GCA_025350465.1. Classification (GTDB taxonomy): domain Bacteria; phylum Pseudomonadota; class Alphaproteobacteria; order Micropepsales; family Micropepsaceae; genus SZUA-430. The sequence goes on along the minus strand of JANXXU010000038.1, from coordinate 80,002 downwards.
TCGAGACGCGCCCACTTATCAATTCAAATTGCGCACCGAAACCTGCGTTCGATCCCATTCATAGTTAACGCTCGCCAGCGTCGATCACAGATAGGTCGACGGTTGTGTGCGATGCCGGTTCCGGCAACCTGGCGCACTTAGTGCAATGAATTTGTGACCCTCAGCGCCGTCACGATCGACCATGAAGACCGCCGCGAAATCCAGAGATGTTTTGCGCAAGGTCGCCGACGTTGCCGTCATCGGCTCCGGGCCGGTCGGGCTCAAGCTAGCGTTCGATCTCGCGGACGCCGGCATGGACGTCCTGCTGATCGAATCCGGGATCGACGGACTCGATCGCCCGGCCCAGGCGCTGAGCGATGCGGTTGTCGCAGACCCGCGCGTTCATGCGCCGATGACGCTCGCCGTGAAGCGCGCGTTCGGCGGAACCTCCAATCTTTGGGGCGGAAGGGCAGTCCCCTTCGATAAAATCGATTTCGCTCACCGGCCATACGCAACGCAGGCGCGGTGGCCGATCACCTTCTCCGAGGTCGAACAATGGTACGACAACGCATGTCGATTTCTCGACTGCGGCGCGCCTGACTTTGAAGACAACTCGTTTGCGGATCTTGAAAGCAAGTCGAGCGGGTTGAGATTGGGTCGTTTGGAGCGTTGGTGCGCGAATCCGAAGCTGCGCGGCGTTCATGGCAAGCGAGCCCGAGGCCATCCAAGCCTGCGCATCGCCTTCGGCGCCACAGTCTTGCGGGTTAACATCGATGCGGAGCGCCGCATCGTGCGCGACCTTCTCGTCGCCGTCGACGGCACGCGCGAGAGCGTCACGGCGCGAAGCTACGTGATCGCGGCCGGCGGACTTGAGACGACGCGCCTGTTGCTGGCGAGCCGAATGACGAACTCGAGCCTATTCGGTGGTCCAGACGGCGCGCTCGGCCGCTTCTACATGGGACACGCCTTCGGTTCGATTGCCGACATTGTTTTCGCTCGCCCGGACATGGACACACAATTCGACTTCCTGCGCGACGGCTCAGGGCGCTATTTCCGCCGCCGCTTCACGCTCGACGCGCAGACGCAGCAGGAACACAACGTGCTCAACATGGCGGCGTGGCCGGAACCGCCGCCGCTCGAAGACCCGCGCCACCGCAGCGGCATCCTCTCGCTCGCTTATCTGGCGCTCCGCTCGCCGATCGTCGGCCCGATGCTGTCGCCCGAAGCGATCCGCTTGCGCAAAGTCGGCACCGGCCCACTCTCGTTGGGCGCCCACGCGCGAAATATGTTGAGCGACGGGTTCTCGTCATCGAAGCAAGCAGCAAGATTTCTACTTGCTCGATACGGCCAACGGGTGCGCTTGCCCGGATTCTTCGTGCCCAACAAAGCGCATCGCTACGCCTTTCACTATCACGGCGAACAGCTTCCTCGCGCCGAAAGTCGCATTCGCTTGTCGGACCGCACGGATGCGTTGGGTCAGCCTCGCTTGGCCATCGACCTGCACTTCGGCGAACCCGACGCTGCGTCCATCGTCAAGACCCATGAATTGATGGCCCACCGGCTTCTTGCGTCGGGCATCGGTCGACTCGAGTACGCGATGCGTGAGGAAGCCCGCGTATCCGCGGTCCTCGCGCAAGCTTCGGACGGCTTTCATCAAATCGGCACCGCCCGAATGTCGACAAGCCAGCGAGACGGCGTCGTCGACACGAACGCGCAGGTGCACGGGCTCGCCAATCTTTTTCTTGCAGGATCGGCGATCTTTCCCTCGTCGGGTCAGGCAAACCCCACCCTGACCGCCGTCGCGCTCGCCGCACGTCTCGCCGCCCATTTGCGTCAGGCGCAGATGTCGCTACCCGCGAGCGCTCTCGCTTCTTGATCGGCTCTCGATCTTCGCGGCCAAAGCTTCATCCGGCGTCTCGTTTGCGGCGGCGACATTCATCGCCAAATGGTCGGGCGTAAAGCTCGAGGTAAGCACGACGCCGGACGGATTCGCGCCGAAGGCATAGCGCAAGGAGCGGTCCAGATCGTTCGGCGACTTCACGCCGAAGACCCCGTGCAGCACGGCAAAGGCCTTCCGTGTCGCAATGGACCCGATTTGCGCCCCGCACCGACCCGATGCCGAAATCGCAAACTGCGCCACATCGATGAACGGGCGGGCGTCGTTCGCGGCGCAGAAGTCGTCGAACGAACCGGCGATGCCGATACGCGCAACGAGGCCTTGCCGCTTCAGGTCTTCGAGCGCGCGCAAGACATCATCGCGCCGAAGGTCCTCGAACGCCGGCTCATGCAAGGCCAAGACCGCAACGCGATCCACCTTCAATCGCTCGAGGCTGCGGCCGATGCTTGTGCGGATGCTTTCCGGGTCGAGCGGCAGGCGTTCGATCGCTTGCGCTCGCATCGACTTGGTTAATGCGCGCAGCGTAGGGAACGCCGAGACAATCGGTCGCGCGAGGCTACGCGCGACCCGAGCGATGCGTTTTGCCGGCGCCGCACGAAGCCCGACCTTGGTCACGATCGCGACGCTCACCCCCGCAAGGGCGTCACCCAAGATCGCCTCGGCTTCACCGTCGCCATAGGAGGGCGCCACATCGAACCAGTTTATTCCGGCCGCAAGCGCTCGTTCGATCGCCGCCGTTCCGGCCTTACGAGAGATACGCGAGCCGAGTGACGCGCAGCCAAATCCCAAAGCTGAAACAGAGTGCGGCCATCCCGCGAGGTGAATCGTTCGCATCGCGAAGAATACCGCCTACGCCTTTTCGGCCATAGCCGCTACCGACGCGCTCGCACTGCGCAGAAGGTGCCGGTGCGCCTCGAACAGACGTTCGAGCTGACGGTCGGCGGAGAACGGCAAGATTTGTTCATGCACGCGAGTAGGATCGATTCGCCCGGCCTTGATGTCGGACCAGAGATCGACCACGACATCGGCGACAGCTTCGGTTGAGGCGTCTGCCGTTTCCGCCCGTTCGACCATCCGCCCGCTAATTCCTGGTTTGACCACCTGATCGAATTGCGGAAGACGCAGACCCGCAAACGGTCGCCCGCTCGCCAAGAGTTCAAGCAGGAAACACGGCATGCCTTCCCAATGAGAAACCAGTATCCCCATGTGCACGGCCCGCATCACGGCCGCAACACCGTCGGTAAGCAACGCACCGTGGCAGACGGCAAAGGGCTCGATCGCCGCAAACTCGACAAAACGATGCGGATCCGATGCGCCGCAATAGTGAAATTCGAAGGCGCCGCCAAGCTTCTCGTGAACCCGCTTGGCCACGCGGAACATCAGCGCCGGGTCTTTGAACTCGTCGAGCCGGCCCGCAAAAACGAGGCGCAGCTTGTCGCCGGTGAAATCGAACGGTGTCGCACGAAAGATTCCGGTGTCCACTGACACCGTCAGCACGTCCGCCTTTGACGCTTGCGACGGGTGGCGCGCGGTCAATCGTTCTTTAAGCTTGGGCGTCACGCAAAAAATGCGCCGGGCGAGGCGAAACGCCGTCCACTCCGCTGCATCGTTGATCCACCAATAGCGGCTGAGCAGCGAATCCATCTTGTCGCGTTTGGGGTCGCCCTCGTTGTGCACCATGACGACGAGCGGGCCGAGCAACCGCGCCATCGGCGCAAACTCGAAGCGCTCGACTTCAACCGAGGCCGGGCGGCTCGCGATAAGCGACCGAAGACGGGGGACGCTGCGCGCCAACGCCGCCGCAAAGCGAAACGTAAGCGATCGCGTGAGGGTCTTCGAAGCGCCCGTCTGGTCGCTCGCGGACGCCCGCAAGATCGGCACGAACTCGATCTCGCGCCCGCCAAAGGTAATCCGCGCGACGCGACCGAGTTCTAGATCGCCGCGCTCGTCGATACCGATCATCATCAGCGACATGTCCGCCGGATGCCGGCTCAGCAATTGGCGAACATGGGTCTCCATGCCGCCGACCTTGGTGCCGCGCGGGTCCATGGGGTGAATCGAGATAAGCAGTTGGTGCATCGCCAAGATTTGATTAACGCCGGATTTCTAGCATCCCCCGCTTAACGGCTGGTGCATCGCCGTTCGGGTAGAGCATGATCGGGTTAAGGCCAAAAGGGACCGATAGCCAACCGATGAACTTAAGCCGACGCACATTGTTGAGCGCCTTGGCGGCCGTCTCCGCTGTCCGCTCGGTGCAAGCGAAGCCCATCGTTGATCTTGGAGCCATCGGGCACGAGCACGGCCTAATGTTCGGCAGCGCTTTCGACCGCGAGATTTTCCGCGACGACGCCTATCGTGCGTTGATCTCGGCCAATTGCCGCATCGGCTCTATCGAGAACTCGCTCAAATTCGACTGGCTGCGCGCCAAGGGTCCGGTCGCCGATTTCGCGATGGCCGATCGGCTGGTGACGTTTGCGACCGACACAAAGATTCAGGTCCGAGGCACCGGTTTGATCTGGAATGATTGGGCGCCCGATTGGCTGAAGTCACTCTCTGCATCCGAGATCGCAGCCACGCTCGATCGTCACGTCGACGAGACTGTCTCGCGCTACGCCGGCCGTATGCAGAGCTGGGACGTTGTCAATGAGCCGTTCTACCCGCCTCACCACACGCAAGATGGGTATCGCAAAGGTCCCTGGCTCGATTCGATGGGCAAGAATTATATCGCGCGGGCCTTCCGAGGCGCCGCCGCCGCCGATCCGAACGCACGATTGGTGCTCAACGAAGCCTTCTGCGAGCAAGACGATGAACTGGGCCGTTCGATCCGGCCTTCGCTCCTCTCCCTCGTAACGGAGCTCAAGCACGCTGGCGTCAAACTCGACGCCGTCGGCTTCCAAGCCCATTTGAAGCCGCATCTGCCGTTCGACGATCAGGCCTTTGCCGCATATCTCGATCGCATTGCCGCGACAGGCGTCGACATCTACATCACGGAATTCGATGTCGATGATTCAAGTCTTCCGGACGACCTGGCCGTCCGCGATCGTATGGTCGCAGAGCGGTGCACGAAATTTCTGAGCGCAGTACTCGCCGTACCGCACGTGAAGGCGCTCATTTGCTGGCACCTTTCAGATCGCTACAGCTGGTACAAGAGCGCCGATTGGTACGCGAGGGCCGTCCGCAGCTTCGGCGGCGACCCAACGAGGCCGGTGCGCACACATCTTGCGGACAGCGCGCTTCGGCCGAAATCAGATTGGCTGTCGGTCGCGCGAGCGATGGACGCACGCCCTCGGGCCTGATCAGGCCGCGCGCCGCAGGAGCCGCGAGCGCGCGGCTTCGATAAATTGACTTGATAGCGCTGGATAGAGAACCGCCATCACCGCGAAATAGACGGCCGCGCAGGCGCCGATCTCGATCACCAAGCGGCTCCAGGACGAAGCGTCCGGCATGAAATTCTGCGCCAACGCCATGACCGCCGTGGCGACCGCGATGCGCGAAATATCGCCCCAGCGCAAATAATAGCCGAACAGGGTGCGCGCGAGCGCAAAGCTGAAGACCGTGGCGATCATGGCTGCAATCATGCAGCCAACGACCGCTCCATAAACGCCGGCGATGCGCAGTCCAGCCCAACACATCAAGACCGTCAGGACCGCCTCAAGGCCCGTCGACAACGCCGCCAACTTCGTGCGTGCATAAACCAAGAACGGCTGATCGGTCCCGTGATCGCGAAACGCATGCAGCGCGCCCGCGCAAATCGCCATCGGCAGAACGGCGACAGTGATGGCTCGATAAGGCTCCGCGACGAGTGCCTGGACGATGTCGGTGTTCAGAAGGAATGCGCCCACAACGCTTGGCACCAAGATCGCCAGCAACAACGCGCCGTTGGTGGCGAACTGCGGCAGCGCGCCTTCACCGCCCGTTTCGCGCACACGCTCGACCACCACGTTGAACGAAGCCCCGGTGACGAGCAGGGCTGAGAATGCGGTCAACCGCAAACCCAGCCACCAGCCGACGGTCACAAGCCCGACCGCGGCCGGGCCTTGCTCGTATTCGACGATGAAGCGGATTCCCTGAACCGAGACCCAAGCGAGCACGGCCGCGAGCAACAACGGTGCACCGTATCCCCAAGCCCGTTCGAAGAGGCGCCAGTCGACGTGCGGCCGGCGCAACTCGAGTCGCATCAGCGGCAGCGCCACCACAAGTCCCAGCAGCTGCGCCGCCGCGTAGCTCCACAGCAAAAGCGCCGGCGTCGCCGCGATCGAGGACAGCGCGATCAGGCCGAACACGAGGCCGACGGTCGGGCCGGTCGCTTGGAGCAAGGTGAAGGCGATCGTCTCGAACCGCGCGCGGGCCCGCGAAGCAAAGTGCGTCCCCAGATTGCGTGTCAGTGTGAAGGCGATGGTCGCGAATACAATTTCGGCGCTTACGGCCTTGTCGATGGCGATCGCGATGCCTGCAACCACCAGCACCGTTTGCGCGACACTGGCCAATATCTGAATCGCCACTTCCATCTGATCCAGGCTGACGCTCTCTGCCTCCCCGTCATGCGTCGTCACGAAGCGCTGCACATAAGACGACCACCAGCTGAGCACGACGAGATATGTCAGCTCCTGAACGGCGACAATAATTGCGTATGCGCCGAGCGCCTCCGGCCCAAGCCAGTGCGTCCAGATGAAGGCCGCGGCCATCTGCGAGAACGGTCCCACGACCTGGGCCGGCAGGTAGAGAATGGTCTGGCGAAAGAGCCTCGGTCGCATCTCAGCCCTCAAGCTCTTGAGCCGAAGGCATCGGCCTTAACAGCAACAGCAGCATGGCGACGAACATCGCAAAGCCCGTCGTTTTGCCCGCCAACGACAACGAAGTCGAGCATACGCCGATGAAGAACAGAATCGCCCAACCGCTAGGCGCTCGCGTCGCTCGCTTCAAATCAAGGAAGAACCCGGCCAGGGCGGCGAAGAACGGAACGGCGATCACGATCCCATAGAAAGCGACAAACGCAACCCAAAAACTCTCAATGCCGAATTCGATACCGTTGAGACGCTGCAGCGTTGCGACGTGTTCGGGATCGGAGCCGAAGAGGAAACCGGTCAGCGGCAGCTGGCCGACGAGATCGAACATCGCGACGCGCGCGTCCGCGGACCCCTGATCTTGCTCGAAGCGGCCAGCGAAGAGATCAAAAAAACCCCCCGTGAAAAGCCCGATGAGACCGATCGTTGCAGCCGTTGCAATCGCCGCGAAGAAAGCGACCCTTGCGGCGCTCAAGCGGCGCCAGCGAACGGCACGCCAGAGATGCGCGGCCGCCGCGCCGCCGCCGAAGACGATCAACATCAGTGTCGCAACACGTCCGCCGAACGCGACCAAGGCAATCAGTTGAAGACAGACGATGCCGGTGCGCAGAACAGGCCGCAGGTCGCGCCCGCCGCCTTGAATCATGATCAACGCATAGGCGGCGGTCATCAGCGCGTTGAGCAACGGATGGCCCAAAAGCGCGCTCGATCGCCAATCGCCGACGAGCGCCACGCCCTCGGCCACCAATGGCGTGAGCCGCGCGTCGGTTGTGAATTCGAAAATCGCGATCAGCGCGTTCGCCGTCATTGCCGCATGAAGAAACACGGCCAACCCCGACGCTTCGCGCTCGCTGATGCGCGATAACAGCAGCAAAAGCGCGACCGGCAAGAGAAACGTATCGACGATCGCCGCGATCGGTGCATGCACGAAAAAGGTGACATGGACAAGCAGGAGCAGCGACATGCCGAGGAACACCAAGGCGCCCTTGTGATAGCGCGCAACATCATCGAGAAAGATGCCAGGGCTCAGGCGCGCGAACGCGAGGCATGCGAGTGCAAGAAACGCGACATAGCTTGCCGGGTGGATCTTCTGCCAAAGCGCGCCACCGCTCGTGTCATAAGCGATCCCCATGGTGTTGAGCATCAATCCCGACACGAGGAATAGCATCGCGAGAGAGAGCGCCGTCAAAAGTCCGGCGGCACTCTCACCCAACGACCGTCTTGAGCGCGTGTCTATCGTCGGGGCAAGAGCCACATAAACCTCGACATCAGCCGCTTGCCGAATTTTCTTCGGCCGACGGGGCGGCCGTGAGAACGGCGCCTCTAAGCTTGCGCCGCAGCGGCCGCAAGAGCCGCATGGCGGTCAGTATCTCATCGCGCCGCGTCACGCCCGCCTGCACGACGAGCACGACATTGTCGACCGCACCGCCCACCGTCGCCACGTCGGGATCGTCTAGTAACGGCGCGCCGCAAAGAACCACAAAATCGAAATCGGCATTCGTCGCCGCGAGCAAATTTGCGACTTGCTCACGCGTGATGGGCTTGGTCGTCCGACCCGACGAGGTCGACAATGGCAACAGACTCAGCCCGCTTTTTGGGTCGACATGCGCGGCCTCACGGATCGCCACCTTGTCGTGCACGACCTCAAGCACACCACGTTTGTTCGACGGACAGGTCATTTTGGAGAGGGCACGGCCGCTGAGATCGACGTCGACGATCAATACGCGCTCGCCACTCACCGCCGCCGCCATTGCCAGATCCAGCGCGGTCGCTGCGGCCCCTGCGCTGTCCTTGGCCGAAAGGACCAACGCCGAACGGTCGCCGTTGTTGCGCAAAGCACTGCGCAGAGCACGTACCGCGATGGCGCTTCGCGGCAGACCGCCGCCGAACCGCCAATGGCGGGTCTCGCTCAGTGCCGAGAAAACATCGAGGCGCGTCGATGCACGCAGCTCTTCGGGCGAACGGATCGTATCGTCGAGCTGCTCGCTGACGAGCGCTGCCGTCGAACCAATTCCCGCGCCGCAAACGAGCGCGATCAGGAGAACCAGCAACGCCGGCGGATAGCTCGCGTTCAGCGGCTCCGCGGCCGGCGCCAGGATACGTGCGCCGGGCGTCGCGATTTGTTCCTGTTCGGCCGTTTGCTTGGCGCGATTGAGAAAGGCCTCGTAAAGCTTTCGCGCCGCGTCGACGTCGCGCTCCAGGTCGCGCAGCTCGATCAGCGAGCCGTTGTCGGTTTGCGACCGGCCCGTCAGAGCCTCGAACTCGCGTGAGAGCATCTGTTCGTTTTCACGCGCCACCGTCAGCTCGCTCGCGGCCGATTGGGATATGCGCGACGTTTCCTGCGAAATCAGCCGCCGTGTGTTGGAGAGCTGAGCGCGCACTTCGACAAGCGCGGGATGGTGGTCGCCGAGCGTCGCCGCCAATTCGGCCTCGCGGCGCGTGATTTCGGCAAGTTGCGCGCGAAGACCGGTAACGACGGCCGAGCCCAGCACCTCGTTGACTCCACCCGACGCCGCGTGCGCATGAACCTCGTCGTAGCGCGCCTGCGCTTCCTCGGCGCGCACGCGAGCCTGGACAAGGCGGCGATTGAGATCGCCGAGCTCCTGTTCGCTGATCAGCGTGCCCTGCGCCAGCACGATGCCGTGCGCCTTGCGATAGGCCTGCGCGCGGTCTTCCGCCTCGCGCAAATTCGTCCGCAATTGCGAGAGACGCGACGTGAGCGCCTCGGTCGCGCGGCGCGTCATCGTTTGATTGGCCTCGGTCTGGTCCGCCAGATAGCCGTTGGCGATCGCATCCGCGATCGCTCTGGCTGCATCGGGTTTGTGCGCGCTCGCACTGACGTCGATCACATAGGTGCGCTCCGCGCGGCTCACCGTCACGCGGCGCCGCAGCGTGGCAATCGCGCGCGTCGTATGGACGGCCGCGCTCTCCGTGCGCCCGGCCGAGCCGGCGAAGTCCGGGTCGGTGTCGAGCTTGAGCGCCGCAACGACGCGCCCCAACACGGCATCCGATGTGATGATCCGCAGTTGACTTTCGACAAGCGTCGGATCGGCGCCGGTGCTCGTCGCCATAACCTCAGTGCCGAGAATGCGCCGGTCGCGCGGATCAATCAGAAGCTGCGTCGAAGCCGTATAGAACGTCGGTGAAATCAGGATGAAGAGCGCCGCCGCGCTCACGACGACCAGCGTCGTGAACGCCACAACGCGCCAACGGCGGCGCAACGCGCCGATGATTTCGCTCAAGCCGACGCCGCCGTCGGCCGCACGTTGCGGATAGCGCAGCGTCGGCACGGTGGCGTCTATCTCGTCGACCGTGTAGGCCATGGGTGGAGCTGTCCTTAACCAGCGCGATGGGTTTGGCCTCACGTCCCGCTCCGGGACTGCGAGGAGACCCCTCAGGTTTCGCGCCGCAACTCCCGTGCCGCGGTAGGGGCTCCAGTAGCCGCCCGGCGCCGCGGTAATTCCCGCGCGACCCGGGCCAGAAACAGGGGATTGCCGACAAGATAGCGCCGCCATAGGCGCTTCGGCTCACGCGCCAATCTGAACACCCATTCCAGACGCAAACGCCTCAGCGCCTGCGGCGCGCGTGGCATGCGTTGGGCAAGAAAGTCGAACAAAGCGCCGACGCCGATCGCCATCCGGCAACCAGTTGCCTCAAAATTCTTGTCGATCCACAATTCTTGACCGGGATTGCCGAGCGCGACGAGTAAAAGATCGGCCTCCGAAGCCTTGATTTCGGCGGCGACCTCGGCGGCGCCCGTGGCGACGAAATAACCATCGCGCACGCCGACGACCTTGTGTTGGGGAAGCGTTGCCTCGATCGCGGCCGCGGCATCTTCGGCGACGCCCGGGCGCGCCCCCAACAGAAAGATGCGAAAACGCTGCGACGTTTCGCGGAGAAAACGCAGCGTAAAATCTGTCCCGTTCAGATTCTCGGGAAACGACCTACCGGTTAGGGCGCGCGCGGCAATGTCGAGGCCGACCCCGTCATTGAGAATGCTGAATTTTCGAAGTGCGGCGAAGAACTCAGGATCACCGGCGGCGACATTACTGGCATGGGCGTTGAGATAAGTAAGCTTGATGCGCTCTCCCCCCGCGAGACGAAAATCGAGTTCACGGGTAACTTCTTCCCCGCACCCCGCGAGAATCGAGATACCTAAGATGTCCCAACGTGGGACGCGAAAATCTTCAGGAAGCAATACTTCGGCTTGCGCCATGGTTGCTTGCGCCGCGATCGCAGGGCCAGAGAACCTTCGATGGCTGGGTGTGCAATGCGCATACCGTTGCGCTGGCGCACGCTGTTAACTGCGCTCGGCAAGGATAATCTCGATCAACTCCTCGAACCGATCAAGCGCACGATCGAGCGAGAATACCTCGGCACGCGCGCGGTGCAGCGCCGGATTGCCCGGATCCGCGAGCGTTTCGTCGATCGCCTGCGCCATGGCGTCGGAATCGTCGATCGCGACCAGGCGTCCGAACCGGCCGTCGTCGAGGACTTCTTGCGGTCCCCCACAGCGCGTCGCCACGACCGGCAATCCATGCCCGAGTGCTTCCACAATGACATTTCCAAAGGCCTCGCTGCGCGAGGAGAGCGCAAGCATTTTTGCTTGCGAGAAAACCGGCCACGGCTCCCTGAGATAGCCACGCAATTCGACACGAGACGAGAGTCCTTCGCGCGCGATCTGTCCCTCCAATCGAGCGCGTTCCGGACCTTCGCCGAGAAGGATCAATCGTGTCGCCCGCTTCGATTTCGCGAATGCATCGATCAGCGAGCCAAAGCGTTTTTCCGGCACTAGGCGCCCGATGCCCAGCACAACGTCGTCTCTCGCCGCGAGTGCTGCTGAATCGGGAAGTAAGTCCGGCGGCGGAAGGACGATTCCATTGTGGATCGTGACCACGCGCTCTCGATCGGCGCGAAAGCGATCGACCAAATAGCGGTTCAAATCATCGGAAACCGCAATCGTCCGCGCACCGAGCCGGCTGGTGAGCGCCGTTGCGGCATAACTCAGGCGCCCGAGCAGGCGCGACTCCGCATCGAAACGTCCGTGCGCGGAGAGAACCGCGGCCCCTCGCCAACCGGACAGGACTTTGGCGGCAAGCAGCTTCGCGTTCGAAGCGCCGATCGCCGAAAAAGCGACATCGGGGCGTTCCCGCGCCAACACCTTTGCAAGCGCCCGCGTCGCCGCACCATGATGCCGGCCGAGCACGAAGCGGCGAACCTCCGGCGCGATCAGATGCTCGTTGTCGTCTGCGGCGAAATCGACGGCAAAAGCAACTTCGTGGCCACGACGGCTGAGCCCTGAGGCAACCAAAGCCCAAACGCGCTCCCCGCCGCCGCCGACGAGCGCATGGGTATAAAAGAGCAAGCGGCGTCTGGGCATAATGGAAGCGGTTGAAAGCCTTGCCTGAAAGACGAACTCTGGGCGGTCCTAGCGAATCGATCTCCCCACAATGAATGAGCACCGCGAAACGTTAACAACGCCTTTGGCGCGCCGCGATGGCTAAACGATTGCGCATTCGCTTGGTCGTCGATCCGGCACGCGCGAGGATTTGGCATCGCCGCCTTGCCGAAGAGTTGCGAAAAAACGGCCATGAAGTTTGCCTTTTCGTACAACACGGTGGGCCAAAACCCCCATTTGCGATCTCTCTATTGCTCGCCCTTGAGCGGCTCGTTTACGGGCAAAATAGCCAATCCGCGAGTGCCGAATGGATACCCGCCGACCTCGCGCGGCAAACCAGCACGGGTGATTCAGGCGAGCTTGACCTCATTGTCGACCTCACTGGCCGGGACCAGGCTAGCAGCACAGTTCGCACGCTCTGCCCCATTTTCGCCGGTGCATTGCTCGAGGAGGCGGCGATCTCGGAACTGTTGTCGGGCCATATCCCCGAAATCGGTGTTCTCGACAGCACCTCGACCGGGTCTACACCACGCATCTTTCGCGCCGCGGTCGAGCGCCCGCGCGTCCTCTGCAAATCGCTCGACAACCTTTGCGCGCGGTTGCTGACCATTTTCGTCGTCGCGGTCGAAGATATCGCCGGTGGAAACGCGCCTTCGGGTTTTGCAGCGCCGGCCGTCCTCGGCAGTTCGCAATGGCAACGACTGGGCGCATTCACGGTGCTGCTTGCGCGGGCCCGCGCAGCGCTGACCAGTCTTTCGACCGGCACGCCGCATTGGTTCGTCGGTTGGCGCCGCGCCAACGAAGATCGCATCTCGGAAACCATGCGCTTGCCTCAATCGGGATGGCACCGGTTGCCCGACGATGGTGCGCGATTCTATGCAGACCCGTTTCTTCTCCAACGCAACGGACGCACCTGGCTCTTCGTCGAAGAGTTTCAATATGCGGTCGGCAAAGCCCTCATTTCCGTCGTCGAGCTTGGCGCCGAAGGGCCGATCGGGAGTCCGCGTCCCATCATCGAGCGGCCATATCATCTCTCGTATCCCTCTGTCTTCGAACGCGACGGCCAGATCTGGATGCTGCCGGAAATGTCGTCGGCGCGACGCGTCGAGCTGCTGCGCGCAACGCAATTCCCCGACAAGTGGGAGCCGGCAGGGGTCTTGCTCGACAATGAGGACGTTGCGGACGCAACAATCGTGGAGCACGAAAATCGCCTGTGGATGTTCGGCACGGTGGGCGGTGGCGATTCATCAAGCTGGGACGCGCTGCACCTCTGGCATGCCGATCGCCTTGATGGCGATTGGCGCCCGCACCGGCGAAATCCGGTACTGATCGACGCCGGCAGCGCGCGCCCGGCCGGCGCTCTCTATCGTCGCGGCAACGAGCTTTGGCGCCCCGCCCAAGATTGCACGCGCGGCTACGGCTCCGGATTGGTACTGGCCCGCGTGACGTCACTCGATGACGAGCGTTATTCGCAAGACACCGGAGCAGTCTTCTATCCAGGCGGCGCGTGGGGAGGAATTGGCCTCCATACACTCAATTGGGCAGCCGGCTTTGAAGTCGTGGACGGTTGCTCGAGCACCGGTAAATCGGCGCCCTATAGGTGAAGCACATGCGTTCCAACTTACTGAGCAGTCGCCAATGCACGCTGTGCGCTAAGACACGAGCAACGCGTGATTTTTGTCACTGTGCGAGGTCAGGCATTTTCTGTCGGATCGCCACGATGTTTGGTGGCCCAATGCCCCTTACTGAGGGACCAAGCGATCGGCTGCGACGGGGCTGTCTTCCGCCCACGGTGCGTCGCTGGGTTCCCCCATCGAGCTTTCTACTAGGCGCGACAATTCGGCGAAGTCGCGGATCAACAACTCTCGGCGCGAACGGTCTATCAATCCGCGCTTGGCGAGCGCGCTCAGTTCGCGGCTCACAAGCTCCCGAACCGTACCGATGCGATTTGCCAGCTCTTGGTGCGTTGGCGAAGGCAGGATGCACGCCTCGTTATCTTCGACACCGGCGTCGCGCCCGAGGCGCAACAGCTCACAATGCAAGCGGCTCTGCACATTGAGGGTCGAGAGTTCGACAACACGTTTGGTCAATGCGCGAACCTGGGACGCCAGGAACCGGGATAGCCAAAGACTAGCGCGCGGCGACGACTCCAGAAGCGCCTCGAATTTTTCACCGTCGACCCTAACAAGTCGTCCGTCGGTCGCCGCAATCACGTCGGCGGATCTAGGCTGGGCGTCAAGGGCCGCCAGCTCGCCAAAACAATCACCCTTCCGCAAAGTCCGGAATGGCACTTCCTTGCCCTTCTTCGACAGGACGAGAACCTGAAAGGCGCCCTCGTCGATAAAGAAGACATCGGTGTTGCGCACGCCCTTGTTGATGACCGTTCGACCCTTCGCCACCCACACCGTGCGAGCAGCATCGTCGAAACGCCGTCGCTCTTCAGCGTTCAGGTGCGATAGAAACTCATGCAAACAATCGTACAGAGACATCGAACTCAACTTTAGAGCGAATAATTCTTACACCTCGCCCATCAAGAACGACACAGGGCAGGCAAGATTTCAAGAGGAACGCCGGATGCAGGAGGACATTTGAGCGCGAAAGGCAAACCTCCGATGCAAGACAGCCTCGGCAGCGACGCTGCGGTAACTTGGTCCTTTGTCCACTTGCGATGCCGCGATTGGACGCAGCCGCATCGGGCGGAAAGGAGAATAGTCTCACTTTCGCTGGACTAAGACCGGAGACAAACGAATGGCAGCCGCATCGGCTGGCGTCATTGACGCAAGTTCTCGATCGCCTCAAGGGCAAGTTCAGCACAAATCGAAGAGAGTCTCGACGCCAGGAAAGACAAAGATAGTTGTCTTAGGGGGAGGGGCGGCTGCTCTTGCAGGCGTTTTCGGTATTACCTCTTCACCTGGGTGGGGGAACCGGTTCGACATCACCGTGCTCCAGATGGGGTGGCGTCTTGGCGGCAAATGCGCGTCCAGCCGCGACCCCAAGCGTCACTTCAGAAATCACGAACACGGGTTCCACATTCTCGGCGGCTTCTACCACAATTCGATGAAATTGCTGCGCGACTGCTACGCCGAGTGGAAGGACCCTCCCAACAATCTCGGGTTTCCCGACTGCGCGCTGACCCCGCACAATCTCGTCCATCTGATGCGGCTCAAGAACAATGCATGGGAACACATCAGCGTCCCGTTTCCCGAGCGCGACGGCGAGTTCGGCGACGATGAAATATCGCTGACGCCCTACGAGATGACGCGGGCGATCTGGGATTGGGTCAAGAGGTCCACAAACACCCCGTTCGAAGGCGTGGCCGAGAGTTTTCACCCACAGGCTCACGCCCACATTGATGCCGTCGAGAAAAAACTACCGAAGCGCGACCCCATCCATCTCTCCGATGATCACGTCGAGAGTTTAGGCCGCCATGTCTCCGCCTTTCATGCGCATGTAAAGAAGTCGGCGCCTCTTGTCCCATCACCGGACTCGACGGCCGCGAAGTTTGATTACGCGATGATGATGGAGATCGCGCTGATCATCATTCGCGGAATCCTCATGGACGGCGTCTGGCGGCACGGCTTCGATTGCATCAACCATAGAGAATTCAGCGATTGGCTGCGAAGCCACGGTGCTTCGGACGCCGTCATCAACTCGCCTTACATCCAGGGTGGCTACGACTATGCGTTCGCCTACAAGGGCGGCGATTACAAAACCCGGAGATTCGCGGCCGGCGCCGGCTTGCGCGGCACGTTGCGAATGCTCCTGACCTATCATGGCACCGTGTTCGCACATATGAACGGCGGCATGGGCGAAGTCATCGTGACCCCGCTTTACGAGGTTCTAAAGGCGCGCGGCGTCAAATTCCGTTTCTTCAACAGGGTAGATCGACTGGAGCTCGATGCCCCCGGCAAGTCCATCCTGAAAATACATGGAACTCGCCAGGCAAAACCCAAACATGGCCAGGACAATTACGCGCCATTGATCGGATACGAGGATAATGCAGGCGAACCCCGGCGCTTCTGGCCGCCACACCCCAAATACGAAGAACTGTCGCAGCCGCTGAAGGAAGAATTCGACCACGCTGAAGACGTCTACGAGTCGCCATGGTGGCCCGGCGGTGAAAAATTCGTCCTCGAACACGGGAAGGATTTCGATATCGTCGTGCTGGCAATTTCCGCCGGTGCACTCCCCTATATCTGCGAGGATTTGGTGACGCGTCATCCGCGCTGGAATGAGATGCTTGCCAATCAAAAAACCGTTCAGACGATCAGCGCGCAGTTTTGGCTGTCCCAGGAGACCAAAAAACTGGGCTGGAAGGGAGGGCCGACTGCCTTGACCGCGTTCGCCCAGCCCCATGCGACGTGGGCAGACATGACGTACTTGCTCAAGTACGAACGAAATAACGGCATAGACCGCAAGGAGCTGAGCTATTTTTGCGGAACATTGCCGAGGCTCAATGTGCCGCAAGGCGTGGACTATCCCGCGCTTGAGCGCGATCGCGTGCAAAAGGCCACGAACAAATGGATCGCCGAGCACATTCGCCAATTGTGGCCGGACGCAGTCCTGGAAGCAGATGGCAGCTTGAAGATTCTCATCGACAGATATGTGCGCGCCAATAGCCTGCCTGCGGGCGGGTATGTGCTGTCGCCCCCCGGAACGATCGACAAGCGGCTTCGAACCAACGAGAGCGGCGTTTCGAATCTTTTTCTTGCCGGGGATTGGACGCGCAACGGCGCCGATACCGGCTCGTTCGAAAACGCAGTGATGTCTGGACTACAATGTTCGCGGGCGATTTGTGGTCATCCTCGGCGCATTGCCGGAGAAAGCGACTTCGCCTGAGCCATCTCGACCCATGACGACCGAAGAGATCAGCACAGTCATTCGCGACGAGTCTCAGCCTCGCAATCTGAGCGAACGGGCAGCGAGTGGCCCCGCCGAGCACACCTTTGATGCTGATGTGATCGGAGTCGACGTCATCGGTTTTTCGCGCTTCACCCAGGGCTTGATCGACGAGAAAGGCCCAGGCGCCGCCGAAGAAGTTAGAAATGTCCTCGACATCGGCTTTCGCGCCGTCGCCGATCAACTCGCTGATCACGGCTTTGTCGCAATCGACTCACTTGGCGATGGCATCATCTTGGTCCGCGAGAGGAGTGCGGGCGTCGATTCCGGTCAGGAAAACATCGACCAATTGATCGGCAATGCCGAAAGAGCTTTCACGATCGCTTTGGGTGCGTTGCGAGTCCGCGCAGCGCATGCGTCGGGCCAAGTAAATCTGTGTCGAGTGGGCGGTTGGCAGGGCCGATGGGACACCGTCGCCACAGGGGCGGCGATAGAAGCTCTGCATGTCGCCATGGCGCGCAGACGTCAGTGCGAAGCAACCGTGGACGGCGATACGGGCACCAGTGTCTTGCAAGGCCTGGCGGCAGCGCCGCGGGTCATCCAGCCGGCGCTCCGCGATCTCGCGTCGATCGCCGAAATTCGCAAACTGGCCGTCGTGTTTTTCGCGATCAAGCTCTCCGGCGAACTCCTCGGAGCCCCGCTCGCAACGCTCCAAGACGTGACAATCCTTAGCCAAAGGCTCGCTGAGGCTTGCGGAGGGCGCCTGGAGAAGGTTACGCACGACGACAAAGGTCTGCTCTTCAATCTTTCATTTGCGAGAACGCGCGACATCGGCTTGACGGCGCTTGATAGCGCACTCGACTTCATCGTCGAATTGCAGCCGTTACTCGCCAAAACAGGATTTTCGCCTCGTTTCGGGCTTGCCGAGGGTTTCGTCTATCGCGGGCCCTTGCAGCTCGGTGAAAGAACAATCTCCATCGTGCATGGCCCCGCGGTGAATCTGAGCGCCAAGCTCGCCGCCTCCGGCCGGCGCGATCTCGCCCTTGAGCTGAGCACCGCTCACACATTGGCGCATCGTCTCCCAAGTTTTGGGTCGGGCAACCGATTCGTCCTTCAGAACGGTATTCCCTGCGTTGCGGTCGATTTGGGCGACGCATCGTATCGAGCGACGGTGGGTGCCAAAGACAGTGAATTGGTGGGTCGCGACGCTGATCTTGCGCGTCTCTCGACCGCACTCGACGGATTGAGCAATGGCCGGGGAGGTTTGATATCCCTTTCCGGCCCGCCGGGCATCGGCAAGACCAAATTGTTGGATGCTTTCCACAAATCGGTCTCGCCTTCGACGAATGCCTTTTGGCTTCGTGGCGACCCCCGCCGGGCATCACAATACTTGTCCTTATGGCGCGACTTGATGGGCCCGCTTGCCCTCGCGATGTCGGGCGACCGGACACAGTCGTTGGCGACCGCACTTTCGGCAGCAGGTATCCCGGCGGGCCTGCATACGATCCTCGATGATGTGATGCCGGCGGGCAACCTCACGGCCCTCCCGCCGCTCGACGGGATTGAGGGCATCGCACGGCATGACTTGCTGGCGCGCGCCATCACCGCTGTCGTTGCCTACGCCGCGCAACACAATCCAACTCTGATTTGCTTGGACGATGCGCAATGGCTTGACGATGCTTCGTGCCACCTGCTCGCCAACGTATTGGGCGCATCGCCGCAGCTGTTGGTCGTACTCGGCCACCGCGACGGGCACTACACGCACCTCGATCAGCTGAAGCGCTCCGTCGATCCCAACCGAACGACCCACATCCTCCTTGACCCGTTAGGTCTGGAAGCGATCAAGGCCATCGCGCGCAGTGCCAGCCCGACGTCCTCGTATGACGACGCCGAGTATGAACAAATTTTCGAACTCTCCGGCGGCAATCCCTTTCACACCGAACAAATTGCGCATTGGCTCAACGGAGGTCAGGCAAAATCCGTAACCGCCCTCGCGCGCGACTATATTGGCAATCCGGGCTTTCTGACTCACGTTCTGGATCAACGTCTCGACGGTTTGACAGCCCATGAGACCCAGATCGTTCGCACACTCGCGATATTCGACCGCCCGATCTCGCTTGCCGCACTGCAGACCCTCGCGACTTCGATTTCGATTCACGCGATGGGCGAGGCATTGGCATCATTAACGGCAAATGCGTTCGTCAAGCTAGGCGGCGCGTCCGCCATGCAGGCATCTCACGGATTGACGATGAACCATCGGCTCCTCGCCGACGCGGTGATCACGCGCATTCCGCCCACCGAAGCGCGGGATTTGCACTCGAGCGCCGCGCGATACCTCGGACACTTGCGCAGAGTAACGAAAGAAAGCGGGATCAGCGACGCCATGGTTGCCCAACACTGGCGCGAGGCCGGTCACGCGCGTCGCGCAGCGGTCGGCTTCGGCCGCGCCGGCGACGCCGTGCTCTATGCAGGCGCGCCAGAGTTGGCGATAGGCCTCTACAACAACGCCTTGGCCGTATTGTCGCGCGGGCATGTCGCCGCCGCGATTCCGAGGGTCGCAGGTTGGCATGCTGGGATAGCCGTCGCGCACTGGGCGCAAGGCGAGATGACCAGCGCTCTGGATGACGCCTCGCGCGCCTTGTCGATACTTGACGATTGCATGGGCGGGCCTGCCTGGTTGCCCCGTGTACTGCGGTTGAGCATCGCGCGCTTCCGGCGCGTTCTCCTGGCGCCGACCGGATTGGGCAATGCTGCGGTTCCTCGCGGCGCTCGTCCACCTTTAGTGATGGTTAGTGCGATTCGCGCGGAGATGGCATTTTTCCTCGGCGACATCGGCACGATGATGAGTTCTTACGCGTCAATGATGGCTTTCGCTGCAGAGCCACGACTTCGGGCACGCGCTCGAGCCCGCGCCTATCTCTTTCTTGGGCACATGGCGGCGCTTCTCGGTCTGCACGGCACGGCGCATGCGGCTTGGAATTCCGCGCGAGTGCTGGGTGAAGGCGTCGGTGACAACGTTGCCTCCTCGCACGGACATTTGGGCGAAGCGATCTGGCACATGAGTTTCGGGCGATGGCGGGAAGCTCGGTCCGAGCTGCAAAGGGCTGTTGCGCTCTACGCGAACGTTGCCGATCCCGCCTATCCCAAGTTTGTCGAAACGCTGCTCGCGCTCGAGGCCTATTTTCGCGGCGATTGGAAGCTGTCTTTGGAGCGTTTCGCGGCTCTGCATGCCGTCGGGGAAAAGCAGCGCAACCGCTCCTCGCAGGCATGGGGACTCTATGGTCAAGCCGAAGCACTGATTCCGGCAAGCAGATGGAACGAAGCGAACGCGTTGCTTGAGGCCGCAGAGCCCATCGTCGAGTCCATGCCCGACAGACAATCGCACATCATCTGCAAGGGCCTTCGAGCGCAGATCGAATTCGCTCAGGGTCGGTACTCGCAGGCCTTTGAACGTGCAAACGAGTGTCTCGGCCTTGCGCGCACGCTTGCCGTCAACAATTTCGGTTCGCTTGAGGGGTTTGCTGCGCCGGCCGAGATCATGCTGCGCCTCGCGCTCGATGAGCGCGCACCGAAGTCGGTCCGAGCGAATGCGCGGCAATGTGCGAGACCGGCCTTGAAACAGCTTTGGCGTTTTGCCCGCGTTCATCCAATCGCGCGTCCCCGATTGTATCTTTGCAGAGCCTTGGCGGCGCGATTGCGCAAGCACGACTTAGAGGCGGCGCGCGCACTCCGCCTGGGGCTCGAACATGCTCGCAGCCTCGACATGCAATTCGAACAGCGCAAACTGGAACGTGAGGTCGAACGTATCGTGACCCAAGGAAGAACCGATGTCTGAGAAAGTCTTGCCGGCCTATGTCGAGGGCCCCTCAAACGTCATCAAACGTCTACCATATGTCGGGTTCAACGCAACGCTTCAAGGATTCTTGTTCAAGGCCAAGCGAAATCTGCTGCAGCATGTCTGTGACCAGATGCTGAACACGCCCTCCCGCGGCGCCGTCAAATTTCGCGCCGTAAGTTCCCACGTCTTCGTCTCGGCCCTCTATCAGCCCCGCGTCCAGTCGGACGATCCCATCGATCGAACGACCGGCTACGTTCAAGAAATCGACCTAGCGCTTTGGATTTTAACCTTCGGCGGGCGCAACGATTCGATGGCGTCGTGGACCCTGCGCTGGATGCCGGTGTGGCTCTTCGTCGACACGGGTTCTGCGATCGCGGCGGGACGAGAAGTGTTCGGCTATCCCAAACATCAGGCCTCGTTCACGCGCCCGATCGATGCACCCCATGACGACGCCGCCGTCACCGTCGAAACCTTGGCTTTCGTTGGCACCGGGCCCGATGAGCAGGCCCAAAAATTTCCTCTCCTGTCTTTGGAGCCGGTCGGTCCGCGCAAAAGGCGCGCCGGCGCGACCGGCGACCCGGCGGCGTTCGACAATGGCCTAGCAAGCCTGCGCGAAATCATGACCGCTCACAAACACACGCTCGGCGTCGCCGGGTTGCTCCAAACATTGAGCTTGCCCTTCGCCAACATGCCCATGGTGTTCCTGAAGCAATTTCGCGATATCAAGGAGCCCGGCCACGCCTGCTTTCAAGCAATCACCACCGTCCCGGTCGTATCGCGCCATATCGACAGCGCCGGGTTTTTTCCTACGCCCTACAAGCTCATCATTCGTCGCGCGATGAGCCACCCGATCGCGGAAGTCCTCGGTCTCGCTGCCGAACAGGAATCGGAATTCGGCTTCTGGCTGATCCAGGATTTCTTCGTGGGCTACGGCGAAACGCTTTGGCAAGCGTAGTCCGCGCCTAAGGGCTCCCATCGCTAAGCGTCATAACTCAACGATACCTGATCGCTCGTAGGCACAGCCTGACAGGTGAGCACATAGCCTTGCGCCACCTCCTGCTCGGTAAGGCCGTAATTCTTCTTCATGGTGACGGTGCCCGAGATCACCTTTGCCCGGCAGGTCGTGCAAACACCGCTCTTGCAGGCATAGGGCGCCGCAAAGCCCGCCGCCTGCACGCTCTCCAAGATGTTTCCTTTGGCGGCATCGAAACTGACCTTTGCCCGGCGGCCGTCGAGTACGATTGAGAGCGTCGTTCCGGCCGCCTTTTGTTGCAGCGCCTCATTGCGCGCGATTTGCTCGGCCGACAACGCGCTCGTCGTAAACCGTTCGATGGAGATGCTCTCGGCCGCCACGCCGCGCGCGCGAAGCACGCCTTCGGCGGCATCCATCATCGGCCCGGGGCCGCAGATGAAGAACGCGTCGCTCGCCTTCACGTCGACGAGCGTAGAGAGAACTTCCTCGCATTTGGCACGATCGAGTCTGCCGTTGAAAAGCTCGATCTCCTCGGCCTCGTTCTCGAGGAAATGATAGACCTCGAGCCGATCCAGATAGCGGTTCTTGAGCCCCGCCAGCTCTTCGAGAAACATGATCGAGGCGCTGTCGCGATTGCCGTACAGCAACGTGAAGCGGCTTTGCGGTTTCGTCTGCAGCACGGTCTTCAAAATCGAAATGACCGGCGTAATGCCCGAACCGCCGGACAGCGCGACGTAGTGCGGTGCCGGTCCATTGCCGCGCGGCAAAACGAAACGACCCATCGGAGGCAGAACGTCGATCGATTGGCCGACGGCAAGCGCGGCATTCGCCCATGACGAAAACTTTCCGGCCGGCATTTGCTTGACCGCAATGCGAATCTCGTCATCGAACGGCGAGACGCAGACGGAATAGGTGCGCCGGATATCCTCGCCGCCGATTTCTGCCTTCAACGTCAAATGCTGACCCGCCTCGAAGGCGAAGGCCTCTTTCAGAGATGGTGGAATTTCAAAGCGAATGGAAACCGAATCCGCGGTCTCGCGGCGGACATCGGCGATCTTGAGCGAATGGAATCCTGCGTTGATCGACATGTCGTCAGTGGCACTTGAACAGGTCGAACGGCTCGCGGCACGACAGACAGCGGTGCAGCGCCTTGCACGGTGTCGAGCCGAACCGGCTGAGCTCTTCGGTGCTCGACGATCCGCAACGCGGGCATTTCGCGGCCTGCTCGCGCAGCGATTGCTTGGCGGCACCCCGTGGGGGTGGCGCAATGCCGTAGATCCGGAGCTCTTCCCTCCCCTTTTCGCTGATCCAATCCGTCGTCCAGGGCGGCGAGAGGGTGGTTTCGATTTTCATATCCGCAAGCCCCGCGCGATCGAGTGCGGCGCGGATGCTTGCCTCGATGGCGATCGTCGCCGGACAGCCGGTATAGGTCGGCGTGATCACGACCGCGCCATCGCGCACCGCGCGTACGATGCCGAGATCGACGACTGAGATGCAGGGAATCTCGGGATCATGCACAGCGCTCAGGATCTCGAGCACGCGATCCCGTAGCGAAACGGTGACGGACAAAGCGCTCACCATGTCGCGCCTGGATAGGCGCGCTGCAGGAACTGCATTTCAGACAGCAGATGCCCCAGGTGCTCGGAATGGTGTCCAGCTCGCCCACCTAGCGTCGCACGTCGCGGCTTTGGTAGTTCCAGGGTTGCATCGGCCAATGTCTTGGCAACACGCGCGTCCCACTCCGTTCGCAATGCGCGAACATCGGCACCGATTCCCGCCGCAATCAGCGGCGCTATGGCCGCATCGACTTCAAACAGTTCATCGACGAACCGCCACATCCAGTCGAGCCCCGCGGCGATGCGACCACGGCTTTCGTCGGTGCCGTCGCCCAGGCGAACCATCCATTCATCTGCGAAGCGCGTATGATAGGCGACCTCCTTCACGGCCTTGGCCGCAATCGCCGCAATGGTCTCGTTGCGCGAGCGCGTGAGGTCCCGAAATAACAATTCCTGCCAGTTCGAGAACAGGAATTGGCGTGCGATCGTTTGCGCGAAATCACCGTTCGGCTGTTCGACCAGCAGGCAGTTGCGGAAATCGAGCACGTCGCGGCGAAAGGCAAGAGCGTCGGCATCGCGGCCTTTCCCCTCGACATCGCCGGCCAATTTGAGGAAATGAGTCGCCTGGCCGATCAGATCGAGACCGATATTGGCGAGCGAGAGATCGATCTCCAGCATCGGCGCATGTCCGCACCATTCCGACAGACGTTGGCCGAGAATGAGGCTGTCGTCGCCGAGACGGCAGGCATATTCGAAAAGGGCTTTGTCGCTCATCAGATGTTCTTGATGTGGTCGGGGATCGAATAGAATGTCGGATGACGGTAGACCTTATCCGCTGCCGGCTCGAACAATTCGCCCGCATCGTTCGGGTCCGATGCGACGATCGACGCCGAAGGTACGACCCAAAGGCTGATGCCTTCCATGCGCCGCGTGTAAGTATCGCGCGCGGCTTCGATCGCCATGCGCCCGTCTGCGGCATGCACGCTACCAACGTGCTTATGCGCGAGTCCGTTCTTGGCCCGCACGAACACTTCCCACAGCGGCCATTCCTTGCTCATCGCTTCACTCCGCCGCCGCGCGCACTCGGCGCTTGTCTGCATGAGCCATGGCCGCTTCGCGCACCCAAGCCCCCTCTTCCCACGCCTTCACGCGCGCGTTCATGCGCTCCTTCGCGAGCGGACCTTCGCCACGCACCACCGCATAGAATTCCTCCCAGTCGATCTCGCCGAAATCATAGGAGCCGCGCGTCTCGTTCCATTTGAGCGCGGGGTCGGGAACTTGCAGGTCGATCGCTTCCGCCTGAGGTACGGTGACGTCGATGAATTTCTGGCGGATCTGATCGTTGGTTTCGCGCTTGATGCGCCAACGCATCGACTGTGCCGAATTGGGCGAATTGTCGTCGGGCGGGCCGAACATCATCAGCGACGGCCACCACCATCGGTCCAACGCGCTTTGCGCCATGCGTTTCTGCTCGGCCGTGCCGGCGGCCAGCGTCATCATGATCTCGTAACCTTGGCGCTGGTGGAAGCTCTCTTCCTTGCAGATGCGCACCATCGCGCGCGCGTAAGGCCCGTATGATGTGCGCTGCAGCGGCACTTGATTCATGATCGCCGCGCCGTCGACCAGCCAGCCGATTGCGCCGATATCGGCCCAGGTCAATGTCGGGTAGTTGAAGATCGTCGAATATTTCGCGCGGCCCGAATGCAGCGCCTCGATCATCTCGTCGCGGCTCGTTCCCAGCGTCTCGGCCGCGGCATAGAGATAAAGCCCGTGGCCGCCTTCGTCCTGCACTTTGGCAAGCAACACCGCCTTGCGCCGCAGACTTGGCGCGCGCGTGATCCAGTTTCCTTCCGGCAGCATGCCGACGATTTCGGAATGGGCGTGCTGTGAAATCTGACGGATCAATGTCTTGCGATAGGCCTCGGGCATCCAGTCCTTCGGCTCGATGAAATCATCCGCGGCCACGCGCGCTTCAAAAGCTGCGAGCCGCACAGGATCCTCCGGCGCGCTCGGCACCGTCGCCGGTTTCTTTTTGTTATCGTCCAATTCAGTTGTGTACACGGCGCCCAGTTTCCCTCGTCGACATTACATTTTATATAATAACCCGAATGGTCGGTCAATTAATTCGAGGTTATCACCGACCCTCCGATTGTTCGCGATTACCTTTGGAAACAACGATATCTTGGCCCTTATTGTTGCGTACAGTCACGGCATAAAACGCCCGACCTTGCGGACGCTCATGGCGACCCGCGCATACCCCTCGCGCGCGTCTTCAATCTCAATGTCCCACACGCTGCCCATTCCTTCTTGCGACAGCGAGTGCTCGATCGCCCCGCGGGCAAGCGTGTCCTCGTCACCCGTCATCTCACAGCGCCTCGATTCAGGGCTTTGGGCGCATGATTGGGAATCAAATTGATCGTCCGCTCGATCTATTTAAGCCTATACTCCTATGAGAAGCGGGGACCAACCCGCGAACGTCGGGAGGTGGAGCGATGCCCTACGAGACCATCTTGTTTGACATCGCGCATGGCGCCGCGCGCCTCACCCTCAACCGCCCCGACCGCCTGAACAGCTTCACGGTGCAGATGCACACTGAGGTGGCGGAGGCGCTTTCCGCCGTCGAGAAGCGCGCCGATGTACGCGTGCTGCTCATCACCGGCGCGGGCCGTGGATTCTGCGCAGGACAAGATCTTTCCGATCGCGCGGTGGTGCCTGGCGGCGACGGCGTTGACTTGGGCGAGTCTCTCGAGAACCGCTACAATCCTTTGATCCGTCGCCTGATCGCCTTGCGCAAGCCGGTCGTCTGCGCCGTCAACGGCGTCGCCGCCGGCGCTGGCGCGAATATCGCCTTTGCCGCCGACATCGTGATCGCCGCGAAGAGCGCGCGCTTTATTCAATCGTTTTCGAACATCGGTCTCGTGCCGGATTCCGGCGGCACCTGGATCCTGCCGCGGCTTGCTGGCCATGCGCGTGCCCTTGGTCTTGCTCTGACCGGCGAACCTCTGAGCGCCGAGAAGGCCGAAAGCTGGGGATTGATCTGGCGCGTGATCGAAGACGACCAACTCAAGACGGAAACCGACAAATTGGTCGAGCGCCTTGCGAACGGGCCGACCAAAGGCCTTGCCGCGATCAAGGTGGCAATGCGGCGCGGTTGGCTTTCAAGCCTCGACGAGCAACTCGATCTCGAGCGCGACCTGCAGCGCGAACTCGGACGCTCCAACGACTATCGCGAAGGTGTCGCCGCCTTCACCGAGAAACGCAGCCCTAAATTCACGGGCAGCTGAACGACAGCGGAGGCTAAAATGAAGCCCCTTCAAAGCTACGCCCACCATAACTGGGTCGCGCCCACCGGAACTCTGACGGATATCCACTCGGCAGTGACAGGCGAGATGATCGCGCAAGTCGGCGCCGGCATTCGCGATTTCGCCGGCGTGATTGACTACGCGCGCCGCGTTGGCGGACCCGCTCTTCGCGCGATGACGTTCCATGACCGCGCGAAAATTCTGAAGTCGCTAGGCGACGCGGTAATGGCCCGGAAGGAAGAACTCTACGAACTCTCCTACGAAACAGGCGCGACGAAATCTGACGGTTGGGTCGACATCGAAGGTGGCGCCGGAACTCTGCTCGCCTACGCCTCCAAGGGAAGGCGTGAACTTCCCAACGACACGATGCTGCTGGACGGCCCTTTGGAAGGACTTTCCAAACGCGGCACCTTCCTCGGCCAGCATGTCATGACCTCGCTTCACGGCGCCGCCATTCACATCAATGCGTTCAATTTTCCCGTTTGGGGAATGCTCGAAAAATTGGGGCCGACGCTGTTGGCCGGCGTGCCCGCGATCGTGAAGCCTGCGACGGCGAGCGCGTATGTGGCGCAAGCCTGCTTTCGCATCCTGATCGAGGCCAATGTTCTGCCCAAAGGCGCCTTGCAACTGATCGTGGGACCGATCGGCGATCTCTTCGATCATCTGACCGGTCAGGATGTGGTCTCGTTCACCGGCTCGGCGGAGACAGCGCAAAAGCTCGCGCGTCATCCCGTCATTGCGCGCGAAAGCGTACGCTTCATCGCTGAGCGCGATTCGCTCAACGCCGCGATGCTCGGACCGGACGCCGCGCCCGGAACACCCGAATTCGATCTCTTCGTCAAAGAGGTCGTGCGCGAAATAACGGTCAAAGCCGGCCAGAAATGCACGGCGATCCGGCGCGCCTTCGTGCCCGCATCGGCGATGGATGCGACGGAAGAAAGCCTCAAGAAGGCGCTTGCCGAAGTCGTCGTCGGCGATCCACGCGGCGAAGGCGTGACGATGGGAGCGCTGGTCAGCAGATCTCAACGCGACGATGTGCGCGCCAAGATCGAAGAATTGTCGCGCGAGGCGCGCATCGTGTTCGGCGACCCACAGAAAGCGAACGTACGCGGCGCCGACGCCGAAAAGGGTGCCTTCATATCACCGGTGCTGCTGCGCTGCGATCAACCGGCGAAAGCAACGCGCGTTCACGAGATCGAAGCCTTCGGGCCGGTCGCGACGCTGATGCCCTATCGCGACGTTCCTGAAGCGGTCTCCCTCGTCAATCGCGGCAAAGGTTCGTTGGTGATGTCGCTCTTCACCAACGATCCAACGGTCGCGCGGCAAGTGTTGGAAGGCGCCGGCGCATTTCACGGACGCGTGCTCATCGTCGATCGCGATTGCGCCAAAGAATCAACCGGCCATGGCTCGCCGCTTCCGGCGCTCGTCCACGGCGGGCCGGGTCGTGCCGGCGGCGGAGAAGAACTGGGCGGCCTGCGCGGTGTATTCCATTATATGCAGCGCACAGCTCTGCAGGGTTCTCCGCGGATGCTCGCCTCGGTGACGAGCAATTGGATAAGCGGTGCACCGGAGATGCGCGACGGTCCGCATCCCTTCCGCTTGCGCTTCGGCGAGCTGGAACTTGGCAAGACGCTCATCACCGATGCGCGGACGGTCACGCTCGAGGATATCGAGCATTTCGCCCATTTCACAGGCGATAATTTCTACGCGCATATGGATGAGAAAGCGGCCGCTGCCAATCCGCTTTTCGGCGGGCGCGTGGCACACGGCTATCTGCTCTTGTCGTTTGCCGCCGGGCTCTTCGTCGACCCGGCACCGGGGCCGGTGCTCGCGAACTACGGCTTGGACAATCTACGGTTCTTGAAGCCGGTAAAACCGGGCGATGCAATCAAGGTGCAGCTCACCGCAAAATCCAAATCGCTGCGCAATGACAAATACGGCGAGGTGCGCTGGCAAGTCGCTCTGACCAACCAGAACAACGAGCCGGTCGCGACCTACGAATTGCTGACGATGAATGCGGTTTGACGAGGGGGTGCGCGAGCATCGGTATTCGATCGCCGCAAAAGAGCGCGAGACATGAAGCTTGAGTCGGATCGCGGCGGCGAAGGCGGACGCCTGCTTGTGCTGCTGCACGGGCTCGGTGCGACCCGGCACGTCTGGCAACCGATGCTCAGCACGGTGAGCGCGCGCTGGCCGGGCAGTTGGATCGCGCCCGATCTGCGCGGCCATGGCGCCTCGCCGCACGCGGCAAGCTACGCGCTCGGCCTTCATGCCGCGGACGTAGCCGAGCTTGTGCTGAGTTCAGGCGGCTGGAACGAGATTGTCGTCGTCGGGCACTCGATGGGTGGCGTCGTGGCACTTGCACTTGCGTCGGGATGGTTTGGCCTCGCGCCGACTCGCGTCTTTGGCCTTGGGATCAAAGTCGTCTGGACGCAGGACGAGTTAACCAGGCTCGGCGAAATGGCCGCCGCACCGGTGCGTTGGCTCGACACCAAAGAAGACGCCGTCACCCGCTATTTGAAAGCCTCCGGGCTTGCCGGACATATCGAGGCGAATTCGCCGGCTGCGCAGGCTGGCATCGTCAAAGGCGAAAGCGGTTGGCGCCTCGCGTCCGACCCGGCAACAGCCTCCATTGGAGCGCCGCCCATGCGCACGCTGATCGACGCAGCCCACGCGCCGGTCCATCTCGCCCGTGGCGAAACCGATCGCATGGTCACGCGCGATCAACTTCGCATTTTCGACCCCGCTGCCGCCGATCTGGCGGGCCTCAGTCACAACGCGATGGTCGAAAACGCAAGTACCGTTTGGAATTGGCTCGAGAGCAACCGCGCATGACGGCCGCCGCGGAGGAGATTGCGCGAACCTTCGACCTGAAGAATTTGCCGGACAATTTCTATTCCGATCCGTTCCCCACCTATTGTGCGCTGCGAGAACATGCGCCCGCGAAGCATCTGCCCGACGGCGCCGTTTTTCTAACCCGCTATCGCGACGTGCTATCCGTCTATCAAGACGCCGCCACGTTCAGCTCCGACAAGAAAGCGGAGTTCGGCCCGAAATACGGCATTGGCTCGCGCCTCTTCCGTCATCACACGACAAGCCTCGTGTTCAACGATGCGCCATATCACGCGCGCGTGCGGCGCACGATCCTGGGCGCCATGGTGCCGAAAGCTCTGGCACCGTTGGAGCCGAAGCTCGTGCGCTTGGTCGGTCGCTTGCTCGATCAGGTCGACGGGCGCGGAAACATGGATGCGATTGCAGATTTCGCCGGCGCGATTCCCGTCGAAGTGATCGGCGATCTTCTGGCAGT
The DNA here is from genome assembly GCA_025350465.1 of Alphaproteobacteria bacterium. GTDB lineage: Bacteria > Pseudomonadota > Alphaproteobacteria > Micropepsales > Micropepsaceae > SZUA-430. The sequence goes on along the minus strand of JANXXU010000038.1, from coordinate 50,129 downwards.
TCCCGATTCCGATCGCGCCCCATTGCGCGGCTGGTCGCTGGCGATCCTTGGCGCGCTTGAACCGGCACTGTCCGCGGAGGCGCTTGCGCGCGGTGAACAAGCGCTCGCCAGCTTCCACGCCTATCTCGGTCAACTCGTCGCCGAGCGCAAGCGCAAGCCCGGCGATCCGGAGCACGACGTGCTGACGCGGCTGATCTTGAGCGAAGGAGAACCGCTCAGTGAAGCCGAACTGATCGAAAATTGTGTCTTTCTGCTCAACGCCGGGCACGAGACAACGACAAATCTGATCGGCAACGCCATAGAGTTGTTCGCGCGCTTCCCGGACCAACGCGCTCGCCTTATCGCTGACCCCGATCTTCTGCGCACGGCCATCGAAGAGGTACTGCGCTATGAAAGTTCGAACCAACTGGGCAATCGTGTCGCAACGCGCGATGCAATGGTCGGCGGTGCCGCGCTCTCTGCTGGAACCTTCGTGACATTGTGCATCGGCGGGGCCAACCGAGATCCCGAAGCTTTCTTGGAGCCAGACCACTTCGATATTTCCCGCAATCCAAATCGCCATCTGGCGTTCGGCGCCGGCGTGCACCAATGCGCCGGAATGAATGTGGCGCGGCTCGAGGCGCGCATCGCGCTCGGGCAATTTCTCGCCCGGTTTCCTCGCTATGAACTCGCGGCTAAACCCGAGCGCGGCAGGCGCGCGCGTTTCCGCGGCTTTACCAGCATGCCTCTTGCGTTGCGCTAGATTATCTTCCTCTGACGCCGCGCATTGCCCGCACGAGACGTTCGACATCGCCGCCCCGAATGCCCGCAACATTGATACGTCCCGATCCCGCCATGTAGATGCCGTGCTCGGCTTGCAGTCGGGCAATGACTACGGAATCGATCGGCAACAAAGAGAACATGCCGCATTGAAGAACCAAGGGCGCAAAAAGGGAATCTGCAGCGGCGAGTTCTTGGCGAACGGACGCGACCCGGCTGCGCATGTCTTCCAACTCCTGGTGCCAGTCGCGGCGCAATTCGTCGGATTCTAGGATCAGCCGAACGACCGCAGCGCCGTGATCGGGCGGCATCGCCCAATTAGCACGAGCCGCGGAAAGCATGTTCGAGTACACGCGATCGGCCGCCGGCGCATCTTGCGTGAAGGCAAACAATGCGCCGGTCCGTTCGCGATAAAGGCCAAAGTTCTTGTCGCAGGAGTATGCGACGAGCGCCTCGCCGACATGTTCGAGAACAATGCCAATCCCCGTTGCGTCGGGCTCAAACCCGCGTCCGAAACCCTGATACGCAAAATCGAGCAACGGAACCAGGTCGCGCGTCGCCATCAACTTCGCGAGCGTGGCCCACTGCGCGACGTCAAAATCCGAACCCGTAGGATTGTGGCAGCAACCGTGGAGCAGAACGACGTCGCCCGGCTGAGCACTCTTCAATGCAGCTATTGTGTCGTCGAAGAGCAGCTGCTGCGTCGTGACGTCGAATGAGCGATAGGTCTGGATCGTCAGCCCGGCAGCCGAAAAAATGGGTTCGTGATTTGGCCAGCTTGGCAGACCGAGCCAGATTTTCGTGCGGGCGACGGATGCGGCGATCACATCGGCGGCAAGACGCAGCGCGCCGGTGCCGCCGGGCGTCTGCACCCCGACGAGGCGTGGATCGCGCGCGAACGCCTCGCCGCAAACCATCGGCTTCAAGAGATTGACGAAACCAACGTCGCCTTCCGAGCCGAGGTAGGATTTGGTCGCCTGCATCGCCAGCAACAGGCGCTCGGCTTCCTTAACGCAATGCATCACGGGTGTAATGCCGCTCGCGTCGCGATAGACGCCGACGCCGAGATCGATCTTTTCCTGACGCGGATCATCGCGCAATTTGGCGATAAGCGACAGCAGAGGGTCGGGCGGCTGCTTCTTTAGCGCGTTGAAGAGGCCGTGCTGCGATGTGCCGGTGCGCGCGTTCGGCGTTCTGCGAGATCCTTGCACTAAGCGTTGCCTCTGACTTTCATTTTCTTGTTCCACGCTCATTCAACTTCTGCGGCCGGCCTACGCTCAACTAGCCTCCTTGGGCCAAGTCTCCAAAACGTCGACGAAGCGCGTCAGCCAAGCATTCGTCTGGAATGCATCGACCACGCGATGATCGATCGTCAGTGTGACATAGGCCATCGGCTGGATCGCAACTTCGTCCGCACCGCTCGCCTCGCGCACCACCGCACGCTTCTGCACTTTACCGATGCCGAGGATCGCCGATTGAGGCTGGTTGATGATGATGGGAGCCGCCACGAGCGAACCCGAAACGCCGTGATTGGAAATCGAAAACGTGCCGTTGCGCACGTCGGCCGGCGCCAACTTTCCCGCCCGCGCTTTTTCCGTCAGCTCGGTGAGACGGTGCGCGATATCGAGGAGCGACAGTGTTTGCACGCGATTGATCACCGGCACGATCAAGCCCTTTTCGCCGAGCGCCGTTCCTACGCCGACATTGACGTCGTCATAAGTCTCGATGCGATCCTCAAACCATCGGCCGTTGACCGCGGGGGCGGATTTCATCGCCGCTGCCGAGGCCGCCACGAAATATGCGGTGAAGGTCAGGTTTGCGCCTTGCCGCTCGAAGGCGGCCTTGTGCGCCTCGCGATGCGCGATGATGGCGCTCAGATTCGCTTCGAACATCGCGGTCACATGCGGCGCGACCTGCACGGAGTGCGTCATGTGTTCGGCGATCCGCTTGCGCATCGAATCGTGCGGCAATCGCGTAACGCCGCTCATGGTTGACCGCGCACTGCCCTTCGCCCGACGCTCGACCTCCGCCTGCACATCTTCACGCGTCAGCTTGCCGCCGGGCGTCGGAACATCTTGCGGTTCGAGACCGTGATCTGAGAGCAGGCGGCGAATGCCCGGTGCGATGTGGGCCGCGTCGGCCGCCGCTTTCTGTGGCTGCGTCCGCGGCTGTGAAGGTGCTGTCGGCGCCTGCGCGCCCGCTGCCTTTGCGCCGGCTGCTCGATCCGCGATGCGCCCAAGCACCGTGCCCGGTTCCACTTCGGCGCCTGTCTCCAGCAGAATTTCGGAAAGGACGCCCTCGCTTGTCGCGGCGATCTCGACCGCAACCTTGTCGGTTTCCAGTTCGACCACCGGATCGTTGACCCGCACGGCATCGCCCACATTCTTCAGCCAGCTTCTGACGACGGCCTTGGTGCCTTCCTGCTCGGTTGGCGCCACGATGTCTGTGGTGCTCATTCAAAATCCGATCAAGGCGTCGATCTTGCGGCGAATGCCGTCGACCGACGGCAGCGCCCATTCCATGAGCGCGGGATTATGGGGGCTCGGAATATCGGGCATGGCGAGGCGCGAAACCGGCGCGTCGAGATCGAGGAAGCATTCGCCGGCAACGACCGCCGCGATTTCCGCACCGAAGCCGCCGCTCATCAAATCCTCATGCACGACAAGGCAGCGCCGCGTGCGCTTGACCGATTCAAGGACCGCCGTGCGGTCCCATGGCATCAACGTGCGCAGGTCGAGGATTTCGACGGAACGATCCGTCGCCGCTTCCTCGCAACGCTCCACCATCGCGCCCCAGCTCACGATCGTCAGATTGTCGCCTTCCCGCACGCGCCGCGCTACGCCGAACGGCAGCACGAAATCGTCGCCGGGATAAGGCCTGCGCGCCCAAGCCGCGTCGAGCATTGCCCGATGCTCGAAGAAGACGACGGGATCATTGCCGCGCAGACTGGCCCGCAACAGGCCGACCGCGTCCTCCGCGTTCGACGGCACCGCCACTTTCCATCCCGGAGCGTGCACGAACTGCACCTCGTTGGTTTGGCTGTGCCACGGGTCGCCGCATTTGAAGAAGCCGATCGGCATGCGAACGACAATGGGCGCGGCAAAGCGGTTGTTCGTGCGCCAGCGCATGGTCCCGCAATCGTTCAGTTGCTCGGTCGCGGGGTCGGCGTATTTGCGAAACTGAATTTCAGGGACGGGCACAAGGCCGGCCAACGCCATGCCGACGGCCCGGCCGATAATGCCTTCCTCGGAGAGGCTGGTATCGAAGACGCGCGCCGCGCCGAATTTTTCCTGCAGACCAAGCGTGACCGCGTGCACACCGCCCTTAGGCCCCACGTCTTCGCCGAAAACCAGCACGCGCGGATTGATCGCCAGCTCATGGTCCAGTGTACGGCGGATCGCTGTGACCATATTGATCCGCTGGCCTTCGGGCTCGGGCTGCGCGCTCGCTCTCGGCGCCACGAAGCCTTCTGCCCACTGCCCGCCTTTCGTCTGCAGTTCATCCTCGAAAAAGACATGCCGCATCGTGCGCTCGACGTTCGCGACCGGCCGCGCCTCGGCTTCGCGCCGCGCCGACTCGGCCGCCGTCTTGGCGTCGGCGGCAATACGTTCCCATTCGGCTCCGTCGAACACGGCTGGAACAATATAGTCGCGCAGTTTCGGCAGCGGATCGCGCACGTTTTCCGAGGCAATCGTCGCGGCCGATTTATAGGTCTGTGTATCCTGAAACGAATGGCCTTCCAAGCGCGGCACCGTCAGCCGAAGCAGCGCCGGCGCGCGCCGCTCGCGAACATGCCCAACGGCATCCTTGATCAGGCGCGCCGTTTCGCCCGGCTCTGTCCCGTCGCCCGAGAGCACGTGCAAACCTTTGAAGCTTTTCAGATTGGCCGCGATGTCGCTGCCTGGCGTCTGCAAATGAGACGGCACCGAAATCCCGTAGCCATTGTCTTCGATGAAGAACAGGATCGGTAGGCCCAGCGTCGTCGCCATCGTCAACGCCGACCAGAAGCCATTGGTCGCAACCGACGCGTCGCCGCCGAGTGCGACGGCGATCGCCCCCGCGCATTCGGGATCGTTCAAGACGGCGCGACGATATTCGAGCGCTTGCGCCCACCCGGCCGACGGCGTGAATTGCGCGCCCACGCCGCCGCACATCGGCAATGCGCACGGTCCGTTGAGGTTTGGGTAGTTGAAAACGGCGCCGATATCGCGCCCATCCGAATAGCCGCCGGCGCGCGCCATCGAAGAGCCGAGCGCGTCGGCAATTGGAACACCCAAGGTCAAGAGCACGGGCCGCGAGCGGTAATAGCCGCAGATCGCGTCCCGCGCATGGGTGAGCTGCAAGCCCAAGAGAATCTGCGCTACGTCGTGGCCGCGGGCCGAAAATTGATAGAAAATCTTGCGCTCCGGCACGAGCGTTTTCTCTTCGATCTCGTCCAAGGCCCTCGAGACGAGCGTCAAATAAGCGACGCGCCGCCAGTCATGGGCTTCGTCGGGTTCGTTCGCGGAGGCATGCTTGGTACGTCGCATCGCGGCCGTCATGAGGGAGTTGCTCTTCGCCACGGATGTTGCCTTATTAATAAACCGAATGGACGGTCAATTTTCAACTGCTTTGATTTCTGACATCTTGTCGATGATCGACGTGTGGCTTGACCTCCCAGAGGCGCCGAGCGCCGCTGAAACGACTTGAAGGTTTGGAGATAAAGTGAATGGCACGAACGCAGGCGATCGACTACGCGCAACGCCGCGAAGGCATCGTCGAGCGTGCCGCCGACCTGTTCGCCAGCCGCGGGTTCCTTGGCACCTCGATCGCTGACTTGGCGGGCGCCTGCAAGACGTCGAAGTCGCTCCTTTATCACTACTATGAGTCCAAAGAACAAATTCTCTTCGACGTGATGCATTCCCACGTCAAAGCCCTTCTCGACGTGGCCGAAGAAATCGCGGCCCGACCGATCGGCGCGGCCGACAAGCTTCGAGCCATGACGCGGGAATTCATGCGCCTCTATCTCGGCGCGGCGCCGCGCCAACGAGTGTTGCTGAACGAACTTGGAAATTTGCCGGAAGCGCAGCGGCGGATCATCGTCTGCATTCAACGCCGGCTCCTCGACATCGTCGACAAAGTTCTCGTTGAGATTCGTCCGGATCTGTCCGGTCGCTCGCCGTTGCGACGGCCGGCCGTCATGCTCTATTTTGGCATGATCAACTGGATGCACACCTGGCTCGATCCGTCCGGCCGCGCCAAGCCTGCGAAGATCGCCGACCTCGCCGTCAACACCTTCTTGAATGGAATCGCCAAGGCCGAGATTCCCTCTTAGGCACCGCCCATTGCTGGACTCAAAGCTTCAAAATAGAAACGGCGGGCCCGCGCCCGCCGTCTCCATTTCCCTTTTGATACCTTCAAGCCAGAGACGGTTCGATCCTCAATATCGGACGGTCATCCCCATCTGGTAGGAACGTCCAACCACGTCGTATCTGGACGTATCGACCGCCGACGTGCCGGCAAGATCGATCTGTTCGACCTTAAAGGGTTGCTCGTCGAAGACGTCGTTCACGACGGCGTACAGCTTGACGTGGTCGCTGATGTCCCAGCTGACGTTGGCGTCGTTGTAGTAGATCGCCGGTACGAAGTAGCCAAACGACGCCTCTCTCATGTGATCGATATAGCGGACATCCCAACCAAACCGCCAATCCGCCACCGAGTAGGTGAACTGCATACTCCCCGACAATTCTGGCAGCGTAGCAGCCTCGAAGTACACACCCACTGCTTCGCCCCCGTTGATTTTGTACGACCTCATCCAGCTTCCGAGAGCGAAGATCGAAAGGCTGCCGTCCGCCGGGTCCAACCCGAAGTCGTCGGCGTTGAACTTCATTTGTGCCTGGAAGTCGACACCGTCCGTCTTGATGCTGCTTTCGTTCCGCTTGAAGACGTGACTCATTATCAGCGTACCGGCAGCGTCGCGCACAAACCCGCTGCAAGCCACCAGGTCCGGAACAGCTTGCTTGTAACAGGCCGCAAGTTCAGCGGCCGGTCCGCCAAACTCGTTAGTGATCGCGTTCTGAATGTCCACGTTCCAATAGTCGATCGCTGCATTGAAGTTCTTCCATCCCGACGGCGTTACCGTCATACCCAGGGTGATCGTGTCGGCCTTTTCATCCTTCAGGTTCTTGTTGCCGAAGATGCCTTCCTCGATCTGGGTGTTCACCTGCGCGAAGGCCGGAGTCCAAATTGCAGAACCACCACTCTCGATCGGAAACCTGGCGATGCAATTCGTCTTCGTGACGCCGGTTGCGCCGGCGCACGGATCCCGGACCGAGGTAAAGGATTGGTCGCCATTCTCGAAAAGTTCGAACAAGTTCGGTGCGCGGTCGGCCCGTTCGAACATCCCGCGGAACCTGATGTCCTCAAACGGTTTCCACTCGGCGCCGTATTTGTAGGTTTGCGTCGTCAGCGGATTGCCGGCCAAGGTGTAGTCGGAATACCGGTAGCCCGCTTCCAGCCCGAGGTATTTGACCAAGAACACGTCCGATACCAGCGGAATATTGGCTTCCACGTACTCTTCGTAGACGTCGAAGCCACCGGCAACCGGGCCCGCACCGTTAAAGCCGACGGTGTTGTGCGATTGAATAACCGCATCCGGCACCACATCCACTTTTTGCGAACGATATTCAAAGCCGAACGAGATGCCCAGCGGACCTGCGGGCAATTGAATCGGCTCGCCCGTCAAGCTCGCGCTGAAGACCGTCTGATTCAATGCAACCGTGTTCTGCAATACCGGCACTTTGAGGTAGCAGATGTCCGCTGCCGACAACGCGTTGTCGCCGTACAGCGGAATGCTCCGACCGGCCGGACCACCGCAGGCAGTCTCGTCGACCTTGTTGCGGAGTGCATTCAACAAGTGTTCTTTGTTGGCTTCGTTGAACGTCTGGTTCTGGAAGTTGTTCTCACCATAGTTCACGTAGGTGTCGTATTCCCAGCCGTCACCAAGGTCCCCCTTCAGACCGGTGACGAATTGGAAGTAGTTCGATTCGTTGTCGATCGCGCGATCCCCGATTGCGAGCAAGCGCTTGCGGAAGATCACGAGAGCGTCGGTAACTGGACGAGTCTGCAGTGTCGATCGAATCGCAGGGGTTAGCAGGAAGGTATTCATCGCCGAGGTGCCACTGAGGTCGCCGAGCGGGTCGACGATCTCAAACCCGGTCGCCGGGGACGGAGCCTGCTGAACCTGGATCTTATTGTTTGAGAAATAGGCCTCCATGTAACCGACGACGGAATCGCCGATTAAATTGTACTGGCCGAGGCTGGCCATGTTGTAGGCCTTACCCGGGTCGATCAGAAAGTTTGCTGGGCTGAAGTTGAAGCGATCGCCGCCAAACGCCTGCGCGACGTTGCAGAACCCGTGCGTCGTCGCTCCCAACGGGCCGAACGCGATATTTCTGCTGGTCGACGCGGGCGTGCAACCGCCGCCGCCGACGGCGGGGTCATAGAGCGGATCGCTGGCGACTGGATCGGTCGTCGGTGCCGAGAGACCGTCGTTCTGCGCCGCGAAGTTGTTGCTTGCGACGTTGTCGAACCGACCGGCCGGCGAGGTGGAGCTGGCTCTCAGACCCTCGCCGACATGCGAGTTGCTCATCGCGGAGAAGGAACGATCGGAGTCCAGCAGTCCGTCGCGGCTGTAGTACGAACCAAAGAGTTCGACGTTGCCTTTTCCGTCTCCGGAATTGGCACCGACCGTGCCGCTGATCTGCCATTCCGCACCGTCGCCACGATCGCTGATCTTATAGCTTGTGTCGAGCTGCGCACCCTGGAAGTCATGCTTCAAGATGATGTTGATGACGCCCGAGATGGCGTCCGAACCGTAGACCGCCGAGGCGCCGCCGGTGACCACTTCGATACGCTCGATCAGCGATGGCGGGATGTTGTTGAGATCGACTTCGTTGTTCTCGGTAGCCGGGGTGATGCGGTGGCCGTTGACCAGAACCAGGTTGCGCTGGTCGCCGAGGCCGCGAAGATTGACCGTTGCTAGACCGCCGTTGCCGCCGAAGGCCGTCCCATTGTTCTGGCCGCGACCGAATCCAGGAACGACCTGAGGCAGCGTGTTGAGCAGCTGGTCGATAGTCGTCGACCCTGAGTCTTTGATCTGCTGCGCGGTGACCGTCGAGATCGGACTGTTCGAGGAATAGTCCTTCTTCGGAATGCGCGACCCTGTGACCGTGACCTTTTCGACTTTTTGGTCGGTCGCAGTGTCATCTGCCGCTTTTGCGCCGGACGGGAGTCCGACAAACGCAACGAACGCTGCGCCTGCGAGCAGCGATGCCTTGAAATTGCTAACCCGAACTTCCTTTAACACGGTTTTTGCCCCCATCGCGATTTACTTCACCGACACGGCCGAAGCCCTGCCCTCCGCCTGTGAGTTACTCATTTGTCACCGCGATTGGCTCCACCAAGTTTGGTGGAAGCGCGTTCAAACACGCGGTTGCCCGCACCGTTTGCGAATCAGCTGATGCGTCGATGCAACAAGTGTTCTTGCGTGTCGCGATCTAAGGATTCGTCTGTATGCGGACGACAGGCGCGTGCGCGGCGGCGCAATTGGTCGGCAGAACCGTTAACAAGCCTGCGCCTGCAAATCCGCGCAGGCGGATCAATGCTTGGGAGCAATAGGCATCAGAAGGGCGCCAAGCCTGCCGAGGTCGGCCTGTGAAGTGACGCCGAGCTTGGGGTACATCCGCTTGATATGCCAGCGAATGGTTTCGCAGCTGCGCCCCATGCTGGCTGCGACGCCGGGAGCGTCGTTGCCGTCGACGATCAATCGCAGGATCGATTGTTCTATCGCCGACAATTCCGTGAACCCTTGCAACGGCAGCTCGCGCGACGTCGATACCGAATAGAACGGGGTCAGCGCCACCATCACCACCGGCAAGTGGCGGTCGCCCAGCAACATGTCATCGCCCTGCGAGATGCGGCTGAGCTGCACGAGCCAGCTCGAGCCGCCGGCGCCGGCGACGATGCCGGCCGTGGCGGTCGGCGGGTCGTTTCCCTCTTGCCTCGTCTTTTGCTCGGAGAACCGATCGAAGGCCGTCTGGATGCGAGCGTCTTCGAAGGTCAGCTGCCGTCCGGCAATTGCGACCGGACGTCTGGCCGCAAAGAGGCTTTTCGCCTTTTCGTTGGCGCGCTCGACCATACGTTGGCGTGTCAGCACGAGCGCAATCGTGCTTTCTTCGAACAACGACCGCCCCAGATCGATGCGATTGGAGAGGTTGGCCGTCAGCAGGCCGCAAGCGCGCTCGAATTGGCTCAACAAAGGCGCGGCTTTTCGCTGTTCGATCTCCGTGAATGGCGAAGATCTCCTGATGGCGACGAGTGAGATCGTCCTTTGATCGGGCAAGGAGGCCGTCATTGCCAAGACAAAGACTTCGCCGAGGCTTGCCGCGCGAAACTTTCCGCACCGCACACCGCTCCTCGCCGCAACCGCCGTCCCCACCAGATCGTTGATATTGAGGTCCGTTGCCGACAGCAACCGGTCCGTTTGACCTGCCGCAAGTTGCGGCAGCGATCTTTGCAGGCTCCCGCCTTGCTCGACATAGAGTGCGGCTTTCTCGGCGCCAAAGAGGTTCGTGAAGCTGTCTAGAACGTTTTGGAACTTCTCCGGCAGAACCACCGCACCGTAAAGCTCGTCGAGAAAGCCTTCGCTCGCCGCTGTCGTCCCGGCTCCGACCGCGATCACTTGCTCCATCGTCATGTCGAGCACCGCGGGCGGCCTATCGAGTAAAGAAGCGGTCGGGAAACACCGCCGCGAACTTGGCGCGCGCCGCGTGCCATTGCCGCTGCGCCTTCTTCCATAGCTTTTGGCTGTCCTGAACCACCAATGTCAGCCGGCTCAACGCTTCCTCGTCCGACGGCAGTTCCCCTCTCAGCCGCAGCATGCGCGCGATATTTTGCAGCATGATCTCGCGTGCGAACGTCGTGGTGATGACGCTGCGGATCTCGATGGGGAGGGAGAAGAAGGCGCTGATTTCGCTCAACCGCCGTTTCCACAACGTGGCGACGGCTGGATAGAGCTTGCCGAACTCCCCGCTTTCGAACGTCTCCAATTCACTTCTGGCGGCAGCCTCCGACGGCGCCTCGTAGATCTTCTTCAGCGCCGAATTCAGCGGCCAACGCGTGTTGGACGAAGCCAAATCGAGCGACCCGCGGATCAGCTCCACGATGCACGATTGCACCAGCGCTCTGGGGAAGACCGCTGCCGCGGCCTCACGGAAGCTTGGCGCGCCATTGACGAAGATCAGGATATCCGACGCCCCACGCTGCCTCAGGTCATCAAGGACGCTGCGCCAGAATTGTTCGGGCGATCCATGCTCGACCCAAATGCCGAGCACTTCCTTGGCGCCGCTGGCATGAAGCGCCAGCGCAAAGTGGCAGGTGCGGTGACAAATAGCGCCATCGCTCAGGCGCGTTTTGGCCCTGAGCGACTCGAAGCTGACGATCGGATACATGATCTCCAGAGCACGGCCGCGCCATGACCGCGCTTGGCCGATCAGTTGCTTTTCCATTGCCGCCAGCGCTTCGCTCGCCGGCGCGACGCCCGACAGCGTGGCCAGCCGGTTCTCGATTTCGTTCAGCGAAAAACCGCGCGTGTATAGCGCCTTGAACTGGCTATCGACGCCTTGAGGTCCCTCGCGATGGCTCTCCGCTCCCCCGTCCGCGCGCATCAGCCCATTGTTCGCCACCGACAGCGCCTGGCGCGACGTCGCGACGCTTGTCGCGATCTCCGCTTGAGGCGGCCCGCTCAATACCGCCGCCCGGCTCGTCTCTGCCGCGCTCTGGCGTTGTGCCAAAAGATCCTCAAGCGCCTTCTTCAGACTATCGAAAAGGCCGCCGTCTCCCAGAACTTGCGCATAGTCGCGGCCCGCCACCAGCTCCTCCAATAGCTCAGGCTTGAAATACGCACCCCTATCGACGCCCTCCTTGCTCAGTGGAGCCAGCTCGTAAAGCCTTGGGTGCTTTTGTGAACGTTGTCGCGAGTGCATCGTTGTCGACATTTGCTGCTCTCTTGTGATCTCTCGTCGCAACACGCCTCTGCAGCGCTGTCCCGCACTGTACGCAGCTCGAACGCGAACCCAAGAGCCAGAAGTTCACGTGCAAATAGGTCCAGTTTCTTTACAGACGGTGACCTTTGGCGCGCGCCATGAAGCGCGTTGGTAAATCTTGCCGAGCCCTGGTCCCGAGAATTCTATAGCTTCGCCCGCGTCACTTCTTGCGGCGATAAGTAAAGTCGTACTCGGCGGACCATGTCTTGCCGCCGTCGTTCGAGCCTTGGCTGAACTGGCGCACGGTGTCGGCATCCAGCTTGAAGAACTGCAGGTGCCGTCTCAACATCTTGCCGTCGGGCTGGCGGACGTCGTCCATCCAATAGTCCATCACGCCGTTCTGCAGATTGCCGTGGAAGAAGATGGTGCCGCCGATATTGTCGACCCAAAACTGCTCCCAACGTTTGAGATCGGTGTTGTAGATATTGAAGCTCTTGCCGGCATATGGGCTGCGCGCGCTCGTCCAGTTTTCAAGCACGACGCATTGGTTGAGGATCAACTCGATCTTGCTCGAACCCACTTGCGGCGCTTCCGTTCCCGACACGACCACGTTCCACTCGCCGATCCAGAAATCGAATTGCCGGTTCTCGACTGTATTGGCGCACGGCATCTCGTTTTTCCGCACCTGGTCTAGAATTTTCGCAAAGCGTGCATCTGCTCGCAGCGGCGCCAAGAGATCTTCCGTCTCCATGACATGCGTCAGGTTGAAGCCGTTCGCCGCCGCGTTCTGCAGATGCTCGAATGCTTTGTCGCGGTCGCTTGCCGCGTAGGTCAGAGCCAGTCCGAACTCGACGTAAAACTTCGGCAACCCCTTCGACTCCGCATGAGTAAAAACAGCAATCGCCTCGTCGTTGCGGCCAAGCTTGACCAACGCGAAGCCGAGCCGGTACCAGGCCGAGTTATCGGGATGCGAATCGACGATTTTTCGATAGAGCTCGGCAGTCTTCCGCCAATCTTTTGCTGTGTAGGCGGCATCCGCCTGAGCACCGAGCGAAACCTCCGCCCGTGCCGATGGGGCATGGAGAGAGGCCACGAAAAACATCAAGGTCACGAATGAAATCAGTAGTCGCATGGCCCCTCGCGTGCATTGTTGACGCAAGCAGCGCCTTCACAACTCTGCCCGGCGAGATGCGCAAACCAAGAGCCAGTTTCCGACGGCAAGACCAGACCACTTTATTCGTTACGCCGGTTGCCGCGATTCGGCATGGCAAACGCTTAATCACGTTCGCGAGAACACGGCGTTTGCCCGGCACAGGGAGTTGTTCGCGGCCAACACGTTCCTGCAAACTGCCGACCCCTTTGCCGCGACCGCACCAATCCGATGAATCAGCCCTTGCGAAGAGCCCGCGCCGCCCGACCGACCAGCGGTCTTGTGAGTCTGTCGGAGCGGCTCGGCGGGGGCGCACTCGCGGAACATTTGTTTCAAGCAATGCGACGGCTGATCACCGATGGTGTGTGGGCGCGCGGCGAAAAGCTGCCCGGTTCGCGGCTGATCGCATGTGACGCCAAGGTTTCCCGCACAACCGTATTGTCGGCGATCGACATGCTTGTTTCCGAAGGGCTACTCGAGGCACGTGGTCGGTCGGGCACCTATGTTGCGTGGACACGGTCGGCGACGCAGGCGTCCGCAACCGGCGCTGCGCTTGGCACATCAACGCTTGCGCCCAAGGAAGCGCCGCCATTCACCGTCGGTGCGCCGGGCCTGGACCTCTTTCCGCTCAAAGCATGGCGCCGTTTTCAAGCGCGGCGATGGGCGCAGATGCCGCTGGCCGCACTCGAAGACGGCGATGACGCCGGTTGGCTTGAGCTACGCTCCGCAATCGCCGCTCACGTCGATGCGAGTCGCGCAATCAAATGCAGGCCCGAACAAGTCATCGTCACCACGAGTGCACAGGCCGCGATCCATCTCACCGCGCAGGTTCTGACCGAGCGCGGTCACCAAGTATGGATGGAAGAGCCCGGCTACCACGGAACGCGGTCCGCGTTGCTTGCGGTCGGAGCCAATCCCATCCCCGTGCCGCTCGATGACCAAGGCCTGCGCGTCGACGAAGCTTTGCGCATCGCGCCCGCCGCACGCCTCGCGGTCGTGACGCCATCCTGTCAATTTCCGACCGGCGTCGTGACGTCACCCACGCGCCGTCAACAGCTCCTGGCGTGGGCAATGTCGGTCGGCGGCTGGGTCATCGAGGACGATTACGACAGCGAGTTTCCGTTTACCAGAAATAGCCAACGGCCGTTGGCCGCCATGCCTGGCGGCAGCCGCGTCATCTACGTGAACACCTTCAGCAAGACGCTATTTCCAGCCCTTCGCCTGGCCTATCTCATCGCTCCGGATGCTTTGGTCGACCGCTTTCTTGCAGCGCGCCGGGGCATCGATCGCAATACCACGGTGCCCAATCAAATGGTCGTCGCGGATTTCCTGAACACGGGACAATTCGCCAAGCATTTGCGCCGCTGCCGCGAGGCGTACCGCGAACGGCATGCGGCGTTGGTCGAAGCCCTGCAGCAAGAATTGGGCGAGATGCTGTCGATCGACCAGCAATCGCCCGGCCTTCATGTTTGCGCCACCCTCATCGCCAATGTCAGCGACAGCGAAATCGCCGCTTTGGCCTTGCGGGAGGGAATTGTGGTCGAGCCGCTGAGCCAATTCTTTGCCGGCACGCCCGCGCAGCAAGGTATTCTTCTCGGCTATCCGGCATTCTCGCCGGACGCCATTCGCCGCAACGTGCACACGCTCGCCCGGGTGATAAAAGACCAATGAGCGAAGGCGTCGCTTAGAAATATTCGCGTGGGTGTCATCGCCGATGACGCGGCTTGGCTTTCCTCTGCAACTCCATTTGTTTCTCGCGTGTGCGATCCGCCTCTCGGAAAGCTTGCGCCATACCGGGGAGGTATTGCGGCGGAGTGCTTTGCGTCTTCACGCCGTACCACGCCGCGGCACGGCGCGTGAAATAGGGGTCGACCAGATGCGGCCGCGCCAGCGCCACGAGATCGGCGCGCCGGCACGCGATGATCGTGTTGATCTGCGCGGGTTCGGTGATCGCGCCGACCGCCATCGTCTCGACGCGCGCGACGTTGCGGATCGTTTCGGCGAACTGCACTTGATACATGCGGCCGTAGATCGGTTTTTGCTCCGGCACGGTTTGGCCCGACGACGTGCTGACGAGATCGCAGCCGGCTTCCGCAAAGGCGCGCACGATGGCTAGGACATCGTCTTCGCTGATGCCGCCCGGCGCCCAGTCGCTTGCCGAGATGCGCACGGACATCGGCTTGAGCGCCGGCCACACGTCGCGCATGGCCTTGAACACGTCCAGGGGATAGCGCACGCGGTTCTCGATCGCGCCGCCGTATTCGTCCGTGCGCCGGTTCGTCAGAGGCGACAGGAAGCTCGCGAAGAGATAGCCGTGCGCGCAGTGAAGCTCGAGCATGTCGAACCCCGCGCGATCGGTACGCCGCGCCGCTTGAACGAAATCGGCCTTGATCCGCGCCATGGTCGGCCGATCGAGTTCCGCCGGGAGCTGGCTCACCCCCTCGTAGTAAGGAAGCGGCGAGGCGGAATAGAGCGGCCAGTTCGCTTGCGGATCCGGCAACGGCCGGTTCTCCTCCTCCCAGCCGAGTTGCGTCGAGCCCTTTCGGCCTGCATGCCCCAATTGCATGCAGATCTTTGCGTCGGAACGGCGATGGACGAACTCGGCGATGCGCCCGAACTCCTTCTCCTGCACCTCGTTCCACAAGCCCGTGCAGCCGAGCGAGATTCGCGCGTCGGCGGAAGGACACGTCATCTCGACATAGACAAGCCCCGCGCCGCCCATCGCGCGCGACGTGTAGTGGACGAAGTGCCAATCGTTCGGAACGCCGTCGACGGCCGAGTACTGATCCATCGGCGACACGACCACGCGGTTGGCAAGCGTCATGCCGCGCAATTTGAACGGCGTGAACATCGGCGTCGGGCGCGTTTGGCGGGCATCAATGCCGGTTTCTTCGAAATACGTCTGGTACCACTCGTCTTCGAAGGCTTTGACAAAACCTTCGTCGCGCACCAGCAGATTGTCCCAAGTGATGCTCTTAGCCCGGCACATCACGACCATGGCAAATTGCATGGGCTTCATATCGTTCGAGCGCTCCATATGCTCGAACCAGGCCAGGCTCACATCCGCGTTGTGCTGGGTGATTTGCACCTCTGTACGGCGCTCGGCGTCATAGGCGCGGAACGCCGCCTCGACCGACCGATCGCCATGCTCGACGAGCGCGTCGGACAACGCGATCGCGCATTCCATCGCCAGCTTCGTGCCCGAGCCGATCGAAAAATGCGCGCTCGCCTTCGCATCACCCAGCAACACGACATTCCCGTGCCACCAGTTCTCGCAAGAGACGCGTGGAAAATTGCGCCAGAGCGAGCGGTCGGTGATGAGCTTGTGGCCTTCGAGTTCGGCCGCAAAAAGCTCTTCGAGCAGACGCGCGCTTTGTTCTTCGTCGAGCCGGTCAAAGCCAAGCCCGCTCCACGCCTGCGGGCTCATCTCTATGACCCAGGTCGAACGGTCGGGTTCGTATTGATACGTATGAGCACAGACCAACCCGTGTTCTGTCTCCTTAAAGAAGAACGTGAAGGCGTCGAGTGGCCGTGTCGAACCGAGCCAGGCGAACTTGTTCGTCTTGAGTTCGAGCAACGGTTTGAAGTGCGCCGCGTACAATTCGCGGATGCGGCTGTTGATGCCGTCGGCACCGACAATCACGTCGCAATCCTCGAAGCGGCCAAGGTCATCGACTGGGCTTTGATAGTGAATGACAACACCAACGTCCGCACAGCGTTTCTGCAGGATTGTCAGCAACGCAAGTCGAGAACATCCGGCAAATCCATTCCCGGCGCAGCGGATTTCGCGGCCCTTGGTGCGGATGACGATGTCGTCCCAATAAGCGAAGGCTTCGCTGATCATCGCGTAGGACTCAGCGTCACGGCTTAAGAACTCTTCGAGCGTCTCTTCCGAAAAGACGACGCCAAAGCCGAACGTGTCCTCGGCGCTGTTCTGCTCGTAGACGTCGATCTGCCAGCCGGGCCGCGCCTTCTTGGTGAGAAGCGCGAGATAGAGCCCGCCGGGCCCGCCACCGACGATCGCAATTTTCACGTGTGGTGCCGCGCTTCGTGGTGCGGGATGACGGCCGTTGTTTCGATCTCGATCTTCGCCTCCCGTTCGACAAGGCCGGAAACGATGATGACCGACATCGCCGGATAATTCGGCCCCATCAGCTCTTTCCACGCCGCACCGAGCTCGGCGAGAGCCGCCGTATATTCGTCACGGCTGGTGATGAACCAGGTCATGCGGGTGACGTGTTCGGGGCCCGCTGAGGCTTCCTCCAACACCGCAAGCGTGTTCGCCAGCGCCTGGCGGAATTGGCCGCCGAAAGTGCTCGTCGCGAACTTGCCGGCGCTGTCCCAACCGATCTGTCCGGCGACGAAGATGAGCTTTCCTTCGGCCTCGATCCCGTTCGAGTATCCGCGCGGCCTCGGCCAACCCTGCGGCAACAATATGCGCATCGGATGTTCCTCAGTTTCCTTGAAACTCGGGTTGCTGTTTGGCGACGAAGGCGTTGTAGGCGCGCTCGAAATCCTTTGTCTGCATGCAAATCGCTTGCGCTTGAGCTTCGGCCTCGATCGCCATGTCGAGGCTCATGCTCCATTCCTGATTGAGCTGGTTCTTGGTCATGGCGTTCGCGAACGATGGTCCAGCCGCGAGCTTCACCGCCCAGCTCTGCGCTTCTTTATCCAATTCGCCCGCCGGCACGATCTTGTTGAAAAAGCCCCAGCGCTCGCCTTCTTCGGCGCTCATGCTGCGGCCATAGAACAAGAGTTCGGACGCGCGCCCTTGCCCGATGAGGCGGGGCAGGATGGCGCACGCGCCCATATCGCAGCCCGCGAGGCCGACACGATTGAAGAGAAACGCAGTCTTGGCGTCCGGCGACGCGAGGCGGATATCGGCGGCCATCGCCATGATCGCGCCCGCGCCAGCGCACACGCCGTTCACCGCAGCTATGATCGGTTGCGGGCAATGGCGCATCGCCTTCACCAGATCGCCGGTCATGCGGGTGAAGGCCAAGAGGTCCGGCATTTCCATCTTGACCAGTGGACCGATAATTTCGTGCACATCGCCGCCCGAGCAGAAATTTCCGCCAGCGCCGCGCAGGATGATGGCTTTGACGCTGTTCGCGTAGGCCAACGCCCGAAACGTTTCGCGAAGCTCGGCATAGGATTCGAAGGTCAACGGGTTCTTGCGCTCCGGCCGGTTGAGCGTGACCGTCGCGACCCCTTCGGCAAACGCCCACAGGAAGTGCGTCGGCGCGAAGCTGGTTGGGTTCATGAGCTGCGTTCCCACAAGTTCAATGCGCGCACACAAAAGCGCTGTTTGTTGTCCGTCACCGGAAGCTTAGACTATTTTCGGGATCAAGGAGACGGCGCGCCGTGGCACGAATCGGCAAACACGCTTTAGTCACCGGCGGAGGCAGCGGTATCGGCCTGGCAATCGCCAAGGCTCTGGCCGACGGGCAGTGGCAGGTCACGATTGCCGGCCGCAACAAAGAGAAACTTCAAACCGCCGCCGACGCAATGAACGGCGTTCGGACGCAAGTCGTCGACGTCACAGATGCAGAGGCGGTTCACGCGGCAGTGCTCGCCGCGGCAACCGCATTCGGGCCCGTGCAGCTCTTGGTCAACAACGCCGGCGGCGTCACCTCGGCCTCGTTCGAGAAGACGAGTCTTGCGGCTTGGCGCCAAGCGCTCGACCTCAATCTGATGGGTGCGGTGCATTGCACACGCGCTGTCTTGGGCGACATGAAGGCGAGTGGTTGGGGTCGCATCGTCAATGTCGCGAGTACCGCCGGGTTGGTCGGCTATCGCTATGTCAGCGCTTATGTCGCCGCAAAACACGCGGTCGTCGGTTTGACCAAAGCGCTCGCGCTCGAACTCGCGAAGTCGGGCATCACCGTCAATGCGGTCTGCCCCGGTTACACCGACACGGAAGTGATCGCCTCGGCGGTGACGACCATCGCCAAAAGCTCCAATCGCTCGGCGGAAGAAGCGCTCGCGACCTTCACGGCGACAAATCCACAAGGCCGCCTCGTGCGTCCCGAGGAAATCGCCACAGCAGTGCTCTGGCTTGCGTCCGATGAAGCGGCGGCAGTAACCGGCATCGCACTACCGATCGCCGGCGGCGAGGTCGCATGAAAGAATCCCCTCGCCCCTTCATCTTTGGAAGGGAGAGGGGTCGGGGGTGAGGGATGGTCGCTGTGCAGTGTACGGACAAGAAGGATTGCATGGACGTCGGCGCGACAATCTCCTTGTCTAACTGCGCGCGACGCCCATCCCTCACCCCGGCCCTCTCCCTTCCCGAAAATGGAAGGGGAGAGGGAGGATTTGAAAGCTGGCGTGCGCCGGAGATCCGATCATGACCCATCACCCGCCCACCTTCCCCGACAGCTTCAACATGGCCGACTATTTCGTGTTCTCGAACATCGAAGCAGGCCGTGGCGACAAAGTTGCAATCCACTTCGAGGATCAGGCGATCAGCTATCGCGAAGTCGCAGACAACGTCATGCGGGTGGCGCGCAAGTTGGTGGGCGACGGGCTCTTGCCGGAGCAGCGCGTGCTCCTCTGCATGCAGGATCGGCCCGAGTTCACTTATGCCTGGTTCGGCGCTATCAAGGCCGGCGCGGTCGTCACGCAAATCAATCCGGCGCTTCCCGCGGTCGACTACGAATACTACCTCGCTTACGTCAAACCGCAGTTCGCGTTCATCGACGAACAGAGCCTGCCCGAATTCGAAAAGGCGTTGCAGACCACGCGCCATTGCGGGCGCGGCGAAAACATCATCGTCGCCGGCGGTCAAAGCGGTGGGCGCAAGCCGTTCGACGCGTGGATGAACGCAGCGCCCAAGGCGGGCGCCGAGCCCTGGCCGACGCGCAAGGACGACCCGGCAGTGTGGCTGTTTACGAGCGGCACGACCGGCCAAAGCAGGGGCGCTGTGCATTGCCATTCTCATTTTCCGTTCAACGCCGAGGTCTATGCCAAAGATTTCATCGGCATACGCGAAAGCGACGTGACCATTTCCGGCCCGCGCCTCTTCTTCGGCTATGCGACGGGCACGAACCTGATGTTTCCCTTCGCGGTCGGCGCGACGACGGTGTTGTTTCGCGAGTCGCCGACGCCCGAGCTTCTCTTCGCGCTGATCGAAAAATACAAGGCGACGGTGTTCACGAGCGTCCCCACGCTGATCAATAAGATGTTGCAGGCGCCCGAAGGCGAGCGCCGCGACATCTCGAGCGTCCGCTTGATGTGGAGCGCCGGCGAGGCTCTGCCGCACGAACTGCATGAGCGCTGGGATCGCGCCTTCGGCGTGCCGGTCATCGACGGCATCGGCAGCGCCGAGAGTTTCCACATCTATATCAGCAACCGCCCAAGCGACATACGCCCCGGCAGCCTGGGCAAACTCGTGCCCGGTTATGAGGCAAAGCTCGTCGACGACGACGGCGACCCGGTCGCACAAGGCGACGTCGGCACGCTCTGGCTCAAGGGCGACTCGGCGGCGCTCTACTATCATGGCGCTTACGAGAAATCGAAGCAGCATCTGCGCGGCGGCTGGATCGTCAGCGGCGACAAGTTCCGCCAAGACGGCGACGGCTATTGGTACTACGAAGGCCGCGGCGACGATCTCATCAAAAGCGGCGGCATCTACGTGAGCCCGCTCGAAGTCGAAAACTGCCTCATGCAGCACGAGGCCGTGCACGAGTGCTGCGTCGTCGCGAAGAAAGATACGTCCGGTCTCGAAAAACCGCTCGCCATCGTCGTGTTGAAGAAGGATCACGCGGGCGCACGCGCCTCGGAGGCCGACTTGATCGCCTTCGCAAAGACCAAACTCGCGCGCTACAAGGCGCCGCATTGGGTTGTTTTCGTCGATAAGCCGTTGCCGCGTAACGATCGCGACAAAGTCGATCGTAAGAAACTAAAGGCCGAGCAAGGATAAAAGGCATATTCGCCAACGCCTGCGCACCGGCCTCCCATATGATCCGCAGAAAGAAGAAAGCGGGCCTGCAGAGCCCGCCTTCTTGTTTTCGCCAGGAGCAACGCGGAACCGGCTTGAACCGATTCTCAACCTCAGTCGATGTCGATGCTCAACGACACATCGACCGAATGATTTTCGTCGCGGAACTTAATCGGAATCGTGGTGCCGAACTTTCCTTCAAAGAAGATGTTGACGTCCGGTCCGCGGAAATAGCGATAGCCGATGCCGATCGACGTATCGCGCATGATTTCGTATTTGACGCCCGCGCCAAGCTGATAAGCAAAGCCGTTACGCTCGTTGGCAAACCCGGTCGCACTGGTGTTGAACGTCGTAGTCAGTGCGACAAACGCAACGCGCGAGCGCGCCCAACCTACGCCGCCGCCGACGTACGGCTTGACCTTCGAGCCGATATCAATGTCGTACCAAACGTTCGCCATGATCGCGAACGTGGACATGTGGCCCGAGATTGTGCCTTGCGCTGAGAGCGTGTCGGTGGTGCTTCCCTCTCCGCCAGTGCGAATATGGGACGTAATGTGCGTGTTCCAATTCCCGCGAATGTGATTGCGGCGGTAGGACGCTTCCAGTTCCCCACGCAGTCCGTCCACCCATTTGTCTAAGTGCAGGCCGACGGCACCTCCGAGCACGAAACCGGTCCGACTTTTTTCGGAGATCGCGCCGGTGTGAGTGAAGGTCGTATGCAATCTCCTGTTGGTCTGGCTGGTGTAACTGGTAGCGGCCGACTTGTCGGTCAGAAGATTCACGCCGCCGAATACGCTGACGTAAAATGGGCCGGCCTGTGCCTGGCTTGCACTGCCGATCACAGCGATCGAGGCCGCTCCCAACAATAGACTCTTGAATCGCATGTGCGCCTCCTGACATGGCAATCGAACCGAGCTGATACTCGGGTCTTCGTCAGGAATGCACCCCTCGTTGATTCGGCCGGCAGCACTTATCGGCACCGTTTCGAATCGCCACAAGAGGGTACGGAAGCTCGGCCCGCCTTTCTACAACGCTCATGCCGAGCTCCGCTTCCGGCGCCCCCGTGAATCAATTCTGCAACATGATCGGCTTGATCGAAGAAGCGCCGGCCGGGCAGCGGTGCCGAACGGCGGGCAATTGCCTATAGTTGGCCGCCAACAAGAGATTCGCGCGGGCCAAACCGTGCAGGTGGCGAGCGGGGTGTCCTTCTGAGGGTCGACAAGGTGCGTGAGTTCGCGCCGCGGCGAAATCAGGAGGTTCGAATGAAGTTTAAGAGTTTGGCGTTGATTTCAACGTCGGTCGCGGCACTTGTCGTTTGCGCATCGGCGGCCCAGGCCGCTCCCGTTCAAGGCGTGGTTTATCTAGGCGTCGCCCAGTGGTGGGATCGCTACGACTATTTTACAAATGACCAACTCGACTACAACCACACGAGCCTTTACGGATTCGGCAAGGTCAACATCCCTTACGACGGCACGAAGGCGAATCTGCAGCTCGACTTCTTCGGCGACGGGTCGCTGCACTCCAGCGCCCTTGAACTTGCCGGGAGCCGCGGTAATTTCGGAGCCGGTGTACATATCAACTACCGCGACCCGTCCGAGGGTCTCCTCGGCGTCTTCGCCGCCACCGGCCGCGTGTGGGATATCTACGGCGGCAACAACTCTCCGGCGTTCATGGCAGGGCTCGAAGGTCAATATTTTTGCGGTCCATGGACGCTTTACGGCCAGGCCGGATATATGGATTCGAGCGGCTATTTCTTGGAAAACGCCGGCTTCGTGCGCGGCCTGGCCAGTTACTACTTTACCCCGAAGCTCAAGATGACGGGCGGATTGGCCTATATGGACGGCGATGTCGCCGATCGCAACGCGACGGCCTGGGCGTGGCAAGCCGACGCGCAATACTGGTTTGGAAAATCCGTGCCGGTCGCGTTCACTCTGAAATATGAGGGACGCGACGCCGAGGTTCGTTATTCCTCGGCCACTAAGCCCGAACTCTTTTCGAACGAAGTCAGCGTCGGCTTCAGCTTTTACTTCGGCGGCGGCAGCATTGAGGATGCCGACAAGACCGGAGCCGGCACCGAAATCCCGAATTTCGATTGGTTCAGATATCCAGTCCTCTGACGGGCCGAACGTTCATAGCGGTTGACACAACACGGCGGGCCCCTTCGGGGCCCGTTGTCGTTGTTGACCCCGGTCGCGCTTTCAAACCTTGTATCGCTCGACCGATTGCATCGCTGACGGAGCACGCCGAATGAGCCTTTCCGCTCAATCTCTCCTCGCCGCAGTTTCTGCGCCGCCGATCGCGGAGGCGCAAGGTTGGATCGCGGGCCGTACGTTTCCATCGCAAAAGCCGCTCATCGACGTTTGCCAGGCCGTGCCCGGCTATCCGCCGCCGGACGATTTGCTGGAGCATCTCGCGACCGCATTGAAGCAGCCCGCGACACATCGCTACACCGGCATCATCGGAATACGCAGTCTACGCGCCGCGTTGGCGGCCGACATCAATCGTCTTTATGCGCGCGATCTCAACGACGTGACGCCCGAGCACGTACTTGTCACGGCTGGCTGCAATCAGGCTTTTTGCTTGACCGCATCGGCACTCGCCAAGGCAGGCGATGAAGTCATCCTGCCGCTGCCCCATTACTTCAACTACCGCATGTGGCTCGACATGATTGGCGTCGCCGCGCGCCACGTCGACTTTCGTCCCGCTGCCCAGGGCCTCCCCGATCTCAATGATCTGCGTGACTCGATCAACGCGCGCACGCGCGCCTTGGTGCTGATCTCACCCAACAATCCGACCGGCGCCGTCTATCCGCCGGCATATCTGAAATCGGCGTTCGACCTTTGTCGGAACGCCGGCATCGCGCTCGTCCTTGACGAAACCTATCGCGATTTCATGCCGGACGACGCGGCGCCCCACGGCCTCTTTCAGTGCGCCGGTTGGGAAGCGACGCTGATCCATCTCTACAGCTTCTCTAAAGTTTTCTGTCTGACCGGCTATCGTGTCGGCGCGATCGTCGGCGATCCGGCGCTGTTGAGCCAAATCGCCAAGGCCATGGACTGCGTCGCGATTTGCGCCCCGCACGTCGGTCAAATCGCCGCCGAGTGGGGATTGCAATCTTTAGACGCCTGGCGGCGCGACAACGCGAGACTGATGCGCGCGCGTCTTGGCGCATTGAAAAGCGCCTTCGCCCGTGACGATGTCGGTTATGAAACGATCAGCGCCGGCGCCTATTTCGCTTATGTCAAACATCCCCACGCCGGACGAAATTCGCAAGCCGTAGCGCGACGCCTCGCCGATCGGCAAAATCTTCTGGCCCTCCCCGGTTCGATGTTCGGTCCGGGCCAAGAGAGCTATCTGCGCCTGGCCTTCGCCAACATTGACGCGTCGGCGATGCCCGAAATTATCGCCCGCCTCGCCGCCGATGCGGCCGATATGAGTTGGTAAATCAGCCGACGCGTACCGCCACGCCCCAATGTCAGCGTCTCCAGCTACACCCGCCGTTCTTCGGCGAAAACCACGCGCTGAAAGAACATCACGACGAACATGGCAGTCGCCGCCAACAGGCCATAGGCGCCGACAATCGCGCCGAACGGATCGCCAACGGCCCAAATCACCCAAAGGCCGCCGATCAGAAACACTGTGCTCGCGGCGGCTAGCAGAAACTGCGGAAGCGCCAGCCTCGACGAGGCGAGCACGGGAAACGATCGATGGATCAACCCAAAGAGCGCGAACGAAGCCCAGCCGACGACGTTCAAGTGAGAATGAACGAGCGCAAGACTGTGATCGTGCGCCCTTGCCATCCACTCGCCAAACGCCTCGCCGACCAACAGCATCAGCAAGGCGAGCGCGATGTACCAAATGTCCAACCGCATTTCGAAGCGCTCCCCGAGAACGGAGCCATTCTCGCGCTCCCTTCGCGGCCGCGGATTGAGCCACATCAAGGAATCGAACGTTCAAGGCCTTGTCCCTGGCGGGAGGGGGGGGCAATTCTGCGAGTCCGCGTCGTGCGGCGCGACCCACCATGTCGGAAATCGCCGACGACGGCCGTCAATGTTGTCTTGCAAATCTGGGCACTCGGTCGCTATTTTCCGCCGCGTGCCCGGGCCTTGTAACGGTTTGGCTGACGGGAAGACAGTGCCGCATTACTTAGGCAACACATCGTCCAACCAACTCAGCGCAGCGGCACTCGACGGGAAGCCGAGTGTTGTGATCGCCAGCATCGCCACCTGGCGGACCTCCGCCGGAGAAAATCCTTCAGACAGTGCTTGACGAGCATGCGAGTGCGTTGCTCCTTCGGAACCGCTTCCGATCGCAAGGCCAAGCTTCACAAGCCGCCGCTCGCGGTCGTTGAGGGGGCCGGCGGCCGACACTTCTTCGCCCAGCTGCGCATAGGCTTTCCAGACTCGCGGAAATCGCTTTGCAATCGAGCCGGCAAATGCCGGCAATCCAGCTTTCTTTCGATTTGTTTCTGATGGCCGAGCCATGATTTTCCCCTGCGCCTTGCCTCGACGGGGGTTTTGGCGCGCCGCAACCCCAATGGCAAGGCCAAGCATCGTGAGTGCTATTGGACGAGCGGCGACGTCGCCCGTTTGATGTCGATGCCCTGAACTTCGGCTGCACCGGCAAGAAGAGAGATGTACTGGCTTACGGCGCGGCGCCAGGCGTTTTCGCGCAATTCTCGCGCGATCACCGCCGCCGCTTCCTCGAAGGGCATATCGCGACCCTCGATGCGATGGTGCAGTTGCAGAACATGGAAGCCGTAGTCGGTTTCAACCGGGACCGGACATATCTGACCCTCTTCGAGAGCGAGCAGGAAGGTCTCGATTTCCGGCGCGGTCTCACCCAAGGACACTTGACCGAGCCGCCCGCCCTCCCCGGCCGAGGAACACTTCGACTCCACGCGTGCGATCTCGACAAAGCGATCGGGGTCGGTCTTGAGGGCCGAGATGGCCGCAACAGCACACAGCTTTGCGGCCGTTCGAGCATCGGCGTCATCCCGCGGCGCGAGGTAGAGAATATGCGAGGCATCGAACAGCGGCCGGGCACGGAAGTTTTCGCGATTATTGTCATACCATCGGCGGCAGGTCTCAGCGTTGGCTTGCGGCACTTTGATGTCGTGCTCAAGCAACGCGGAAATCGTGTCTTCCTCGGATTGCGCGTCGCCAGCGTCGAAGGGAATCGCCAGAGCCTGCGCGCGCTGCAGCAGAAGCGCGCGAACGACGAGAGCTTCCGCCGCTTCCGCTAAAGCCCGATCGCGCGAAGGTGCGGGATGATATTGCATTTCGGCGAGTACGTCCGCGTCGCTGATGGTCGTGCCGTTGACGTTGATCATTCCGCTGGTCTCCTCACGCCGGAGGTCGGTCGGCGCGTGCGCACGATCTGATAGCCCGGACGCCCCAGATACCAAATGGGCGCGCTCCAAATATGAACGAGGCGGCTGAAGGGAAAGACCATGAACACGATCAGACCCATGATGATGTGGATTTTGTAGAAGATGCCGACATGGGCCACGAGCTCCGAAGCGCCGCTGCGGAAAGTGACGATGCGCTGAGCCCATTCCGACAACAAGAGCATGACGGAACCATCGGCATGCTGGATCGAAAACGGAATCGTCGCGAGTCCGAGTGTCAGTTGAACCCACAATATGCAGAGGATGAAGATGTCCATCGGCGCGCTTGTGCCGCGGATGCGCGGGTCGAACAAGCGGCGATGCAGCAAGATCGTCAAGCCGGCAAAACAAGTCAGACCAAAGATCGAACCGGCGATGATGGCGAGCATCTGCTTCGTCGGGACGCTCACGCCCAGCGCCTCGTAAACGGTGTGCGGCGTCAGGAGGCCGACGAAGTGACCTAGGAACAACAGCAAGATGCCGACGTGAAAGAGCACGCTGCCGATCACGAGCTGCCGCTTGCGCAACAGCTGGCTCGAGCCGGAGCGCCAGGAATATTGCTCGCGGTCGAAACGGATGAGGCTGCCGATGGCGAACACGGTCAGCGCGACATACGGGAAGATGCCGAAGGTGAAGTGATGCAGATAGTCGAACATGGGTAGCCTCAGGCTTGCGCTGCTGCGCGGCTGACGGGTACGGCATTGGGGCGACAGGCCTTGGCGGCGTCGCCGGCGCCGAAGGTCACGGGCTCTTCCTCCCAAGCACGGTCGAGGGCCTCGAAGCTGTCGTCGTCGGCCAGCGCCCCTTTGGTGATTTGCTCGAGCTTCGCGCGATCGACTGTCTTTGACGCGAGCGAAACCAGCGCTGCGGCGGCGCCGGCATAAGGCGAGCCGCGTTTCTCCAAACGCTCGCGCAGGATTTCGACGACGGGCGCCGCGTCGGACAGGACCGCGCGCGCCGCCTTCTCGGGGATCAAGGACAAGAATTCGCAGAATAGAGGCAGATAGTCCGGAAGCTCGGACGCGGTGTGCGAAAAGCCGTGCAGCTTATAGAGCGTTTGAAGCCGCACCATCGCTTGCCCGCGCTCGCCAGCGTCGCCCCAGACATGCTCATAGAGATGAAGTGAGAGAGATTTCGTACGGTCGAAGAGGCCGACATAGATCTCCTGCAGTTCCATGAACTCCATAGCGGCAAGACGATCGATCAGCGCGCCGACCTCTTCTTCGACGTCGAGCTTCAGCGCGTGTTCGGCAGCAATCGCGGCGCGGATTTCCGGAAGGGCCGCTATGAGGTCTTCGGTCGGATACGAGAAGAGTGCCCCGAGCGCCTTGAACGTCAGCATCACATGACCTCCGTCGGCGTGTTGCCGCGAAACTTCTTCTGACCGAAAAGCGAGAACTCCGTGGCGCCGTCGGAACAGCCGTTCCCGAAGCTGAAGCCGCATGAGCCGCGCAGATCGTAGGCGTTCTCGGCATATTCGCGGTGCGACGACGGAATGACGAAGCGATCCTCATAGGCCGCGAGCGCCATGGTCTTGTACATGCTCTCCATCTGCGGGCGCGTCATGCCGACTTCGGCGAGCACGGCGTCGTTGTCTTTGCGCTCAACGTGATGCGAGCGCATGAAAATCCGCATTGCGAACATGCGCTTGATCGCAGCTTCCACGGGCTTGGTATCGCCCGCGGTCAGAAGGCTGGCGAGATATTTGAGCGGAATGCGCAGCTTGCCGATATCAGGCAGCGTGCCGTCGAAACCGATGTGCTTCGCTTGCACCGCCGATTGGATCGGGGAGAGCGGCGGCACGTACCAGACCATCGGCATGGTGCGGTATTCGGGGTGCAGCGGAAATGCGACCTTCCACTCGATCGCCATTTTGTAGACAGGCGATCTGCGTGCCGCCTCCATCCAGGCGTCGGGTATGCCTTCGTCCTTAGCAGCTGCGATCACCTTGGGATCGTTGGGGTCGAGGAAGATGTCGAGCTGCGCCTGATAGAGATCGGCGTCGTTGGGCACGCTCGCGGCATCGAGAATGCGATCGGCGTCGTAGAGCAGGACGCCGAGATAGCGGATGCGGCCGACGCAGGTCTCCGAACACACGGTCGGTTGACCTGCTTCGATGCGCGGATAGCAGAAGATGCACTTCTCGGATTTGCCGCTGATGTAGTTGTAGTAGATTTTCTTGTACGGGCAGGCGCTGACGCACATGCGCCAGCCGCGGCATTTATCCTGATCGATGAGGACGATGCCGTCTTCCTCACGCTTATAGATTGCGCCGGAGGGACATGCCGCCACGCAGGCCGGATTGAGGCAATGCTCACACAGCCGCGGCAGGTACATCATGAAGGTCTGTTCGAACTGACCGTAGATTTCCTTCTGGATACCTTCGAAGTTCGCGTCCTTCGAGCGCTTGGCGAATTCGCCACCGAGAATTTCCTCCCAGTTCGGACCCCACTCGATCTTCTGCATCCGCTGGCCGGTGATCAGCGACTTCGGGCGCGCGACCGGCACGGTCTTGGACTCGCCGGCTGTTTGCAGATGCTCGTAGTCGAACGTGAACGGCTCGTAGTAGTCGTCGATTTCCGGCATATCGGGGTTGGCGAAGATCTTCGCCAGAATGCGGAACTTGCCGCCCATGCGCGGCTCGATCTTTCCGCTTTTCTTGCGGGTCCATCCACCTTTCCACTTCTTCTGGTTCTCCCATTCCTTGGGATAGCCGACGCCGGGTTTGGTCTCGACGTTGTTGAACCAGGCGTACTGGACGCCGTCGCGATTGGTCCAAACGTTCTTGCACGAGACGGAACAGGTGTGACAGCCGATGCACTTGTCGAGATTGAGCACCATGCCGATTTGCGCGCGCACTTTCATGGCTATCTCCTACTCTGCGGCCACGACCGGCGTGCGATCGGCGTGCGCATGAGGCTCTTCCATCCAGTCGACTGTGCGCATCTTGCGCAGGACCACGAACTCATCGCGGTTGGAGCCCACGGTGCCGTAGTAGTTGAAGCCGTAGGAGAGTTGCGCGTAACCGCCGATCATGTGCGTCGGCTTCGTCACCGTGCGCGTCACCGAGTTGTGGATGCCGCGCGTCTGCGTGGTCTCGGAGCCCGGCACATTCACGATCTTCTCCTGCGCGTGATACATGAGGCACATGCCGGCTTTGACGCGTTGGCTCACAACCGCGCGCGCCGATAAAGCACCGTTGGCGTTGAAGAGTTCGATCCAGTCGTTGTCCTCGATGCCAGCCGACTTCGCGTCCGTCTCGCTGACCCACACGATCGGGCCGCCGCGCGACAGCGTGAGCTGCAGGAGGTTGTCCGTATAGGTCGAGTGGATGCCCCATTTCTGGTGCGGCGTGATGAAGTTCAGCACGATCTCCGTATTGCCGTTCGGCTTCTTGCCCAAGAGCGGCTTGACGGTCTTCAAATCGACCGGCGGCTTGTAGACGGCGAATCCTTCGCCGAAGGCACGCATCCATGGATGGTCGACATAGAGGTGCTGCCGCCCGGTCAGCGTTCGCCACGGGATCAGCTCGTGAACGTTGGTGTAGCCGGCGTTGTAGGAAACCTCTTCGGACTCGATACCCGACCAAGTGGGCGAGGAGATGATCTTGCGTGGCTGGGCGACGATGTCGCGAAAGCGGATCTTGTCATCCTCGCGCGCGTTGGCGAGGTGCGTGTGGTCGATACCCGTCGCCTTGCCGAGTGACTTCCATGCCTGTACCGCAACGTGGCCGTTGGTTTCGGGCGCAAGCGTCAGAATGACCTCGCACGCATCGATGTCGCTTTCGATCCGCGCCATGCCTTTGGTCGGGCCCTCCTCGACGACGCCGTTCAACTTCTTCAGGAACGCGACTTCGCCATCGGTCTTCCAGTTGATGCCTTTGCTCGCATTGCCGAGCTTTTCCATCAGTGGCCCGAGCGCGGTGAAGCGCTGATAGGTCGCCGGATAGTCGCGCTCGATCACTGCGACGCTCGGCATGGTCTTGCCAGGAATGGGCTCGCACTCGCCCTTCTTCCAATCCTTGGGTTCGAACGGCTGGCCGAGTTCGCCTGGCGTATCGTGCATGAGGGGTAGAAGCACGACGTCCTTCTCCACGCCCAGATGGCCGGGCGAGAGGCGCGAGAATTCGTGCGCAAGGCCTTTGAAAATCGCCCAGTCGCTGCGGCATTCCCACAAGGGGTCCACCGCCGACGTCAGCGGATGGATGAACGGGTGCATGTCCGAGGTGTTGAGGTCGTTCTTCTCGTACCAAGTTGCGGTCGGCAGCACGATGTCCGAGTACATGCAGGTCGACGACATGCGAAAGTCGATGGTGACGACGAGATCGAGCTTTCCCTCCGGCGCTTCCTCGTGCCACTTCACCTCGCGCGGCTTCAGTTCGCCCATTTCGCCGAGGTCTTTGCCTTGGACGCCGTGCTTGGTGCCGATCAGATGCTTCAGGAAATATTCGTGGCCCTTGCCCGATGAGCCCAGCAGGTTCGAACGCCACACGAAAAGGTTGCGCGGGAAGTTCTGCGGCGCGTCGGGGTCCTCGCATGAAAGTTTGAGCGTGCCCGACTTCAGTCCTTCGGCGACGAATTGCGCGGCGGGCTTGCCCGCCTCCTCCGCCATCGCTGCGAGATTCAATGGATTTGTCTCAAGCTGGGGCGCGGAAGGCAACCAACCCATGCGCTCCGCGCGCACGTTGAAGTCGATCAGGCTGCCGGTCCAGTCTCCCGGCTCTGCTGTCGGCGATATGATTTCCGACACGCTCAGCTTTTCGTAGCGCCACTGGTCCGTGTGCGCGTACCAGAAGCTCGTCGAATTCATCTGGCGCGGCGGGCGGCCCCAATCGAGCGCGAAGGCCAGCGCAGTCCAACCCGGCTGCGGACGCAGCTTTTCTTGACCCACATAATGCGCCCAGCCGCCGCCCGACTGACCCACGCAACCGCACATCGTCAGCATCGAAATGATGCCGCGATAGATCATGTCCATGTGGTACCAATGGTTGATCCCGGCGCCCAAGATCACCATCGACTTGCCTTGCGTCTTGGCCGCGTTGTCGGCGAACTCGCGCGCGACGAGGGCGATGTCGTGGCGCTTCACGCCGGTGACCTTCTCGGCCCATGTCGGCGTGTACGGCACGTCGTCGTCATAACTCTTCGCGACATTGGCGCCACCGAGCCCGCGATCGATGCCGTAGTTGGCGAGAAAGAGGTCGTAGACGGAAGCGACCGGTGTCTCGCCCTCGAGCAGCTGCAAGCGCTTGATCGGAACATTGCGCGTCAGCACCTGCGCGTGATCGGTCTTCACGAAGTATTCGTGCGCGCGGCCACCGAAATAAGGGAAGTCGACTTCAGCAACGCCGTCGTTGCGGCCGAGCAAGGTCAGCGCGAGTTTCGTGTCGCGCCCGTCGGACGCCTTCTCCTGGAGATTCCACTTTCCCTCCTCACCCCAGCGAAAACCGATCGAGCCCTGCGGGCAGACAACGTTGCCCGTCGTCTCGTCGATGGCGACCGTCTTCCAATCCGGGTTATTGCTCTCGCCGAGTTTGCCGTCGAAGTCGCTTGCGCGCAGAAAACGCTCCGGCACATAGCGGTCGCCCTGCTTCTTTAGGCGAACCAGAAACGGAAAGTCTGTGTATTTGCGACCGTAATCGAGGAAATAAGGCGTCTGTGACTTGACGTGGAATTCGCTCAGGATCACGTGGCCGAAGGCCATCGCGAGTGCCGCGTCCGTGCCTTGCTTCACCGAGAGCCAAAGATCTGAAAACTTCGACGCCTCGCTATAGTCGGGGCAAATGACGACGCTCTTGGTGCCTTTGTAGCGGACCTCGGAATAGAAATGCGCATCGGGCGTGCGCGTCTGCGGAACGTTCGAGCCCCACAAAATCAAGAATCCTGAGTTGTACCAATCGGCGCTTTCGGGAACGTCGGTCTGCTCGCCCCAGGTCTGCGGGCTCGACGCCGGCAGATCGCAGTACCAATCGTAGAACGACATGCACACGCCGCCGATCAACGAGAGATAACGCGAACCCGCGGCGTACGACACCATCGACATTGCAGGAATCGGCGAAAATCCGATGATGCGGTCGGGACCGTGCGTCTTGGCCGTGTAAATGTTTGCGGCGGCGATGATCTCGTTCGCCTCATCCCATTTCGTACGCACGAAGCCGCCGAGCCCGCGCATCTGTTTATAATCGGCGGACTTGGTTTTGTCTTCGACGATGGAGGCCCATGCCTCGATGGGCGCCAACGTTTTGCGCGCGGCACGCCACTGCTTCACCAAGCGTTTGCGGATCAGCGGATATTTGATGCGATTGCCGCTATAGAGATACCAGGAGGCACTGGCGCCGCGTTGACAGCCGCGCGGCTCATGATCGGGAAGATCGGGGCGCGTGCGCGGATAGTCGGTTTGCTGCGTTTCCCACGTGACGATGCCGCCTTTAACGTAAATCTTCCAGCTGCACGAACCCGTGCAATTCACGCCATGCGTGGAGCGCACGATCCGGTCGTGGCTCCAGCGGTTGCGGTAGGCGTCTTCCCATGTGCGATCCTCGCGCGTGACCAAGCCATGGCCGTCGGCAAATGAGCCGACGTCTTTGCGAAAAAACATGAGGCGATCGAGAAAGTGGCTCACTGACGGTTCTCCTTAGACAGTCGCGCGCTGTAACGGCACCGCAGACGAACCGCGCTCGACGTCGTAGAGAAGCCCGCCACGCCGCGTATAGATTTGCCAAGTCACGAGAAGACAGCTGACGTAGAACACGAGGAACGCCCAGAGTGCCGCCTCCGGGCCGCCGGTCAGGCTGATCGACGTGCCGTACGCCTTCGGAATGAAGAAAGCGCCGAACGCCGCAACCGCCGACGTGAAGCCGATGATCGCTGCTGATTCTTTCTCCGCTTGACGAAGACGCATTGCTTGATCTGCCGACGGAAGCAGCCGCGTCATTTCTTGGCGCATGATCACGGGGATCATCTGAAACGTCGATGCATTGCCGACGCCGGTGACGAAGAACAGGAACAAGAAGCTTGCGAAGAAACCCCAGAACGCGCCCGGCTGGTCCTTCATGCCCAGAAAAAACAACACGCCCACAACGCCTACGATCATTCCGGCGAACACCCAAAGCGTAACGCGCCCACCTCCGTAACGGTCCGACACCCATCCGGTCAGGGAGCGCGATAGGGCGCCGACGAGTGGGCCGAGGAATGCGAATGCCAGCGCATCGACTTGCGGAAATTGCGTCTTGGCCAGCAGAGGAAAGCCGGCCGAATAGCCGATGAACGAGCCGAAAGTGCCCGTATAGAGCCAGCACATGATCCAGTTGTGCTTGCGCTGGAAGATCACGGATTGGTCGGCAAAGGACGCCTTGGCCGTCGCTAGATCGTTCATGCCGAACCACGCGGCAAAAGCGGCAGCGACAATGAACGGCACCCAGATGAAGCCCGCGTTCTGCAGCCACATCTGCGTCTGGCCGCTCGGCGCGGTCGCGACTTGCGGATCTCCGCCAAGCCAGCCGAAGACGCCTGCTGTAACGGCAAACGGCACGACGAATTGAACGGCACTCACGCCCAAATTGCCGAGACCGGCGTTGAGCGCCAACGCGTTGCCCTTCTCCGCCTTCGGAAAGAAGAAGCTGATATTGGCCATCGAGGACGCAAAATTGCCGCCGCCCAGCCCACAGAGAAGCGCGAGCGCCAACAGGACGACGTACGGCGTGTCAGGACTTTGCACGGCGTAGCCAATGCCGATCGCGGGCACGAGTAGCGACCAGGTGGTGACGGTCGTCCACAACCGTCCACCGAAGATTGGTACCGTGAAGGAATAGATGACGCGAAGCGCCGCGCCCGAAATTCCGGGTAGCGCCGCCAACCAAAACAGTTGATCGGTCGACAGCTTGAAGCCGACTGCCGGCAATTTCGCGACAACGACCGACCAGACCATCCACACGGCAAATGAAAGAAAGAGCGGCGGAACCGAGAGCCACAGATTGTGTCGCGCGATCGCGCGCCCGGAAGCGGCCCAAAATTGCGGATCTTCAGGCGTCCAGCTCGCCAGCAGGTGCCCCCCAAGCACGCCCTCATGTTTGGGCTCATGAATTTCCTGCATTTCCGGAAGCTCGGGAAGTTTCTCGAGCATCGGCGCGGCGGCCTCGCGCTCCATGCGGCGAACGGCCAGATGCATCCAAACGAGCGCAACACTGGTGAGCCCGAACAAAAGCATGAAACAGCTCTGCCAAACGCCGGTCAGGTCGTTCATGACGCCAAACAGAATCGGCAGCACGAAGCCACCCAAGCCGCCAATCATACCGACGAGTCCGCCGACGGCGCCAACACGGTCGGGGTAGTAGACGGGGATGTGCTTGAAGACCGCGGCCATGCCGAGCGACATGAAAAATCCAAGAACCGCCGCGACGAGAACAAACGGGACAATGCCGGTTTGCGCATGAAATGTGATCGGACCGCTGATGCCTTCGACGATGTAGGTCGTCGGCGGATAGGACAAAATGAACGTGCAGGCGATCGCCACTGAAAAGGTCCAATACATGACGCGGCGCGCGCCATATCTGTCCGCTAGAACGCCGCCATATGCGCGAAATATCGCCGCGGGCAGCGAATAGAGTGCCCCGACCATGCCGGCCGTGCGCACGTCGAACCCGTAGACGCCCATCAAATACCGCGGCAACCACAACGCCAGCGCAACTGAGGCGCCGAATAGAAAGAAGTAGTAGAGCGAGAAGCGCCAGACCTGGATTTTTCTCAAGGGCGCGAGTTGAGTCCAAAAACTGATTGGCGCGCTGCGGGTCTTTTGTTCGGGATCGTCGTCGGCGAGCAGGTAGAAAAGAACGGCGGCGATAGCGAGCAGGGCTGCCCACAAGTAAGCGACGGTACGCCAGTCGTACGCCACCATCACTATCGGCGCGAAGAAAATGGTCGCAGCCGCCCCGACATTGCCCATGCCGAATATGCCGAGTGCCGTGCCTTGCTTTTCCTTTGGATACCAGCGCGACACATACGAAACGCCGGCAGCAAACGATCCGCCTGCGATGCCCACACCCAGCGCCGCCAAGAGATATGTCGCGTAGTCGTAGGCAAAAGTGAGCGCGGCCGTCGCTGCTGCGGCGGCAAGCATGACGAGCACCAGGACTCTTCTACCGCCGTATTGGTCTGCCCAAATGCCGAGCACCAGGCGTATCAGCGACCCGGTCAGAATCGGCGTGCCGATCAACAAGCCGAATTGGGCCTCGTTCAGCCCCAGTTCCGTTTTGATCTGCAGACCGATGATCGAAAAAATCGTCCAAACGGCAAAGCAGACGGCAAAGGAAATCGTGGAAAGTGCCAGCGCCTTGGTCTGTTGGCCGGGGGGGACGGTTGGGAAGCTCATGGCCTGCGTCCTCGCTCGTGTTGGACGCAAATTGCCCGCGTTCGCCAATTTCCTCGTTGATCTGGATCAAGGCACTGATCGACTCATGCGGCGTACTTTGTCTCGGTGCATGGCAGTGACCGCATTGGCGCTTGACCAAAATCAAGCATGAGGCTCGTCATGGCTCACCCCCGTGTGCCCTTTCTCAAGAAGATCGGTCTCTTCGCGTCGCTGCCGGAGACCAGTCTGGAGACAATCGCCGAGGTGGTCGGCCTCCAACGCTTCAGCAATCACGCGTATCTGTTCCGAGAGGGCGAGGAGCCGGACTTCGTCTACAGCTTCGTTGAAGGCGGAGTCGTTCTCCTCGGAGGTGCTGACGGCCAAGAAGCCGTTATAGAGTTCTTCGGCCCCGGCGAGAGCGTGCTGTTACCTGCGGCATTGCTGGGATTGCCTTACCTCGCGAGCGCGCGCGCCACTTCCGATGGTCAAGCGCTGCTGATTCCCGCAGGCAAGCTGCGCCAACTCATTGATCAAGACGTCGCGCTAGCGGCGCAGTGCGCGCGCGTTTTGTCACGGCATTGGCGCGTTTTGATCAGCCAGATCAAGGAGATCAAGACACACGGCGCCGCCGAGCGGCTGGCTCATTTTCTCGTGTCGCAAACGGAGACGCAGGCGGGTCCTGTCACACTGACCTTGCCCGGCATGAAAAAAGAAATCGCGACAAGACTCGGAATCAAACCGGAAACCTTGTCGCGAACATTGAAGAAATTGAGAGATTACGGCGTTGAAACCGAAGGCGACTCCGTTCGTATCGCATCGGTCGAACGCCTTACCGCTTTGGTCAGTCCGGCAATCCGATGATAGCCATGACTCGGGCCGGCCGGCATACCGGTTTTGCTCTGCTTCGCTACGGCTTTCGCCCATTCTTTTTGGCCGCGGGCATCTGGGCG
Source organism: Alphaproteobacteria bacterium (assembly GCA_025350465.1). Taxonomy (GTDB): domain Bacteria; phylum Pseudomonadota; class Alphaproteobacteria; order Micropepsales; family Micropepsaceae; genus SZUA-430. Next base: position 13,576 of record JANXXU010000038.1, on the reverse strand, counting down.
GTGCTTGCCATCGCAATTCGTATCCTCGATGTCGTCGGACACGAGAGCGGTGGCTTCGCCTTCCATAATTCAACGCTATGGCACGCCCATTCGTTTCTCTTCGCCTACGCAAGCGCGGTCGTGGCGGGCTTTGCCTTAACGGCGGTTCCCAACTGGACAAGTCGCCTGCCGATCTCGGGCGCACCTTTGCTGGCGTTGTTTGGACTCTGGTTCGCGGGCCGCGTCGCGCTGTTCTTCCCGTCGATCCCGGCCGGCGCGGCAATCGCGATCGACACGTCGTTTCTTCCAGTCCTCGCCGCCGTCCTGGCGCGCGAAATCATTGCCGGTCGCAACATTCGAAACATTCCTGTTTGCGCGCTGGTGCTGCTGCTCGGCGCGGCCAACCTGATGTTCCACTTGGAGGTTTTCGGTCTCATCAGCGCCGACGGTTACGGTATGCGCATGGGCGTCGGAATGCTCACGTTGCTCATCGGCGTGATTGGCGGGCGGATCGTTCCGAGCTTCACGAACAACTGGTTTGCGCGACAGAAGATGGCGCGCGATGCCGCAACCAATTCGTCGCTCGATAGCCTCGTTCATGGCTCGAGCGGCGTGGCCGTCCTCGCTTGGATCGTCGCGCCCGACTCGCCGCTGACAGCCGCCGCGCTCTTTGTCGCTGCCGTCGCGCACGGGACACGCCTCGCACGTTGGCGGGGATGGCGCGCAGCGTCCGAGCCGCTGGTCCTGATCCTTCACGTCGGCTACGCCTGGATCCCGATCGGGTATCTGCTCATCGCGGCAGCTATTTCGCTCGATCCCTCGCTTGGCTCGTCCGGCCTTCACGCTCTGACCGCCGGCTCCATCGGCACAATGACTCTGGCGGTCATGACGCGCGCGACGCTCGGGCATACGGGTCGTGACCTTCATTCCGGCAGCGCCACCACCGCCCTGTATGGCGCGATTACCGCAAGTGCCGTGCTGCGCGTCGCGGCGGGCTTCGTACCCGAGCACTCCATGCCAATCATGATTGCCGCAGGTTTGCTTTGGCTCGCCGCCTTCGCGTTATTCGTCGTGACTTATGGACCGATGCATCTGACGCCGCGCCTGGGCTTTACGAATTCGTGAGGTCCGAGCCACTAACGTTCGGAGGGAGCGCCAATGCCGCAGCAGAACCACAAAGCTTCCGTCAAGAAGAAGGCAAGTACACAATGACGATGCTCCATAGGTCCCCATTCACGTCGGCAGCGCCGATGGCGGTCATTTTCGCCAGCGTTGCCACATTCGGTGCGATCAACGCGAGAGCCGAACCCACGTTCAGCGACTTCTTCACGGAGGGTAAGTTCATCCTCGATGCAAGATATCGCTTCGAACATGTCGAGCAAGACGGGTTCGCGAACGACGCGAACGCCAACACCCTGCGCGTGCGAGCAGGTTTTCAGACCGGAAAGGTTTGGGACCTGCAGGGCTTGATCGAACTCGAAGGCATCGGCCACTTGAATGACGAATTCAACGACACGGTGAACGGCCACGGTGCCTATCCGACCGTCGCTGACGCTGAAGATTTTCAGATCAATCGGGTGCAACTCGAATATTCGGGCCTGCCGCAGACGGTCATCACCGTCGGGCGCCAGCGCATCAACCTGGACAATCAGCGATTTATTGGCGGCGTTGCATTCCGGCAGAACGAACAAACGTTTGATGCCGTACGCATCACGAACACGAGCATCGACAATCTCACGGTCGGCTACATTTACCTTGACCGCGTCAATCGCGTGTTCGGCGATCGGAGTGTGCAAGGCGATTTCGAGGGCGACACCCACCTCGTGAATGCCGCCTACGATGTCGCCGGCTGGGGTAAGCTTACGGGTTATGCGTATTTGATCGATCTCAACGAAGCGCCGGGGCAATCGACGGCGACGTTTGGCGCACGCTTCGCAGGCAAGCACGACATTTCAGAGGACGTCGGTGCAATCTACGCCGTTGAGTATGCGACGCAGAGCGACTACGCCGGCAACCCAGGACGCTACGATTTAGGCTATTGGCTCGTTGAAGGCGGGCTGACGTCGCACGGTATCAAGCTCTTGGGCGGCATCGAAACGTTGGAGGGCGACGGCATTCGGGGCTTTTCGACGCCACTCGCGACTCTGCACAAATTTCAAGGCTACGCCGACGTCTTCTTGACGACGCCGGCGAACGGCATCGTCGACGCCTATGGCACACTGGGTTACGAGACCAAAGTGGACAATTGGGAGCCCATCACCGGGGTAACAGCCGCTGTCACCTATCATGATTTTAGCGCTGAGCGCGGCGGAGCGTCCTTTGGTACAGAGACCGACGCCGAACTTGCCGTGAAATTCGGCGACCATTGGTCGGCAGGCATCACCTACGCTGATTTCAATGGTGATAGTGGATTTGGGGACCGCAACAAGCTCTGGTTGTCGGTCGATTTCACTTACTAAGGTCGCTGTTTATTGGTTCTTCGCACCGAGATTCGAAAGGCAACGGCGGGCGTCATCCTTGCGGGTGGCCAGTCGCGACGCATGGGCGGCCGCGACAAAGCGCTGATGACGCTCGGCGGCAAGCCGCTCATTCAACACGTAATGGATCGGCTGGCGCCGCAGACTGTCCACCTGGCGATCAGCGCCAACGGCGACGCGGCGCGCTTTGCTTGGCTTGGCGTTCCCGTTATCGATGACGGTCAGGATCCCAGCGAGGGCCCGGCATACGGCATTCGGGCGGCTCTCGAATGGGCAGCGGCGTGTGGCGACGTCGAGTGGATTGTAACCGTGCCCACGGATACGCCCTTCATTCCTTTGGATTTGGTCGAACGGCTAGTCGGCAAAGCCCAAACCGGCAACGCCGCCGTTGCGGTTGCAGGTAACAGCACGGACAAACACCCGACGATCGCTGTTTGGTCCCTGTCTATTCGGCGCAAGCTCAATGCACTCGTTGAGCGTGACGGACTTCGCGCCGTCCATGCGATCGGCGACGCGCTTGGCGCGACGGTCGTCCAATTCGACAGGCCGGTGCGCGGCCCGGAGCCTTTTTTCAACATCAACTCGCCGGCGGATTTGAAAGATGCCCAGGAGCGGATTGATGAGCGCTAGAGCTATGACGTCGAGGTGCCCGGCACAATCAAGGCCTGCGAGCCTGCGCTAAATTTTCCCAACCGCTCCGCCCGACGGGCGATATCGCTTATGACATTCTCAGGAGCTTACTACTGCGCCGCGATGTTCTCGTAGTATGGAATGATCGTCTTGTTCTCGTCGTTGTCCCCCATCAGCATTGTCGTGATCGGATGCACAGCCTCGCGGTCGACGATGAAATTGAGGCAGGCGGGAACACCGCTCGCCAGCGCTCGTTCGACAGCGGGTCCGACATCCTCAAGCCGATCGACTCGCTCGCCGTGGCAGCCGAAAGCCTGCGCGACGGTGTGATAGTTCGTGTCCGCGAGCTCCGTGATGACGTGCGCGTTGCGCCCGTACATCGCTTCCTGGCCGTGGATCGACATCCCCCAGGCGCGATTGTTGAAGATGATCGTCAGCACCGGTAGGTGGTGTCGTACCATCGTGTCGAATTCCTGAATGTGGAATCCGGCGGCGCCGTCACCCGTGACAAGAACGACGCGCTTGTTGGGGAACGCGCGCTGCGCGCCGATGGCCATACCCGGGCCTATGCCCAAACAGCCTAGGTATCCGTGGCCGAGCACGCGCCCCGGCTCATCGACTTCAACATGCATCTGCGCCCAAGCGCCGGCCTCGCCGCCGTCGAGGACATAAATCATATTGCGGCCCAGCGCTTTCATCACCTCACGCGCAGCGGCATAGGGGTGCATCGGCGATTTGTCGTCCGTATTGCCAAACAGGAAGGCGTGTCCCTGCCTGAGCGAGACCGCCTTCGCCGCCCAAGCGGACCAATCCGGCCAGTTGAGGTGGGCCCCGTGGTCGATCATCGCACGCAGTGTTTCCGCCACGTCCGCACTGGCCGCGACTTCCGGCGACATGAGGCGGCCGATTTCGCCGACTTCTATGTCCACCTGCGCAATCCTGGCGTTCGCGGGAATGATCTTTCCGCCGCGTCCGCCGGCAAAGAGACCAAGGCGCGCGCCGAGAATCAGAACGGCGTCCGGCCCCTCGCTGCCCATCATAGGAAGCGCGGCAAGATTGCTGATATCCTTGCCGAACAGGCGATGATCGCTCGGCAGGAGGCCATAGCCCCGAGGATTCACGAACACAGGGATGCCGCTGAGCTCGGCGAAGCTGCGCAATTCCTTCGCCGCATTTGCAAAGCGCGAGCCGCCGCCCGCGAAGATCACGGGCCTCTGCGCGCTACGCAAGAATTTGACGAGCGACCTGACTTCGTCAGCCGATGGTGCCGGGTGAGTGCGCACCGCCAGGCCCGTCGGCTCTGCTACCAACTTGGGATCGACCGGCCCATGCAAGACGTCGATCGGCAATTCAAGAACGACCGGACCGGGGCGGCCGTTTCTGGCGATGCGGATCGCTTGCGCCGTCAGATCCGGAATGCGTTCGGCATTGAGCACACGATGCGCCCATTTCGTAACGGGCGTGATCATGGCGATTTGATCGAAGCCGCCTTGCAGGGGATTGGTTTCGGCTTCGCGCAGCGGCGGTGCGCCGATCAGAAACAACGTCGGAATGCCGTCTAGATAGGCATTCACGATCGCAGGCACTGCATTGGCAAAGCCCGGTCCCGCCGTGACTGTACACACGCCAATTTCGCCCGTGACCCGTGCATAGCCGTCGGCGGCATGGCCGGCGGCCGCTTCATGACGCGTGTCGGTCAGGCGAATATTGTTGTGAACGCAGCCCTGCAGAAACGACTCCAGGTGTCCGCCATGCAGCGCGAAGATTTCCGTTACGCCGGCTTTCGCAAGTGTGCGGGCGAGAAGCTCGCCACCATCAAGTCGATTCATAGCGCTTCTCCTTTTGCTTGCGATCTCCTAGTGACCGCTGTGAATTTCGGCAGGCGTGGCTCGCAGATCGGCGGCTTGCGGGCGAGCGCGCACGGACTTGTCGGCCGCAATGGCCGGCGGCGATTGGTGCAAACCGACGGCGGCAAGTGCCGTCATCAAATTTCGGTGGCCGAACGCTTCGGCTGGCGATTGGAAGCCCACCTTTTTTGTCTCTTTGTCCAGCAAGCGCCGCGCGCCCTCGGCCATCAGAACGCCGGTCTGCTCGTAAGGTGCGGAGCCATAGAGAACGACCTCTTTGCCAGACCCCGCGCCGCGCGCACGGCACGAGATAACGCTGCGGTTGGCGTTCACGTCCTCGCGGGCGGGCGTCGATGCGACTGCCTGGCCCCAGCTGTTCGTTAGCGCCTCGAGTTCTGCTTCACTCTTTGTGCTGGCCACTTTGTCGAACTCGGCGGCGCAACTCAAAAGCCAATCCACCATCTGGGAATTTTGCAAAGCGACGGTGACGCGGCAATTGCGGACGCGTTTGTCGCGTTCGTACCAGATCGGTTCGGCACCGCCGCCCCACGGCAGGCTGCGCACGACTTCATGCGAATGAGGCAGGCTGTTTAGGATTGCCGCACCGTGTGGCCAAGGATCGAGGACGCGGTTCACGAGACGGTATTGCGTTCGCGTCACCATCCTCATGAAGGAAAGCGTAGAGGCGACCGTCGCCGCGCTGCCGGGTGAGTAAACGATATCGAGGCTGTCGATGCTCTTGTCTTCGAGCGCAATCTCGGCGGCCATTTGGCCGGCCGTCCACATATAGGCGAGCGCTGGACACAACATGAGTTTCTCGCCGGCAAAGCGCGGACCGTATTCGTCCCTCAGCGTGCGAATCCAATCCGTTTCACCGGTCGTGTCGATGTAGTGACAACGCGACGCAAACGCCGCATCCGCAACCTTACGGCCGAGTTGACCGAACGGACCCACGACGTTCGCAACGACACGCGTGCCGTCGAACAGCGCGGCGAGCGCCAGCACGTCGTGCTCGACGGCTGCAATCTCAGCCTCTGCTTGCCTTGCGTTCGGCAGGTTCTCGACAGCTTCATTCAGCCGTTTCTTGTCGCGTCCGGCGGCGATGAAGGGAATACCGGCGGCGACGAGCCGCTCGATGATCAGTTTGCCTGTGTAACCGCTGGCACCATAGACGACGACGGGAGGCTTGCCTTTCATGACGTCGATCCTTTCGTTATCTGCATTCAAGCTGCCGCCGCGTCCGACGCGGCGTAGATGTTGGTTGCGCTGCACGCCAATTGTTCGCGCAAGAATCGCTCTTGCGGTTTCTCCGAAGCAGTCTTTGGAATTTCATGCACGACTTGGAGGAATGTCGGGACGGCATTCGGCTCAAGCACGCGGCGGCAATGCGCGAACACCGAGGCAGCGTCGAACCATCCGCGCTCGACCGGAACGATCGCCGCGACAACATCCCGTTCGCCTGGCGCGCCGTTGCGAGCGGCGATGCCGTAGACGAATACGTCCGCAACTTGCGGATGCTCCGCGATCGCTTTTTCGACGAAGCCCGGGGATATGAACTCGCCGTTGCGGCGGATCTCATCACCCTTGCGGCAATGGAAATAGAGCCAGCCGTTGGCATCGACGTGCCCCAGATCGCCGCTATGCAACCAACCCGAGGCTGTTTTCTTCTTCGACGCATCGTCGTTCTTGAGATAGCGAACGGTGGGCGACGCGCCGGCCGCCGGGCGGAAACAAATTTCGCCGGCCTCTCCCGCGGACAACCGTTTGCCGTCATCGTCCAAGATCGCCAGCTCAAGGTTGGGCGGCGGTCTGCCGACACTTCCAACCGGTCCTACTCCCGGCGGATTGAGCGTCAAGCCGCCCTCGGCCGCGCCGTAGAACTCGAAGATTTGCACGCCGAAGCGCTTGGCGAACCGTTCCCACAACGCCGCCGGCATTCCGGCGGACAAGACCATGCGCACGGGGTTGTTTGAGTCTTGCTCCTTCGGCGGTTGGCTATAGAGCTCGACCGTCATGCCGCCGAGCAAATTGAATACGGTGCAGCCGTACCAGCGCGTGATGTCCCACAGACGCGATTTGGTGAATTTCCGACTGATGACGGCTGGCAGGCCCATAACCAGCGCAATGCCCAGGGTAATCAGCTGCGCGTTGGCGTGAGTCAGAGAAAGGCCCGTATAGAGACGGTCATCGGGCTTGAGCCCCAACATCAATCCAAGCATTCCGCCCTCGACGAAACGCCGGTGTGTCGCGATGATTGCTTTGGGATCGCCCGTCGTGCCCGAAGTAAAGAGAAGCTGCATCGTGGCGTCGGGATCGTTGGATTGTATCGGCATGTCGGTGGCGTTACCGGCAACGGAGGCTTCCAGCCGAAATGCCCTCGGTTCTGCTGTTGACGCGCCTTGTTTGTTTCCAAGCGTGGCAATCCAGTTCAGGCGCGGGAGTCGATCCAACACGTCCGCTAGATTGGCCCACGCATAGTCCGCAACAATCGCCCCCGAGCACTCGGCGAAATCAAGCATGTACGCCAGCTTGTCGCCCTTCGTACGCGGGTCAACGGGGACGAACACGGCGCCGAGGATCGACGCGGCGATCATCGCCTCGACGAATTCCGGGTGGTTTTGCATGACGAGCGCGAAGCGGTCGCCCGCCTTCACGCCCTTGCGCTCAAGCGCACTCGCCATTTTGCAGCCGTTCTCCCACAGCGTTCGGTAAGTGCGGACTTCGTCGCGGAAAGACCCGTCGGCGGCGATTTCGACGAACGTCAGAACGTTGAAATCGGTCGGCGTTTGCGATTTCGCCCGGACGAAATGCGCGAGGATCGGAGGCACTGCGCTTGGCACTGTCGCGGCCATGACACTCACCCTGTCTTCTCAAGCACCGTTACGACGACTGCCGCAGCGTCCGAACCGATAAACCCGCCGCCATTCTCCGCGAGGCCCAAGCGCGCCCCTTCGACTTGGCGCGCCCCGGCGCGGCCGCGCAGTTGCTCGCACAATTCGAAAATCTGCGCGGCTCCCGTGGCACCGACCGGATGTCCCTTGCGCAACAGGCCGCCCGACGTATTCACCGGTATGCGACCGCCCAAGCGCGTCGTCCCGTCTTCGACGAGCCGCGCGCCCTCGCCCTTCTTCGCCATACCCAACGCTTCGTAGCAAAGGATCTCCGCGGGCGCGGTCGCATCGTGAACCTCCGCGACGTTGATATCGCGGGGCGTGACCGCAGCCGCTTCGTAGGCCTTGCGCGCCGCATATTCGACGACGGACTCCGTCTCGCTTCCCGAACCATCCCATCCCGACGCCAAAACACTGGATCGCACCCGCACGCCTTGCTTCAACCCCATCGCCCGCGCCTTTTTCTCGGAGACGAGAACTACTGCCGCGGCGCCGTCGCCGATCGGTGCGCACATTGGCAAGGTGAGTGGGGGCGCGACCGGCGGCGCCGCCAAGACTTCGTCCACGCCCAGCACTTCGCGGTACTGCGCGTGAGGATTGAGACTCCCGTGATACGAGTTCTTCGCCGACACCATCGCGAAATGGCGTGCGGTCGTGCCGTAGAGCTGCATGTGCCGGCGCGCGGCGGCGGCGTAGATGTCCATGAACACCGAGCGCTTGTCGCCGGCAGCTGCGCCTTCGGTCTCCGGCTTCTTGTTCTTGTTGAGCGACGCCAAGAATTCGGGAATTGCTTCCACGTCGATCGCACCCATGAAGACCGAAAAGGTACGCGCCTTGTCCTTGTGAAAGAGTTTTTCGAATCCCGCCGCCAGCACGACCTCGTATTGCCCGCAGGCGATCATGCGTTCGGCTTGCTGAAAGGCGGTCGCGGATGTGGCACAAGCGTTTTCGACGTTGACCACCGGGATGCGGCCGATGCCGACACTGCGCAAGATCACTTGGCCTGCGATCATCGCCTGGCCGGTGATGAGCGAGGCGGCGGCGTTGCCCATATAAGCGGCTTGGACTTCGTCAGGCCGCAATCCTGCATCGGCGAGAGCGCCGCGTATCGCCTCGCCCGCCAGCGACTTCAGCCCGCGATCCGGAAACTTGCCGAAATCGGTCATGCCAACGCCGGCGATGATTGCATGTGCGTTCATGACGCTTGGCTCCCTCGACTTTCAGTTCGCCCGTGCCGCGTTTATCAGTTGGGACCCGCCCTTGATCGCCAACAGCTCGTTGCATCCGTCTTCGATCATCGACGCACGTGCGTCGCGCAGAAGCTTTTCGACGGGATACTCGCGCGACATGCCGGCACCGCCGAAGATCTGGATCGCTTCGCTCGCAACCTCGAACGCCGTTTGCGTTGCCGTTATCTTCGACGCGATCGCACCTTGCAGCGCAGGCGTTGCCGCGGTTGCGTTCGCCACCGCCACGCGGCGCGCAAGCGCGCGTGCCGCCTCGACCTTACGGTACATCGAAAACAGCCGGGCTTTCACGTTCTGATGCTGGAAAATTGCGACGCCGCCTTGCTTGCGCTCGTGCGCGTAAGCGAGCGCGTGCTCGAAAGCGGCGCGAGCGACGCCGACGAACAGAGAGCCCATGCTGCTGTTGGCAAGGCAGAGCGTGTCGTAAAGCGCGTCGTGATATTCGTCCGGGCCGGCCGCTAGACAGTCGGCCGGCAGCTTTACCTCATCAAAGAATATCTCCCCTTGCGGGAGCGCGCGTTGCCCGAGCTTTTCCAAGGGGCGGCCGCGGCTCACGCCTTTCACCCCGAGTGGCACATAGAGGACGCAACCGCGAATGCCGGTCTTGCCGTCGTCATAAAGGCTGAAGAGCACCGCTTGCTCTGCGATCGCTCCATTCGAAACCCATGCCGATTTCTGCCCCGACAGCACGATATCGCCGCCAACACGGCGCGCGAGGCAACTGGGGCGACCGTATTGACCGTTGTTCGCAAACGCTTGGCGTGTCGAGTCGAGCATGTCGCTGCCATGGTCGGGCTCCGTGATTGCCCAACATCCGAATTTCGTCTCTGGAAAGCGTTCAGCGAATTCGGGGACGCCCAACACGCGCGCCACGGAAGCTGGCATGGCGTTGACGCCGATCGAGATTGCAAGGCCGGAATCGCCCCAACCCATTTCCTCATAGGCGAGGGCCTGAAGGAGCGCGGCCTCCTGCGCCGGCAGCTCCGCCATCGCGGACTGGTTGAGGCCGAACGCCCGGTATTGTTCGTGCACCGCATAAAAGGGCGAACCCTTTGCGATGACTTCGTCAGCGCTCATGCGATCGAGAGCGCGTCCCGCCGGTCGCATCACCTCGGCGGCGAACCGGTGCAAGCCGTCTCGCATCGAGATCTGTACATCGGTAAGTGGCGGATCAAGCAGCGATGCTGATGATGGGTCAAAGACGCCCGCGGATATGGCCGGCCGGTCAAGCATAGGAAGCCTCCTGCTCGTCCGGAAGACCTTGTTCCGGATGACTGACAATTTGTCAGTCATGAGGATGAAGGCTCTTGATCTGAATCAAACGCGCCGGCCGAAATGACGCGACATGACGGCACGGTCGCAGTTTAGATCGCGCATTATCAACGGGGCACTGACGCAGCGTTGAATGCTGCGCCACAGTGCGACAGCAACATCGTCAGGAACGTTGCGACCCACACGGTAAGCGCGACCTGGATAAAGGGCGAGGCGATGGTTTTTGATGCACGTCAATGTGGTTGGACGAGCAATCTCCTACTGGTTCGATATCGATGAGCAGAGTGCGCGCCGAATTTGTCACGACCGGACTCGCGGTGGCGATTGTGCTGCTCTCGCTGGCGGCATGCGGAAACGACTCCGGACCGACCCTGGCGGAACGAGTCCGGCGCGCTGAGTCACTTGCGCCGAGCGACCCTCAGCTCGCCGAAAAATTCGGACGATCCTGCCGCGTTTGCCACATCAATCCCGAGTCGGGAGCTCCGCTCGTCGGAGATATTCACGCCTGGAACGGTCGGTTCGCTCAGGGCGGCGATACATTGCTCGCTCACGTGCGAGCGGGGTTCAAAGCCATGCCCGGTCACGGACAATGTTTCGACTGCACAGACGACGATCTAAGGCGCTTGACGTTTTTTATGGCACAACGGGAGGCGCGATGATTGTCACACGCAGAGCAATGATTGCAGGAGGCCTTGGCGCGACCGCCCTGCTTGGCGGCACGGCGCTAACGCGGCATGCCCTCTCAGCCGGCGATCCTCCTGAACCGGCATTGCCGCCTGTTCCGCCGGGCAAGATTCGCTGGAGCAATTGGTCCGGGCTGCAAAGCTGCATCCCGAATGCAATCGCCGTTCCGGCTGACTTGAACGAGCTGCAGCATGTCGTTCGCAGTGCATCCGGTCCAATTCGACCGGTGGGAGCCGGTCACAGTTTCACCGCGCTCGTGCCGACCTCCGGGACAATAGTGTCGTTGGACCGGCTCAACGCACTCGTCTCGCACGATCCGCACAATCTCACGGCGACTGTTGGCGCCGGCGTTCGCCTTTTCGCTTTGGGCGAAATGCTCGAGCGCCTCGGCCAGTCGATGAACGCATTACCCGACATCAACAAGCAGAGCCTGGCCGGTGCGATTTCAACGGCGACGCACGGCACAGGACGGAGCCTCGGCTCGCTCGCCAGCGCCGTGACCGGATTGCAGCTGATGACGGCCGACGGAAAGGTCATCGAGTGCGACGCCGCCGAAAATCCGGAGCTGTTCGCCGCTGCGCGCGTTTCGCTCGGCGCGCTGGGCATCGTCACACAAGTGCGCCTGCAGAACCGGGCACCTTTGCGTGTCAAACGCCAAACGTGGTTTGAGCCGATCGCAAGCGCCTTGGCTGCAAGCGAAACGCACAGCCGCGACTTTCGTCACTTCGAATTTTATTACGTCACGTCGACCGGCACGGCCTATTGCATCGGTCACAACGAGACAAGCGAACCTGATACGCAGCGCAAACCGAACGCCGAGAACGAGGGCGCCGAGCAGCTCATGATGCTGCGTGATTGGCTGGCTTGGGCGCCGTGGCTGCGGCGCATGGTGGGAAAGGGTCTTATCGCCAACCAAGAAACGGAGACCGCGGTGGGGCCCGCGTGGCGGCTCCTCTCGACGGACCGGCCCAAGCGCTTCAACGAAATGGAATATCACCTGCCGCGCGACGCGCTGCGGCCATGCTTGGAAAAAGTGATCGCCGCCGTCGAACGTCACGACGAGGTCTATTTTCCGATCGAAGCGCGCTTCATAGATGCCGACGATGCGTGGCTCAGCCCGTTTTACAAACGCGCGTCGGCGTCGATCGCCGTTCATATGGGCCACACGCAAAATCACTCGTTCTTCTTCAGCGAGATCGAACCGATTTTCCGCAGCTTTGACGGCCGGCCGCATTGGGGGAAGCTGCACAGCTTGAAGGCCCGCGATTTCCAGGCGCTCTATCCGCAGTGGCGTGACTTTACGGCGCTGCGCGCCGAACACGACGCGTCCGGGCGATTTCTCAATTCCCATCTGACGGGAATCTTCGGCACCGCCAACAGTTGAGGCGCAACGGCAGGCTGAGCCTCCGAGGAGCCTTTGCCGCCTGCGCCGTCGAACGTGCGCTAACCGTGAACGCGAAATGCTGCGGCCGTTCGACGCGATGTCCGTACAAGTTTGGTAGGTGCAACCTCCCGTTCACTCTGAGGCCGCAATGTGGGTGCTCTACGCTGCCACAGGCCGGACTCCAATGGGACCGCAGGCGCCGACTAAGGGTGCAACCGCCGATGCTGCGGGACGCGGCTCCCTTTTCAAAAGGTGCAAGGTCGCCCTCGAAGCGTTCCAAGGCAGCAAGCTTTACGACTTGCTCTCAACGGTACCGTTTTTCACATGGTACGGCTTCTGCCTTGCGCATCAGCTTCCTGCCTTGAGCGAACAGATTGCGGAGACGAATTTTGCGACGGCTGACTTTTGCTCGCTGACAAGTCTCGCATCTAGAATAGCGACTCCCGTTTTCTTCGGCGTACTTGCTTGTCTATTGGCGCTACGTCACAAGCCCCGAGCAAGAATCGGCGGGCTTTATCCACGCTTTGCGGCCGTTGCGGGAACGTATCTCAGCGTCGGATTGGTATTGCTCCCCGCCCGCGAGCTGCCGGCATACCTTTCGCTCACGTCCGCAATACTTGTCCTTTGCGGAACCTTGTTTGCGATCTACGTCGCTCTGTCGCTTGGTCGCTCTCTCAGTATGCTTCCGCAAGCGCGCCGACTGGTTACGACCGGGCCATATCGGTGGGTTCGTCACCCCCTCTACCTGACGGAAGCCGTGGCTGTTGCAGGCATCACATTGCAATATTTCTCGCCGCTGGCGTTGGCATTGGTGGCGTTCCAATGCGTCTTTCAGCTCGAGCGTATGAAAAATGAGGAACGCGTGCTGTCGAACACATTCCCGGAATATCGGAATTACATGTCAACCACGGCGCGGCTCGTGCCCGGCATCTACTGATTGGGATACAGCAATTCAAAGACCGGCGGTCGTTTTGAATGCTCGGCGCAGGGCTTACAAGCGAGGCGCGGTTGGGGTCGTTTTGTTTGGCGGATGGGGTGAGATTCGAACTCACGGTACGTTGCCGTACTCCGCATTTCGAGTGCGGTGCGATAGACCACTCTGCCACCCATCCGTATTCAGGTGAGACGCGAGGAACTTCCCGCGCGGCGGTTTTGAGGGGCGGAT